>NZ_CP030104.1:987500-2187500 GCF_003269425.1 Flagellimonas maritima | reverse complement strand
CGTTGTGCCAATTGCAAAGAGATTAGCCCCGTTCCTGCGCCAATGTCCAATATGCTGTCTGGATTGTGCTTTAATGATGTCCATGCACCTAACAAAACCCCATCCGTTCCAACCTTCATGGCACAGCGGTCCTGGTGAATAGTAAACTGTTTGAATTTAAATGGCCTCATAATCAAATATACCTGTATGAAATCTATTATCAACTCATTTAAACACCCTGTAAGTTATTTCGCTAGATCAGAATAAGGATTCATAAACTCAAAAAGGGCATCCGTTAAATTAAGGTCGTATTCCATATACAATACATTTACTTTCATCGCAACTTAAAGGAAAATCCTTTAATCAAAATTAAAACCAAATTTTAAACATGAATTCAATTAGAAGAAGCTTTTTTGCTTTTATTATTGTGATGTCCACGATTCAATGGGCACAGGCACAAGAACAGAACAAGTTCCGCGTTGGATTGGATCTAGGGTATGCGATGCCAGATGGCGGTGGTGGAGTGCTTATTGCACTCGAACCTAAATTCAATATTGCTGACAATATGAATATAGGGTTAAGGATTGAAGGTGCAGCAATGGCCAAGAACATAACCGCTAGCGATATTTCTGCAGAAGCGGAAATAGGAACGAGTACATCATATTCTGCCACGTTTGATTATTACTTTAATAATGGGAGTTCTTCTTTTGCGCCATTTTTGGGTGCTGGTGCAGGCTACCATTCATTGGCAAATTCTGAATTTGGCTCTGAAGAATCCTCTCTCGAGTTCGAAGTTGACGGTAAATTTGGTGGACTTGTAAGAGCTGGTTTTGAAGTTGGTAAGTTTCGGGTCGCCGCAACATACAACTTGGTCGGTAAAACAGAGTTTGGAGAAGGCTTGGAATCCAGCAATTCTTACTTTGGAATTTCTTTGGGCTTTTACGTAGGTGGAGGGAAGTGGGGACAGTAGTCCTTTTAAATCCATATATATAAGAAGGGAAGCAAAATTGCTTCCCTTCTTAATTTTCTTTTATTGGTAAATTACTTCGAGGATGAGCGTATGAAGTATTTAAAAGAACCTTAGTTTTTGAACTCGATACAAGCGTCGGAGCATTTTAATCTCGATTATCAATTAAAGTGTTATTTAACTACCCTAAATATAAATCAACCAACCCCTCTGGTGTTTTCACATGAACTTGTTTGTTCTTTCTATCCACTTTAGCGATAATTTCGTCATTTATAGGTATCAACAGCTCTTTTCCATCTTTTTCGGCTTCAAAAAGTTCTTGGGAAGCACTATCGTTAACTGCTTTTATAATCCCAATGTCACCATGTACCTCATCCACTAAAGTAAATCCAATGACCTCATGAAAGTAAAATTTGTCCCCAGTTAAGGGCGGCAACATATTTAATGGCAGGTACAATTCTGCGCCAATCATCTTATCTGCGGTAGGTTCATCCTTCACTTCTTCAAAATCTATACGGAGCAGTGCAGATTTATGCAATCGGCAACGGTCAATAAAAAATGGAATCAGATTGTTTCCAATTGAAACAAATACTGATTCCATATTTTCGTAAATTTCAGGTTCGTCAGTATCTAACTTAACCAACAATTCCCCCTTAAAACTATATTTCGAAACGACTTTGCCCAGGTAGAAGCAATCTTCCTTACGCATGGGGTCGTTTTTCTATTCTTCTTCTTTTGAAGTCTTTTCTTCCTTCATTTCAGGAGCTGCAGGTGCCTCTTCTGGCATTTCGGGAGCTTCTTCAACAGCTTCCATTTCTTCCGTTGCGTCACCAGCAACTTCAGTTTCTGGAAGTTCTTCTGCGGCTTCTTCTTCAGGTAAAGCAGCTGCAGCGCGCTTATCACTGAATTCTTTTTCAGCTTCCAGAGCTTTAGCTCTTGCTTCTGCTCTTTCCTTGTCCAAACCGCCAACTTTGTCAGCAATCGCCTTTTCCTTTTCTTCTACCCAAGCCTTAAACTTCTCTTCTACTTGCTCTTCTGTTAATGCTCCTTTACGAACACCACCCAATAAATGATGCTTTAGAAGCACACCTTTATAAGATAAGATTGCTCTTGCCGTGTCAGTAGGTTGTGCACCATTATTCAACCATTTTACAGACCCATCAATATCTAAATTGATAGTAGCTGGATTTGTATTGGGGTTGTAAGTACCCAACTTTTCCAAATATTTACCGTCTCTTTTTGATCTTGAATCTGCAGCAACCACCCAATAGAATGGTTTTCCTTTTTTACCGTGTCGTTGTAGTCTAATTTTTACTGGCATATCACATTAATTTGTAGGGTGCCCGACCCTGATTATTAATTCCATTCCCAAAAGTATGGGAATATTTATTTCGCTCTTAATTAAGCGGGTGCAAATATACATTTATTTTAGATTTTTACAACCACGCCTTAATTAAAGTTAAATCCTTTAACATTTGTCCAAAATATCGTTAAAGCAATGCTAAACCCCTGTAAATACTTGGAATTATGTTTTTTTTATATATATTAAATAGTGTTGTTATTGAAAGTCAATAACGCATTCGAATTTAAAAATGATAAGAGATAAATGAAGTACACAGTAGAAATTTCAAACAAATTAAACGAATTATTGGAAAGAACTTATGATGCCGAAAAAGGTTTCAAGCAAGTAGCAGAGAAAACCAATAATGAAACAATAAAAGAATTTTTCAAAAATAGAGCTAAACAGCGCTATGATTTTGGACACGAATTGAAAAAGGAAATAAAAGCTTTTGGACAAGATCCCGATAAAGGTGGAAGTACCGAAGGAACTTTACATAGAACTTGGATAAATTTTAAATCCTTGTTCACTTCAAATAATGACGAAGTTCTGTTGGAAGAGGTACAGCGCGGAGAAAAGGAAGCCATTGAAACTTATAATGATATTTTAAACGATACTGATTTTGTGTTGCCACCATCAACTGAAAATATGCTGATGAGACAGCGTAACACAATTAGGGAAACCTTAGAAACAGCAGATTTATACGAACATGCTGTATCATAAAGAAAACCAATAAGCTAAATATAAAAAAGCTGGACGTCTGTCCAGCTTTTTTAGTTAATAACTCATTATAATTCTTTTATTACAAATCTATCTTCTTCCTTAATTTTATTCATTGTTTTTTTGTTCTCAATAGCTTCTTCAATAAGCTCTGGATAAAAACTTGAACTAACAGAACAGTATCCTATGTATTTGATTTTCGATACCGAAACCACTGGATTGCCCAAACGTTGGGATGCACCAATAACCGATACCTATAATTGGCCCCGGTGCGTACAAATTGCTTGGCAATTGCATGATGGTTTGGGTAATTTGATAGAGCATCAAGATATGCTGGTTAGGCCAGACGGATTCAACGTACCCTACGAAGCGGAACAAATTCATGGTATATCAACAGCTTTAGCAGAACAGGAAGGAGTAGCGTTGAATCAAGTGCTGGAACTATTTAATGAAGCGCTCTCCAAAGCAAAATTCGTAGTTGGTCAAAATGTGGACTTTGATATCAATATCATGGGGTGTGAATTTCACCGTATGAATTCTGAAACGCGGTTGACTTCGCTCCCTGTTTTGGATACTTGTACCGAGAAGACTGCTGAGCTTTGCAAAATTCCAGGCGGTCGTGGAGGAAAATTTAAATTACCAACCCTTACAGAATTACATCAATTTCTTTTTAGGGAGCCTTTTGCAGAGGCACATAATGCAACTGCTGATGTTGAAGCAACCACTAGATGTTTTTTGGAGTTGGTCCGCAAAAAGCATTATTCTCCCAATGAACTGGATGTACAGCCTGATTATTTTGAACACTTCTCGGAGGCCAATCCCAAAGAGATTGAGCTTATTGGGCTAAAACACATCAACCTAAAAAATGCTTCCAAAGAAATTGCCGAAGCACTTTGGGCAGGAGAAACGGGTGATATTTCCGATGAAGAAATTAAAGAAAATGTTGAAAGCTTAGCTGATGCACCTTTTGTGCACCTTCACAATCACTCCCAGTTTTCGGTACTTCAATCCACTATCAATATCAAGGATTTGATCAGAGCTACCGCTGAAAACGGAATGCCCGCCGTGGCATTGACAGATCACGCCAACATGATGGGAGCCTTTCACTTTGTAAAAGAAGTCAAGGCACATAATAAAAATGTAAAAGAAAAAAATAATGAACTGGTTGCAAATGGTGAACCCATTTCAGAAAAAGAAATCAAACCTATTATTGGCTGCGAATTTTTTGTCTGCGAGGATCACACCAACAAAAGTGTTAAAGACTATGGCTATCAAATAGTTTTACTGGCAAAAAATAAAAAGGGCTATCTGAATCTTGCAAAAATGTCCTCCATAGCTTACACCGATGGATTTTACTATGTACCCAGAATAGATAAAAAAATCATTGAACAATATAAAGAAGATGTTATTGCGCTCACTGGTAATTTATACGGTGAAGTACCCAATAAAATACTGAATGTTGGAGAAAAACAGGCGGAAGAAGCTTTGCTATGGTGGAAAGAACATTTTGGCAATGATTTATATATGGAGATGATGCGACACGGGCAAGAAGATGAAGACCGTGTCAACCAAGTTTTGGTTCCAATGGCCAAGCGGCATCAAGTTAAACTAGTCGCTACCAATAACACTTATTACTGTGCCAAAAAAGATGCTGAAGCACATGATATCCTTTTATGTGTTAAGGATGGAGAAAAACAGGCTACACCAATTGGCAGGGGACGTGGATATCGTTATGGCCTGCCCAATCAAGAATATTATTTTAAGTCTTCAGAAGAAATAAAGACCTTGTTCAAAGACCTTCCTGAGGCAATTCTAAATATTCAAGAAGTCGTAGATAAAGTTGAACCATTCGATTTGGCCAGGGATGTCCTACTTCCAAAATTTGATATTCCAGAAGAATTCAAAATTAAAGAAGATGAAGCGGATAGTGGAAAGCGGGGCGAGAATTCCTATTTAAAGTACATAACCTATGAAGGGGCCAAAAAGCGGTACAGCGAAATAGATGAAGAGATTAGGGAGCGAATTGATTTTGAATTAAAGACCATAGAAAATTCAGGTTACCCAGGATATTTCTTGATTGTAGAGGATTTTATCCGTGAAGCTCGCAATATGGATGTTTCCGTAGGACCAGGTCGTGGTTCAGCGGCAGGTTCTGTAGTTGCTTACTGTTTGGGCATTACCAATATTGACCCTTTAAAATATGATTTACTTTTTGAGCGCTTCCTAAATCCAGATAGGGTTTCTATGCCCGATATCGATATCGATTTTGATGACGAAGGTCGGGGAAGAGTCATGGATTATGTAATTCAAAAATATGGTGCCAATCAGGTTGCCCAAATCATCACCTATGGTACCATGGCGGCAAAATCTTCAATTCGTGATACAGCCCGGGTTTTGGATTTACCCTTAAACGATGCGGACCGTATTGCCAAGCTTATCCCAAATATGTCCAAACTGAATAAAATTTTTGGGGTCGATGAATCAGACCTTAAGAAAATATTCCGCTCGGATGATTTGGAAAAAGTGCATGAGTTGCTCAACATTTCTGAAGGAGATGACCTAGAAGGACAAACTGTAAAGATGGCCAGAGTCCTAGAGGGCTCGCTTAGAAATACCGGCATACACGCATGTGGTGTTATTATTACTCCAGATGATATTACCAATTTTGTTCCTGTAGCTACTGCAAAGGATTCAGATTTATATGTAACACAGTTCGATAATTCTGTCGTTGAAAGTGCAGGACTCTTAAAAATGGACTTTTTGGGATTAAAAACCCTAACGCTTATAAAAGATACCGTCAAAATAGTCAAGGCCAGAACTGGAGTTGAATTGATTCCCGATGAGTTTCCATTGGATGACGAAAAGACCTATGAGCTTTTTCAAAGGGGGGATACCGTAGGTATATTCCAGTACGAGTCGCCAGGAATGCAAAAGCACATGAAAAATCTGAAACCCACGGTTTTTGATGACCTCATTGCTATGAACGCACTTTATAGACCGGGCCCAATGGAATACATTCCCAGTTTTATTGCACGTAAACATGGGGATGAAAAGATTACTTATGACCTCCCGGACATGGAGGAGTATCTGAAAGAAACTTATGGGATAACTGTCTATCAGGAGCAAGTGATGCTACTCTCCCAAAAGCTTGCCGGTTTCTCAAAGGGTGATGCAGATGTTTTACGGAAAGCGATGGGGAAAAAGATTTTTGCCTTGCTACAGAAATTGAAGCCCCAATTTTTGGATGGTGGCGAAAAAAATGGGCATCCAAGAGATATTCTTGAAAAAATATGGAAAGACTGGGAGGCATTTGCATCTTATGCATTTAATAAAAGTCACTCCACATGCTATGCATTTATAGCTTATCAAACCGCATATTTAAAAGCCCACTACCCAGCCGAGTATATGGCTGCAGTGTTGTCCAACAACATGAACGATATAAAACAGGTTACCTTCTTTATGGAAGAATGCAAACGCATGGGATTAGAAGTACTTGGTCCAGATGTAAATGAATCCTATTACAAGTTTGCCGTAAACAAGGACAATGCCGTCCGTTTTGGCATGGGTGCGATCAAGGGGGTTGGACGTTCCGCAGTGGAAACCATAGTGCAAAATAGAAAAGAAGATGGTCCCTATAAATCAGTTTTTGATCTTGCCAAACGTGTAGAATTACGTGCAGCCAATAAAAAATCCTTTGAAAATCTTGCTTTAGCAGGCGGATTCGATTCTTTTGGCGATACACATCGTGCACAATATTTTCATGATGAAGGAGATGGAATCACTTTTTTAGAAAAAGTAATTAAGTCCGCTGCAAAGTATCAGGAAAATAAAAACTCCTCGCAGATGGATATGTTCGGAGGAATGAGCGAAGCGCAAATTGCTGAACCTATCGTCCCTCCATGTGATGATTGGGGTACAATGGAAAAGCTTCGGCGTGAGAAAGAAGTAGTAGGTATCTACATTTCAGGGCATCCTTTAGATGATTTCAAAAAAGAAATAAACGCATTTTGCAATAGCAACGTATCCGCTTTTACCAATCTGGATACTTATGTAAATCGAGAACTTACCGTGGCAGGAGTTATAACGGATGTGCAACATCGTATTTCAAAAAATGGTAAGGGATGGGGGTTGTTCACACTTGAAGACTATACCGATACCCATGAGTTTAGGATTTTTGGAGAGGAATATCTCAAGTTCAGACATTTTCTAATGATCAACTCATTTGTTCACATGAAGGCATTTGTACGTGAGGGATGGGTCAATAGGGAAACGGGGAAGAAGGGAGAGCCTAGATTACAGTTTAATGATTTTAAACAACTACAGGACGTAATGGATGCCTACGCCAAAAAACTGACCATTAAACTTAATATCGATGCACTTCAAGAAAAGCGAATACAGACTTTAAAAGACACGCTTGTTTCCCATAAAGGAGACCACCAATTGAATTTTGTAGTATATGAAATGAAGGATGAGATAAAGCTCAATCTATCTAGCAGGAAACAGAAGGTAAAAATAAATAGTGAACTTCTTTCTGTACTGGAAGAGAATGAGATACACTACAAATTAAATTGAGCAACAATAATTATTTTTGATACGGCAATAATCAAAACGTATGTAGGTCCAGTAAGGAAAGTCATTGATATTTGACTAAATTTGCGAACAATAAAACAAATAAAATGGCACTAGAAATAACAGATGCAACTTTTGATGAAGTAGTACTTAAAAGCGACAAACCTGTCGTTGTAGACTTTTGGGCGGCTTGGTGTGGCCCTTGTAGAATGGTAGGACCTATCATTGATGAGGTGAGTGCTGAATACGAAGGAAAGGCCGTTGTTGGAAAAGTGGATGTAGATGCCAATCAACAATTTGCTGCCAAGTATGGTGTACGGAACATTCCTACTGTCCTTGTGTTCAAGGATGGAGAGATTGTAAATCGTCAAGTAGGTGTTTCTCCCAAGAAAGTGTATACAGATGCTATTGAAGCAGCATTATAGCATTTACGATAACTATTATTTTAAAAAAGGTTTGGCAGCAGCCAAGCCTTTTTTGTTTTATATTGGTCTTTAATGGATATTAGAACAGAACTTCATAAAGCCCAACTATTCCAAAATTTGGAGCTATTGGCAAATCAAATTGTTGAAGGATTTATCAGTGGCATTCATAAAAGTCCGTTTCATGGATTTTCTGCCGAATTTGCGGAACATAAAATCTATAATCCGGGAGAAAGTACCAAACATGTTGATTGGAAATTATATGCCAAGACGGATAGGCTGTATACCAAAAGATATGAAGACGAAACAAATTTAAGATGCCACATGATTTTGGATAATTCGGCATCTATGTACTATCCAAAAGTAAAACAACTTTCAATCGGCAAATTGAATAAAGTAGGATTTGGAGTTTTGGCGATAGCTGCACTTATGCAGATACTCAAAAAACAACGAGATGCTGTTGGCTTAAGTATATATTCGGATTCCTATAACTTTTATGCTTCCGAAAAAAGCAGTGAGCGTCATTTTCAGATGCTATACTCTAAGCTAAAGGAAGTATCAAGTACTAAAGAAGCTTCACAAAACACTAAAACGTATACATATTTGCATCAAATTGCTGAAAAGATACATCGCCGTAGTTTGATTTTCTTGTTTTCGGATATGTTCCAAACCGAAACAGAGGACAGAAAGCTATTTGAAGCACTTCGCCATCTAAAATACAACAAACATGCCGTTGTACTTTTTCACCTTTTAGACCGAGAGCATGAAATTGATTTTGATTTTGAAAACGTACCGAAACGCTTTGTAGATATGGAAACAGGTACTCATATCGATTTATATGCAGACAATATCAAAAAGGCTTATTATGAGAAGATGGCCACCTATCAAAACGATTTAAAGTTAAAATGTGCACAATACCAAATTAAATATGTTGGCGTAGATATAGCATCTGATTTTTCTCAAATTTTCAATACGTTCATGACTGAACAAAAAAAGTTTGGATAAATCACTATTATATTTTTAGAAAATCTTTTGTTGAATCGAAAATGCAAATGTATATTTGCAGGCGCTTTGAAAAAAGCAATTGTAACAAGATTTGAATTCCGCTGTTGCGGGAGTCCCGATAACTATCGGGATAAAATCATTGGTCTGGTAGTTCAGTTGGTTAGAATACCTGCCTGTCACGCAGGGGGTCGCGGGTTCGAGTCCCGTCCAGACCGCTTTAAAGCTTCAACGTTTGTTGGAGCTTTTTTATTTTGTGAAAATTTTATTCCAATTCATAAAAAAGGGATGAAAATTTATCTTGTGAATTTTCGATTAAATTAAATTCAAACACTTAAAAGCGAAATCCAAATTTGTACATAACCCACAAGATTTCTTAAAAAAGAAAAGCCCGATATATATATCGGGCTTTTCAAAAAATCAACATTTATAATATAAAATTATGCTTTCCAAACATATACTTTAGCAAGATGGCGATCTCCATGACTAGTTGCAGAAGACTCAAAAGGATTAGTTTTATTCAGCTTACTAAAATCATCTGTACCCTCCAACTTGCACCGAGCTAGGTTAAGTATTTCAAAAAGATCATTTATATATAAATCTTCCAATAAGTCGGCTTGCTCTTCGTATTTTTCACTAAAATCTTCTTTATAGAACTCTGCGTCCTCTACAAAATAGTCAAACAAAGGTGAGCAGAAATCACTTAAATCAAATCCTCCGCAGCCATCAAAAGTATCTGAACACCCTCCATCGTCAGGAGGAAACGACCCATCATAATACCATACATAATCAATTGATGCATATGACGGATTCTTTTCACCTCCATTATAATCTGGGTGCATCCACAGCTTTATATCTTCTTTTATCGATTTGACCATAGTATCAACTAAACTATCTTAATCCCTTGTTTAAAAGTGTCATATAAGGGCTGTAAATCGCTAGGTATTCCTATTGACTCCAGATTTTTCATGATTTCACTTCTCTTCTCACCTAAACTTTCAAGAATTTCCTGATTTTCTGTTTTTTCCATTTGTTTTTATTTATCAATTAATACTTAAACTACAAGTGGAGGTTGACAGAGAATGCAAAGTAGACTGGTAACTAATATTCTTAACGCTACAGGTATGCTATGTTATTGAGAATAGTGTATAGGAATATTTTTAAGAAAACGAGAAGGAAAGAAATTCCTGTAAATGAAAATGCTAAGAGGTCTAATTTTAAGTGAAGCTAAAGTTACTACTAACAAAATTGAAAAGAATTAAATTTTATTATCGTAAGATTGGGTGGGAGAATCATAGAAAATATAACTGGAATTAAAAACCATTCGATGTATTAGAATATAATTTACAGATTGATATAATGCCTCGAATACTATTTTTCATATTTTTAGTTATTATCAAAAACCATCCATATATTTAAAAGAGTGATTTTTGTGATTCTCTTTTTTCTTTCAGTACAATATTCCAAAAAACTGAAATTGAATAAAAGTCAATCTATGTTTATCTGGATTGGAGAGTGATGTCGGAAATAAAAAAGAGGCGACCAATTTAGCCCAAAACTATCTTACCAATTTGGGTTTGTATGGTTTGGTTTCGCTACAGTGAGATTTCCCAATAGGGATTTATGCCAATTACAAAAAAATTACATCATCAATGAAACAAATCATGAAAAACCGTTTTTTAATTTTATCCGTTCTGGCAGTGAACGTTATCATGGCCCAGGAAATTGCAATTCCAAAGAGCTATAGCAATATCCAAAAAGATGAAGAGGGATTCTTCCTTCGAGATGGCGACCAACGCCATTATGCAATTGAAAGCAATGCCCGTTACAGCCTAAAACAATTGTTCGGTAATCCGAAAGGAACCGAGGAAGGAGTAAAAATGGATTTTGGTGATTTTAAGGGAACAATAACTTACGGGCTAATCCCCTATGGAAAAGCCCCGCACCCGCTACCTGTTTTCAGGTTCGTTAAATCTTTGGAATCGGGTAAAGTCGATATCAATATTAAAGGTGATTTTCGCTATCCCTATGACTTTGTCGATTGGCAAAAGAACCAGATTCTTTCCATTGGGTATCGCCTAACAGATGAAACCGGTATGATTGTTTATGATGGTGAAGTGTCCCTTAAGGGCAAAGGACCCTTCACTGTAGCTCCCTCGATCTATGAGGGTCCCTTTATCAATATGTTGACAGATACGAGCGCCACCATTTGGTTCAATACTACACTACCGTTGGCTATAGAACTCAAAATCGATGAAAAGACCATTAAAAGTCCAATGGCAACACACCATGAAATAGAAGTGACCAACTTAAAGCCAGGTACCAAGTATGACTATTCTATCAAGTATGGTGACTTTACTCAACAGTACTATCTAAAAACTGCCCCAAAACCTGGAAGTAAAGCTCCTTTTGTTTTCGCGTATACGAGCGATAGCAGACATGCATCTGGCGGAGGCGAACGAAAAATCTATGGTGCCAATGCGTACATCATGAAAAAAATCGCGGCGGTGGCCCATGCCAATGATGCGGCATTTATGCAGTTCAGTGGTGATTTAATCAATGGGTATCTGGGAACAAATGCAGAGACCCAATTACAATATACCAATTGGAAAAAAGCGGTAGAACCCTTTTGGCATTACATGCCTTTTCAAGTGGGAATGGGAAATCATGAAGCCCTAGGATATATTTTTAGAGATAGTACGGGAAGAACCAAAGGGTTTGTGGATAAATTTCCATTTAGCACTGAATCGGCAGAAGTAGCTTTTGCAGAAGCCTTTGTAAACCCTGTTTCCACTTTACAAAGTGAGGATGGTAGTGTCTATGACCCATCTTCCAAGACCATTGATTTTCCTTCGTATTCAGAAAATGTTTTTCATTATCGCTACGATAATGTAGCAGTTGTGGTTTTGAACAGTGATTATTGGTATGCTCCTACCCTTCCCATAAATACGGCGACTTCGGGGGGGTTACATGGTTATATCATGGACAATCAATTGGAATGGTTGGAAAACACCATAACAAGTTTAGAAGCGGACGTGACCATAAATCATATTTTTGTCACCCAGCACACCCCGGCATTCCCCAATGGAGGGCATAGTCGTGATGATATGTGGTATAGCGGGAATAATGAAAAAAGACCGTTCGTTGCAGGCAAACCATTGGAAAAAGGAATTTTAGAGCGACGCGACCAATATTTGGATATTCTCATTAATAAAAGTAAAAAGGTGTTGGCTATATTGACCGGGGACGAGCACAACTACAATCGTTTGAAGTTGACCGATGAGGTTACCATATACCCCGAAGACTATCCACATCAAAAATTGAAGGTATCAAGACCTATCTACCAAATCAACAATGGAGCGGCGGGAGCACCTTATTACGCTCAAGAAGTTTTGCCTTGGAGCGAACATACCAAAGCTTTTAGTGTAGAAAACGCGGTTTGTCTTTTTTATGTTGATGGCACAACTGTAAAAATGAAAGTTATTAATCCCGACACCCTAAATCTTATTGATGAAATAATATTGAGATGATTTAAAATTGTGTATTGCATAATCGCGAATTACAAAAATGTAACACTGGTGTTCGCACTATGAATATCACTATTCATTTTTTGTGCTCAGCGAGCAGATATGTTAGATATTTAAGGAAATGGGTTTAAAAATAGCTAATAAATACGTGATTATTTTAGATATAACTATTCAAAACTAAATAGCGTAGATGCTATGCCCTTACTTTTAAAGACAAAAGGAATTATAACGAAAAAATTTAAATTCACCAGTATTAATCAAAGATTGAATTAGGTTTTTTATTTATGAAAGAAATTCCCAAAAGGTATTAAAAAGAAAAAAGTGTAAGCTATCCGAAAAAATAAATTCAATGAAATGACATTTACAGAAGATGTTATCTTATTCAAAGGAATATTTAGATATATTTTGCAGAAAGGCAACCTTGGCTGAAGCTAAACCATCAATTATAAAAAATCCAAACAAACTAATATGATTTTGAGAGCTTTATTATTTGTAATCTTTTTTATTACTTTCTGTACTTTAAGTGCGCAAGAAATTGATATCACATATGATTATTCCGCAACGGAGAAACTCTTACAAATATTTGAAAAAAAAGAATTTGTAGATAAGGACTTTGAAGAATTGATTGAGTTGAAAGGTACAAAAGCGTACTTAAGGAAGTTGGCCATGTTTTTTCCAAATGTTGATGCAGATGGTTATAAAGAAAGTTTAAAAGCTGCGCTGAACAGTAATTATATTGACGATGACCCTTACATGTTCAATAGATTGGTGCCTTTGCTCCCCGAATCAAAAAAGCTATTGAAACAGGTAATCAAAAATAAAAAAGAATTAGCACTAAGTACCATTGATAAACTTAAGGCATACTGTCCTAAGAATTTAAAAATAACCGCAACAGTTTATTTAACGCTTGGTGTTATTGGCGGTGGTTGGACCTTTGATGATGAACCCAATGCTTTTTATGTTGATTTATCATCGATGAAAGGGGATTATCTAGGTTTGGCCTATTTGAGTGCGCATGAGCTTTACCATTTGGCACAATACCGTTTTATGAAGCAAATTGATAAGAGTGATAGGATAAATTATCTCTTAGACCAAATGGTACGAGAAGGATCGGCTACTTACGTTTCCGATTTTTCAAAAATTCCTTCATCAGGTCCGTATATAGATTTTAGCAAAAAGGAATACAGCCGAAATTTTAAAAGACTTATTATAAATTTTGCGCTTTTTGAGAGTTTAGTGTTTCAGGCAAAGCATGATAAGCATGTTGAGATAGATAAACTCTATAACATTGGTTATAGTGGAATGTTTCAAAGCCCTATGTATTATGTAGGATACCATATCATAAAATTAATCGAGAAATATAAAGGAAAAGATGAATTGGTCTCCCTTTTAAAAAATCCCCCCAGAGAAATGTTTCTGGCCTATTTAAAAGTATATAATGAAAATGCATCGATTGATGAGGATTTTGTCCCATTATCAAAATCAACTATTGATATCATAAAATCGTTACGATAAAATATTCTCTGTCCTACTATTAAAAGCGTTCATAAAAATGATTCTATAAATCAATTTTCAGAGAAGTTCTTTAATAAAAGCGGTAATCCTATATAGATTTTTTGGGTCTATTTGGAAATTTATCCAGTTGGGAAGTCAAAAAATCTGTAAAAAGTTTTACTGCTTTCCAGATAATGCATAAGCACAACAAAAGACTACTATCTAATGTCGTTTTACTAGTTTTAATAACTTCGTACCAATAACAAATACTTATAAATGAAATACCTCGCCATACTTTTTTCTTTCTTTCTACTTTATTCCTGCAATGAAAACACCGAACTCAAAAGTGAAAAGCCAAACATCGTACTAATCGTTGTGGATGACCAAGGTTATGCAGATTTCTCCCCTTTTGCAATGCATGACAAAACTGTCAAAACACCAAATATTTCAAAGCTGGGAGCTTCTGGTACAATTTTCACACAAGCTTATGTTACCGCTCCAGTTTGCAGCCCGTCCCGTGCTGGTATGCTTACGGGCAAAAATCAATTTAGGTGGGATAAACCTGCCAGTTGGGGTCCTGGACTACCAAAAAATGTTAAGACTTTACCAGAATACCTTAAAGAGGCAGGATATGAAACTGCGAGAATTGGGAAGAACGATTTGGGAAGAAATTTTCACAAGTATGATGTTAGGGAATACCCACTCAATCACGGTTATGATGAATTTCTCGGTTTTAGCGCCCATGCCCATGACTATTTGCATAACTCATTAGAGATGAAAGAACGTACACCAGACCCTTATGGAACAAGCGCACTTTTGGGGCCTTTAATGCACAATGACACAATTAAGAGCTACAAAGAAGGATATCTTACCACAATATTAACTGATGAAAGTATAGATTATATCAAAAGAAAACATGATAAACCATTTTTCCTCACCCTTTCGTATAATGCGGTTCACCACTTAATTCACGAAGTTCCACAAAAATACCTTGATAAATACGGTGCCAAACCTATTGCCAACTATCATCCTGATAGTTTAATAGCTTATGGTGATAAAAAAACAGGCACTTATTCCGCCTACTATGATAAATATTCACGTGTTGGAGACATTAAAAGTGACGAAATGCGAGCTTACTATTTAGCCAATCTCAATTGTTTGGATGATAATATAGGACGTTTTCTTAATGAATTAAAAAATCAAAACTTATATAAAAATACAGTTATTGTCTTTGTTTCAGATAATGGAGGTTCGCCATTGACCGGAGCTAACAATACTCCGTTGACTGGGGGCAAATACTCACTTTGGGAGGGCGGAATAAGAGTTCCTTTGGCAATTGTTTGGCCAAATCATATTAATAAGGGCAAAACAATCGATCAGTATGTTTCTACAGTTGACATCTTGCCGACTTTGGCAAGATTGGCAGATGTTGAGGTTAAGGACACTACCCTTGATGGCACGGACTTGTTAAGTCCCGTAGAAAATAGATTATTGGTTTGGAAATGGCAAAAAACATGGGCGGTAAGATTAGGGGATTGGAAATTGACCAACGCCAAGGACAATCACTGGAAGAGTGAGCCAACAGATCAGTACATAGCACCGATAATAGATAATATGGAACCGAAGCTATTTAATGTTGCCAAGGACCCCGGTGAGCGTAAAGATTTAGCGCAAAGAAATCCAGAAAAGGTAAAACAATTACAGTTGGCTTATAAGAGATGGTGTGATGACAATATTGGTATGTATTGAACAGTAGGTACCGATAAATAAAATTCTAAAATAGCCCCCTCGCTTTTAGCAACCTACGACAGGTGCCGAAACTTGGCTTATGATAAGGATGACATTTACTACATACTCAGACAAATTATCAGAAATATGTATAGATTGGCCAAAAGTATAACTTCCCCAAAACCGATGTTTACTTTATCTTAATATACTTCTTACTACATTTATATTAAAGAATTTCAATAGAGATGATTTTATAGGAAAAATGAGAAACCTAATTTTCTTGCTATATTTTTTTGTCTCTTGTACAATTGCTGCTCAGGAGCTCCCCCCCATAAAAAAATTCAGCCCGCAGGATTACGGTGGGGATAACCAAAATTGGATGGTTTCCCAAAGCGATGACCATTATATTTATGTAGCAAACAATAATGGCCTTCTGGAATATGATGGAGAAATTTGGAAATCGTATCCCACACCAAATAATTCAATATTGAGGGCGGTAAAAGTTATTGGCAGAAAAATCTATACTGGATGTTATGCAGAATTTGGTTATTGGGAAAAAGATAAATACGGGGATCTGTATTATACTTCATTAATATCCAAATTTAAAAATATTGATTTTCAAGACGATCAAATTTGGAACATTATAGCGTATGGAGATTGGATTTTGTTTCAATCCAGCCATAAACTTTTCTTTTATAATCCAAAGGATAATCTCTTTAAAATAATCCATTCACAAGAAATCATATATAAAGTTTTTAGCATACAAAATAAAATTTATTACCATGTTGCCAACATGGGGCTCTATAAGATTGAGAATGGGATATCCACACTGGTTGTTGACGATAAAATAATTAAAGAAGGGAGGGTAATAGGACTTTACGGGAGCGAGGCTAATTTATTGTTGCTTACAAGAAATCGCGGTTTTTTTGAGTATGACGGGGAGAATCTACGACGCTGGAAAACAGATATAGATTCTGATCTTTCCCAGATGAACATTTTTACCGCCATAAAATTAAATAACGGAGAGTTTGTATTGGGTACCATTTTAAATGGCTTACTTCATCTTGATCAAAATGGAAAAAAGAAATTTGAAATTGGTCAAAGAAACGGTCTCTCTAATAATACAGTTCTTTCACTTTTTGAAGACAAAAGGAATAATCTATGGGTTGGGTTGGATAATGGAATAAATTGTCTCAATCTTAAATCAAAAATCTCAAACTATGTAGATTACTATGGTGCTTTGGGAACTGTATATTGTACCGAACTTTATAAAGGAAATTTTTATGCAGGTACAAATCAGGGGCTCTTTTACAGGCCTATTGATAGGCCAAATCAAGAATTTCAATTTATTAAGGGTACCGCAGGTCAGGTTTGGAGCTTATTTAATTTTAATGATAGAAGTCTTTTGTGCGGGCATCATCTGGGTACTTTTTTGATTGAAGGAGATAAATCTGAACAAATATCCTCTGTTCTGGGGGCGTGGGATTTTAGAAAAATTCCTTCAAAAAATAATCTTCTATTACAGGGCAATTACAATGGCCTGCATATACTGGAATTTAGAGATGGTGAATGGATATCAAAGAATAAAATCAAAGGATTTAAATATTCATCA
Organism: Flagellimonas maritima; assembly: GCF_003269425.1. Taxonomy (NCBI): domain Bacteria; kingdom Pseudomonadati; phylum Bacteroidota; class Flavobacteriia; order Flavobacteriales; family Flavobacteriaceae; genus Flagellimonas; species Flagellimonas maritima. The sequence goes on along the minus strand of NZ_CP030104.1, from coordinate 2,170,141 downwards.
AGATTTATTGAAATTGACAAAAAGGATAATATATGGGTCAGCAATGAATATAAAGGAGTATTTAAAATTCGATTGGACAGTAGCTATGAAAGTGTTGCCAATATACAGAAATTAACATCATTAAAAATAGGCAAGACATCAAGTCTGGTATCCTATGAAGATGATTTGCTCTACAACTCCGAAAACGGTATTTATAAATATAATACCGAGCAAGAAAAATTTATAAAGGATGAGCATCTTCATCAATTGTTTTCATCCTTAGGAAAAGTCTCTGGGCGATTGACTGTCGATAAAAGCGGAAAGCTTTGGTTGTTTTCAGAAGAAAATATCAGCTATCTACATCATAACGATTTAACCAATGAAATCGGGTTAAAGAATATTCCAATGCCCTCTGGGCTACGTAATGGAATTTTAGGCTTTGAGAACATTGAGCTGCTAAGCGAAGAAAACTATATACTGGGAAAAACGGACGGATTCTTAAAAATTGACCTTTCAAAAGAACCTCCAAAAATTGAACATCGCCTTTTTTTAAATTCGGTAACTATCACGGATTTAAATGGAAAATCGAAAAAAATTCAAGTAGATAGTATCGCCGAGTTTGAAAATAAAAGAGGCGTATTATCATTTAACTATTCAGTACCTCAATATCAAAAATTTAAATCTGTTAAGTATTCATATAAATTGGATGGGCTGTTGAACAAATGGAGCCCATGGAGAAACAGCCCCTCTGTACAATTTGAAAATTTACCTTTTGGTGATTATCAACTTTCAATAAAGGCCAAAGTTGGGAATGAGGTGGTCAAGAATAAAGAAGTATTCACATTTAAGGTCAACAAGCCATGGTATATATCAAATATTGCCCTGTTTTCTTATACAATCTTTTTAATATTTTTTGGATTTTTTGTTCATAAGGCTTACAAGTTTTATTATCAAAAAATATTGCGACACGAGCAAATTCAAAATGAAAAAACAATTATTGAGATTCAGAATGAGAGATTAAACCAGGGAATGGAAAACAAGAATAGAGAGTTGGCCATAAGTACAATGAGCATTATAAAAAAGAACGAGCTTTTAGGAAAAATCAAGAAGCAGTTGAAAAAAGGTTACAAAAATGAAAATATAGACCGCGCAATAAACCTTATAGAAAATAACTTGAACAACAATAAAGATTGGAAATTTTTTAAGCAGGCCTTTGATAATGCGGATAAAGAATTTTTGACCAATATAAAAGCTGCCCATCCTGAATTGACACCAAATGATTTAAAGTTCTGTGCATATTTAAGGTTAAACTTGTCATCCAAAGAAATTGCGCCACTACTCAATATCTCAATAAAGAGTGTAGAAACGAAACGATACCGCCTGCGCAAAAGATTAAAACTTGACCATGATGAGCACCTTGTCAATTATATCCTCAAGTTTTAACAGGCAACATATAAATATTACACAGACAAAACCACTACATGTGTGTAGTTTGACCCTACGGATAATTTATTAACCCAAAATTAATGTTAGCCCAGACTGCCAAGTGTTGCATAGGCTCACAAAAGTTGGTGTGTTGAAAAAATCCGATTTTTTGTATTGTTCGTTTTTTGTCGGGGTCGTTTTTATTAGCCATCTCGTATAGCTTCTTAACTTTGAGAAGTGTCAAAAATCCATTTGATACCGACCAAGACTTTAAACGTTTAACCAATAAGTATAGCTTTTATGAGACATCTATTAACAAGCCAAAAGGTTCGACTAATGACTTTTTGCGCAATGCTCTTCATGATTTTACTATCGGCCCAATCCCAGAAAACAATAGTGGGAACAGTTTTGGATGCCGATGGCCAGATACCGTTGCCAGGAGCATCTATTATAGAGAAAGGAACCATGAATGGAACATCTACTGATTTTGATGGGAAATTCACCTTGACCCTTACTGGCAACTCGAATACGATTCTTGTTTCTTATATAGGATACCAAAAAAAGGAAGTGCCCGTGTCCGACGGTGATATGACCATATCGCTCGTAATAGATGCAAGCTCTCTAGACGAGGTTGTGGTAGTTGGGTATGGAACAGTAAAGAAAAGTGATGTTGTAGGTGCTGTGGGAAGTGTGGAAATAGAAGAAGCTACTGCAATACCCACGACCAATGTCGCCGAAATGATAAGAGGTAGGGCAGCTGGGGTTCAGGTTAATTTGGCAGATGCACGCCCTGGTGGAAACTCTGATATAGTGATTAGGGGTAAAGTCTCATTGGAAGGAAATGACCCGCTGATAATAGTTGACGGAGTTCCTTATGACAATATAAATGATGTGGTCGCGGATGATATTGTTTCAATGGAAATTTTGAAAGACGCGAGCTCACAGGCCATTTATGGTGCTCGTGCGGCCAATGGCGTAATACTGATTACCACTAGAAGGGGAAAGGAAGGTAAATTCGAAGTAAGCCTTCATACATTCGCCACTATACAAAGATTGACCAGAAATTTCGATATTTTCACGGGACCTGAATATACCCAGTTAAGAAGAGAGGCATTCCGTACCGACAATGAAAACGAGTATTTGGATGACACCACTATCTTCGAGCCTTTTGAACTTGAGGCTATCGAAAATCAAAACTATGTAGATTGGGAAGACTTGGTCATAAGGGATGCAATGATCAATAACCATACGTTGAGTGTTTCCGGAGGAGGAGAAAACACCAAAATATATACAAGCTTAAATTATTATAATCAAGATGGAATTATTCCTACCTCTGGATTTAAAAGAGGTACGTTCAGACTAAATGTAGACCAAAAAGTAACAGATAAATTTTCTTTACAGGTAAATGTCAATATTCAAAAAAGTGAGCAGAACCTTGAAACAGGAAATCTGGACGTAATAACAATTTCCCCTCTTGCCAAGCCCTTTGATGAAGAAGGCAACCTTATAAGGGAGCCTTTAGGTGATGGGAAATTAACGGTCAATCCTCTATGGAACATACGTGAAGCCGACAATGATATATTAATCAACCTAAGGGATTTAAATCTTGTCGCCAATTACCAATTTACGCCAAATCTTTCTGCAAGAGTTAACGCTTTCTCAAGAGTGAGGGATGGTAGCCAAGGTATTTATAGGTCAACAACGCATCCAAATGGCGATGGAGATATAAGAGGTATCGCTACTTTAGGTACTACAAACTATGAAGAGTTTCAGATTGAAAATATTATTGATTATAGTCCAAACTTGGGCAACAAGCACAGATTGGAATTAACGGGTCTCCATTCCGTAAATCAACGGAAAGATTTAGAAACGGAAATTACAAAATCAGGTTTCGCCAACGATAACCTTGGTTATAACGGTAAGGCAGATTTAATAAGATCAACAACCAGGGATGTCAGTAGAAGACGTTTAGTTTCATTTATGGGAAGGGCCAGATATGGATTTTTGGATAGGTACCTGCTCACTTTGACCATGCGTGCTGATGGCTCTTCCGTTTTTGCCGAAAATGAAAAGTACGGATATTTTCCAGCAGTTGGATTGGCATGGAAAATCCATGAAGAAGGTTTTCTTAGGGATTCTAAACTAATAAATCAATTAAAATTACGGTCTACTTATGGATCTACTGGAAATGATGGTGTCAATCCAAGTGAGTCTTTGGGAATTGCAGATGATCTCCCCTATGTTTTTGGAGGCAATACAATCGGTGGTTTTGCCCCTCTTAATAGATTGCCCAACCCAAATCTTAAATGGGAAACTGTAACAACATTTAATGTTGGTCTTGATTTTAGTTTATTTAACCGTGTGATCGATGGTACATTCGAGTATTACAATAAAACTACGTCTGATTTTCTTCTGGACAGGATTCTTGCCGGGACATCAGGTTTTGGCGTAACTAGATTTAATATTGGGGAAGTACAAAACAGAGGGTTTGAAGCTACAATCAATACCAATATCATTAATAAACAAGATGTACAATGGTCTATTGGTGTTATTTGGTCAACCAACGAGAATGAGGTTGTCTCGCTTGCCGGAGAACGTGATCAAGATGGCAATTTAATAGATTTTGAATCACAGAATCTATTCATCGGTGAATCTATCGACAATATCAATCAATTTGTATTCGATGGCATTTGGCAAGAAGAAGATGATATTGAAAACTCTGCACAGCCCGAAGCTAGACCTGGTGAGCCTAGAGTTCAGGATTTAAACGATGATGGTGAAATTACGGATGAAGATAGGGTATTGATCGACCAAAACCCAGACTGGTTTGCAACGTTCAACACCAATTTTAGATATAAGGGATTCGACCTTTTTGCAGATGTATTCGTTGTTGAAGGTGCTACAAATATCAATCCCTACTTTGCCGATGGAAATCTAGGAGCGGCACTACAAGGTGGGAACAACGGTATTGCGGTAGATTATTACTTACCGGAAGACCGATCAAACCAGTTTATCAGACCAAGTACTACAACACCTAGCTTTCTGCGTGCACTGGCCGTTGATGATGCTTCTTATATTCGTTTAAGAACGATAACTCTTGGATATAATCTCTCTCCCAAATTTGTTAGTACCATCGGTATGCAACGATTGCGTTTTTACGTAACAGGAACTAATCTTATCACAATAACAGATTACAAATCATACAGCCCAGAGAATAATCCCGGTCAATTTCCAGATGCAAAGGGAATCACATTAGGAGTTCAATTAGGATTTTAAAAAGAAAAAATTATGAAAAATTTGAAAATACAGTATTTATTCTTGGTTGCTCTATTTCTTTTTGTAGCAACGGCATGCGAGAAGTATCTTGAAGACGAATTGCTTTCGGAGACTTCGGCAGATTTTATTTACAGTACGCCAGAAGGTTTGGAATCTGCAGTAGTGGGCCTCTACAACCTTCACAGAGCAATATGGACAGATGCAGAGTGGAACTCTGCCATACCAATGATTCCTGTCGCAAAATCAGACCTAACTGTAGGCCGCTCGGGTGAAATTGCTTTTTATGCTAGATTGGGTTGGGGGGCTGATTTGAACAGCTTTGGAAGCAGGCGCTTATCAAAACATTGGAGATACGGTTACAGAATGGTCGATCGTGCCAATGCTATAATAAATGCAGTTCCAGACGTTGAAATGGAAGATGAACTGAGAAATCAAATTCTTGCGGAGGCCAGAACAATAAGGGCCCATGCCTATTTTATATTATACAGACAGTTCAACAATATTTTTGTGACTACTGAAGAAACAAATCCAGATAATGCTTTCAACAAACCTCAGCAACCCAATACTGAGGAAGAAATATTTGAACTGATAAACGCAGACCTGGACTTTGCGATTGAAAACCTTCCTTGGACCACGGAACAATTTGGAAGATGGACCAAAGCGGCTGCAAAGCACGTTAGGGCAAAGACCGCAATGTGGCAGGAAGATTGGACCAGAGCAACCCAAGAAGCAGATGAAATCATCGAGCAAGGAAGCTACAGCCTTCTTTCAGACACTGGACAGGTTTTTGATGGAGATATGAACCATAGTGAAACCCTATTTGCAATGCAATTTGAGGATGCTGCCGTAGGTGGTGGCGGGTCTACAAGAATCAACTTCAGCATTGTACCGCAATATCACTTGATAGATGGGGCTACATTTTCCATAGACAATGGAGCTAGAGGTGGCGGATTTCTACTAATGAACAATTATTTCAGAAATCTTTTGGAAGAAGATGCCAATGATGACAGAGCTGATGGAAACTATTATATTACGGACTATATCTACAATGACCCGGATGAACTCCCGGAAGGTGTACAATTAGGTGATGTTATTGACGTGTATGACCAAAATAGTGATAATAACAATATTCGCAATCTGTATTATAGAACTATGAATCCTTCCGTCATCAAGTACAGGCAAGATGATGCTCCACCTGCCGAACCTGATAATATTTCAAATATTATGATATATAGATTGGCCGAAACTTATTTGATTGGAGCAGAGGCATATCTTAATCTTGGAGATCAAGATAAAGCCTTAGAATATATTAATGCCGTTCGTAACCGCGCCAATGCAGCAAGTTTGGAATCAATGGACCTAATAGATGTTGTTGAGGAGCGAGCACGTGAACTTGGTTTTGAGGGTCAACGGTTTTATTTCTTGAAACGTATCGGTCTACTAACACAATACATTCAGGACCATGCCAGTAATGAAGGGTTTTTCGACATGGCAAGAAACAGAATGGAACCGCACATGGTCAATTGGCCGATACCACAAGAAGAGCTACAGTTATTAGGTGAGAATTATCCACAGAATGTTGGCTATTAGAATATTTGGTTCAATTAAAAGTTGATATTTTCTTTTCAAAGTATTGTGTGGATGGCCAATCCAACGAATATATTTTAACGTGTACAGAATAGATTCCAATTGAATAAAAAAATGGCATCGATTTTTGAAAAATTTTTATGACGAAAATAGAATTAGCCGCAGTAGTATGTTTTTTCATGACTTCGTGTCAGAACATTTTCAATGTCGATGCCATTAGCACTGCGGATAATCCAGTAATTGCCCATAGGGGTGATTGGAAAAAAAACGGATATCCAAAAAACTCGATAGCTGCTCTCAAACAAGCAATCAAAAATGGTTACACTGGTTCTGAATTTGATGTTCGCATGACAAAGGATGAGGTACTTATTGTAACTCATGATGCCGAATATGCCGACCTTGTTATCGAAGAATCAAACTACGAAGAACTTTCTTTGCACAAGTTACCCAATGGAGAAATCCTACCTAAACTGAGTGATTTTTTAAGAGCCGGAATGGCAGATAACGATTCTACAGCCTTTTTTCTGGAACTAAAACCATCCAAGAATAAAAAACGAAATATTAAAATGGCAAGAAAAACACTCCAATTGGTAGAGGAGGTCAATGCCAAATCCCACATTGGTTATTATATAAGTTTTAGTTATGAAATTTTAAAAGAGATTAAAAAAGTCAGTCCCAATGCTAAAGTTCAATATTTAAATGGATATAAAAAGCCGACTGAATTAAAGCACGACAAAATAGATGGTCTCGATTATCAAATAAATACATTTAGGCGTCATCCCAAATGGATTGAAAAAGCAAAAAAATTGGATCTAAAACTTAACTCCTGGACCGTAAATAAAAGTGAGGATATAAAATTCTTATTAGCCAATAAATTTGATTATATAACAACAGATGAACCAGAACTGGCTTTAAGACTTTCAAAAATAAATACTACAAACAGCGATTGGAATTTAGTCTGGAGCGACGAATTTGATTATTCAGGTAAAGTTGATAGCACCAAATGGAGTTATGAGATAGGGCTTAAAAGAAACCAAGAAAAACAATTTTATACAGATAGCCTTAAGAATGTTCGCGTAGAAAATGGTAAGCTCATATTGGAGGCCCACAAAGAAAAAATCAATAACCCACAATTTGAGAGCAAAGATGCCAAGAATTGGAGAAAACAATGGGAGTATGCTGATTATACTTCGGGGAGTATAACTACAAAGAATTTAGCTGAATGGACTTACGGGAGGATAGAAATTAAGGCCAAGCTTCCCAAAGGTGTCGGTCTATGGCCTGCTTTCTGGATGCTTGGAGAAAATTATAGTGAGGTAGGTTGGCCCGAGTGCGGTGAAATTGATATTATGGAACATGTGGGATTTGATCCAGATTCAATCTTTGGGACAATCCATACCAAATCCTATAACCATATGCGCGGTACAGAAAAAGGGAAAAGTACATTTGTTGAAGACCCTTACGATAGCTACCATATATATTCCCTATTATGGACTCCGGAAAAAATGGATTTTCTACTAGATGGAAAAGTCTACAATCAAATAAAGAATGAGAATAAAACCACTGCTGAGTGGCCTTTTGACCAAAACTTTCATTTGAAGCTAAATATTGCTGTGGGTGGAATGTTAGGTGGTAGAGAAGGAATCGATGATAGTAGTTTGCCTTCGGCCATGATTGTGGATTATGTTAGGGTGTTTCAAAAGCAAAGTGACCGATGATCGATTTTTTAAAGCTAAGTATATCATTTTTGGCCATTATGGCATCGACTGCCTGTAAATGTCAAGAATTAACCCTAATGACCTACAATATTAGATTGGATGTGGCCTCCGATAAAAAGAATGCCTGGCCCAACAGAAAGGAAATGCTAGCCAATCAAATTCTATTATTTTCTCCGGACGTCCTTGGAGTCCAAGAAGCAAGACCCAATCAAGTTAAAGATCTCTCCACACATCTTACCGAATATAAAAACATAGGTCTCGGACGTGATGGAGAAAATAATGGGGAACATACGGCAATCTATTACAACCATAATAGATTACATCTTAAAAGCCATGGTACATTTTGGCTTTCAGACACCCCGTTTGAAGTCTCTATAGGCTGGGATGCTGCCTATCCAAGAATTTGCACCTACGGTCTATTTGAAGACAAAGATTCAAAAAAGAACTTTTGGGTATTTAATACACATTTAGACCATAAGGGTAAAAATGCACAATTATATGGTATGCAGAAAATATTGGACAACATCCATGACCTAAATGAACAAAATTATCCAGTGATCTTAATGGGAGATTTTAATGTAGTTCCAGAAAGTAGGCTTATTCAAGATTTAAAAGGAACTATGAACGATTCAAAAGAACTTGCAAGAATCAAATTCGGTTCCATTGGTACTTTTAATGGTTTCAATATTCTTGAAAAAGCTACTCGCCGTATAGATTATATCATGTTCTCCATGCATTCTAATCTAAAGATTGAAACCTATGGTACTTTTTCCACCTTGATAGATCAACGCTATCTGTCAGACCATTTCCCTGTTTTTGTAAAATTCCAAATAAATTAAGTTCCTTTTTTATGAAAGTTTCCCATCAGATGCTGAATATAGCCAAGTTTATCTGCTTTTGTTTCTTAACAACGGTCATACATTTCGCAAATGCCCAAAGTAATTTTGATTCCATGAGTGGTTCTCATCCCTCTTTTTCAGAAATCCTATCTTTTAGAGTGGACTCTGTATTAAATTTGATGACAATCAATGAAAAAATTGGGCAATTAGTGCAATATAGTGGTGGTTGGGATGCCACTGGACCTTCATCTTCAGAAAATCATCAATACAAACTTTCTAAACTAAAGAAAGGCGAAGTTGGTTCAATGCTAAACGTGACTTCTGTTGCGGCAATTAGGGAAACGCAACAAATTGTAATGGAGAATTCGCGACTAAAAATTCCCTTGATTTTTGCCTATGATGTTATTCACGGCTATAAAACAATTTTCCCGATTCCACTTGGAGAAAGTGCAAGCTGGGATTTGGAAATCATTCAAAAGTCTGCATCCATTGCGGCGAAGGAATCTGCGGCATCTGGTCTACAATGGACTTTCGCGCCCATGTTGGACGTGTCCAGAGATGCGCGATGGGGCAGAATTATGGAGGGAGCGGGAGAAGACCCTTACTTGACTTCTAAAATTGGGGTTGCACGCATTAAAGGCTTTCAAGGAGGTAATCTTAATGATAAATTTACGGTTGCAGCCTGTGCCAAACATTTTGCCGGTTATGGGTTTGGGGAAGCAGGGAGGGATTACAATACGGTCAATATTGGTGATTATGAACTCCATAACACAGTACTTCCACCCTTTAAAGCGGCCGCAAAAAGTGGAGTTGCCACTTTTATGAATGCATTTAACGATGTTGATGGAATACCCGCCACCGGCCATAGAGAATTGCAACACGATATTCTTAAAGGAAAGTGGAACTGGGACGGATTTATAGTATCCGATTGGGGCTCTATCGGTGAAATGATTGCCCATGGATTTGCCGAAGATAAAAAGCAAGCAGCAGAAATTGCAATGAATTCAGGTAGCGATATGGACATGGAATCCTATGCTTATGAAGGACATTTAGCAGAATTGCTCACCGAAAATAAAATTACCGAATCCCAGTTGAACGATGCCGTAAAACGAATACTGAAATTAAAATTTGAATTGGGGCTTTTTGATGACCCCTATAAGTATTGTGACGAAACGCGTGAGAGGGAAAATGTCTACACCAAAGAACACCTGAAAATTGCTCGAGATGTAGCAAGAAAATCCATTGTTCTGCTCAAGAATGAAAATAAAACACTGCCTCTATCAAAATCTATTGAAAAGATTGCGGTAATTGGACCTCTTGGAGATGATAAAGACGTACCACTGGGTAATTGGAGGGGCAAAGGGGTTTACAATTCCGCGGTTTCTTTACTTGAAGGAATAAAAAATAAAGTTGATAAAAACGTTCAAGTTTCTTTTGCTAAAGGTATTGAACTGATGAGCGAGACCGTAGAGCCTGGTAAAAATCAATTTTTATACCCTATAAAGTTCAACACAAAAGACAAAACAGCCATTACAGAAGCTGTTGAACTTGCAAAGAAATCTGATGTTGTACTCCTATCAGTAGGTGAAAACGCTTACCAAACGGGAGAAGGCAGAAGTCAGGTAAATATAGGTTTTGCGGGGCTTCAAAACGAATTAATCGATGCTGTGACCAAAGCAAATGAGAATGTAGTCGTTGTTTTGATGAACGGTAGACCCATGGATTTAAGCGAAATAAATAAAAAGGTCTCAACTATATTGGAATGTTGGCATCTTGGTTCACAAGCTGGCAATGCCATTTCCGATGTAATTTTTGGGGATTACAATCCGTCCGGAAAATTACCGGTCTCATTCCCGTATGATGTAGGACAAGAACCATTATATTACAATCAAAAAAATACAGGCAGACCTTATAGTATGGACCACGTTACTTTTTCAAGTTATAGAGATGCTCCAAAAGAGGCATTGTTCCCATTTGGATTTGGCTTAAGTTACACTAATTTTAAGTATAGCGATTTAAAATTGAGCCGTTCCGAGATTTCCAAAGATGGAAGTTTAATTGCAAAGATTCGTGTTACGAACACTGGAGATAAGGTTGGGGAAGAAGTTGTGCAACTCTATATCAGGGATTTAGTAGGCAGTCTGGTCCGACCGATTCGTGAACTTAAAGGTTTTGAAAAAATAAAATTAAAGCCACAAGAATCAAGAACTGTAAGCTTTGAGATTACCCCAGAGACACTTCAGTTCTATACCCAAAACAAAAAATGGGAGGTTGAGCCAGGGACTTTTCAAATATGGATTGGCGGAGATTCTAAGGCTTCAACCACTGCAAAATTTAGTGTTCAATAGCTTTCTGATTCTTGCATTTCACACTTTAGTTGGACTCCAAAATTTTTGATAACGAATTTTCCATATCCTTGATGATTTCTGGATGTTTGTAATAAACGTTCGTAGACTGATAGGGATCTTTCTCTAAATTATATAATTGTGCCGTTGGGGCATTTGATTTAATCTTACCATTGATAATATCACTGTTTTTTTGACCTGTAAACGGAAAAGCGGCTGGACCACCAAATGTATGAGCACCAAGTTGTTTGGAAGAAAAACCTCCACCACCTCTCGCAGAAATATACATCCACTTTCCCTTTCTAAAGGATAAATTTCTTTTTCGAGCTGGAGATATCACTAAACTCTTTCTAATTGCTTCTGTCGGATTTTTCAGTAATGCCGGGAGAATATCAATACTGTCAGGTCCTTCTTGATTTTTTGGCTTGTAGCCAATTATTGATGCAATTGTGGCAAACAAGTCTACATTGGATGACAATTGGTCCGAGGTTGTTCCACTGGGAATCTTGTTGGGCCAACGTGCTATAAAGGGAACGCGGTGCCCTCCTTCCCATGCATCAAATTTAAAGCCCAATAAATCCCCATTTGCTTTGTGACCGGCTTCTCTTGCGGTCTGACCGCCACGGTTGAGCATGCCTCCATTGTCACTCGTAAAAATTATTAAGGTGTCTTCACTTAGTCCTTCTTCTTCCAAAACATTTAATACTTCTGAAAGCATCCAGTCCAATTCGTGAATAAAATCACCATAGGCTCCTGCTTGGCTAGTACCAATAAATTGTGGAGAAGGAGTAAAAGGATGGTGAATGTTTGTTGTGGCAAAATAAAGGAAGAATGGTCGCTCTTTGTTTTTTCTTATCCATTCCATTGCTTTTTGCGTTAGTATAGTTCCAACTTTTCTATCCTCATAATTCTCATGAGCTTTTTTAGCCCCGCCAATTTCATCAGTATCAAATTTTTCGTCAAAATCACGGGTCATCGCTTTTTTGCCATAAATAAAGGGGTCGTCTGGCACCATGCCAACGACTTCATGATTCTCCACGTACACAAATGGAGGATGACTGTTCAACACCGGTACCCCAAAATAGTAGTCGAAACCTAACTCCAAAGGTCCTGGCTTCAACGGTTTGTTCCAATCAACAGGAGAGTTATTTCCAAAACCCAAATGCCATTTTCCAATGACAGCTGTAGTGTAGTCTTTTGTTTTCATCAAACTGCCCAATGTCATTCTTAATGTATCGATTTGAAGTTCCTTTTTGAGAAATATCGGTGACCATAAATCTTTACGTGCGGGATAGCGTCCTGTTAAAAGCGCATAACGTGACGGAGAGCATACAGCGGAAGCTGAATGAAAATCTGTAAAACGTCTTCCCTCAGAGGCCAACTTATCAATGGTAGGTGTTTGTACCTTTGTTGCACCCTGTACACCTATATCCCCATAACCTAAATCATCCGCATTGATGATTATGATGTTTGGTCTCTCATCCTGTGCTTTCAAAACACAATGATTTAAAATAAAAGTACAGACCAAAAGAAATTTAATTGACCTTTTGACCATGAGTTGGCCAGAATTATTTTGAATCGAAAAAACAGTTAAAATCATAAAAGAGATACTATTTAATTAACTTCCAAATCATCTTTTGATGGTAACCTAGGGAACGTTTTGTGAGGTTCCCTTTGATACCAAAAAACCACCGAACTAATGTCAGATTTCTGCTGAAGATATCTTCTGCCACTTTTCCACCCTAAATCTTGAATGGTGATTTTTAGGTCTTTATTAAATCTAATAGGGTCTTTGATATGCCAGCGATACATTCCAAAACGCTGTTGCGAATTGTAGAGACCATCAGGTTTAATAATTTGGTGAAGACCCGCATAAGCAGTAGAATAGCTTTCGTATTCTTTCGTTTTTTTGTTTTCAAAGTTATAGGAGCCCAAAAAGTAATCTTCTGTGCCCGTTCCAGCTATAGTCGGGAACTTTTTATCGCCGTCCATGTAAAATTTTATTTCGCCTTCGCCCCACCAGCCTCGATTATTGACTTGCCACGCAATGTACGTTCCAACATAGTGCCCTTTTCCTTTTACACCATCAATCAATGTATGTATGGCGCCTTCGGTAGGATTACTGCGTCTAAATTGAGCGTGAAAGTACGCGGCATCATCAGGTACTTTGGTTAAGGTATAATCAATTTGATAGTAAAGTTTCATTTCCCTTGCACCAATATTCTCCAAGGTTATCTTGCATTTTTTTCTAAAGGGCATTGGCCAAAATGAATTAAATGCGCTTCCTGGATTTACAGTTATGGGCAATGAGTTTAAAGGGGCGTACTCACGCCAACCCATCCCAAAAAAATCACCGACCGGTACTTCTACTGATGGTTCTGTTTCATCATCCCAATAAATTCGTAAAATTGAGAATCTCCAGTTTCCAGTTGGTGTCATCCAAATATGTTGAATTGCACCCTGATCTTCAATCTCGGCCATAGTAAAGGTTTCGCCGGATTTGATTATGACTTTGGGACTGACCTTCCAACCTTGGCCTAAATCCCTTGCAGCAGAACTCCCCTCACCTTCTCCCAGTTTTGCCATGGCACCTTTGCCCTTTTCGCCAGTAAGGTTTTCTGGACTAATAGACCGTGTTTTGGCATCTGAAAGTCTAAAGATATTTCCTAAGTCGTTATTTAGACCATTATGAGTATCCTTGTTTTGGGCATTGACAGAAATAGTTAATCCCCCAAATAAGAATACAAGTAATAATATAGCAAGATATCTCATGTTTTATTGGATTTAATAGATTTAGAAAATATCATATCTAATTTTTAAAAGTACAACTTAAACGTTTAAATAAAATCATATTTTATACGAAAAATAATTTAGAGTCATGATTAATGGAAGTCATTTAATAAGAGAATATTTAATTAGGAATTAATGTCATTGATGATGAATATGCACCTCTAAAAATTATCAACGAATAGCATAACTGGCTACTTTCCTCTAAACTCAAAATAGTCTATCCACATTTTTTGGGGGAACTTATGGTTGTTTGCTGTTTTAAATTGAATTGACTGAATACCTTTGTTCAATTTAATTTTACCAATTTTTATGATTTCGGTTGCATATGTGCTATCTGAGGATTGGAAATTGATAGTTCTCATTCTCTTACCGTTTATTTGAATGTTAAACTTCCCTCCTTCAGGTTGTTTAATGATGTTTGCATAAACTTCAAACAGACCCGTTCTTTGTGAAGTGAATTCAGTTTCCAATATATTCTTCTTATTTCTCTGTGCTGTCCAAAATAATATTTTATGTCCGCTTACAGATTTATAAAGCGATTCGTGGGCAAATGCATCGATTGTAGCCCAACCTCCAGAATTTGATGTAATATTCAAATTTTCGGCTTCTAAAACATCAGGTTTTCTAAACACTTTATAAGGTATCTCAAACCCGTAAACTTCATCTGTTGGTGTAGCTTTTATAGGGTCTTTTCCTTCAGCATCTAAATACCAATAGACTACCATGGCATATTGGGTTGGCCAATCATTTGCAAAATATTTTTCCATATATCCATCAAATGTTTTTTGAAAAGGAATATTATCGATAACCTGCCATCGATTTACTGCCTGATGACCCATATTATCGCTATCGATAGTTTGGCTATGAAAAGCTTGATTGAACAAAGAGGGGTTGCACCAAGCATAGCCAAAATAATCCTCTGTGCCTGTCCCGAACGTGGAAGGAAATGTTTCCCCATCAACAAAAAATTTTTCATCACCTTCGCCCCACCAATAATGTCCCTCTTTTGCTTTAGTATTGCTACCGCCCTTGGGATTCCAAACTGAAAGCGATGCGCCAAGAAATCTGCCGCTTCCATTGGTTTTGAGCATTAGCCAGTCTGGCCAGCGTTCTTCATCAACAGGTTCTAAATCTCTATGCCATTTAGCATGAAATCTGCCCAGATTGTCTATGTCGCCTTTGAGTTCTTCTTTACCTATTTCCATAGTAACGGTTATAGGAATATCTGATAAGTTATGAAGTTTAATTTTAGCACCATTTTTAAAAGGCATGTACCAGTAACTGTACATCCAATTTTTGGTCATGCCCATTGGTAGTGTTTTATACTCATTACAACCTGGTGCTGAACCAAAAAAATCTCCCAATGGCGACCATACCGATGGCTCGTTCTCATCATCCCAAGAAATTTCAAGTATCGTTTTTCTTAGAATTTCATCTTCCCTTTCCTTTGGAACATTCTTCACCCTGACTTTTAGACTGCCAATAGCGCCGCTATCTTCAAACTCGTAAACAGTTGTTTTAACTCCACTATTTATGCTTACCTCTTTTATAATTTTATCTAAGTTCCCATCGTTTGGGTTTTGACCTAATTTTTTTCCAAAGAAATCATCGACTGACGCTAGAGCCTTTAAACCAGTTTCAGTTAAGTTCGCGTTAAATGGTTCTATTTTAGTTTTAGGTTTAAAAGTGATGTAATTAAAATGAAAATATTGTCCCCAGCCTGGTTCTGCAACTATTTTACAGCTTTTCTGATAGGTAATTGGGACATAATTATTAAATCCTTTTGCATTGGTCTCATAGACTAAATTGGGAAAAGCAAAAGCCGGTACGGTCGGTTTAAAATAATCTATAAAAGATTCACTTAAAATCGGTTTCTCATTGCCATCTATATAGATGTATACTTTCCCCTTTTTAGGGCTAGCGGACCAAATCCTTACGATTGCACCTGGGCCATCCATTTCGGCAAGCACCTCGTTATTGCCCTCTTTTCTAATATACTGAGGACTTAATCCGTCATTATTTGCCGACCAATCTATAAACTCACCTGTTATGGAATCCACTCTACTTTTTCGGTCGTAACTTGACCACATCTCGCTTTTCTCTCCTTCCTCTGGCAATACGGAAAGAGATTTTAAATCAGTTAAGCGGTTGACGAGTTCAACATAGCTGATGTATTTTATACTTTGACTATGTTTTTCCCCATTTTCACAGGATATAAAAAAATAGCACGCAAAAATTATTGATATATAACAGTATTGATTCAGTCTGATTGACTTTTGCATAGTTCAACATTTTTTATTTCTGAAGTTTGTCGATTTTTCAAATTCCATAAAGAGTTTATAGTGCTTAGCATATAAGTTCTTTAGTTTAAAATTAGGTTTGGCTTGAGTCATATCCGTGGTTTTGGAGCTTGGTCACTTAGGCAATTAGAATTAGGACAAGTTGTAAGCGATAATATTTTTTACTATAATTATTCCTTTTATTTTAATCATTGAAAATTTGTAAGTCCATTTTTTAGATGAGTTGCCAAATAGGGCTCTCAAAAATCAATCTGAATACATAAAATTGTATTGTGAGAATTCATCAAATATATTACTTAAACGTTTAAGTTAGTTATAAGATTTAAAATTTGAGATTTTTTTTTAAAAATCAAATAGGCTTTTTAATGGAGACGGAGTCCTTGAGAACGAGTTTGGTTTGGAGATGCACTTTTGAGAAGTTTTCACTTGGATTATCAATTTTTTCGATTAAGACATTAACCGCTCGAGTACCAATTTCCAAAAGAGGTTGTTGAATATAGGTAAGTGGGCAAGAATAAAAATCAAAGGCATCAGAAGCGTCAAAAACAATAACTGAGACATCTTCTGGCACACTCAGTTTTAGCGCATCAATACTTTTCATTCCGTGAATCGCCAAAGTATTGGTTGCAAAGAGAATGGCGGTTACGGGTTGCTCACAAAGTAAGAGTTCTTCAATTTTTAAACTTATTTCTTCGGATATACTTTCAAATTTCACTGTTTTAATATTTTTTTCCAAACGGCTTGAACCTGCATTTTCCATTGCTTCAGAATAACCTCTTATACGTTCTTTCATATGATTTAATTTACTATCATATCCTACCATACCTATCTTTTTATGTCCAGAATCGATAAGTTTTTTTGTGGCATTAAATGTTGAATCAAAATTATTTATGATAACAAAATTAGATTCGATATTAGGAAAGTACCTATCGATTAAAACAAATGGTATTTTTTCTTTTTTAAGTAATTTTAGTTGTTTTTCCGAGTGCTCTGCTGGCGCAATTATAAAGCCATCAACTTGACGATCAACTAAAAATGTTAGGAGGTCTGCGGATTTTTTGGCATTTTCATCAGAGCTACCAAAAATTACCGTGTAGTTGTATCTTTTGGCCTCATCTTCAATAATTCTGGCAATATTGGCAAAAAAAGGGTTAGATATATCGGCCACAATCAACCCAATTGAATACGTTTTTCCACTTTGCAGGCTTTGTGCAATTTGGTTGGGCCTATAATTTAGTTCTCTGGCAATTTTTCTGATTTTTTCAGAAACCTGTGGACTTATTCCACTATCTGTGCCCCTAGTCAGTACATAGGAGACCGTTGCAATGGAGACCTCTGCTTTTTTTGCAATATCTTTTAAAGATGGTTTCTTAACCATAAACAATTTTTGTACTTAAACACTTCATTAAGAAAATGTTCTCCTTTAGTGGTATTTTATTACTGTACTGTTAGGATATGGTTTTTATTTATAAAAGAGTATTTCCCATGTTACATAAACATTTCATCATTTGGAATTACAATATAGCGAAGAATTATCTATTTAATTTTTACTGCTCAACAGAAATATTCCTACCTTTTACTATCAATCATTGACCTCCATTTTAATGATTATAATTAACAGATTCAAATTATTGCTTCAGAAAGAGTCTTTTTGATCAATTGATTCCATTACATATTATGGTAGTTTTTAGTTTAAAAATTATTCACCGCACCGAGTAAGGCATAGATTATAAAAATTGTGAATTGTCTTTAAATATTGAGATGTTTTGAATTAAAATGAAAACTCCAACTATAACATCTCTTTTAAATGTATAGAATCATTTAGTAACGATGAAGGATACAATTTACTGCTCTCTTAAAATACATTATGGCACCCTGTAATAAGTTTATTAAAAAATCTATAAAAGAGCATTAACGAATTACTCAGAGAAAAATAATTTGTTTAAAAACAATCTCATAGCCCGTCATTTTTTAAACCGCTAATAATAGGTCTTTTGTGTTTATTAAAACAATCATTTACATTTAGTTATCTCAAAATCAGGTAGATTATGGACAGTAAAAAAAATTGGTGCTTTATGTTATTCCTATTTTTTGGAATTTTTCAATTTTGCTTTGCTCAGCAAAGCCCCATTTTAGACAAAAAGGATAGTCTAAAAATTCTCCAGAAGAAATTGAACAAAAAAGAAGTAAATGAAAAAAAAATCCTCAATTATCTACAAATAGCTAAAACCATACAAAGCATTGGTGAGAAGGAAGAAATGAAAACTTTTCTCGAGAAGATTAAATCAAAGATAGATTTAGAAAAAAATAACAGAGTAAGTTTTATGTATCATCTATTGGAATCACGTAATTTATTGTACCACCACAACTATTCAGAATCGATAATAGAATGTGGTAATGCCTTGAAAATAAAAAATTTTGGGACAGAAGAAGAAGTAATCTATGTATTATCCTCACTAGGAACATGCTACTATTTTAAATCAGAGTATGAAGATGCCCTTAAAAATCATTTCAAGGCATTGGAAATATGTGAGAGTATGGAGTTAAATAATTGTAGAGCCGGTATTCTAAATAATATAAGTGTCGTCTATAGTGCTACTCTTGATTGGCAGAAAGCTAAAGACTATACAGAACGTGCCTTGAAAAATGCAGAACTAAATGCCAATGACTTTGAAAAATCGAGAGCGATTGGTAATATGGCTATTGTATACGCGGAAAAAGGTGAGTTTAAAAAGTCTGAAGAATGGTTTTTAAAGGATTTAGAGTTTGATATTTTAAAAGGTGATAGTTTATCTATAGCCAGAAATTACAATAACCTTGGAAAGCTTAATGATGTTCAAAATCAAAACTTAAAAGCATTAGATTATTACCGCAAAGGATTACAAATTGCCGAACTTCAAAATGATGCTGCATCGGTTGCATTAGGTTATCAAAACTTAGGTTGGATTCAACATAAACTTGGAAGAAACACTATAGGTCTTATCAATATCCAAAAAGGGATGCAAATGACAAAAGACCTAGGAAACAGGGATAAGCTAAGAGATGCCTATCTTAATATTTCCGAATTCTATTATGCTTTGGACCAGCCAAAAAAAGCATTAAATTATTTTGCTAGCTATCATGACTTAAATGATAGCCTCATTGGAGAAAATCATTTAAAAGCTATCAGCGAATTAGAAATTAAATACGAAACAGAAAAAAAAGAAAATGAGATTCTAAAACTATCCGAAGAGCAGCTTAAAAGCGAAGTTACAATTACAAATCAAGATCGTAAATTAAGACAATTAAGTTTTAGTCTGGTTGCTTTATCCATCATTACATTGCTTACATTCTTTCTATTTAAGCAACGACTTCAAAACAAGAGACAAAACGAGTTGCTTTTGACCATTTCAGAAACACAAACAGCCGAAAGAAAGCGTATTTCCCAAGATTTACACGACAGTATTGGCGGCTCTTTGGCCTTGACCAAAAATAACCTCCAGAATGTTATTGGAAAATTAAAGGAAGTCCCTTCAGAAATGGATGAAGCGCTCTTGGCGTTAAATCAAACTAGCGATCAGGTACGGCAAATTTCACATAATCTAATGCCTGGGGAATTGGTACGATTTGGACTCGTACCAGCTATAAATACGCTGTTGGAGCAATTGAACAAAGAAGAAATCCATGCGCAGCTATATACCACACAAATGGAAGACCGTATTGAGCCGCTAAAAGAGATTCAACTATATCGTATTGTACAGGAAGCCATACAAAATGTGCTCAAACATGCCAAAGCAAAAAATCTTTACATACATTTAAACAAGCACAAACAACATTTGAGCATGCTCATAGAAGACGATGGTATTGGCGTATTGTCCAGTTCAAAAGAAGGCCAAGGCTTAAAAAATATTGAACAACGTATAAAGATGTTAAATGGTAATTTTACCTTGGACTCTTCTAAAAATAAGGGAACTACTTTAAACATTCAAATACCTATTTAGATGATTACGGTACTCATTGCTGACGATCATAAGCTGTTTCGCCAAGGTATGGTTGCCATGCTTGGTGAGGCTAAGGGCATAAAAGTAATAGGAGAGGCAGGCGATGGGTTCGAAGCACTTGAACTACTGGCTGAACTACAACCAAACGTGTTGCTGTTGGATATAGAAATGCCTAAAATAGATGGTTTTGAAGTATTGAAAAAAATAAAAAAAGCAAAGCTCAAGACCAGGACCCTAGCCTTGACCATGCACAGCTCTGCAGAGTTTATAAAAAACATAGTAAAGGCTGGTGCCACTGGCTATCTAAAAAAGGATTCAGATAAAGAAGTGCTTCTATCCGCCATACAAGAAGTGCACAGGAAAGGGAACTATTATCCTCCAGAAACTACACATTTGGTATTGCAAAGCTTACAGGAATGCAATAAAGGAGAGTTGATATCGCCTCGCGAAAAAGAGGTGATTACCTTGATTGCCGAAGGGCTTACCACTAAAAAAATTGCAGAAAAATTATTTTTGAGCAAACATACAATAGAATCGCATAGGCAAAATATTCTCTTAAAACTTGATATTAAAAATAGCGCCGAATTGGTCAAATATGCCATTAAGCGGGGTTGGCTGTAACATGTAATTACTAACTTGATAATACCCTATTTTCACTATTTTTAAAAATCTCAAAGTATCAGCTGAGTATCTTTCTATTATAATATTTTCTCCCAACGCCCAATCTCATTTTCCTTCTTCTAGTAGTTTTCAGCTATTTGTGTTTTTAGCATTTTGAAGCTAAAAATTCCGGGCATAATTATCTGAATTTAGCAACGAATTACTGAAAACATTTAAAAATTCTATGCAGTATTCTGTATTAGTTTTTAAAATGTTCCTCCCCCCAAAAAAACTTCTTAACAAATACTGTAAAATGAAACGTTGTTCCAAGCTCATACTAATTTTTATCCTTTTGATTTCTTCGTGCTCCGAAAGTGACGATGTCAACACTTCTCCAAATGAAGAAAACTTAATAGAAACGATAAACAATCTCTTTCCGTTCACGCCAAATCAAAATTTTGAAGCTCTTTATATATGTGCAAGACGAAATTCAAATCTAGAATGGTATTTTAATTTTCATGTTGATGGAACCTTTGATGTACTTTTTACCACTGATACCAACCAAGATTTTTCTTTTAGAGGTAATTACACCTATATCAATGACCAACTTACCCTAAGAATGGATGGTGGCCCAGCTATGCCTTTTCCTAATGGATTAAATGAATCGAGTACTGTAATTATGCCACAATTTGGTTTAGTGGCCGCCTTTGCTACCAGCGAAATGGTGGCTATATGTATTGGCCATGGTTTTAATAGTCGGCAGCCTCCAAGAGTGAATGCTAATTACGATTGTCCTAATATCAATATCCAAGCGGCCACAGATGAGGACAACGCAATTGAGTTGGTCCACTCTGCAGTTCCCACTGAATTTCCCGTTCTCGGTTCCATTTTCCGCCAGAAAGAAACTTTTGTTTCTGGTTCGGCAAACCCGATTATTCGGAGAGGGTATGGCATCTATCGTCAAACAGGAAATGAATTTTATGCCACCTTTAGAATAGCCGAGGATTTTGTGGATTTCGCACAAAGCAGATTGCCGTTCAATGTTGGTAATGTAGGGGTGCCTTTTGATGATTTCAACGTAATCAATGGAAGTATCGGGGCCAATGGACAAGAACTGATTGTAGAACAACTTCAGCCAGACGAAGGTCCATGTGTATTAAGATAAAACCATTTTAAACGAGCAATCCAATCCTTACATAAAGACAATAAACATTTTAAAACAAAATATATGTACGTAATACACAAAGTTTTTAAAATGTTCCCCCAAGTAACGTTGAAAACTCCTTTTAAAAAAAGGATCAAACCGCAACAAAAAGCTAAAAATCAAAAGCAACTATTTAGAGACGCCGTTGCAGAAGCATCCAAAGACCTTTCAATATCAATGGGCTATCGGTCCACAAAATCCAAATTGTTATGATAGCTATAAAAAAGTACCTGTTTTTGTCCTTTGTTTGTTTAGTAACTATAGTAAGAGCACAGACTTCGGTAACCGTAAATGGAGCTCGTTTATCCAAAAGCGACTTAGAAAAGGTTTCCGATCGGTACAACATAAATATAAAAAATGGTACTTATTGGTATGATGATCGTAGTGGAGCTTGGGGCTTCCAAAATGGCCCAACTCAAGGTTTCATTCCTGCAGGACTCCAAGTAGGCAGCAGTTTAAAAAGTAATGCCAGTAATGGCAATACAGGAGTATTTGTAAATGGAAGGCAATTGCACTATCAAGATGTTCGCAATCTTCAACAAATAATCAAGGTCGTTCCCGGCAGATTTTGGTTGGACAATTTTGGCAATGGTGGTAAAGAAGGCAAAGCTGCTTCGTTCAATCTTATTTATTTGGCCAAAAGACAAGGCAATAATTCTTTCTACCGAAATAACTATACTGGAATAGGTGCAGGTAGTAGCGGCGGCACATCATATGTGATGGGAAAGGATTGGAGCGTAATAATCGATTAAATAACCCTTAAAACTAAACAAAATGAAAAATTTATTGAGATTCACGTGTGTTGCACTTTTAGCATTGACTTTTACGAGTTGTTGCATAGGAAAAGGTCCTTTGTTTTGCAAACCTATTTATAGTGTTGCCGGCGGCGCAAATTTTTCAAACTTGAGTGAGGACGGTGATTATGGAGATGACAACAACGAATCTAAATTGGGAATTCAACTAGGAGCGAATGCACTATTTAAAGTCAATGATAATCTGAGATTAGAAACTGGGCTTGGCTATGCCAATAAAGGTTCCAAGAGCTCTTTTGAAAGCGAAGGCGGGGAATTTGGAGAAGAAGTATTTTCACAAGAGAACAAATTAAATTTATCTTATTTGGAAGCACCTATTTTGGCAAGATATCAATTTAGAAATACGGGTTTTAGTGCTTATGGCGGTCTACAGCCCGCTTTGTTGCTTACTGCAAAACAAAAGAATGAATCCAATGAATCTTCCTCTCAGGATACCAATGTTAAAGATCAATTTAAAGGTTTTGATACCTCTGCTATTTTTGGGCTAGGATACGAGTTTAAAAATGGATTGATGCTCAATGCCGGTTATGACTTAGGCTTAATAAACATTGCAGAAAGTAATGATTTTGGTAACTCAACCCTTAAGAATCGTGCTTTTAAGGTATCTCTAGCATATATATTTGGAAATTAGATTTTGGTGATTTCCAAATACGTATCTAAAACTTTTGATGATCTTACTAAGCTTTATTTTAGAATTGATTCATACATCCATAGAACAATTAATTCTACCCATACACAGTATTGGTAGTATCATTTAGTAATCCCGGACACCCTTCAGAAGAGAAAAATCAACTAATGTCAAAATTGAAGGCAACTTGGACTTTGATCAAAATACCAAGTAAGAAATATCATTTTAATCTAAGTTATATTTAAATGGAAAAGTCAACCAATAAAAAAAAGATTATACGGGGAATTTTTTTGATGCTAAGCATTCCTTTTTTATTCTTTTGCTCATGCCGATCAACAAATAAAATTCCAACAGAGGAAGAGAAAGAATTATCAAAAGTCCAAAAAAAACCAATTCAGAAACCAATCCTAGAATTTAAAAAAGTTGAACACCCCAATAATGTAGTCAGGATAAACAATCAAAATAGGCTTAAAATAAAACAATTTATAAAAGAAAATAAAGTTGAATTTATGGAGTTGACTGTCTTTTTACCTTTCTTTTCAAACGCCTCATTGGAAGTGGTCGAAGTCAAAAATGGAAATGGATATATAGATGGTGACATAGAAATCGGTAAAATTGAAGACCTTATAGCCGTTGATAGTTTAATACAAAATGGCACTTCCTTTGCATTTGGCCTTAACCAATTTGACGACAGACTTTGGAAAGGTGGATTAATTCCTTTTGAAATTAAAACTTCGGATTTTAGGGGCACCAGGGCAATAAGTGAAATTAATAAAGCAATTGATTCTATAAATACCCGTACCAATTTGACCATGATACCACGAACCAGTCAGGATGAGTACATTAAAATAGAAACAAATGGACTTACCAATAACAGTGGTTCTTCACCTGTAGGAAAGTGCGGGACTTGCCACCTTTTAAAAAATAGTCATATTGTGAGGTTATCTTCGGCTATTTCAGAAAGCGTTATTAAACATGAATTTTTACATACTGCTGGAGTATATCATGAGCAGTCTCGCCCAGACCGTGATGATTTTGTAACCATAAATTTCGACTGTATTCAAGATGGGCGCAATCATAATTTCAAGAAAAGAAATGGAACCGCATTTGGGGATTATGATGCTACTTCCATTATGCATTATGCATCTACAACGTTTTCCAGGCCTAGTTGTAATAGTATATCACCAAATGATGGGGTCACTAGCCTAGGAAATAACAATTTCACTGCACGGGACATTAATGGCCTCGAAATTATGTACAATTCAAAACATGGAAAGGACGGCACAACTTACATGATGCTCATGGATAAGGAAAGAGATGTAAGGAACGGGTACACCATTGTTGACGGCAATGTCAGAATTATAGAATCTCCCTCAATGCCAAATGATGATATTCATGGATTAAGGGTCAGAAACTTTCCATCAGGTGCCACTATAAAGGTATTCGACAACAAATCAGATGATAATCAAGATGATTTTTCAGAAATTATTTTTAAAAGAGATGCTTCGGATATTGTGATTTATAATTTTGAGCAAAACTCCGACTCCAATCCGGATTTTAGAATTGTTTATACTACTGTAGCTGGCAGTGGCAACATCAATGGGAAAGTTTCAAGAATCGAAGTCGATTTATCACCCCCTATCGCAACGAGTGCCAATAAAATTTTACACCCTAAAATTGAGTTAAGGGAAGGGAATGGAGGAACACAGGGTTTTGCAGGAAGTATAACGAACTTTCAGAATGGAAGTACGTTTAATTTCACCCAGATTGGTACAATAGATAACGATAAAGCCAGGTCAATGGTTTTATTTGACATACCAGCGGGAACAGTAATTAAGGTTTTTGATAATTCCAATGCAAGCAGATTGGATGATTGGGCTGAAATTATTGTAAAAAGGGACATTAGTCAAAAAGTAATAGACTCTTTTGAGAGACATCAAGAAGATGACGATATACGGGTAATTTATTTTAAAGAAGGAAATTTAGACGGTAAAATATCGAGATTGGAGATTTCGGACATTCCTACCGGTCCAATGTTAAATCTTTACAGTGGCGGATTTGATAGTGGAGAAATAAAAGCCACCATTACACTTACTGAAAACCTTGATATTGATTGTAAAAACAACAATAGGGGTATATCCAACGATGACATTTCTTATATGAAGCTATATAACGTGGAATCCGGAACGCGAATTTTTGTATTTGACCATAACGATGATAGATTATCGAATACAACCAAAAGAGATGATTGGACCTTAATAAGAGTGGATCGAAATGTTAAGTTTAAGAATATTGCCACATTTGAACAAACTATCAACACAGATACAGATGGGGTTACAAGACTCTATAATGGTGGAGGAAACTTGGATGGTAAAATATCTTTTATTCAGATAAGAAAATAAGCCAAAAAATACAATGCCAATCTACAATTATAGGTAAAGAAATTTAAATACCATTCCTTTCTATATATTTTGATAAATACAGACTTTTTTAAAGTTTCCACTATTTAAGTTTTGGAAATGATTACATTTTCCATGACCAAAACGTCCATTTCTGTTTCTTTAAAACAGTGCAGTGCATCATGTGGGTTGCAAACGATGGGTTCGTCCTTTATATTGAAGCTTGTATTGATTAAAAGCCCGTAACCCGTTTTTTCTTTAAATGCCTTTAGAAGTCTCCAAAATTTTGGATTGGTAGCTTTTGATACGGTCTGTACTCTAGCGGAATAATCTACATGCGTAACCGCAGGAATATCAGAACGTACTTGTGAAAGTCTCTCCATTAAAGTTGTTGATTCGTTTACTTCATTTTTACACCTTTCGGATTTAACCTGTCGTACCAACAGCATGTAGGGCGAAGGTATTTCCAAATCAAAATAATCATGTACATCTTCCTCTAAGACACAAGGAGCAAAAGGTCTGAAGCTCTCCCTAAATTTTATTTTCTCATTGATACGTTTTTGCATTTTGGGATTTCTAGGGTCTGCCAGTATACTACGGTTGCCCAATGCCCTGGGACCAAATTCCATCCTGCCCTGAAACCATCCTACTATCTTTCCTTCAACCAAGGCATTGACCGTTTTGGCAATCAGTTCATTTTCATTGTCATGTAATTCATAAGTAGATTTTTCAATTTTTTGAGCAATATTGCTGATATGACTTATAGTAAAAGAAGGCCCTAGAAAAGCACCGTGCATACCGTCTGGCAGTTGCACTTTTTTTTCCCTGTTCTCAACGATATGCCAAACCGAAAGTGCTGCTCCCAATGCTCCACCAGCATCACCCGCCGCTGGTTGTATCCAAAGGTTCTCAATATTTGGGTCATCCAGTAATTTCCCGTTTGATACCGAGTTCAACCCTACTCCACCAGCAATAACCAAATTTCGACAAGCTGTAAGTGCTATTGCCGATTTAGCCATTTTCAGAACAATTTCTTCCAGAACCTGTTGGATGGCAAAAGCAAGGTTGGCATGTGATTGATGCAAATCATCTTTAGGATTTCTTCTTGGAATGGAAAATAGATTCGCCCATCTAACATCATTTGTCATGGTCAAATGCGTGGCAAACCTAAAGTATGGCATGTTAAGCAATAAGGAACCGTCTATTCTTACATCTACTAAATTTGACTTTATCTTGGTAATATATTGTTGTGTTTCCAAACTGTTCGGATTACCGTAGGAAGCCAGTCCCATGACCTTGTATTCTCCCCTATTCACCTTAAAACCCAGATAGTAGGTAAACGCTGAGTATAACAAGCCCAAAGAGTGTGGAAATTGTTGTTCCCTCAAGATTTTTATACTATTATTCTCTCCAAAACCTACAGAACCAGTGGCCCATTCGCCCACTCCATCCAAGGTAAGTATTGTAGCTTTTGAAAATGGACTCGGAAAGAAAGCACTTGCGGCATGCGACAAATGATGTTCTGTAAAGTATAGCTTCACATTGGAAAAACCCAACTCCTTAAAATGTTTTTTTATCGTTCTCTTGACGAAAAGCTTGTCCTTTAACCAAACTGGCATAGCTTTTAAAAAGCTTGGCAGTCCACTTGGGACAAAGGTATGGTAGGTCTCCAACAATCGCTCAAATCGTAACAAGGGTTTTTCATAAAAGGCAACCGCAAGCAAATCCTCTTTGCGGATACCTGCCTCTTCCAAAACATAGGCTATGGCATTTACTGGAAAAGAGGCATCTCCCTTTATCCGGGTAAATCTTTCTTCTTGAGCGGCAGCTACGATTTCTCCATTGATAAGAACCGCGGCGGCACTGTCATGAAAGTATGCGGAAATACCTAGGATAGCAGTAGCCATTAGAAGGTGTTTTTCAAGTCTTCGGGATGATACAAATGTTTCCTTTTGACAAATACCGATTTTGAAGTTTTCTTAAATTGTTTCAGGTGAAGGTTGTCCCTTCCCGACCATCTTCGCAGAAGCCCCATAGGAATCACAATAAATACAAATGTTATCGTTAGTAAAACTTTGGTCGAAACAAATCCCAATAATTTGGCAAGACCAAACCACAAATAGGCAAATGGGTAAAAAATGAAAGGAATTATCAGGTCCAAAAATAAAAGACTCAAAGAAATCCAAATGAATATCGTCTCATTACGATAAAATAAAAACAGTACTAAGAACAGTATTGAAATTAAGATACCTGTTTCTACACATTGTTTTTTAGATATCGAAACCATTGCTAAAATAAGGAGTAAATGAATGGTGCAAGTGCGGAGCTTGCAGTTAAGACAACTATGACACTGATAAAAAGAAGTACGACCAGTAAAGGAATCAACCAATACTTTTTTCGTGTCCTAAGAAATAACCAAAATTCTTTAATCGTTTCCATAGTATTCTAGCCTATCTTTTTGTAGAGTGCTATCGCTTCTTCGTTCAATGTATCTTTTTCAAGAACCTTTTTTAAAATTTTTGCAGCTTCGCCTCTTTTCCCTAAAGTCAAATAGCTCCTAGCCACATCAACAGCCATTTCACTTTTTATTTCACCACTTTTATTTCTAAAATCTATAATCAAATTAATAGCTTCGGATAATTGACTTACTTGTTTGTTGTTAGGTTCTTTTTCTCCCAAATATTCCAAATAGGGCAATGTTGCTTCAAAAGTATTCCCTTCGATTAAAGTTACCACAATTTTGTGAGCCATTTCTATAGACTCATTCAATGAAAATGCTTTCTCAAAATAGTACTTTGACTTATCTACCAGACCTAGTTGCAATGCCAGAATTGCAGCTTGTGTATGAAATTGTTCCTTTAAGGGGTATTCCAGAGCAAGACTTTCCGAAACTTTCAATTGCCCTTCTTTATTCCCCGAACTTTGGTAATACTGATTTAATTCTGACATGGCCCCATCCCAGTTTAATGTTCCAATTGCGAGTTTTCCTCCCAGCTTTTCGGGAACGCTCATCCCATCACTGTTTATGGCGGGGAGCTTCTCAAAAAAGGGCCAGCCTTCTTTGAGCTGGATTATTTCGAAATATCCAGCCAAAGAGTCTACTGTTGTTATGGGCATTTGCGATTTTAATCCATTTAACTCAAAAATGTGGCTAGGCTTTGTTTTGAACAATTCTTCATCAACCAGAGAAGTATAAAATGTATGGCCTAAAAGTGCATAACCATCCACGTTTGGATGCACGTGTTCCAGCAACAAGTCGTTCCCGATTATACCATTTTTTGATTCATTTTCAAATCGCTCCGCTGTCTCTACCAAATAAAGATTTTGATGAGTGTCCACCAATTCTTTTATAATTGCATTTATCGTATCTGGAGCCCTAAAACGAAGCATGTCATATTCTTTTGCTTTAACGAATCGTTTTTTGGCTTCTAAATAATTAGCGTCTTTATATGCTTTTACCCCAAGGTCATATTGATGTTTTGCAGATTCTTCAGTGTTGGAACTGTCACTCACAAAAGGAGCCAGATCTTTCTCGTTGCTGAAAATGGTAGAAATAAAAACAGGAATTCCCTGCTCTTTCAGTATATCCGCCATACGTTGAAAATTGGAACTAAATTGATGGACTCCCTCTTGAAATCGTTCCGAACCGAATTTGATCTGCCTATCCGCAACCATCTTTGCCATTAATGTCTCCCTTTGCTCTGCTTTTTTATCAAAAAGGTTTCCGATACTGTTCAAACCAGTTTCAGCCAATTGCACCAATCGATACTTTTTCAAATTCAGTGCCATATTTACCATCCAAGGTCGTCTGGAAATCGAGTTTGCCGAACCAATACCTAAAGCTCCATAGTATTCGTTATGTCCTGCATAAATCAAAACAGCATCTGGACTATAATTCACCAGTTGCTTTGTGAAATCCAACAGCGTGTATGAGTTTATAGCGGTCAAAGAAAGGTTGATGACCTCAACTTCCTCTTCCATAAATGTTGTGTTGAGAGCGTATTGTAACCAACGGTGAAACGATACATTTTTTTGGTAAGGATAGCCTACTGCGGTCGAAGCCCCCAAAACAAAAATTCGGGTAGTTCCACTATCCTTTTCTTTTTTGAACAACTCATAATAACCAGAAGTCGCATCTTTTTCATTGCCAAAATACTTTTTTGAAATGTTGGGATTCATAACCAAGAAATCGGGATTGCTCTTTGCCTCCACAAAAAGCGGATAGTCGGTTCCATAGTTGGCAAACCTTAAGGCAACCTCAATCAAAAAAAGCAGCAAAAACACCAGTAATATTGCTGCTACCTTAAAAATCCGTAATTTTCTTTTTCCGAGTTTCTGGGTTTTCAATTGCTTTGGAATTGAGAATTATGTTTCATTAATTATCTTAAAAATTACTTTTACGTGAGTTTGACGTAAGAATCAAATTTTAGTACTTATTTTCAATTTTTTATAGAAGTATTTCAGGTTGAGACCAGCTTGAAAAATCAAACCATATAGGCGTCTCGACTATGCTTGAAGTGACGGCCACCATATTTAGTCACATTCGTTTACAATACGTTACTATTACCTCGTGTTACTCTAACCGTAACCTGGCATAAACCGGTAAATGGTCCGAAGGATACTTGCAATCCTTGGAATCGCTCAAAATAGCACTTTTTAATACCTCAAAACTATTGGTATCCGTGAAAATAAAATCTATTCTGCGCGTAACGGGTTTGGCAAAATCAAATCCGTTAAATGTACCTTTGGGTCCGTGGGCATTTTTTCCAGCCGCTATATGGGTATCCTGTAATTCTTCCAAAAGGAGCTGTATACCCACACTTGTAGTTTCCAAATTAAAATCCCCCATCAAGATAGTTGGAAGTTGTTTTGTATTAAACTCTTTTAGTTGCTTCAGAATTAATTTAGCACTTTCTTCCCGTGCCCGAGTTCCAACATGGTCAAAATGCGTGTTGAATACAAAAAACTCCTTTCCGTTTTCCTTACTTTTAAATTTTCCGTAGGTACAAATACGTTTTATAGCGGCATCCCAACCCTTTGAAGGTTTTTGGGGTGTGGTCGACAGCCAAAATGTACTTTCTTCTACTAGTTCTATCTTATTTTGGTTATAGAATATTGCGCAAAACTCCCCTTCACCGTTACCCTCATCACGTCCAACACCCACGAAAGAATAATCCTCGAGTCCATTCTTGATATCCTCAAGCTGGTGGATAAGTCCTTCTTGTGTCCCAAAGACATCTGGTGCATAAAAATTAAGTTGTGAAATAAGAAAGTCCTTTCTTTGGTCCCAACCGTTTACACTATCCTTCGGATTATCATACTTGATATTGTACGTGAGCACATCTAGTTGCTGCCCACAAACGAATTGTGAAATAAAGAGTATACACAGAGTAGCTATTCTTTCCATCATTTTGTTTTACCGCGTAATCTATCAAAAGCCTCGTAGGCCCTGTCCACTTTTTCTTTGGAAACCTTCTCAAATTCTTTTTCGGTTACCTTATAAAGTTCCTGTACGCTGTCCAATTTTTCATGCATTTCATCAATCACCTTGGCATAAGATTCCGCATCAATCAAGTTACTCAATTCTTTTGGGTCTTTATCCAAATCGTAAAACTCCCAGGTATCTATATCATCATAAAAATGTATAAATTTGTAACGTTTTGTTCGTATACCATACTGTTTTTTGACCATGTGGAAGGCTGGATAATCGTAATAGTGGTAATAGACCACATCCCTAAAATCCTCTTCTTTCATACTGCCATCCAATAGACCTTTAAATGATTCGCCCTGCATCTCACTTGTAAGTTCAGAAGCATTGGCAAAATCCAAAAAGGTCTGGGCAAAATCCAAGTTTTGGGTAAGGGCCTCCACTTCGGTACCTGGTTCAATACTATTTGGCAATTGCATCACCAAAGGCATCCCCATAGATTCTTCGTACATAAAACGTTTGTCGAACCATCCGTTTTCACCGAGATAAAATCCTTGATCGGAAGTGTAGACCACCAGCGTATTCTTGTCCAGTCCATTCGCTTCCAAATAATCCAAAATCCTGCCTACGCCTTCATCCACAGCTGCAATGGTCGCTAAATAATCCTGAAGATAGCGTTGTCCCTTCCATTCGGCCAGCTCTTTCCCTTTTAAATCAGCCTTATGAAAAGCGTTGTTTTTTGGCAGATAAGCTTCATCCCATTGCTTGCGCTGTTCTGGGGACATCCGTTCAAAATCGGTGGTCCAAGGATTGTGTGCCAGTTCGGTGCTGCCGTATTCCAAAGTCATTTTTAAATCATGGCCCTCGTACATGTCCTCATAAATGGTCTGTTGTTGTTCTTTGGCGGCCTGTTGATCCGTAAAATCGGGGAAATAGGTATCCGGCAACGGAAACTGTACGGAATCGTATGTGTTGACATGCCTCAGCGCTGGCATCCAGTTCCTGTGCGGCGCTTTGTGATGTACCATCAAAAAAAACGGTAGGCTGTCCGTTCGTTTATGCTGCAACCAATCCAAGGCATCGTCCGTTATAATATCTGTTGCATAGCCTTCAATTCGGGTTGTGTCTCCATTTTCTATAAAATCGGGATTGTAATAATTTCCTTGGTCAACTAGTATTCTAGCATAATCAAATCCTTCTGGATTGCCGTGTAAGTGCCATTTTCCAGTGATTGCGGTTTCATATCCCGCTTTTTTCAATAGTTTGGGCAAGGTTGGCTGGCTTCCATCAAAACGCTCCCCGTTCTGTCTAAAACCATTGATGTGATTGTGCTTTCCCGTTAAAATGACCGCTCGGCTGGGTCCACAGATGGAATTGGTACAGGAATTATTTTTAAAAATAGCCCCGTTTTTTGCAATTCTGTCAATGTTGGGCGTGGGTGCCAATTTGCTTAGCTCATGACCGTATGCACTGATGGCCTGAAGCGCATGGTCATCTGCCATGATGAACAGAATATTTGGGGGTTCCGTTACAGTTTCTTCCTCAGTTGCCTTGCTTTTGCATCCTACTACAACTAATGTGCATATCATCGACAATACTAATCTATTGTACTTTTTCATTGGTTTCTTCTGATTTCCATTTTTGTTTGAACCATTCTTCTCTTGATAATTGTTTTTTCTATAAATTCTGCTATGATATCCGTGTATCCATAAGCCAAATTGGCCCAATCATGATTACCAATTGGGTCAACCGCCAATAGATATGAAGTATTTAAATCCTCCAACTTTTTGACGATACTTTCGGGGCCATCGAGCATTAAATAACCTAGTTTATCAGGGTCGCAATAATGATGCGGTGCGGTAGCAAAAGGAACAAGCTTATCTTTCTTTCCGTGAAAGAACATCGATGGCAGTGCTGTTTCGCTTGAAATATATTCTGAATCCACAACAGCTCCAGAAAAGGAAATCACCCCGGAAAAACCAATTTCCCCATAAGGCAATTTTTTAAACCGATATTGGTTTTTCATAAAAACCGTATTCAGGACCGCTTCGGCTCCAGCGCTGCTTCCGGCAAGAATTATAGTATTTGGGTCCACCCTTAGGTCTATGGCGTTTTTTACCAAGAAATCGGCAGCTTTCAGAAT
This sequence comes from Flagellimonas maritima, assembly GCF_003269425.1. Lineage (NCBI taxonomy): Bacteria > Pseudomonadati > Bacteroidota > Flavobacteriia > Flavobacteriales > Flavobacteriaceae > Flagellimonas > Flagellimonas maritima. Next base: position 2,136,688 of record NZ_CP030104.1, on the reverse strand, counting down.
ATCCTCTGTAGCCGTTAGAAAGGTCTCTATTTTTTCACGGGCAGGAACCGTACACCCAAAGCCATTATTCTTTCTTAAAAGCCGATAGCTCATGGATGCTACAACATAGCCTTTCCCAGCCATTTTGGTACAGAATTTTTTCTCCAATGGATTGTCCCGTTTTCCACTGCCGAACCCTCCTCCATGTACCAATAAGATGAGTGGCCTACTATCTATTTTATCTTTTTTTGAAGTATAAACATCTAGTTGTAATGTGTCTGAATAGGTATAAGTCTTTGTCTCTATTTTAGAAAAAACAGCATCTATATAACGTGTTTGAGCCATTGTTGCGATGGAACTGAAAAGTGCTATGAGAATACCAAAAATTCTAAATTGCATAAATTCTCTTATTTAAAAAGTTCGATATGATTCAAATTTTATGTGTTTGACAGTCCTCTTCAAACTGATTTTGTCAGGTCGAGACCAGTTGGTAAAATCAAATCATACGAACTTCTCGACTGCGCTCGAAGTGGCTGCCACCATATTCAATGACTTTCGTCCACATTTCGTTATCATTTTATATCGAACTCACGTTATTTTACTATGAAGGATGCTTTTAATGATGCATTTGAATCCGTTCCTACATAGACTTCAAAATCCCCAGGTTCCGAAACAAATTCCAGATTACCATTATAGAACTTTAAATCCTCTGCCGATACCTTAATGGTCACCTTCTTACTTTCACCTTTCTTTAAAAAAACTTTCTGAAACCCTTTTAATTCCCGTATTGGTGGTGTTATACTCCGTTCCATATCCCTAAGGTATAATTGCACCACTTCTTCGCCATCATAATTACCAACATTGGTCAATGAAACGGTTGCGCTTATCGATTCATTCTGCCCAATTTCAGTTTTGTCCAAGACTAAATCCGAGTACTCGAACGATGTATAGCTTAGACCGTATCCAAAAGGAAGCAAAGGCGTATTTTCCACATCCAGGTAATTCGATTTGAATTTTTCAAATTTATCTTTTGGCGCAGGTCTGCCTGTATTTTTGACACTATGGTAAATAGGAATCTGTCCAACGTTCCTGGGCCAGGTAGCGGTCAGTTTTCCAGATGGATTGTAATTCCCGAATATAACGTCCGCAATTGCATTCCCCGCTTCTACACCAGGATGCCATACCTGTAAAATTGATACGGGCATATTGAACTCTTCCAGAATGGTCAACGGCCTTCCGCTCATCAGTACCAGTACCAATGGCTTTCCCGTTGTGACCAGTTCCCTGATCATTTTTTTCTGGCTTTCGGGAATCGAAATATCAGTACGGCTTGCCGCTTCACCGCTCATTTCAGTAGCTTCGCCCACAACGGCAACGATAATATCGGCACTATTGGCAGCTTCCATTGCTTCTTGCAGTAATTTTTCGGGAGCCTTTTTATCGATTTCAATCCTTGGGCCAAAAACATTCACCCTATTTGCCAACTCCTTGTCGTTGGAAATATTTGCTCCTTTGGCATAGGTTATCTTCGCATTGGGCACCACATTTTTAAAACCCTCTAAAATAGTGATCGCCAATTTTGTGTCCCCCGTAGGCGCCCATGTACCCAGCATATTGTTTCGACTGTCCGCCAAAGGCCCGACCAATGCAATCTTTACGTCTTTTTTTAAAGGTAAAATCTGATTGTGGTTTTTGAACAGCACGAACGAACGCGCCGCGATTTCCCTTGCTGATTGTCTGTTTTCGGGAGTCAAAATATCCTTCTTTGGTCTTTTTTCATCAAGGTATCGGTAAGGGTCTTCGAACAGTCCCAGTTTGTGCTTGGCTTCCAAAACACGTCTACAGGCATTCGTGATTTCAGGTTCGGTCACTTTTCCTTCATCATACGACCTTTTTAAGGTAGTCAGAAAACCTTCTCCTACCATATCCATATCCAATCCCGCTTTTAATGCCAAAGCCGATACTTGCTGTAAATCGCCAAGACCATGAGCGATCATTTCGTTCACGGAGGTATAATCAGAAACTACCATTCCATTAAAGCCCCATCGTTCCCTGAGCAAATCGGTGAGCAGCCATTTGTTTCCCGAGGCAGGTACGCCATCCACATCATTGAAAGAACTCATCACCGTAGCTACTCCAGCGTCTATCGCCGCTTTATAGGGAGGAAGGTATTGGTTGAACATTCTGGTTCTGCTCATATCGACGGTATGGTAATCGCGTCCCGCTTCGGAAGCACCGTAGAGCGCAAAATGTTTTACACAGGCCAGCATGGTATTCGGGTCCGTAATATCTTCGCCCTGATACCCTTCTACCATAGTTTTGGCGATGGCCGAACCCAAAAACGGGTCTTCTCCAGCTCCTTCGGCGATACGTCCCCAACGAGGGTCCCTGGCAATATCCACCATAGGTGAAAAATTCCAATTGATGCCATCCGCGGTAGCTTCGGTAGCGGAAATACGTGCCACTTTTTTTATCAAGTCCATATCCCAACTGCTTGAAAGTCCCAACGGAATCGGAAAGGTGGTTTTATACCCATGGATAACATCGGAACCAAAGAGCAGTGGTATTTTTAAACGGGTATTGTTCACGGCAAGTTCTTGTGCAACCCGCACCCGCTCCGGACCCGAAACTCCGAACAGGCCACCGACCTGCCCCGCATTTATTTTTTCTTCCACGTTTTTACTCACTACGGAACCCGTGGCAACGCCTCCACCAGGGGTCAATAAATTCAGTTGCCCTATTTTTTCTTCCAAGGTCATTTTATCCAACAATTCCTCAACTTGAGGAATGGTCTCTTGGGCCTGTATCAATACTGCATTGAAGAGGAAGATAAAGACCTGTACAATATAAGTAGGCTTTTGATTTTTCATGTGTATTCGATTATTATTCTACTATTTCAATTTTTGATTGTTCGGAAACTCCGTTCTCGTTGAAGGCTTCAATAGAGAAGTAATATTTTTGATCTGTATTCAACGACTTTATTTCCAAATCGGTTGTACCGTAGACCAGCCAGGAACTGTATAGTTTATTAGGAGCGATACCCCAGAGCACATTATAGCCTTGGGCATCTTTGACCGCTTCCCAAGTGACCAGGGCACCCCTTCTCTTATCATGACGCTCAACGGCTAATTTCTTCACTGTTTTTGGCGATTTACCCTGTCCGTTGCCGAAAACACGGATGTCCGAAATGGACAGATAGGGTGTTGGCACATGAATATTTTTATAGCGTATGTAGCGCGCTTTTTCTAAATTTTTGAGAGCGACATAATCATTGGGAACGTCTTTTTTATTCTGACTTTGATTCACAATGGTTTTCCAATCTTTTCCATTGAGTGAAGCCTCAACGGTATACTGATGGTACAAGCCTGGGATTTTACCATACATGTCCGATTTATAGTCGTTATAATTTATTTGGACGGCACGAATCTGCATTGGTTTTTCCAAATCGATTTCGACCCATTGGGTGTCATCCGTATTTTCTGCCAGCCAAAACGTTTTTACCTTTTCATCAACCAAGTGACTTGCCGGATATTTTTCTGAGTGGGAAGATGACTTTACGGGTTTTTTATAGGAGAGTAACATCCATCCCGTAAATTCTCCTTTTTTGTCTTTTGTTGATGGAGCATAGTGGGGATAATCTCCAAAACGGGTATTGGAGTACAGGAGTCCATCTGCATCGAGATAAGTCGGGAACATGCCTACACGCCTTTCCCAACCCACGTTCACGTTTACTGCCATAGATGAAAAATGCCATAACTGGTTATCCGGCCCCGTAACCGTGCTACCATGGCCGGCACCATTGATAAATCCTCCCGGTTTATAGGAGAAGGGATTGTTAGGGGCATAATCAAAAGGCCCCAGAGGCGAATCTCCAATATAAACACCATCGCCATATACATCGAACTCGGTACCAGGGGCGCCGTATTGCAAGTAATATTTAGTATTGAACTTGTTCATCCAAGGCCCTTCTATATATCCGCTTAGAATAGTGTCCTTATGATTTTCGCCAAAACGTTCCCAACCGTGTTTTTCCGGGTCCAGATTGAAGAGCTCATGTATTTCGTTAGAGGGACGGAATTTTTTGTTCTTATCCAGTTTCTCCGCCCTTATCGGGAATTTGTTGGAGGATCCCCAGTAGATATACCCTTGGTCATCATCGTCGATAAAAAGCGCTGGATCCTGTAAGCGATGTAAAATAGATGGCGTAGCCTTCCATTCACCGCTTTTAGGATTTTCCGAGTGCAAAACACTCATAGAACCCGATGGATTTCCAGCCACATATAGAACGGAATCCCTGTAATTGTGAGCAGCCGGAGCATTGGAACCTTGGAAATACCATTGCTTTGGACGGATGAATTCCCATTCATCCATATCTTTTGAATGCCAATATCCCATTGACCGTGTCACGAACATGTAATATTCATCCTTGAAACTTACCACGGCAGGATCGGCACCGGAACGATAGGACAAATCTTTGTGGGCATTATAAATCATATAGGTGTAATCCAAATTAATGGGGTTACAGTAGGTTTTAGGTATTTCCTGTGAAAAATGCGAAATTGAAACTACCAAAGCAATTAGTATAGATAATTTAAGCTTAAGTCGCTTTAGGATTTTTGTTTCAAGTCTCATGTTGTTAATATTTCTACTCGGAATGCAATATTGTTGTAAATCTTTTTAATAGGTAAAACCAAGTTTGTCCAATCCATTTTTGACATCTTCGTTCTGCATAAACAAATTCCATAAAAGGCCTGTCCTGTAGTTTTCAATCATAACAATCTGTGGTCCCTGATCGATTGCCAAGTATGCATCGGCAACCCAATAATTAGCTTGTGGACTATAGGCATCGTAGAATCCTGCCGGTCCCAGAAGCCTATCTTTTAACCTGTAGAATGTTTGCATTGCCATCAGGGATTCTTCCGGAGTGTACGGGATTGAACTTATGGCCGCTGTTGGAGAAATTACGCCACGGTCATTAACGGGACTGTGTGCTGCATATCCTATGCTTCCATCATCATTTCTGGTATAGCTGGCCGTTAGCCCCCATGTTTCCGGTCCATAATCACGATACCCCAAAGGATTCTCAACGCAGTATTGATAATTAATTTTGGTATGGTTCATAGCAACTGCCCCATAATCTGCATAGGCATCGGAGAGGCCGTTCGGGTTTAATCCCAAATAGGAATAATGCGCCCAAAAAAGAGGGCCTCCAAATTGTGGAGAGCCGGGATGATTCACCAAAATAGGTATGTCATATTGGACATTGGACGAAACAATACCTCCGTTCGATGCCCAACCGTTATCGTAGACTTCTTTTTCGATGCTATAATCTGGTGATGCTGCAGCAAGAACATAGGTAATCAAGGTTTCATTATATCCTTTTAGCTGGAGATTTATGTCAAATTCGTTTTGGGGACTCCAATGCCAATACAGAACATTTTGACTTTGTGTATACCAGTTCCACTCTACTCCCTTCCAGAGCTCATCCACTTTTTGCGATAATAACACCTCATCTTCGTTTCCATTTTTGAAATATTCCTTTACACATATTAGCCCTTGAACCAAGAATGCTGTTTCCACCAAGTCTCCCCCATCATCTAAAGGACTGAACGGAATCACTTTTCCAGTACTTCCGTTCACCCAATGTGACCATGCTCCACGGAACCTATCCGCTGTTTCCAAAAAGTTCACAATTTGCTGTAATCGTTGAAGTCCCTCCTCCCTGCCGATGAAGTTTCTTTCTATCCCTACCAAAATCGACATCAATCCAAAACCTGTTCCTCCAATAGCGACCGTACCTTCACCCAAACCAGGTTCAGATGGGTGGTAGCGTTCTCTTGCGGCACCAGAAGCGGTATCGGCAAAATCCCAGAAATATTTAAAAGTGCTTTCTTGGACCAAATCCATTAGCTCTTCATCGGGTAAAGGCTCCGGTTCCACTATAGGACCGATAGGGTCAATAGGTGGTTCAACAGGGTCTATCCCTTCAGTTTCCCCATTGCTAGAGCATCCACAAAATATGATAAGAGAACACAGTATATATAACCTTTTTATCATTTCTTACTATACTTTCCCTTGTCTGGGTTTTAAAAAAATTATTTAATCGTTGATTCGATAGATTTAGGGCGATGTAACAAAATCCAATTTTTTTAAACCGTTCCGTACATCATCGTTTTCCATAAAAAGATTCCATAAAAGTCCTGTTCTATGGTTTTCAATCATAACGGGAATTGGGCCTTGGTCAATGGCCAAATATCTCGGCACATACCAATCTTTTTCCAAACTAAATGCATCGTAAGGGCCATATTTTCCGATCAGGGAATCTTGTTCTTCATACATAAACCTTAAAAAGCGTAGACTTTCGTCAGGTGTATATGGCATCGATGAGAGTGCCGCTGTAGGTGAAATTACACTAATGTCCTTATCAGGTCTATGTGACGTGTAACCTTTTATAGAATAGCTAGAGGTAAGCCCCCAACACTTTTTCCCATAACCTTTAAAATTATTTGGATTTTCAACACTGTGTTTGTAGTGTATGAGTGCATGGTTTTGATTTAATTTCCAATAATCAGCATATTGGTCTTTCAATCCTTTTGGATTTAATCCCAAATGAGAGTAATGTGCCCAAAAAAGTGGTCCTACAGGTGAATTTCCCCCAGAATAATGATTCAACTCTGTTTCTAGGCCATAATATGTTGTGTCTTGCATGATGTCTCCATTTCTTGCCCAACCTTCCGTGTAAACTTCTTTTTTGACAGGATTTGTAGGGGATGAAGCGGCCAAAACATACATGATAAGCGCTTCATTATAGCCTTTGACACCAAAATTCATTTTCCACTCATAGTTGGGAGACCAATGCCAATAGAGTATATTTTCTCCTCTTCTGGTATACCAGTCCCACTCTACTTCTTCCCAGAGTTTTTGAATTTTTGCCGCTAGTTGCTTTTCTCTATCATTGCCCTCTTGAAAATATTCTTTAACGGTCAACAGTCCTTGAATTAGAAAAGCGGTTTCTACCAAATCCCCACCATCATCATGTTTGCTGAAAGGTGCTGTCTTTCCCGTTGGCATAAGCCAGTGTGGCCAAGCTCCATGAAAGCGATCCGCTTTTGCAAGAAAGCTAACAGCTTTTTCGTAACGTTCCAAAGCTTGTTCCCGAGTTATAAAGCCTCTTTCCACGCCAACTAAAATCGTCATTAGTCCAAATCCCGAACCGCCAATGGTCACGATATCCTTATCATGTTCTGGATATATATTGTCCATGTGTATTCTTTCGCGAGCAAGTCCTGATACTGGTTCGGCACCTTCCCAGAAGTAATTGAAGGTCTGTTGCTGCACTTTATCCATCAACTCCTTATCAGAGTAAGAGGTGTTTGTAGTGGTACTCTTAGTGATATTTTTTTTAGTTTTCGGGCCATTGCACCCCGCTACTAAAGATGCAACAGCCGAAAAAACTAAAACTAACTTAACTACTAATTTGTCCACCATTTTACCAACCAGGGTTTTGGGTCATATCTGGGGTTTGAATCAATTGATCGTTTGGTATTGGGTAAAGTTCATGCTTACCTACTTCAAAAGGTTTTCCATGTGCGGTCATTACTTCTGCTGCCCTTCCTTGTCGTAAAAGATCGTACCAGCGGTCATGCTCCATTGCCAATTCCAATCTACGTTCTTTCCAAATGGCTTGGCGCAATGCTGATTGGTCGGTAGTAGTCACATCGGGTAAATTTACCCTGCTTCTGACCCTGTTCAAAGGCGCCAATGCATCTGATGATTGTGTTAGCTCATTCAAAGCTTCTGCACGAATCAATAATATTTCCGCAAAGCGAAGGATTCTTATATTTTTATCACCATCTCCCTGCCCTGCATTGGCACTGGAATATGCTTTTTCATTATATCTTGGATTTTCTACTGCTGGGTCGATTATACGACCATCAAATAAAACTTCTCCTGCAAAAATAATTGTCGCGTCACGACGAATATCATCGCCTTCATCATTGAATGCATTCAACAAATCTTCTGATGGGGTATTAAATCCCCAACCAAATCCACCAGCACCTCTAGCGCCTTGGGTAGACGAATACTGTTGTATACCATGCGCAACGATTTCACCCCTGCCCTGCAGTTCAAAAATAGATTCGATTCCGTTTTCGGTAGAAGCCCTCCAAACCGTTGCATAATCTGGTTCAAGGTCATATTCTCCAGAGTTGATGACGTTATTTGCCATATCTGCAGCTTCTTGCCACTTTTCTTGATAGAGATACACTTTTGCCAATAGTGCTTGCGCCGCGCCTTGTGTCGCCCTTCCCAAATCTGAAGCGGCATACTCACTTTTTAGGGGCAAATCGGCAATTGCTTCTGTAAGATCCTGTTCTATATAAGCATAAACTTCGGATACTGGTGCTCTTTCTATTAAGTTGATATGCTGCAAAGGTATATCACCGAAAGAACGTACCAGCCAAAAATAATTCAACGCTCTCAAGAATTTGCACTCGGCAATCAATCGTGCTCTTAAATTATTATCAATAGGTTCAAATTCTTCGGTAAATTCAATTGCTAGTGCAGCTCTACCAATGGTTTTGTACCATTGTGTCCACATGGACCTTACGGATGGTGTCGACACATTGTGCGTAAGGCCGTCAAGTAGGTTTTTGTCCGTTCCTGTGTCTGTAGGTGCACTTCCCTTATCTGCATTATCTGAAATTATTTCAGTGATGCCCAAAAAGGAAAAAGCATAGGAAAAATCTGTATGCCTACCATACACTCCCGTAACAAATTGCACAGGTTGAAAATCTTCTCCACTTTCTTCCGCGGTCGGATTTACAACTTCCACTTCTTCAACAAAGTCATCACAGGCAATTAAGCCCATTAAAGCCAAAAGGCCGATACATGTGATATTTATATATGTTTTCATATCAGTTTTTTATCAAATTATATTTGTAGATTAAGTCCCATTATAAATGTTCTCGTGGTAGGGTAGGCAGAAAGTTCAATCCCTGCTTCTTCTCTAGGAACACCGTTTCGGTTTATCTCTGGTGTAAAACCAGAGTAATTTGTGAACATGAACGGGTTTTGGGCAGTCATATATATCCTGGCCCTATTTAAAAACCCAAGACCTTGAATGGTATATCCTAAAGTGATATTATTTATCCTAAAGAAATCCCCGTCTTCCAACCAATATGATGATGCAAAAGCATCACGTTCGGCTCCTGGAGCAGAATTTGTAGAACCTTCTCCAGTCCATCGATTGTTAAAGGTTTCTACGGTAATATTTTCTCCGCCCAATCTGGTATTTGCCAAACCGTTGTAAATTTTATTCCCTCCAACACCAAATCCATCGATACTAAAATCAAATTGTTTGTAATTGGCACCAATGCTTACTCCATAATTGAATGTTGGTATGTAAGAGCCAAAGAATTTTTTATCCCTATCGTCGATTACACCATCATCATTTTGATCTTTGTAGCGTAAATGTCCTGGTAGAGGATTGCCAAATGCCGGGTTATTGTCGATTTCCTCTTGTGTCTGCCAAACTCCATCAGCCTCGAACAACCACCATGCAAAAATAGGCTGCCCATCTTGAAGCCTTTTGGTAATTTCTCCGTTGGCAAGCCCACCACCTGTTTCACCATCAAAACCTTCTATGACATTCTCTACTCTGTTTTTGTTTGTAGAAAAGTTGACACTAACGTTATAACTGAAATCATCGTTTACCTGGTCTCTCCAATTCAACAAACCTTCCACTCCAGTATTTGATACTTCGGCAGCTTGAGCCAAGAAATTTCCTTCGGCTTGTGAATTCAGTATGTTTTGAACGTTGATAATGGCATTTGTGTTTCTTCTGTTATAATAGGCAAATGTTCCTGATAGCTTTCTATCCAACAGCGCAAAATCCAATCCTGCCTCGACCTCTTCCGTAACCTCCCATTGTAAGGGGAGTACGGGACTACCAAATGAAGCCCCAAAGACCAAGTCCTGATTTGGTCCGAAGACATAATTTTGATTCCCTGATGCCTGCGCGGTATTTACTTGCTGTATATTAAATGGGACATTCGCATTTCCCAATTGTCCCCATCCAGCAAAAACCTTCAAAAAGTCCAATGTTTTGTTCTCTTTTAAAAAGTTTTCTTCAGAAATAGTCCAACCCACACTCACCGCAGGAAAACTATCAAAGAAGTTTTCCCCCGTAACAAAATCGCTTGTACCGTCCCTTCTAATCACTCCTCTAACAAAGTATTTCTCTGCAAAATCATATTCCACTCTTGCAAAATAAGATTGGAGGTTGGTGGATTGGTCGATTTCCTGTTCTACGGTGTTGTCAAAAAATGCAGAGGTTCTTCTTCCTAAATTACGTAATCTTGGTTCTTCAAAAACATCAAAAGCTTCAGCAGTAATTTGTTCTCTAGCGCCAAAATTCTCTCTGCTCAAGCCTGCTGTAGCTGATAAATTGTGTTTGCCAAAAGATTCTGTGTAGGTAAGAAAGCCTTCTAAATTCCATCTAAAGAATTGAATATCCCTAACGTTAAAGCGATTGTTTGCGAACTCCGTGGAAACAACACCGTCATCGTCAGGGTCTGACCTACCAATTTCAAATTCTTCTTCTGTTCTTCTTGGATCTGCATTTAACCATATATCCCTTCTAGGTTCGTATTGGTTTCTTTTAGAAAAAAACTGCGTTGCACCAAAACGACCTGTAGCTGTTAAATTTTTTGTGATGTCTACTTCAGTCGCTATTTGGCCTTGGATAGTAGTTGTATTAATATTTTCATCATTAAAGAATGTCTGCGCTACAGGATTGCCAGCATTAATCAATCTCCCTACTGACTCTCCTTCGTTCGCCTCAAAACCCACAATACCGGTGTCTTGGTTTACAAAAGGTTGACCAAACCTACCGTTATCGTAAAAAACAGGTACTAGCGGAGACTGTCTGTAAGCACCATTGAACGCGCCAAAAGGCTTTGGGGATTCATTGGTGTAGGTCAAATTTAAATTGGGTGTAATACGCACCTTATCGTCAAATAAGTGGAATGTGTTATTGGTTCTTATACTTCCCCTGCTGTATTTATTATCTGGTATAATACCTTCCTCCTCATAATAATTATAGCTCATAAAATAATCTATGGTTTCTGTTGCTCCAGAAACCGAGAAGTTGTTACTGGTCAAACTCCCCGTTTGTAACAATTCATCATACCAGTCCGTGTCATATTGCTGATTCTCTTGCAGCAAAAAACCGCCTACGGCTGAGCTTTCTTCATTAAAATAGTCTATGTACTGAGATGCATTGGCCATGTCAACTCGGTTAAGCACGGTTCGCATACCATAGAATGTATCAAAATTGAACGACGCCTTGCCCTTTTTTCCCTTTTTTGTAGAAATCAAGATTACCCCATTGGCCGCCCTAATTCCATAAATGTTCGCATAGGAAGCCCCTTTAAGAAATTCTATGGATTCAATATCTGTTGGGTTAATACTTCTTATGTCTTGCAAAGGTTGTCCATCTACAACATAAAAAGGTTCTCTGCCGGCTTGAGCCGTGCCCAGTCCCCTAACAATTACAGTAGGCGTCGCGCCAGGTGCATCATTAGCAACAATATTTACACCCGCAACTTTACCTTGAATTGCCTGTGCTGCAGTTAAGGCAGGTTGTTTGGCAATCTCCTCTGCCTTGACCGAAACTACGGCTCCCGTGATACTGGCTCTTTTTTGCTTTCCATAGCCAACTACCACGACTTCATCCAATAGTTGTGAGTCTTCCTGAAGGCTAATATTAATTATGGTTTGGCCATTAACAGAAACTTCCTGTGTACTAAAACCGATGTAGCTGAACACCAATATTCCATCACTTAGAATATCGTTCAGAACATAATTTCCATCAAAATCTGTCTGCACACCGTTTGTCGTACCTTTTGCAATAACATTGGCCCCAGGCAATGGTTGACCTGTGTTATCCAAAACAGTACCCGATACTGTAATGCTGTTCTGCGCAGAAATCACAGTATTCAGCATAAAAAACGAAATTAACAATAACACGCTTTTTGAATTCATAATTCTTTAAAATTTGAGTTAGATTATTGCCAATTTAACAAATAAGATCGCTTGGAGTCATCTATTGAAATACATAACAACTACATCATTAAAATAATGTTTCAAAGTGCCTATTATACTGGGAAAGCTGTAGTGTGAAAACTAAAAATTATTAAAATCTTTAACAAGATGATGTAGTAACGATGTACTCACAAAAATCATGTTTTACTTTAAAAAGTAATATTCAGACTACTAATTAAAATGTGATAAGGAAATTGGAAAGGTTCTCTGAGTTATCGATCTTTAGCTTTTTCCTTAAACGGTAACGATGTATTTCTACACCTCTAATGGTTATGGCCATAAGTGGCGCAATTTCTTTTGTTGAGAGATTCATTTTTAAGTAAGCACATAACTTAAGGTCCTTAGATGTAAGTCTGGGATACTGGGCGAGCAATCGCTCAAAAAAGTCTTCGTGCAATTCCTTAAAGCTTACTTCAAATCTTTTCCAATCTTCCTTGTCCATAACAGAATTGTTCAGCTTTTTTAAAAAGAGCCGATACTTTTGAGAATTGGCGAATTTGTCTTTATCAACAAGAAGCATATTTTTCAGCTCCAACAACATTTCATTTTTTTTGGCTATGTTAAGCGTGGTACTTGCCAATTCATTTTGCTTGAGCTTAATTTCTTTGGCCAACTTCTCTTTCTCCAAAGATGCGAGTCTTTTTTCTTGTTCCTTTTGCATTCTATCTTCCAGCTCTTTTTGTTTTCGCAAAAGTTTTCTTCGATTATACCAACGCACCGAAAAAACTGAACCTATTATTATCCCAATATAAATAGCTATACTAATATTTGAGAGATACCAAGGCGGCGCTATCGTAAATTCAATAGATCTTGAAGGAGATATTTTATTATCCACACCTACTGTTGAAACATTAAATTGATAATCTCCATAACTTAAGTTTTGAAAACTAACAGAACCGTTTTCTACATATTCTGAATAGTTTTGCGGCCCGCTTAGCTCATAGAAGTACCGTGCTTGGATTAATTTTGGCGAAGAAAAATCAATATCTAAAATTCGAGAGTCCTTATAGGTAATATCGAGATTAACTCCATTGATAGCATAGTCGTACTTTTCCGTCTTCAATAAATTTATTTCCGGTACGGGTAAAACTATAGCCTCAAGCTGCCTTTTCTGTTCTGCTATATTGATTTTTCCAAATCCATCGCTTAGTGCTATAAATGACGTAGAATCATTAATTTTTACAATATTGTGAGAATCCGGGACCAATCTTTCCCTTAAATTAAGATCGGTTATTGCCAGACTATCAGATTTCAAATCAGTGTAAATAATCTCTTCCATATCCTCATTGGCAACAAACCAGAAATGGCTTTCATCAAAACTCAGGATTTCATTTCCATTAAAACGTTGGAACTCATCAAATAAATGGATCTCTCCCAGAATTGAATCATATTTATACCAGATTCCTTCTATATTGAAGATAATCTGGTTTTTAATCTTATGAATTTTAACATTGTAATTACTAGGTACATATTCCCCGTTAAATTGTTCAATTTTAGTAACATTTTGGTAGGCATCATCTAAATGAATGCGATAAAAACCTTTGTACGGATGTACGGCCCATAAGATGTTTGTAGATTCAAAACATAACTGTTTGATTGGAAAATTAATTCCCACAACCTTGGTTATCTCCCATTTACCATTTTCTTGGCCTCTATATTTGGCGAGTCCATTGTAAGTTCCCTGAATGTAGGTTTTATTCTGTTCTGGAATTTTGATTATTTCGTATCCTCCTGATACTTCTGATATTTTTTCTAAGCTACCATTGAAAATTCTAAAAGTTCCCGTATTGTGGCCACAAAGTAAATCACCATCAACTATTTCCAAATCCCATACATGGCCTTGGGAACCCTCAATAAATTTTAGTACATCATCCTCAAAATAGAAGACACCTGTGTTGCTCCCCAAATAAAGTCTATCATTGAATATTTTGATGTCGTAAACTGTTCCCAAAGATCCTGAATTGTCCGTATAATAGGTAATTGGGCTGTTCAATTGCACTCTACCAAGACCATTATCAAGACCAAGCCATAATTGATCTTTATATTGGAGCATGGAAAGCAATGTATTGTTCTGCAGACCTGCTTTCTTATTGAGTATTCTAGATTCCATTGTTTGACCATCATATAGGTAAACCCCATTCTTAATGGTCCCAAAGGCTATTTTGCCGTTATCAAGCCTTAATATTTTATTTAATTGATGCTCTTTTAGCTCTTCGTTCAATTTTTTATTCCAAGCTATCAATGTATCGTTCTCAAAAAGATAACAACCATTCAGTTTAGTTCCTACCATTAATTTTCCATCGACCAGCTCCATATCGGTAACCATCTTACCGATTAACTCATCTTGGTTTTTTATTGGAATCAAAGAATTGTCCTTTAATTCAAAAAGACCTTCCTCACTCGCCGCCACAATCATTCTGTCTTTGTACCATATAAAATCCGAAATAACTTCCTTAGGGTCAACGACTTTAATTTCTTCATCTTCATAAATGTATATAGATGAAAAAGACCTGAAGAAAATAGCATTGCCTACCGGTAAAATCTCCCAGAATTCCTCGCTAGTGAATAAATGTTCTTTTATCAAATGTGTTAAAGAAGTGTATTCAAATATTGCGTTCTTTTTTTCCCAATAGCCAAATTCTTCATATGAACCTGTATAAATACGATTTCCAACAGCTAAAACGGATCGTATTATCGTACTGTTTGGCAATTTATTGAGTACCCATCTTTCACCATCATAATAGAGCAACCCTTTATTGTTAGCGACAAAAAGTTCTCCTTTGGAATTCGTGGTCAAGTCCCAATTCTTGCTTCCACCTTGATATTCAAGCAAGTTGTAATTGTAAATTGGGGGCAATAGGTTTTGACCGGATGTAAATAGGGGTAGAAAACATAGAACTAGAAGTAGCAGAAAGTATTGTTTTGAATTTTTGAGCAGTATCATTAGTGTGTTCTCCATATAAAATTAACGCTCAAGATTTTCACCTCTGGCAATCAGGGCTATTAACCATAAATTATAGCTAAAATTAAAGAACTAAGATTAATTGGCAATACTAAAGGACCATAGTTAAAACTTACTAAAATGTAAAAGTCATCTCAAACTGACAATATATAGAGGATAAAATAATTTTTATACTTCTATATATTCAAAATCTGTTTTTAAACATATCTATTTTGCCGATATAAATATTTTAAGATAAGCAAGATCTAAATTCTGACTTTTAGCGAACCGTCAGTCCATAATGCTCATTCGTTAACCCAAAAGGGGCATTCATAAGATGAAGGCCCAATTAAATAATGTGATATACTAGATTTGTATGGTAAGCAAGCGTTAAAATTGAGTTTGGTTTAATTCTTAGTAATGTTTTAACGCTTTTATATAGTAGTACACTTTTTTAGACTGATGATTATAAAAGTGTTTAGTTTAGTTGAGGTTTCCGTTA
Source organism: Flagellimonas maritima (assembly GCF_003269425.1). Taxonomy (NCBI): domain Bacteria; kingdom Pseudomonadati; phylum Bacteroidota; class Flavobacteriia; order Flavobacteriales; family Flavobacteriaceae; genus Flagellimonas; species Flagellimonas maritima. The sequence goes on along the minus strand of NZ_CP030104.1, from coordinate 2,121,161 downwards.
CGCCAAGGAATTTCGTATGAGTTCCTTGGTTGTAATGGATAACGTAAAAATTTAAATATCACCATTAATTTAATCTATAATCTTTCAGAGCGCCATCCCCAATATGGCGCTCTGAATATTGTATGCAAGAACCTTACGACTTTTTAAAATCAATACTTTCTTTTTGACCAAAAAATTTACTCGTCATTTAACGAGTTATGAACCCAATACCCCCATTCATCAATTGAAATGCTATACTCATTCATTTGAAGCTAATGATATCACTTATTTACAGTCTCTTTGTGTTTTGATTTAAGAATGTAGTAATCATGATTCTTTATTAAATTTTGTAAAAATGAAATACAAAAAAATAGCATTGGTATTATTTATGGTTTTCATGGCAAATATGACCATAGCACAATCATACAAAGGGTTTTTAGAGGATAACTATAATGGAGTTCATGGAGTTTTGTCAAATCCTGCAAACATTGCCGATTCGAGGATGAAATTGGATATCAATCTAATTGGTGTCAGTGCATTTTTTGGTAACGATTACATCAAAATAAATTTGGGAGATGCTATTGATGACATAGATAAAGTATTTGACAAAGCAGACCGAACGCCGAGCCAAAGTAATTTCATGGCAAATAACCTTGACATACTTGGCCCTTCTTTTATGTTGAGCTTAAATAAAGAAAATTCAATAGCTATTTATTCCAGAGCCCGTTCATTTTTTAATATCATCAATGTCAATGGTGATTTACTAGATAAAGAAGGCGGTTTTAATGAAGATGAGAGCTTTATTATTGATGAAGGAAGTTTTTCTGGAGCGCTAAATGTATGGACCGAGTTTGGATTGACTTATGCGAGGACATTATTGGATAAAGAACAACATTTTTTGAAAGGTGGTATCACCTTTAAATATTTAATAGGGGCACAGAATGCATATACTCAAGGAGAAAATGTACAGTTGGACTATGATGCCAATACAAGGTCGATAACGACATCGGGGCAATTGACGTATGGCGAATATGATTTCAATACCGGTATTGATTTAGATAATTTCCTTGAATCAAGCAATGCAAGTGGATTTGGATTTGATTTAGGGCTTGTATATGAATGGCGGCCCGAAAACAAAACAACCAATCAATTGGTCAAAGATGGTAATCCTGTTTCCAATAGAGGAATCAATAAATATAAATTGAAGTTTGGTGCATCCATTACCGATATCTCAAAAATCAATAATCGTGATGGCGTAAACGGATTATATGATTTGAACAAAACTCAAAGTATAGATAACTTCGATGGACAAAATTTAGAGGAAGCAATTAGGGGTAATTTTGATTTGATAGGCCCGGAAACCAGTTCTGCAGATTCCCATTTACCTGCTGCCCTACATTCAAATTTAGATTGGAACATCAACTCGTCGTTTTACCTTAACCTTAACACAGATTTGTCACTTGTCAAAGCCAATAAGCTCAACTCAAATAGGATTTTGAACGAAGTATCACTATCTCCCCGTTTTGAAAGTAAATGGTTGAGCATATACTCGCCACTACGTCTGGTACAGGATATTGGTTTTTTGTGGGGAGCTGGTTTAAGGGCAGGTCCTTTATATATTGGTTCAGGTTCGGTATTTAGCGCTTTGATTAGTGATAATAGCCAATCTCTTGATTTCTATGCAGGTCTGAAAGTTCCAATATATCAGAAAACACTAAAGGATAAGGACAATGACGGCATTGAGGACAAATCCGATAATTGCCCTAAGATAGCAGGTCCAATAGAGAACAATGGCTGCCCTTGGGGAGATAAGGATGGTGATGGCGTATTGGACAAAGATGATGATTGCCCAGATATTGCAGGGTCAGAAGAAAATAAAGGCTGTCCATGGAAAGATACTGATAAGGATGGAATTCTAGATAAAGACGATGATTGTCCTAATGTATTTGGCAAACCTGAATTTAACGGATGTCCCGATCAAGACAACGACGGACTAAGGGATCAAGACGATAGATGTCCCGAAATTGCGGGTAAACTGGAAAATAAGGGCTGTCCAGATAGTGATGGTGACTCAATCGTTGATATAGATGACGCATGCCCAACAGTAGCGGGAACAATAGAAAATAATGGTTGCCCAGAAGTTACCGCTGAAGTACAGAAACAATTGAATGATTATGCTAGAACAATTTTGTTCGATACAGGTAAATCCTCTATAAAAACGGAATCCGTTTCCGTGATGGTAGATATTATACAGATTCTAAATGAATATCCCAATGCCAAGTTTACTGTAGAAGGACATACCGATAGCGTAGGCAGCTCTGCAAGCAATCAAAAACTGTCTGAAAGCAGGGCCGATTCTGTTAGAGATTTTCTCATCAACGAAGGAATCAAACAAGATAGGCTTAAAGCAATGGGATATGGAGAAGAAATACCGATAGCTTCGAACAAAACCTCTTTGGGCAGAAAACAAAATAGAAGAGTGGAAATAAACCTGATTAAATAACCATCCGTTAAGGTTTGACAATAGATTAAGAATGAAAGGTTTGGTGTTCTCATAAATTCTTAATGCAAACTGATGGTTTAACCACCAAGATATTTTCTTGGTGGTTTTTTTTGGTAAATACTCACTGAAAATGGTGAAAGAATTTTATTGTTAAAGAAATAAACTTCATTTGTTTTTCTGTTCAATTATGTTTTAGCCGTTAACTCAACTGGCACATTCATCAATTGAAACGTACCGTTGGTTAATCAATAGCTTCCTGTTCAACAACTTATCCTTTACTTTATTATGCTGGATTCTGCTCAGGCAAAATCTGGTTTTGTCCCAAAAAATTTATGCCTATGTCTACACAACTACTCAAGAATCTATTTAATTCAAAAAAAACATTGAAAAGAAAAAGCCATCCAGCTATAAATATTCTGAGGAGAATATTTACACTGGTATCATTTATATCTCTATTTATTCTATGCACGTTTCAAACTAATGCCCAACAATTGGATACATGGTTTACTGCAGATAGAGCAGTAAATTCCGAACCTCTACCTACTCCTGGCCAGCTTCAACTATTCACGCCATACGCTCCTGCAGATGGCACTCCAGTAAATATATGGTACGACTTTGTAGATTTTACCGCACAAGATGGTGTTCCACATCCTGCACCTGCAGATTATCCTGCCGCGCCTCCAACTGGTTTTGATTATCCTTTCGGTCCAGGATTTCTTTCACCAGCTGGTTCTATAGCTGGAATACCAACACTCCGTAGAAACCGAATGAACTTCAACCCGGCTGTTGAATTTGATGGGAGTGGAGATGGAGAAGCATTGCATTTTCGTTCAAATTCCAGAAATAACATCACAGTAATTGTTGTTTTCGAAGGTCTAGGAGCAGGAAATTCGGCTGAAACACAACGCCTTTTATTTGGTGGCGATGTTGACACACACCTTAGTGGCAGAACTAATATTTCGTTAGGCCTGTCAAATGGAAATCGTTTTTCTGTGGGTAGGACCTGGCTTGGAGATGGTGGTGGATTCTTTGAATCTGGCAACATAGATTTACTGGGAAGTCCTACTATCGGAGTATTTACGCGAAATGTTATAGGCTTTGAAGAAGAACGCTTGATTACTAAAGTTAATGGGATTCCAGATATAGCTACAGATAGAAGTGATATTACTGCAGATCAAGAATTATTCTATTTCAATAGACTGGGAAAACATTTTAATAGCAATGACTCCAATCGAAACTTTAGTGGTGACATTGCTGAAGTTCTTTTTTTTGATGGTGTTTTTCCAGAAGCTACCTACGTTCAAAGAGCAGAAAGTTACTTGGCAATTAAATATGGAATAACTCTAAATGGAGCGGGGGCTTTGGGAAGCATTGCCGGAAATACCTCTTATAATTATCTGGCAGCTGATGGAACAGTGATATGGCAGGCTATGCCCTCGCCTTATATCTATGATATTGCTGGGATTGGTAAAGATAGATTTGCAGATTTGGATGGAGGCATTCCAAACAATAGCTCAGATGACAGAAAATTACGTTACAACCTACACCAACGTATTTCCAAAAGCGTAAATACAGAAGCCATTGTAACCGTCTCAACCAACTCAAATTTTGGTAATGATAATCTAGATGACACAAGAACACCAGTTGACACAGGTGTTTCAGCATTTTCTACTCGGCACAACTATCTGGTCTGGGGCAATGACCATGCAAGTTTATCAGAGACAGTTGTTGAACTTCCTTTATCTGGAGATGTGGATTCAAGAATTTCAAGGGAGTGGAAGGTACAGATGTCGAATTCTGCTGGATTAAGTCCTATTCCAAATGTAAGTGTCAGTGTTGACCTTTCAGGCTCGGACATTTTAGCAAACGATGCATGTGCAATACATTTAATGATAGATACTGATGGAGATGGTGACTTTACAACGGGACCCATAACTTACATAACTGCTACAAGTATTATAGGTACGAATGCATTTTTTGATAATGTAAATTTTGAAGACGAAGATGTTTTTAGTATAGCCTACGGAGATTTTACACCTCCAACTGCAAGCAATCCAGCATCAATTGATGTATGTGATACAGTACCAGCTCCAGACCCAGACGTTGTTATTGATGAAGCTGACAATTGTGCTGTAGATACTGTAGTACATTTAAATGATGTATCAAATGGGGGTTCGAATCCAGAAATAATAACCCGTACCTACCGAATAACCGACACTTCTGGCAATTTTATAGATGTAGAACAAACGATAAATGTATATACCTCCCCAAACATCACCGACTTAGCCGACCCCACTGCCTGTGATTCCTATACTCTTCCCCCTATCTCAGGCTCCAACCTAACGGGCAACGAAGCATACTTTTCAGAATCGGGGGGCATGGGAACCCAGTACAATGAAGACGACGTACTCACAGCTTCTGGAACCTATTACATCTACGACGAGACGGGTACCACGCCGAACTGCTCTGACGAGGAGAGTTTTATTCTGACTATAATCTCCACCCCCACCGTGAGCGTAACCGCATCCAGCGACCCCACCACCTGTGGCGGAAGCGACGGCTCCATAGCCCTGCAGTTCACCGACGTGCCACCGGGCAACTATACCATAACCTATTTCGACGGGGCAGCGGACCAGGACATCCTTAACGTGCCCGTGGCGGCCGACAGCGCAACCCTCACGGGACTCAGCGCAGGGACCTACGAGGACATCAGGATCACCGTGTCGGGCTGCGCATCCGCAGCCGACGGGCCGGACGTGACCCTATCAGACCCCGAGACCCCCACCGTGAGCGTAACCGCATCCAGCGACCCCACCACCTGTGGCGGAAGCGACGGCTCCATAGCCCTGCAGTTCACCGACGTGCCACCGGGCAACTATACCATAACCTATTTCGACGGGGCAGCGGACCAGGACATCCTTAACGTGCCCGTGGCGGCCGACAGCGCAACCCTCACGGGACTCAGCGCAGGGACCTACGAGGACATCAGGATCACCGTGTCGGGCTGCGCATCCGCAGCCGACGGGCCGGACGTGACCCTATCAGACCCCGAGACCCCCACCGTGAGCGTAACCGCATCCAGCGACCCCACCACCTGTGGCGGAAGCGACGGCTCCATAGCCCTGCAGTTCACCGACGTGCCACCGGGCAACTATACCATAACCTATTTCGACGGGGCAGCGGACCAGGACATCCTTAACGTGCCCGTGGCGGCCGACAGCGCAACCCTCACGGGACTCAGCGCAGGGACCTACGAGGACATCAGGATCACCGTGTCGGGCTGCGCATCCGCAGCCGACGGGCCGGACGTGACCCTATCAGACCCCGAGACCCCCACCGTGAGCGTAACCGCATCCAGCGACCCCACCACCTGTGGCGGAAGCGACGGCTCCATAGCCCTGCAGTTCACCGACGTGCCACCGGGCAACTATACCATAACCTATTTCGACGGGGCAGCGGACCAGGACATCCTTAACGTGCCCGTGGCGGCCGACAGCGCAACCCTCACGGGACTCAGCGCAGGGACCTACGAGGACATCAGGATCACCGTGTCGGGCTGCGCATCCGCAGCCGACGGGCCGGACGTGACCCTATCAGACCCCGAGACCCCCACCGTGAGCGTAACCGCATCCAGCGACCCCACCACCTGTGGCGGAAGCGACGGCTCCATAGCCCTGCAGTTCACCGACGTGCCACCGGGCAACTATACCATAACCTATTTCGACGGGGCAGCGGACCAGGACATCCTTAACGTGCCCGTGGCGGCCGACAGCGCAACCCTCACGGGACTCAGCGCAGGGACCTACGAGGACATCAGGATCACCGTGTCGGGCTGCGCATCCGCAGCCGACGGGCCGGACGTGACCCTATCAGACCCCGAGACCCCCACCGTGAGCGTAACCGCATCCAGCGACCCCACCACCTGTGGCGGAAGCGACGGCTCCATAGCCCTGCAGTTCACCGACGTGCCACCGGGCAACTATACCATAACCTATTTCGACGGGGCAGCGGACCAGGACATCCTTAACGTGCCCGTGGCGGCCGACAGCGCAACCCTCACGGGACTCAGCGCAGGGACCTACGAGGACATCAGGATCACCGTGTCGGGCTGCGCATCCGCAGCCGACGGGCCGGACGTGACCCTATCAGACCCCGAGACCCCCACCGTGAGCGTAACCGCATCCAGCGACCCCACCACCTGTGGCGGAAGCGACGGCTCCATAGCCCTGCAGTTCACCGACGTGCCACCGGGCAACTATACCATAACCTATTTCGACGGGGCAGCGGACCAGGACATCCTTAACGTGCCCGTGGCGGCCGACAGCGCAACCCTCACGGGACTCAGCGCAGGGACCTACGAGGACATCAGGATCACCGTGTCGGGCTGCGCATCCGCAGCCGACGGGCCGGACGTGACCCTATCAGACCCCGAGACCCCCACCGTGAGCGTAACCGCATCCAGCGACCCCACCACCTGTGGCGGAAGCGACGGCTCCATAGCCCTGCAGTTCACCGACGTGCCACCGGGCAACTATACCATAACCTATTTCGACGGGGCAGCGGACCAGGACATCCTTAACGTGCCCGTGGCGGCCGACAGCGCAACCCTCACGGGACTCAGCGCAGGGACCTACGAGGACATCAGGATCACCGTGTCGGGCTGCGCATCCGCAGCCGACGGGCCGGACGTGACCCTATCAGACCCCGAGACCCCCACCGTGAGCGTAACCGCATCCAGCGACCCCACCACCTGTGGCGGAAGCGACGGCTCCATAGCCCTGCAGTTCACCGACGTGCCACCGGGCAACTATACCATAACCTATTTCGACGGGGCAGCGGACCAGGACATCCTTAACGTGCCCGTGGCGGCCGACAGCGCAACCCTCACGGGACTCAGCGCAGGGACCTACGAGGACATCAGGATCACCGTGTCGGGCTGCGCATCCGCAGCCGACGGGCCGGACGTGACCCTATCAGACCCCGAGACCCCCACCGTGAGCGTAACCGCATCCAGCGACCCCACCACCTGTGGCGGAAGCGACGGCTCCATAGCCCTGCAGTTCACCGACGTGCCACCGGGCAACTATACCATAACCTATTTCGACGGGGCAGCGGACCAGGACATCCTTAACGTGCCCGTGGCGGCCGACAGCGCAACCCTCACGGGACTCAGCGCAGGGACCTACGAGGACATCAGGATCACCGTGTCGGGCTGCGCATCCGCAGCCGACGGGCCGGACGTGACCCTATCAGACCCCGAGACCCCCACCGTGAGCGTAACCGCATCCAGCGACCCCACCACCTGTGGCGGAAGCGACGGCTCCATAGCCCTGCAGTTCACCGACGTGCCACCGGGCAACTATACCATAACCTATTTCGACGGGGCAGCGGACCAGGACATCCTTAACGTGCCCGTGGCGGCCGACAGCGCAACCCTCACGGGACTCAGCGCAGGGACCTACGAGGACATCAGGATCACCGTGTCGGGCTGCGCATCCGCAGCCGACGGGCCGGACGTGACCCTATCAGACCCCGAGACCCCCACCGTGAGCGTAACCGCATCCAGCGACCCCACCACCTGTGGCGGAAGCGACGGCTCCATAGCCCTGCAGTTCACCGACGTGCCACCGGGCAACTATACCATAACCTATTTCGACGGGGCAGCGGACCAGGACATCCTTAACGTGCCCGTGGCGGCCGACAGCGCAACCCTCACGGGACTCAGCGCAGGGACCTACGAGGACATCAGGATCACCGTGTCGGGCTGCGCATCCGCAGCCGACGGGCCGGACGTGACCCTATCAGACCCCGAGACCCCCACCGTGAGCGTAACCGCATCCAGCGACCCCACCACCTGTGGCGGAAGCGACGGCTCCATAGCCCTGCAGTTCACCGACGTGCCACCGGGCAACTATACCATAACCTATTTCGACGGGGCAGCGGACCAGGACATCCTTAACGTGCCCGTGGCGGCCGACAGCGCAACCCTCACGGGACTCAGCGCAGGGACCTACGAGGACATCAGGATCACCGTGTCGGGCTGCGCATCCGCAGCCGACGGGCCGGACGTGACCCTATCAGACCCCGAGACCCCCACCGTGAGCGTAACCGCATCCAGCGACCCCACCACCTGTGGCGGAAGCGACGGCTCCATAGCCCTGCAGTTCACCGACGTGCCACCGGGCAACTATACCATAACCTATTTCGACGGGGCAGCGGACCAGGACATCCTTAACGTGCCCGTGGCGGCCGACAGCGCAACCCTCACGGGACTCAGCGCAGGGACCTACGAGGACATCAGGATCACCGTGTCGGGCTGCGCATCCGCAGCCGACGGGCCGGACGTGACCCTATCAGACCCCGAGACCCCCACCGTGAGCGTAACCGCATCCAGCGACCCCACCACCTGTGGCGGAAGCGACGGCTCCATAGCCCTGCAGTTCACCGACGTGCCACCGGGCAACTATACCATAACCTATTTCGACGGGGCAGCGGACCAGGACATCCTTAACGTGCCCGTGGCGGCCGACAGCGCAACCCTCACGGGACTCAGCGCAGGGACCTACGAGGACATCAGGATCACCGTGTCGGGCTGCGCATCCGCAGCCGACGGGCCGGACGTGACCCTATCAGACCCCGAGACCCCCACCGTGAGCGTAACCGCATCCAGCGACCCCACCACCTGTGGCGGAAGCGACGGCTCCATAGCCCTGCAGTTCACCGACGTGCCACCGGGCAACTATACCATAACCTATTTCGACGGGGCAGCGGACCAGGACATCCTTAACGTGCCCGTGGCGGCCGACAGCGCAACCCTCACGGGACTCAGCGCAGGGACCTACGAGGACATCAGGATCACCGTGTCGGGCTGCGCATCCGCAGCCGACGGGCCGGACGTGACCCTATCAGACCCTGTTTTAAGCATTAGCATTATTACTCAAAACACATTGTGTTTAGACTCTGAAGATGGATCAGTGGATGTTTCGATTACCAATGGAGATGCGCCATATACTGTGCAGTTAAATTCTGGTGCTGATATGATGTTTCAGAACGACAGTTTTACGATAGATAACTTGGCGCCTGGAAATTATGACATCTCCGTAACATCTAATAATGGGTGTTCTTCTGAATCTTCATTTGAGATTTTTATAGAAGGGCCTGATTTGAGTGCTACAATAGATACCGATTATCTATGTAGTGGAAATACTCCGATCAACAGAACCGAGATTTTGTTGGTAGATCAAAGTATTTCATCAGATGTGCTTTATGCTATAGATTCCACAAATCCAGCAGATTTTGTCCTAAGCCCAGTATTTAATGATTTAGCTCCAGGAAGCCACTTTGCTGCTATTCTGCACACGGATGGTTGTCTAAGTACAATTCCTTTTGAAATTGATGAAATCAATCCGTTGGAAATGGTGATAGTGAAGAATAATGAAGCTGAGATAGAAGTAACTGTCTCTGGCGGTTTGCCTCCATATACCTATTTCTATAATGATAACCCAGGTACTTCGCAAAATACATTAACAGCACTGGAAAGTGGAAGCTATGTAGTTAGAGTGGTCGATAGTCTAGGTTGTGAGGTATTTGATACCACATCTGTTGATTTGGTAGATATTGAAATACCAAATTTCTTTACCCCGAACGGTGATGGAAACAATGATTTTTGGGGTCCTAGAAACATAGAGAAACTGCCCAATATTGAAACCTACGTTTTTGATAGATATGGCAGAAAAATTAAAATCATGGGGCAATCCAATAACGGTTGGGACGGTACCTACGAATCCAATCCGTTGCCTTCTGGTGACTATTGGTACACAATACGGTTAAACGATGGCACTGGACGCGAGTATGTTGGAAACTTTACCCTTTATAGATAAAATATGTTAAGAAACTGTTTGATAAAAATTGCAAGTCTGATACTATTGTTGAGTTTTATGCCCCTAAAAGGACAGGAACTTACGGTACCACAGCTTTCCCAATATCTTTCCGACAATCCTTTTCTTATGTCTCCTGCTTATGCTGGAATTGGAAATTATGTAAAGGTAAGAATGACAGGTCTCACACAATGGGTAGGTATAGAGGACGCACCTGATACCCAGTCCCTATCTGCTGATGTCAGATTAGGAAATAGGTCAGGTGCCGGTTTTGTCCTTTACAATGATTCCAATGGAGAAACAAAGCAAAGAGGTGCAAAAATTTCGTTTGCACACCACTTAATTATTGATAGACATGATGATGAGTTTTTCTCGTTTGCCCTTTCTTTCAACCTAAACCAATTTAGGATAGATATTGAAAATTTTGACAATGATGCCATTGATGATTTGGGTATAACGGACGACAGATCTTCCAGTAATCCCAATTTTGATGTTGGAGGTTTATATAGGAATGGTGGATTTTATATGAGCTTTAATGTAAACAATCTTTTGAATAAGGATTTTGAAAAATTCGATGCATCACTTTTTGAGCCCAATACGCTGAGAAACTATCAGCTGTATTCTGGATACAAGTTCAGAAAGAACAGACGTTCGGATTTTGAGATAGAACCCTCCATTTTTCTACAGTATTTTGAGAACGATGGACGTTCTATCACAGATTTAAACACCAAGTTTAAGTGGTACGATTTTATAGATTATTATTATGCTGGTATTACATACCGTTTCTTAAACGATCAGCTAGGGAAACCCCTATATGTGGGTCCCATGATGGGTTTAAAGAAAGGTGATTTTTATTTTGGCTATTCTTACCAAGTTATATTAAATGAAATATTGGGTTATTCCAGTGGAACACATGTTGTCACAATAGGAATAGACTTGTTTCAGGGAATCTCCAATTGTACATGTACATATTAATTTCTTAAACATTATTGAACATGAAAAAAACTAGAAGAGAAAATTGGTCATTCAGTCTATATGTATTGCTTTTTATGCTCACATTATTTTTGTCATGCGGCAAAGGCGACAATAACTTATTTCCCAGTAACATAAATGATGAAATAACTATTTTACCCAATACTAATGATACAATAGTCTATGTTACGGTTGATAACATCAAAATACCTGTTTACCTTTCAATTCCAGAAGGATGTAATAAAAGTAATTACCCCGCAGTCGTAGTTTTACATGGTTCGGACGGGATGTGGAAAAATCATAATCCTGAGGGCGAAGTGATGTCAGGTCAAAACAATGAATGGAAAGAAATTTTCAATAAAAATTGTATCATTAGCGCATTTGTTGATAGCTATTCTTCAAGAGGTGTTACAACAAGAACAGGAAAATGGACCACAGCTCCCGATAATTTTAAAATAAGTTCTCAGTTCATTCGACCGAGAGATGCATACGCAACATTATCCCTACTTAGAAATCTAAAGTTCAGCAATGGTAAAAATATGGTGAGGCCTAAAGATATTGGACTTTTAGGCTTTTCCGATGGAGCAACTGCAGTTGCTTCAACACTATATGACACTAAATCTACACCGTCTAGTTGGGAATGGAAGCAAAAATTTGATGGAAAAGAGTACAATACTTCTTCCGGTGTCAAAGCGCCACCGAATATACCATCAGAAGGTGGTTTCGCAGGAGGGGTTTTTTATTACGGAGGTTCAGGTGGTTTTGACTTTTGGGGAAATAATGCTTGTGGCAGTAATGCACTTGAAGGAAATATCTATACCCCCTATGCCCCAATACTATATCAATTGCCTAGTGATGGATACCTTACAGAAAATAGTTTATGCCTCGTTGATCTACTTAAGAAAAAAGGAAAACAAGTTGATCTAAATATTTATGAAAATGTTGGCCATGGCTTTGATTTTGAAGACATTGTGCAGAGCACTATAGCAAGAAATAACACTATAAATTGGTTTAAAAAAATATTGAATATGGAATAAAATTAAATCTGACCAAGTAAAATCAACCTTCAGTTAAGTTGTTCGTTTTGTATTATTATAAATATACCCCTCTAATAAGAAGGTGTTAATCTCCCCTTCTCAAAATACAAACTGGTTTTTACCAACTGCCAAGTAATTAGAACACACTAACTCAATCGCTTTAAATGTGGTATATAGAAATTAATATCACCTTAAAGTTAAATCATCCTCCAAAATAAATAAAATCAATAGCAGGTTCTTAAAAGAACCAAATTTAAACACACCCAAATAGAAAATAAATTTGACCGAAAATGAAAAAAAACTTTCTTGAAAAATGGATTCTTGATTTAATCAAATTAGAATATGAATTAGGTAATATTCCAAAACGTGCAAATTATAAACTAAAGGAAAGGAGGGATGACTTTATAGAAGTTACACTTACTTGGATGAATAAGGACAATATTGAATGCAAAATAATATATAGTGCAAGAGCCTACGGAAAAAGAAGTATTTCGGAAAGCTCTGAAATTGTAAATGAATCATTGTTTGATATGGAAAATTATTACACCTTGGAAATACATAAATACATAAATAACATCAAACGAAGCTATAGTACAAGGAAAATTGCTAATTATGATGTAATGAACGTAATAGGTCAGTTACAAAATACAGAAAATATTGATGATATAAATTCCTAATAATATGGATTTAAAAAGTTGGACTTTATATTTTATTAATATACGAATATGGATTACCCATCCAGAGTTCATTTAAGCCAGCAAAAAGTAAAAATCTCTTTGACGGATATTTGTGTATTTCATCCAAATTTGGCGATCCGTCAATTGGAAACAGACATCTATATATTCTACTACATAATTACACCTCGAAATTTGTTCCTTGTATGAGGAAACAAAAAGTTCCTGAAAAATTAACATGAAAATTATTGCTTATGCATCTATTTACAATAATATGGACATTGACCTGTGCAGCTATAATCGCAGGATACTCAATTTACCTTTTTAACAAGTCATTTTCATTTTTCCGTGAAGTTGATGAAAATACTTTATCCATGGCTTCAAATAAGGTTGAGCTATTATCTTTTGATTTAAAAAGTCAATCTCCTGGATGGTCTTTCAAACTGAACGTTCCGCAAATTACCGAAGAGGTTCTATATAAGAATCCAATTCTTTTTTATCTTGAATCCAGCGACTCCTGCTTAAAATTGCCATTGAACAATGCTACGGTTGGTTATTGTGCCTACGTATATAAGAATACTGGAAAAGTATATGTTACTTTTAAGTCCTTAGCCGATGGAGTATCAAATTTCTATGTGCCTACTTCACACGTTAGCAAACTAAAAATTATGATTATCAAATCTCGTGATAAAAGGTTGTACGGTGATTGGGGCAACCAATCAGCTAAATCCTATATATTCAAAGAACTGAAAAAAGCCGGTGTCAATATTAATGACTATGAAGATACTTTAAGTTATTTCAGCAATATAGCGGCTATAGAATTTAAAGGACACTTTAAAGAATCAAATAAAACAGTTGAAAAGCAACCTAATGTTGCATTTTTACAAAATCAAAGTCAAAAACTTTCTTCTACAGGCTAATCTTCTTTTAATAAATTATGAGTATCCATTAAAATATGAACTCAAAATGACCATAGGTCAATTCAAAACGGGACTATATCAAATCACAGTGTAATCAAAGTATATATACCCTTAGTTTTGAAACTATAAAACGAGAAAATTCTCATACAAGAAAAATATAAAAAACTAATCGCCAAAAAGGTTGATAATTTTCAATAAGCTCAATAATATTTTAAAAACATGACAAACTCACCATAAGTAATTTCTTTTTTTAGGCTCAGAACGAGTATGGGGTTATGCTGCGTACTAGTCTTGTAAGAAATGAAAGTGGTGAGTTTTTAAAAAATATTCAGTTATAACAATAGCTCGCTTTAAATACAAACCTATTAACACCCTTTAAAATCATTAAAAACAAATCGCTATAAGAATAAATCCAATTCCTTTAATCTAATTCATATGTGGATGAAAATCATCCGCTGCATTTCTTCCCCCATTAAAATCCAAAAACAACATACGGTTGTAAAATTCCTCGCTGACTACGGAACTTTTTAGAGTTTTTTATACAACACAATGTTGAAAATTATTTTCTCCCAGATATAAATTATCTGGAATTATATAATTAACCATTAAGATTATTACCTCTTAAATTTTTAGATGAATACTATACGTTATGTATGGTAAACTGTTTTAATAGATTAATCATCTTATCATTTATCAAACATTGTACTACCAATACAGATAAATAAGCTCAAATAAAATGATTTGTAAAATGTCATTATCAAAAATTGTACAACTATCAATTCATCAATACTCTGTATTTCAATTTTAAATAATTGAATGAAAAAAAAACCTTTACTCTGCTTATACAGTCTATTTTTTATTAGTTGGTTTTCTATTCAGTTGACAGCTCAAAACTTAGAAGAACCAAAAGTAAAAACACTCCCTTTTTATATTTTCAAAACCAATGATTCTTTACTAAATCTGAACTCAATTCTTGAGTCTACCCAGCACTTCTTACCCCCTGAACATGAAAAAAATAGCACGCGACCTCAGAACATATATTGGATAAAATTAGACTTAAAAAAAAGCTTAGATAGTCTAAATACACAACACACTTGGCGTCTTGAAACGCCTATTTTTGACAAAGCAGCTCTTTATTTTTTAAAGAACGATACTATAAGTTTTCAAACGTTTGGAACTTTTGACAATACTGGAAATCTTATTTCCAATTATGGCATTCCGAACATTGAGCTCAAAAAGGAGAATTTAATCGATAGTAAGTATCTATATATTAGAGCAGAAATTTTCAGTCGCCGTTCAAATATTTATCAATGGGATTTTACCTATATTCCAGTCAGCTCAAATAAAAACCTCAACTTCTATTATCCTGAAAAGTTTATAAATATTCTAATATCCGACTACACATATTCAGGCGCATGCATAATTATCCTCTTACTTTTTTTTGCTATTTATATCTATTCCGGAAGAAAACAATTCTTGTACTATGCGCTATATGTTTTAGCATCAATTATTTATTTAATTCGTCCTAATTTCAATAACCATACAATAATAGATTCGTACAATAGTCATCTTGGCCATTGGGTAGCAATAATATGTCAAGTGTTCATTAATCTATTTTATATTGTTTTTGCTATTTATTATTTAGGTACCAAAAAAAATTATCCAAAATTACATAAGTCTATACTTTTCATAGTTTTTATACTTTTTGGAATTATATTCTTAGATGCATTTGTATTCTTTTTGGGCGATTATGAATCTCACATATATATTCTTGATTTCCAAAGATTGGCTATGACAATTTGGGGCCTTATCGCAATGGTATATCTTTCAAAAAACGCAAAGAATCTTTTAGCCTATTTTATAGTGGCCGGGTCTTTTTCTTATATGGCGGGAGCACTCGGATATTTATTTTTTGAAAATCGATACTATATGATTTTAGGGTCAATTACAGAAATTTTAATCTTCTCTTTAGGTCTAGCTTATAAAATTAAATTGGAATATGAAGAAAAACTGTATCTGAAAAGAGAAGTATCTGAAAAAGAGCACCGCGCTTTAAGAGCTCAAATGAATCCCCATTTTATTTTCAATGCTCTTAGCGCCATTCAAAACCTTATCTTAAAGAACGATAGAATGGTTGCTTTAGAATATCTTTCAAAATTTGGAAAACTATCTCGCGGCATTTTAGAGAGTTCTTTTGAGAAAAAAGTTTTGCTAGCGGATGAAATAAAATTATTAAATTCCTACTTAGAACTGGAATCGCTTCGTTTTAATGGTGTTTTTAATTATAAAATATGCATTTCGAAGGATTTAGATACAAACGACACAGAAATACCTTTCATGATTACTCAACCCTTTATAGAAAATGCGATCATACATGGCCTCAATAATAAAAAAGAAGGAGATAAAAATCTTCTTGTTAGTTTCTGTAAAAATGGGGAAACCCTTATTTGTGAAATAGAGGATAATGGTATTGGTAGAGTCTTGTCCAATAAAATGAATAGTACTTTAAAAAAACATAAAACGTCAAGAGGTATAGAGATAATTAAAAGAAGGTTGCAAGTTACCGGCAACTCTGATCTAAGAAAAAATACAATTGAGATTATTGATAAATACGACAAAAACAATAATCCTTTAGGAACCAAGGTTACCATAAAGATTATCGATGCATTAAACCCGACAGTATGATATTAAAAGTAGTTATAGTAGAAGATGAAAAGCGAAGCAGGGAAACTTTAAGAACATTACTAGAAGAATTCTGTAAAGATGTACAGGTAATTGCAACTGCAAGCAGTGTCAATGAGGCGGTTAAAGTTTTATCCGTTTTTAGTCCCGATGTTGTTTTTTTAGATATAGAACTACAAACTGGAGTAGGTTTTGATGTCCTTGAGCAGATAAAAGAGCCTGATTTCGAAATAATCTTTACAACTGCTTTTGAAAAGTATGCCATACAAGCCATAAAGTTCAGCTCTCTTGATTATCTACTAAAACCTATTGACCTAGATGAACTGAAACAAGCAGTAGAGAAAGCGAGGGAAAGAATGGACACCAATATTTACAGACAGCAGATAGAGACATTAATGCAAAGTATTGGAAAGGAATCCCATAAACAGGAGAAAATTTGTCTGGCAACAACTTCGGGTATGGAGTTCATAGCAATAGAGGATATTGTTCTCTGTAAAGCAGATGGTTCTTATACGTCTTTTGTATTAAGGGACACAAGCACACTTTTAGTGAGCAAACATTTAAAAGAGTACGAGAATCTTTTGGCAGAACAACAGTTTATGAGGGTTCACAATAGCTATTTGATCAATTTAAAAGAGGTTAAGAAATATATAAAGTCTGATGGCGGATATATCATAATGAGCAATGACATGCACGTAAGCATCTCTCCTAGAAAAAAAGATGAACTTATTGAGTCAATGAAAAAGATATAAGATTGTTTTAAAATTTAAAATTGCCTGATCCCTTTAAAAGCTTTACATTTTTTTGGGATTGGGGTAATTATCGGATTGATCTTCAATGGTTTCATCCATACAGACAAAATCCTTTTCTAAGAGCAATTTAAGGTCTTTCCCGTTTTCAAGAACAAAAATATCTTCATAGCCTATCCTGTCGCTTTTGGCCCATTTCTTCGTTTCAGCAAAAGGAAACAAAAGAGTTATGGTATTATTGTTGAAAATCGCCTCCAGACCTTGTATGCCTTTTTTAGCTACGACCTTGTATACAAACTCACTGCTGCCAAAGTCAGTTTTTTCAACATAGCTTCCTTCTTTACAAAAAGTTTCAACTTCTGTACGGGTAAGCCTATATCGAATTGAATTTCCTTTAATCCTTATTTTCACCTTTCCAACTTTAGTTATAATATCAATAAAAATGTACCCTCATCAAAATTATTGCCCTAACAAAAAAAACGGAATATTTAGATAAAGTCGATTTTCTGAATCTTTACAGTTTAGTATAAATGTAAAATTTTTCATGAATTCCCACTATTAAACTTTCCTATAAAACGAAACCCCCAATAAAATTTGGGGGTTTCGTTTTTAAATTGCTTTTTTTGGATAGTATATTATTCTAGTTTTGTAATTATAAATTCCGATCTACGATTTTCATCATGCTCTTCTGTGGTACATTTTACACCATTGCTACATTGGTTCAATAATGTCTTCTCACCATAACCTATAGCGCTTTCAATTCGGTTTGCCTCTATTCCTTGAGAGATAATATAGCTTCCTGTGGCCTTGGCACGTTTATCGGATAGTGTTTCGTTGTAGCGATCACTTCCTCTGGAATCTGTGTGCGCTTCAATCTTTATAATCATTTTTGGATACTCTTTCATCACTTCCACTATTTTATTCAGTTCTTGAGCGGCATCTTGGCGAATATTTGCCTCGTTCAAATCAAAATAAATATTGTCAATTTTGATTTTAAGAATTCCGTTTTCTCTAACAATGAGATTATTCAGTTCTTTGATTATTTCTAAATGAACGTTTTTCGTATAACCTTTTTCATTTGTCGTGAAAAATTCCTTTTCTCCCGGCAAAAATCCTTCTTTATTAATTTTTACAGTATGTTTTGCTTCACAGTCCAACTCAAAATCAAAGCCATACGCACCAGTGGAATCAGTTATTGTTCTGTCCAAGACAGTTCCATCTTTAGAAAAGAGAATAACATTTACATCTACAATAGGCTGTGCATTGGCTTTTCTTATCACACTGCCCTTTACAGTTTGTCCGCAGGTTTCTTTCATCCTTTGGAACGAGTAAATATCATCATCTCCATTTCCACCTTTTCTGTTGGAAGAAAAATAACCTCTATTTGTCGATTCCCTTACGATATAGGCAAAATCATCCTTGTTGCTATTGATAGGTTTTCCCAGATTTTCTGGAATCCCAAACCCATTTACACCCAATTCACTTTCAAATATATCGAGACCACCAAGACCCAAATGCCCGTCTGAAGCAAAGTACAATCTTTCTTCTGTGACAAATGGAAACATTTCCCTTCCACTGGTATTAATCTTTGGGCCAAGATTTATAGGTTCCGAAAAGCTTCCGTCTTTCATCAGTTCTACCATAAAAATATCGGTCCCACCTATGCTTCCAGGCATATCGGATACAAAAAATAGAAATTTACCATCTGGACTCAACGCTGGTTGCCCTGTGGAATACGTTTCACTATTAAAAGGCACTTCTTCAGGCAAAGTCCATTCCCCTCCCTTTAATTCGGACGTATATATTTTTAAATGATTTGTACCTTCATCATCCCTGCCCAAATCGTTATTGGCATAGTTGTTTCTGGTAAAATAAATTATATTGCCCTCTGGAATAAATGTAGCAGCCGCTTCATGATATTTGGAGTTCAGTATTTCTGAAAAATTGACCACCTGTACCAAGTCAGACCCTAAATCTGTGGTATCCGCCATAAAAAAATCAAGATAAGGTTGGTTGTTCCATTCATAAACATTGGTTTCAAACCTTAGTGAATCACGGCTTGAGGAAAAAACGATTTTGTCCTTATAATACGTAGGTCCAAAATCTGCCAAGGGCGTATTTATTCCCAAATTTGAAATATAAAATTGTGGCTGTCCGTTCAAGAGCTCATCCAACTTGTCATCGTTATCCTCCAACTGGGCCACGGTAAATTCCGAAGTATCCAACTTTTTAGTGTAGATTTTCATGATAGCTTTTGCAAGCCGATAATTTCCGACTCCTTTTAGGGCATGGATATACCTAAACCCATATTCAGGTTGCAATTTTTTTTCATACTTGGAAAAAAGCAATCCATACCATTTGACCGCATTTTCCATATCGGTATTAAAAAAGTAGGCATCACCAAGCCTTTGGAGTATGTGTTGGGAATCATCACCTTTTTGAAAAATACTTTCATATTGTTTTGCAGCCTTTACGTACAATAGGTTATCAAAGTTTGTATCCGCATCATTGTATTTTAGTTGCGCACTTGAAAAACAAGCCAGCGACAAAAAGAGTACGACTATGTACATTTTTTTTATTCCCATCTTAGTAAAATCTTGGTGATTTAAGCCGTTTTTCCACAGTTTTGAATTCGTAACGCAAAAAGATTTCGTGTGTACCGCTCGTGTAACTCCTTAAATCGGTTGTAGTTAGGTCATATGCATAACCAACGCTCAAATCAGGAGATATCTGAAGTCCCAACAGCGCTGAAAATGAATCATCCCATCTATAGGCAAGACCAAAATTGAAAGTTTCTTTTAGCAACACATTTGCAGAAACATCTGCAATTATAGGAGCACCAGGTACCCACTTTACAAAAAAGGCAGGTTTAAATTTAATATCTGGGGTCACATCAACAATTTTTCCACCTATTAAAAAATAATGCAATCGTTCTGATGCTATCTCCTGCTCCTCTCCATCGTAATGGTCTTCTGAAAAGAAATTAGGGACCGCAAGCCCTAAATAACCTTTGGATGTATGATAATAAACACCCGCTCCTATAGTTGGAAAGAACTTGTTTTCTACATTATTCTGAAAAGCGATATCAGGGTTTTCGACCAATCCTTTTGAAAAATCCACATTGAAAAGTCTTCCTCCTGCTTTTAAACCAAAAGATAGCTTTCTATTGGAATCGTCCAGTTTGAGCGTATATGAAAAGTTACCGTCCACAAAAACCTCTGAAGAAGGCCCCAAAGCATCATGTGAAAGAACGAGACCCAATCCTACATTATTTCCCATAGGACCATCCACTGCCAACACTTGTGAAGTGGGTGCACCATTTACACCTACCCACTGGGAACGGTGTATTAACAAGGCAGTAAGGTGTCCACGTGAACCTGCATATGCTGGATTCACGCTCAAGGTGTTGTACATATACTGTGTAAATTGCGGATCTTGTTGTGCAGAGCTAGTAAAAATTCCTGACAACAAGATGAACATGCAGGTATATTGTAGCCATGATCTTATTTCTTGTATTTTATTGACTTTGCGCATACCCTTTCCTTATCGATTTATATATAACCAATCCGTTTTTGGTTCGGAACCATCACCAAGATCCAGCACATAATAGTACGTGCCCACTGGCAATAAATCACCTTGCTGTACTGTAGAACGACCCATTGATATTCCATCCCAGTCGTTGTTATAAGCGCGTTGTTCAAACACAATATTTCCCCATCGATTGTAGATTTGAAGTACATTATTGGGGTATCTTGAAATACAATCAATCTTAAAGAATTCGTTGACTCCATCGCCATTGGGTGAGAATTCGTTATATACTATCAAACACGAAGGTTCTACGAAAGCTTGGTCCGAGTCGTTGGTGTCATCTACATCCAACTGATCTACAAATAATAAGCTTGCAGTATTCAAGTAGTCATTGATATCCAGAACCTCAACGGTGAGTTGAAGATTGGCAGTGGCCAAAACCTCCAGATTATCCATTTCCCAAAATCCCGAGATTTCGTCATAAATTCCTTCTGAGGCTTGTGAGGCAATCAATTTATATCCAAGAGGCAATTTGTCCTCTATTCCAATATTGGTTGCAACCAGATTTCCCTGATTGATTGCCGTTATCGTAAATATTACTTCATCACCGATATTTGGCGTGTCAATATCCACGGTTTTCGTTATTGAAATATCGGTTGTTTGTGGAGTCACAAAAGCAATAGCTTCATCATCGTCCTCAATACCATCCGAAAAATCATCTACATCGATTCCTTGGTTTGGATTACTATCCGGGTCAGCGAAACTGCTTGTTGTTATTTCAGCTACATTAAGATATTCATCTGGATTTTCAGTCGGCGTGTTTACCGTTGCCAATATCACCAGAGTCTCCGTATTTTGATTAAAAATGGTACTGTTGATATTCCAAATCCCTGTTCTGAAACTGTAAGTTCCAACTGTTGTAACATGTGATTGATAGGTGTAACCGGATGGTAAGAGGTCAGTAACCACTACGCCGATAGCATCACTTGACCCACTATTGGTAAGGTTAACCGTAAATTCAACTACATCTCCTACGTTTGGTGTTGGGTTATCTACTGTTTTGGTCAAAGACAGGTCTGATAATCCCTCTGGAACAGGAATTACGGTATCTTGGTCGTCCTCAGTATTCAAATTATTGTTGGGTGCAGAATCTGGATCAAATGTATTCAAGGCAATCAGTTCTGCGGTGTTTGTATAATTTCCGTTCGGTCTTACCAAAGCAGTCACCTGTAATGTTTCGGATGTGCCATTGGCAATATCGGGTAAAGCCCAAGCTCCTGAAATAGCATCATAATTTCCTGAGGATGCTGTAGCCGATATAAAGCTATACCCCGTTCCCAAAGCATCTTCTATAACCAGTCCAGTAGCATCATTTGGACCTGCATTGTTGACGGTAACGGTGAATACCAACTGATCTCCTACCAAAGGGCTTAGATTATCTGCTGTTTTTGATATTGAAATATCAGTAACCGTTCTTGGAGTTGTAGATTGTTCATCTTGATCATCTTCAGTCAAAATACCATTACCAGGGGTGGAATCAGGATCCGTTTGTACGGAAGCAATAACTTCTGCCACATTGGTGTAATCTCCAGTGGCGTTTACCAGTGCAATTAGGTTGAGCTCGATACTATCTCCCCCCAAAATTGAGCCCACATTCCATTCTCCACTACCTGCATCATAAGTTCCACTTGAATCATCCGACACATAGGTATATCCTGAGGGTAAAGTATCTTCAACAATCACCCCTGTAGCATCGCTGGGACCTTCATTGGTCAAGGTCACCGTAAACGTTACGTTCGAGCCTACATCGGGAAACTCATTATTAACGGTTATCTCCAATAATAAATCGGCCGCTGGAATTGGTGTGGTCCCTGCACTATCTTGATCGTTTTCGAATACATTGTTGTTGTTTGGTGTAGAGTTGGGGTCCAAATTGCTGGAAGACAATACTTCAGTAACATTAAAATAATCTCCTGCAGGATTTACTCTAGCTACAATATTCAATGTTTCTATAGTTCCGTTGGGGACAGTACCGTTCAATTCCCATATCCCCGTTGCAGGTACATAGACACCTGCAGTTCTACTATTTGAAACATAGGTGTAACCCGAAGGTAAAAGGTCCAACACTTCTACTCCTGTCACATTACTAGGACCGTTGTTGGCCAAGCTAATATTGAAAATGACCTCATCGCCTACCAACGGACTCAATACATCAACAGATTTTCGTAAAACTAAATCTGAAATCGCTATTGGAACAGGCAGTATCGTTTCTTGGTCATCTTCTGTACTATCATTATTTGCTGGTGCAGAATCAATATCTTTTTCTGCTAGGGCTGTGAGCTCGGCAGTATTTGAGTAATTGCCAGTGGCAAGAACATCAGCAGTAATTACAAGTGTTTCTGATGTTCCGTTTCCAAGATTGCCTATCGTCCATGATCCATTTAAAGGCTCATAAGTTCCAATGGAAGGAACTGCACTTACGAATCCATAACCAGATTGTAGAACATCGGTAATCACTGTATTTGTAGCATCATTGGGGCCATCATTCTCCACGGTAACCGTAAACACTATCTCCTCCCCTACATTTGGAGTTAAATCATCCGCTATTTTAGATATGGAGACGTCAACAATGGGTGTTGGATTTATCGAGACACTATCTTGATCATCTTCGGCCAGAATATTATTGTTAGGAGTCGAGTCATTGTCCTGTTGATCATGACCGGTAACCTCTGCAACGTTTACATAATCTCCAGAAGCATTGACCAAAGCTGTAATATTTAAGGTTTCCGTACTGCCATTGGTAAGTGTTCCCACATCCCAGATACCTGTCGTATCCAGATAATCTCCCGCTCCGTCGTCTGATATGTATGTAAATCCTGAAGGCAACACATCTGTAACTTCAACCGAAGTTGCATTACTAGGACCATTATTTGAAACTGTCAATGTGAAAATTACGTTGGTATTGACATCCGGTGAAGCATTGTCCACATCTATATCCAATGAAATGTCCACTACTGGCTGGGGAGTAAGGGCAACATCATCTTGGTCATCTTCTGAGGAAACACCGTTGCTTGGAGTGGAATCAGTATCAAACCCGTCAGAAGCGATAACTTGCGAAGTATTTGTAAAATTTCCCGTTGAATTTACGGTGACATCGATTAATAATGTTTCAGAAGTACCGTTTGCCACCGTTCCAACCTGCCAAATGCCAGTGCCTTGATTATAATTCCCCGAAGTACTACTATACTGCTCAAAGTTGAATCCTGAAAGTAATTGATCTACCACGGAAACATTTGTAGCGTCATCAGGGCCGTCATTTGAAACTATTATTTCAAAACGGATTTCCTCACCAACATTTGGAGCAAGGTTATTGTCGACCACAATCTTCGTCAATGATAAATCTGCCTGTTGTGGTGCTGCAATAAGAGCATCTTCGTCATCCTCGCTTTGGTTTCCGGTATCATTATTTGGTGTGCTATCCGGGTCATTTTGGTCGCTCGCCGTTACTTCAGCTATATGTTCATATTCTCCAGATGTACCCGTTGGTGAAAGTACGTTTGCATTAAAGGTAAGTACCTGAGTATTGGCTCCCAAGGTAACTCCCAAACCTGACCATATGATATTTCTAGTACCTAAATCAAAAGTTCCACCATTGCTTATGGCTACAATACTTCCAAATCCGTCCGGCACAAAATTTCGAACAGAGACCCCAGTGGCATCCGTATCGCCAAAATTACTTAGATTGATCGTGAACGTTACTGTATCACCAACGTCTGGTGAAGAATCGCTGACCAACAACTCTAATTCCAAATCGGCGTTTTGAGCATAGCACAATTGAGATGAGGTGAACAAAAACAAAAAAAACAGGAAAAGACTTCCTTTTTTTTGGTGGGTTAACGGAATGTTCATAATCAATGAAATGAGGTTGCTCTTACTTGTAAGAATGCTCAAACATATCTACATCCATGGACTAAAATGAAAATATGTTGTATTTCATCGATCATTTGTTGTGAAACATCGAATTGGCGATGAAAGCTCTCACTAACATAGCAATCATTTATACTTGATAATCTGAAAATTTATATAAAGTAATTATTTCCGTTCAAAACATATCTTCAAATTATGATACTTCACTGTACATGATTAGATTGCACCGAATAAACAAAGGTTTAGAATGAAAACGATTTCCAATTTAGCATTTATAGGACTTTTTCATATACTCGTTCTTAGTTTTGCTACAGTCCGTGCACAGAATAATCAGAATCAAGTAAAATCTGCCATAACCATTGATTATCCTTCAAATACAACTGTTTGGAAAATACCGGAATTAGTTGAATTGCGATGGAATACCAAAAACATGGATACCACCCAATCCATACGTTTCTTTTTGGCAAGAAATGAAATGGTAGTACAAGAGTTGGGAAGATTTAAGAACAATGGCTACGCTAACGGAATCAAACTCGCAAAAAATATAAATTCCGGGGATGCCTATCAAGTTGTGGGCATTGAACTGTTCCCAAACAATAAATATCATATTGCAAAATTCGCTACTCCCTTTTTTTCGATTGTGAACAAGGAATCTGATGACCGAAAAAGAAAACAAGAATTGACCAATATAGTAACCCAACCCAGAAAGCGAAGAAAGAGAAAAAATATTAAAGAGAAGAAAAACATTCAGCTTTCGGAAACCAAGGTAGCGTCCAAGATGGAGAATAATCTGAGGCAGGAGTTTGATGGACGTAAAATTTCCTACATTAAAGAATTGGAGTTCAATACCGAAGAAATAACCGTTAAGATTTGGGACCATGGTATTCAGGATGGGGATATTGTTTCAATTTATCTCAACGGATCCCCTGTAGTTTCCAAACATTATTTGACCTATCAAATGCGGGAATTCGATATAAAATTAGATCCTGAAAAGCCCAACGACCTTTTTTTATATGCACATAATTTGGGTGATGCCCCGCCAAATACGGTCTCGGCAGAAATTACAAATGGTAAAAAATCCAATAAAATAGTATTAAACTCAGATCTGAAAAGTTGCGAAGCGGTTTTGATCAGTGTTAAAAAATAAACCTCAACAATTCAATTATGAAAGTTGAGGTTTTGTACTCGAGGTGGGAATCGAACCCACACTCCCGAAAGAACTGGATTTTGAATCCAGCGCGTCTACCAGTTCCGCCACTCGAGCATTTTTCCTAAGGGACTGCAAAGCTAAAAAATAATTTCATTTACAACCAAAAATACCTGTATTAATCCTTTAGCAACCCGAATTAATTTATAAATTTGCACCTCTTTAAAAAATAGATACTTTAAAAAGCTAGCTAACAAGAGTTTGTAATGCCATACCAAGTTCCAGAACCAAAAATTTTCGCATGTACCCAAAGTACTATCCTTGGAGAGAAAATAGCAGCCTCTTATGGTGCAGATCTGGGAAAAATTCTTTTTTCGAGATATAGCGATGGTGAATTTCAACCGTCTTTTGAAGAATCTATAAGAGGTGCACGTATTTTCATCATAGGCTCCACAAATCCAGGTCCTGAGAACTTAATGGAAATGTTGTTGATGCTAGATGCGGCCAAAAGAGCTTCTGCCAGACATATTACAGCAGTTATGCCCTATTTTGGCTGGGCCAGACAAGATAGAAAAGATAAACCCCGGGTTCCGATAGCGGCAAAACTTGTTGCCAAAATGTTGGAAACTGCTGGTGCCACCCGTATTATCACCATGGATCTTCATGCGGATCAAATACAAGGTTTTTTCGAAAAACCTGTTGATCATCTATTTGCATCTACGTTATTCTTACCGTATTTGAAGGAATTGAATCTAGACAATTTATGCATTGCATCACCAGACATGGGAGGCTCCAAAAGAGCTTACGCATATTCCAGGGCTTTGGAGAGCGATGTAGTGATTTGTTACAAGCAGCGAGCGAAAGCCAATGTAATTTCACATATGGAACTCATTGGTGAAGTAGATGGAAAGAACGTGGTTCTAGTAGACGATATGGTAGATACCGCAGGCACGCTAACTAGAGCTGCAGACCTTATGATGGAGCGTGGTGCAAAAAGTGTAAGGGCCATAACAACACATGGATTACTCTCTGGAAATGCTTATGAGAAAATTGAAAATTCCCAGCTTTCGGAATTAATTATAACAGATTCCATACCTATTGAACACAATAGAAAAAAAATAAAGGTATTGGGTTGTGCCAATTTGTTTGCTGATGTTATGCAAAGGGTACACCACAATACATCCATATCATCAAAATTTTTAATGTAGCCTTAGAAACTATCTGCAGCAGGCAGGTATACTCAGGCCAAGAAGCTTAGCAAATCAATATTGAATTTTAAATTTTTTAATTTTTATTTATAATGAAGTCAATTACTATCAAAGGATCCCAAAGAGAAAGCGTGGGCAAGGTATCTACCAAAGCCTTACGTAATGCTGGAAAGGTCCCTTGCGTACTGTACGGAGGGGATACACCATTGCACTTTTCAGCAGATGAACTAGCGTTCAGACATTTAGTGTACACCCCCAATGCATTTACAGCTGTAATTGAGTTGGAAGATGGCCAAAAGTTTGATGCCGTATTGCAGGATATTCAGTTTCATCCTGTAACTGATAAGATTTTACATATAGATTTTTATCAGTTGTTCAAGGACAAACCTGTTACCATGGATATTCCAATACGTTTGGAAGGAAATTCACCCGGTGTAAGA
This sequence comes from Flagellimonas maritima, assembly GCF_003269425.1. Classification (NCBI taxonomy): domain Bacteria; kingdom Pseudomonadati; phylum Bacteroidota; class Flavobacteriia; order Flavobacteriales; family Flavobacteriaceae; genus Flagellimonas; species Flagellimonas maritima. The sequence continues at coordinate 2,093,518 of NZ_CP030104.1, read as the reverse complement.
AATGGTGGGCGTTTGCTTTTTAGAAAAAGAAAACTTTCCATTAAATCCTTACCGGACTTATTGCCTGATTTTATAACCATTGATATTTCAAAACTTAAAATTGGTGGAACAATCGCAGTAGAAACGCTTTTAAATGACGACTATACTATTCTTCACCCAGACAGTACCGCAGTTGTACAAGTGAAAGCTTCTAGAACTTCTGTTGATGATGAGGAAGAAGAAGAAATAGAAGGAGAAGAAGGAACCGAAGCAACAGCAGCTGAAGGTGGAGATGCACCTGCCGCTGAAGCAGAAGCCACTGAATAGTTTTTAGAAATTATTGATTTCAAAAGCATCCCAGTTTTACAGTTATGTAAACTTTTGGGATGCTTTTGTATTTTTGGGAAAATGGAAACTTATTTATGTTTCAATTTATAAAAGTACTTTTTGGCACGGATAAACAGCTATTGCAAGAAACGGACAACATGAGAAAATTCCTAATCGTTGGTCTAGGGAATATTGGGGCCAAGTATGAAGAAACAAGACATAACGTTGGTTTCAAAATACTGGATTTTTTAGCGGAACAGGAAGGTTTTTCGTTTGAGACCCAAAAATTGGGTGACGTCGCCACTTTTAAGCATAAAGGCAGAAGTATTCTATGCTTAAAGCCATCAACGTATATGAACTTAAGCGGTAAAGCAGTAAAGTATTGGATGGAAAAAGAAAAGATTCCATTGGAAAATACCTTGATCATTACAGATGACATCAATCTTTCTTTTGGCTCTATTCGTTTAAAAACAAAAGGTAGCGATGGTGGACACAACGGTTTGAAGGACATTCAAAACACATTGCAGACCACAAAATATAACCGATTTCGTTTTGGGGTCGGTTCCGAGTTTGGGAAAGGAAAGCAAGTAGACTATGTACTAGGGGAATGGAATACGGATGAAACGAAACAACTTAAAGAGCGACTTCAAAAATCCAGTGATTTGATACGTTCGTTTGTATTTTCAGGCATCAATAATACCATGAACCAATTTAACGGTACTTGATCAAAATGTCTTGAATTCAAAGGTTCCTGATTCAGAACTGTTTCCCTCTGAATCCGTTGTAATCACCTTCCAAAAATAAACGGTATTGGACTCAACATCTGCATCAAACTCCATAGTATTGGCGCTGGTGGTCCCAAGCAAAGTAATAGGTGGGTTTTCGTTTGAAAAGAAAACATCAAAAGAAATTATATCATTCTCTACGTCCGCCCCGATCCATTCTAAAGTGACCTCATTAGAAATATCTCTTAGTACGGTAGAACCTGATACTGGACTTACCAATTGTGCGGGAAATGGAGCATATGTAGTTAATGAGCCTGCATTGTAAAATAACCATGTCTCGCTTTCAGCAACTTGATCGGATCTGGAGCTAAGCGATGTGACCGACCATGAAAAAGGTGTGCCCTTTTCAATGGACAGACTTGCAGATGTTGAAGCTGTAGTAATCGTCTGTGGAATATTGGTCTCCAAATTTACTACGCGCAATGTATATGTATCGGCATTCAATGAAGATTGCCATTCAAATGTCACTTGGCTTAGTGTCTCATTAACGCTGACCCCCGTTGTACATTCCGAATTCTCTTCGGGAAAAACAAGGTTTGCCACAGCTGGTGTTGGTGGCGGGTCATCATTGCCCCCACAAGAATAAATAAACGTAAGTAACAATAAACCTATAATAGCCTGCTTCATTCTTTAATCAATTTTATGACCTTATTTGTTCCTTTGCTCTGGATGCTCATATAGTAAATGCCTGTGGACAATACGGAAAAATCCATTTCTAGTTCTATACCGTTTATTTCTCTTTTATCTGTCAAGACCAATCGCCCATTTGCAGAAAACACCTGTATATCAAGATTACCTGTCAAACCATTGAGAAAAACCTTAGTTCTCTCGTTTACGGGATTTGGATAAACAATAGGTTCTGATGAAATAAAAAACGTTTCTTCGTAAACTCCTTGGCAAGGTAAGCTTGTCGATATTTTTAGGGTATTGAATCCATTTTTTAAGTTCAATTGTGTTTGACTGGCTTCGGTCTGTGTGACCAAACCATTCAATTCTATCGTAAACAAATCGGCCCCACCAAGCGTAAGTTGGAGTACTCCTGACTCAACTGCCGTAAAAGCCGTTAAAAGTGATGGCTCTGTGATTTTGATTTCAAAACAAACTTCTTCATAGACAATGATGCCGTCCGTTCCCGTAATGCACAAAGAATAGTCCCCAGCATTTATACTTTCAAAGACATGGGAATCCGTAAAATCTATGCTCTGTGTTGTAGCACCTCCATTTAAAATAGCGGTGTAGGTTATTGAATCATCAGAAGCTGTTAAGGAAATGGAACCATCATTACTGTTTCTACAAGATTCACTTTGTAGTTGCACCCTAAAGTTATCTGCAGGAAATCTATACACGGGACAACCGGCAGCATCGACTTCAGCCCCTATTGGCGTTCCCAAACATAAATCATCACCGTCATCGAAAACGCCATCTTGATCATCGTCCGGTCTAAATTCACCTTCGGCACATACTTCCAAGGAAAACGAAACCAATGCTCCACCATCATTTGGTGCCGTATCCCTAATTTCCAATGTCCAATCCCCAAAAGTGGATTCACCAACGAGAGAAGCCAGTGAGCCTATAGGGGAAACGGTTCCTGAAATTGCAGGGGTAGCTGAGCAGACAATATTTGCTCCATCATCATCAAAAACTGCATTGATATTATCTAAATCCCCGCATGCACCAGAAACCAATGTGACTCTCGTGCCCGAAGGGGAAATGAGCGTAATAATCAAATCCTGTAAAAATGTGTGCGTTAGTTCCAAATTTACATTGATGTCGGTAATGCTTAAATCCTCAACGAACTGAATTGTGGAAGTTATCGTGGGTGATCCTATGTTTGAAATGGTTAAAGGCAATGTTTTTGAACTAACGTTCCTGCAATCAACTTGTGTAGTTGTAAAACTAAACGGTGTTCCAAAAGTACCTGTGCCGCAATCGTTCTTAGGTCTTATGTGCCAAAAGTATTCTGTTTCCGGTTGTAATGTTGGACTTTGGTAAAAATTAAATGGTGTGGTTGCGGATTCCACTATATCCACAAAACCATTATCTGTTGCTATTTCAATATCATAGTCCTTGTAAAACTCATTTTCTTCCCATACTAATCTGGGATTGATAGAGGTATTGATTTCCATATCTGTTGGAGTGGACAAAACCACATCAGAAAAACTTACGTCACTTATATTAAGTGATAACGGAAGGTTCTTTGTTACCGAAACAGAAGTCGAAGTAATGGTGATTGGATATGATGCAGGTGCAACATCATCCGTATTGGAAATGGTCAATTGAACATCTGTATCATTTGCCGAGGCCTGAGCGGGAACAAAAGCCGCCGTTAAACCTACCGGTAGATCAACTGAAAAGGTTGAGGTCTCGTTGAAGCCTCCAAAAGTCTGGTATGTAAATGGAATGATGATGTCATCTGGTTGACAAACATCAAAAGTTAAATCTTGGATATTTAATACTACATTAGATTCTTCAATACTAAAATTAGATGCATTAACGGCGAAAAAAACATTATCACTGGCTTTGACCATAATCCGTGCAGTTTCGGTAGCATTTCCTGGAATTAGAACATCTTCAATTCCATCATTCACTACATCTTCCGCAAGAATAATTGGAAAAGTAGTGCCACCATCCACGGATAAAAATATATCGACTGTTTTAGCATCAACAGGAAGAATATTGGTGTTGGCAACATCCCAAGTCACCTGTTGTACAGACCCGGCTTCATAAGTCTCATTTGAATCTTGTGATGTCATAACAAAAGGTCCAGCAATGTTTACTACTTTAACATCAAGCAAATCGGAAATCACTTGCCCGCCCTCCAGTGCATTGTCCCTTACCGTAAAAGCAAAGCTCAAATTCCGCTCTATTGTAGATATGGTTTCCCAAGCACTATTGATTTGTGGATTGGTCTGGGCAAGGTTCCCTTGCACTACACGGGACAATCTTGGAAAATATCTTGAAGGGTCTGTAGTAGGCGGCAACGATCTAAAGTTCGCCCCACTTGGATTTTCAGGACCAAAAGTATCAAACGTAACTATTCCGCTGTCAATTTGTTCCCAAGTATATGTGAGTGTGTCATCAATATCACTGTCCGTGGCCATTCCTTCCAAAACAAAAGCAGTGCCCTTTGGAATTACATAATCTCCCATTGGGGTAACGACTGGGGGCGAATTAGTCAAAGCAACCGTCTCTCCGCAGGTTACAGTCTCTAAATAATTGGAAATCTGTAGAATACTGTTATAGTGGAAATAGTCATCACCATTGGGCGCTACATTATTACCTGGACTTGCAATGCCGGCATAACCCATAATCGTGGTTCCGCTGGCCGGTTCTGCTTGAACATCGGTTCCCTCAGGGTCAAAAGACCATGTGTGGTTTGCCCCAAATTGATGCCCCAACTCGTGTGAGACAAAATCCAGATCAAATATATCCCCTTCTGGATTGGAGGTAGACGAAAAAGCGCTCCCTTTTCTGTTATCCGAGCAAACTGACCCAATAAAGCCTGCATTCCCATTATTTTGTGAAGCAAGTTCAACTTTATTAAAAAGATGGCCTACATCATAATTTGCCTCGCCAATTGTGGTCGTCAATGTGCTTTGAACCTGAGCATTCAAATTTCCGTTATAAGGGTCTGTGGCCGCATTTGTAAAAATGATCAGATTGTTATTTGCCACCAACTCCAAAGTAACTCCTAGATCGGTTTCAAAAACTTCGTTTACACGCGTCAATGTAGCATTGATTGCTGCTAGGGCATCAGCAACAGTTCCACCATGAAATTCTGTATACTCCCCTGTAGCGGATACGGCAATTCTAAACCTTCTCAACTCTTGGCCGCTGACCAAGGGACTAATTGTCTTTCCTACAATAGCGCCCATTTTCTTGGTATCACAAATAAATCCGTTTTTGTTCTCGGTCCCTGCACCCTTATCATAGACAACGTAGGTGCCACTTTTATTTGACAATTGCTCCATAAATACGGTTTGATGACTTTCAAGATCAATTATCATACTTTGGAGTCCCTTATGCGAACTACTGAGCCTGACCCTATATTTTCCATCCAGGCTTAAGCCGGAAAATGACTTTATATTGGGATATTTTTTGGATAAATCCGGATGAAAAACGGATGTCTCTTTTAAAGAAAAAGAGATGACCTTCCCATTATGTCCTGGAAGATCAATTACTTGGCTTTGATTTTTAAAGGTGGAAAAAGAATTGATTTTCTTTGAGAAGCTTTGTTTATCCAATGTATAAACTGCCGCTGCTTTACTTATATTTTTTATTGAAGGACTTCTAAAACTTGATCTGGCTTCAGTAGATTTCCAATAGCCTTGTTGTGCATAAGTGTAAAAGCAGGCAAAAAATATGGTTATTGAGAAAACAAGATGTAATTTAGCTTTCATAGATAAGGGCATAAGTCAAATTCAAAAATAGCCTTTTTTATTTTCTTGATTTAGTGGAAACAATCAAAGGTATTTCTCACTTCATAAACAACAAATTTCAAACTGCCGTTACCATTGGTACTTTTGATGGGGTACACCTTGGTCACGGCAAGATATTGGAACGCCTCATAAATAGTGCCAAAACCGCTGGTTTAAAATCAACCGTCCTCACCTTTTTTCCCCATCCTAGGATGGTCTTGCAAAAAGATACAAACATTAAGTTATTGAACACATTGGATGAAAAGATTCAGACAATGGATTCCCTGGGGCTGGATTATCTGATCATACATCCTTTTACAAAAGACTTTTCCAGACTTTCAGCTACCGAATTTGTGAGGGATATATTGGTCAATAAACTAAAGACGAAAAAAATAATCATTGGTTATGATCATAGGTTTGGTAGAAACCGTAATGCCAATATACAGGATTTAACGGCTTTTGGGAATACATTGGATTTTGAGGTGGAGGAGATACCCGCGCAAGAAATCGATGATGTGTCCGTTAGTTCAACAAAAATCAGAAATGCACTTTTAGCAGGTGATATCCTAACTGCAAATAGTTATTTAAATTATGCTTACATGCTCACGGGCATCATAAAAAAAGGAAAGGGTCTTGGCAAGCAGTTTGGTTTTCCGACAGCGAATCTTCACATACCCGAACCTTACAAACTCATTCCAAAAAATGGCGTTTATGTTGTTAAGAGCAACATCGATCAAAGAGAATATTTTGGGATGATGAACATCGGCTTCAACCCAACAGTATCCGGAACAGAAAAAAGCATCGAAATCAATTTTTTCGATTTTGAAGGTAGCCTTTATGACAAGAAGGTACAAGTTGGCATCCTACATCGTATTAGGGATGAGAATAAATTCGATTCCGTTGAGGAACTTAGAGAACAATTGAAGAAGGATAAAAAAACTTCGTTAAACTTAATTGCCAAATAAAGTGCTTAACCAATTTCTTTTTAAGAAGATCGACAATGCCCAACTTGTTGTATTTAGGGTTTTTTACGGTTTACTGATAAGTGCCGAATGTTATGGAGCAATTATCACAGGTTGGGTAAGGAGAACGTTGGTCGAGCCCCGATTTACTTTTTCATTTATCGGTTTTGAATGGTTACAGCCTTTACCAGGTGATTGGATGTACGTTTATTTTGCCATAATGGGCACGCTCGGGTTAATGATTGCCTTGGGCTATAAATACAGATTGAGCGCTTTCACTTTTGCCGTTATGTGGACAGGCGTATATCTTATGCAAAAAACATCGTACAACAACCACTACTATTTGTTAATGCTCTTGGCGTTTATAATGGCATTTCTTCCTGCAAATCGGGATTTTTCCTTGGATGCCAAACAAAATCCAAATTTCCGTTCGACAACAATGTTCAACTGGATTAGATGGATGGTGATCCTGCAACTTTTCATTGTGTACACCTATGCATCTGTTGCAAAGCTGTATGGAGATTGGCTGGACTTCAGCATAATTGAAATCTTAATGAAATCCAAGCAGAACTATTTTCTTGTAGGCGACTTATTGCAAGAAAAGTGGGTTCACAAAATTATAGCCGTATTTGGAATTTTGTTCGATTTGCTCATTGTTCCCGCGTTACTTTGGAAACCAACTCGTAAGATAGCCTTTATATTTTCAATATTCTTTCACCTGTTCAATAGTATTGTATTTCAAATAGGTATTTTCCCATACTTGTCATTGGCTTTTATTTTATTCTTTTTCCCTCCGCAGACCATTAGGAATATTTTTCTGAAAAAAAAGACTGTAATTGTGGACAATACCATACATGTTCCAAAAAACAGTAAATGGATTTTGGCAATTTTGGGATTATATTTTACTATACAATTCTTACTTCCGCTCAGACATTACACTATTCCAGATGACGTGCTTTGGACAGAGGAGGGCCATCGCTTGAGTTGGCGAATGATGCTAAGAAGCCGTTCCGGTACGGCACGTTTTAAAATTGTCAGCAAAAAAACAGGGGAAGAAAACTATGTAAAGCTAGATGATTACCTCACTAAAAAACAAAAAAGAAAAGTAGCTTGCTATCCGGATTTTACATGGCAATTTGCTCAATATCTTAAAAAAGAGTATGCCGAAAAAGATGAGGAGATTCAAGTTTTTCTTGAAGGAAAGGTCAAGATCAATAATGGAAAATACCATGAGTTCGTTGATCCCAAGGTAGACTTGGCCAACGTACCGTGGAAACATTTTTCACATAACGAATGGATAAGACCCTCACAAAAAGATTAAATATTGGTCAACTCGCTTGGATTGACTTAAATTTGCCGCTCAAAACAAGTCATGCTTCAATTACATAAAATCAGGGAGGACAAAAGCATTATAGTGAATGCTTTAAAAAAGCGAAATATCGATGCAGAGCCATTGCTATCGGCAATTATTGATTTAGATGAGAAAAGACGCGCCATTCAAACAGAACTTGACGCTACTTTGGCAAAATCCAATAAGCTGTCCAAAGAAATTGGAGTACTTTTTAAAACCGGTAAAGCAAAAGAAGCAACTCTACTGAAAGAACAAACTACCGATCTTAAAGAAGCTTCAAAACAATTGGGCGAACTGCTCAATACTACTGCTGCTAAACTTCAAGAATTGTTGTACCAAATTCCCAACATACCTCATGAATCCGTTCCTGCTGGAAATTCCGATGACGACAATGTGGAAATTTTTAAGGAAGGAGATATTCCAAAGCTAAATGAAGATGCATTGCCCCACTGGGAATTGGCAAAAAAATATGATATTATAGATTTTGAGCTTGGCGTAAAGGTTACGGGAGCGGGTTTCCCCATTTATAAAGGAAAAGGGGCCCGATTGCAGCGTGCGCTCATTTCCTACTTTTTGGATAAAAATACTGAAGCTGGGTACACGGAGGTACAACTCCCACTTATGGTCAACGAAGCTTCTGGTTACGGAACTGGACAATTGCCCGACAAAGAGGGACAAATGTATCATGTACAGAATGATGACCTCTACCTAATTCCAACCGCCGAGGTTCCTATTACCAATCTGCACAGAAACGATATTGTTTCCCAAGAAAGTTTTCCCATAAAATATACGGGATATACTCCTTGCTTTAGAAGAGAGGCCGGAAGCTATGGTGCCCACGTTCGTGGCTTGAACAGACTGCACCAATTTGACAAAGTGGAATTGGTACGAATTGAACGCCCCGAAAACTCATACCAAGCTTTGGATGAAATGACGGAACATGTAAAAAATATTCTTAGGGAATTGAAATTACCTTACCGAATATTACGCCTATGCGGCGGTGATCTAGGTTTCACAGCGGCACTGACGTTTGATTTTGAAGTTTTTTCCACTGCGCAGGATAGGTGGCTCGAAATAAGTTCCGTATCAAATTTTGAAGCCTTTCAAGCAAACCGATTAAAACTTCGATACAAAGACGAGGACGGTAAGAGTCAATTGGCCCATACATTAAATGGCAGTTCTTTGGCACTGCCCCGTGTTTTAGCGGGAATCTTGGAAAACTATCAAACTAAAGAGGGCATTAAAATACCGGAAATATTGGTTCCCTATTGCGGTTTTTCAATAATCAACTGAACCTTCTGACTATTTATTTGGATTCACTTAACAGGATTCCGTGTTTTTCTACGTTATATTTGAAATAAAGATTGCGTTGCGATACTTTCTATTTCTTATTACATATAGCCTATTTCAAACTTTTACGTGCGCGCAAGAGGATTTCCTGGCCAAGCAGTATTTCAATGATGGAGAGTATGAAAAAGCCTTGGTTTTTTATGAAAAATTAGTGGCTAAAAGCCCAAGGCGAACGGATTATGCGGAAGGTCTTATAGCAAGTTACCAACAATTGGAGCGGTATACCGATGCCGAAACATTTCTGCTAAAAAAAATTGAGGATCCCTACGCCTTCCCAACATTTTTTATAGAACTGGGCTATAACTACACATTACAGGACCAGCCCGAAAAAGCCTTGGGATTTTACGAGCAAGCAATACAGAAAATAAATGAGAATCCAAATTTTGGATACAGTGTAGGATATCGTTTTCAAAAGTATGCGCTGCTCGATTATGCCATACAGGCCTATAACAAAGCCATGGAACTAAAGCCTGACTTAAACTATGATTTTCAATTGGCACGAATTTATGGTGAGAAAGGGGATGTTGAAAAAATGTACAGTTCCTATTTAAATTTAATCTATGAAGGTAGGACCTCACGATCTAATGTATTAAGGAATATTGATGACTTTATCTCAGAAGATCCTGCAAACACTAATAATGTTTTATTGAAAAAAGTACTGCTTAAAAAAGCGCAAAAAGATCCAGACGTTCTTTGGAATGAGTTATTGAGTTGGCTCTTTATCCAACAAAAACAGTACAATAGTGCTTTTAACCAAGAAAAGGCAATATATAAGCGCACTGGAGAAAGCTCCCTCGATAGATTGGAGAACTTGGGCCAAATTGTACTGGAGGAAAAAAATTACACCTCCGCAATACCTATATTTGAATATATTGTGGAAAATAGCAATAACCCTGTTGCCAAATTAAATGCACAACTCCACTTAATAGACATTGAACTTGAAGGAACAGATAGAAAAAAGCTGGAAAGCGTAGAAAAGAAGTTTCAAGCTTTGGTCACGGAATACGGAGTACAAAGTCGCTCTTTGCAGCTACAAATAGCTTACGGAAATTTTCTAACGTTTAAAAAGGAAAATCCAAAACCTGCAATTGCAATGCTCAAAGAGTGTTTAGTGCTCCCTTTGGGACGAATGGGCGTGGCCTATGTAAAATTGGCTTTGGGGGATATTTTGGTTTACGATCAAAAGTTCAATCAAGCACTTATCTACTTTACCCAGGTTCAAAAAAGTCTAAAAAATGATGTCCTTGGCCAAGACGCACGTTTTAAGGTGGCCCAGACCAGTTTTTATAAAGGAGATTTTGATTGGGCTCTCACTCAATTGAAAGTATTGAGAGGTTCAACATCGCAATTGATTGCCAACGATGCTATGCAATTGAGTCTATTGATATCGGACAATTCCCTTGAAGATTCCACACAAACAGCACTAAAGAAATATGCACGGGCCGATTTGTTGGCCTATCAAAATAAAAATAGGGAAGCAATTGAAACTCTAGAAGACATTTTGGAAAATCATAAAGGTGAAAAAATTGAAGATGAAGCACTTTTGAAACAAGGAGAATTATTGGAAGCCCAAAAATCATACGAGGCTGCCGAATTTAATTATAAGAAAATCATAGCGTTTTATGCTGATGGAATTCTGGCAGATGATGCGCATTTTGCATTGGGCGAACTGTACAGAAATATTCTCGGCCAACCAGAAAAAGCAAAAACCCAGTACGAAAAAATTATTTACAATTATCAGGACAGTTATTATTTTCCAAAGGCCAGAAAGCATTTTAGGATGCTTAGGGGAGATGCTATTAACTAAATCTTTTTTACATTTAGTTTTTTAAGATAAACTCACATGCTCATATATAATGTCACCATCAATATAGATGAAAGCGTTCATGATAAATGGTTATCCTGGATGCGTGATAAACATATTCCGGATATGTTGGCGACAGGTAAGTTCTCTCATGCAAAAATGGCCAAAGTACTTGTTGAAGAGGATATGGAAGGAATCACCTACTCCATTCAGTACACTTCCAAAGACAGGAAAACCTTGGAAAGCTATTATGAGGAAGATGCGGAGAGATTACGTGGCGATACTCTAAAATTATTTTCCAACAAATTTGTTGCCTTTAGAACAGAGTTGGAAATAATAAGCCAGCAAATACCCTAAATTTTTCAAACTAATTTCCCTATAAAATATAATCGGATTTTTAAATACTGAAAATTTCGATTTGGAGCTGGACCGTAGGCCTATGTGTAAAATTCACATTAACTTGCAAAAAAACTGCTGTGGCCAAAAAGAATAAAAAGAGATATGAAGAAAGCTGGTCAAAAAAAAAGAAAAATGGGCGTGACGAGAGCATTGTCAAACCTAAAAAGTATCTAGGACAGCACTTTTTAAAGGATGAGGATATAGCCAAACAAATTGCTGATACGCTTTCCCTCGATGGATATACCAATGTTTTGGAAATTGGTCCGGGCATGGGTGTGCTTACCAAATACCTGCTCCTTAAAAATTTGGATTTAGTAGCCATGGATCTCGACGAAGAATCCATAGTCTATCTTAACCATAGTTTCCGTTTGGAGCATCCAAAAGTGTTTGAAAAGAATAATCGCTTTGCTATTATTGAAGCAGACTTTTTAAGGTTTGATTTAAAACAACTTTATGGGGATGAACAATTTGCCATAACCGGCAACTTTCCCTATAATATTTCCAGCCAAATTGTCTTTAAGATGTTGGAAATGAGACAGCAGATTCCAGAATTTTCAGGTATGTTCCAAAAAGAGGTCGCAAAGCGTATTTGCGAAAACCCTGGGAGCAAAACCTACGGCATATTATCGGTTTTGGTACAGGCCTTCTATGAAGCGGAATACCTTTTCACCGTGCATCCACAAGTATTTGACCCCCCTCCAAAAGTACAATCAGGAGTGTTGCGACTAACCCGAAGGGCAACTTTAAAATTACCCTGTGACGAGCATTTGTTTTTCAAAGTGGTAAAGGTCGCTTTCAACCAAAGAAGGAAGACTATTCGCAATAGTCTTAAAACCTTCAACCTTTCCAATAATCTAAAAGAAGATACTATATTTGATAAGCGTCCAGAACAACTGAGCGTACCTGACTTTATAGCGTTAACACAGAAAATAGCCAATGACTCCGTTTAAACTTACAGATGAGCTAATCGCTGAGATACAACAGCTTATAGAGGCAAAGAAGAACGCTGACCTTCAGTTATTGATGAAGGAGTTCCACTATGCGGATATTGCAGAGATAGCCGATGAACTTACCGTTGATGAGGCTACTTATCTAATCAAGCTCTTGGATAGTGAAAAAACCTCCGATATCATCGCTGAAATGGACGAAGATATTCGAGAGGCCGTACTGAACAATCTTTCCGCAAAAGAAATCGCGGGCGAGCTTAAAGAACTCGACACGGATGATGCCGCAGATATTGTTGGGGAACTTCCAAAAGAAATCGTCCAGGAGGTCATCTCGGAAATAGAGGATAGAGAGCACGCCAAGGATATCGTGGACCTTTTGCGCTACGATGAGGATTCAGCAGGAGGCCTTATGGCAAAAGAGTTGGTGAGGGTCAATGAAAATTGGAATGTACTCACTTGTGTAAAGGAAATGAGAGCACAGGCAGAGAATGTTACCCGGGTCCACTCTATTTATGTGGTTGATGATGAAGATAAACTAAAGGGTAGGCTATCATTAAAAGATTTGCTTACAACTTCCACAAAAACCCATATAAAGAACATTTATATTCCCAAAGTGGACTATGTTGGAGTCAATGAAAAATCTGAAGAAGTAGCAAAAATAATGTCCAAGTATGATTTGGAGGCGATTCCCGTAGTCGACGAAATTGGGCGATTGGTTGGGCGTATCACAATCGATGATATTGTTGATGTGATTCGTGAAGAAGCAGATAAAGACTACCAGATGGCTGCAGGTATCTCTCAAGATGTTGAGGCAGATGACAGTATTTGGGAATTGACCAGAGCAAGATTGCCCTGGCTTATATTGGGCCTTTTTGGAGGAGCCGCCGCCGCATATATTATGGGAGGGTTCGAAGAAATGTTCAATAAATACACCGTTCTTTTTCTCTTTACGCCTTTGATTGCCGCCATGGCAGGAAATGTTGGTGTACAATCCAGTGCCATTATTGTTCAAGGTCTGGCAAACGATGATTTAAAGGGAAGTGTAAGCAATAGATTGGTAAAGGAAATTGTATTGGCACTTTTAAACGGAGTTATTTTAGCAGTAATACTATTGCTTTTTACCTGGGGCTGGAAAGGAGATTTTATGACAGCACTGGCAATTTCCATTTCGTTGATCGCGGTTATTGTTGTAGCGGGTTTTGTGGGCACATTTACCCCGCTATTTTTACATAAGCGTGGCGTTGACCCAGCAATTGCCACTGGGCCTTTTATTACAACTAGCAATGATATTTTTGGAATCTTGATTTATTTTTTGATTGCCAAAATGATTCTGGGGATTTAAATTCTAAAAGTTATGAAGCCTATCAACCTAAAACAAAAACATTCAGAATTCACCAAGCAATGGCATCCACATCAAATTGCGGTCGTGGATGACATGCAGGTCATCCTTGCCAAAGTACAGGGAGAGTTTGTTTGGCATTCGCATGAGGGCGAAGATGAACTTTTTCAAGTTTTGAAAGGCACTTTGTACATGAAGTTTCGAGATAGAACCGAAGTTGTGGAAGAAGGTGAGATTATTGTAGTTCCAAAAGGAGTGGAGCATTGCCCTTCGACCAAAAATGGGGAAGAAGTCCATTTATTGCTTTTTGAAAAACAGGATACTGCACATACCGGTAAAGTAGCGCATGAAATGACCCAAACCGAATATCCCAAAATTTAGGAATTTTAGATTACAGCCATGAAAGTTCTCCACCTAGACACCAATCATCCACTGCTTATAGAACAGTTCGCGGAACTCGGATTCCAAAATGACGAAGACTATACATCATCAAAAGACGATATTGAGAAAAAAATACATTTGTACGATGGCGTAATCATAAGAAGTAGATTTACTATTGACCAACAGTTCTTGGACAAAGCAACCAACTTAAAGTTTATAGGCCGTGTAGGTGCCGGTTTGGAAAATATAGATACACGTTATGCCAAACAGAAGGATATCTTTTTAGCTTCGGCACCAGAAGGAAATCGTAATGCCGTAGGCGAACATACTTTGGGGATGTTACTGTCCTTAATGAACAAAATGACCAAAGCAAACAGGGAGGTCAAAAAAGGGAAATGGGACAGGGAAGGTAATCGCGGTGTTGAATTAAACGGTAAAACTGTTGGTATTATCGGTTATGGAAATATGGGCAAGGCTTTTGCCGAAAAACTCAGTGGCTTTGATGTGGACATTATCTGCTATGATATTGTAGGCGGTGTAGGCGATGATAATGCAAGACAGGTAGGGATTATGGAGTTCAAACAAAAATCCGATGTTGTAAGCCTCCATGTTCCCCAGACAGAAAAAACCATAGGGATGGTCAATTCAGGATTTATAAATGAATTTCACAAACCATTTTGGTTTCTGAATACGGCACGTGGAAAATGTGTTATAACCCACGATTTGGTAAATGGATTAAAGTCAGAAAAAATTCTTGGTGCTGGTTTGGACGTGTTGGAATATGAAAAAAAATCGTTCGAAAATATGTTTGCGCAGAAACCAAAGGCCTTCAAATATTTACGAAAAGCCAAAAATGTTCTATTGACGCCCCATGTTGCAGGTTGGACAACAGAAAGCAAGGAAAAGTTGGCACAGACCATTGTAGATAAAATCAAAGCTGGATTTTGTTAAATTTAATGGGTGAAAAAGACCGTATTCGTTTTTTCGGCACTTATAGTATCATTGCTTGCACTTCTTCAACTAAGCAAGTATGCCTATATTTCCAATGATATTTCCATAGAAATAATCATTGCCATTATTGCTATCTGCTTCTTTGCCATTGGTCTTTTTATCAACAAAAGGAAATCGCAAGAAGAAAAATTCTCTTCTTCCTCAATAGATTTAAAGAAGATTGAACAGCTTGGAATAAGCAAACGTGAACATGAAGTACTTGTTCAGGTATCAAAAGGCCTTTCCAACAAAGAAATTGCAGATCAACTTTTTGTATCGGAAAGTACCATAAAAACCCATGTATCCAACCTGCTTGTAAAGTTAGAGGCCAAACGTAGGACACAAGCGATACAAATAGCAAAAAAACTACAAATCCTGTCACTCTAAATTGTTTTGGAAGTTAAATACCATCATTTTAGTACTTTAGTATGAATACAGCATGACTCCCCATAAGTACTTTTGAACTAACCATTTAAATAAATTTAAGATGAAGAAAACAGTATTAAAGTTCGGTCTTTATGGAGCCATTACCATCAGTGTGCTTTTTTTGATCAGTTGGTACGCTTTGAGTGATTTATCATTCTCCATGCAGGAAGTATTGGGTTATATATCCATAATACTTTCCTTAAGTTTTGTATATTTTGGTATAAAACATTTTAGGGACAAAGAGAATCAAGGCAAGGCAAGTTTTAAGCAAGGGCTTATTGTTGGAATATTGATAAGCCTCATAGTCGCATTGATTTTTGGTGTCTTGGATATATTTTACATTAAAGTAATAAATCCAAATTTTACCACAGAGTATTACGAGCATGCTATAGCAGATATGAAAGCATCTCTTCCAAAGGTAGAGTTTGAAACCAAATTGGCAGAAATGGAATCTCAAAAGGAATTATTTGCCAATCCATTTTTCTCCTTTGCGCTCATGGCAATGACCGTTTTTGTAATAGGTTTTATAATTTCCTTGATTTCCGCTTTTACACTTCAACGTAAATAGTAAAAATGACCATAGAAGCGAAGACACCCGATGAATATATTGGCAAATTGCCCAAAGAACGCAAGGAAGCAGTTTCTAAGTTGCGGAGTACAATAAATACAAACCTACCTAAAGGATTTGAAGAATGTATCAACTATAATATGATAGGGTATGTGGTGCCCCATTCTTTGTACCCCAAAGGTTATCATTGTAATCCTAAATTGCCCTTACCATTTATACATATCGCCTCACAGAAGCATTACGTGTCCCTATATCATTCTGGGATATATGCGGACAAAAAATTATTGGATTGGTTCTTGGCCGAATATTCCAACCATATAAAAGCAAAATTGGATATGGGAAAAAGCTGTATCAGGTTTAAAAAAATGGAGAATATTCCTTTTGGACTCATTGCTCAACTGTGTCAGAAAATGACAGTTGAGGATTGGATAAAATTATACGAAAAGAACATAAACAGATAAAATTTTTCCATTTTCTGGAAAAAGGAAAGTAGAATTAAAATGAAAAATAGAGTAACGGGCCTAGGCGGTTTTTTCTTCAAAACAAAAAATCCAAAAGCATTGAAGGAATGGTATAAAAACCATTTGGGTTTGCCCACGGATGATTATGGCTGCACCTTTTGGTGGAAGGACAAAAGAGGTAGCTCCTGCTCCACACAATGGAGTCCACTTAAAGAAAACACCGAATATTTTCAACCAAGCGATAAACAATTTATGATGAACTTTAGGGTTGAAAATTTAACCGAACTCTTAAAAACGCTCAAAAAAGAAGGAGTAACCATAATAGGCAAAGTTGAAGAATATGAGTATGGAAAATTTGGCTGGATCATGGATTTGGAAGGGAACAAAATAGAACTTTGGGAACCTGTTGATAAAGCATTTCTATAGCTAATAAAATATTCCTTAAATTTAAACCATGTACAACCAACAAAATTAATTAATACCATGTCCGAAGAAAACAAAGACGATAATAAGGCCAAAGATGGCTTTGAAGGAGCAAAAGATTCTACCAATGACTTTAAAGAAGAAGCGAAAAAAACCGCCAATGAGTTTTCAGATGGTGTCAACGACACCCTAAATGCTGAAAATAAAAAAATGCTTGCGGGTATTTTAGCTATTATTCTTGGCTCATTGGGGGTTCATAAATTTATTTTGGGCTATCAGAAAGAAGGATTGATCATGATAGCGGTTACTTTGGTTCTTGGAATATTTACATGTGGAATTGGAGCATCAGCTATGGGCTTAGTAGGTTTAATAGAAGGAATAATCTATCTAACTAAATCTGATGAGGAATTTTATAATACTTATCAAGTAGGAAAAAAACCTTGGTTCTAAAATAAAAATGCCAGAGGTTTTTTACTCTGGCTTTTTTATTTAAAGGTATTATCGTAATATTGCAATATAATTTTTAATAATAAAATTTGGGCGCATCCAAAACACATATTTTTTCTTTACCTCAAAATGAACTGGCTCAAGTGGCCAAAGTTTTGGCACATCCTGCACGTATAGCTATTTTAGAATATATAAGCCGACAAGAAAATTGTATATGCAACGATTTGGTCGATGTGATTGGACTTTCACAACCTACTATATCCCAGCACTTGAACGAAATAAAAAAGATAGGCCTCTTAAAAGGTACTTTTGAAGGTAAAAATCTTTGTTACTGTATAAATAAAGAACGATGGGAAGAATTGCAACAATCGTTCAATACTTTTTTTACGAACATTAACTATAACTGCTGTTGATCATGAACACATCTGAACTTTTATCATTACTCAACCAAAATCAAGAAAAGAGCCTACTTTTTGAGTATTCAAAAAATAAATTTGTTGAAGCAAACTATCACATTACCGAAGTAAAAAATATTACGGTAGATGCTGTTGACTGTGGTGCTGGAACGGACTACTGGAAAGAAACCGTGGTACAATTGTGGGAAAGTCCAGATGAGATAGGGAAACAAGACTTTATGAAAGTTCATAAAGCCATGGAGATTTTGAACAGGGTGGATAAAATGAAACCAATGGTCAGGGAAGCCGAAATTAAATTTGAATATAGTAATCCAAATTTTCACACGGCCCAACTTTTTGTTGATGATTATAATATTGATAAAGATGCATTAATCATCCAATTGTCCATTAAAAAAACTGATTGTAAAGCGCGTGATACTTGTGGTGTAAGCAATACTTTGGAATCCGTAAATCAAACAGAAAGCAGTTGTGCTCCAGATAGCGGTTGCTGTTAACGTAAATGATAAAAACCCGTAAAATGAAAGCTTCGGACTGGAAGCAGGTTTCTCAAATATACGAACAAGGAATCGCTACCGGTCTTGCAACTTTTGAACAGCAAATCCCTAGCTATGAAAGTTGGGATAATGCGCATGTAAAAGAATGTCGAATTATTGCCATCAGTAGTGCCAAAATCTTAGGATGGGCAGCCCTTTCGCCTGTCTCAAGCAGGTGTGTTTATGGAGGAGTCGGTGAGGTAAGCGTTTATGTTGCCTCAAATAGCAAGGGAAAAGGCGTGGGGAGACTGCTTTTGGAACAACTTATAAGTGAAAGTGAAACAGCAGGATTTTGGACATTGCAGTCTGGTATCTTCCCAGATAATGAATCCAGCATCGCGCTCCATAAAAAGACTGGATTTCGTTATATAGGCAAGCGTGAGCGTATTGGCAAAATTAATGGCGAATGGAAAGATAATTTGCTATTCGAAAAAAGAAGTGAAGTTGTTGGAACATATTAATAATCAAATTGAAGCATGAAAAACGTATTGGTACTTTGTACAGGTAACTCTTGCAGAAGTCAAATGGCACATGGTTATTTAAATTATTTTCAAGATGCCTTGGCAAATATTTATAGTGCAGGTATTGAAACACACGGATTAAACCCAGATGCAGTTGCCATAATGAAGGAAGATGACATCGATATATCCTCGCATACCTCAAACCATGTGGATGAATATAATGGAATTGAATGGGATTACATTATTACTGTCTGTGACCATGCTAAGGAAAACTGCCCTTTTATTCCTTCAAAAAATGCAGAGCGGATACACCATAATTTTTTTGACCCTTCAAAAATAGTTGGTGCAGATGACGTAAAACATAAGGCATTTCTAAAAGCCAGAAATGAAATAAAGGAATTTTGTCAAAACTTTGTCAAAGAAGAATTACTAAATTAAAATCCAACATTCATTTAATCTGTTGCGTAAGGATTGTTCCCTTCCGTCATTTTTTGTTCAAGCTCGGCCTGAAACTCTTCCATAACCGGTTTTACGGTACCCTCTGGCAAATCTGCAATTTTAATATACATTAACCCATCTACCGAATTATTAAATAACGGATCAACATTAAAGGCAACAACCTTTGCGTTTTGTTTAATATATTTTTTGATTAATACTGGTAAACGAAGACTCCCTGGTTCTACCTCATTAATGAGCTTATCAAATTTATTTAAATCAGCTTGGGTCTCGTCAAATATAAATTCCTTATCAGCATCTTTTAGTTTCACCTTAAATTCTTTCTTGGGATGCACATATTGAGCCACATAAGGATCCCAATAGTTGGACTTCATGAATTCAATCATTAGAGACTTTGAAAAATTGGAAAACTGATTGCTGATGCTTACTCCACCAATCAAATATTTATGCTCGGGATGTCTTAAAGTAGTGTGCACTATACCTTTCCATAACAAAAACAAAGGCATTGGTTTTTGTTGATATTCCTTCACGATATAGGCTCTGCCCATTTCAATGGATTTTTCCATCATCCCGTACAGTTCTGGTTCAAAACGGAACAAATCTTGAAGATAAAACCCATCTATACCATATTTCTTGAAAATTTGAGAACCTAATCCCATACGGTAAGCACCAACTATGGCCTTGTCTTCGTCGTCCCAAAGAAAGAGATGATGATAGTAAGAATCGAAGCCATCCAAATCTATGGCATTATTGGTGCCCTCCCCTACTTCTCTAAACGTTATTTCCCGCTGCCTTCCAATTTCGTTTAAAATAAAGGGCATATCTTTCTTCTGTGCCAGATATACCTCATAGTTTTTGCTTTGCAGCATTCGGCAATCTTTTTCTCTTAGTTTTTCTATCTCGCCTTGCAATACTTCGGTACTTACAGGGGACGCAATCTTTTTTGGGGATTTAGGAATTTTTAATGTAGAAGGGACCTTATCTATTAAACGTTCTTTTTCAAAAGCGTTAGCGAGCAAATAGGTCTTTTTACGTAAAAGCTCCGTAAAAGATTCCAAGGTTTTTTCTTCTTTTTGAGTAGCCACCGATATAGGTTGTCCAACCCTTACCTTTATAGGTCTCTTGTTCTGTGAAGTAACTTCAGATGGCAACTTTGCAGTTCTAAAGACATCGTTCAATTTGGATAGTCTGTAAAAAAGCCGGCTGTTGCGGGCATGAAAATAAATAGGTACAACAGGAACTTCCGCTTTTTTGATCAATTTAAGTGCAGCTTCTTCCCAAGGTCTATCAACAACCAACTTTCCATCCCTATATGTTGAAACTTCGCCAGCAGGGAAAATACCAAGAGGGTGCCCCTCCCTTAAATGCAAAAGTGCATTCTTGAAGCCGGTAATACTACTTTTGGCATCTTTATGGTTCTCAAAAGGATTAACTGGCATTATAAAAGGTTTCATTGGCTCAATACGATGAAGCAAAAAATTGGCGATGATTTTAAAATCTTCTCGCTTCTGCAGCATCAGTTTAAGTAACAATACGCCATCTATGCCTCCCAACGGATGATTGCTTATGGTAATATAAGCCCCGGATTTGGGAAGACGCTTTAAATCTTCCTCTGGAATCTCAAAATCGATTTCGTAATGCTCGAGAATAGCATCCAAGAATTTTGTGCCCTCTAAGTCTTTGTTATCATCATAAAACCGATTTATAGAGCTAATTTTGGTAGCCACAATTAAAAGCCATCCCACAAAAGTTCCCAAAAATCCGTATTTGTCCAGATTAATGACCTTTGCTACCTCTTTCGCAGAAACCAACCCCATAGATTATCAATTAGGTAACCGTAAAGATAGAAAAATACCCTAACTGAGTTCTCACCCTAAAATGATTTTAAATTTATTTTACAACAAGCTGAACAGTTTCTTTGCCGCGTTGCTCCACAAGAACAGAGGCTCCATTTTGAAGTGATCTTACAGATTTATCATCAAAATGTCGAACAGTGTATAGCGATACATCTTTATGGCAGACCACTTTAAATTTTCGCTTCAATTCATTCAACATCGCTTCCAGACCATTAAATTTATTATCCAAACAAACAGAAAAACTTATCGCAGAATTTTGAATCAAATCTACTTTCATTCGGTGATGATGGAAAAGTTTGAATATCTCGCTAATACTATCCTCCATAATAAAAGAAAAATCAAGAGAAGATAGTTTGATGAGCACTTGATTCCTTTTTACGATAAAACACGGCACTTCTGGAGATATTCCTTTGCCTTTGGCAACCTTTGTTCCATTTTTTAAGGGGTCAAGAAAAGATTTGACATATAATGGAATTTCCTTCCGTTGCAATGGCTGTAGGGTTTTGGGATGAATTACCGAAGCTCCATAAAAAGCCAATTCTATTGCTTCTCTATACGAGATTTCATCTAGCAATTGTGTTTTCTTAAAATTTCTGGGATCCGCATTCAAAACGCCCGGAACATCCTTCCAAATCGTGACCGAATCCGCGTTTAGACAAAACGCTAAAATAGCGGCAGAATAATCAGACCCTTCTCGACCCAGGGTTGTGGTAAAATTGTTATCATCGCTTCCCAAAAATCCTTGGGTAATATTCAATTGCGATATATTGATTCTAGTGGAAATCTCATTTTGGGTACGTTCCCAGTTCACAGAAGCATCCCTATAAGCAGTATCTGTTTTAATTAAATTACGTACATCTTGCCACGTGTTGGGGATACCCGCTTCTTTAAAGTACTCACTCACTATTGTTGTAGATATCAGCTCGCCATATCCCACAACCTGATCATAGACAAACCCATATTTAGGTGATTTGTTCCAGGTCAAAAAGCCCTTTACTTCCTCAAAAAGAAGTTTTACCCTTCCATATACAGGATGGTTTTTAGTATCGAACAAATCTGCCAATATGGCTTCATGGTAATCAATGACTTCCTGCAGCGAAGAGGATATTGTTTTTTTGTTCTCAAAATAAGAAGCAATCACTTTTTCCATTGCATTTGTAGTTTTTCCCATTGCAGAGATTACGACCAATGTATTTTCATGACCTACCTGTTGCAGAACATTTACAATATTCCTTACCCCATCTGCATCTTTGACAGACGCGCCACCAAATTTAAAAACCCTCATTTGACTTTATTTATTCCGAGGAAAGTCTAGTCCAAACTTTCCATATAATTTTTTATTCCCTTTTCGTCCAATTGCACAACATCCCAATCCCGCATGACCTTTGCTCCTTGCTTTTCGTAAAACTTAATTGCGGGTTCGTTCCAATCCAATACTTCCCAAGAGATACGTTTTACGCCCAGGCTATATCCGTACTTCACAACCTCATCCAAAAGAGCCGTTCCAAGACCACCGCCCCGCATAGTCTCGGCAACTATTAAATCTTCCAAATGAATCACAGGCCCTTTCCATGTAGAATATCTTGGGTATACCAATGCAATACCTATTATCTTATCGTTTTTCTCGGCAACAAAACAATGAAATAGTTTTTTGTCCCCAAACCCATCTTTAATCAAATCTGCTTCGGTGACCTCTACGGCATTGGACTCTTTTTCAAAATCGGCCAATTCCTGGACAAGTTCCAATACTTGTTCCATATCTTCTTTTTGCGCTTCCCTGATTGAATAATCCATATTGTTACAAATAAAACTCAAAGTTATATATTTAAAATACTTTACGTTGGCGAAAACGATGTAGTATCACAAAATACCCGATATTTGTCGGCAAATAAAACACCTGCCTACAATGGATAAGAAAACCTTGACCCTTGGAGAGTTCATTATTGGAAACCAAGATTCTTTTCAGTACACTTCAGGAGAATTATCAAGGCTTTTAAATGGCCTTAGATTAGCTGCAAAAGTCGTGAATCACGAAGTGAACAAAGCAGGACTCGTAGATATTATTGGCGCTGCAGGAGATACCAATATTCAAGGGGAGAACCAACAGAAATTGGATGTAATGGCCAATGAAAAATTCATTCAGACCCTTTCAAAGCGGGAGATAGTTTGCGGAATAGCTTCAGAAGAGGAAGATGATTTTATTAGTATCAATAGTTTTGATAAGCAACATCAAAACAAATACATTGTTCTCATCGACCCTTTGGATGGCTCTTCGAATATTGATGTTAATGTATCCGTTGGGACCATCTTTTCAATTTATAGAAGAATAACCCCTGTTGGGACACCGGTGACCATTGAAGATTTTCTTCAACCGGGCCGAAATCAAGTCGCCGCAGGTTATATTGTCTACGGAACCTCAACAATGCTCGTTTACACTACGGGCGATGGCGTAAATGGTTTTACGTTGAATCCTGCGTTGGGAACTTTTTATCTTTCCCATCCAGACATGGAATTCCCGGAAAATGGAAAGATCTATTCAGTGAACGAGGGCAACTATATACATTTTCCACAAGGCGTAAAAGACTACATAAAATATTGCCAAGAAGAGGAAGATGACAGACCTTACACGTCCAGATACATAGGCTCTTTGGTGTCTGATTTTCACAGAAACATGATCAAGGGCGGTATATACCTGTACCCAAAAAGCAGTAAAGCCTCAGAAGGCAAACTACGCTTGCTCTACGAGTGCAACCCTATGGCATTTTTGGCGGAACAGGCCAACGGAAAAGCCAGTGATGGGTTCAATCCTATCATGGACATTAAACCAAAAGAACTGCACCAACGAGTTCCTTTTTTCTGCGGAAGTAAAAAAATGGTGGAAAAAGCAGAAGAATTTATGGCATTAAGGGCCTAATGGTCCAAAAGATACTGATAGGACTCAAAAGATATCTTACCCTCAAAAATATCAAATGACTTTTTTATAATTCTTTCTGCATCTTTTGATGGGTAGCCCAATGCCACTGCATATTTCTCGATCAATCTCATCTGGTCTTCATCTACGGAGTGGTCTGCAAATGCCATTTGAAAGAACTCAAAAAGTCGCTTCAATCTTTTTTCACCACTATGGGGAGTTTCAATAGGATACTTATTTTCCTTTTTCATTACCTCCTTATATTCGGCATCCGTAATATCCAATTTAAAGGCAA
The DNA here is from genome assembly GCF_003269425.1 of Flagellimonas maritima. Taxonomy (NCBI): domain Bacteria; kingdom Pseudomonadati; phylum Bacteroidota; class Flavobacteriia; order Flavobacteriales; family Flavobacteriaceae; genus Flagellimonas; species Flagellimonas maritima. The sequence goes on along the minus strand of NZ_CP030104.1, from coordinate 2,069,233 downwards.
ACCTATCCAAGATTGCTTTTTCTTTAGGATTTACTTCCCCATCAACAGCAGCCAAAGAAGCTAACGTTGCAAAATGGGCAAGATTTTTTCGTTTATCTCCGTGCTCGTAAAGATCAATAATTGGCATATGTTAAAATTTGTTGCGCAAATATAATTCTTTTTAGAGGTAAAGATTAATCCCCATATCCATTATTTTGGCGTTTCCCAAATCGTTGGTTTTGGTTCGCGCTATTCGTTACAAAGCCTTGTGCACTTTTAATGCACTTCGCTATCGCTAACGCTGGCTACCCGTAAAATTTGTAAATTCACACAGCTATGAACATTCCCCTTTTACAATTTACCGATCGTGGAATTTACTGTGATGCGGCCAATGTATACCTAGACCCTTGGAAACCTGTGGACAACGCTATTATTTCCCATGGCCACGCAGACCATAGTCGGTGGGGGCATAAAAAATATATTACCCATCACAGTAACGTTCCTATTATAAAACATAGATTGGGTGATATAAACGTTACAGGTAAAGAATGGGGCAGATCATTTACGATTAGAGGGGTAAAGTTCAGTTTGCACCCTGCAGGCCACATTATTGGCTCGTCACAGATCAGGGTAGAACATAAAGGGGAAGTTTGGGTTTTTACGGGAGATTACAAAACCGAGGATGATGGCCTCGCCACACCCTACGAAACCGTTAAATGCCATACCTTTATAACCGAATGTACATTTGGGCTGCCAGCATTTCTTTGGACGCCCCAGAAAGAAGTTTTTGAGGATATTAACAACTGGTGGAGCCAGAATAAGGCTGACGGCAACACTTCTGTACTATTTGGATACTCTCTGGGAAAAGCACAACGATTGCTTAAACATCTTGATCCATCCATCGGAAAAATCTATACACACGGTGCAGTTGAGAACATGACCCAGGTATTACGCTCACTGGTTGATTTTCCAGAAACCGAACTCATTACCCGCGACACCAAAAAAGAGGATATCAAAGGCAACATTGTCATTGCACCGCCCTCGGCACATGGCAGCACTTGGATTCGTAAAATGGTTCCCTATGTTACGGCCTCCGCTAGTGGCTGGATGGCCTTCCGTGGTGCACGGCGCAGGCGTGCAATTGATAAAGGCTTTGTACTGAGCGATCATTGTGATTGGCCGGCACTTTTGAGCGCCATCAAAGATACTGGGGCTGAAAAAATTATTTGTACGCACGGCTATACCGAAATATTTTCCAAATACCTACGGGAGCTTGGGTACGATGCTAGGACGGAAAATACACAATACGAAGGTGAACTGGCAGAAATGAATATTTCAGAAACCTCAAAAATTGAGGTCAAATGAAAAATTTTGCTAGCCTGATCAAAACCCTGGACAGTACCAACAAGACCAACCGAAAAGTCCAAGCTTTGGCAGACTATTTTCAAAAGGCAGGCGCCAAAGACAAGATTTGGACAATTGCGATACTCTCACATCGCAGACCACCGCGTCCCGTCAACACTACCTTGCTCAGAGAATGGGCAGCGGAATTGGCAAACATTCCCTTATGGTTGTTCGAGGAAAGTTACCATATTGTTGGTGATTTGGCGGAGACCATTGCACTGATAATCCCAGAAGGAAAAAAATCCACGGACAAAAGCTTGACTGACTTTTTGGAAGAAATGATTTGGCTCAAATTAAAGACCGATGAAGAAAAAAAGTCTTATCTCTTCAAAAACTGGAGTCAACTCAATTATTACGAACGCTTTGTTTTTACTAAACTGATTACGGGCGGATTTCGCATTGGAGTCAGTCAAAAACTAATGACCAAAGCACTTTCAAAAGCAACCGAGATCGACGAAGATGTATTGGCGTACAAACTCATGGGTAACTGGGACCCAAACACCATAACTTTTGAAGATTTAATACTGAAAGAGAACGAAAGCGATTATCTCTCCAAACCTTATCCATTTTATCTGGCCTATGCGATTGAAAATGAAGTTTCAGAACTAGGAGATGTGAAAGACTGGTCCATTGAACATAAATGGGACGGCATCCGTTGTCAGGTCATCATCAGGAACAACGAAATTTTTGTTTGGAGTCGTGGAGAAGAATTGGTGACGGATAAATATCCAGAATTCGGAAAATTCATAAAAGCAATTCCTAACGGAACTGTTCTGGATGGGGAATTACTCCCCTATCCTAATGGTGAAATCGGCACTTTTAATGATTTACAGACCCGTATTGGCAGAAAAACAGTTTCTAAAGCACTTTTAGAAAAAACTCCTGTGGTCTTAAAAGTATATGACCTGCTCGAATGGGAAGGTCAAGATATTAGAAGCAAAGCGTTTTTGGAGCGTAGGGCATTATTGGAAAACCTTTATAATACTGTGGTTTCCGCTACGCAAAACCACCAAAACAATACAAATCAGGTCACTGAGCGGAGCCGAAGTGACCTACCCCTCCTTCTTTCCGAACGACACCAGTTTAATACTTGGGATGAAGTAGCACAAGAACGAAACCGCGCCAGAGAAATGCGAAGCGAAGGATTGATGTTAAAAAGAAACAAATCCCACTATCAAGTAGGACGTAAAAAAGGAGATTGGTGGAAATGGAAAGTCGACCCATTGACCATTGATGCGGTGCTCACCTATGCCATGCGCGGCCATGGTCGCCGAAGTAACCTCTTTACCGATTATACATTTGCGTTATGGCAAGAAAAAGAAAGTGGGGAAAAAGAACTGGTGACTTTCGCCAAAGCATATTCAGGATTGACCGATGCCGAATTTAGACAAGTGGATGCCTGGATAAAGAAAAATACGCTTGAACGTTTTGGCCCTGTACGGAGTGTGACACCCCACCATGTTTTCGAAATTGCATTTGAAGGTATTGCGCTATCAAAAAGGCACAAGAGCGGTGTGGCTACCAGATTCCCTCGTATATTGAGATGGAGAAAAGACAAGAAGATTGAAGAAGCAAACACTTTGGAGGATTTGAAGGCACTGATTCCGAGCACAGCGAAGGAATCCCTTAACAAAGAAACCTGAAACGGAAACATTGAAACAAGCCATTCAAATAGAAAGCAATCAAAAACTTCCGTTCCCTTCACGCAGATTACTTCGTTTAACTCGTAATTTCATGACAAAAGGATATTGCTATATATTAACCAACAAGAATAAAACCGTACTATACATTGGGGCAACCAATGATTTACGAAGACGCACGAGTGAACATAAGAATGGTAAATACTCAAATTCGTTTACAAAAAGATATAATTGTAATCTATTGGTATATTTTGAAGAATTTGATACGATAAAAGATGTATTTGCCAGAGAAAAACAGTTAAAATCAGGCAATAGAAAAAGAAAAGAAGATTTGATAACCTCTATAAATCCAGATTGGAAGGATTTATCTTTGGAATGGCAAGCAGACTAAAATAACAGATTCCTTCGCTGCGCTCGGAATATGAACAGAAAACAACTTTTTGAAATTGCCGAAAACTGGTTCCAACAACAGCACTGGAAACCTTTCGCATTTCAAAAGGAAACATGGACGGCCTTTTTACAGGGAAAGCATGGTTTGCTCAATGCTCCAACAGGTAGCGGAAAAACTTATGCGCTTTGGTTTCCCATTGTTCTGAACTACATCAAAAAAAATCCTGATTATAAATCCAAGCACAAAAAAGGCCTAAAGGCGATATGGATTACGCCCCTACGTGCCTTATCCCAAGAAATTAAACAATCCGCAGAGCGAATTACCCTAGATTTGGACACTCAGATGACCGTCGGGATTCGAACGGGAGATACTTCCACAAAAGAACGTTCAAGACAGAAGACCAATATGCCCGATCTATTGATTACAACACCTGAAAGTTTGCAGTTGTTGCTTTCATCAAAGGGATATGAAAAAGTGTTCAAGGATTGCTCGGCGATTGTTGTTGATGAGTGGCATGAGTTACTGGGAACAAAACGTGGCGTACAAATGGAGCTGGGATTGTCCCGATTAAAAACAATCTGTAGTGATTTACGCATTTGGGGTATCTCGGCCACTATTGGGAATTTAGAACAAGCTAGGGAAGTGTTGCTCGGCCCAACCTCAGAAGCACTAAAAAATTCAGTTTTGGTGAAAGCTAAGCTCAATAAAAAAATTACGGTAAAAAGTATCATCCCAAAAGAAATGGAAACCTTTCCTTGGAGAGGACATTTAGGGCTTCGTCTTCTGGAGGACGTGGTACCGATCATTAACGGTAGTAAAACAACTTTACTTTTTACAAATACCAGAAGCCAATGCGAAATCTGGTTTCAAAAAATACTGGAAAAACATCCTGAATATGCAGGTGAAATGGCCATGCATCATGGTAGCATAAATAAGGAAACCCGTATATGGGTAGAGCAGGCCATCCGCAACGAAAGTCTAAAAGCCGTGGTATGCACATCCAGCCTTGATTTGGGAGTAGATTTCGCTCCTGTTGAAACCGTGGTACAAATTGGCGGACCAAAAGGTGTTGCCCGTTTTTTGCAGCGTGCGGGGCGTAGCGGACATCGTCCTGGAAAGGAAAGCGTAATTTACTTCTTGCCGACCCATGCCATGGAACTCATAGAGGCTTCTGCCCTTCAACAAGCCGTTATAAAAGAGGCAGTAGAAGATAGAATGCCCTATTTGAACAGTTACGATGCGCTATTGCAGTATTTGACCACTTTAGCGGTCTCCGATGGATTTTATCCCGAAGAGATCTATCCAGAAATTAAACAAACCTTTTGTTACCAAGCGCTAACTAAAGATGAATGGCAATGGTTGCTCAATTTTTTGGTTATGGGCAGTCAAAGTCTAAAGACTTACGATGAATATCAAAAAGTAGAAGTAGAGGATGATGGCAGATTTAAAGTGAACAACAGGGCAATCGCAATGCGACACCGTCTCCAAATAGGGACTATAGTTGGTGATGCGGTTATTTCAGTTCGCTATCAAAAAGGAGGATATATCGGTACTATGGAAGAATATTTTGTTTCTAAATTACAACAGGGCGATGTATTTACATTTGCAGGTAGAAATTTGGAGTTTATTCGAATAAAGGGAATGCAGGCCCATGTACGAAATTCTACAAAACGCACAAACAAGGTTCCCAGTTGGTCAGGAGGGCGTCTCAGTTTTTCGTCACAAATGTCCCAACTCTTGCGCGAGGAACTCTATAAGGTAGCTTCTTCAAAATCAACTTCTAAAAATAAACTTAGTGAGGAGCTCAAATCCTTAAAGCCAGTTTTTGTTAGACAAGAAAAGGAAAGCATCATACCAATACCTTCGGAATTTTTAATAGAAACCTTTAAGACCCGTGATGGCTACCATCATATTTTTTATCCTTTTGAGGGGAGAGCTGTCCACGAGGCTATGAGCAGTCTGCTTTCCTACCGTATCAGTTTACTTTCCCCAATCACTTGTTCGTTGGCATTTAACGACTACGGATTCGAAATGCTTTCTGATAAACCCATCGATATTCAAAATGTATTGGACAATAATCTATTTACGACCGAGTATATGCTAGACGACCTTCAAAAGAGTTTGAACAGCAATGAAATGGCAAGAAGAAAGTTTCGTGATATCGCGGTTATCAGTGGAATGGTCTTTACTGGATATCCAAATAAGGGAGTTAAAATGAAACATCTACAAAGTAGTTCACAACTCTTGTTCGATGTTTTTAAAGATTTTGAAGCCGACAATTTATTGTTTAGACAAGCATTTACTGAAATGTTCGAGCACCAATTGGAGGAAGGCCGATTGCGGATTGCATTGGAAAGAATTGCGAAACAAAAGATTGTTTGGAAACAATGTGAGAAACCTACGCCGTTTTCTTTTCCGATTATCACGGATAGACTTCGTGAAAAGCTCTCCAGCGAAAAACTGGCCGATCGTATTAAGCGAATGACCAAGATTTTGATGAAGTGAACCTTATAAAATTATTTAACTTTACAAAAAGCTTCGCTATGAGTGTTTCTGAATTACAAAATGAAATTATAAAAAAAATCTACTTTCCATAAAAGAAGAACAAACCTTGATTCTTTTCAAACAATTGTTGAGCAATCACACAAATCCTACAACATATCAACTTAATAAAACCAAAAAAAAAATTAATTTTAGAGAGAATTGCCGACTATAACTCAAATCAGGTTTTGACGAATGAGTCTGTTTTCAAAAAGAATACCGAATGGCTAAACGAATATTTTGGACATCCAAAGCAGGTGCTGTTTTCACTAAAATCCTAGAATTCTATTGTTAGCGAAATGGTTCAAAAAACAATAGTCGCAAACTTGATAAAGAAATAAATGTAGCTATAAAACTGTTGTCCCAGCATCCTTTACTTGGAATAAAAATAAACCGTCCGAGCATTTACATTTTGATTAAGAAACGTTTTATAATATTCTACGAACTAAAGTTAGAGGAAATCATAATTCATTTGATTTGGGATACTCGACAAGACCCATTTAGCTTAAAGCTTTAATATGACCCAATCGATAAAAATCCAAAGTCAAGAATTTCTATTACACCCTTTGGGCGGAATTTTTTGGGTAGAGAAATCGATGTTATTGATCAGTGATGTTCACTTGGGAAAGGTTGTCCATTTTAGAAAATTTGGTGCTGCCGTACCTCAAAAAGCCATCCACAAAAACTTCATGCTCTTGGATGAAATTGTGGGTTATTTTCAGCCTTTTCAAATCTGTTTCCTTGGGGATTTGTTTCATTCTTCATTAAATAAAGAATGGCAATTGTTTGAGAATTGGGTCGGAAAGACACCGGCAGAAATTATTCTAGTTGCGGGCAATCATGACATTATCGCACCCGAAAAATTTGAACATCTTGGTATCAAGATATTTCAAGAATTGGAATTCGATGGTTTTTTGTTGACGCACCATCCAAAAGAAAAAGATGGGTTTTTTAATTTTTGTGGGCACGTTCATCCTGCTATACGATTGAAAGGTTTTGGCAGGCAACGATTGAAGCTATCCTGCTTTTTCAAGAAAAAAAAACAACTGATTTTGCCCGCGTTTGGCAAATTCACGGGCACTTATGTTCTTGAACCAACTGAAGAAGATGAGGTTTATGTTGTTGTTGAGAACGAGGTATTACAAGTTTAATACCCGTCTAAATATAAGAAGCTGTAAACTAATACAGCTTTAATTTTATCTATACCATACTTTTTGTATCATATCCCCATGAAGGATAGGTAAAGATGGTTTGTTTAATATCATAAACCGTCATTTTTTGATTGATGGCCATTACGAAAATATTAATGATTTCAGCAGCAGTTTCGCTCAAAATGTGGGCCCCTAGGATTTTGTCGGTTCTTTTGTTACTGATAATCTTACAAGCATATTTTGGAGAATTTATATGTGTTGCGTTGAACCAATCCTTTAAGTTCTTGTGTTCTACTACAACGTTTTTGTATCTACGCTTTGCTTCTTCTTCAGATAAGCCGACCGATGCAATATTTGGATGTGTAAAAACTACTGATGGAACTACGGGTAGTTTAATTGATTTTGAATTATCGGAAATTATATTATCACCTACAATATATCCTTGCAAGCCTGATAATGGTGTTAGAGGCAACCCCTTATCAGATACATCGCCACATGAGTAAATACTTCTATTTGATTTACTTTGAAGATATTCATTGGTAATTACTCCATTTTCATTGAAATCAACGTTTGCATTTTCAAGGTCAAGTTCGGCGATTGCTGGCACTCGGCCTGCAGTATTAAAAACTGTCCTAGATTTTAGGCGCCTTTCTTTTCCATTTTTGGTATACGTAATACGAAGGTTCTTTTTAAGCTTTTCAATAGATTCGATATTGGCATTGAAGATGAAATTAATTCCCCTGGATTCACAAGAAATGACCAAATCATTAACCAAATCCTTGTCAAAAGCTTTCAATGGTCTATCCGATTTGTCAATAACCGTTACCAAAACACCCATTGCTGACGCTATGTTGGCGAATTCCATTCCCACATATCCAGCCCCAATAAAGACCATACTCTTGGGTAGTTTTTTTAAATCAAGGAAATTGTCGCTAGTCATGGTATACTCGGCCCCTTTAAAGGACAATCGCGTAGGCTCATACCCTGTTGCGATAACAGCTTTTTTGAAGGATATTGTTTTGCCTTCTACCAATAGTGTACTTTCATCTATAAATTTTGGGGATTGATGATATAATTTAATGTTCAATTCCCGCAATTTCTTCTCGGTACTAGCAGGAACATTATCAGTAAAATTTTTTTTGAATTTTTGGATATTCTGCCATTTCAATTTCGGCAAGTCCGTAATACCTTTACCCTCTAAATTCTTGGCACGTTGTAAAACTTCAATAAAACCGAGCATCACTTTCTTTGGGTCACATCCCCTGTTGGCACAAGTTCCTCCAAATTCACGTTTGTCCGCTATGGCTACCTTCAAATTCCCATTCACACACTTTTCCGCCACGGTCTGTCCAGCTATTCCACTACCAATGACAAATACATCAAACTGTTCCATCTAGACCATTTTTGATTGAAGCATTGGAAAATTTAAAATTATCCATAATTAAAGGTGCGATTTTAATAAGAAAAGGAATAGCCCAAAATGATAAAATTATAGCACGAATAAAATAAAACGCAACCAAGTTCAAGCCATTCGGCATAAAGCTTAAACCAATTAAGATAATACTTTAGAGGATTGACCGGTATTTTTGTAATAAAAACTATGAAAAAGAAATTAGCAATTATTAATCTTTTTTCAATACTTCTGGTTATTGCCGTTAACTATATCTCACAAGCCTTACGGTTGAACAATACCACTATTGGAGAGATCAGTGGTACGTATGAAAATCTTTTTACGCCTGCGAGTTATGCATTCGCCATTTGGGGATTGATATTCTTGAGTCTTTTGGCATATGGTATCTTTCAAGTCAGACGAGCCTTTTTTAGTGACAAGAAGAGTATATTCATAGAACAGACGGGATATTGGTTTGCAATGGCGAACCTGCTCAATAGTCTATGGGTATTTGCTTTCGTTTACGATTATACGGGAGTATCTGTTCTGATCATGCTGGGTATCCTTTTCTCATTGATAAAGATAATTTTAAATACCAATATGGAGCGTTGGGATGCACCCCTGCCCATAATCGCGTTTGTTTGGTGGCCCATCTGTTTGTACAGTGGTTGGATATCGGTAGCGACCATTGCCAATATAGCCACTTATCTAACAAAATTAGGTTGGGATGGAGGTTTTCTATCAGAAGTAAGTTGGACTATTATCCTAATTTTGACCGCAACAATACTTAACGTTGTAATCGTACTAAAGCGCAACATGCGGGAATTCGCCACCGTGGGAATATGGGCACTGTTTGCTATATTTATCAGACATCAAGATTCATATAAAACTATAGCGTATACCGCACTGTTCTCCGCCATTGTAATTTTTATCGTCATTGCTTGGCACGGTTTTCAAAATAGGCATACCAATCCTTTTAAAAAGTTTTTGGAAGACGGAAAAACAAAGAATATTGGATAATACAAAAAAGAGGATACGTAGATTGTATCACTGCATGATCGATAGTATATTTGCCCAAAATATTTTGGATTGACCAAATCGTCCGTGCTACAATTATTTGAACAGTCTTCCCAAGTAGGAAAACTGCAATCCGCTATTGCTCAATTTTCAGCGACTTCGGCTACATCCAATAACCGGCCACAGGAGTCTGATCTTAACAAAAGACACCATATCCATCTAAAAGGCCTTACTGGTTCCGCTTTGTCTTTTTTGATTTCAGGCGTTTTCAAGAATAGTGAATTACCGTTCTTGGTACTTTTGAACGACAAAGAAGAGGCTGCTTATTACCTAAACGACCTAGAACAGTTGATAGGCGAAAACGAAGTGCTCTTTTATCCTGGCAGTTATCGTCGGCCCTACCAAATTGAGGAAACGGACAATGCAAATGTATTGCTGCGAGCAGAGGTATTGAACCGTATCAATTCCAGAAAAAAACCCGCGGTCATCGTAACGTATCCTGATGCACTTTTTGAAAAGGTGGTCACTCGCAAGGAGTTGGATAAAAACACTTTGAAAATTAAGTTGGGCGACACGCTTTCACTTGACTTTCTGAACGAAGTACTTTTTGAATATCAGTTTAAGCGAGTGGATTTTGTAACAGAGCCAGGTGAGTTTTCGGTTCGTGGGGGTATCATGGATGTTTTTTCTTTTTCGCATGATGAACCGTACCGTATCGAGTTTTTTGGCGATGAAGTCGAGAGTATTCGAACTTTTGATGTAGAGACACAGCTATCCACGGAAAAGGTGAAGCGTATTACAATTATCCCCAATGTGGAAAATAAATTTTTACAGGAATCAAGGGAAAGCTTTTTAAAATATATTTCACCGGAAACCATCATATTTTCAAAGCGATTGGATTTGGTATATGCCCGAGTCGATTCATTTTTTGAAAAAGCTAAAGAAAGTTTTAAAAAACTCGGCGAAGACATAAAACATTTGAAGCCAGAGGAATTGTTCCTTAATTCAAGCGTATTGAAAGAACAATTGAAGGATTTTTGTTTGGTGGAAATTGGGACTTCGGCTGTGTCCGTATCGGGCAATGTGGTTTCGACTTCGCTCAACCACCAAAAAAAGCAGGAATCGGTCACTGAGCCTTTCGACTTCGCTCAAGACCGGCGTGGCAGAAGTGACGAAATTATATTCAATACAAAACCCCAACCGTCTTTCAATAAGAAATTCGACCTGCTCATTGAAAATCTAAATGAGAATCATGAAGCAGGTTTTACAAACTTCATTTTCTGCGCATCAGAACAACAGGCTAAACGGTTCCATGATATTTTTGATGACGTGGCTTCGACTATGCCTGTCTTGAGTGGAGCAGAAAGGGTCAGCCACCAAAAAAAAAATAAGGATGTTTTGGACACTGAGCGTAGTCGAAGTGTTCATTACAAAACTTTGGTTTTTCCACTCTACCAAGGATTTATTGACCACGATTTAAAATTGGTCTGCTATACGGACCACCAAATTTTTGAGCGCTACCATAAATTCCATCTTAAAAACGGCTATGCCAAAAAACAGGCCATAACCCTCAAAGAGCTGAACAAACTGGAAATTGGTGACTATGTTACCCATATTGACCACGGAATTGGTAAGTTCGGGGGATTACAAAAAATAGACGTTGAAGGAAAAAAGCAAGAAGCCATCAAACTAATGTATGGTGAGCGTGATATTCTCTACGTGAGCATTCACTCACTCCACAAGATTTCAAAATTCAATGGAAAGGATGGTGCACCACCCAAAATCTATAAACTTGGTTCTGGAGCTTGGAAAAAAATAAAGGACAAAACCAAAAGCAGGGTCAAGAAAATTGCCTTCGACCTTATTAAAATCTATGGAAAGCGCCGATTGGAAAAAGGATTCCAGTATGCTCCCGACAGTTACTTACAGCATGAACTGGAAGCATCTTTTATTTATGAGGATACGCCCGACCAAGAAAAATCCACACAAGATGTAAAAAAAGATATGGAAAGCGAGCGCCCAATGGACCGCTTAATTTGTGGCGATGTTGGATTTGGAAAAACCGAGGTTGCCATTCGTGCCGCTTTTAAAGCTGTGGACAATGGAAAACAGGTGGCCGTTTTGGTACCGACCACCATTCTTGCCTTTCAACATTCCAGAACATTCAAGGAGCGTTTAAAAGAAATGCCCGTTACGGTAGATTACCTCAACCGATTTAGAACTGCGAAAGAAAAACGTGAGATTCACGAACGCTTGGCCCAAGGCAAAATCGATATCATCATCGGCACCCATCAATTGGTGAACAAAAGTGTACAATTCAAGGATTTGGGACTGCTTATTGTTGATGAAGAACAGAAATTTGGGGTTTCGGTAAAGGACAAGTTAAAGTCCATTAAGGAAAATGTAGATGTATTGACCTTAACGGCAACGCCCATTCCCCGTACGCTACAATTTAGTTTGATGGCCGCTCGTGACCTTTCGGTAATTACAACGCCACCACCTAATCGTTACCCTATTGAAAGTAGGGTCATTGGTTTTAATGAAGAAGTTATCCGTGATGCGGTTTCGTACGAAATCCAACGTGGCGGACAGGTCTTTTTCATCCATAATCGAATTGAAAATATTAAAGAAGTTGCTGGGATGATCCAGCGATTGGTACCCGATGCCAAAATCGGAATCGGTCATGGGCAGATGGAAGGGAAAAAATTGGAAGGCTTAATGCTCGCCTTCATGAACGGAGAGTTTGATGTGCTGGTTTCGACCACTATTGTTGAAAGTGGTTTGGATGTCACCAATGCCAACACCATTTTTATCCATAACGCCAATAATTTTGGTCTTAGCGACCTGCATCAAATGCGTGGTCGGGTGGGAAGAAGCAATAAAAAGGCGTTCTGTTATTTTATTACTCCCCCTTTCGAGGTCATGACTCCCGATGCCCGAAAACGTATTGAGGCCCTAGAGCAGTTTACCGAGCTTGGTAGTGGATTCAATATTGCAATGAAAGATTTGGAGATTCGTGGGGCAGGCGATTTATTGGGCGGTGAACAGAGTGGATTTATCAATGAAATCGGTTTTGAAACCTATCAGAAAATATTGGCAGAAGCCATTGATGAACTCAAAGAAAATGAGTTTAAAGAGCTGTATGAGGAAGTGGAAGGCGAAAAACCGAAGGTCTTTGTGAAAGAAACCCAATTGGACACCGATTTTGAACTGCTTTTTCCCGATGACTATATCAATAACATCACGGAACGTTTAAATCTATATACCCAACTGAACACTATTGAAAACGAAGAAGGCTTGAACAAGTTTGAAGCGGAGCTGGTTGACCGATTTGGCGAATTGCCCATTGAAGCTGTTGATTTGTTCAACTCGGTTCGTATTAAATGGATTGCAAATAGCATAGGATTGGAAAAAGTAATCCTGAAGAAGAACAAATTCATCGGTTATTTTTTATCCGACCAACAATCTCCATTTTATCAAACAGATACGTTTACCAGGGTTTTGCAATACGTGCAAAGCCATCCACTACAATGCAAGCTGAAAGAAAAGCAAACTCGAAACGGATTGCGATTGCTGTTGGTTTTTGAAGCAATTACCAGTGTGGAAAAGGCCCTGAAGGCATTAGAGCCCTTGTCTATAAAACGTGAAGCCGTATCTTAATCTAAGCATTATATATTTTGCTTAATCAAACCATGTCCAAAAAACAAAAACCTATTTCAATTGGAGTTCTGGGAAAGACTCGGCTTTGGCGCTTTACTATCACCAACAGAAAAATAATATGGAAATTGACCTGTTGCTGACCACCTTAAACAAGCATCATAACAGAGTCTCCATGCATGGACTTCACAGAAAAGTTTTGGAGGTCCAAGCTGAAGCCATCGGAATACCTTTAAATATAATTGAAGTTCCTGAAAAACCGAGTATGGAGGAGTACAACAGTTTGATGATGGGCAAAATAGAGTGGTTAAAATCTAAGGGATATACGCAAACTGTTTTTGGTGATATTTTTCTGGAAGATTTAAAGCGATATCGAGAACAGATGCTTTTGCCTTACGGAATCAAAGCCATTTTCCCGTTATGGAAGATAGATACCAAACAGTTGATTCATGAATTTATAGATGTAGGTTTTAAGGCAATTATTATATGTATTGATACTTTAAAGCTAGATATGTCTTTTCTGGGGAAAGAATTGTCTTTGGAACTGATTGATAGACTTCCAAAAGATGTTGACCCTTGTGGCGAAAACGGGGAATTCCATACGTTCTGTTTTGATGGTCCCATTTTCAAAAACCCCGTTCCTTTTGAGATAGGCGAAAAGGTATTTAGGGACTATGACAATCCTTTGGACAAGAAGAACAGCATAACCTTCGGGTTTTGCGATATCAAACTAAAAGATTAGACTACTTAGCACTCTTTTCTTTGAACATTTATCAACATTAAATACAAAGCATCGGGGGCGATTATCGCAATCAAAAAGCATCATAAACCAGCTTAACAAACTCTCCTATTTTATTGGGTTCCAACCAACGTGTTACCAACATCAAACCCGTTTTTTGATCTATCACGATAAAATTCCCTCCAAAGCCTGCTGCATAAAACAAATGCTCAGGAACTCCTTCCCAATGGCGAGAGCCTTTTTGGTTTAACCACCACATATACCCATAATTGCTATTGGGCACCGAAGGTGTAGTAGCTTTTGCAATCCAATCCTCACTTAGTAATTGTTCCTTTTTCCATTTACCATTATTAAGGAATACCAAACCAAAACGTGCCATATCTTCGGTGCTGATGAACAAACCTGCTCCCGAATGTCCGCCACCCGTAACGGACTTCATTTGTATCCCGTCAATTTCAGTCCAGGCATGATCATAACCATACCAGCGCCATGTTGTCGAGGCATTTATCCTGTCCATAAAATTATCTTTCAGCACCATGGGCAAAGGCTTGCGCCAAACATGGGTAAGCGAATAGGAAAGCACATTGACACGGACATCGTTGTATTCCATAACCGTACCGGGTTCGTTGAGTTTTCTGAATTTCCAATCATCCAAGCCACCTTCTTTTGGTGGTCTATCCGCCCAATCTTTTAGCCCCCAAAGTTCGCCCGACCAATCTGAATTCTGTTGCAACAGATGCTCCCATGTTATCTTTCTGTTGTGCTCTCCATCAAAAGTACCGTCCCAAATATAATCCCCAACGTTGTCATCCACATTGGAAATAAGTCCTTTATCCAATGCCAAACCGGCCATCGTGGAAAGAAAACTTTTAGTCACACTAAAGGTCATATCGACCCGCTTGGTATCTCCCCAAGAAGTGATAAGAAATCCATCTTTCAAAATCATACCTGCTGGTCCGCCGCGCTTTTTGGTAGGTCCTAAAATCTCATGAAAGGGTTCGCGTTGAAAGCCTTTCAAAATTGCCTGACGTAAATCCTTGGAACCGGAATACTCGTTTTCCTTTGCAAAATCTACTGCTGCCTCCAACTTGGTTTCATCAAAAGAAAATTGATTCTTTTTAGCGGATTGCCATGTTTCGTTACGTTCTGGAAAATAGAGATCTTGACAGATTCCTAAATGGGTTGAAAAAACAAAAAGAAGTATTACTGCCGCTTGGAAGGTTTTTTTCATTTGTAGTGACTCTTGGTTTGGGAAATCAAGTTACTAAATGAAAGTCGATTCCAAGAAGTTCTACAAAAATTATACTAAAACCGTTTCTTTAGAATCAACTCTTCTTTATCATCGTAGTACCGCCAAGTACCGACTTGTTGGTCATTTTTAAAACGTCCTTTTATTTTTTCAACACCATTGGCATAAAATTCCGTATAGCGACCATGTTTGAGACCGTCCTTTAGTTCAACCTTGAACCTAGGTTTTCCGTTTGCATGCTTTTTTATAAAAGATTTTGCATTCAGGTCCGTGGGATAAATTGGTTTTAAATTAAAAACAGCTTCGGTAATCTCTTGTTGTCTTGATGGTTGGGTTTTTGGTTTTGGCCGAGCCTTACGTTCTTGAAACTGGGCTTTTTCTTTGACCGTTTCCACATCCTGATAATTGACAACCAATCGGCTCTCGAACAAATCATCTTCTGGCGTAAGTTGAAAACCTACCTGCGGAAAACAGACAATAAAATCTTTGTTCTTTCTTAACTGTATTCTGGTGCTGCCATCTGCCAAATCATACATGTTATTGTACAAAACAGGTATATTACTGTAAACGAACAAACTGGACTCCCCTTCGAACTCTTTATTAAAATCCTGAAAATCTTTTGAATTGGATAGGGTTTCTTTGTCGGTAAAGTCATTAATGATACTTTTTAGCGTATTGGGATTATTGCTGAACACTACGTAATCCTCTACAGTAGTAAAATAGGGTTTATCAAACTGCTCAAAGCGACCTCCTAGCAATATTTTGAAAAAGCCCTTGATAGAAAGGAAGTTGATTTCATGTTCTTTATAATCTACCGCCTTAAACTTAACCGGTGTTTTCTTTCTTATTTGCTTTAAGACAAAATCCAGGTTTCTTTTTGCGTCATCCTTGTTGTTCGTTTTAAGTACCAAAGCCATTTCATTTTTTCCTTTTGTAATACTGGATTGAATTTGAAGCAGTGCAATTTCATCCCCTATCCAGCTTACAAAATTTTCCTTGATATCAATTTTTAAAAACTTTTCGATTTTTGAAATTCCCGCTTTGTAGCTATCAAATTGTTCTGAATCGTCCTGCTGGACTATCATAAAATTTTCATAGAAATCCGAGAAGCTTTCAAATCCATAGCTGACATACAGTGCAGTTCGTTTTGGAGCAATTTTTGGTATTGTCCTTTTAGATGTTCCGGATTTTTGGAGCGCCTTTAGATAGTTTTGATTCGTCACATCAAGATTTGTAAAGCCGTTGGCCGTGATGGTACTGTTATCATCCAAATCAAAACTAAATCCCGAAAAAAGGAAGTTTTCTTCCATTCTATTGATCCAATCATTGGGCTTATCGGAAAAACGTTTATAATATTCATCCAAAAAATCATATTGCAGATAGAGTCGGAACAAATCTTCATAACCTACCTTTTTATTGATTTCAATAAAACTCAAATCCCTACCAAGTACGGGTTCTTGATATTGGTCTATAGATGATTCCACAAGCGTATGGGTATATGAAGCTACCAACTGGTTTTTCACAAAGGCCAAATACATGGTCTCTTTATTCTTTCGGTCATAAATCTCCAGAATTTCGTGATCATGATAATTTCGCTTGCTCAACGTATAGTTATCATTGAGCAAGGTATTTAAATACGTTTTGAGGAGTTTTAATTTAGCGATTCGCTTCAGGTCCAACACATAGAAAATACCATAATCTTTGGGCGAAACCATGTGAATGGAAATAAAGAGTGAACGCCCATCAAAAAATTCGAACAGCTTATGGTTGTTATTGAAAATGGTATCGACCTTCTGAATATTTTCGGTCAATTCGGCAAAGTATCCATTTTTTTGTAGATGTTGCCAAGCTTCACTTTCACTTACTTTCTCCCAGCTTTCCACAGGTTTTTCAGATTCAATGACGAAAACCGCGTCCTTTGGAATCAGATAAATGGACTGTAAATTGGTCTTGGGAGATAAAACAAAGATGTATAATAAATAACCAATGTATAGTAGCAAGAGTGTCAGTATACCAAGTAAAAATCTTTTTTTCATTGATTGGTCAGAAATATATCCTTTTTAACAACGAAAATGCCAATACTTTAGTCTATTTATTGCCTTCTTATAAGGTCTTCAAATCTTTGATTGTTTTAAAAGCCACATCAACCTGTTCTTCGTTGACCAGAATCGTGAACTCATTTGTAGTTGAGATTACCTCGTAAAGCACTATGCCCTCCCATGCCAGCCTTTGAAAAATAAAATAATAAATTCCGGGTACGGAGACATTTTCTGCTGGAAGTTTTACTGTAATCGATGAGAGGTTTTCAGCTTTTTGTGTACAGCGCTCACGCTTAAAATATTTTTCTACAATAGCGTCCATTACATTACTGATGACAATATTCATCTCATTCACTCCCCGTGAAGATGTATAGAAAACATCTTGATTGGTGTTTACTTCTTCCAAAAGTTTGGCTTGTTGTTGTAAAATAGTATCGGATGCCAAAAAGGTGTAATCCGTTAATGAAGAACGCACCGTAATTTCACCGATGTTTTTTAAAACCTTTACAATTTTGTGCGTTGCCCTAAATTCCAGATCATCTGAAAGTCGTTTTAATGCCATAACTATCGCACCATCTTTAACATTTTTGCCCAATGCATCTGAAATTTCAGGTTTGATTTGTCTGGACAGTGAGGTAAGATTAATAATACCTTGGGCTAGTGCGCTTTGCAAAAATGGCTTTTTTTTAATGTAATGCTCAACTACAGCTGATATCGTTTTCATCGAGGTTTTGATTTAGACAAAAATAACATACTGTTACATATAAAACAAACGGTTAAAAATGATAGAAAGCATTTTCCAAATGTTCTATAAAAAACATTCCCTTATCACTGATTACCGTTATTACATCAAACCTAACCTCAAAATCCAGATTATTTTCTTCAATATATTGATTGGCAGCTGCTATGAGGAGCTTAATTTTTTTCTGGTTAATGGTATCTGATAAGTCTTCAAAAAATGCATTGTTTCTAGATTTTACTTCAATAACTGCTAGAATATCTTGTTTTATTGCGATAATATCGATTTCACCTTTTAAGTACCTGTAGTTTTTGCAACAGATTTCATATCCATTTTGAAGCAGAAAATCAACTGCTTTTTGTTCGCCAAGCTTTCCAAAATCATTGTGTTTTCCCATGAAGCCCGAAAAATATTAAATTAATTGTGCAGTTCGTCGAAAAATTTAACAGTTCACGGCAAAAACAACGTTAACATTGTAATTTGTTGGCTCAATTGGACCACACCAACATCAACTAAACATATAGTTGCCCCTAAACTATGGACTTTCTTAACCCCAAACATTGTTATGGAGTACTTTATCAATTGTAATTCCTCACCTTTAGCGGAGTACAATACCCCAATGGATAAAACCCGTGCTGAGCATTTATACAGAAGACTGGGTTTTAGCGCATCAATACAGACAATTAATGCCGCCGTTGGAGAGACCGCAGGTAATTTAGTGAACACTTTAGTAAATCAGGCCCTTGCTGCGCCTGTAATTCCTGCACCGGAATGGGCAGATTGGACTAACGCCAATTACCCTGAAGATGACGACTTGGCCAGACAGATAAGGCGAGCTCAACAAGAAGAGTTTAAACTTTCCTATATTAATTCGTTACTGGACAATAACCTAAGAGATAGAATGAGCTTCTTTTGGAGCAATCATTTTGTCACCGAATTAGATGTTTACAATTGCAGCTCTTTTCTGTATTACTACATCAACTGTCTACAGCGAAATGCTTTAGGAAACTTTAGAACTTTCGTAAGTGAAATAGGTTTGACCAGCGCTATGCTCTATTATTTGGATGGTGTAAGGAACCGGGGTAGCAATCCAAATGAAAATTATGCCCGTGAACTCTACGAACTTTTTACACTGGGTGAAGGCAATGGCTATACAGAAGACGATATTATAGAAACGGCAAAGTCACTTTCTGGATATACGGAACGTGGCGAAGAAGGTTGTACACAGGTTACTTTCAATCCAGAAAACTTTAATACCGACAATAAAACTATTTTTGGGCAAACAGGTAATTGGGGCTACGATGAAACAATCGATATTCTTTTTACCCAAAAAGCTGATCTAATTGCAGGTTTCATCTGCAAGAAATTATATGAATTTTTTGTGCACCCAGATTCTACAAACGATGAAGGAGGAAATGCTCCGGATATCATTGCAGGCATGGCACAAAGAATGGTTTCCAGTAACTTTGAAATTGCACCTGTACTTTCAGAATTATTTAAAAGTCAGCACTTTTTTGATGAAACCGCTATAGGTGTCATTATCAAAAGCCCCTATGACCTATATCTAAACTTCTTTAAAGAAACTGGATTTACTTACAACGATAGTAATTTATTGTTTGTTGATGGTAGCACAGAATTATTAGGTCAAGAGCTTTTTGATCCATTTGATGTCGCAGGTTGGCAACGGGACAGGCAATGGATCAATACTAATTTTATTATAGGCCGTTGGTTGAGCATGGAAGAATTACTTGGCAATCTCCATAATGCGAACAACGAACAATTCAGGATATTTGGAATTGAGGCGACAAACGCTACGGGAGCTAATGGAAACACTGAAAATGATCCAGAGGTAGTAGCTAGGGCCATTATTGAAAAAATAACTCCAAAAGGACTTTTGGAAGACTCTCAATACGATGCCGCCATAACTGTTTTTAGAGAACCTTTTGAGGATACCAACATGTTTGAAAGTGGTTCTTGGAACATGACACTTGAGAATACGGATGTTCAAGTGTACTTACTCTTGCTTCACTTGTCTAGACAACCTGAATTTCAACTTAAATAACCCCTACTACTATGTGCGATACTCATCACGATCACGATACTACACCATATAAAGGCCTAGAACACGAAGGCCATGATTTGGAACATAAAAACTGGAGCAGACGTTCTTTCCTTCAAGCTTTGGGTATAGCCGGGTCTGGCTCCATGTTTTTGGGAAGCAACTTACTTACTGCATCTGGACCTTCTCCTTTAACCTCTGCAATTGCAGCAGCTGAAACTGATAATATTCTTATTTTAATAAGACTTTCAGGAGGTAACGATGGATTAAGTACTGTTATTCCTATTCAACAATATGATACCTATGCCAATGCAAGACCTAATATCTACATTCCAGAAAGTAAGGTCTTAAAACTTACGGATGATTTCGGTGTACCTACGTATATGAGTGCCTTAGAGCCTCTTTGGGGCGAAGGTCAATTTAAAGCGGTACATGGAGTAGGTTACGAACGCCAAAGTCTGTCACACTTTACAGGATCCGATATTTTTGCGAATACCGATTTAACCAGTACCGGTTTTTCGGGACTGAATACAGGCTGGATGGGAAGGCATTTTGAGAATATTTATCCTAATTATTTAATCAATCCACCGGAAGCTCCTGCAGCAATTCAAATTGGAAATTTGGCCAACTTGGTCTTTCAAGGTGAAGAGACCAACTATGCCTTTGTAACGAATAATGTGGACCAACTGGAAGAAATTGCCGAAACCGGGTCTTTTTATGATATTGAAAATGCACCTTTTGATAACTGTATGTACGGTGACCAACTTAAATTTTTAAGAGGCGTTGCCAATACAACCTACGAATATGCAGGGAAAATACACGAAGCATACGAAAGAGGACAAAATCAAGTCGAATACCAAGAGAACGGTTTTGCAAGACAATTGGCTTTGTTGGCCAGACTGATTAAAGGAAATCTGGGCACCAAAGTATATATGATTTCCATGGGAGGTTTTGATACCCACGGTAATCAACCTCTTGTTCACGAACGATTGATGTCAAATCTTTCGATAGCAATAAACAATTTTTACGAAGACATCGCCTTTACCAATCAGGACGAACAGGTATTGAGTATGACTTTCTCTGAATTTGGACGTAGAATTTTTGAAAATGGCTCTACAGGAACAGATCATGGAAAAGCTGCGCCCACACTATTTTTTGGGTCAGGATTAAAGGGAAGTGCTTTTGTAGGGGAACACCCATCATTGGATAGCCCTAACAGTCGTGGAAATTTGGATTATACCATGGATTTTAGGGATCTATATGCTACGGTTCTTGCCGAATGGCTATGTGTTCCCATTCCATTGGTGGAACAGCATTTATTAAATCACCCTTACGCCCCGGTAAATCTCGGCTTCAATTGTAGTGGCACGGATTTCCCCGATATAGCCATGGATAATGATCCGCCAACATTACCAGAGACTCCACCAAGTCCTGATAGCATGGAACCTAATCCAGAATTACTGAATACGATTGTCCACAAACCCTATTATCCATCTGAAAGAAACCCCCATATTTACCTGGAAATGCCCGTTGCGGCCCATGTTGATATTCAGCTATATAATATTCTTGGTCAAAATGTAGGAACTGTTTTCAATGAAATGATGATGGAAGGTTCCGCAGAAATTAATATCAGGGAACGAATGCGCGACAGCTTATCTACTGGAAAATATATTTATCAAATTCAGGTCGGGGACCAGAGAATGAGTAAATCCGTAATGATAATGTAGAAAAAGTATAACACTAACATTCCAGAATCCTCCGATAGTGCATCTCCCCACCCCATAATTAGGAATGCATTATTCGGAGGTTTCCTTTTTTTAAGTCAACTTGGGTTTGTTATTATCTGTTTTAAAAGATAACGCCTTCTTCACTTCATGATTTTTGTTTTTGTAGATTTTGGTCATTTCTTCTTTTTCCTCTTTTAAGATGGATTTAAATTTCTCAAGTTTCTTCATTTTTTAGGATTACCAGTACTCATGGTATCAATTTTTATAAGTGTATTCTTATAATATTTGGAATATTTAAATTTCCAACTAAAAATTAATACTGTTTTCGATGTCGGTACATTCACTAACTACTTCACATAAAGGATAGAACCACTCTAATGAAATTCTGTATTTTTGAGGCTTAATCTAAATAGTACATGTCTCAGACTTCATCATCATCAAGATATACCATTACCGCAGCGCTGCCCTATACCAATGGCCCCATCCATATTGGTCATTTGGCCGGGGTTTATGTCCCTGCGGATATCTACGCGCGATACCAAAGATTGCAGGGGAAAGATGTAGCTTTTATCTGCGGTAGCGATGAACATGGAGTGGCGATCCCCATGAGGGCCAAAAAAGAAGGCGTTACCCCAAAGGAAATTATTGACAGGTACCATGAAATTATTAAAAAGTCTTTTGTTGATTTTGGAATTTCCTTTGATAATTATTCCCGTACATCGGCAGAAATTCATCATAAAACCGCATCGGATTTCTTTGAAAAACTATATCATCAAGGAGATTTTATAGAAGAGGTTACGGAACAACTTTATGATGATGAAGCCAAGCAGTTTTTGGCAGATC
Organism: Flagellimonas maritima; assembly: GCF_003269425.1. Taxonomy (NCBI): domain Bacteria; kingdom Pseudomonadati; phylum Bacteroidota; class Flavobacteriia; order Flavobacteriales; family Flavobacteriaceae; genus Flagellimonas; species Flagellimonas maritima. Next base: position 2,046,668 of record NZ_CP030104.1, on the reverse strand, counting down.
GATTTGTTACGGGTACTTGTCCAAAATGCGGATATGAAGAGGCTTATGGGGATCAGTGCGAAAATTGTGGTTCATCCCTAAACGCTACTGATCTAATCAATCCAAAATCTACGATAACAGGAGCAATCCCAATATTGAAAAGGACCAAACATTGGTTTTTACCATTGGACCGTTATGAAGATTTTTTAAAAAAATGGATTTTGGAAGGCCACAAAAACGATTGGAAACCCAATGTCTACGGGCAATGTAAATCTTGGATAGATGACGGTCTAAAGCCACGTGCCGTTACGCGCGATCTGGATTGGGGAATTCCCGTACCTGTTGAAGGTGGCGAAGGAAAGGTGCTCTATGTTTGGTTCGATGCTCCCATTGGATATATCTCTTCAACAAAGGAATGGGCACAAAGAGAAGGAAGGGACTGGGAACCCTATTGGAAAGATAAAGAGAGTAAACTGCTTCACTTTATCGGTAAGGACAACATTGTTTTTCACTGTATTATCTTTCCAAGTATGCTTAAGGCACATGGTGACTTTATCTTACCGGAAAATGTACCTGCAAATGAATTTCTAAACCTAGAAGGCAACAAGCTATCAACATCCAAAAATTGGGCGGTTTGGCTACACGAGTATTTGGAGGAATTTCCAGGTATGGAAGATGTGCTTCGCTATACATTGACTGCCAACGCCCCTGAAACAAAGGATAACGATTTTACTTGGAAGGATTTTCAGGCGAGAAACAATAACGAACTCGTTGCCATTTTTGGCAATTTTATAAATCGTGTGGCGGTTCTGACCCATAAGTATTATGACGGTGCAATTCCTTACCCAGATGAATTCCACGATATTGACAAAGAAACGCTGAAGTCTTTACGGAATTTTCCAGCGCTTATTTCCAGTTCCCTGGAACGCTATAGATTTAGGGAAGCAAGTCAAGAATTAATGAACTTGGCGCGATTGGGCAATAAGTATTTGGCCGATGAAGAGCCTTGGAAGCTCATTAAAACTGATGAAAAACGTACCAAAACAGTGATGTTCGTTGCACTTCAGATTGCTACTGGTTTAGCAATTTTGAGCGAACCTTTTTTGCCGTTTACATCCAAAAAGCTTAAAAACATACTCAATATCGCTTCCACTACGCCAGTCTTGAGCAAAGTCGAAAGGCTCAGCGACCATACCGAAAATAGCACAAAAAACACTTTCGAGTCTTCTTGGAGTACTATTGAAAAAGAAGAAACCCTTATCCAATCGGGACATCAAATCAATAAAAGTGAATTGTTGTTCCGTAAAGTGGAGGACAAAGAAATTGAAGTGCAATTGGCAAAACTTGAAGCTACCAAAAAGGCGAATGCTTCGACAGAGCTCAGCACAAGTCAAATGGAAAAAGAAATTGCAAGACAAAAAGACACCATTACCTTTGATGACTTTACGAAGCTGGATATGCGAGTAGGCACCATCATAGCGGCAGAAAAAATGCCGAAAGCCAATAAACTTTTAGTGTTAAAAGTGGATACGGGCTTAGATACCCTAACCATTGTTTCAGGAATTGCAGAGAGTTTTACACCTGAAGAAATTATAGGCAAAAAAGTAACCGTTTTGGTAAATCTGGCACCTAGAAAATTACGTGGGGTTGAAAGTGAGGGGATGATTTTGATGACGGAGAACAAAGAAGGAAAATTGGTATTTGTGAACCCAGATGAGGATGGAGTTGGGAATGGTGAGGGTATAAATTAATTCCAATAATTGTATATGTATGTCACATCGAGCGCAGTCGAGATGCATGCTGAAAAAAGTTGAATGTTCAGATATTATGTCTACATCTTGTTATGTTCCGATGGTTCAACCTACACAGGAATCACCAATGACTTCAATCGAAGATTCGAAGAACATCAAAAAGGATTGAAACCACAAAGCTTTACTTATAAAAGAAGACCCGTACAACTGATTTTCAAACAAGAATTCAATAATGTGATACAAGCAATTTATTTTGAAAAGAAAATCAAAAAATGGAGTGCAAAAAAGAAGCTAGCTTTAGCAAGCGGAGATTTCAATCTACTAAAAATTTTGGCCGAATGCCGAAATGCTACACACTCAAAATATCAACCGGATGATTAGTGTACAACATCTCGACTGCGCTCGATATGACACTTCAGCCTATCAAAAAAAGAGTATAGAGTTCAGTAGATAAATACGTACTGAAAATAATTTATAATGAATTGATTATCAAATTTTTAAAATATTCAATATTGTCGGTTCGAGCGCAGTCGAGAACTGTTCGTCCGTCCAAAGTAGGTTTCAATTGCGCCTGTTTGTCGACAAAGACAGCTTTAATCTGACATTTGTTGAAAAACCATAAATTTCAATAGGTAACCATCTACTGATTTCTAAAAGAATAAATACACATCACTAAGAATCCATGCAACTCATCCCCTATATTCTAAAACAAACACATCTTTCAGAAAAAAGTATTGAAAATACCGTTGCACTATTGAACGAAGATTGTACCATTCCCTTTATATCCAGATATCGAAAAGAACGTACGGGTAATCTGGACGAAGTACAAGTAGGAGAAATCGTAAAGTTTAAAACCCAATTTGAGGCACTTGAAAAGAGAAAGCAGGCCGTCATTAAAGCAGTTGACGAACAAGGGGCACTCACTCCCGACTTAAAAAGAAAGTTTGAGAACTGCATCGATTTAGCTACATTGGAAGATATATACCTTCCCTTTAAAAAAAGTAAAAAAACAAAAGCGGAGACTGCCAGAAAACAGGGGCTTGAACCTTTGGCAAAAATCATCATGGCCCAAAAAAGCGATGAAATCGAATTTATTGCTTCCAAATATCTCAGTAATGAAATCATTAATGAGGATGATGCACTGGAAGGTGCTCGCCATATTATAGCAGAATGGATCAATGAACGTACGGATATCCGCAACCAACTACGAAATCAATTGGAGCGACATGCCTTGGTTACTACAAAGGTTGTCAAAACAAAAAAAGATGACGAAAAAGCCCAAAAATTCCGAGATTATTTTGATTGGAGCGAATCACTTAACCGATGTCCTTCGCATCGATTCTTAGCCATCCTAAGAGCGGAAAAAGAAGGTTTTATCCGTGTAAAAATTGAAATTGATCATGATAGGGCACTCGACAACATGGAGAGGCGCATCATAAAATCGGACAATGCCTGTACCGTTCAAATTAAATTTGCCATTGCCGATGCTTACAAACGATTGTTGTTCCCTTCCTTGTCCAGTGAGCTTCTAAGAAATGCCAAAGAAAAAGCGGATACCGATGCTATTCAGGTTTTTTCCAAGAACTTAAAACAATTGTTGCTTGGTGCGCCTTTGGGCGAGAAGCGAATTTTGGCCATAGACCCTGGTTTTAGAACAGGATGCAAGGTGGTTTGCCTGGACGCGCAGGGAGATTTAAAGCACAACGAAACCATTTATCCCCATGCGCCCCAAAACAAAAGTTCGGATGCCATTAAAAAAATAAGTTCTTTGGTGGATGCGCACAAAATTGAAGCTATTGCCATAGGAAACGGAACGGCATCGCGCGAAACGGAACGATTGGTAAAGCGAATATCCTTTAAAAACCCTATTGAAGTATTTGTGGTCAGCGAGGCGGGTGCCTCTATTTATTCAGCTTCAAAAATAGCACGGGACGAATTTCCCAATTACGATGTTACCGTACGGGGAGCGGTTTCTATTGGTCGCCGTTTGGCCGATCCATTGGCGGAATTGGTCAAAATAGATGCAAAATCCATCGGTGTAGGACAATACCAGCACGATGTGGATCAGACAAAACTCAAAACTTCGTTGAATACGGTCGTGGAAAGTTGCGTAAACACTGTTGGTGTGAACATAAACACCGCTAGCGTTCCTTTACTTAGCTATGTATCCGGTATTGGACCTAAACTTGCCGAAAATATAGTCGCTTATAGAAATGAAAACGGTGCCTTTAAGAGCAGGGAAGAAATTAAAAAAGTTCCCCGTTTGGGCGGTAAAGCCTTTGAGCAGGGTGCTGGATTCTTACGCATAAAAGATGGCATCAATCCTTTGGATGATTCCGCGGTGCATCCTGAAAGTTATCCTATTGTTTCAAAAATGGCCAAGGACAAAGGGATAGCGGTATCAGCTATTGTTCAAAACGAAGCTGTCATACAACAGATAGATTTAGAATCGTATTGCACGAACACCGTTGGAATGCCGACCTTGAAGGATATTCTAGAAGAGTTGAAACGACCGGGGCTGGACCGTAGGGAAAAAGCAAAGCTTTTCACCTTCAATCAAAATATCAAGCAAATTACCGATTTACAGCAAGGCCAATTGTTACCTGGAATTGTCAACAATATTACCAATTTTGGGTGTTTTGTGGATATTGGCATCAAAGAAAGTGGTCTTATCCATGTTTCGAACCTATCCGATTCTTTTGTGAAAGATGTAAATGCGCATGTCAGTTTGCATCAGCAAATCGTAGTAAAAGTTTTGGATGTTGATGTACCGAGAAAACGTATTCAATTGGCGTTGCACAAAAAAGATTGATTTTATAATGCTCAAAATTGCCTTTCATCCTATTTATAAGCATCCTTTACCAGAGGGTCATCGCTTTCCCATGATCAAATACGATCTTTTACCGCAGCAATTGTTGCATGAAGGCACCTGTGATGATGCTAATTTTTTTCAACCAGGAACTCCGAACGATACTGTCATTTTAGCGGCACATGAAGAGGAATACTATAACAAGCTCATCAATCTAGACATTAAACCAAGCGCCGCCCGAAAAATAGGTTTTCCATTAAGTAATGAGCTGGTACAAAGGGAGCGGATTATAGCGGACGGCACCATAAAAGGCTGTGAATTTGCTTTGGAGCATGGCATAGCCATGAACATTGCGGGAGGCACACACCATGCTTATTCCAACCGAGGTGAAGCATTCTGCATGCTGAACGATCAAGCCATTGGTGCCAAGTTTCTTCAAAATGAGGGTTTGGCACAAAAAATATTGATTGTGGATTTAGATGTACACCAGGGCAATGGTACGGCTAAAATATTTCAGGATGACGATTCGGTTTTTACATTTTCAATGCATGGCAGCGGAAATTATCCGTTTAAAAAAGAAATATCCGATTTGGATATCCCCCTTGAGAAAGGAATAACAGATGGGGAATATCTTTCTATCTTAAAAAATACACTCCCAGAACTTGTAACAAAGGTGAACCCCGACTTTATTTTTTATCTCTGTGGCGTGGATGTACTTTCTTCGGATAAACTGGGAACGCTGGGAATGACTTTGAATGGTTGTAAGGAGCGCGACCGCTATGTGCTCCAAACATGTTTTGATGCCAAAGTTCCCGTGCAATGTAGTATGGGCGGCGGGTATTCCCCTGATATTAAAACCATTGTGGAGGCCCATGCAAACACATTTCGTTTGGCACAGGAGATTTACTTCTAGTCTTGCGGCCCTTTAATTTGTAACTTTGTAGTAAAGCATAGAATTATGTTATCTAAAAAACTGGAAAAAGCACTCAACAATCAGATAAAGATAGAGGCCGAATCCTCACAAGTATATCTATCAATGGCATCTTGGGCAGAGATAAAAGGTCTGGAAGGAATCGCAGGATTTATGTACGGCCACTCGGATGAAGAACGTATGCACATGCTCAAACTGGTCAAATATGTAAACGAACGTGGCGGTCATGCTCAGATTTCACAATTAAAAGCTCCGAAAATAGACTTTGTCTCTTTTCAAAAAATGTTTGAAGAGCTATATGAACATGAAATTTTTGTTTCAAAAAGCATTAATGATTTGGTACATGTAACCTTGGAAGAAAAGGACTATGCAACACATAACTTCTTACAATGGTACGTTGCCGAACAAATTGAAGAAGAAGCTTTGGCAAGGACTATCTTGGACAAAATAAATCTCATCGGTAACGATAAAGGCGGATTGTACCTTTTTGATAGGGATGTGCAACAAATTAATGTGGAAAGTGCAGCTTCCAACACCATGGGAGAATAATTTTTTGATTATTTATTTAGATTAATTTAAAATAACTATTTTTGTCTCATCTGTACTTTACGATGGGTAAAAAGAAAAATAAATCCAATAAAAAGAAAAAGGCACTATTAAAAGAGTTGTCTTTGACCAATTGTAAAACCAAGTGCTGTAAAAAATTTAAAAAGGGAGAAAATAAGCGCTGTAAACGCTGCCCATGTTTTGACCTACTTAAGAAAGTAGCATAGAAAACCACCTAATAGGTGGTTTTTTTATTGTTATGCTTATTAACGAATTTAATTTTTAATACCCGATTGGGCTACCTTACTGGCATTTTTACCGAGCTCATAGTCAGAGTCCAATAATGATACATAGGCTTTGGCCTTCTGAAAATAAAGTTCGCTATGCGACATTTTATGTTCGCAGTTGCCCAGATGCTCTGCATATGCATCTTTCTTACTTTTCATGTAGACCAAATATGAGGTGAAATCGATTTTACCTAAATGTCTTTCGTAGTTTTCTTGGTCTGCCCAATAATCAGATTCATCTTGATTGCTTAAAAGAAAAAGTGATTGTTCGTAATCTGCATCGCGCTGAGCCAATCTTTCGTAAAATCGCAATCCAATTACGGAATTCGCACTCTGTTGAGCCACTATCCCAAGGGAATAGCTACAGATTAAGACCAACAAAATGAAACGAATTGCTTTCATGACAATAACAGCTATACTATTGGACGAACACTTACAATCATTGTTACTCGATTTTCCTTTAATTTAAAGTTAAATCAGATTTTAAAAGAAGAAAGAGGGCGATTGACCCTCTTTCTCGATAATGTGCAAGCTGTATTATATTTATTTGCCCAGCATCAATAACTCATTACATTTAATTTCTGTGATATATCGTTTCTCTCCTTCTTTGGTTTCGTAAGAGCGTGTAACCAATTTTCCTTCAATGGCTACTTCTTTGCCTTTCATTAAATAATTTTCGACAATTTCGGCCGTTTTCCCCCAAGCCACGATATTGTGCCATTGCGTATCCGTAACTTTCTCTCCCTCGGAATTCTTGTAGGATTCATTGGTAGCAATTGAGAACTTGGCCAGTTTGCTGCCATTTTCCAATAGTACGATTTCTGGGTCGTTGCCCAAGTTTCCAATCAACTGTACTTTGTTTCTTAGTGAATTCATGTTTTAAATTTTACGTGTTAAACAGTTAATACTATCGAACGCTTATCATTCGACAGGGCAAACATAATAGCAAGAAAAAACACGAAACGGTTTTAAAACGTTTGTTTTCGTTTGTAAACGGATGTAAATGATTGAAAATAGATAATCTCTTTGCCTCCCTTCCCAAATCCTAGATTCTTTTCAACTCCAAAAGGGTTCTCTAACTTTTTAAAATGATATTCCCGTTTATAAGATTTTATTGATAATTTGTGAAACTTTCTTTGTTTGGCTTGCAAATTGGAACATGGAGAATAACAACTACGGGAATGAATTGTCTAATTTTAAGTACTGGATATACTTCGTAATTGGCACCATATGTATAGTCCATGCAGTTTTTTATTTGCAAGAAATGTGATTGGCATAATTTAAATTGTATGGATCTTTATCTCTTTGTATATAATTGACCAAAACATTATAAGCATTAATTCTGATTTCTTTTCAGTACTACCGAGAGAAACGTTAAAAGCTGTTAAAAACTTGACTTTTTTCTAAAAATCTATATATTGATAGTATGATTTATTCGAGAAAACACATATCCATCTACGTGTTCTAAGTCAAGTAATTGACTTATACTATTTACATTGGGAAATTCTAATTCCCACCCCTCCAAAATACATTAAACAGAATTTGATAAGCACAAGGCTTTCAAAATATAATCTTGAACGCCATACACTTATCGAGCATTTATTAATTCACAAACGAAATTAAGATGGAAAATATAAAAACTTCAGAAAATAAAACTTTTAAAAAATTAGGATTTACATATCTAGAAACCGCTGAAATAGTGGTAACCCTAAATACATTATTGGCAAACTATCAGGTATTCTACAACAAGTTGAGAAACTTTCACTGGAATATTGAGGGACCGGAATTTTTTGAACTACATGAAGAATTTGAAAATGAATACAACACGGTAAAAGAGAACATCGATATTGTAGCGGAAAGAATTAGGGTATTTGGCGTAAAAACAAACTTTACGTTGGAGAAATCCCTAGAGTTGTCTGAAATTAAGGAGAACAAGGACAATTTGTCCGCACTTGAAATGGTAAGGGAAACTCTAAAAGATTTTGAAATCCTCCACAATAGCATGATGGAAGGTATCAACGCATCCTTGGAAACCGGAGATATTGCCACTGAACAAATGTTGACCGATTTCTTAAGGGAGTTGGAAAAAAGAAATTGGATGTTCACTTCTTACTTGAAATAATCGATAAACCTTATTAAAATAATTTTTTTAATCTAAAACAGTTCACATGAAAAATATAGTATCACTTATAGCAATAGCAGCACTATCAACATCTCTAACGTTCGCACAAACCAACGAATCAGGTTCTATGGAATCTACAACGGTTCAAACATTTCCCGTGACAATTAACGGTACTCAAAAGGAGTACAGCGTAAAAGTTATGGAGCGAAGAAATTATTCCGTAGCGTTCAAAGAAGAGGACGCCGGAAAACGTGATAAAGCCAGAAAAATAATCCCTGGAAAAGTCACCAAGTTGATTGCTGTTGACATCAATAATGACGACATGTATGAACATTATATGGTATTAAAATATAAAAAAGCCAAAAACCAAGACTTTAAACTTATGCCGACCGACAATGGTTTTATTGTGAAAGTTGATGATAAAACATTGGAATACTTAGCAGAAGATGACATCTACATTATTAATAAAGAAAATGAAAATTTCTTTTATGTAGACGAATTTAAAGAGATTGGATAAGAATTTCTGATTTCGTTTTTTGATTGATAAGAGGACCGGGCGTTGCCCGGTCTTTTTATTTTAAAACAACATTAAACTTATATTTGATCAGCTAAAACATAGTTTATGGATTCATGGTTACAACCTATTGAACTTGAAGGAAATTTGGTCAAACTGATTCCCATGCAACAATTGCACAAAGAAGGTTTATTGCAAGCGGCCGCAGACGGTAATCTCTGGGAGTTGTGGTATACATCGGTTCCATCTGAAAACACAGTGGATGAATACATGGAATTTGCTTTAAAGGAACAAGATGAAAATCGTGCCCTCCCCTTTGTTGTTATTGATAAAAGAACAAATAAAATAGTAGGTTCCACACGATTTTGCAATATCGATGCTGCAAACAGAAGGGCAGAAATAGGATATACCTGGTATGCAAAACAAGTACAACGTACAGGCATCAATACAGAATGTAAATATTTGATGCTACAGCACGCTTTTGAGGCATTAAATGCAATTGCCATTGAATTCAAGACCAATTTCCATAATTTTCCGTCACGCAATGCCATCTTGCGCTTGGGAGCAAAACAGGAGGGCATTATCAGAAATCATAGGATCGATAAAAAAGGAATTGTACGGGATACGGTTCTGTTTTCTATTCTGGAAAATGAATGGGGAGCTGTAAAAACTTCGTTGGAATTTAAAATGAAGAAAAAATATTCTTAAAATGACAGATTTGAATTTTATGTATCAGTTTGAAAAAGGAACATATCCTCCCTCATTATTTACACATGAAGCACATCTACGCTTGGCATGGGTTCACATAACCAAGTATGGTGTTAATACGGCAATCACGAACGTAACGCAACAGATTAAACAATTTACGGTTATTCACAACGCAGCGGATAAATACAACCATACTTTGACCATAGCAGCCATAAGGGCCGTTTATCATTTTATGATCAAATCAAAATCCGATAATTTTCAAGATTTTATAAAAGAGTTTCCTAGATTAAAATTCAATTTTAAGGAATTGATGGCATGCCATTACGGATTTGACATCTACCGGTCCCCAATGGCAAAAGTCAAGTATTTGCAACCTGACCTTTTACCTTTTGATTGAAGTTTGCAATAGTTTGGCAAAATTGTAGCTGGCAAGTTCCAAATTGTTGAAACTGTTTTGTTTTGCCTCGTGGAGAGAACCTACCCTATTCAAAATTGATGTTACATATTGAAGTCCCAGAGTTTTAAGTTCTGGTAAAGAAATAGAAACAGACCCACAAAAAGCAGCTACAGGAATATTCCTTTTTTGAGCGGCTTGGAGTACCCCACTTATGGTTTTACCAGATAACGTCTGGGCATCCAATTGGCCTTCTCCGGTAATGATCCAATCTGCATCGTTAATGGCATCATCAAATCCCGCCATTTCCATGACAAGATTTATTCCTGAAGACAAAGTGCCATTGAGAAACACCATAGCACCAAAACCCATTCCTCCTGCAGCGCCTGCTCCCTTACTATTATGTATTTCTTTGCCAAATGTTGACCCTACTACTTCTGAAAAATGTTGAAGTCCCTTGTCCAACAAATTCACTTCGCTTTTAGATGCACCCTTTTGTGGCCCATAAATAAACGCAGCCCCATTTTTCCCGTACAATGGATTGGTAACATCACACGCTACCTTCACCGTTGTCATTGGCAGTCTTTTATGGACATTCAGTGAAACAATTTTTCTGACAGAAGTAAGATTCTTTCCTATAGGATTCAACACATTTCCATTTTCATCTAAAAATGTATAGCCCAAAGCTGTTGCCATACCCATTCCGCCATCATTTGTCGCGCTGCCACCAATCCCCAAGATGATTTCGTTGGCGCCTTTTTCCAGCGCATCAACAATCAACTCGCCAGTACCCTGCGAAGTTGTGTACATACAATTCAATTCATCCTTGGAAAGCAACTTATAACCAGAAGCTTCGGACATTTCAATAAAGGCTGTCTTTTTATCATCAGAGAGTAGATATTCAGCTTCAATATCCCGAAAAAGGGGGTCTTTGACCACGACCTTAACCTTAGAAGCTTTCAAATAGCTTTTTACAACTTCTAAAGTGCCATCGCCACCATCCGCAAGGGGTTTGCTAATAATCGTAGCATCAGGGAGAACCAATCCAATACCGCTCTCGACCGCAGCACAAAATTGCTGCCCAGATAGAGAACCTTTGTATTTGTCGGGAGCAAGAACGAATTTCATATAGTTGGATTTATCTGATAGCTGATTAAAACTTAGTCTAAAAATAACGAAAGAAACAAATCCATAGAATCTAAGATCCGCTTCTATTTTATTTAACTTTTAAGAACAACCTACGTTTTGCACCTTGTGGCAAAGTATTTACCTTTAAACAAAATAAAGTACAAATGATGAAACATACCCTAATTCCTATACTCTGTCTTTTATTTACGACCGCACTTTTGAGTCAAACCAAGAATTTCTTGGATATTCCCTATTTGGAAACCTCTGCAAGGGTCGATACTTTGGTTACACCGGACAAGATTTATCTGAACATCACTATTCAAGAAAAAGATTCCAAAGGACGGAAATCCGTTGAAGAGCAAGAAAATAAAATGGCCAGTAGACTTAGAGCCTTAGGTATAGATTTAGATAAGCAATTGGTCATCAAAGATCTGAGCAGTAACTTCAAAAAATACTTTCTTAGAGGAAAAGAAGTCCTTAAAAGCAAGCAGTATTCACTTTTGGTCTATTCTGGAAAAAAAGCTGGTGAAGTTATGGTTGCATTGGAAAGATTGGACATCTCCAATACCTATCTAGAAAAAACCGAGTACTCAAAAATGGATGCTCTGGAATTGACACTAAAATCCGATGCGGTCAAAAAGGCCAAGAAAAAGGCGGAGGCACTCACAACACCTTTAGGGCAATCTGTGGGAGCTGCGATACATATTCTTGATGTTTCCACACCTTACTATCCAAGGTATAATCAATCAGTACGAATGGAAATGAAAACTACTGCCATGGATATGGAGGAAGCAGAACCTTTGGATATCGATTTTGAAAAGATAAAAGTGGAGACTTCCGTCAATGTCAAATTTAGGATTGTTGAGTAGGTATCAATCAAGCACCGAAAGACCGCCCTTGACCATACTTTTAAGTTTTTGTCGGTCGGGATCTATCTTTGCCAGTACGCGCATACCATTGTAAAGTGTAAAAAGCATAAGTCCTATGTTATTCGGATTTTTAAGGGGAGCTATTTCGCCTGAATCAATCCCTTTTTGGATATAGTCGATAAAGAGTTTTTCGATATTTTCCTTGTTTTCTTTTAATACTTTATGAATCTTTTTATCACTGGGAACGAGCTCTGTTGTGGTGTTGACCACAAAACAACCTTTTCTGCACTCATCCTCTATTGATTCTTGAATGGCCTTATCAAAAAGTATGTTTAACCCTTCTTTTACGCTATGCTCTTTTTCAAAAAGTGTTTTTATAATTGTTCCATTAGTATTCCTGTAGTGTTGAAAAGCTTTGTTAAAAAGTTCTTCCTTCCCGCCAAACGTATCATAAAGACTTGCTCTATTTATTCCCAAACGCAATACCAAATCTTGCATTGAAGTGGCATGAAACCCTTTTTCCCAAAAGAGTTCCATGGCCTTGTTCAATACTTCTTTTTCATTAAATTGTTTTGTTCTGGGCATTATTCTGGAATAATTGTTCCAAATTTATTTAAAAAAATTGATTCCACTTTATTGTACCAGCATTCAATCCAATTGTCACATCGAGCGCAGTAGAGATGTTTTTGTCGAACTTTCGATTGCGCTCAAGGTAACAAAAACATATTTCAAACATCTTATTTGGCTAGTGGTACAATAGCGGATATACAATAAAAGAAATTAGACTTGGGCAAAACCACCATCCACAGGAATTTCCGTTCCAGTAATGTAACTGCTGTCCGAAGAAGCCAAAAACAACGCTGTATTGGCTATCTCATCGGAGTTACCAAATCTTCCCAAGGATACCAAGGAAGGAAAGTTTGATGCCATTTCATCTATATTTTCTTGAGGCACATTGTGTTTTCCATAAATTGGCGTATCAATAGGTCCAGGCGCTATGGCGTTTACGCGAATACCTCTAGGACCAAATTCAGCAGCCAATGTTCTTGTCAAAGACCTTAAGGCAGCTTTACTGGAACCATAGGCTGCCATTCCCACGAAACCTTTTACGTTCACCACCGAAGTATTGAAAATGATACTGGCTCCCTCATTCAATTGTTCAAACGCTGCTTTGACCGTGAATAAAGGACCCCTGACGTTGATATTGTGAACCTCATCAAAAACCTCTTCTGTAAGATTATCGATGGTTTCAATTCTAAAGATTCCGGCATTCAGGAAAAGAATATCGATTTTACCAAATTTGGAAACCGTTTGGGCTATTAACTTTTCACTATCAGAAATACTTGATGCTTCTGCGTTAACCAAAAGATAATCTCCAGATAATTCAGTTTTTAAAGCATCCAATTTTTCTTGGTTTCTACCTGTCAGTACAACTTTTGCTCCCTCTTCAAGGAACTTTTTTGCAGTTTGTAAACCCATTCCACTGGTGGCACCAGTAACTATTGCTACTTTGTTTTCTAATTTTTTCATAATATAAAATTTATTTAAAGTTTATTTTGGAACGTTCATTCCGAAACAAATATACTCTATCTGGAATGATTGTTCCAAATAAAAATTGAACTTTATCTTTTCATTAACAATCGGATAGGTTTTGTATCTTTCTATGGACTAATTCCAACCTTATGAAAATCATTCAACTTGTTCTTGTAGTACTATTATTTTTTCCCTCAAATAGCGAAGCGCAACGCAGAAAAAAAAAGACTGTTTCTCCTAACATCGTTCTCAATGATTCGGTATACCATGGATTAAAATGGCGAAACATTGGTCCTTTTAGAGGAGGACGAAGTGTAGCTTCTTCTGGTGTGGTAGGCCAGCCCATGACCTATTATATGGGCTCTACCGGTGGTGGAATTTGGAAAACCACTAATGATGGCATCACTTGGAAGAACATTTCCGATGGGCAGCTCAATACTGGGACCGTCGGTGCCATTGCGGTATCGGAAAGCAATCCCAACATTGTGGTAGCGGGCATGGGCGAGCATGCTGCTAGAGGTGTTATGACCTCCATGGGCGATGGCGTTTACAAATCCACTGACGGAGGAAAAACCTGGAAGCACATCGGACTTGATGAAACCCGGCATATTTCTGATGTAATCATAAATCCTAAAAATCCAAATATCATTTTCGTAGCAGCACAGGGTGCACAGTATGGAGCTTCAAAAGAAAGGGGCATTTACCGTTCCTTGGATGGTGGGACTACTTGGGAAAATGTACTTTTTGTAGATGAAAAAACAGGAGCTTCGTCCCTGTCCATGGATATGAAAAATCCATTGATTCTCTACGCGGCCATGTGGCAGCATACACGCTATCCCTGGACTATGGAATCCGGTGGAACCTCATCCGGTATTTATAAATCAAACGATGGAGGAACTACTTGGGAAAAATTGAAGGAAGGCCTGCCCGATGAGTTTGGTAAAGTTGGAATTTCGGTGTCACGTGCCAATCCAGAACTCGTTTTTGCCGTAATTGAAGCCGAAGGTAAAAAAGGAGGTGTCTACCGAAGCGATGATGCAGGTAAAAAATGGAAACAAGTCAATTCCGACCGAATCAACATTGCCAGGTCTTGGTATTATATGGAAATCTTTGCCGACCCTCAAGATGAAAACCTTGTGTACGTGCTCAACGCTCCCGTGACCAAATCCATTGATGGTGGAAAGACCTTTACGCCCTTACCTACTCCCCATGGGGATAATCATCATCTATGGATAAACCCCAACGACAATACCAAAATGATCAACTCCAACGATGGTGGCGCAAACATTTCCAACAATGGAGGTAAAAGTTGGAGTACACAGCAAAATCAGGCTACCGCCCAATTTTATAGGGTTATCACAGATAATCTTGTCCCCTATAATGTCTATGGCGGGCAGCAGGACAATTCGGCCATCGCGATTGCCAGTAGAACCAATGATGGTGGAATTGATTGGAAAGACTGGTACTCCGTTGCTGGCTGTGAAAGTGCCTATCTGGCATTTGACCCAGATAATCCCGAAGTAGTTTACGGTGGCTGCTACCAAGGTATCATTGAAAAATGGGTGAAGGCTTCCAGAGAGGGCAAGGCCATAAAGGAATATCCAGAACTTGGTTTAGGAAAAGTACCAAAGGACTTTAAGTTTAGATACAATTGGAATGCTCCAATTATCAGTTCTCCCCATGACCGCAACACCATTTACCATGCGGGCAATGTGGTTTTCAAAACAACGGATGGAGGACACAGCTGGGATGTTATAAGCCCAGATTTAACACGTAATGAAATTGAAAAGCAGGGTCCTGGTGGTGGGCCGTACACCAATGAAGCTGCTGGTGGCGAAAATTACAACACCCTTATGTACTTGGTTGAATCACCACATGAACAAGGTGTGTTATATGCCGGTAGTGATGACAGTCTTGTTCATATTACTAAAGACGGCGGTAATAATTGGACCAACATTACTCCGCCAAATCTCCCCGAAGGCATCATCAACAGTATCGAAGTTTCTCCCCATGATGCTGCTACCGCTTACATTACAGTAATGCGCTATAAGTTCATGGATTTGAAACCGTATATTTTTAAAACCTCCAATTATGGCGAAACATGGACAAAAATCACCGATGGTTTCGAAGACAAGCATACTTTTGTGCGCGTTGTTCGAGAGGATAAAAAGAAAAAAGGCTTGTTATATGCAGGTACAGAAACGGGACTCTATGTTTCTTTGGATGATGGACAAAATTGGCAAAAATTTCAATTGAACCTCCCTATAGTCCCTATAAATGACCTTGTAATTCAGGACAACGATCTGGTTGCGGCCACTGCTGGGCGTTCTTTTTGGATTTTGGATGACTTGGGTGCCATTCAAAACAGTTTTGACACCACGGAAAAATTGAAAATCTTTAAGCCGAAGGATACCTATCGGATTTTTGGAGGAAGTCCCGAGAAGCCTGTTCCGGGATTGGGACAAAATCCAAAGCAAGGCATAACCTTCGATTATTATTTACCAAAAGAAGCAGACTCTTTGGATTTAAAACTGGAGGTGCTTCAAAACGGAAAAACAATCCGGACTTTGACCAACGAGAAGGCGAAAGATTTTAAATCGTGGCCCGGTGGACCACCCAAACCAGTAGTGCTTCCTTCAAAAAAGGGATACAATCGTTTTACTTGGGATTTTAGCAAAGACCCCCTACCATCCATAGATAAAGTGTTCGTTTTTGGAAATTACAATGGCGCTAGCGTTGCACCTGGAAACTATACCTTGCGTTTGACTTTGGAGAATGAAACCGTAGAAACCTACGCAACCATTTTACCCAATCCAAAAATAAATGCCACAGAAGCCGAATATGCAGAGCAACAAGAGGTTTTGAATCAAATCGAAAACACGGTACGTTCCATGCACGAAGCTGTTAACCAAATGCGTTCCGCAAAATCACAATTAGAAAGCTATAACAAGCTTTTAAAAAACAATGAAGATGCAGACGAACTCGTAAAACTTGGTGATTCACTGATCAAAAGAATTGAAATATGGGAGGAAAAGCTCATTCAGCCCAAACAGAAAACCTTTCAAGATGTAATTAATTTCAATAACCGGCTCAATGCGGATTTTATGCATTTAAAGGGCTTTGTGGATTCTGCTGAACCAAAGGTGACCGAAGGAGCAAAAGAACGTCTACGCGACTTAATGGCACAATGGAGGATTTTTGAGAACGAAAAGAATGATATCGTTACCAATGAAATGTCCAACTATAATGAACTTTACAAAACGTTGAGGTTACCCGCTATTTTGTTGGATGACTAGCAAATACTATTATGGGATTGAGTCGTCAAGGGTCAAGGGTCAAGGGTCAAGGGTCAAGGGTCAAGGGTCAAGGGTCAAGGGTCAAGATAAAAAAAGTCTATTTTCTTGGCTCTTGGAGCGCCACGGTCTTGATTCTTGATAACTCTTATACTATGATTATATGGCACTCGCAACAATGTCTCAAGGAAATCTAATCATAAAACAGACGATTTGTTTATAGCCGATAAAGAATTTCAGGGAATTGATTATACGCAAAACCGATTACCAAAGGGAGACTATGAAAATTGTCTTTTTGAGAACTGTACTTTCGCCAAAGGGTATTTGGACAACCAGAACTTTATGGAATGTACATTTGCAAACTGCGATCTGACCAATACCAATATAAAATATACCATTTTTAAAGAATCCGTTTTTAAGGATTCCAAGCTCGTTGGTCTTCGTTTTGAAGATTGCAATGACTTTCTGTTATCCGTCCAATTTGAAAATTGCAATTTAACCTTGGCTTCCTTCTTTAAGGTCGGGTTAAAAGCAACTTCTTTTTTGGAGTGTAGACTCATTGAAGTGGATTTTACCGAAACGAATTTGAACAAAGCCATATTTTACAACTGCAATTTGGAAAAAACCATCTTTTTTCAAACAGTTTTGGATGAAGCTGATTTGAGCACCTCCTTCAATTTTGACATTGACCCTGAAAAGAATTCGTTGAGAAAGGCCAAGTTTTCTAAAGAGGGACTTATAGGGCTTTTGAAAAAACATGAAATTAAAATAGTATGACTGTCCAAAATAGTATAGCCAAAAACGTCTTTGGATTACAAGTTTGGCATCTTCATTCCAGTTTTTGAAGACCTATGCCATCTTTTAATTCAATAAAACTTAAATTATGCGACAGTTTTTTATGCTATGTTTTTTTGTAACTATCTCTTCCAAAGGACAGAACACGCTCTCATTTAAAAAAGGTGATATCTCACCAAAAGCTTCTTTGACAGAGGTGGCCTGGATGGAAGGTCATTGGAAAGGAGAAGCATTTGGGGGAATTGCAGAAGATCTATGGAGCCCTCCATCCGGAGGTTCTATGATGTTTGTTTTTAGACATATTTTAGAAGGAAAAGTAAATTTCTACGAAATCGGACATTTTAGGGAAATTGATGGAACACTCGTTTTTGAACTAAAACATTTTAACGCAGATTTAAAAGGTTGGGAAGAAAAAAATGTAGTTCAGACTTTTAAATTAATCAAAGTGGATGGAAATCGCGTATATTTCGATGGATTTACCTTTGAAAAGGTCACGCCCAATGAAGTTAATATTTATGCCATAATTGGTGGAAAAGAACAAAACCCCAAGGAAATACTATTTAATTACAAAAAAGTGTTACGTTGACAAAAGAGTGCTTGGAATGCGGTACAAAGCTGGTGGGAAGGGTAGATAAAAAATATTGCTCTGACCATTGCAGGAATGCCTACAACAATAAACTTAATAAGGACAGTAAAAACTTGGTCCGGAATATCAATAATAAGCTTAGAAAAAACTATCGAATATTGAACAGTTTTTCCTTAAAAGAAGGGAAAACCACCACTACCAAGATGAAGTTGATGGACAAAGGTTTTGATTTCGATTTTATAACCAATTTATATACCACAAAAAAAGGAAGCACCTATTACTTTCTCTATGATCTGGGGTATCTGCCTTTGGACAATGACCGTTATATGATTGTAAAGCGCGAATAGAAACTAAGTAGTTATTTCCAGCTTTGTGAGCTTAACTTAAGTGCCGCTATAACAATATCCTTACGGCTTATTTGACCGACCAGAATATCATTCTTCATTACAGGCAATCTGCGCCTGTTATGTCTGTCAAAGACACCTGCTGCATCAAAAATACTCATATCGAAAGGTATGGTTTCCACATTTTTGGTCATAAAACGTTCCACACTTTTATCCAATATGGGTTGATTAAAATATCTGCTTTCAGAAATTTGTTTCATGCAATCCGCTTCCGAAATAATCCCTACCAGAAAACCATTTTTATCCATTACGGGACCACCGGATATATGATGTTTTGCAAAAGCTTCCATCACCTCTAAAATAGATTGCTCCGGTGTAAATGTAACGAGCTTCTTTGTCATGTAATCTTCTACAAGTATTGGGGCATTGTATTTTTTCTTTAGGGATTCTTTAGATCTAGCTCCTTGAAAACTCTTGATTGCCATAGCATTACATTTTGGGTTGATTAATAAATATAGGGATTTTTAATGAATAATTTAAATATTGCGCTATAAAGGTGCGAACCTTTCATAATTTCATATTTTTATATACAACTTGATCAAACCATGAAATCTTCCAGAACCCTAGCCCTTATTCTGCTTCTTTTAGCCGTTTATTGGAGTTATAAATCCCTTATGCCGTCTTACACAAACGAGGTGGAAGATGTAAGTCTTCAGTCATTTTCTACGGATAGGGCATTAAAGCATGTTAAAAATTTATCCAAAGAGCCTCATGCCGTAGGTTTTCCAGGACATGACAATGTTAGAGGCTATATCATTTCCGAACTCAAAAAACTTGGTTTGGAAACCAATACACAAGAAGGTTATACTGCGGGGGACTGGGGAAATCTGAGCAAGGCAACAAATATATTGGCCAGAATTAAAGGTTCGGGCGGAAAAAAGGCACTCTTATTAATGTCGCATTACGACAGTAACCCCCATTCATCATTTGGAGCAAGCGACGCTGCAAGTGGAGTGGCAACGATTTTAGAGGGTATACGGTCATTTCTTGTAGAAAACAAGACCCCAAAGAACGATATCATTATCTTAATTACAGATGCAGAAGAATTAGGACTAAATGGAGCTGACCTCTTCGTAAACAGACATCCATGGGCAAAAGAGATAGGGTTGGTTCTTAATTTTGAAGCTCGGGGCAGTGGAGGTCCCAGTTATATGCTCATTGAGACCAACCGTGGCAATGGCAAGCTCATAAAGGAATTTACCAAGGCAAATCCCGAATACCCCGTTGCCAATTCGTTGGCGTACAGTATTTATAAAATGTTGCCCAACGATACGGATTTAACCGTTTTCCGTGAAGATGGAGATATTGAAGGCTTCAATTTCGCTTTTATAGATGACCACTATGATTATCATACTGCTTTAGATACTTACGAGCGCTTGGATAGAAACTCGTTGGCCCATCAAGGAAGTTATTTGATGCCGTTGCTCAAACATTTTAGCGAAGTCGATTTGAGCAATTTAAAAAGTCTGGATGACTATGTTTATTTCAACCTCCCTTTCTTCAAATTGGTCTCTTATCCCTTTGAGTGGATTTGGCCCATGTTCGGTATCGCGGTCATAGCTTTTTTATTGCTTTTGATTATGGGGCTAAAAAGAGAGAGGCTTTCCGTTAAAGATATTTTCAAAGGTTTCTTACCTCTTTTGATAACATTGGTCGTAAATGGAATTTTCGGATATTTTGCATGGACGGTAATCAAATGGTGGTATCCTGGATTTAATGACATGCTTCATGGGTTTACTTACAATGGACATACCTATATATTAATTTATGCCTTACTTTCCTTGGCCATCTGTTTTTGGACGTACCACAAATTCAGAAAAATAGGTAAGGGCAGCCTTTTAGTAGCACCTATTGTCATTTGGTTGCTTCTTTCCGGAATTGTTGCAGCATATTTAAAAGGAGCCAGTTTCTTTATAGTGCCTGTTTTCAGCCTTTTGGTCGCTTTTATGGTTATAATGAACCAAGACAGGCCCAATCCATTCTTGTTATTGTTTTTAACGCTTCCCGGCATTTTTATTTTCGCACCTTTTATTAAGATGTTTCCAGTAGGACTTGGATTGAAAATGATGGTTGCTGCCACTGTTTTTACTACACTTTTGTTCTTTCTTGTGCTTCCCTTTTTAGATCAGCTAAAGAACAAGGAGCGCCTGGCTTATTTGTGCTTATCACTATTCATCATTTTCAGTATTTCAGGACACATACAATCGGACTTTAACGAAGAACGGCCAAAACCCAGCAGTCTTCTTTATGTTTACAATGCGGATAGTAACGCATCTATTTGGGCCACTTATGATCAAAAATTGATTGACTGGAACGCTCAGTTTGTTGCAAATGGAGAACGAGCACCTGAACCGGGGGAACTCAATACGATACCCAGTAAATACCGTACTGAATTCACCTTTATCGCAGCTGCACCAAAAAAAGAAGTTGCTGAACCATTTATTGATATTATGAGAGACACTGTAATTGGCAAGGAGCGGATTCTAGAACTATGCATTGCGCCAAAAAGGGCCATCAACCGATTGGATGTTTATACCAATCCCATCAAACTGAATTCTGCCAAAGTAAACAACATTGTGCTATCAGACTATTTTCTCAAAAACAGAAAAAAGAGATTGATTACGCATTATGTAAGCGATAATGATTATACGGAACTGGAATTGAGTTTTCCCAAAGATTCCATTTTGGAGCTTACACTCTATGAATCTTCCAATGACCTGTTGGAAAATAAAGCATTTACGGTTCCAGAAAGACCCAAGAACAGTATTCCAATGCCTTTTGTATTAAATGATGCCATTTTAGTGACCAAAACCATAAAGTTTGATTGAGAAAATTGGCATAATGGGCTGCGGCTGGCTTGGCTTTCCATTGGCCAAACATTTTGTGGCCAAAAATTATAAAGTTTATGGCAGTACCACATCCAAGGATAAGTTGGCTATTTTAGGAAAAGAGGGGATTTACCCGTACAAAATTTCGCTATCGGCCGACGGTATTAAAGGTGATATCCAAGGTTTCTTATCCAATATTCATGTACTGATAATCAATATACCTCCTAAATTAAGAGGTGGAGGCTCTGAAAGTTTTATTGAAAAAATAAAACACTTACATGTCGAAATCAAAAAAAGTAATTTGTCCAAAATAATATTTGTCAGTAGCACCTCAATTTACGGAAAAATAGATGGAGAAGTTAGCGAAGAAACCGAACCATGTCCAGTTTCAGAATCTGGGAAGCAGTTATTGGCCAGTGAAGAACTTTTAGGCCAAGATGGGGCTTTGAAAACAGCCATTGTACGATTTGGCGGTCTCATAGGTCCTGATAGAAATCCCGTAACCATGCTTTCGGACAAACAAAACCTATCCAACGGAAATCAACCTATAAACCTTATTCATTTAGAGGACTGCATACAAATGCTAGATGCAATAGTCACAAATAATTACTGGAACCAAATCTTCAATGGCGTATACCCATTACATCCTACCAAAAGAGAATATTATACCGCCGAAGCTCTTAAAAGAAACATTCCTCCACCTGCTTATCAAGATGACTTTTCCAGTAAAACAGGAAAAATTGTAATAAGTAAGAATTTTCTTGATAAAAATCATTTTTTCTATACCTCTATCGTTTCTTAGTTTACCATCAAAAATTGAGATTTCACAACAATTGGGAGTATTTTAAGTTAATAAATCAAGTGATATTCAATACTTGGAATTCATACTTCTACCTTTGTATAAATTTATTTATTTAATGTGATGGGAAATTCAAGATTAACGACAAAAATCTTGATGGAAATGGATAATTTGATTACAAATAGTAGTACAAGAAAAAACATAACCTCAAGATTTCAAGATTTACATAAATCTATTTTAAGGAAGCACTACAACGCAGCCGACGTAGAAATAGATTATCATAGGCACAGAATAAAAATGGATGTGGTGTTGGACGATTATGATTACGATCCAAAAATTATCAATACAGTCGTGCCCACAGTTCCTGTAAACCTATTTTATAAAGACCTGAGCGCTTTTTTAAAATCCTGTCTTATGGAGGACATAAAAACACTGGCATTCTATGCAGGTTTATTGAAACAGTACACGGGCAAGAATGTAGCCATGTTAGCGCTTTAAAATTTCCATTACGGATAAAAAGATTTTTTAGAACATCTTTTTGGTTGGATTCTTATTGTATTCTTTAACAGCCTTATACAAATTATTTTTTTAGTTTTGCCGCACCAAACTCGGAATAAATGAAAAAAATAGTTTTAGTCTCTATATTGTTTATAGGTTTTAGTGGGGTTGCGCAAAACAAAAGTGATCTTTTAAAACATTATGAGGCCTTTTATAAGGAAATGCGATTGCAAGGTGATGTCAATGGCGTCATTAATTCGTTGACCCATCTTAATGTGCTTGCTCCTTCCAAAGAGCGCAAGGATACTTTGGCCTTTGTATACATGAACAATAAACAGCATATGCAGGCCCTAAATACCATTGGGATCGAAAAAAAGGCAGATGATTCCAATTTGGCGGTCCAAGTAAAAGCGGTTTCTTTAAAAGCACTAAATCAGCCTAAAAGGGCATTGGAACATTTTGAAACTCTTTTTTCGAGGACCCCATCAGCCTACCTAGCTTACGAACTGGCAGATCTTAAAATTCAGACGGGTGACAATGCAGGTGCGGCCACCGATATTGAATATGGCATTGCAAATGCCAAAGACGATATGAAATATGCATTTTACGAAAGGCAACAACCTTATGAAGTACAATTAAAGGCAGCTTTTTATCACTTGAAGGGCCTTGTGGAGTACAATCAAGATAAAGAAAATATTGATAGTGCCATCGCATCAATTGATGAGGCCTTAAAAATTGACCCCAACTTTAATTTGGCCAGTTTAAGCAAACAGGCATTGGAATCCAGAAAGGATAAGCCCGAAGGTCAGAAATAATCAAAATTATTTTTTCTTTTTAAGTTCAATAAGCAACAAACTATCCCTTTCTTTTTTAATCTGGATAAGTTCAGAAACATTTTCGTTGGGTACAGCTATGGAAAGTACGTAGTGGGCAATCTTCCAATACCCATTTTCTTTCTTCAATACGCCAGAACCTCTACAAAGTTCCATCTGTGTATCCAATAATTCATCGAACCACGCAATATCCTTTTTATCGTTCAGGTAAATATTTCTTTCGACCGCTGAGAAACTCCAAGCCTTGCCCTTATCAAAATACGGTTTCGAAAACTCCTTGAATGCTTCATTTTGCCAATTTTCCGTAGCATCGGTACCAATAAAAACCCCATCATTTGTCATTTTATCAAAATAAGAGTCAAAATCTGCATTGGCGGCCGCAAGATGCCAATCGTCCAATAATGTATTTACCTTTTCCCTTTCGGTGGTCTGTGCTTTTGTAATTAATGTAAAAATTAAAAGCAGACAACTTATAAAATTATTCCTCATCCAATATCAGTTTTTTGTCCAACGGATTATTTACGATTACATTGAACTGGTTACGAAAAGCATTATATGCCTCCAACATTTCTTTTGTGGGCTCTGTGGTATCGCCATTGTTTAAAATAGTGGCCTTTACTTTTATCAAATATGTTTTGAGAACACGCTGTCTACTTTTGATCTGAAATTTATCAAAAAGTTGTGGGTACTTGCCCTTAGCAAGAAGTTTTTCTTTTTCAATGAGGTCATCAATGGCCAAAATCAAATCTTCATCATTTTTCGCTTGGTACAGCACATCAAAACTGCTTGACAAAGCCTTAAACTCGGGCCACTTTTCTAACGTATCGGTCGCAATCGCATTTATAGCAAGTTTTTTTGGCATTTTTTGATAGTTAAAGAACTGTTGTTTCACTTGGACATCCTCAGTAGTATCAACATCTTTTCTGCATCCTGAAAACAGCATAAGAATAACCAAAAGGCAGGACAATTTTTGCATAGGCGAATGTACAAATTTTAATAAAAGCTATCTTTATGGCCAAATGCAATTAACTCCTTTTTAAATGCAAAAATCCATTCTTATTCTTGGCGCTTGCGGCCAAATAGGTACAGAACTGACCATAGAGCTTAGAAATAAATTTGGTTCCGATAATATTGTGGCCAGTGATATTAGAGAGGGCAGTGAGAGCTTGATGCAGTCAGGACCATTTGAGCTCTTGGATGCCACCAACTACGAAGCCATTGAAGATGTGGTCATGCATTACGAAATCGATGAGGTTTATTTAATGGCCGCTATGTTGAGTGCCACTGCCGAAAAATTCCCCATGAGAGCCTGGAACCTGAACATGAACTCGCTTTTCAATGTCTTAAATTTAGCCAAAGAGAAGAAAATCAGTAAGGTTTTTTGGCCTTCCAGTATAGCTGTTTTTGGTCCAAATACACCAAAGGAGAACACTGGGCAGAGCACCATAATGGAGCCGAGCACGGTTTATGGTATAAGCAAACAAGCAGGGGAACGTTGGTGCGAGTATTATTTTAAAAAGTTTGATGTTGATGTACGCAGTGTACGCTATCCAGGACTGATCAGCTGGAAAACCATGCCAGGTGGAGGCACTACCGATTATGCGGTTGAAATATACCACCAAGCTTTGGAAAAGGGGCTGTACGAATGTTTTTTGAGCGAAGAAACCAAATTGCCCATGATGTATATGGAAGATGCCATTAAAGCTACCATAAATCTAATGGAAAGCCCAGCTGAAAACCTTACCATCCGGTCTTCATATAATTTGGGAAGCATGAGCTTCAGCCCAAAAGAAATAACCCAAAGCATTCAAAAGCACATTCCCAATTTTAAAGCTACGTATGTTCCGGATTTTAGACAACAAATCGCAGATTCATGGCCGAGCAGTGTTGATGACAGCGATGCCAGAAAAGATTGGAACTGGAAACCCAACTTTGATCTGAACAGTACTACAGCGGAAATGTTGGATAATTTAAAAGGTATTTAAATTAAAAAACGGCAGAATTAATTGAAATGGAATCTTGAAATGAAAATTTGTTATTCTTCTTCGTTGGAATTGAGCTCAGTAAATGGATCTACAACAGCTTCAGGATCATTGTCATCAAAATCTTCATAATCGTTCTTGTCATAGTTCTCCATGGTGTACTCGAGCTTCTCACTGATCTTTACCAAATATTTGGTGTCATCGGTCAAAACTTCAACAGCTTCGATGCGTTCACCCTTTGCATTACGGAACGAAATGATATCTCCATCCCCATATCCATCGGGATAACGCTCTACAGTGAGTTTTAAAACTTCTGGGGTCAATTTTTTAAAATCGACGATAACTCGTTTGAGGTCGTTCATTTTTTTTGGATTATTACCTAATCAATCTAAAATTAAAATAAAAAACATTTGATAGCGAAGTTTTTAAAGAAAAAGTTACGCTCTTTTAATATCGGATTTTCCCCCTGTTTTCGTTAAAAGTTTTATGTTGTGGATTTCTACGCCTTTATCTATGGGCTTGAGCATATCGTACATGTTCAAAGCAACGACACTGGCACCGTGCATGGCTTCCACTTCAACGCCTGTTTTGTAGAACGTCTTTACCAAAATTTTTATAATAATGTCCAGCTCATCTATTTCATATTCGATACTGCAATGTTCAACGGGCAAAGGGTGACAATCTGGCAATAAATCAGCAGTCTTTTTCACTCCCAAGAAACCTGCAGCCCTACTCATGGAAAAAACATCTCCTTTGGGAACAGCATCTTTTTTTATGGCATCTATGGTAACCATAGAACTTACTTTGACCACGGCCTGTGCTATGGCCGTCCGTTGGGTAGCTTGCTTCTGTGTAATATCTACCATAAAACTATGTATTTACTTTCCACTGGTATGAATCATCTTCAAAAAGTTCTTTTCCAAAAACCGGTACATGGGCCTTAATTTCCTCGACCACATAGTGCAGTGCTTCAAAAGCAACTTTACGGTGCGGAGAAGAAACGAATACAAATAGGCAAAGTTCTCCCATACCCACTTTCCCCAAACTATGGTAAATATGCATACAAGTAATGTCAAATTTAGAGAATGTATTTTCCCTTATTTCATCAAACTTTAGGTTGGCCATTTCTTCATATGCTGTATACTCAATGGCACTTACTGTTTTACCTTCCATTTGATCCGCCCGTACCTGTCCCAAAAAAATGTCGTGGGCCCCTATCTGGGTTTTGGATTGATGCTTGGCAATAGAATCTGCTATAAAGTTGGGATTTATGGCTCCTTTTACAAATACATTTTTGACTTTCCGCTCCATATAGAATGAGTTTTTGCTAAGGTAGTTAAGAAAAGTTGAAAAGAAATGTGGTTTGTAGCCACAGCAAAAATCGAATTTGCTTCTAAAATAAATACCCTGCCTACCTTTGTAGCCCTACCAGGGCTTAAATTTGAATTTAAAAATATAAAGCTCATTTTAACCCGTAATATCATTAGATAAATGGGCTTATAAGAGAAATTCAGTGCAATGTTAAATTTGTTTAGTTATATTTAAACAGTTTTCTGACCCTGAATTTGACCCCAATTTAAAGACTATTCAACCTTTATAACAGGAATTAAATTAATTCTGTTTAAAAAACATGTTGAATGCTTCAAGTTTCTTACAATCTTAGATATGAGAATATTAATAAGGATGGATTGGTACCAATCCGTCTAATTGTATCCTATAATTCGTGTAGGGTCAGAAAACGTGTCCCTGATGTAAAAGTACTTCCCAAAGATTGGAAAGACCAAAGAATCAAACCCAACCTAAAACACGAGTGCTATAATTACCACTTAGAATACAATCTTGTTCTTGACGATTTAGAAAATAAGATAAAACAATTATACCGTCTTTCCCTTATCAATGGAAAAACACTCACGAATGAAGCCATAAAGCACTGTCTTGAAGACAAAGCTTCCATTCTGATTAAGAAGGACTTTTTTCAATCGTTGGAGGAGTTCGTGGAAACCCATAAATCTGTTAGAGCGAAAGGAACCATAAAAAAATACAACTCGTGTATAGCGTTTATTAAAGCTTTTGAAAAATCAGTAGGATATGGTCTTGGTTTTGAAAGTATAAATCATAGATTTTTAGAAGCTTTCCGGGATTATGCATTTTTGGAGCGGAGCACTATGAACAATTATTATAGTAAACTGATTGCCTTTATTAAAACGTTTATGAACTGGTCGCTGGAAAGGGGTTACCATGATAATTTGGAGTTTAAAAAATTCAAAAGGAATGAGGATGACATTGAGGTCATTTACCTCACTATGAAAGAATTGATGGTTTTATATCATCATGTATTTAAATCCAAAAGACTTTCGAACGTAAGGGATATATATTGCTTCGGGTGTTTTACAGGCCTTCGTTTTTCCGATTTACGAAAATTACGGCCTTCGAATGTACGCGGTGAATTTCTAAGTCTGACTATACAAAAAACAAAAATGACAAATCACGTCATTCCATTAAACAAAATGGCCAAAGAAATTTTGGCAAGGTATAAGAACACAATCTATGAACCATTACCCAAATTATCTGGCCAGAAATTCAATGAGTATATAAAAGAATGCTGTCAGGAGGTTGGATTGAACGAGCCCATTACTATAACCAGATATATTGGTAGGAAACGAATTGATACGACCAGACCTAAATATGCACTAATTACTAGTCATACGGCGAGAAAAACTTTTGTGACCAATAGCTTAATCTTAGGAATGAGCGATAAGGTAGTAAAAAACATAACAGGGCATAAGGACGAAGCTTCCTTTATGAAATACGTAAAAATAGCTGAGGATTTCAAGGCCAATGAAATGTCAAGAACATGGGATAAAATAGAAAAATAAGAAATAAATCAAATAATTAATTAACTCGTCAAATTCAAGAACAATGGATAAACAAAACACAGTATTGTATGCTTTTTCTAAGCAGGACTTGGAAAGAATTGTTGAAAATGTAATTGATCGAGTCCGTAAGACGGAACTCATCGGTGAAACGCACATCACACCTGAGGAAGATAGGTTAACTCAATCAGAGGCTTGTGAACTCTTAGGGGTTTCAGTACAAAGCATTATTCTATGGAAAAAAAAGGGCTTAGTCCCTTTTTATCAAATTGGAAGATCTATCTTCTATTCCAAGACAGAATTATTGAATGTAGCCAGGAATAATCCAAAACTGGCCAAACTTCCTAAGGATTAACTGAAGTATATCATGAATAAATCGAACCGAGTGCTTCAGCCAATGCGGTTTGTGGACGCATATTGTGATTTCACACCGCTTCAGAAAGATTTTATTATGCTTGTGCAGCATAAGACTAGCAAACAAAAAGAGATTGTAAGTGATTTCACAATTGATTTGAAACCATATTTTTTAGCTAAGGGACTTAAACTGGATAGCATTAGACAAATTCATTATAAAGAAGTGACCGATGATTTGATGAAATCCAAAGTTACCTTTAAATATCTAAAAGGTGATTCTTTATATTCAGTATATAATCTATTTAGAAAATGTAAGGTTAACCAAAATCTGTCTTTAGAAATTTCCATTATTGATGACGTACTCCCTTTATTTTACATTAATAAACTGGAAGAAGGACATTTTCAGGGTAATCGATTGGTAAAAGAGCTTTTCCAACAGAGTTATCCAGAATACGACAAATACATATCATATTACCCTAAGACATATGTAAATTTCAGGGAAAGTCAGACCAAAAAACTTTTTGAAAAATTATTGCAGTTTCGAAGGTTGAAAAATTATACTTATGAATTTGCTAAAGACGAAATTTATTTGCTTTTAGGCTATGGCTATTTACGAGATAAATCTGAGGAATCGTTGCAGCAACAGATTTTCCAGATAATGGACCAGGAATTTGTCCAAACATCCTATAAAGGTATTAATGGCTGGAAGAATTTAAGGTCGAAGTTAAATAAATGGTTAAAAGAAATTTCGGAGAATAAAGAAACTGGAATTAAGGTCTTGAAAAGCGGTAATAACTATTTTACTACCAAAGGGCGACCCATAAGAAGTATTTTTATTCAGGTGGAATTTGACCAGGATTTAATGGTCTTGACAGCAGAACAACAAAAGTCAATAGAATTTTTAAAGCGCTATGAGCTTTCAAGCAAGCAAAAATTTAAAATCGTTTGTGATTTCGATTACAAAACGATTGTTTCAAGAATAAATAATATGATTATTGCTATGAATGATAAGGGTAATAGATACTTTGGAGATAAAAGAACCCCCAACTATAATAGAATTCAGAATGTTCCTGGCTTTGTCTATGGAATCATTTTTAATTATGGTAAGAAAACTAATGCATCTAGTTATAAAAGGTAAATGAGAACAATAAAGCTGCTGAATTCGTAGAGGATTTAAAAGGACGGTTTTTGGGTAACATAATCATGTTTTTATTATTAAAGATATACCCATCATATTATATGGATATATTATAACAAGACAAATCAGGAAGATGACTACCTTCCTGATTTATTAGAAAAAAGTGCTATTCTTCTTCGGTGGAAGGGGTGTCCTTAGGGTTCTTAGATAAAAAAGAAAAATGATTTGCAACCACTTCGGTATAATACTTTTTTTCCCCGTTATCTGTATCGTACGAACCAGATTTAAGTTTACCAGTTAAAGCTACGAAATGACCTTCTTTAAGATAATTTTCCACAAAATCTGCATTTTTTCCCCAAGCAACGATTGTGTGCCAATTGGTGTCGGTATGCTTTTCTCCCTTTTTATCCTTGTAGCCTTCATTAGTAGCAAATGAGAAGCGAGCAACTTTTTTCCCGTCGTCAAGGTTTGTAATTGTAGGAGCTTGCCCTACGTTTCCAATTAATTGAACTCTGTTTTTTAATGAACTCATACTATGAAATTTAATGATTATTTGATATATAAATATAAGCATTACTATATTACTGTGCAATATTATATTGCATTAATTATATCTTTTTTCCCTTCCATGCCGCGCATGGGTTTGGGAGCCCTCAAGGGCGTTGCGCTTCCCCCATTGGTGGAATTGGTCGCCCCGTCGATGCCGTGGCAATTGAACGCTGCCCGTGGACAAGGGGTTTTTGTGAGCTTGCGAGCGGATCTTAAGATCGCGGTGGGTTCCCCTGGCAAGGGGGATTCCCGATCTTCGGAAAAAACATTGACGTCCACGTTAGGGCAGCGGGCTATATTTGCCGTCGATGGTAGATAATTTCTCCAAGGGGAAAGGGAAGCCAACATTGTATTTCGGAGTTCCCCGCAGTGAAGGTCTTTGCCCCACATGGCAAAGAATGCCCCCGGCGTGCGTTTTTGAAACAAAAACCATGACGGGGCAGCCCCTTGGGCCGATCGTCCCCGGGGAATGATTCCCTTCTTCGATTTTCTTAAGCACCCTGGAACAAATGCACGGACCGTACAGATTCGGGTTCGTCCACAAATGTTCTCCCCGCAGGGGAAGACCCGGGCGCGGACCAAGAATATTTGTGGACGTTCGCCACCGAAAGCGACAGCTGCGGCCACTCAGGCGCACCCGTTTTTGTAGATAAGCCCGCCCGGACCAAACGAGGAAAGATGATGGCAAGTAGGGAAAAGCGGGCTATTGCCCACTTAATAAATTTATAAAGTACTTTTCTTTTTTTGTGAAAACGGCCTCACCATCATTGAAGAAAAATTCTGGATTGTTCTCTAGCAGCTCATAGCGTTTTTCCATTTTTCTAAAACCAGGGCTGAATTTCCTCAGAACAATTATCTGAAGTTTAGATAGATTTTTTCTCAAGGGTGAAGGCTGAATCAAGTTTTCCGTGCCAGTCGATTGGTAATCTGATATTTGATTTTTCATCATTTTTAAATTTTAGATTAAACAATATTTGCTGACGTCTAAATGCTAGGTAAAATTTCGGCTCAAAAGGAAACGGAATAAAAAGAGGGAGCTCGCGACCCTGGTTATGCCGTAGTCTTTTGATGGGAACATTTTACGGGTTTACCTTTGCATTCATATTGTATTGATATTTTGTATGGAAATCTCCATTTCCAAATAGATAATTTTTTATTTCTACTAACTGGAATTTTTGTGGGTACACATCCTAATTTGTAATTATCTTAAATGTCCGTCGGACGTCTTTGTGCTATAAGAAAAAGATAATGATACATTTTTCCTTATGTAAACCTAGGTCAATGCCCAAGTTCCCTTGCCTAAGTTTTGGTGTAATTCACTTAGTGAAGAAGTAAATTGTTTTTCACTATTTTCTATATTCCAGAAATATAGCTTAACATCTTTTCTTACGGAGTAAATTTCAAAAGTTTCTTTACCTATAGTTATTTTAGTGTTAAGCATTGTATTCGAATTTAAATTGAACATTTAATTTCTTTTTTAGATGCCACTCTAATGTATAAGGGCTATTAAATGAGGCAAATAAAATCGTGGTGGGTTCCCCTGATAAGAGGGATTCCCTATTTTATTTGATGTTTTAATAGTTCTTATATTCATTTGCAACCTAAAAAATGGAAGTGATAAATTTTTTACTTCAGCCTTATACATTTTCAAACTTTAATAAGAAATCCAACTATTTGTACAATATTTTAAACTAATTACACATACTTTGATTTGATTCTATGTCAAGTGTTTATCTTCTATTAAATTTTTGAAAATGAAATGGATTATTTGTTTTGTACTAGCCATTTTTTTTTGTTTTGGATGTCGTTCTAGACTAAATGTTCATGAATATGGAAGAATTCAAATCTCTGAAATAGAAGAGCAGGTTAATTTTCTATACAGATTAAATAAGCTTTCAACAACAGATGAAGTAGAATATATCGCTCTTAATATCAAGATATTGGACTTTATAAATAGTGTTCCAATATATCAACTTGATGAATATACTACTAAAATTTTGGAAATACTGGAAGGGAATCACAACCAAAATTTCGGTAATGTTTTATTTGATTTAGGCTTTAGGTATAATCAGTTAAATTCAGTTCATTCGTTAATCTTGTTTAAAAGGCTACGTAAAGTTCAATCATTGATTAAACAAGAAGAATATAATACAAAGCTTCCTTCTTTAGTTTTAAATAAAGGTAGATTTTACTTGTTTGATAAGTCAAAAATCGAGGTTCTGAACCACCTGCTATTTTCTAATCTTTCGCAAAATTTCAAAAATCTTGCAGTTTATGATAAAATTGATTTGTTAGAATTATCGGAATCCATTTCTCGATTGAACCCGTGCAACACTAATCTGGATGAGTTGAATGATAAACAGTTAGCAATTAAAAATTTATTAGTTGACTCAGGTATTTTGGAAAACAATAATTCCAAATTGATAGACAACCGTGCTAACATCAACTTTTGCGAAATCTTAAATCGAGTAAATCAAAATAACAGCCGAGCGGGGGCGTGTATTAGGGAAGCATTTGATAAATATGAAATGAATAATAGTGACCTCAAGGGTGAAGTTAACCGTCTTGAGCAATCTATGTCCTGTCTTTACGATGAATACATAAGTACTCAAAGCCCTTATGTTTCAAAGCTCAACCAACTAATAGAAGACACCCAGGTAGATATAGATGAAGAACACAAAACTGATGTTAAAAGGGGCCAAACTAAGGATACTGAAATCGAGGACGAAGATGGCAATATTATTAAGACAATTAGAGAAAAAAGAGATCGCGACGGGACACTAACGATTAGAGTTAACGATGTAAAAAATAAGACGTATAGAATCACAATAGTTTCAGCTGATGGCAAAGTTATAAGAACTCAAATTAACACCTCTGAAGGAGAATATCATTCTAAAATATCTATTGATAAAGATGGTAATTATATTGAACAAGAAGCTTTTATCGAAAAAGATGGGAAAACAGGTTGGATTAGTAAAAAAGAAGGTGGTATAACTTCAGAAGCACAGTTTTATATTGATACTCAGACTGGTGAGTATAAATATATTGGTTATACTTATACAGGAGATAATTATGAAAATTTCACTAAAATAGGTGAGGGGAATGTTGGTGGTCCAGTAAAAGCATTAAGAGATAGGGTTCCTAACATTATAACTCCTGACCCCGATAAGGCCAATTATGGCTGTGCTCCGAGAGCCTTCGCCGATGTTGATTTATATGGCAAGAATTTAGGTCCTTATATTATGCCAAACCCTAATGATAATGAAAACTACGCAAAGGCTCAAGAATTGCTTGATGATTTGAGCCAGTGCCTCAGGTCTCCTCAATATTTTGAGACTATTGAATGTGATTATTTAGAAAGATGTTTTAAAAATGGATTGGAAACATGTGATTGCGGCAACACCAATTATTCTAGCAGCATAATAGATAGGTTCAATTGTGGAAACTTAATTGAGTGTCCAATAGATTCGTATTTCAATCCTTCTACATGTAATTGTGAATCTGGGCCTAGAACAAATACGGGCCTACTTGGAAATAGGATGATGAATTTATCAAATATAAAAATTGATTCTTTATCTAATGTAAGAAACCAAATTTTTGAAAGAGTTTTAGGTTCGAATTAAAGTTGCTTTACTAATAAAATCTTTTATTGTATAACATTATTGGTAATAATGTAAGATTTTATTCAGAATGATTGATCATATTGAAGTCTTTAGCAACTTTACATAAACAATACCCTACAAAATTTTGTAGTAATAATATTCATAACGAAACGGTGCATTTAAACGGTAATTAAAGTACACATAGTCCACCCTTTATTTGAACTTTTATTAGTTCACATGTTCATTACTTTCAATAAGTTTAATTTACCGTAGCAATTAAATAGTTTATATTTTGACCTTAATTTAAACTATTAGCTATGGTTTTTGGATATGCTCGAGTAAGTACCACTGAACAAAATCTCGATTTACAAATTGACGCCTTTTTAAAGGAAGGAATTGATATTAAGAATATTTATACTGACAAGGTATCCAGTGCTAGAGAAGATAGAAAGAGTTTGAGTAAACTTATTGAGTATGTTCGTGAGGGAGATACGATTGTAGTTTGGAAATTGGACCGGCTGGCCAGAAGTCTAATACATTTTACAAATTTCATTAATCAACTTAACGAAAAGGGAGTTAAGTTTAGAAGTCTTACCGAACCCTTTTTAGATACTACAGACAAGTCTTCTCATTCACAGTTCATAGTAAACATCTTTGCTGCCTTAGCTCAACTGGAGCGAGATATTATTATTGAGCGAACCAAGGCGGGGATGGCTTCGGCAAGAGCAAGAGGAAAAGTTTTCGGTGCCCCAAAAGGAATTAGTAAGAAAAATCATCAAAAATCCATACTTTGCGCTCAATATTTTAAGGAGGGAAAACTTACAGTTAATGAAATATGTGATCGGGTGGGTGTTTCTCGCGCAACTTACTATAAGTATTTGAGATATCAGGGTCTAGATGGGAAGTTGAGACCATATAAACAAGATTAATATGAAAAAATGGGCTTTTGCTCAATGGTTATTTTCTCGTATTATGTTTCATTTTGAGATAAAAACAAAGATTATTTAATGAGTAAAATATTTTCAAATTGGTTTAAGGTAGACTTACATATTCATACGGATTGTAGCAATGTTACGAAGACTAATGATTATGATGGCGAATTCAATTTATCCACTTTAAAGGAGAAACTGGTTGAAAATGAAGTAAAATTATTCTCCTTAACTGATCATAATATTATTAATGCAGAATGTTATAAGGAGTATTATCAATCATGGAATGAAGGAGACCCTGTGCTGATTATCGGTTGTGAATTTGATATTGAAGTTTTACAAGACGATGGTAGTCTTCGTACTTATCACACATTATTGATTTTTGATGATAGCAGCATTGCAATGGTTGATGAACTTTCCGGCTTAATTGAAAAACACTTTACTGATAAAGGAATTAATCCAGTAGATAGAAAGCTAACTGTTGACGAAATATTTCAATTGTTTGGAAAATATCACTTTTTCTATATTCCACATGCCGGGGGGCATAAAAATATTATTGATGGCTACAAAAAAGCAAACATCACCAAAGCTCAAGAAATGGTTTTGCTAATGGAAAGTGCACATGAAAAGGTCAAAGAAAAACACAGGGAAAAGCATAGACAAGGATTTGACAAACTTAAAAATCCCGATTTTAGGAATAGAAAAGATGAAGCTTTCATAAATTTTTCTGACAATCATGATTGCTCTGTTTATCCCAAACCTAAAAGCGGAGCTGAACATGAATTCTATTGCTTGAAAGGAGAGCCTTCTTTTGAGACTTTACGATTTGCATTTATAGATCCGGAATCCAGAATTAAAAAACAATCTGATGTTGACAGAATAACTAATGTAAAAAAACATATTACTGCTATAGACATAAAAGGTGTTGAAAATATAACTGATAACTTGATTCAATTAAGTCCAAATATGAATGTAATTATCGGAGGAGCTTCTTCTGGAAAAAGTTTATTGTTTAATATGATTGGTGAAAAGATTCAAGCATCCAAAAGGGATTTTACTAAATATGGAAAAAACTCGGAAAATGTAAAAATAAAAGCATCCAACAGTAATACGTTTCAACCTAACTTGCCCTTTAATGTAGATGAAGTAGTATATATTAATCAAGGTGATATTGTAAGGTTTTTCGAAAAAGGTGATTTGAGGAAATTAGTTAATGACTCAGGAAAAGATGAGGAGTTCACTCAACTAAAAACTAAATTAAATAACCAAAAGAGAGATTATATTGAGGAACTAGAATTATTTAAAAATCAATTTGACCGTTTCAATTCATCATGGAAAAAAGATTTTATTCTAAGAGAAGATGACATATCAAATATGCTTAGTGATAAATTTCACTTTATCCAAGTAGATCAGACTATCAGCGAATATGACTTTGAGGACAAGTATGAACTTCTACAGGATATAACTGAAAATGTTGAAGAATTCAAAAATGAAAATTTTTTTGATATTAATGCTGAAGAATTAACTCTAATTGAAAAGTTTGAAGAGTTAATCATTAATAAAAATAGGCTACTCCAACATAAAGAGAAAATATTTGATGCCAAGATTAACTTTTTAGAAAAAGTTTCTACTATAGTAAACAATAAAAATGACGAATTAGAATCTTCTTCGAGAGCAAAGAGTGAAGCATTCAAAAGAAAATCAGTATTGGTTGTATCATGTTCTAATATCTTTTCAGAAGCAAATACGTTTAACGAACATTCTAAATGTTTAGAGGATTACAATTATAGTAATCAAGAAAAATTAGAATTAAATGAATCTGTCGTCCTTGTACTTGAAGTGGAAAAAAAGAAAGAATCACGAAACTATATAATTAACTGTTTAAATCAAGGAAACACCGATGAGACTATATATCAAAACTTCTTGAAATTAGTAAAAGACAATGACGGATTAAAGGATTATGGAACATATACTGAATCTCGTCTTTTACAAAAACTAAAGAAAGAATCCGAGGAAATACTAAATCAGTTTGAAGATCTAAATAATTACTTGGATTACGGCGATAATGGTAATTCTAAAAATAAATCTCCTGGGTATAATGCTGAAATGTATTTAAAAACAATACTTGAACAAGACACCTGCAATTTAGTAATGATTGATCAACCAGAAGATAATCTTGGAAATACATTTAAAAATGAAGATCTCATAAATTTATTGCGAGACTATAAATTCAAAAAACAAATTATACTTGTAACACATAATCCATCAATTGTAGTTTATGGCGATGCTGAAAGCATAATTCTAGCACAAAACACACAAGGTCAAATATCCTATCAACAATTGGTCCTAGAGAACAAAGATTATCAAAAACAAATCATAGATAATTTGGATGGAGGTAAAGTTATTTTTGACATGAGATCTAGAAAATACAACATAAAAAAACTTTTGAATTCATGATTGAAGCCAAAACAAAATTTGAAAAAAATAATTTGATTATTGATATTAATGTTCCAGACGTAGATAATCATCGATTAGAAATACCTATCGCGAATGATGTCAACTTTAAGGAATTGGTAGAACTTCTAATTAAAATAATCCCGGTTCAAACTAAAATATCTATAACTAATGAAGAAATTCCAGAAGGTGATACCGCCGATAAACTTCAAATTATACAAGATACAGTAAATGAGATATTTAAGGGGTTCAATTCGAGCATGGACGAATTACTTGAAGAACCAAAGGAAGATGAAAGTAAAGTTGAAGTTCAAGAGGAGAGTTCAATTGAAAATGACGACCTTCCTTTTTAAAAAAGTAAAAGCGAAGTAAAACAAACGATAAAATTAAAAACAAAAACTATGGCATTGAATAATTTCTTTAAAGTGAATCTTCCGTATGGAATGATGAAAAATGAAAATAGCGAGTGGACTTGCTTTAATAGAGAATATAAGCCATTAAGCAGTAATGACAGTTTAATTGAAGTTGACCAAAAAGATTTTATTTATACCAAATATAAAGGTCTAACTGAAAACGTTCTCAGAAAACTAGCCGATACAGAAGATTCGTTACGTATTGAAAATGGAAAAATCATAAAAGTTTTCTTTTATAGTGATACCACCAACCCATCTAACTTTTCAAACACAGCATTGTATAAATCTTATTTTAAAAAATTAGAAATCTTGTCAAAATTAAAATCTAAATAAACGATAAATACTATGGTAGTAACTACAGCAAATATTATGCTTCTAGCAAGTCAAGGAACAAACTTAGTAATAGATGCGGAGACCAAATCTACGGCTGAGCTAATCAACATAGCTGGGGCAGTCGGAATTGCCGAAGGTCATTTAACAATTAAAAATTGCGGCAAGAAGCAATTTGCAGATTTACTTAGCATTAAGACTGTATACCCAAAGAATATTACATTTGATTTTACTGAAATTAAAGTCTAAATAAAGTATGAATATAATATAACAAATCATATTGCAATTCCTGAAGACGATTCTCTTTGTTATTTACTTAAAAGTAAAAGACCGCGGGAAATGGAAGGTAATGTAATTGTGCAATAGCAACTTTTGACTATTCTGTAATTCAACCAAACCAAAAATTCAATAAAAACGATTATTAATGGTGGTATTGTCAATCACGAATTTGACATGAATTCAAAAAAAAACAGTTCTGAAGTGACTTTTAATCTAATAAAAACCAAACGCAAACTAAAATGAAGAAAAGAGAATCAATCATTGTTTTAGCATTGACCATGCTTATATTTTTAAACAGTTGCGCTTTGTTTCAGGGAGGAGGAATGACACATAGAAGCTTTGATAAAGCGACTGGGGTTACAAGAATTTCTCAATTTGAAAAAGGTGGCACGCTGACATGGGCACATCATGATGCTACTAAGCGACAGTCGCTTATGTTCGTTGATAGCCAAGGAAACGTAAAAGTTTTAGCAGAACAGTCACCAGACGCAGGCATATCAAAGATTACCGAACTATTGGCAAAAGGACAAAAAGACTCGATAAGTGCTGAATTGAATCTAAGTTTTCAGAACACTCTTGAAAAGTTGACTGACAGGACTCCATCGCTGATGATTACCAGAGAGAGTCTTTATACTTTAAGAGAACTTCATTTTAATGGGGCCCTCGATAGTGTAGGCGTAAAGGATTTGTATGAGAAGTACTTGGATAAATTGGTTGAAATCGTAAAAGAGGATTCAAAAACCGTAGAAGCTAAGGCAAAGGTATTGATGCTAGAAATAGAGAAAGAAAAATTACTTGCTGCAAAAAATAAGATGGAACAACCAAAAAATAATAAGGAGGGCTCGAAAGGTCCAGGAACAACCAAGGAAAAACAAGATAAAGAAGCTAGTGATTCCATAAATAAAAAGTAAAAAACCCGTTCCAGATACTTTTCTGATTGCAATAATAAAAACCATAAATGACCAAAAAAGAAATAAGTGTCTATGATATTTCTTCATTCGATGACTATCTAGAACAGATAGCGAAAATGGATAATAATCTCATTAAAAAAAATAGCAGTCATTTACTTTTATTCAGAGGACAGAGCAATCAGTCCTGAGACCTCATTCCAAGAATAGCAAGATTAGGAACTATCAAAGGGGTCATCGTGGAGAAGGAAAAAAGTATTATTGACGATTTTAAATGAAGAGCGATACCATACCTTCCCAATAATTTCAATGCTAACTCCGAATGGGATTGGCTTGCACTAGCACAACATTATTAACTGCCAACAAGGCTCTTGGATTGGACGGAAAATCCTCTTGTAGCCCTATATTTCGCATTTTCAAATTCGAACGATGGTAGCGATAGAACTATTTGGGTTTTCGTAACTTCAAATGGAGATTTCGTGGATTCAAGGGATAACACACAAAATCCATTCGATCAAATGGGTACTAAGGTTTTTATACCAAACCAAATCACACAGAGAATTACGGTTCAAGCAGGGTGGTTCACTCTTCATAGATATTTTAAAAATAAGTTTACTCCATTAAATAAAAATGCGAAGTATTACCAAAGGGGGGTAAGTTTATATTGCCAAATTCACAAAGAGAAGAAATCCTTAGAAGATTGGATAGACTGGGAGTTAATGAATATTCAATTTATCCGAATTTGGATGGATTGAGCAAATTTCTTGCTTGGAAACATTTTATGAAATGACTCGATAACAATATGAATAGTTTATGATATTATATTTAAATAATAGGTAAAGTTTGAAAAAACGATAAAAAATTTCCTTGCCGGCGCGTATAAAATGCGCTATATTGCATCAATATTACTATTAAATGCGCATTCTTATGACTACAATTAGAAAATCCATCACCTTTACGGAACAACAAGATAAGTGGATAAAACGGCAAATCGAGAAAGGAGATTACACAAATGATAGTGAATATTTGAGAGACTTGGTACGCAAAGACCAAGCCGACCGGCAAAAATTAGATGAGCTCAAAGCGGCCATTCAAGAGGGTCTTGATAGCGGAATAAGCGACAAGACAGTTGATGAGATATGGAGGGAAGCGGAAGAGCGACATGCTAAAAAGCATGCTTAGTTTTCAACTGACCACAACAGCGGAATCGGATATAGCATCGATAGCCGATTATACTATTTTCAAGTTTGGTATTGGACAGGCTAGAAAATATAGGGATGGTTTGATAGATTCGTTTGACCAACTGGCTTCAAACCCTTTATTGGGCCGAACTTTTATAATGGAAAATCAACCCGGTCTAAAAAGATTCAGATACAAGTCTCATGTAATATTTTACAGAGAAACCAATTCTGGAATTTTGATTATAAGAATTCTTGGCGGTATGATGAATTTTGAAAGACACTTATAAAGTTCAAATAAACCATGAGTAGAGTTGATATTCCAAAAGATTATCCGAAAGGTTGTTCAGATGATTTGATTAAAAAGGTGGTAGAAGGATGCCAGAATAAAATAGCAAGGGTGAACTATGCCACGAATGTAGTTTTAGGCACAACTTATTATACACAAGTGGCTGAACAAGGTAATGCAGAGTTGAATCGCAGACTCAATGAAAAATTAATATCAAACCTTGAAAAGTCTTCTAAACGGCAACAGGAATTGACTTGGTCAATTATAATTATTGGAGGTTTAAATCTGATACTAGCGATTTTGAAGCTAATTAATCTAATATAAATAAAGGATAAACAAGATAATTTATCAAATGGGAAAGAGAGTGTCAATTATTGATAGATACGGTGTTTTGGAACATGAATTGGAATTGACTTGGAAAATCTATGAATTTGCTCTAAAGGCTTATCACCATGCGGACTATTTATTTATTAATGCTGGGGAGAAAGAAATGAAAATTATAGCTAAATCTAATTCTCTTAGATATTTAAGAGTGGTATGTGCAAGAACTTGTGTGCTAGAAATATCAAAATTGATAACTAAAGGACAAAACAATCATTATAGTTTCTGGAATCTTGTTCAAAGGATTAGGAATGAAAGGTTTGTTGGAAACATTAAAGTGACCAACAAAGTATTAAGTGAAATTGAAAATATTTTGGAGAAGAATGGAGCTAACATTAATAAATTTATAGTTATACGAGATAAATTAATAGCACATGATGATTTTGATAATTATCAGATACCAAGACCCATTTTAGGTGATTTGTTGCCGATACTAGAAATGACTTATAATATACTTTGCAAATTATGTGTTGTGCAATATGACAAAGTGTGTCCTCCTGAACCTAAGAATCTGGGCGGTATGGATATAGAGTTTATATTAAATTTTGAAGGCAAAGTTTAATAAAATGATTAAGAGATTGAAAGAAACTCACTGCCCACTTTGTTATTCGAAACTTGAATTTAGAAATGTAACTCCTTGTGGTGAATGTGGGACAGATGATTCGGAACTCGACCATTTCAAGGAGCATAGATATCATGAATACATTTTATATCATGGTTTAAGATTGGTCCTATGCGATTTTTGCGACGTCGATTTTGGTTCCTACGACCCAACTTATTTTGGTTTTGAAAAAGGTAAAAGAATCGGATATGAGGATTTTGAGCTTGTTCGAGAAATTGTAGATGTTAAAATAAACAAAGGCAAATACTGCTCCGAATGTGGTTATAATTTACCCTTCCTTAAATTCGTAAAAGAATGTAGGTTAGCAAACGGAAAGGAATAACTAAAGCTCAAATAAACGATGAAAACCGAGTATGTGGTTAACGGGACTCGAATAACAAGTGAAAAGGTCTTTTATAATGAAATTGAAAAGCTTTTAACATATGGGTTGAATTGGAAGATAGGAAGAAATTTAAATGCTTTTGCTGATGTTCTTAGAGGTGGCTTTGGCACTTTTGATTGTGATGAGAAAATTGTTCTGAAATGGAAAAACTTCTCAAAGAGTGAAGCACATCTAAAACCTGTATTCTTAAATAGAGTATTAGAAATAATCGAAGAGAGTGAAAATGTTACTCTTATAAAAGTTCATTAAAACGATGATACCTCGGATTACATATTTTTTGATGGGATTATTTCTGTTCTTCTCATGTAGCGAAAAGGATGAAGAACCAACGGCGGTAAACTTTACGGTCTTTTTTGAATCAGTATGTTCCGAAACGTTTTCAAGACTTTGTGTTTCACAAGATGAATTTATTCGTCTCAGAGAAATTTTTGAAGACAATCAAAATGAAGACGATTTGGATTGTTTACCAATTACCGTGACGGATTTGGATGGGACGATTCACGAGGGTTTTCTTAGAGGCCTCAGTTCTACCGGAGCTGATATACCTTGTTTTCAAGAATTAGATATTCTTTATTTAAAGTTCAATTTAACGATTTAATCAGACCAAACAAATGGCCATGAAAATTCTGTACATTGGTTTTTTGCTTTTACTAGCTAGCCTATATTCTTGTAATGGCATTAGTCAACCCAACTACCATTTCGTAGATATCAAGGGAAAAAAACAACATGTTTTGACCTTGGGCAAAGGTGAACCGGTAGTTGTATTTATCAGCGGTGGTGGAAGCGACCTGGAGGATTTTGAGCCTGTTCAAAAAGAAATTTCCAAAATCACCAAGACCATTTCATATGACAAGCTCGGAATCGGGAAATCCGAGCTAGCGGATTCTCCCAGAACACTTGAGAATGTTTCAATGGAGCTTAGGGAACTTATCAAGAAAGAAGGAATCTTGAAATCACCGATAATACTTGTCGGTCATTCCATGGGAGGTTTTGTAGCCCGATATTATTTGCGACTTTACCCTGACAATGTGAAAGGGCTTATCTTAATTGACCCGGGAAGCGAATATTTGGAAGACGAATGGAGAAAGATAAGGACTGAAAAACAGCTAAAATCGGAAGATAGCCTTCTTACCGCACAGA
This sequence comes from Flagellimonas maritima, assembly GCF_003269425.1. Taxonomy (NCBI): domain Bacteria; kingdom Pseudomonadati; phylum Bacteroidota; class Flavobacteriia; order Flavobacteriales; family Flavobacteriaceae; genus Flagellimonas; species Flagellimonas maritima. Next base: position 2,003,258 of record NZ_CP030104.1, on the reverse strand, counting down.
TCAAACTAATACCCGAAGGATTTAAAATGGAAGTCTTCGCTTACCCACAGCATGATTCAATTCTGAGGACTTTTGATATAGATACAGATATTCCCGTAGTCCTCATGGAATCGAACATGTTTGAAAAGGGGGACGAATCGGACAGTTTACATATCGAACTGCAAAAAAGACTTTATAGGGAATTTGTGGCGACAGTACCTCAGACAAGGTTGATTTCAACAAAAAAAAGTGGACACTTTATACAATTGGATGAACCAGACTTAGTGATTGAGGCTATAGAGGATATCATACAAAAAGTTCAATAAAATGATTAATTCATAAATTAACTAGATACACTGAATGGAAAATATCGCACCTATAATAATAGGAGGGTCTGCTATTATAGCAGCTATCATTGGTGGAATAATTAATAGGTATGGTTTTGAATTTTGGAAAAATTGGAAAACTATTAATATTCAAGGCTATTTCAATTACATCGGGAAAATGACATTTGAGGGGTCAGAAGAGTTTGAAACAACTATAAAGGAACAAAAACTTACAAACGGTATTCTCAAAATCAGAGGCAAAAAGGTTATTTTTAATGGTTCTTATATTTTACATTTAACAACAAGGGATACTTTTTTGGGGAGCATCAAAGCCTCAGGAACTAGTGATGGTAAGAATATTTATCTAGTATATAATATTGAGCTTGAAAAGAACAAAAATCAATCTTGGCCAGGTATAATGATATTTAATCTTTCTGACTGGGATGACATAACAGGGTATTATATGTCAAAATCACAAAGTGGTGAACACAATCATGGAATAGGTTCAATTATTTTTAAACGTGATTAGTAATCTTAAAGTTCAAATAAACCATATTTCTACTTAAGACGTCAGCATAAAATAATGAAGAACAAAAGAATTGTATATGTATTTCTATTGGTTATTTGCATATTAGGATTCTCCAGATGTGCAAGCACAGGTTTTTTAATGGCTAAAGCAAAAGTCACGCATTTTGGTGATTCCTATCCGCCTAAAGAGGAAGATTCAAAAATTGATGTCTATGTAACAAATAAACCTACTCAAGAGTACACTGAATTTGCACAGATTACATGTGGTGACACAAATGACCAATGGAGTTTGGAACAGATTACAAGAAAGGCACGTGAAATCGGAGCTGATGGAATTATCATAATAGGAAAAGTAGGTAGCTCAGGTGTAGGGGTTCCGATTGGAACTTCGACTTATGTAGTTAACGAAGAATATGGTATGACTGCAGTCGAAATTAGGTATAAATAAATTTGGGCTCATGACAAGAAACTTGAATTACCAGTGCAATAATCCTTTGTGTAATCTTTGTAATATTTATTTGTTATTTCATCAAAAAATACTTCAAAAAATATAGTCGAAGAAAGAAGGTTCAATCAAACGATTGATTTATTTGAATTTTCAGGTAAATGACTCCTGGGGTCGGGCATAATTTCTTGAAAATGAAGTTGGTCCACGATAATACAATAATAGCCCAGTTCTTCCATTACCGTACCTTTTATTTTATAAACTCCCCTGCTCTGAAAACGATATTTTTCTGCAACTTTTGGAAAGTGGACAGTATCAAAAAACATATTGTTGGCGTCTGCGAACGTTCCGAAATACATCAATTTCCCATTCTTTGTATTTGTGCCCTTAAAAGTGACCAGGTTTCCATATATGGTAATTTTCTGTTTATCAAAATTTGGTAAATCATTGGCCAACAATTGGCTTGAGGGTTTACATTTCAACAACTTAAATCTTGACATGAAGGGAAAACCAAAGAACTCGAGCTGGTCGTAAGCCTCGATCAAAAAATTCGTCTCAAGTTCGGGGATATCATATTCGATATGGGGCGTTTTAAAAAGCGTGGGGGCTTTTGGTTTTTTGCCTCCTTTCTGATGTTTTAAATAGGCCTCCCACATTAGACTGTGTTTCCCAATGCCCGTAAAACGAAATGCTCCCACCTTTATCAAAATAACCAACTGCTCTACCCCGATCTGAACCCTATCGTAGAAATCGGCAAGACCCTTGAATTTTCCGTTCAGCTGTCTTTCGGAAAGTAGTCTTTCGGTTGTATTGTTCTCGATGGACTTGACCATTCCAAAACCCAAAAATACCTCTTTGCCAATAACGATGTTCGGATGGTCACTGGTATTGACGCAAGGGGGCAAAATCGTGCCCCCGTATTTCCTGATCTCGTTGACATATGTCTCGGTCCTATAAAATCCCCCGCCATTGTTAAGGACGGCAGTCATGTATTCAATGGGGAAATAATATTTTAGATACAGGCTCTGATAGCTCTCGACGGTGTAGGAAGCCGAATGCCCTTTTGCAAACGCATAACCCGCAAAGGATTCGACCTGGTCCCAAATATCATCTATTGTTCGCTCTGGATGTCCTTTCCTTCGGCAGCTGGCCTTGAACTTGTCCTTCATCCGCAAAAGTACCCCCTTTGTTCTGGTCTTGCCCCGCATGCCCCTTCTCAGGACATCTGCCTCGGCCAAGGTCAACCCCGCAAAATTGTGCGCCACTTTTAAAACATCCTCTTGGTAGACCATTACTCCATATGTTTCCCTTAGAATATCGTACATGATAGGATGTGCGTTGGCCCTTCGTTTCGGGAACCTGTGGCGTAAAATGTATTCATTTTTCATGCCCCCGTTCCCGGGCCCAGGCCTAATGATGGAACTGGCGGCGACCAATCCCAAATAATCATTGGTCCGAAGTTTGGTCATCAATACCCGCATCGCGGGGGACTCGATATAGAACCCACCGATACAGTCCCCTGTGCTGAGCAGATCATTAAGGTTCTGATCTCGGTAAAAGTGATACACATTGTCGATATCCTCGACAACGGCATTTGGCTGATTGTAGGATATAATCTCCAGACAGTCCATGATTTTTGAAAGCCCGCGCTGCGCCAGGATATCAAATTTGAATATCCCGACATCCTCGGCTATGTTCATATCGAACATAACGGTACGAAACCCCTTCGGGGGCATAAAGGTCGCCGAAAAGTATTCGACGGGCCTTTCGGTGATAACAATACCGCAGGCATGGACACTTACGTAATTGGGAAATCCATGAATCAGTTTACCGTATTTACGGACAAGACGGAGATACTTGTCCTTTTCAGGGTCGACATAACGACCTGCCAGGAAGTTGTCCGTCTGTTCCTTTGGCATTCCAAAAACTTTGCTGAGCTCCCTTACGACAGCTCGGTATTGAAAGGTTACATAGGTCCCCATCAAAGCTACGTTCCCAAATGTATCAAATATGAACTCGGTGACGCTATCACGGTCACGCCACGAAAAATCAATATCGAAATCGGGCGGGGAAATACGATAGGGATTGATAAAACGCTCAAAGTAAAGGTTCAGTTCAATCGGGTCCACATTGGTGATGCCCAATATATAGGCGACAACGCTATTTGCCCCTGAACCCCTTCCAATGTGGGGCCAATTATTGGCCCTTGCATTCTCTACGATAAGATAGTTGGCGACAAAATCGAACACGAAGCCCATTTTCTTTATGGAATCCAGTTCATGAACCACCCTTTTAAGAATTGAATCATTCATATGGGGGTACCGCTTGGGCAAACGACCGTAGCATTCTTTTTTGAGGAATTCAAAATCAGCATTTTTACTCCCAAAATGATGCTCTTGGTTTTGGTTGGTCCGTTGGTCGCCAAAAAAAAAATCCACCTTGCACCGTTGCATGACTCTTTTCGTGTTCTCCTTGATAAACGGATAATCCGCAAAAGAATCGGAAAGTCTCTCAATGGGGAGCATGATAGCATCGGGAGAGGCTTCTTCAGATTTGGGAAGTTTGCTCAACAGCGTATTCAAATCGATACAGCGCAACAGCCGATGTGCATTAAAATCCGTTCTGTGCCGAAATGTGACCTGCTGTTGTATGACCAGTTTATCGGTATGTTCAATATACTTGGTAAAGGGGAGCTTCCTCAAATTTTTTATGGACACCCCTATATATTCGTTGTCCCGAAACTGGACCCTTTGGTCCTCCATGACATTCTCCAAAGGATATATTGCGAAGGTATCCCCAAGGCAAGGGGCGGTCCTTGGGAACTCTTTGTTGGAATGAAGGTGATGGGACAGAAATTCATTGATGTTTTGAAAACCCAAATTGGTTTTGGCCAATAAAACGTACTGCTGCTCCACCCCGTTCCTGAAGTCTACCCCGACGACGGGCCATAAAGGAAATTTTGTGGCGTTCTTCAAAAAATTGAGGGTAGCGGAAGTATTGTTTATATCGGTCAGGGCCATATAGCCCACGCCCATTTGAACGGCAAGTTCCAAAAGTTGAACCTCGGTCAAGGTTCCATAACGAAGCGAGAATTGTGAGTGGCAGTTAAGGTACATATCATCCGGTCGGTTCAAGGTTATTGTCTGCGATGTGCCAGGACTATGGGCGGCTCGCCATTGAACGGGTTCCTGTTGCTACGGACCGATTTTACGTCCATGGTCGAGGCCCTCATCAAGCAAGAGGCACCAAAACGTTGTCTCATTCTGTCCATGGCCGTATAGAGTCCTATCCGCTTGGAATCATCATCGAACAGGTTTATTTGATAGTGGCCGCCTACCAGGTCTGAAAAGCGTACGCCGACCAAACGTATCAGCAACCTCCGTTCGTAAAGTTTTTCAAAAAGTTCAAGAATTTTCGGAATGAGCAGATGGTCGGCACTAGTATATGAAAGCCGACCTTGTTTGGAATAGACCGAAAAATCGGAATATTTGATCTTGACGCTTACGCAAGAGGCCAACCTGTCGTCCATTCTGAGCTGGAAGGCCAAACTTTCCCCCATGGCCGTAAGGGTGGCCTTTAGACTTTCAATATTTGCGGTGTCACCTTCATAGGTACGTTCCCTGCTAATCGATTTTCGCTCCGAGTAGGGAGTGATCGGACGCGTATCAATGCCATTGGCACGTTCCCAGATAATAAGGCCGTTTTTCCCTAGAACAGAATGTATGACCTCCTTTGGCATTGACTGCAGTGATTTGACCATATGGATTCCCAGGTCCCTTAACCGTGATGCGGAAACCTTTCCTACCGACGGAATCTTACGGATGGGCAATGGGGCCAAGAAGCTGCGCTCATAGCCCAAATCGATACGCATCTGATTATTGGGCTTTGCCTCGCCCGTGGCCACCTTCGAAACGACCTTGTTCTGCGATAGACCGAAAGAAATCGGCAGGCCCGTATTATCAATGATTTTCTGCCTGAGCTGTTTGGCAAACTTATAGGTGCCAAAATATCTGTCCATACCGGTAAGGTCAATGTAGAACTCGTCTATACTGGATTTTTCAAAAACGGGCACTTCATTGCCTATGATATCGGTCACCAGTTTTGAATACTTGGTATATACCATAGAATTGCCTTTGATGATCAAAGCTTCGGGACACATCCTTTTGGCCATGGGCATCGACATGCCCGAGTGGATTCCGTAGGGACGTGTTTCATAACTGCATGCGGAGACTATGCCCCTGCTGCCCGTACCCCCCACTAGAACAGGTTTATTGATAAGGCCTGGATTTTCCCTCCTTTCGCATTCCACGAAGAAGGTGTCCATATCCATGTGAAGTATAGATCTTTCCATTATTTTTTAATTGAGGACGATAAAACTAGATAAAAAAGATTAGAATTATGGAAATAATCCTATTATTTGGATTAATTCCAATATATTTATAATTTGATAATGGAATTGAGAAAGAAGCTAACCATAAGATAAAACTAGAAGTTGGTTCTTCTTTTGTGATGATTGGTAAGTACAAACATGATGATAATGTGCTATCAATAGAAGTATCGCTTAAAATGGTTAAAGCTTTTGATGCAAGTGTAGATTATATTATTGGCGAAGGTCAGCTCTCTAACTATGATAAAGATGTTTTAAAACGTATTGAGTATATTGAACATTTGCCAGAAGAAGATAAAGCACACTTTTTTTATGTTATTGATAACCTTATTAAAGCTGTAAAACTTAAATCTATTGCATTATGAGGGTTTTAATTCTACTACTTTCTTTAATGATATTCAGTAGTTGCTCAAAAAAACCTGACAATTGTAACCAATTTAAAACAGGAACTTTTAAGTATACTGATTCAGCATATGACGGTTACATAATTGAAAGAAATGATTCTATTCAAATTGAGACTAATGAACTGAAAAACATTAAAATTACGTGTACAGTAAAATGGTTATCTGACTGTGAGTTTATTGTAACTCCTATTGAAACACTTAATCATTACGAAGAGATTTTAAACATACCAATAAACGTAAAGATTATAGAGACTGAAAATAATCGATTCAGATGCAAATCTGTTTCCAATTATAATATCACTGAAGTAGAAATGGAAAAAATTAAATAATTTCCTTTTAAGATATAGCTTATAAAAAAACCACCTCGTTAAAAGTGGTTTTTTGTTAATTCATAATATAATAATCCATATTAAGTTTGTTTAAAATAGATTCTGCATTCTGAATATCTTTTTCATAAAGCTCAATTTCAATTGATTCTCCATCTATCATTCCATCTAACAGGTTTTTAGCATCTTTCAAACCATATCTACCAAACTCCTTTAAAAAGTTGGTAAACTGGATTCTGTACTGTTCTTTGGTTTTAAAACCATTAATAATTAATCTTTTCAATCAAAATAATCTTTAACGTTTGCTTCTATTGTAATAGTCTTTCCTGGATTAGCGCCAGTAGTTCTTTTTCCAGAATTAAAAATAACTTTTTCTACATTACTTGACTTACCAAAACTGGCAAGAGCTTCTTTAAATCCAGAAACACCAAGTGCTCCTTCAAAATCGCCTCCATCTATTGTCAAAACACCATCACTTACACTTATATCACCTTGAAAAGCAAAATCTGTGCCATCAAAACTACCAGAAACTTGAAAGAAGTTTCCATCTGCATCATCAATTTTTAAGCCTTCAAGTTTGCCTGCACCACCAGATTTAGTAAAAGCATCAGTAACATCATCTACACTTGATGAAAATGCGTCAGCAACATTATCCGCTTTACCAAATAATTTTTTAAACCCAAATTCAGCTAAATTCTTTAGACCTTTATAAGCCATTTTGGTGACATCGAAAATATCACTTGCTCCATTTGTTGCTTGTGATAAAGCTTCATCTTTTATCTCATTAGCAACAAAAGCAGTAGTAGCTTCAGTTCCGGCAATTCCCGCAGCAACACCTCCAACCATCGCAAGCTGTCCAACAGTTGCAACTGTATTTGCAACACGTTGAGCTTCTTGATGTCTAGCAAGATTTTCAGAGGTCATCCCTTTTCCAAATGGTGGCATATGAGGAACAACTTCCAGTCCTTCTAATTCTCTACCAATTCCCAACTTGTTTTCCGCAAAGGCATAAGTAGAGTTATAAGAATAGTGTTCCGCTAATGGGTCTATTTGCCAAAACCTACCAATTGCCGGATCGCTAATTCTATATTTCCACTCATGGATATTTAAGCCTAAATCTTCCGTGAACTCTTGACTCTGATAAGTCTTGTAGTTATTCTTTACGCCATTCACAACATTGTTGTACCCTTTATGAAGTAACCCAAAGGGGTAGTAGTTCTGCTCCCTCCTGATTTCGTTTGCGGGGTCAATTGACCCATCGCCGTTGTCGTCCGCATAGGTTAACCTTGTGTTGCCCCATACATCAACATAGCGGTACACGTAGTCATATCCGCCCTGACCATCTGGCTCGATATAGCCCTCTGGTTGTGTAATCTGTTTCAGGCTTCCCCCTTCGTAAACAAAGTTTCCGATGTAATCGGTCGTTGTGCCGTTGCTGTTTATCTTCCTTAGCTTCGTCCTATCTGCCGCATAGATATAGTCCAGAATACCAGCATTTGCACCTGTTACCGTAATCTTTATTGGCATGTTGAGATGGTTATACTCAACGCTCGATATCCCTTTATTGAGGTCGGATGTCATGTTGCCGTTGGCATCATAGGTATATTCCGTGGTGGTATCGATCCCGTCATTAAAGCCTTGGCTATCGTTCCCGTTGTCCAGTACCTTTATAAGCTTGTTGCCGCTGTCATACGTGTAAACCAGATCGTCCATATTGCCAAAGAGCGTGGCATCTGCATTGGTATGCCCCTGCCTTTGCAAAGATAGAATATTTCCATTTTTATCATAGCCAACGCTGTTCAGATGATAGTTGGGACTGTTTGCAGTGGCATTTATGATCCTGTTCAGCGGATCATAGCCGTAGCGGTACCATTTCAGGCCGTTGTCCACATTGGCCGTTTTCCACTCCGTCTCACTGATGTTCCCGTTGTAGAGCGGTGTGCCCCCATGGTCCGCCGTATTGTAGTTGATATCGAACGCAAAGAGGTCGTTGCCCAGGTTTGCGGTATTATTGATGGCCTTTAGCCAGCCCCGTACATTATACTCATAGTCCACCGTCTGTAGGTTGCCGCCCACTTTCTTCCCTACCAGTTGCCCCAGTTCATCATAGGTGTTCTCCACGATGGTCTCGGTATGGGCCCCTATGATCTGGGTCTGTTCGGTGAGCCTGCCCATATGGTCGTACGCATAGTTGTCCACGGTCACTATTGGCGGGTTCGCCCCCTTGGTGTGGACGGTGACCACCTGTTCCGGCCTGCCCACAAAGTCAAGCTTGGTCTCCACCTGCGTAAAGGTCTGCGCCAGTTCGTTCATGGTCCCCTCTGTGATGAGCCTTCCCTTTTCATCGTAGGCCCTGGCCCATCTCACCCATTTATCGTTGTTCCCGTCCAGTACGAGCCTGCCACCGCCCGTGGGCAGGCCCCTTACGTTCTGTGTCACGGCCTGACCCAGTACGGTGGTGGGCACGGTATAGCCGAACAGCGGGAAATTGTAATCATCGTAATAGTTGAGCACCTGTAGCTGGGGAAACGGTGAACCGTTGAATATGGAGGGATAGGCATCGTCCGTATACACTTGTCCGTCCTTTTCCTCGTATTGTACTATAGCATTGTCCGCATTGGTCTGTGCTTGTAACCTTGTCAGGTTAAGGTTCAGCACCCCCGATACGATTATCCGTCCAAATGCATCATATTTGGTATAGGACCATTCATTCTTTGAGTCCTGTAATGCATTCTGTGTCATAATTGGCCAATGCAATTTGTTATAAACGATAAGTTCCCAGCCCTTGCCCGGTACCTTCTTCTCCACCAAACGGTTGCGGTTGTCGTACTTGTACTGGTAGCAGAGCTCGTTGAGCTCAGTACTACTTACCCCGTTGGAAGTGTCCACCTTTGGCGGCAGCACAAAGGTGAGGTTGCCATAGTCGTCGTACACATAATGGGTGTCGTGGGCCTCGACTGCGCTCGGCGACCCCACTTCCCCATACGTCCGCTTGAGCACCACATGGCCCAGCTTGTCGGTATACGACTCGGTGGTGTGGAGCTTGGAGGATGTCCCGTCATGGTTCTCGTCCTTGGTCACCATCTTGTAGAGTTCGCCCTGTGGATAGTGGCCGTCCTCAACAAGGGTCGGCGTATACGTGTTGTTCGCAAAGGCAAGGCTTACGGTATATTGCTGCACTTCGCCCGTTATATTAGTACCGTACCCGAACTCGATCTCGTGACCGCTGCCCATCTTCCAGTCCTCTCCGGGGGCGGCCTGTTTGAGTACCCTATTTAAAGGTGATGGCTCAAATTCTATTTCTGTGAATGGGTTCGAAGTATTTTCATATTTAAAATCATCGTAAAAATCCAATGTGTTGGATTTACTGGAACTGATGTAATGTCCCAAATCAGACCTTTGGACCGTGAAAGGCAGAAATCCTTTCTCCATCAGACCTGTGCCATTATACTCGATATGCCTTATGATATCGTCCTTATCTGGTGATTGTCCAATTCCGATATTTTGGATTTCCCGTCCAAGACCATCAAAGTAAACAACGCGTTGCAACACTCTATCGTCTTGAACAAACAGAGCAGTGCTCGAAACCGAAGAATCTTGGTATACTATTTCATAAATGTAATTGTGGTCGTTTGGATTTTCACTGATAACCATGGAACAAATATTTGTTTCCGAGCTTATATCAGGGCATAAGTCGTTGTTGTTGGTAACGTACTGTATACCATTATCTGGGGGTGAACATCTTGGTGGTGTACTATTGTTGGGGTCTCCCAAACCATCTAAATCTCCATCCGCATACCAAATGGTCCCTGAAGTTATATTCGCTTGAATCACAGTTCTATTATCCGATACGCATCCTGAGCCGAGGCTTATACTTTCTACATAATACGTTTTACTTTCTGTTAGAAAAGGTGTCGAAAAGCTTGAACCTACATGTATGGGAGAACCTCCGGATTCTGTTTCGAACCATCTGACGCTATCGGCATTTGTCCCTGGCGTAGCCGTTAGGTCTATCGAACCAGGGCTACAATTGGAGACATTTGCCCCCACTGCGTTTCCAATTGAAGAACGTACGTTTACAGTGACCACATTGGAATATTCCGTCAATCCACAAGATGTAACTTCCCTTCGGTATTTAGTGGTGGATGTCAGGTTCATGGCAGGAGTATACGAAGTCGAGGTCGCTCCGTTGATATTGGTATAACTTACTCCATCATCAGTGGATTCTTCCCATTGGTATGAATAACTTGTTCCTCCGCTCGCTACAGATTGATTGTTTAACGGAGAAGGCTCGGTTCCATAGCAAATTGTCTGATTGCCCGCTATTGTGCCACCTATATATGGGATTATATTTACGTCGATAAAACCCAGGTCAGGGCTCCATTCTCCAGAATTATTGTCCCAAGCCCTAATATAATAGGTTCCCGAAGCATTCACGTTGTAGGTAGAAGCGCTTCCAAGAGATGTACTTGTTCCATTGACATCGGTGCCCTGCCAATACCAAGTTACTCCAGCTGGTGGGGAACCGGACCTCCTGATAATTGCAGAATTACATGTATTGCTATCTATTACTGGATTAGGGGGATTGTATACATATGCGCTGACGGTCACGTCCAATGAAGCATAAAGCGTTAATTGGTCATATTCGAGCGAAAGTGTGTGGACCCCAATATCATGCCAATAAATTGAAATATTCTGCCCGTCGAAGGAAATAATGGTGCCCCCAGTAATGGACCAAATTGGCGGGTACGCGTTTGGATTGATATATTGTCCCAGCGAATAGTTGGCCGTATAGTTTACATCTACGTCCGTTGGTCCATTGATGGCGATGCTTTGAGATCTGACAAAAGCCGAAAATAAAATGGCGGTAAGGATTATGGCGTTTCTCATGATTAGTTTTTATAGTTGTATCTGTACTCTTTTAATAAATTATTATCTTGATCACGTACCTCTTTCAGTCTGTTTTGACCGTCGTAGATATAGGATGTAGTATAGCCCCTGGAATCCGTGATGCTAGTCATTCCGATCAAGGGGTCATAGGTGTAGGTAGTAACCATGGAATTGGAAAGTAGGGAACGAAGATTTTCAAGATCGGTCATATCGGATTCATCAAAGCTCTTTAATAAAGCAATTGTTGTTCCCAGAGCTTGAGCAATTTCGGTATAAGAGGCATTCTCTACCTTAGCGATTGGATACGTTTGATTGTAGCCCCAGAAGTAACTTGTCCACATACCATCATCCATTGAAACCTCTAACGGTTTTCCTACAGAACTATATGAATGGAATTGAAACTCTTCTTTAAGCGTATTGTCCATCGTCATTTCCCCCTTCAGCGATTCTATACCTGCTGGAAGAATTATTCCACTGTCCCAAGCGCCGTAGTTTGTTCGTTGAACCGAGGTGGTTACTAAACTTCCGTCAATGGTACTGGTTCTTGTTTGAACAGGTTCTGCTATTCGATGCTGGTTGAATTCCTTCAGGGCATCTATGTTTGCCTTTTCTGTAGACGTCAACTCTTCACCTAGGCCACCCAAACTATTCACGTCATCGGGATACAAATAAATTTTTTCGATTTGCTTGCCGTCGCTTTTTTGAATGGAAACCTTGCTGGGAAGATAGTGCTGATTGTAGGAATAGCTTGTGGAATCTGTCAACGCTATACCTTCATGAAATTCTGTAGTGACTGTCCTTATCCTAGGTGTACTCTCTTCTTTTATGTTGTAAATCTGAAATTCCGTAAACACGCCAGAAGTGCCAACATAATTGCAGACCCAATCATGCTGCGTAGATATTCGGGGATAGAGACCTCTTCCGACGGAACGAGGTGGTAAGTAATTGTGGAAATCATATTCGTGTACAGTCTCGCTAACTTTGGAACCGTTTGCATCATATAACGTTTCTTTGAGCAAATCTCCATTGCTTTCTTCGTAGGTCGATTCAGGATAATATGCTACCTGAGAGGTATGTGGTGAGGTAGCCGGAAAAAAATCGATTATACCAGGAATACTGTAAAAGGTATTAAATACGTTCGGTTTATTGGCATAAATGCTTATCCGTTTTCCGTTGCCCTTCCAGAGACCATTCTCGAAAAATTTTTCTGACTCTTCAACCCTTGAATATCCAACATGAGAACTAGGTGGGGCATTTGCGGCATGTACATTGGTGGAATAAACTTCAGTCAGATAGGTATGCCAATCCGTTAAATTTTGTACAGAACAGGGAAGGCCACTTCCATCCCTAAGTCCCATATATTGAGCAAAGTTTGAATACACAGGTGGGTTTATTAAAATACCCGAAGAAAAGCCATCCAATGGGTTGTTACCATCATAGTCCAATAAGTAGGTATAGTCTTTCTTAGATAACATTCCATTGTCATAATCATAATTTTCGGTACTAGCAATCCTAGCACCGCCTATCTCTAGGTCGTACGCATCGTACAACAACGACTTGGGTATTTTCAAGCTGAATCTGACCGCAAACGAATATTGTTTGTAGTAATCGGGATGTGAGCTATTTGCACCTTCATCCTCGTCATAAAAATTGGAAGGATGTTTTAATCCCTGAACCCTGAAATAGTAATTGCCATCAGGTATTTCGCTGAAATTGAAGGAATATTTAAAAACATATCCATCCTGAGAAGTGACGATCAAAGGTGGGCATATTGAACCGCTACCTTGATATAGACACCTTGGAGAGCTTGAGAATGGGCTTTCAAAAACTACCTGTTCTGTATCAGCATTGACCATTTGAAAGGCTATACTGGAAATATCTTCATCGGCCACATCACATTTTCTAATGTCATCATCGGATGAACTGTTCTCAAATTCTTGACCACAGGCAATTTGAAGTGTTCCTGTAAGTCTGGAGAACTCTTTCGCAGAACTATTGTTACTTAGATAAATATTTTGAGAAACTGCGGGTTGGGATTCTTCATAAGAAGTGATTTCCAAAGTGGTTTCTTCTTCAAATGGGTAATTTGTGATTCTGTTTTCATTGGTGAGTATCACGGAATGGGGCTCGTATATAAACTTTGTAAAGCCCCTTGTCGGGTAGTATACTCTCTCCAATAGACCGTTCTGTCCATAAGTAAAGTCGGCCCTACGGTCTGCTCCTAAGATAGTTTGCATATTATCCTCTTCCTGATTGGTATTAGGATTTATCCAAGAATATTCCTTTCTAAAAGATGGATAATTGTAGGCATTGACTTTACCGTTATAATAGCCCCAATAATCCATTGATTTGGAATTTTTTATTGGTAGTGCTTCACTATTGATATAATCAAACCCTCTGAAAAATTCGTTGTTCTTATGTACACTGTCCAGCTTTAGACGTAAATACTTCTTTGAATCACTACTGGAAATTTGGCCTTGATTAAAATAAGAATAACTGAAATCAAATTTCACCTTCTCTTGCCCAGAAAAATCCCTGATACTGATGCTTTCCAACTTTTTGGGGCGATCTAAGGTTCCAGTCAAAAGACTTGGTATATTGGTTATTTCAACATCCGTGTCACCAACCTTTGCAACATCCAGTCTATCGGAAGTATTGAACTGTACCTGAAATCCATCCGATGTCATACTTTCCAAATACAATATTTGGTAGCCCGTCAATTGTTTTCCTTCTTGGGGTGTATTGACTAAAAAACTAAGCTGCGGGTCTGTAAAATATGGAAACCCATAGGCCGTATCAAACAATCTGGGTGTTTCCTGTTGACGTACCATAGGGTAATAGTTAAAATTTAAAACTGCTCCTCGGGGAGAAATCATTCTATCCAACTTCCAGCCCGTAATAAGGGGGTCTATATGAGGGGATTGAACAGCATATAGTGTGTCTGGACCATAAGTGGCGGTGATGGAATAGGTCCTTTGTTCAAAATAGAACTCAAAGCCTCTGTCGTTTGTTACTTTAAAAGATTTTGATGGCTCTATATATTCTACTTTGAACCTCTTATCCGTATTCATCATACTGACGCCTATATTGCCTCCATTTAAAGCTTTTTGGGTAAGAATGAATGAGGCGGTCTCACCAAAAATGTTGAGCGTGAATACATCTGGCTGGGTATCCCATCCTAAAATCCTATTATCATAATCAGTATAGAGCACCATCTTATCGTTCATAGCTTGACCGTAATCTCCTATGTACTGTGGAATTGTAACATCTGTCAAAGCGAACCCGACCAAAGATTGATTTGGTCCACTGCCTATTGTGATATCGCAGTGTCCATTGATTTGCCTTGTTATGACAGGCTCATTGGAAGAAGTCCATCCCAAACCTGTCCAGCCCGCTTCTTGTGAAACCTTAATACCATCGGTACCGTAGGATAATACTATTGGAATGGGAAGGCCATCAAAGTCCAATACTTTTAAAGGCACACTAATATTAGCTTCTCCAGTGTACATGTTTATCGGAATATTTCCATATGAACCCAATGAAGCTACCTCAGGACTTGGGTGGGTTAGCTCGGGAATTGTCATATTAGTTTGTGATAGCGCATTATTCAAGAGAAGAAATAGCGTAAGTATCGTCGTTAGTATTCGTTTCATATTATTCTGCTAATTATTGTTTAGGTATATGTTACTGTGAAGTTTTCGCTCCAATTGAGGAAATAGTGATATTCTATTAAGAAAGGATATCCAATAAAATTAATGGATAAAACATCTCAAAATTTAGTGTATTACTAAACTGCTAACCGAGTGTAGCACCATTTAAGCGTACTAAGAGGATACGCTTAAGTGTAGGTATAAGAATCTATTCAATAATAAAAATGAATCTTATCATTCCAATCGATTAAGTTTTGCTAGTGTTCTTTTCATGTAAAGGTTGTAAGGATTATACTTTAACTATTCTATTATAGGAAAAGTAATAAATTTTTTATAAGTTATTTATTACAAAAATCATATTTAATATCAATTTAATGTGTTGCTTTTTTTATTTAAACTCTCAATTTGTTGATAATCAATTTTTTAAAGACAAAGAATTATTGCTCTAATAAATTTTTAAGCAGTATAATTAACAGTAATTTAACTTACACGCGCTATATTAATAATCTGCTATACGAATAAAATTTTATTCAATAAAATGTAGGATATTAAAACTTTATATTAAAGTCTTTTAAAATTCTCATCACTTACATTGAGAGTTCAACGAATAAATTTGCAGGTGTACATTTTATTTCCGCAAAGATTTTTGGATAAGAATTGAATTTATAAGGAAATAAGCCCAAAGGCTCTTTATACAATAGCATTTTCCTTATGTTTATTAAATAATTCTATAATATTTTACTTATTTGATGTTTTCTAAAAATTTAGCATACTGCTTTTCTTTCTCTAGAAGCTTAATTTTCTTGGACAAGAGTTCTAATGCTTCCCTAATTACATCAGCTTGCGAAACCTTATTAGGCTCAGTCAGCTCCTTAATTTTCTGTATTTTGAGTAAAAGAGTTTTAGTTGACTGTGGTCCTCTAACCGTAAAGGTTACTTGGGGCTCTTTTTTTTCAACTGGTCTTCCTGGTCCTTTAGTGGACTTGCCATTATCAGCTCCATTACCCTTCTGTTTATTATCCCCTTGGTTCTTTGCCAATAAATCATTTAATCCCATACTTAACTGTATTTTTTGATTTTACTTGCTACTTCTCTACCTAATTTACCATAGTCTATTGCTCCCCTACTTTTGTTGTCAAACTCAAATATAGTCATCCGATTGTCTTTGTGTTGTGAATTCTCGATAGCGGTATTCCTTCTTATTCTAGTCTTAAAGAGAGCATCTTCCCAATTATTATCTTTAAAATCCTGTTCAATACTTTTGCTAATTTTAAGTCTCTCGTCAAAATGAGTAACAAGAATGCCCAAAAGGGACAAATTTTCGTTCATATTTTCCTTAACTCCGCTTATAAACTCTATCATGATATTAACCCCGTCTATGCTAAACTGGGAAGCCTGGACAGGAATTATAACATAGTCTGCAGCAGTTAAGGCGTTCACTGTGACCAAATTCATGTCAGGCGGGCAATCCAAAAAAATAAAATCATAACTACCACCGAATTTCTTTATGGCTTTTTTCAAAATAGTTTCCCTTGCAAGTTCCCCCTGTATTAAAAGGTCTATTCCCGCAAAATCAATTGAACTGGGTATAAGGTCAAGATTTTTACGAACGTTTATTATATCGAATGGTTTTCTCTGAAACAATTCATTTATAGATGAGTTAGGTTCCACAGCCCCTATATTTTTGGAAAGATTGGCCTGTTTATCACAGTCAATAATCAGAACTCTATGTTTTTTTGTAAAGTAAGCTGCAAGATTTAGGCAAGTGGTTGTTTTGGCCACTCCCCCTTTCTGATTACTAATAGCTATTACTTTCATGCATTATAATATTAATTGTGAATATATGTAATATAATATTAAATCATATCATTATTAGTAATCATTTCATCTAGGAGCATCAACCTACCATTGCTATAATACAGACTTGCGTCACATTTTAAGCCCTTATTGTTTAATGGTGAAAAGGTTTCAATATGCACGTACGAAATATCAAAAAAACCAATATTGATATTTTCATTGAAAGGAGTAATCATTACAAACATTTCATTCTGCAATTCTTGGCAACGAAGTACAACTACCGTTGTAACACTATTTCCTAAATAAAGTTTGCAAAATTCACGTGCCTTTTCGGTAATCTTAATCCCTAAGTTACCATACGGTCGAAATTCAAGATTGATCGCTTTCATATTAGTCAAATGAAAGTTTAACCTTTTTGTTTTCGTCCAAGATAAGTTTGGCATCGTAGGATTTTCCCGTCTTGCTTTTAAAACCTTTTATTTTATTGGTAACACCATTTTTAATAAGTTCTATCACCTGTTTATCGCTCAGCTTTTTATTGAATGAAGATATCCAAATGGTGAAATCACATTTTGGTTCTTGATTCCAATTGCCGCAGTAAAAGGCTTTCTTTCCTTTTCTTACTTCGCCGGATTGACATTTTGGGCAGTTTCCAAAGCTAACATTTCTGGCTTTTTCTTCAGGTGTTTGAAATTTGGCTATTTGTTTGGCCGACTCCAATAAAGTTGGAAATATGTCATTTACGTAGTTTCTAATCTCCCTCATAAACTGTTCATAATCCAATTCCCCCTTTTCAATAAGTTTAAGTTTATATTCCCATTCCGCAGTTATTTCTGGGGAAGAAATAGAGATTTCCCTTAAGGAGTTGATAAGTTCGACACCTATTTCAGTTGGCATTAACTTAACCCCTTTGCGCTCAATATATGCTCTTGATATAAGGGTTTCCACAAATCCCGAACGAGTGGCGGGAGTACCTAATCCTTTCCCCTTTTCTTTTAAAGCTTCCCTTAGTTTTTTATCTTGGACCAATTTCCCCTCTGTCTCCATATACCCGTACAAACTGGCTTCTGTAAAGATTGCTTTTGGTTTGGTAGATCCTTCATGAACCACCACATTAGAAATAGTTTTCTTTTCCCCTTCTACTATTTCGGGCAACATTGGACTATGTTCTCCCTCTGGGTAAAGTACGCGCCAACCTGAAGATATGATGTTAAAGCTCGTTGCTGAAAAGACATGTTCCTGATGGTCAAAAGAAAGTTTTCTGTTTATTTTCACACAATCAGGAAGGAATGTTTGCAAAAACCCTTTTGTAATCATTAGAAAAATATTCTTTTCGTCCTCTTTTAAGGTAGAAAGGTCGATAGGTTCCCCTGTTGGAATAATGGCATGGTGGTCTGAAACCTTTTTATCGTTAAAAACTTTATTCTTATCAACATTGTTCAATAAATCTTTCTTAAGGCTATTGGTTTCAACATCATTGATGGAAAAATTTTGCAATCCCTCCAAAACTTCTTTGACTTCATCAATTTGCATTTCGGACAAATAGCGGCTGTCGGTTCTAGGATAGGTAACGGCTTTATGCCTTTCATATAAAAGCTGAACAATATCCAAGGTTCGTTGTCCTGTGTACTTAAAAGTGCTATTAGCCTGACGCTGTAAGGTGGTCAAATCAAAAGGTAAAGGAGATTTTTCATTTGTCGTTTTGTCCTCTTTTCTAATACCAGGGCTTAGACTTCCCTTCAGACCATTTACAAGTGCTGAAGCTTCTCCTTTATCCTCAAAATTTTTATCACAACTTAAGACAAAAGGGGTTTCATCATGCTCCAGGGTAACTCTTGGTTGGAAAAAAGGAGTTGATTTAAACTTGGAGTTTTCCAAGTATCTATCAACAATTAACCGAAGGGTGGCCGTTTGAACCCTTCCAATGGATAAAGCCTTGTTTTTACCGCTGGCCAGCGTATAGCCTTGGGTGAAATTAATTCCTACCAACCAATCAGCTTCACTCCTAGCCTTAGCAGCATAAAAAAGATTATCGTAATTCGTTATAGGTTGAAGCTCATTAAGAGCTTTTTCCACAGCTTTATCAGTATTAGAGGATGCCCACAACCTTTTGATAGGAACTCCCACGGGAGTTTTAATTAATTGTTGGATATAACGATAGATTAATTCGCCTTCCCGAGCCGCATCTGTGGCCACTATGATTTCGTCAGCATTTTCAAAAAGAGTTTTAATGACGTTGAACTGTTTTTGAATGCCCGGGTCGTTCTTTACCTCTAACTTAAATGGGTCTGGATTGATGGGTAAATGGTCCAATGACCATTTTTCAAATCCATAGGCTTGGGGCATGGACAGCCCTACAAGGTGGCCGATTGCCCATGTTACCTGATAACCATTTCCTTCTAAATATCCATCTTTACGGGCAGTAGCTCCGACTACTTTTGCTACAGCTTGGGCAAAACTAGGTTTTTCAGCAATTACTGTTTTCATTATTGACGAGTTTAAAATTAATTATTTGATATATAAATATAAGCATTACTATATTACTGTGCAATATTATATTGCATTAATTACACCTTTTTTTCCCTCCTTCCATGCCGCGCATGGGTTTGGGAGCCCTCAAGGGCGTTGCGCTTCCCCCATTGGTGGAATTGGTCGCCCCGTCGATGCCGTGGCAATTGAACGCTGCCCGTGGACAAGGGGTTTTTGTGAGCTCGCGAGCGGATCTTAAGATCGCGGTGGGTTCCCCTGGCAAGGGGGATTCCCGATCTTCGGAAAAAACATTGACGTCCACGTTAGGGCAGCGGGCTATATTTGCCGTCGATGGTAGATAATTTCTCCAAGGGGAAAGGGAAGCCAACATTGTATTTCGGAGTTCCCCGCAGTGAAGGTTTTTGCCCCACATGGCAAAGAATGCCCCCGGCGTGCGTTTTTGAAACAAAAACCATGACGGGGCAGCCCCTTGGGCCGATCGTCCCCGGGGAACGATTCCCTTCTTCGATTTTCTTAAGCACCCTGGAACAAATGCATGGACCGTACGGATTCGGGTTCGTCCACAAATGTTCTCCCTGCAGGGAAAGACCTGGGCGCGGACCAAGAATATTTGTGGAAGTTCGCTACCGAAAGGGTCAGCTGCGGCCACTCCAGCGCACCCGTTTTTGTAGATAAACCTGCACGGACCAAACGCGGAAAAATAGTATATTTATTAAGTTACCTGTAATCATTTGCAATTAAGTTTTTCTATAATTTTTTCCGTTGTTGCCTGAATTGCGGGAACTGCAACTGAATTTCCGAATTGTTTATATGCTTGTGCGTCTGAAACCACAATTTTGAAGTCATCTGGAAAGCCTTGAAGTCTTGCCCATTCTCGTGGTGTCATTTTTCTAATTCCTTCTCTATTTACTTTTCCTGTAATGTTGGTAATTGGTTTGAAATTTGTTAGTCTATCATCGTAAACTAAATTCCTTTCTCTTCCCATTCCTCCGCAAACAACTGCGTTTGCAGTTCCGTCGTTTGGAATGATTTCATAACCAAATCCATTTCCTTTGCTTTCGTGTCTTGCTCTGTGATTTTTTAAAGTTTGAAGGTAAGTTGTGGAAAGATAATATTTTACAGAAACCTCTTTTTGCTCCAAAACATCGTCTAAAACTGCATTTTCATTTGTTGGTTCTGGATATTGAAAATCTTTTATTCCTAAATCCTTGCGAAAACCTACAATGAAAATTCGTTCACGATTTTGGGGAACTCCAAACTCTTTTGCATTTAGAATTTGTGGTTCAGGAACGTAATAGTTTAAATCTTCTCGTAGTACATTTAAAATTGTGGCTAATGTTTTTCCTTTATCGTGATTTCGCAATCCTTTTACGTTTTCGAGGAATATAGCTTTTGGTTGTTTCTTTTTAATAATTTCGGCAACATCAAAAAATAGTGTCCCTCGAGTATCTTCAAATCCACCACGTCTTCCAGCAATTGAAAATGCTTGACACGGAAATCCAGCGCAAAGCACATCAAAATTATCTGGAATATAGCTTTTGGTTTTATCTTTAGTTATGTCGCCAAAAGGGATTTCTCCAAAATTTGCTTTATAAGTTTGTTTTGAATATTTATCCCATTCGCTTGTAAAAACGCATTTCCCTTTAAGATTTTGAAAAGCCATTCTAAACCCACCAATTCCAGCGAATAAGTCAATAAATTTAAATTTTGGTTTTTCAGGTGCTGGAAATCGAACACTTTTGTTTAAACCAAAGATTAAATACTGAAGAGCATCTTCGGCAACTTTGTTTGTGATTTCTTCTGTCGGATATTCTTTTGTAAGAATTTCTTTTACAAATGCGAGGGCATCTTTTTTGTAGAATTGCGAAACTCCATTTTTGTGGTTGTGTAAATAGTGAGTAAAAGAAGCTGGTTTAGAGTTATCTGGTTCAACTATTTTTATTTCAAATAGCTGTCCGTCAATGTTTTCTATGTCAACTTTTTCTTTTATCATACCATTGCAAATTCAACTTCACAAGTTAAAAAAGATTTGTTCGGTTTGTTCGCTTTTTTGTTCACATTTTTTGTAGATAACCCTGCACGGACCAAACCCGGAAAGATAAAGGCCTTGAGAGGTTGAGTCAGGAAAATGTATTTTCGTATAACAGCATGGCCCGGTAAAAAATAAGAAATAATGAGAAATTTGATTTTTTTTCTATTGGCGCCTATGTTGGTTTTTGCCCAAATCGAGGGCAAGGTCGTTAAAGTCAAGGATGGCGATACGGTCGTGGTTCTAGATCAAGACAAGCGGACACATACGATAAGGGTAGCGGATATCGATTGTCCAGAATATGCGCAACCCTATAGCAAGGTGGCCAAAAAGTTTACTTCAGACGAAATTTATTTTAAAGAAGTTATGGTGATTAGTAAAGGGAAAGACCGTTACGGTCGTACTATAGGGTTTATTCGGTACGGAGAAGGGAAAGACCTTTCCAGGGAATTACTGAAGTGCGGTTATGCCTGGCATTATAAAAAGTACTCTAAGGATAAAAGCTTGGCCGATATAGAAGTAGAAGCAAAAGAACGGGGGTTAGGATTGTGGCAAGATACTGCGCCTGTTCCACCTTGGGAATGGCGTAGAAATCATTAGTTTATTAATCTTAGGTTGACTAGGTTGGAAAGAAAACTGTATTTAAGGCGGGAGTTACCCGCCATAAATACGGTTATGCGGGTTACCGAGGATTTTGAGACAACCCGAACGAAGGACCGAAGGGTTGGCCAGGGTTTTTGGCCACACAAAGGTTCCTGTAGAGCAGGGGAGGAATCAAGTTCCGCAGGGATATGGCAAATACATCAGGGATAGGTGCGGAAATCCATTTTTTGGGGTTCTCTAGCGAGAATTTACGAGGAAGCGATAGAAGAAGCTACCGCAGAACAAAACGAGGCTTAGAGCGCCTTAAAATGATTGGAGGGATAGCCCGTTAAGATGTCCCAAAAATACTGCGTACATTAAAGTTTATACACCTCTAAAGGAAAAAGAAATATTGCTAAATAATCAGATTTCATTTTATCTCCAGCAAGTTTAAATTCAGAATCTACCTTAAAAATACCAAATCCTGTTTCTGAATTTGTCAAACCAGTAATCACATGGTTATCCATATTATCGCCGAAAAGCGTTACAAGCTCTTTATTGTTCGATGAAGTTATTTCGAGAGGGTCGGACCATTTTCCACCGTCCAGAATTTGTCCATAGTAAATATCCTTAGTTTTCGAAATGCGAAACTCAGGAGCTCCATCAGGTTGGGTTGAATATTCCCCCAGAAGCTCATTATTGGTATCAACCATTTCCATAGAAGCCTTAGAACTTGAAGAAGAATTTTCTTTACAGTTCATAAATATAAATGCGATACAAGCCAAAAAAACAATTTTAAATCTGTTCATAATAATGGATTTTGTTACGAAAGAAAATAAAAATTTCAAAATTTGAAATGATTAATTTACAGATGGCAGTTATGGATTGATAGATAAACAAAAAAGAGGGCTTTTAGCCCTCTTTGATGCATAAGTGGAGATATTATAACAGATTTAGTTGTAAGTCAGATTATACGCGTTGGGTGATTGAACCTGAAACCAATCGCTCCATTGGTCGTTGGCATCCTTAACCTGAATCTCGTAGGGGGTGTTAGGTGGAATAGTAACTGCACCGTCGTTCACATTGTTGTCGTTACTAATAACAACTCCCCCTGCTTGAATTATTACAGAAAAATTGAAAAGAATCGGGGATTCTGCGCTAACCATATTATTAAATCTAGTTCTATAGGACTCAATTACAAAAATGTTATCGATGGCTAAAGAAGATTTAATCTGTAGTCCGCACTGCTTAAAAAATCCAAGTTGGTTACAACTATATTTTTCATAGGCGGTACTGTTAATTCCCGTTATAGTCGGACCATTTCCTGAGACCGTAAATTGTTTTTCAACACTTTTGCTATACCCATACCCATCAGTAACGGTTAAGCGTATGTTATGATTTCCATCTACGGTCGGGGTGTACTGTCTTGGTACGTTGTTCCCCTTACCAATTCCATCTCCATTTTGGAACCCGAAATTCCCAGATCCTTGAAGAACTTCCCCAGAGAGTGTAAAACCAGATGCAGCTCCAGAAAGGGCAATGGATAACACGTGAGAAATATCGACTACCCCATTTGGCGAACTAAAGTTAAAATTGAAAGGAGTATTGTTAACGGTTACCTCACTAACAGCCTGTTTTTCAGTATCGTAATTGGATGTTACGGTAAAAGTGATGGTATACGCTGCGGCTTCGTTAAAATCAAACTTGAAGCTGTACTGGGACGCATTAAGTTCGGTATTCTGTGCCAATACATTGTTATTATATTTTAAAACCGCTCCATTATTTGGGGAGATACTATAGGTTATAAAATAATCCAAATCATTGGTACCGTCAATATCAAAATCAATATCCACATCATTTTCAACCGTTAAAATTGGGTTGGGGCTAGAAGCAGTTATATTGAACTCAGGAACCAAAACCGTTAGATTGACGGTTTGTGTTTTTTGGATTCCAAAATTATTTTCAACTGTAAATTCTATTTCAATATCACCAGGAGCATTTGGTTCCAAACTCCATTGTGAATTCCCTGAAGAAATATCATAGAGAATACCCTGATTTCTTACTTGGTTCCCCTGTTTCAAGACTATATCGCCCTCAATAACATTATACCGAATCTTGAAGGTTTGTTCTCCGCCTTGAGAGGTTATAGTATGGTTCACCATACCATTTTCCGTGATATTTTTAAAGTTATCCAAACTATTGGAAGCATAGGAAAAATCAGGGATTTCAACAGTAATCTGTTCGGAATCCTCACCGAAAGCTCCCAAATCATTTTCCAAGGTAAAAGTGATATCATGATTCCCTTCAGATGAACCTATATAGTAAAATGAAAATTCATCATTGGGTATGTTAATAGATTCACCAGGAAGATAATCCACATTATTATAAGAAATGATTCCAGCTGAGGAAGTTGTAAATTTTAAAATATATGGGGGAGACTTTTCTGGGTCTTCAACAATATTTGCATTGAAAAGCAATTCTTCCCCAATACTTGCCTGAGCTGCGATGGGAACAGCATCAAAGACAAGTCCTGAATCTTGAATATCCACTTCGATATTCCTAGAAATTTCAACCCCTTGCTCGTTCTTTAAAATAAACGTCAACTCAACAGTTCCTGTTTCAGTTCCAAATGCGGTCCAAGTAAAACCACCAAGATTTACATTGTATAGAACACCAGGACTTAATTCTACATCACCATTAAAAAGTGATACAGTTCCCTCGTCAACTGTATAACGCATTTGGTACTGTCCTCCTTGGCCTTGTTCTTCGGAAATATCAAAGTTAATGTCGAAAGCCTCACCGACGAATGCGCTATTTTTTTCTGTGGCTGCATTGAAGGTTATATCAATTGGATCAATATTAAATTCGAGCGTATCGCTCTTGACCTGTAAATTACTGTCCCTGGTTGTTACAATGACGACCGATTCCCCAAAATCAGAGAAACTTATATCATAGTTAAAAGTTCCCTGTTCAATGGGTTCAAAAGTTTCAAGGGGAATTTCTTCATCTGAATTGGGAAGTTTAAGAGTCCCATTGCCCTGAACAATATAAAATGCGCGCTCATAAGTAACGTCTTTGTCCTCTCCAAGATTGAACAAGCTCAAACCGACAGGTTTTGTTTCATTGACCTTGGCGGTATTGACAGGCGTTGTGAGATTTACGGAATAAGGATTGTGGACTATTTTATACTCCAAGTCCAAGGTTTCAGAAACAGCCCCATTATCCTGTATCGTGACCCTTATTTTTTCATCACCTATTTTGGATGAACTAAACAATAATTTGGGATTTAAGCCCTCAAGACTCACGGGTGTTTCCGGGGGGATTGAATTCCCTTCAGTATCAAGATACCCACCATTGCCATTTAGTACTTCGTAGCTAAAAGTATAGGTGTTTGATTTCACCACTCTTTCAGGAGTTATTTTAAAAGCAGTTAGCTGCGGAAAATTAATGGTAGTGGAATCTGGATGTATCTCTGTAATGGCAAATGGAAAAGTTGAGATAACCTCCGTATCCTTATCACACGAACATATAACAGCAATAAGAATAAATGCTAAAATTGGAAATTTTGACGATAAATTTTTCATGATTATTTGATTATTTAGTTAATATGATATCGGACCCCAAGGCCAGTAAAAAAATGAATGTTCCCCAAGTCACTTCCAAAGTGATAAAAAAGGTCTATGGGAAGAATAAGGGAGAAAGAATCCGACAAAAAGTAATCGGCATTTATACCCCCATAAAACCCATAGAGCAAGCCGCTTTCGCTAACCAAAAGAGAGTTGTCTTCCAAATCAGGTTCATTCCCGTTAATGCTTTCATAGCCAAGGGAAATGCCTCCACCTGTGTAAAGCGAATTACTATTGTCCTTGCTTTTTATAACAGGAGTAAAGTAAGCGGCGTTAAATAGAAAAATGTTGTAAGGAACAGTAACAGCTGTACTGGTTTTTTCCTTGGAAAAAGTGGCCAATATATTGGCATGTAAATAATCGGTCCGATTATGGTAATAATTAAAGGCTCCTTTTATCCCAAAACCTTCTTGGGCGTAACCAGGTGCAAATTCAACAGCTGTTTTGCTGCGTTGGCCCTGTAATGATGCAAGACCTGTAAATAATAGAAAGGCAAAGGCCAATCCGTTTTTCCTCATAATTTTCATTTGACGAGTTTTTAGATTATTTGATTTATTTATTTGGGTTATTTATAAACTGGTCCCCAACGGCCAGTTGAATGTTCCGTTCTCCCTTGAGTTCGTTGATTTCAATGTTAATGAGTTTGTTCTTGTCAATGGAAAGCTTTTCAAAAACATAAACTGCACGTTTGGTTTCCATGGAAGCGACACGTTCAAACTTTTGGTAAGAGTAATTTGGAATTGGTTTTATTTCTATGGCCTGATAATTGGATTTTCTACTGGCCTTTTTTGCCACTTTGTTGAACTGAATAAAATTAAGGTCGTAATCAAGTGTGGAATTGTTTTCAATGGCCAGGCAAATAAAGGTTTTGTCCTTTCTATATCCAATATTTGTGAGACGTAAGACAACATCACTTTGTTTTTTATAGAAATTTTTATAAAAATCTTTCCTGGCTAAAAGCTCCTTACAAAACTCAAAATCAGTTTGCTTGCTATCGGTTTCTCCGTAGTAGTCTGAATCAATAATTTTTTTTCCTTCAATTGACGAATCCGATATATCATCCCTAGAATTTGGTTTCTGTTTTTTATCAATGTTCCCGACTGATTCGGAACCATCAAAGAAATATTCGAAAATTGAGGTATTTGGATTATACCTGACCACGAAAGAATACACAGATTGGTCATCGGTAATTACGTGCAACGTACTTTCACCGCGTGGACCAACTGCTTTAAGGACTCCGAATTTTTCGGCTGTTTCCTGATTATATCCAAATCGAAAGTCGGCATTACCTGGTAATGCTTTTGTTATTGGGGACGGAAAAAAAAGGAATACGTTCTTATCCGTGGTCGCTTCCAATACAAAAGGTTCCGATTGTGCCATGGCTGACAAGGAAAAAAGGATTGATATTAAGCTGATTCGTATCATATTATCGTTTTTTAGGTTTAAGAATCAATTTTGTGTTATTTAATAGCGTAACCGTAGGTACTTGCTGCTTTCTTTGAAAAACATTTTTAATGGTCTGTCCAACAGGAACCCCTCCGACATCAACATCCTCAACAGCATCCCTAGATCCTTCATCTGTAATTTCCCCGACCATTTTTGCTCCCTTAACATATAAACCAATAGCACTATCCTCAGTATCAAAAGCGGTTATATGTACTGGAACATGATTGATGGAATTTATGTCCAATAAAACCCTCTTTTCCTGAAATGTAGGAAAGGCATATACATAACTATTTGTGCTAAAATCCATCCCTGCAATAATGGCCTTCTTGGTTAATCTTAATTTAACACGTTCCCCTTGTCTTATGGTGTGGTCGCCATGAATAACAGCGTATATAAATGGGTCTGTTCTTTGATTAAGGCCGTTGGGTTCTTTGCTTTCAGGTGTTGATGAAAAGAAATTCTGAAATTCAGAACTAACACTGGAGCTTTTTTCAGAATGGTTTCGAGCTTGTCCTGAATTGGACGGGGTTCGAACAGTTTTTGAAGAACGGTGAGTCGTCTTTTTGACATTGGATGTACGGTTGCCCGTATACTCCCTTTTATTTTCGTTCATCAAACTATCAATTTCCTTCTCTAAAATATCCTCGTCCGAATTTTCATCATCATTCTTATAATCGTCTAAATTGAAGTCCAGGGAAACCTGTTCGCTCTCGGACCTTTCAGCATCGTATGCTTCAAGTTTTGAGTTATAATCCTCCACCATATTACGGTTATCGGGAGTTTCCAATGAGTCAAAATCTTCATGGTTTTCATTTTCTTCTTCAGTTCCCAAGAAGAGGGGGATGGATAATACGCATAAGATTGCCCCGACGATAAGAATTTTTTGGGACGTTTCCATGGCCTTGAATTTTTCCAATAGATTATTCATTCTTCAGTAGTTTTTTATTGATTTCTTTATAATTGGTAATGACATATCCGTAGGGGTTCAATGGATAATTTTCTCTGGTCTTATGGAGTTTTCCACGTGCGGTCAAGAGATATTCCTTGGCCGTTTCCTGATTTGTTTTATTGATTTGAATGATTGCCGAAACTTCAAAATTCCCTTCAGAATCAAAGCGCGGTTGAATTTTTGTAATCGATTGGCTGGATGTGGTTTGAACCATTCGATTGAAATGCCCATCCTGACGGTAAAAATTAAAGAGATCCTTCCCGTCCTCGTCTATGAGCCAAAGCGCTTTTTCAATCCTGTCTTTATAGCTCCATTGGTCATAAGCATAGAAATGTTCCAAGAACAATTTTACATGGGATTTACGGTAGATTTCTACTACCTCCTTTTTTTCGATCTGTTCCAAGGGCAGTAATTTCTCGTCCGATGATATAGTGTATATATAGCGCTCTGCATCGGCACTTACCTGCTGGACTGTCCAAATCGCGAATATGGACACAAGTCCAGATGATGCAACAACAAGCCAAACTATAAGATTGTTGCGTTTTAACTGTTTATAAATATTTGATTTAACAATTTCCATAAATCATTAATTTTTAAGTAAATACCTTATAGACGATATCATATGATTTTTTGAACAAGCGCAGTTTAAGCCAAATCATAATAGTCAGGACAACGATATGAATTTGACTTTCAAATAGGGGTACGTCAATATTTTTTTTAAAATAATCTGTGACAAATGCACTAAACCCAAGAATCAGAAAAAAGGGTAGTATCAACAGGTAAATTGATACGTAAAGCTTTACCCATTTATAGAACAGGTCCCTGAATTTTTCAAACACGGCCAATACTATTGCGATGCCTCCCAGTACCTTCAATAGTCCTATGAAGAAGAAGCGTTCCAAAAGAAACACGCCATAAATGGCAGTATCAATAATCCATGCGAAACCTTCCAGTAATTTCAAGAAGATATATGTTGGGTCAGTAAAAGCATGTAGGGCTTCAGCAGCAAATAATTTCAACATGCCCATTGCGCCAGGGTCTTCTTGTTCTTCAATCTCTTTTTCTGGAGGTGAAAAATCAGTTGGTGAAAAATGACTGTAGGTTTGGTCGACTCCAAGCAATAGCGTATCTAAAAAATCAAGTAATTTATCATAGAATATGATTGCAAGAACCATGGCAACGGAGCTAAATAACTTCTGCTCATCAAAAGGCAGTTTAGTTGCTCCGAATTTGTCCGTCATTCTTGAAAAAAAACTGCTATAGACATTTAGTAGAAAAAACGCAATGGCTAGAACCTTAAGTCCGTTTGTGATTTCCTGTAACTTCAGTTCTTCGGTGAAGAATTCTTTGTACAGCGCCAGAACAACCTCATAAGATATATCCATGCTGATTTTATTGAGTATTCTTGAAATAATCGTTTAACGCTCTTCGCTCGGCAATGCGCAAGAATTTTTTTCTTGCAATCTGTGTATCTACAAGAGCTTCGTTTAAATCTTCCCTTGATTGTTTTAATAAGGTCAGCCTTTCGGCGTCGTTCATTTTGAACATTCCACCTCTTAACAGATCATTGGCCACATTTAAAATAGTACTCCCTTGTTCCATGCTTTGAGAGAAGCGACTGGATATAATGGACATTTCCTTATTGGAAAACATATTGGTACTTTGGATTTCCTGAAGGAATTTGCCAGAATTTTTTAGAATTTGGGTTGTGGTACTTGACATTTCAGAGATATACCCAAAAGTTTGCAAGGCAGAGTTGACCTGATCATACATTGCTTTGGTTTGTTTTAATAAGTTGACCGTTTTGGTTGTTTGCTCAACAGTTTTAACTCCTTGTGCTATCTGTTTTGCAAGTTGGGCATTTGCATTGGGGTCATTTACAAGCATTTGGGAAAACCCAAAACAGGAGTAGGTAAAAAATAAAATGGTGACGAGTTTTTGCTTCATGATTATTTGATATTTTAAAGATTAGTTTTCTTTCATTTGAACAAAATCGTTTATGGCCGTTTCCATGCTTTCGTATTGATCATAGAGTTTCATAATGGCTTCATATTCTTTGCCATCAGTTTGATAGGCATAAAAACTTTCCTTGGAGAGCTCTAGACGCATTACCCAAATCTCCTTTCCAATGATTAGGGCAAATTCCGTATACGGATTTTTGGCCTTAAGATTTGGAGTTATTGACTTTAAGATATTATGTTGGTGGTCCGATAGGTTAAAGCGCTTTACAATTGGTTCATATCCCTTTTCATTATGCAGAATATAGACCACTTGTGAATTTTCAATCATGGCATTGGTATCTGGTCCTTCAGGTAATTGCTCGGGGGTTTGAAGTGCGGTTCCTACGGATGCGGAATGCTTCCTGTTGGTTTGGTAGTAATGCGTAACCCTGTTCCTAATGCTACTGTCCTTGATAAACTTGGCCAACTCATCATAAAAAACGATGCCGTCTATACTTCGGTCCTCCAGGATCATTTTATCTACGGCCTCGTTGCCTAATTGAAGCAATAGTGAGAGCAAAACGACATTATTATTTGCCTTTTCAAATTCAAATATGACCAAATCCTTGTCCTGTAATCGGTGGCTGAAATCCTCGGATTGATCAAACAAAAAACTATATTCTCCCGTAACATATTTGTCCGTTATTAGAAGGAAGGATTCCATGTCAAAAAAACGATTGTCGATACCTAGTTTTTCAAGAAGTGAGTTACGATTTATTTTCAAAAAATTGTAAAAGCTTGGAAAGGATTGATTTTGCTCTACATTCATATAATAGGTATGTAACAGCTTTGTTAGGATTGTTCTATCCATGTTTTCAGGTGATTTATCAGGGTGCCACAGACTAAAGACAAAATCGGCAAGGGCATTTTGTTTATCAGTGTCCAATTCTGTAATGTTGTTTACATGAAACGGGTTCAATCCAAGAGGCTGTCCATGTTCATATGAAAAGAAAATAACTTTATCTTTTGGTACCAGGTAGGACAACTTTTTAAAAGAGCCACCAATATCAAAGATGACAAGCTTTTTTCCTTGTTCGTTAAGTTGCCTAAAAATATGCTGCGCCAATACAGATTTCCCCTCGCCGGTAGGGGCAAAGATGAAAAAGTTCCAAGCCTTTATCCTTTTCTTTCTTTCGTCCCGAATGTCCCTTTTAATGGGAATGTTGAAAATTCGGTCCGAAAAGACGATACCCTCATCATCTGATTTATAAGAGGTGATGTTCAAGAAAAGAGAGAGGGCAATTTGAAGTTCGGTTCTGAAAACATTGACATTGCTTAATGATGATATGTATGGAAAAATTGATTTGAGATAAATCTCTTGCAATGTTTTTTTATTGGGGTAGTGGGGTTTGAAATCAAGGGTGCGATATACCGTTGAAATGGTATTGGTATAGGTTTCGAACGCACTATCTGAATCCGCATAATAAATGATATTGGAGTGGCCACGGACGATTTTCTTACTTTCGTCCTTGGATAGCTCCTGAAGATATTCTGTTAATCCTTCAGCAGCCGATTTGTTGTCAGTACCAAAGCCTTTAGCACCAATAAGATGTTCTTTTCGATTTTCAAGCTGCTTTTTGTGCTGGGAGTGGTCATCAATAAAGATTACCTGGTTGTAGATGTGGTCGAAAGGCATTTTAAACCCAAAATCATCAGAAGCCCCTTTAAAAATTTTAAACTTCTTGCTGCTGTAGTCATTATCCAGTTTATGTATATCCACATAATCGGGAAATTGTTTGATGTCGTTCAAGGTAAATACACCGACCCTTCTATTGCCGACACCAACAGCATTATAATTTTGTCCCGATGTCTTGACATTTTCATCAAGAGTAGTATCTACATACTTGTTTGGGTCAAATCCATTGTAATAGTTTTGAATTAAGGAGTGTATTTCATCCTCCATAATCGGGTATGCCTTGATGTATTTGGAACTGTTCAAAAATTCGATGCTTTTCGTAACTTCTGAAATAAAAGCATTGTCCCTATCAAATTCTTCCAACAGTTTTTTCTGATTCGGAAGGGATTTAAAAGGATTTTGAGCTGCGATTTGATTTAAGGTTCCATTTGGGGTTTGCCCAATAAAAAGATAGGAAGAATGAGACACGTAGGCCCGATGTTCAAAATGTTCCTTCGTGGATTTCTGCAGAAAAGTATCATCGGGCAATTCATTGCCTTGGTACTCTTTCTTCAAAAAAATATCCTGTTTGTGAACGAAACTTTTGGCGGGTAAATATTTAACCGTCCTATACCAAAAATCGTGTATGTTCTGATAATCCTCTGGGGAAAGCGTAAAGATTTCAGGAAGGTCCAATTCGTAGCAAAGAATTATGTCACCATTGTTCGATAAAATAATATTGTCCTTGACCGCTAGAATCGGATAATATTCACTCAGATTGATTTGCTCCACTTTTTAATTTTTTATAGAGATCGTTAATTAGAATTTTAGGGTAATTCATAGGGGATAGTTTGTCGAGTAGATTCTTATCATCCGCGTATTTGACGAACATGAAAGCTGCGGTGTTTATGATGATAACAAAGACCACCATGTTAAAGCTTACCCCGCCCATAAGTGGAACGAGGGAAAGAAAAAAAAGAACCCCAAAAATACCAAGATATTTCAGGCGAAAACCCAAGACCATAGCTTGTCTTTCGAGGCCTTTTTCCACTTTCAAACGATTTGGATTTTCGTTTTCGGAATTGCCCAATCTAGAAATTATAACCTACCAAAAAGTTAAAGATTGCGCCTACCATTACCACTCCGAGAATCCAGAGGCCAATGCTGATAAAAAAACCTTTGTAATCTCTATCCCCACCAGTAATCTTACCGATGTTGAATAGCGCTGCGACCAAGAATATTAGCCCAATGATAACAGGCGCTGAGTCTTTTACTTCATCCAGTAAATTTTGGGCAGCTTCTTTAATGCCAAGGTCGACCATGGCAAAAATTGGGGTTGATGCCAGGAGAAAAGCTCCTAGGAAAATTTGACGAGTTTTGGGCAATAGGCCCTTTACATTTTTCATGTATTTTAATTATTTGGTTAATAAAAATTTGGGGCATGCTGTTCATTATTAGACGATTATTTGATGTTTTGCAAATATACAATTATTCGTTATACGTATAATTTAAAGTGTTTTGGCCTGTTGTAGGACCAGATTAAAAAAGCTTTGAATTTCTCGTTCGGTGGTCATATTGATATCTCTAAATTCTGTGGCCTCGTATTCGGGAAGCTTAATTTTAGCGTCAAAATTTTCTCCCTTTTCGTTAAATACGAAAAACTCCCCAGCGTTGCGTTTGAACATTTCGTGGGATTTGTGTTTCTTCTCGTCTTTTTCCGCTTCGGACACTCTTTTGTCGCCACTTCCCCACCCAGCCTTTTTACTGGTGCTTTTGGTTTTAACTTTGATGGTTTCAAAATAACTTTCGAAAAATTTTGCTGTATCGGGGTCATTGGTTTTTCCAAAGAATAGGGTAGAGAGATTCGCCAATACTTCTTTCATTCGTTCAGCGCCCATCTGAACGGTTGCTTGTACCTTGTCCTGTAGCATATAAATAGTAGCAATATCAAAGCTTCGCATGGTTGCTGGAACTTTGCCAATTCTATTGATGCGCAACGTTGGGGCTTCATCCAGAAGAATATAACAGGGTTCCTGGTTCCGCTCGCTGATGGAGGACAATACCGCTTGGGTTACAATCGAAAGAATGGGAGAATAGATTTCATCGTATTTGGGAATATTTACCAAACAAAGCACAGCAAGATTATCCTTATTGTTGATATTGAGCTTAATGCTGTTGCGCTGCATACAGTAAAAAACATTGGGAATAGCAAATACCCTGAATGCATTACTGATACTGGCCTTTACCCCAGCCATTTGTTTTTCTGATTCCTTACCGTCCAAGAATGCCCTGGCGTGTAGGCTTGCGGTAGGAGTTTGTTCAATGAACTCCACCAATTCCTCGGCATCCTTGGTCAGGAAAATAGCAGCGAGATAGGGAAATGAACAGTATTCTGGGAATTTGTCCCTTAAAACGTAAATAGCTCCAATAATCGCCCCTTCGGCAGCTTGAGTAAAAAAATTATCCCCAGATTTTGCATCTTTGACCAAAATGTTTTGTACGATACATTTTACCATTAATGAAACATCCTCGTCTTTCCTTATAATCAAAGGGTCAATAGGATTAAGAAAGATACTTTTATCGGGGTGGTGGGGTGCAAATGCATGGATTTTCAATGTGCTTTCTTTATAGAACGACTGTACAACTTCTACCAGTTCGAAGTTCTTGTAATCATAGACCAAGGAAGCAACACTTCGTTCTCCCATCCATTTTAAAATCCATCCAGCGACTGACGCTGTTTTTCCACTCCCTGCCGCGCCTTGGACGCTGACGCCCCGTTTTATATTGAAGGTCAAGCGCTTTCCTCGGTTGTAGGGAATGGAAACATCGAAAACATTCTCATACTTTGGTTCTGAAGGTTTAATTACATATGCAATAAGAACTTTGAGAACGAAACTTAACAATAATGAAGGAACTACGTAAAGCACTAAGAAATAAGCAATTGGCAAGATGGTTCCCATATACTTCAATACATAGAAAAGCATTGTATATATGACCATTATGAAAATGGCTCTTATGGGCCAGTTTCCAACATTCATAAAGATGCCAAGCATAATCGCTACGATTAAATTGACAGCCATAATGATTAACTGGGTTTCTTGGGAAGCGTTTAGAAATGCATCTAGGATATTCATAATTAAAGTGACGAGTTTTAATGATTTTTTGATGTACGTTAAAAAGTTTTAGTTCATATTCCAACCCCTTTAGAAACTGTTTTTACTGCAATAGAAATAGCTTGTTTGGCAATTTGCACCCCTGCCGTAACGGGATTTGTATACGCTCCGGCTCCCATGGCCTTGACCACGGATTCAATTGCCTTTTCTTCGAGCTTCTTAATAGTTTTCATTGGTAGTTTTCTTGGATCCTTGGTGACATATCCCAATTGTTTCTGTAGGCTCTTATCGGTTATCATTTCGTTCAGGGCTTTTTTGACGACCGTCTTTGCAAATGCTTTTGGGTTCGTAAGATGCATTAAATTGGAAACACTCCGTATCTTTTTTGCTTCTTTATAGTAAGTGTATTGGTATTCAGGAGGTCTATCATATTCAAATTTTGTATCAAATAGCTTTTCACCCGATGCAACAAAAGCATCACGATTGAACCCAATATCAACCTTTTGTCCGTTCAATTCATTTTGGCTTTGCTTGTGGTTGGCCATGGGCGAAAGCTTCATGGTCTGTTTTTTGTCCATGCGGCTTACTATGATATGCACATGTAGATTGTTTCCGTCCTTTAATGCCCCTTCCTTTATGATGGTTCCTTCGCTATTTCGGACATAATCCTTTTCAAGTTTTTCTACTTGTTTCAATTTTTTTTCTTTTCTTGAAGGTGTGTTCATTTGATTTGCTTCTTTTTTGACTTGAAACACCCTTTTTTCTATTCTTTTGTTATAGTCCATTACTTTGCTGAATCTTTTTTCACCATGCTTGTAAGTTCGGTCATGCTCGATTTTAGCGTAATAGAGTATATCATCCCCTGTAAGAGGCTTTCCATCTTCATACGTACGATTGAAGTTTTTAGCATATTCATCCATTAGGTCATTTACATACATTTTTAATAGGCGTTCATCAGAAACAGTAGTTTCATCCATCTTTGTTCTTAAATGCTCAAGCTCTGGCTTGGATGGATTAACGGTTAGCATATAAAATTTTGTTTCCTCTTTAGAAAGCTTTCCCTTATTGTTGTCAATTGCCATTTGAACTTCAGCAGCAGTAACATTCTTATCGTCTTTATTAAAAAATTCCTCATGCTCATCTACTCCTTTTCCCGTATTTTCTTTTTCTAGGTAATCCACCAGATTTGATACTGAACCTCTATTTTTATCAGCCATTTTACTGGGTCTATGGATTCTAATTACCATCTACCAAATGGTTGATTCTATCAATTTCTTTTTGGGGTAGATTGCACGTAAATTTTGGTCCTGAAATACTGTTGCTTGGCACTATGTTTTTTAGCAAATATTTGAGTTCTTTTTCAAAGGTTTTTTTCTCCTTTTCAGCACGTTCGATTTTCACCAAATATTCTTCTTTTTTTTCTTCAGTAAATTGATTGGTTTCCTCTGATTTTATTTCAATTTTTTGCGCCTCTTCAGGAATGATTAAATCACCTATTTTCGACCCTTGAACCTCAGGGATTTTGAATGAAGGCTGCTCCTTGTTTTTTGCTTCTTTTTTTTGGCTTGATTCAAATCCGATTTCACCCGGGTGAAGGATGTCCAACGTTTCCAATGTTTGGTTGTGGACACGGACCATTTCACGAAAAGATTTTTCCATTGGAACAAAGAAATCCTGCTCCCTTTTTTTTAAGAAACCGATAAATTTTTTTTCTAGCTTTTTTAATTGGTCAGGAACGTTTGGAGCTATTTCGGTATAGATATCTAGACCTGTATTAAAGATATATAGGACCATTCTGTTCGCATATTCAGTTTCGGATTTACCACTTCTTCTGGCCAATAGTTTCATCTTCTCCTTATTGACCTTTCGAATCCGTATGTTATGATAATCAGACATAAATGTGGCACTAGTTGTGGCATAAATTTATGTTTAAGTAATTGGTTAGTAGGCTATCAATTGACAGATGCCACATTTGAATTGACGAATGAGGTTAATTTTATTTACAGTACCACTTAAATTTGTAGACAGTATATCTTTATATATAGTCAACAAGAGAAAAAAGCGTGAAAAAAATGCAACAATTCGAATCGGGGGTTCCCCGATTCCATCTCGCTTTCCTATTTTTTTTCACGCTACGCTTTGAAAAAGCGGAAACTGACGCAGTTAGTAAAAGATAACAAATTGAACCTATGAATAACTTGCTTGTGAAAGTAAAAATGAAGTTGTTGCCCTTTATCGTTTTAATATGGAGTATGGGTATGTATGGCCAGAGCTTGATCGATGGTCAGAACAAAAAATTTACAGTTGTGATTGATGCGGGGCATGGTGGCCATGACTCTGGAACCATAGATCAAAGCGGACGATACGAAAAGAACATCAACTTGTATGTGGCCAAATTTGTGAAACTCTATCTTGGGAAATATGCACCAAATATCCGGGTTATTTTGACCAGGGATAAAGATGTGTTTTTACCTCTGAAAAGAAGGCCTCTTTATGCTAAGTTATCAGGTGCTGATTTGTTCATTTCTTTGCACTGTAATCACAACCCGAATAGTCTGGCTCAAGGGGCTGAAATTTATCTCCAGGACACACATAGAATTGAAGCAGAAGTTAATCTTCAGATGGCAACTAAATTCGGATTGATTTTAGATAAAAATTTGGAGGAAAAATTGAACTATAAATCAAGGGGTATTTTACGGTCCAATTTACAGGTACTTAGGGAGAGTATTTCCTTTGTTCCCTCCGTTCTTGTAGAACTTGGATTTTTCTCAAATAACGATGAATCATCATACTTGAATTCAAAGAAAGGAATTAAGGGCATATCTTTGAGCCTTACAAAAAGCATTATTGATCACTTTGGAAAAATCTAATTCATTAAAAAAGTATCGCGAAATATTAGGACTGTCCCAAATCCAAATTTCAGAGGAACTTAAATTAAGTCAAGCAACCATTTCGAGAATAGAGCGTGGTAAGCTGTATGGGAAAGGTTTTGTCAGATACATCAAGTATTTGGTAGGAAAAAACTTTGATATGAACGAATATTTTAGGAATTGGGGCAATTAGACAAAATTTATTATTTTCACCGCTCATACTAGGAATTTTGACGAGTTACTACGTATGATTATTTGATGTGGGGGGATTGACAAAATCCCCCCTAAATCAAGGTCTACAAAAATTAAAAAAGGCGCCAATTGGCGCCTTTTTCTTTGACGAGTTATAGTATGACTATTTGAACGAAAAGTGGTTGAAAAAAACAACCAAGTTCATACTACTGCTCTAAAAATAATAATCTCAAAATATACGTATTAGTAATATCCATGAATCGTTGTTTTGGGTTTACGGATTGTATGTTTGAATTGATAAAACTAACTTCTGGGTCGTATTTTGGATTGAAAAAGATTTTCTTTAGCATTTTGGAACAAATGCATAAGAATTTGATGATATTCTATGTATTAATTTTTCTGCAAGTTTTAGCAATTTTCGATGAGACTTGGTCCAAATAATTAAATATTAAAATAAAGTACATACATTTGAAGCGCATGTGAGGAAGGACACAGCGGCAACGTGAGAACGACCGTGAGAAGCGCCGAAAGTCATGTGACGGAAGCATAAGACTTCTAAAAAAGCGGTGCATTAGTACCGCTTTTTTCTATTTAAACAGAAGCTCAGTGATGATTTTTGTAATTCTAAGGGCCATTTTACTTTAAGTTTGCAAAATGCTTTGAAAACGCCTTAAAATCAGTTTTTTTCTTTTATGCATTTGTTCCAAAATGCTGAAAAAAATCTAAGATAAAATTGCCGATGTTTTTAAGTCCATCATTTGTTGGACTTAAAAATTGAGACCTTATAAATATCACGGCTATATACCAAAAAGTAAATTAATTGAATTAAACCTTGCATATTCAAATTACGAATTATAAACGAATTATAATATAATTAGGGGCTTTCAAAACCCTTGTTGGTCAATTGGTTAGACTACCTAAAGTGTGCTTTGTTTACGGTAAAGTGTGCTTTGTTTACGCCAAAGTATGTTTTATTTACGAGATAGTTTTGACCAAATTCTTCGAATCAGGCTTGTAAACAACTGATTAGTTGCATATTGCCTCGAAAAATCCAAAATAATATTGAAAAACTTAAAGTGTTCTTTGTTTACGTAAAGTGTGTTTTAGTTACCAAAAGTGTTCTTTTTTTACGATCACTATATATCTGCGTTCGCAAAGATTCACACTCCCAAAGTGTGTTTTGTTTACGAAAAGTAGGGGTTTAAGTAGCTTTAATACTTAAACCCCATTTTCGACCCTAGTTTTAAAAAAACTCTTATATTTAGGGCGTTATAAGAGATGTTGAGTAGCCCTACCAGGATTCGAACCTGGATCTAAAGTTTAGGAAACTTTTGTTCTATCCCTTGAACTATAGGGCTAATTATTTTGCACATGAGCAAGGCTCTTCACTGTCCTTTGTATTCTAGCTGAACGCCTTTATTGTA
Organism: Flagellimonas maritima; assembly: GCF_003269425.1. NCBI lineage: Bacteria > Pseudomonadati > Bacteroidota > Flavobacteriia > Flavobacteriales > Flavobacteriaceae > Flagellimonas > Flagellimonas maritima. The sequence goes on along the minus strand of NZ_CP030104.1, from coordinate 1,964,190 downwards.
ACAGCTATGGAAGCCATATTTAATTGTGGATTGCAAAAATATGTTTTTTTGGAAATCTATAGATACCTAATTAAGGACTATTAAGAATTGGTCCTAACATTTTTTTCAAAAACCTTGTTCAACCCAACTTTGGTAAGAGGTTTATCATAATAACCAGAAACCACTTTATGTTTTTTTGCAATCTCCCTGTCCTTAGACCTAGAAAACGCTGATAATATATAAATTTCCGGTAATCTTTTTCCCTTGGCCAATAATTGAAAACTCTCAATGAATTCCCACCCATTCATGTTTTCCATAATTAGGTCAAGGAATATAATGCTTGGGAAAGCCTTTTTTTGAATTTTTAAATTTGAAAGTTCAGCTAAACCTTCTTCGGCACTTTCAAAAGTTTCTATTTTGAATTTTTCTTCATATTGTTCAAGACAGTATCTTGTGGCAAATTGAGAAACAAAATCATCATCGATAATCCAAATAGTTCTTGGCATAAGCTGTTGGCATTTATGAATGGGGAACCATCTTAATCAACCTGTAAAGTTAAACCATACTTTTTGAATAAGAAACCATATATCGTCTTACGGTATAAAATGCTCTTTAACTTGTAAAAAGTAGCTTAAAAATCAGTGTGGTAATCTGTTTTTAAGCAGTCCATACACATAAGTTCCAAAGATAGCGGAAACCAAAACCAGTAGCATTGGGCCGAATCCTGCTCCCAACAAGGTAAATATTGGTCCAGGACACGCGCCCGCCAAGGCCCAACCAAGTCCAAAAAGGATGCCTCCGAACAAATATCTTTTAAAGTTTCTTTCCTTAGGCTCAAATTTAATTTGTCTGCCATAAAAGGACTTGATATCAAACCTTTTTATCACCTGTATGCCCAATATACCCAAGATAAGTGCAGAGCCTATGATTCCGTACATGTGAAAAGCATGAAATTGAAACATTTCATAAATCCTGAACCAAGAGGCCGCTTCTGACTTAAACAAAACTATTCCAAAGAAAATGCCGATCAATACATACAAGAACTGTCTCATAGCTTAAATATTAAGGGAAATAAAATATGGATCATTACTAGACCACCAATAAAGAATCCTACAACAGCTATAAAAGATGGTATTTGTAGGTTGCTGAGACCCGATATTGCATGGCCAGATGTACAACCGCCTGCATAACGGGCTCCAAAGCCCACTAAGAAACCTCCCACTATCAGTAAAGTGATGCTTTTTATATCTGAAAACATGGATAGGGAAAAAAGCTCAGTTGGAAGATAAGCCTTCCCTGCACTATCAAAACCTAAAGAATTGAGCTGGGCAATGGTATCTAGACCAATACTAACCGATGTGTCCAAAGATAAAAAGTTAGCACCGATATAACCTCCAATACAAACCCCCAGTACTACCATAAGATTCCATTTTTGGGATTTCCAGTCAAATTTGAAAAAGTCCGCTTGTTTTCCTGCCCCACAAATAGTACAAAGTGTTCTTAGGTTTGATGACATTCCAAAATTTTTGCCCATCATAATCAATAAAAACATGACAAGCGCAATTAAAGGCCCTGAAATATACCATGGCCAAGGTTGTAAAATCCAATTCATTAGAAATTTTTTAAATTAAATACAAAAAAACCATTAGTTCCCAACATCAGACAAATAACGGGTTATGCACGAAATATTTTTTCATAATCTTATCGAAAATAATAGATTTTACACATTAAGGATTATGTAAAATTTTAGCGGTACTATAAATTTTAATTGTGAATCTTTTCCGTGATAAAATTTGTTCATAGTGATTCTCTTTTAAAATTCAAAACTATAAGGCTTCCATAGATTTTTTGGTAACCTTGGTTACATTACTATATACTAATTTGTCTTATTTTTAATACAACATGTCTGATAACGTTTTGCTATGCACGAATTAATTGAAGCTTTTACCAATGGTTTTTTGGGAACCACTCAATGGACATGGAAGTCAATTTTGTTTCAGGTACCATGGTACACCAATTATTTCTGGGGTTTGATTGTGATATCACTTTTAGTTTGGGTGCTGGAGATACTTTTTCCTTGGCGTAAAGAACAATCCATTTTTAGAAAGGATTTTTGGTTGGATGGTTTTTACATGTTTTTCAATTTTTTCATTTTCGCTATAATCATTAGTGGTATTTACAAGGTACTTGAAGTCTTGTTCAATAATTTAGGCATCAATGCCAAGAGCTTGGCTATTCTTGAATTTTCAAGCTGGCCGGTATGGTCACAGCTACTTGTTTTTTTTATTATTCTGGATTTTGTTCAATGGTTTACTCATTTGCTATTGCACAAATTTCCTTTTTTATGGCAGTTCCACAAAGTACACCATAGTGTAAAGGAAATGGGCTTTGCTGCTCACTTACGCTATCACTGGATGGAAAATATTTTCTACAAACCTTTAAAAACAATCGGTGTTATGTTATTAGGAGGTTTTGAACCTGAACAAGCCTACATCGTACATTTTGCTGCCATAAGTATAGGGCACTTGAACCACGCCAATATAAAGCTTACTTATGGCCCATTAAAATATATACTCAATAACCCGGTCATGCACCTATACCATCATTCTTATAAACTTCCAGAAGGAAAATTTGGGGTGAATTTTGGAATCAGTCTTAGTGCTTGGGATTATATTTTTAAAACTAACTATATCCCTGAAAGTAGTGGGAAAATTAAATTAGGGTTTCCTGGTGATGATGTTTTGCCAAAAAGATTTTGGGGCCAGTTACTGTACGGTTTTAAAAAAGATAAACATCAAAGCTGAGTCATATACAACATGCCATTAAAGGCACTTAAGCTAGTCCATTTTAAAAGAGCTATAAATTGGTTTTTACTTCCTTCTTAGCATTCAATAACACCAAATACATATACTATATTTAACAACATAGTTCATAGGTAGAACTATCAATTTTGAATACTCCAGTCATCATATCCTCCAGAGTAGTCGTAAACTATCTTGAAGCCATTGTCACTGAGAATTCCAGCTGCCTTATTGCTTCGGTTTCCTCTTCTGCAGTACAAATAAACAGGCCTGTTTTTATCAAGTGTAATAATTTGCTTCGAAAACATTATGCTATCCATAATATTAAAATTTACGGCTTTGTCAATATGTCCAATTTGAAATTCTTCAGGGGTTCGTACATCGATTAATTGAACTTCAGCCCCGATCACATCAGTTTTGATGGTCTTTTTATCAATTTTTTTAATAGTGCCTTGTTGCTGTGATTGACAAGCAATAAGGAGTAAGGAACAAAATACCAAAATTCTACTACTACTTTTCATCATAATTATTCTTTTAGGGTTGTCGGACATACAAAATCGGTGACGGGTATATCTGCTTCTTTTATTGCCTTAAACCCTCCAGCCACATCAACCAAATTGTGTATACCCCTACTTTTTAGAATTGATGCTGCAATCATACTACGATATCCTCCCGCGCAATGCACGTAAAACGTTTCTTTTTCGGGAAACTCCATTAAATGCTGATTTATAAAATCCAAAGGGGTCAATTTAGCGTTCTTAACATGTTCGGCAGAAAATTCTGTTTCTTTTCTAACATCGAATACCGGAACCTTTTCATTTAATTTATCCTTTAGGTCAATGGCATCAATACTTTTTACAGTATCAATTTCCTTCCCTGCAAGATTCCATGCTTCCAAACCCCCTTTCAGGTATCCAATTGTACCATCAAAACCTACTCTTGATAGCCTTGTAATTGTTTCTTCCTCTTTTCCCCTTGGGGCTACTAAAAGTATAGGCTGTTTTACATCTGCTATCAAAGCTCCCACCCAAGGAGCAAAGCTTCCTCCAAGACCAATAAAAATAGATCTAGGTATATGCCCTTTTGCAAAATCATCTTGATGGCGTACATCCAAAACTACTGCACCTGTTTCATTGGCAGCAGTTTCAAAGGCGGCTGGGGACAATGCTCGCGTTCCTCTCTCCAAGACCGTATCTATATCTTCATAGCCCTCTTTGTTCATTTTCACGTTTAAAGGGAAATATTGTGGCGGGGGAAGCAAACCATCCGTAACTTCTTTTACGAATTCTTCTTTGGTCATATCAGCTCTAAGTGCATAATTCATCCTTTTTTGATTGCCCAATGTGTCAACAGTTTCTTTCATCATATTTTTACCACATGCAGATCCCGCACCATGGGCAGGATATACGATTATGTCATCTGCCAAGGGCATTATCTTGGTACGAAGGCTATCAAAAAGAGTTCCAGCTAATTCTTCTTGGGTCATGTCCGCAGCCTTCTGTGCTAAATCCGGTCTGCCTACATCTCCCAAAAATAAGGTGTCGCCACTAAAAATGGCATAATCTTTTCCCGTTTTATCTTTTAGCAAGTATGTGGTACTCTCCATGGTATGGCCAGGGGTATGTAGCACTTTGATTGTTAGATTGCCCAATTTAAATTCTTGACCGTCCTCAGCAATGATTGCTTCGTAGGAGGGTTCTGCGTTTGGACCATATACGATTGGAGCACCAGTTTCTTTGGAAAGGGTAATATGACCGCTTACAAAATCTGCATGGAAATGGGTCTCAAAAATGTATTTGATTTTAGCACCATCACCTTCAGCTTTGGCCAAATATGGTTTTACTTCCCTAAGCGGGTCAATAATTGCCGCTTCCCCTTCACTTTCAATATAATATGCCCCTTGGGCAAGACATCCTGTATATATTTGTTCAACTTTCATCTGTCTAATTTTTATATCAAAGATACGTTTGACATATTTACCATACGGTTACCAAAGTTACAAAGGGTTCTTTTTTGACTGCAATGATATTCTTTCTTGAATTTTGCTTTTTACATTGTTGCTGGCACAGTATTCTACAGCTTCAAAAGTTCGTATAAAAAAATTTTCCTTTCCTATAATATCGATTAGTCCGCTTGTGTAAAATATATCTCGTGTAGGTCCTATGGCTCCTGCAATCAAAAATTGTATTTCTTTTTGTTTTAAATCTTCTACTATTCGCTTTAATGTAATTGCTGCACTGCTGTCAATATAATTGATTGCTTCAGCATTAAGAATGACATATTTCAGTTTTGGCCCTTTTATTTTTATATGCTTATAAAGTTCTTTTTTAAAATAATCCTTGTTGCCAAAATAGAGCTGGGCATCGAACCTAATGACGAGTTTGTCCTCCTCAATATCCACTTCGTTTGGAAATCTTGCAATATTCTTGAAATATTCTGTTTCTTTTATCTTTCCCAATACCGCAATATGTGGATGGGAAATACGGTACACCAGTAGTAAAAGAGAAAGCAATACACCCAAGAGGATTCCCTCTACCAAACCGATAAAAAGGGTCATGAAAAAAGTGATCATCAATAAAAAAAACTCGTCTTTTCTATTTTTGAACAGTACAATTGGATATTTAATATCAACAAGTTTGAAGACGGCAACAATAATAATCGCACCCAAAACAGCATTTGGTAGATTATAAAACAATGGAGTCAAAAACAATAATGTAAAAGCTATCAGAAGTGCACTAAAAATCAAAGCCATTCCTGTTTTGGCGCCAGCCTGTTCATTTATTGCGGTTCTTGAAAAACTGCCCGATACTGGAAAAGATTGAAAAAAAGACCCCAATAAGTTGGAAAGTCCCAATGCCCTTAATTCTTGATTTGCATCCAATTCGTATTCCGGATGCTTTTCTTCAACTGTTTTTGCTATGGAAATGGACTCCATAAATCCAAAAAGCGCAACTGTAATGGCAATCGGTATAAGTTGTCCCAATTTTTCAAATTGAATGTTTGGGGTTTGAAAAACAGGCAAACCTCTTGGAATCTCACCGACAATACGGATACCCTTTGATTCCAAACCAAGAAAGAGAACAGATAAAATTCCCAAAATCACTACCAATAATGGTGTTGGGATTCTTTTATTGATTTTGTTCATTAACAGGATGAAGAGAATAGCTACTGCCCCCAAAACCAGTGTATACGTATGTAGTTGGTCAAAGCTTCCTAAAATGCCAATGACAAGTGTGTGTATCTTGCTGGATTGTGGAAAATCAACCCCCAATACATGTTTTATTTGTCCCAATCCTATTAGAATGGCAGCTGCAGATGTAAATCCACTAATGACCGGCTTGGAAAGAAAGTTGACAAAAAAACCCATTTTGAGAAAACCCAACACCAATTGCAATCCTCCAATTATAAGCGTTAAGAACAATACTGTTGCTATGTATCCTTCGATTGAGGAAAGCTGTAAAATACCGATACCAGCGGCAACCAGCAGAGAATCCATAGCTACGGGACCTACCGCCAATTGTCTAGATGTTCCTGTCAGCGCATAAACAACTTGTGGGACCAATGCAGCATAAAGCCCATATATGGGAGGCATGCCCGCAATCATTGCATAAGCCATTCCTTGTGGGACCAGCATGACGCCCAAAGTAAGACCAGCAACAAAATCGTTGAACAGAAAGACCCGATTGTACTTAGTAATCCATGATAAAATAGGAAAAAACCGCTTTATCATTTAATAGAACTTTTTGTAAAAATAAGGCGCAAATCAATTTGTTGTTGTAACAAAGGATACAAACTTATAAATCTAAAATTTGAATATGGTTTCGGTGCAAGGTCAGTTTTTTCATGTTTTCCAGCTTTTTTAACAATCTGGAAATCACAACTCTTGACGTGTGTAGATCATAGGCTATCTCTTGATGCGTATTTTTAATGCTATTATCTTTGGTAACCTTTGACTTCTTTTTAAGATATGCAATCAATCTTTCGTCCAAATTTTTAAATGCAATGGTATCTACCGTGAAGAGCAGCTCGTTTAAGCGATTCTGGTAGCTTTCAAAAATGTAGTTGCGCCACCCTTTATATTTGGCCAGCCATAGCTCCATATATTTGACCGGTACCATCACAATTTTGGCTTCGGTCTCAGCAATGGCCTTTACCTCACTTTTCTTGTGTCCCATGCAACAGGCCATGGTAATCGAACAGGTCTCACCTTGCTCCAAATAATATAATAATAATTCATCCCCATTGTCGTCTTCCCGCATTACTTTGACAGCACCAGAAATCAACAATGGAATGCTCTTTACATAGTTCCCCACATTCATCAAGGTTTCACCGGAAGATACTCTGGTACACTTGCCTACCAATATAATTTCATCAATAAGCGATCGTTCAAATCGAGTTCCAAATATCTTGATCAATTCTTCTTTCATCTGTCTTTACTGAACTTCTAAGTTAAAGCATTTGTAGGAAGGTGTAGAAAGTTTGGTGCTGATTCTAAAAGAAAAAGAACCACACTTTCGTGCAGTTCTTTTTCTTTTTGCTCCCCCTCTTGGGCTCGAACCAAGGACCCTCTGATTAACAGTCAGATGCTCTAACCAACTGAGCTAAGGAGGAAGGTATTTCAATAAAACCTACAAATAAAATAATCAAAATCTTGCGGGCTTAACCGTCAAAGCTATTTTATTTTTGCGTAGGCGGGTGCAAATATAATTTTTTATTCAGAACACTACAAAAAAAACATCCTTTTTAAGGATTAATTTAAACCCATTGAATTTTAGGTGCCGTGGCAAAAAATTGATTAGATAAGTCTCTTTACAATATTCCAGATATCATTACCAAATATAACGGCCATAAGCCCCATCAAAATAACAAAACCCACAATTTGCCCACGCTCCAAAACCTTTTGGCTCGGGGGTCTCCCACTAATCATTTCATATAGTAAGAACATGACATGTCCCCCATCCAAAGCTGGAATCGGCAAGATATTTACAAATGCCAACCATACTGAAAACATGGCCATAAAATTCCAGAAAAAAGTCCAATTCCATGATGTTGGCATCATTTCAACGATGCCTATAGGACCTTTTACTTGTTTATATGCTCCCGTTTTTGAATTGAAGATTATCTTAAATTGCCTTACTTGATCTGTAAGGACTTTAATAGTTCTGGTAAAACCAGCTGGTATTGCTTCAAAAAATCCAAAAGTATCAGTAGTCCGTAAGTCTTCAAAATCTGGATATACCCCTATCCTGCCCTCTTCAGGTACCGTGATCAAAATCTCTTCCCTTCTACCATCTCTAAGTAATTCAATTTGTAATTCTTCGTTTGGTGAGGACTGAACTACTTGGGTGAATTCGTCCCAAAATCTAACTTCTTTACCGTTGACGCCTATGATTTCATCTCCAGCAATAATTCCAGCAGATTTAGCAATCGAAGAATCTAACGTAGCTGCAATCTTGGCTTTGCTTCTATAGGTCATGAAATTTCTTCCTTGGGTTTGGAGAACCTCTTTTTTGCCCTCATCTGTCAACGGAAAGGTCAATTTATTTCCGTTTCTATCGACTGTTACTTCATCCCCTAGAATAATATCAAGAAGTGCTTCATTGAAGCGTTTGGATTCCTTATCGTCTACGGCCAGTATTTTATCTCCTGTCTTAAATCCCAACTTCTCGCCAATAGAATCCACTTGGATGCCGTATTTTAAACTTTTGGATGGAATATAGGTGTCACCATTTCCGAATAACATAAATGTGTAGATGAACCAAGCCAGAAGAAAATTCACAATTACACCGCCCAACATAATAATAAGGCGCTGCCATGCAGGCTTGCTACGAAATTCCCAAGGTTTTGGTTCTTCCTTCATTTGCTCGGTATCCATGCTTTCATCAACCATACCGGCAATCTTAACATAACCGCCCAAGGGCAACCATCCTATGCCATAAACAGTTTCCCCAATTTTCTTTTTGAAAAGTGAGAACTTAACATCAAAAAAGAGGTAGAACTTTTCAACTTTTGTTTTAAATAATTTGGCTGGGATAAAATGTCCCAGTTCATGCAAAATCACCAAAACAGAGATGATCAATACAAACATCACTATTTGCGTAAATAAACCCATCGACAACTATATCTAATTTTAAGCCCACAAAAGTACGCTTTTAACACTTTCCCCAAAAAGATGCTTTGGTCAATTAACGTATTTAAGAAAGTTTTAGCAGCAAAACCAAAGGTTTATCTTGAAGAATCTACCCAGTGGTCGTAATTTTGCAATTCATGATGGATTTCTTTTCTAAATATAAGTTCTTCGGCGTTGTACTATTAATGTTATCCATGGTAATTATCTACTTGTTTTACAATGCACTGCAACCTGAAAAAACATTGCCTGTATACCAACCATCAATGGTGAGCCAAGAATTGGTGGACAGCACCTTACACTATAAAAAAAAATACCACACTATTTCGGATTTCAAGTTGATAAATCAAAACGGAAACGTTATCACCCAGAAAGATTACGAAGATAAAATATATGTCGCGGATTTCTTTTTTACCACCTGCCCCACTATCTGCCCGATCATGACCAAAAACATGGCACAGATACAAAATTCGATTTTGGATGATACAGATGTGTTGTTATTGTCGCATTCCGTTACCCCTGCCATCGATTCTGTTGCCCAATTAAAGAAGTATGCCAATGAGAAAGGCGTTATCGATAGCAAATGGAATCTTGTAACCGGGGACAAAAAACAGATTTACCAATTGGCGCGAAAATCATATTTAGCTGTAAAAACAGATGGTGATGGTGGCCCTTATGATATGATTCATACCGAAAACTTTATTCTAGTGGACAAAGAGAAACGAATACGCGGATTTTATGATGGCACCAATACAAAAGAAATAGAAAAACTTCTAAAGGACCTTGAGATTTTAAAGGCAAGTTATATTCAATAGGCTTCTTATCCACAAAACTTTAAAGAGTTTAGCTATTCTTTTTTACTTATTTTTGTCCTTAATTAAAATTAATCTAAATAAGAATTCTTGGCAACGGTTATCGATCTCGAACATGGACAAAAAGGAATTATCAGAGAATTTACCGGAATTACTCTTCCAATAAAACTGCTTGAGTTGGGATGTCTTCCCGGTAATATTTTGGAATTGATTCAGGTTGCACCTTTTAAAGACCCTATTTATATCAATGTAAATGGAAGCCATATTGCCATAAGACGTTCCTTGGCCAGACAGATTGAGCTTGACATTATTGAAGATTCGATGGGGGTATGAGCAAGAACATCAATGTTGCACTGATCGGAAATCCCAATACTGGAAAAACCTCTGTTTTTAACCAACTTACCGGCCTTAAGCAAAAAGTAGGAAACTATCCCGGTATTACCGTAGAAAAGAAAGAAGGAGTCTGCAAACTTCCAAGAGGCGTCAAAGCCCATATTCTAGACCTTCCAGGCACCTATAGCCTTAATACTACTTCATTGGACGAAAGTGTCGTAGTTGAACTATTGCTTAACAAGAATGACAAGGATTATCCAGATGTAGCCGTTGTAGTCAGTGATGTAGAAAATCTTAAAAGAAACTTGTTGCTCTTTACGCAAATAAAGGATTTGAGGATTCCAGCTATCTTGGTCATTAACATGTCTGACAGGATGACCCGAAAAGGGATTACTTTGGATATTGAAACATTGGAAAAAAAGCTTGATACCAAAATTGCCTTGGTAAGTACTCGAAAACGTATTGGGATTGAACGCGTTAAGGAGTTGATTGCCGATTATAAAACGTTGTCCTCTGTCCCAAATGTAAACACTTCCAGAATTTCCCCTAAATATTTTGAGCGTTTACAGAAAGCTTTTCCAAAAGAAGATTTGTACAAGCTTTGGTTGGTCATTACCCAAGACGTAAATTTTATGCCCATAGAAAAGAAGCGCATTCAAGACGCAACTTCTTTTTCTACAAAATCCAGCACAGAGCTCAAAAAATTACAGCATAAGGAAACCGTACTCCGTTATAAATTTATTAACGATACCTTAAAGGATACCTATAAAGTGGATTTTCAAGCTGCAAAGGGATTACGAGCGTCCTTGGATAAGGTTTTGACCCATAAGATCTTTGGGTATCTTATTTTCTTTGTCATATTATTGACCATCTTCCAAGCCATTTTCGATTGGAGCAGTTATCCCATGGATTTTATCGACGAGCAATTTGCAATGGCAGGCGAGTGGATCAAACACACCTTACCCCCTGGAGTTTTTACAGATTTATTGGCCGAAGGAATCCTTGCGGGCATAGGGGGCATCGTCATTTTTATTCCACAAATAGCCTTTTTATTTTTGTTCATCGCACTGCTCGAAGAAACAGGATATATGAGCAGGGTCGTTTTTTTAATGGACAAGCTCATGCGTCCGTTCGGGTTAAGTGGTAAAAGTGTCGTGCCGTTAATATCGGGTACGGCATGCGCCATCCCAGCAGTTATGGCAACAAGAACCATCGAAAACTGGAAAGAACGATTGATTACCATTTTAGTAACACCGTTCACCACCTGTTCTGCCAGATTACCGGTTTATCTTATCCTTATTGCGTTGGTCATTCCAAAAGGTCGCTTTTTAGGATTGAGCTATCAAGCCTTGACATTGATGTTTTTATATCTTTTAGGGTTTGGAATGGCCATTTTTTCGGCAATGGTCCTGAACAAAATTCTTAAAATAAGAAGTAGTTCGCTTTTTATGGTAGAAATGCCAACATATAGACTCCCTTTGATAAAAAATGTGGCTTACACTGTCTTGGAGAAAACGAAAAGCTTTGTGCTGGGAGCAGGAAAAATTATTTTGGCAATTTCGATTATTCTATGGTTTTTGGGATCTAATGGTTATTCTGATGATTTTAAGAACGCTGAAACAATCGTCAATAAAAGGATTGAAGAAGAAGGACTTTCAACCTACAGTAAGAATTACATTCAGAATAATATTTCCGCTTATACGCAAAGTACAAAAGTGAGTATTGTCGACCAGGCCGATGCCATTGGAATAAAATCTTTGCAGGATTCGGTTCAGACGATGAATGCCATCTTAAAAGAAAGAGCAAGAATACAGGAAATAGCAAGTTATAAGTTGGAACATTCCTATATAGGCAATGCAGGAAAAGCAATTGAACCCTTAGTCAGACCCTTGGGCTACGATTGGAAGATTGGGATTGCCGTAATTACTTCTTTTGCTGCAAGAGAGGTTTTTGTAGGTACTTTGGCAACCATTTACAGTGTTGGCAACGATGAAGAAGAAACCATTAAAAATAGAATGGCGGCAGAATTGCACCACTCAGGTAAAAAGCCGCTGTTCAACTTGGCTTCAGGTATTTCGTTAATGCTATTTTATGCCTTTGCCATGCAGTGTATGAGTACGCTTGCCATCGTAAAAAAAGAGACCAACTCTTGGAAATGGCCGCTACTTCAATTATTATCCATGAGCATTATTGCCTATCTTGTTGCATTGGCCGCTTATCAAATTCTAAAATGATGGAATTTCTACAACACATTTTAATGTACTTAATCTTAACCGCAGCGGTCGGGTATCTGTTATGGAAGTTTGTGCTGCCCAAGTCCTTTGTTTCAGGCAAAAAGAAGAACTCAAAATCTTGTGGCCAAGATGATTGTGGTTGTCATTAGTAGAATTGAAGTGTGAGAACATAAAATTTAGAACTTACGGCTTAATTCCCAGAGGTTATAGCTTAGACCTCAAAGAAACCTTTTCCCTACTCTCCACCTCATATTTTGTACTTCGTATTTTGAACATAGTTCAAAGCCCCTCTACAAGTTCAGTAGAGGTCACTTCTCAGAACATCGCGCATTTATCCTATATTGAGATCCAAAATTTAAAAAAAATTCCCCCACTCGTGTAACCTTTTCCAAATTCTTGATTCTATAACATAACAACACCAATTAAAAGAAGATTTGAAAGAGCTTTCAGATGAAATGATAATGCAAAAAGTTGCTTTGGGCAATCTGGATTTGTTAAAAGTTCTTTTTGACCGACATCACGAACATGTATATAATTTTTTGTACAAAATGTCGGGAGATAGCATGTTGAGCGAGGATTTAACGCAGGATACCTTTTATAAGTTGATCAAGTACAGGAATTCATATAAAAATGGGTCTTTTCTCGCTTGGTTGTTTACAATAGCAAGAAATAATCTAAAGACCCACTTTACAAGGAACCATCAAAACCATGATGATATCGATATACTCGAATTTAAACCTGTAGAAAATGGGGAAACTGATAAAGAAAACTATTCCCATTTACAAAAAGCACTCAACAAGCTCGATTCCTCGGACAGGGAACTTATCATCTTGAACCGCTTTCAGGAAGTGAGGTACGAAGAACTGGCAGAAATTGTTGGAAGTACCCCAGGAGCTGTAAAAACAAGGGTCTGTAGGGTATTGAAAAAACTTAAAAATATTTATTTAGAAAATATATAGCTATGAAAAACAATCATTTTTCGGATTTGCTCCCAGATTATCTGGACAATATGTTGAGCGATAGCGATAAGCAGAAAATAGAACAACATCTGTCAAGTTGTATACAATGTAAGCTAGAGCTGGACGAAATGAAACTCTTGTTCAATGCCTTTAAAAGCGATAATGTTTCTGTTCCTTCGGAAAGGCTCTCCGCTAAGTTTGAAGCAGCTTTGAGCCAGGAAAAGTCCGCTATCCCAAAAGTAGTTTCCATTGCTCCCAAAAAAGAAAAATCCAATTGGGCCTCCAACTTGCTAAAGGTGGCCGCAAGTGTCGCGTTGTTGGTCGCTTCGTTTCAAGTAGGTAGGGTGATCCAATCACAAAAAAACAATCAAGAGCTAATTGTCCTGCAAGATGAGAGCCTCCAATTTAAACAAGCCGCAATGCTGTCCTTAATGGAAAATCAATCTGCGAGCAAGCGTATTCAGGGCGTAAATTATATCGAGGAATTTCCAAACCCCGATGAAGCTATCGTAAAAGCGCTGGCAAACCGATTGCTCAATGATGAGAACGATAACGTACGGCTAAATGCCTTTGAGGCACTCTCAAATTTCACTGCTTCCGAAACAGTAAAGGCTGCTTTCATAAATGCGTTGGAAAAAGAGAAGAATCCCAGCATACAGGTAGCAATCATAAAGGCATTGGTGAAAATACAGGAAAAGAAGGCCATAGTTCCTATGCAAAAGTTGTTGGAACAGGAGGATACCCAGCCATTTATTAAAAAAGAAATAACAGAAGGATTACCAAAAATCATATAAACAGAAGTGCTGAGCATTGTCTAAGCATCAAAAAAACGAAAAATCATGAAACAGTTAACATTAATTTTATTTGCATTGGTTATAGGAACAAGTGCAAAATCCCAAACGGACTATGCACAATCCTTAAGTGGCATCGAATGGGTGAAAATCGAATCAAAATCGGACATTATATTAAAGACACACTCTTCGGACGAGCTTTTAATAAAAGGCAATAGAAATTCTGAAACTTCTGAAAGGGCAAAAGGATTAAAGCTTGTAGGCGAAGGAGGCTCCGACAATACACATGTTGGTTTTTATGTAGTACAGGACGGAAACACCTTGATTGTTAAAAGCTTAAGAAAAAATGATGAAGGTAAAATCTACTTGCCCAAAAACCAGAATATATCGGTTAAAAGTACATGGCATGGTGATATTGAAATAGATGGCTTCTCCGGGGAAATCGAAGCCGACGCAGAACTGAACGGAAGCGTAGACATCCTAAATATCAACGGCCCATTGACCGCCAACGCATTGAACGGGGATGTTACGGTAACATTTGGAAAGGTCAAACAAGATTCCCCTATCTCTATCTACACTACGAACGGGGCCGTAGATGTTACCATGCCCTCGAACACACCATCGGATTTGGCCATGAACACCACTAATGGGGACATTTATACCGATTTTGAACTTAAGCGCGAAGAAAAAAACGGTCTAAAGTCAGTTTCGGGCAGAAAGGTAAAAGCTACCATCAACAATGGAGGAGTGAACATCTCATTAAAGTCCACTAACGGAAATATTTATCTAAGAAAAAAATAAACTGTACTGAGCGAAGTCGAAACACTTGTGCTGAGCGAAGTCGAAGCATCAAAAAACAAACAATCATGAAAAAAACTAGAACCCTATTTTTAACGGTATTCACGTTATTTGGATTTTTTAGCGCACTAACCCAAATCAACGGAACAGACACCGATTCTTGTAAAATCCTACTAACGGCCATTAAGGAGATTGACGCGAACAAGGTTACGCAACTCCTTCAAACAACCGACCCAAATTGTATATGCAAATGGGACAGCGACCCAAGAACACCTTTAGTCTTGGCAGGAAGAATGGGGAATCTTAAAATCGTAAAGCGATTGATAGCCTCAGGCGCAGACGTAACATTTCACGTCAAAGGAGATGAAACCCCATTGATGGCCGCTGCCCTAAATGATAATGTAGCACTTATTGACCATTTGATACAACAAGGCGCTATGATAAACAAAGAACTTTCCGGTGATGGCACTGCGCTGTTGATTGCCGCAAGAGAAGGCAATTATGAGGTCGTAAACCACCTTATCAAAAATGGGGCCACAGTCAATTCTATAGTAAGAGGCGATGGTACCGCATTGATCCAAGCTGCAAAGAACGGTCATAAAAAGGTAGCAGAACTTTTACTGAAAAACGGAGCAGACCCTAAATTGAAAGCTCCAGGGGACGAGAACCCCATGTATCATGCCCTTGCCTCCAATGACAAGGAAATGGTTTCCCTTTTAAAAAAGTACCTGTAAGCAAATCAATACTATCAAAAAACGAATATCATGAAATACATAGCCGCAATTCTAATGGTGGGTCTTATGGGCGTATCGCTAAATGCCCAAAGAGTCATCGAAAAAAATATAGCTTATACAAATCAGGCTATAGCCGTAGAGGTAAAATTCGCTTCGGACATTGAAGTGAAGACCTGGGACAAATCAACCGTGTATTTTAAGGCGGAGCTTATGACCGAGGACGAAAAATACCTCGACCTGTACAAACTCGATGTAAAGGAAAGTCCTAACTCCATTACCATTACTTCAGATACAAAGGCAATTTTTAAGGCGCTCCAAGAGGAACGTGATAAAAACAGGCCAAATGGGAAAAAGCGTTATTATTTTACAAATCAAATGTACCAGTTTGATTATACCCTGTGCGTGCCCAAAAATGCAAATTTCTCCGTGAGCAGTATTAATGGGGACTTAAAGGCAGAAATCATTGAAGGGAATTTTACCGCCGATTTGATCAATGGTACTATCGATATCAAAAAATATAAGGGTGACCTAGATTTAAAAACCATCAACGGAGAGATAGATGTAACCCTCACAGATACTACACTTAGTGCGAAAACGGTTCATGGGTCAATTTATGCAGATAAAGAACTGGAATTAGAAGTGACCGACCGCCATGTTGGGCAGAAAATTAGGGGAAGCATTGGGAATGGTACAAATAGTTTACAGTTAGATACCGTAAACGGGAACATGTATCTTAGGCTTTAAAATTATTTAATAGTAATTTCCAATAGATTATATCATTGTCGCCAGACAGATGCGGTCGAGAAAGCTTAAATCATGAAGGCTTCTCCGACTCTACCCAAAGAGACCGTGCATGGATTTTCCCAATTCGAAACCATGTCGGTTATAGTATTGGAGCGATAAAAGAATATAGCAATAAGGCCCAACCAATCACTAACAATAAACCGCCCAATGGGGTAACGGGTCCAAGAAAACGAAGTTTTTTCCCGTTGGCCGTAGTTAGACATAACCCATAGATACTAAAGGAAAACAATAGGATCCCTATAACGAAGCAATACACAATATAGGTATCCAAATTACTTCCAAAACCAAGGTTAAAACTCAAAACAATAAGTAAAATAGAGTGGTACATCTGGTATTTCACCCCGGTTTCAAAACTACGGAGCAGTTCCGGAGTGAATTTTTTCTTTAGGGCGTGCGCGCCAAAAGCTCCAAAGATTACAGCTAAAAGCCCGTAAAGTGCACCCATAACTTGGGCCATTAAAATGGTTTCCATAAAAAAAGCTTGTTTCTTACAAAAGTATTTGATTTTCTGAAATTAGAATTGAGAAGTTGGAGGTTGGAGGTCGGAAGTCGGAAGTCAGAAGTCAGAAGTCGGAAGTCGGAAGTCGGAAGTCAGAAGTCAGAAGTCAGAAGTAAAAAACATAACTTTCGTCAACCTAAACCCGTTTTAGGTTCGCATACGAGTAGCGCTTACTAGGATGGGATTCCGAAACAAGTTCGTAATGATGAAGGCATTGATAATGAAAAAATTACTTTAAATCGCAAGTCGATAACTGACTTTTTTTAAACTACTGTTTATAATTTGTAAAGATTGATCAAACTCGTATCTGGAATTTTAAAAAATCAAAGATCAATCTCAATCTCAAAATCCGATTTTACCTCAAAGGCACATTCCTCATATTTTGGAGGACCGAAAGTTTTCATCTTGGCATTGGAAAAGGCAACTTTTTCTTTGGGAATGCCCAACCAGTTCGTATCCATTTTCCCGTTCCCGTTCTCATCGTGGTACAGTGCAATGGCATACTCCCCAGAAGGTATTCCGTCAATTTTGACAATCACTGTTCCCCTTTTGGCAGGTTCACTGTCTGCTTTGAAAACATCGTCAAAGCTTAAGAACGTTGCATCGGAATTATAAACCGCAACATTGATGTTTCCCTTTTCTGAAGGGACATTGGTAACATTGACCGTGAGCGTGTGTTGAGACATTACTATCGTTGGGATTAAAAACAAAGATAACAGTAGGCTTTTCATAATTAAAAATATGCAATAAAATTATACTGGATGTAGCAAATACAATACCAAAGATGATTTAACCCGTAGTGCTTTTTGCTATTTTAACGTGAGTTCGACGTAAGAATCGTATTTTCATACATATTTTCAATACCTTATAAAAGTATGTTAGGTCGAGCCTTTCGACTTGGCTCAAGATAAACCAAGGTCGAGACCAGCTTGAAAGATTAAATCATGAGAATTTCTCGACTGTGCTCGAAATGACTGCTAACATATTTAATGGCTTTCGTATATATTTCGTTACTATTTTATATTGAACTCACATTATTTTGCCTTTCAGCCCCAAAATTTGGAGGTTTACATGTTGAAACAGCACATTGTTGTCGTCACCCTGAACTTGTTTCGGTGCCCCATCCTCGGAATCAGTTTTAAAATTAGAGTATAGGATGTTGAAACGAGTTCAACATGACACCAGATTGAGATTTCCGGGTTTCATAATGCGCAACGGATTTATTTAATCTTTTCCAACTTCTCTTGTAGTCCCGCATCAATAAAATTAAAAAGGCTCTGTGTTTGGAGGCTATCTTTAAAATTGATGAACATCTTGAGCGAATCATTGTGCACCAATCGAATTTTTTGCTGCCTTAGATCATCTACAAAAACATATACTTTGGTCTGGGTCAACGAGTCTTTAAAAACACCTTTCTCTTTTTCCATCCAAGAAAAACCGTTCGACCGTTCCAATTCAGGTATTTTATCTACCCATTGTATAGAATCCATTTCGGTTAATGGAATGTTTTGGTAATAAATTCCCGAAAGAATTTTTAGCCGTCCCTCTTCTACTTTATGCCAATTTTTATAGTGCAGGATAAAAGCAAAAACACAGGCAATGAGTGTCAACACAATTAATATGTTCCATAACCAATGCCGTTTCTTTCTACTCATTTTTATTTACTGTTCTAAACTTATCGAACCAAGCGACCGTATGTGCTATCTTGGTAATTAGATTACTGGGTTTGCTGGCAATTCCATGGCTTGCCCCTGGAATCTCCACCAATACAGTTTCAATTTTACGAAGTTTTAAAGCATGGTACAATTGTTTGGCCTCACTTGGTGGAGTTCGCAAATCGTTCATCCCGACCATCACCATGGTTGGGGTCTCTATGTTACCAACGAGCGAAAGGGGTGAAAATTTCCAATAGTGCTCAAAGTTTTCCCAAGGCTGGCCTTCATATCTTGAATTGGCATAGCCAAAATAATTATCCGCAACCAAGGTCTTGCTGATCCAATTCATGACTGGTTTGGCCACAACTGCAGCTTCGAATCTGTTGTTCTTTCCTATCATCCATGCGGACATGATTCCACCAGCGCTCCCTCCCGTTACAAACAATTGGTCTTCGTGGGCTATTCCCATTTTTATACAATGATCTACCCCATCCATAGTGTCATCGTAATCCTGTCCTGGGTAGTTACGGTACAATAAGTTTGCAAACTCCTCCCCGTAACTGGTACTTCCCCGAGCGTTCGGATAAAAGACCACATAGCCTTCTGATGCATAGAGCTGCATTTCTATGGAAAAACGATCCCCATAATTGAGAATAGGTCCTCCATGATTTTCTACCATAAATGGATATTTTTTGGATGCATCATAGTTGGGGGGATAGACCACCCATCCTTGAACATCCCTACCGTCATAAGACGATTTGTACCAGACTTCTTCTACCTGTCCTAAAGCTCTATAATTCAGTAGCCCGATGTTTAAATCAGTGATTTTTTTAGGGTTTTTTGCCTTCGGACTTACGATTGCCAATTCTGCGGGGTAATTGGGCCGTGAATGGGTATAAGCGATAGTCCCTCCTTTGGAAACACTGTACGAACCGCTACCGTAAGGCCTTCCCAAGGTAGTCCCACCCCTATTGTCGGCAAGCTTGGTGACGTTTCCAGAAGTACTTACATAGCCAACCTTTCCATTTCCCTTATCGTCATAATTAAAATAAAGTCCATTGCTCTTGGCATCCCAAACCAATCCAGAAACACTTCTGTCCAAATTATCCGTAATGCTTCGCTTATTGCTCCCGTCACTATTCATAAGGTGCAATTTTCGGGTTTGATAGGCTTGGCGTTTATCCCCATAGCTGATGTAGGCGATATGTTTTCCATCTGGAGATATTGCGGGAGCACTATCCGGTCCATCCCTATCGGTCAAAGCGACTATTGTACCATCTTCCACATCGACCGAGTATATTTCACTATTGCGGAAACGGTATTCCCAGTCTTCTACTCGATTCCCCGAGAAGTAGATTTTAGAACTGTTGGGCGCCCAAGAAAGTGTTCCCCTATGATGCCAATCCCCAGAGGTAACCTGCCGTGCGGCTCCTCCGTTGGACGGCATAACAAAAATATGGTTGAACCCAGGTTGTATATACCCACGCCCATCTGCTTCGTGATAGACCCTATCCGTAATTCGAGGGGCATCTGCCCATTTCGCTCCTTTTGGTTTTTTGGGAATCTTGGCAATTACAGGTGACGTTTTGGGAACGTTCATGGAAAAAGCCAATTGCTTTCCGTTCAGTGACCATGTCAAAGAACTGGGACTAAAAGGCAGTTGGGTCAATTTGGCAATCTTGCCAGAGGCTACCCAATACATATAGATTTCCGAGCCTTCATCCGTATTACTGGTGAATACAATCCTATCTCCGCTAGGCGACCATTTTGCATTGGATTCAGCAACTTCTCTTGTCGTCATTTTTTGGTGTTGGCTTCCGTCAGTTTTTATGAGCCATAGGTTTCCCACGGCCCTATCCTTCATGATATCAAAGCCCATTCTTCGGTACACGACCCATTCGCCATTGGGTGAAATCTGAGGGTCGGACACATATTGCAAATCAAAGACATCCAGATAAGAGAAATGCTTTTTTTGGCCAGTTGAAAATTGAATTGAAGTAAGGAATACGAATAGAAGAAAAAAAGTACGCATGCTAGGCTATTTTGTGATTTTTAAAGGTAATGGAAAGAATAGAGTTTAACAACATCGCTATTATATGTCGAACCTAAACGCTAACTTCTTATTTTTATGCCAATAGCCAGGCCCATGATAAAATTCTTTCGTCGCTCACGCCAAAAAACACTCTTGGAGAATAAGTTCTCAAAGTATCTTCTTTATGCTGTTGGTGAAATTGTTCTAGTTGTAATCGGTATTCTTATTGCCTTACAAATCAATAATAGAAGTGAGTTTAAGAAAGAGCGAGAACAGGAACTTATATTGCTTGGCAATTTGGCAAACGAGATTGATTTAGATATCCGTCAAATTGATAATAACGTGGAACTGACAAATCAGCGACTTGATAGGCTGTACAGTATCATCGATTTGTTGGAAAACCCAAAGGGAATCAATGAATCCTCTTTTATCTCAAAGTCGTTTGAATTCGTTTTTGATAATTATTTTAAAAGCAATAGTGGCATATTTGATGAAGCGGTTTCCTCGGGGAAAATGAGCTACATCCAAAACGGACAATTGCGACAAGATATCTTTGACTATTACCGCAATGCCAATGAAAGTGGCAATGACGGCACCACGCGTCAAATGACAGACGAATTGATAACACCGATTTTTGTAGAAACCCTGTTTATGAACCCGGACGGATTTTTGACCTTAGGATTAGATATTCAAAATATCGCCAGTTTGAAAAGTCTAGATTTTGGAGCACTTAAGGAGAATAAGGATTTTTGGAAAATGGTACTTTTAAAATTTGGCAGTAACAAGGAACAGATTTTGAGATGGCAATTGATAAAAGAACGGGCCAATTCCGTAAAACAGAAAATAGAGAAAGAACTATCGATCTTGATTGATTAATCAATGTAGAACAACCATTAAATCTATGGATTTTAATAACAAGAATGTTTTGATAACTGGTGCTTCGAGAGGCATTGGAAAGGCTACGGCAATTGCTTTTGCCGAAAAAGGAGCAAAAATCGGCATTAATTACAGGACAAATACCGAAAATGCAAAACGAACATTGGAAGAGTTGCCAGGCAAAGACCACACCCTGTTTCAACAGGATATTTCAGAAGATGGCGGTCCCGAAAAACTCGTCAATGACTTTATTTCCCATTACGGAAAATTGGACGTGTTGGTGAATAATGCGGGAATTTCCATTTTTCATAAAATAGATGAGGTCGATTTTGAGCATTGGACGTCCGCTTGGGAAAACACCTTCAAGACCAATCTTTTTGCTGTATCGAATCTGTGTTATTGGGGTGCCATGGCCATGGTGAAAACAGGAGGCGGTCGTATTGTAAATGTGTCTTCTAGAGGAGCTTTTAGGGGCGAGCCCACTAAACCGGCATACGGGGCCAGTAAAGCAGCGTTAAACTCTATGAGCCAGTCACTGGCAAAAGCATTGGCTCCACATAAAATCTATATAGGGGTTGTTGCTCCAGGCTTTACAGAAACTGAAATGGCCGTTGTCACCTTGACCCCAGCAGAACGCGAAAACCTGCTCAGGGAATCCCCTTTTCAACGTATGGCACAACCCAAAGAAGTTGCTCACGCCATAGTGTTTTTAGCTTCGGAAGGTGCGGAGTACGCCTCGGGAACCATAATCGATGTAAATGGTGCTTCCTATTTGAGGAGTTGATTAAAAAACATCCCCTTTCTTCCTCCTCGCGTCGGAATTCATTCCCCTCTTTTTTCAAAGAGGGGAACCTTAGTTATTAACTGGTCAAAAAGTTCCTCCCTCTTGAAAGGGAGGTGTCCATATCGCCTTTTAGGCGATATGGACGGAGGGATTAAACCTCTAAACTCAAAAGAAAATCTCTCTTCACATCAAAATTCATTCGCCTCTTTGAAAAAAAATAGGGAGCTTGATTATAAATAATTCTTTAGTTTTAGCCCAAATGAAAAGAATCCACAATAAGAAGGAATTAATTCAAAAGCGCAAGGAATTCAGAAAGAACATGACCCCTGCAGAAGCTTTTCTTTGGAGGTATCTAAAAGCTAAAAAACTCAACGGAAAGCGTTTTAATCGACAACACAGCATTAATTACTATATCGTGGATTTTTATTGTGCCTCGGAAAAATTGATCATTGAATTGGATGGACAGGTACATTTTAACCTGACCGCCCAAGAATATGATGCAAAACGTACAGAATATCTGGAAAGTTTAGGGTTTAATGTAATCCGTTTTGAAAATAAAATGGTTTTTGAATGCTTGCCATCAGTACTTGAAGAAATCAAGAGCTATTTTAAGGGGTAATATCTTCCTTCTAGAGTAAGCAATCTCCTCTTTCTTCCTACTCGCGTCGGAATTCATTCCCCTCTTTTTAAAAGAGGGTAGCCTTTGATTATTAAACTATTATAAAAATTCCTCCCTTTTTGGGAGTTGTCAAAAATGCCTATTAAGGCAGTTTTGACGGAGGCATATTATCCTCTACCTTCTAAATAGTATTTTTATACCATGAAACCAGCTACAGTTGTCCAAATCAAAAAAGAACTTCAACACAGAAATCCTGATGAGTTGTTGCAATTATGTCTCCGCTTATCAAAATTTAAAAAAGAAAATAAAGAGTTATTGACCTATCTCTTGTTCGAAGCACGTGATGAAGAGGGCTATGTAGAAGCCGTAAAGCTGGAAGTCGACGAACTATTTTCCAAAATCAATACCAATAGCTATTTCTACATCAAAAAAAGTATTAGAAAAATTCTAAGAAACCTTAAAAAGTATATCCGCTATTCGGGAAACAAGGAAACGGAAGTAAATTTATTATTGTATTTCTGTCAAAAACTCAAGGATTTCGAACCTTCAATCCAAAAAAATACTACTTTGAACAATCTCTATGAGAGACAATTGGCATACATCCAAAAAAAAATAATGCTCCTACACGAAGATTTACAATATGATTATGGCCTTCTGCTGGATAAATTGGAATAATATTTGCCCCGAAGCTTAAATACATCAAGCTAAAAATAATAGTTATTGAGCGGGTAATGATTCGAATGGGGCAGTATTTTAGTATCTTTCAATACACTGTCTTTGGATTCTTAGACCCAGCCAATTGAAAACCTAATGACCAATATGAAGCTTTCCATCAAAATTTTGATATTCTTTTTTTGTAGTATCCCATATACTGTAGTTTGTCAACAAAAGCTTCCCTTATCAACCAACTCCGAGATAAAACCACTAATTGAAATTGAGGACGATACGTTAAGAACTCTTTTAAAAGCTGAACTATGTGCCAATCCTACTTGGAAAAGACTAATTGAATCCAAGAAAATGACCGTAGGAATCGTGGACATGCACGATACGAAAAGTTTGAGATACGCAGGCATAAACGACAAACATATGATGTATGCTGCCAGTTTGCCTAAAATTGCCATTTTGCTTGCTGCGATGGATGCGATGGAGAACGGAGAACTTGAGGAGAGTGCTGAGGTGAGAAAGGACCTTGGACTCATGATCAGAAAATCAAACAATGCGGCCTCTACAAGAATGATAGACCGTTTGGGCTATGACAAAATAGAAAAAACACTTAGGGCTCCAAAGCACAAATTCTATGATGAGGAAGTTGGAGGTGGGCTCTGGGTAGGAAAAAGATATGCCGCTGGAGGAAAAAAGAGTCCCGACCCTCTAAAAGGGCTGAGCCATGCCGCTACTACCAGACAGGTCTGTAGTTTTTATTATCAATTGGCCATGGGAAACCTTATAAGTACCAAACGGTCAAAGCAAATGCTTTCCATTCTTGTAGACCCAGGACTGCACCACAAATTTGTAAACACATTAGATCAAATAGCCCCAAATGCAAAACTATACCGAAAATCAGGTTCATGGAAAAATTTTCATTCAGATTCCGTTTTGGTTTGGGGACCCCAAAGGAGATACGTAATGGTAGTTTTACTGGACGACTCTTTTGGCGAACAAACCATCCGGAAATTAGTACGGCCCTTAGAAAAAGTAATGAAGAAAAGAAGGCTTTTGTAAACTGTTCCAATAAAACAGAAACCGGCCATGGTTAGAAAAACCTTAAAAAAGATATTTCAGATAAGGGAAGGGGAGCTTGCAATCTCATTGCTCATGCAATGTTACATTTTTTTGGTCATCATGGTTCTGCTCATAGTAAAACCAACTGTCAATGCCCTATTTCTTTCGGGGCTTGGAGCCGAAAATCTTCCTATGGCATATATGTTGACTGCATTGGTGGCCATCACGGGTTTTTATTTTTACAATAAAGCCATTAAACGATTTTCATTAAAGTCAATAATATATGTAACCCTTATTTTTTTTGGTCTTTGTTTTTTACTACTGAGTTTATTGCTTCATTTTTCATGGCTTAACGTTTTTTCTTTATATGCCTATTATATAGGCGTTTCCCTTTTTGCTGTACTGGTGGCATCGCAGTTTTGGATTTTGGCAAATATGGTTTTTAATTCGAGGGAGGCAAAGCGATTGTTCGGGTTTATTGGAGCAGGTGCCATAAGTGGTGGAATTTTAGGAGGGTATTTCACGTCGGTAATCGCTTCCAGCTATGGAAACAAAATCACGATAGCTTTCGCGGCACTACTCCTTTTCTTTTGTATTCCAATTTTGAATGCGGTTTGGAGCAGGCGTATAAAGGCTTTAAGCGTCTATACCATAAAACAGCGCATGTTTTCCGAAAAGGAAACCAGTGTTCCCGCTTTTAAGTTGATCATAAAATCCAAACATCTCGGCAATTTGGCAGGAATTGTTGCTGTTGGTGTTGTTATGGCAAAGTTGGTAGATTTTCAATTTAGCGACTTCGCACACAATGTATTTTCTGATTCCGATGAGCTCGCTTCATTTTTTGGGTTCTGGTTCTCTACCTTCAATGTAATTGCGCTTTCCATTCAATTGCTGTTGACCAATAAAATCATGAACAGGTTGGGCGTTGCTACCACCTTGCTTCTCATGCCCTTGGCAATAGCATTGGGATGTCTCCTATTCTTAACTTTTCCAGAATTATGGGTGCTTATTTTGTTGAAAGGAATTGACGGCACTTTTAAGCAATCCGTTTACAAAGCTGCACTGGAGCTATCTATCATGCCCATTCCATTTCAAATTAAAAATCAGGCCAAATCTTATATTGATGTAGTGGTGGACAGTATTGCTTCCGGTATTGCAGGGCTACTATTATTCTTTGTCATTAAAAAATGGGAGGTCAGTACCATTTATGTAACAGTGATTATATTGTTTTTTCTATTTGTGTGGATTTTTCTGATCTATCGATTACGTGAAGCCTATTTTGAATCGTTCCGTAAAAATTTGAAGACTTCATTGGTGCAATCCGGGAAATATTATGCAAGAAGGAATATGGCGGCAACTCTACGAAACACAAAAAATATATTGAACAATGGAACGGCAGAGGAAATTGTTCTACTTCTTAAAAAATTGGATGAGTTTAAGTTAAAAGCTATAAAATCAGATATTTTAGCACTGTTAAATCATCCATCGGACGAAGTCAAGACCCATGCCATAAGACAATTATATGTTTATGATAAAGGCACAGCATTTGAAAATGTTCAAAATCTGATTTACTCAAAAAAACCTTCTCTGGCAGCTGCTGCCATGGAATATTTGTTGGAAAATACACATATTGAGGATAAGGCACCTTTTGAATCCTATCTGAATAACGAAAATAAACAAATTGCAAATGCAGCACTTATTTGTTTGGCAAAAGAGGTGCGCAATAACAATAAACTCCGTAAAAAGTATGATTTTGATAATAGATTGAGATCGATCGTGGAATCAAACGCCTTTAACGATATCAATTTTGATGAACATCAATTAATAACAGCACTCCTTGCTATAGGATACGGAAATAATAAGGAGTTTTATTCTTTCATCAATAACCACCTAAAAAATGATAAACGCCCAGTAAAGAAGAATGCCATTAGGGCAGCTGGCCTTACAGCTGACTTTCAATTTGTGCATCCTCTTTTAAAACTTCTCGAAGACAAAACATACCGAAAACAAGCTATAAAAGCACTTAAAAGGTATGGAGATGAAATATCCAGGACGCTTTATAGTATGGAGAAACAAGAAATACTGGCAGATACCATAAAACCCTACATACCAAAAGTTATAGGAAGTTTCAAGAACCAAAATTCTGTTCGGACCTTAATTCAGCTTTTAAAAAATAAAGATATACGAACCCGCCTGGAAGCTTCAAGACGATTGCGAAAAATGAGACAGGCCGACGAAAATTTGAGCTTCCCGCAAGGAATTGTTGCGCAGCATATCTTAAAGGAAAGCAAAAGCTACTCCAATACGCTCAAAGCCATTGACAGTATCTCACATGTACATTATAATTGGAAAATGCATCCAAATTTACATGAATCTTACGAGGATTTACTTTTACTGCTACAAGAACAATTAAATCTAAGCCTGCAATGCATTTTTGAAATGTTAAGCCTCAGATACCATTTCGCCGATATGGAGGTAGCATATTATGGTATCACTAGTAATCAAGAACAAACGGCAAACAATGCCATGGAATTTTTGGATAATTTACTGCACAGCCGCTTAAAGGATACCATACTCCCGTTGTTGGAACACCGATTGCTGGAAACTACCGATACAGATTCTTCCAAGAAAATAACAATGAGCGAGTATGCATGCGTCAAAATGTTGATAAAAAATCGCGGTAAACGTATAAAACTGGCTTGTTTACAGATTATTTATCACTCCAAGGATAAAAGATATTTTGCCTTGTTAAAGCGATTGCAACGACATAAAAATCCTGAAATACAGCAAAAAGCAATCAAGACCTTAAGTCAATTAGAGATAAATATGCAAGAAATTATCAGTGCATAATTTCATCTATCGCCGATGCTAGATACATGTGTGCTCCCGCAGAATTCTTATTAAGCACGTTGGTCATAAGACAAACAATATACTTGGCATCATCCGGGTGTTCCACTATAATGACAGAATTCATATAGTTGAACACGTTACCTGCATAATCCCCACAATTGGGATTTTTGTTTCGGTCGCATTTATAAAAACTTCCTGATTTAAAATATACCGCTGCACTGTCCAACCTACTTGAGTGTGCATATCGTATCCTTCGATCTGTTAAGTACATTAAACGCTTCATTTCCAAACTGGAGGCTTCATCAATTACGTTGCCCTGTTCCAATTGCACTAAAAACTTCATAAGGCCTACGGGAGTGCCGATACTACCACCTTTTCTGCCCACATATTTTCCAGGACCTCGGGTAAAGAATCCACCCAATCGCCATTCGTCTTCTGTTATACCCAATACGCGCAAAGGTTCGTTTACGATTTCGTTTGCAAGGTCGGTCAGGGAGTCGCGTGGGGTTTCTTCAAAAAACTTATTGGCTCCATCTTCGGTAAGGGTCAAATAATCTTCTCCCAATCCTGCCATGAGCAGAGCTTCTCTATAAACTACACTGGCTGCACCATTATTACTTACGGAAACCATATGGTCTGCCCATTCAAAAAGTGAGAAAGTATCTTTTGCAACGACTCTTCTTCGGGTAACGTCTTCCTTTTTGGCATCATAAACAGGAACGGTATGGTGGTCTCCAGTTCCCCAAATATCAGATGCAACCTTTCTATTCCTCAAAATTACCATTCGTTGCTCAAAATCTTCAGGACACAATTTTGCCAATTGGTCAAAAAGTGCTACGAGTACCGCCAATTTTCCAACGCTGCCTGGTTGATAACCTACATTCTCCCTGTAGCCCATATATCGCAACGAATCCGGGTTACTGATATCCATGACGGTAGCCGAATATCCTGACCCTGGAAAAAGACGTCTCATTTTTTCCGATAATTCCTCGTCTTCCTGTAATAAAGTGCTCAAACTGTCATTTTTTCTTCCGAGAAGATTAAGTTTGATTTCACTTACCCTTTTGTATGCTCCTACAGGTATACGGTTATAATCTATACTATCCGCCAGCATTTTAGCTATGGGCAAAAGCCTTGAAATACCTGTACGTTCATACCCATCTATAGGGTATTTGGAAAAACCCAATACGACTATCAGAACAATGGGCAGGATAATTTTATATGCTATTTTCATGTGTTTAAATTGATGTGTTCAATGCAATTTTTTTATCAAAATCTATTTTTGGGGTAATGCTTTTCAAGTATTCTGATGTTTTGGCATTCGTGTTTTCAACAAAGGGCCTTATTTGGAATAACCACAGTTTGTCTTTTTTGAATCCCAGTTCTACATCATAAGCCCCCTTATAGGTTGAAGCCGTTTGTGCAGGCAGTATCTTCCGTATATCATTGGCCATATTTCTAAGGTCGACAATATTTTTCTCGTTAAGAATAAGGGAATCAAAAGTTTCATAGTGCTTTTTTACACCACCTGATTCAGGCAATCGAATATGATCGGGCTGTCTTGATGGTGACAGCAGCGTATGACCATAATTTGTTATCAAATGTGTTTCTGCAGATTGTCCGTCCACGGCGCCTCCTGCACCTCTACTGAAAGCGACCGTGATATCATCGTCCGTTCCCAGATTGATTCCTTTGGTTATCATTACACCTGAATAATCCACGTCTACACTTGGAATTATCAGAATTGAAGGGTATACATTTTCTGGATTCAGGAGGTAGCGCTGTCGCCATTTAAAACTTCTTTCCGTATAAGGAGAAGCCCAAACATCCTTAATCCCTTGAAGAATTTTTTCTTCGGAAAGCACATTGAACAGTGTAAGATTAAGACCGGCACCCGTAAATTCCTCTAAATCTTCCATGTTGGTGTCGCTTCTTAAAAAAACAGGAACTTCGCCTATTGTTCCACCTAGTACGGA
Organism: Flagellimonas maritima; assembly: GCF_003269425.1. Classification (NCBI taxonomy): domain Bacteria; kingdom Pseudomonadati; phylum Bacteroidota; class Flavobacteriia; order Flavobacteriales; family Flavobacteriaceae; genus Flagellimonas; species Flagellimonas maritima. Next base: position 1,934,805 of record NZ_CP030104.1, on the reverse strand, counting down.
GCCAAATTTCTGCTGTAGCTCTTTAACGAAATCTGGACGTAATTCGATTTTTTTAATGGCATCTTCCAAAACCTTCAATTGCTTCAACTGAAATTCTTCTACATCCTCTTCTTTTGTCCCACTATTTCGCATGGTTTCCGCTTTGGTAAAGGTGATATTCAAAAAATCCCAGTACGAATTGTTCGTCCCTGGCATTGATTGGTTCATGTGATCCTTAAAAATCCCAAACGGAATTACAAGGCCTTCCACTACCTGCTCAGGAAACATTTTCTTCAACTGCCCAAGATTGGCTGCTTTGGGTCCGCATAGTTTTCCAGAGTCCGATGCACTTACATTGCGCATGTCCAGCACTTCGTTTAGCGCTATTTTAATTTTATCCGTAGGTACCGTAATCTTGTTGGTATTTCTTTGTTTGTTGGCAAACAGTCTATGCTCTTCGGAATTCATGGCAGTACTCAATTTTAGAACAACATTGCCCGAAGCGGTCACAGCATAAAAAACTTCCTTGCCATTATATTTTGCCAATGCATTTAGGTTATCCGATGACAGCGCGGCATTTGGAATCCCTAGGTTACGAGCCAAAAGTTGCACATGGGAAACAAGGTTTCCTTCAGAAACGGTCATAATTCCTGCTACGGGCTTTAAATCTGATGGAGGTTTTTGAAATATATAAATTTTATCGTTCTGAACGGTTACTTCCTCTGGATTGCCCTCTACCACCACTAATTCTCCCTTGGCATAACCAGGATTAAGTCCCCGAATCGCAGATTGGCCATTAATGTTCATTACTTTATTGGTCAAGGATGATTCCTGCGCCAGGAAATTGCCCAATTCGCTCACACTTTCGCCCAGCGCCAAGCTCACTGAAGAACGTATGCGATCATCTATAAATCCATAGGCCAATGGTTCAAATTTGATATAGTCATTGACTACGTTCGCATAAACGGCTTTTACCATTCCTGCATTCCATTCTACCACACTGCGCGCTGCAACCAAATAGTCCTTTAGCTCCGCAATGGTCAAGTTAGAAATATTATCGGGAAGCAGTAACCTTCCTTTCAAGGCTTGCCATTCTTCTAGTTCTATAAGTCCCGTGCCCATGCTCGCCAAGGAAAGGGTATAGATTTTTTCCAATAGTCCCTTTAAAGTGTTAGGTTTCCAATCTTGACTTTTTTTGAGTAGAATATCCTCTAGCTCCACACTCATGTCCAATAAAAGCAACCGATTTGTACTGCTCTTTACTTCAGAGATTTTTTCGCGAATGTTACAGAGTATGTCCGCTATTTGTGGAATGATATTTTTAGGCTCCTGAAGTTTTTCCATGATTTCCAAAGAGGTGTACAATTCATCTTTAAAAATAGCATCGCCCTTCATTTCCAACACTTGCACCTTAAGTTTTGTGAAATCTATAGGAGCATGAAAATCTTCAAGTGTTTGTATCAACTCCAGTGCGGTCTTCTTTTGTTCTCCCGTTAGTTCATATTGATATTTTTTCAAAAAGGATTTTACCATTTCAATATCACCCACACTTGGCTTGCCATGAATCTTAATTCTAGCGTCCATAAACTTTGGAAAGTCTTCCGCCAAAATTTTACTTTGGCTCCGCATATCCTGCGCCAGGTTGGTATCACCATCATGTGGTATATCTCGTAATGATTGGCGAATCAAATAATAAAACTCCTTGATATTGTCATCATTCTTCAATAATTTTTTATAGAATGCAACGCCCCAAGCTTCTTCATCCTCAGATTGTACAGCTCCGCGATAGTATTGGGCTTTTCTAAGAATCCACCCATCATCAACACTGGCCAAATAACGGCCCAGTTGATATTGTTTTAATCGGTCGTTTGCATTGTAGGCATCCCAAAATTTATCCTTATCGGTATGTGCCAAAATCTCACCAAGGTAGACACGGTTCTTTTCAGCCAATTCTTTAACTATAGGTTTATAGCTTGCATGCTGTATTCCACCACCAATACTATCTGGACATGGGTCGCGAGGCTCCCTGATACTCCCATCCTTACAAAACCATCGTATTCTATGGTATGGTCCACGGAGGTCTTTCTTAAAATTTTGTATAAGGGATGTGATTTCGGAATTAGGAATTTCTTGCGATTGTACACCCAAAAAAAACATACTAAGCAGAGTTCCTAACAAAAGCTGCGATTTGGAAAACATAAAGCTATATTGGTCAGTACTGCGAACTTACAAAAATGCAGGCGGGCATTGGTGCTTAAATGGATAAAGTATTGGTCTTAAAGATTTATGAAATATATATTGGAATAAGATGATTTTACCCCAACCCTACATCCAAAATCATCATTATGATGAATCCACCAATGAAACCCATTGTGGCAATGTCAGTATATTTATCTCTTTGAGTTTCTGGAATTACTTCCTCTACCACTACAAAAATCATTGCTCCCGCAGCAAAAGATAGCGCATAGGGCAAGATCGGTTCAAAAGTAAGAACTGCCCAAGCTCCCAAAACTGCCGCAATGGGCTCTACCATTGCAGAGGCCTGACCAAACATAAAGCTTTTTGTTCTGCTCAATCCCTGCCTTCGCAAGGGCATTGCCACAGCAAAACCTTCTGGGAAATTTTGAAGACCTATCCCTAGTGCCAAAGCTACAGCACCACCAATGGTTGCGCCATCAAAACCTGCCGCTACACCCCCAAAAAGTACCCCAACAGCCAAACCCTCGGGAATGTTGTGCAAAGTAATAGCCAAGGTCAGTAAGGTTGTCCTATGCCAAGGTGTTTTAACTCCTTCGGCTTCGCTCTCTTTAAAATTAATGTGTAAATGAGGCAACACTTTATCCAATCCGAAAATGAAAAGAGCTCCCAATAAAAAGCCAACAGCTGCTGGGATTACTTTTACAAAACCCTCTCCTTCACTCATCTCGATTCCTGGGGCCAAAAGACTCCAAAAACTTGCGGCAACCATTACGCCACCGGTAAAACCAAGCATTCCATCCAACAAAGCTCGGTTCATTCCTTTAAAGAAAAAGACCAATGCTGCACCGGCAGCAGTTAGCCCCCAAGTAAATAGTGTAGCATAAAATGCCGCCAAAATAGGATCTATACGCTCAAAATATTGAATCACCTGTTCCATTAGTCGTGCTTTTTTACATAAAGATTGGATGCTATCTGATGTGATATATGGAACTCTTTTTCTTCCATTTTTATATGAAGGGAATCATCAAAATCCTCTTTTTCCAACACAGTCATAGTGTTTCCCAGAGCAATTTTATTTTTGTCCAAAAATTTTAAAAAAGTAGTCGATGTATCTTTTACACCTACACAGACAGCTTTTATGTTCAAAGGCATCTCGCTGAGTAATTGTTTGTCCCTTTCCATAAATTTTCCATCCTTGCTCGGAATGGGATCTCCATGGGGATCATACTTTGGAAATTCTAAAAGCTCATCTATTTTGTCTATTAATTTTTCACTTTTAATGTGTTCCAACTGTTCTGCAACTTCATGAACTTCATCCCATGAAAAGTCCAACTTTTTAACGAGAAACACCTCCCATAATCTATGTTTTCTAATAATGGAGAGAGCGGTCTTCTTTCCAAAACTAGTTAGGGAAACCCCTTGGTACGGAACGTAGTTTATCAAATTTTTTTCTGCCAGTTTTTTGGCCATATCCGTTACAGAAGATGGTTTAGTTTTCATCTGTTCCGCAATTGAGTTGGTAGCGACCAATTCACTATTATTCCCTCCCAAATGAAAAATTGTTTTTATATAATTCTCCTCTGAACGTGTCACACAACTAGTTTTTCCAAAAATACGTTTTTATTCATAAAAACATATTTTTAGATATGTCTAAATATTGTTGCTGCATATAATTATAGCAATGCATAAACCTATTTATTGATTATATATTAAATGAACTAAGTATAGAAAGTAGGTAGTGTTAATTTTTTTCCCAGTAAGAATCCCCATAAATCCTAATCTTTAATTATAATATTGTCATATAAAGACCAACAATAAATAATTGGCCCATGATTGCAAGGATTTGGCACGGAACAACTAAAGCGGAACACTATGAAGCGTATACATCTTTCATGAAATTAAAGGCAATACCCGACTATAGTAGCACCGAAGGTTTTGTAAAACTTTCTTTTTTGCGAAGAATAGAAGAAGGTATTGCCCATTTTCATTTAATAACATATTGGACAAGTCTTGAAGCGATCAAAAATTTTGCAGGCAATGATTATGAAATAGCAAAATACTATCCACAAGATAAAGACTATCTACTTGAGTTTGAAGAAAAAGTAAAGCACTATGAGGTCTTTACGGAATAAACTATTTTACATTCCTTATTTTTGATCAATGCCCAACTACGATTATATCATTATTGGTGGAGGAGCTTCAGGTTTGTTATTGGCCCATACTTTTGCCAGTGATGATTTCTTCAAATCAAAGTCTATCCTTATTCTGGATAAAGATGATAAGACCAAAAATGACCGAACTTGGTGTTTTTGGGAAAAAGGTGACGGTAAATTTGATCATCTTTTATATAAAAAATGGTCAAAGATTTATTTTGCGGGCAAAAAATTGAGACTTTCCAAATCAATAGAACCTTACAGCTATAAAATGCTCAGGGGAATCGATTTCTATAATCATTACATAAAAATTGTAAAGGCCTCTCCCAATATTACTTGGATAAAAGACCATGTTACAGATATACGGGAAAACGGAAATGGAGGGATTGTATCGACACAAACTAAAAGCTATTCCGGTAAAATTATTTTTAATAGCATTTTTGACTATACGAAAGTTCAGAGTCAAAAAAAATATCCTGTACTGCAACAGCATTTTTTGGGATGGTTCATAAAGACGGATAATACTATTTTTAATCCTGATGAAGCTACCTTCATGGACTTTTCAATTCCCCAGAAAGGGAATACGCGTTTTATGTACATATTGCCTTTTTCAAAAAATGAAGCACTTTTGGAATATACCTTATTTTCTGAAGCTCCTCTTGAACATTCAGAATATGAGGAAGGAATTCTGGATTATATAGAAAATAAACTAGACTGTCCTAATTATACTATTTTAGAAAAAGAACACGGAAATATTCCCATGACCTGTTATGAATTTCACCAACATAATTCTGACAGCGTAATGAATATTGGTATCGCAGGAGGTTGGGCAAAACCAAGCACAGGTTTTACATTTTACAACACAAGCAAAAAAGTGGATGCTCTGATAGTGCATTTGAAAAAGAACAGGCCATTGTCCCAGTTTCATAAAAAGGATAAGTTTTGGTTTTACGATTTATTGCTTTTGGACATTCTTTATAGGACCAATCATTTAGGACAATCCATATTTGAATCGTTGTTCAAAAAAAGAAAGCCACAACTCATCTTTAAATTCTTGGACAATGAAACCAGCTTTTGGGAGGACCTTCTTATAATGTCAGCTCCAAAACCACTGCCATTTGTCAAAGCCTTGTTCAAAAGGCTGTTCTAAACTGTTCGCCCCATCAGATTTTTTCCAAATTCCCTTAAAACAAGCTTGTTGGGCTTTGAAATATTTACCATCTCCAAGGCGCTGAAAGCCCTTTCTGTATATTCATGAATTGCTGCTTTGGTTTCTTCAACTGCCCCGCTTTCCTTAAAAATTGTTTTCACGGTTTCCACTTTGGTATCGGAATCTTCCGGTTTGATTGAATATAGATGCATAAGAGCCTCTTTTTGTTCTTTTTTACCCAGCTCCAGTGATTTTAAAAAAAGAAATGTCTTTTTATTTTCTATAATATCCCCCCCTACCTGTTTTCCAAAAGTTTCGGGATTGCCAAAAGCATCCAAATAATCATCTTGTAATTGGAAAGCGAGACCCAAGTTTTTACCAAAATCATATATAGCATCAGCGTCTTTTTCTGGAGCATTGGCGACAATAGCACCCATTTTCATAGCAGTAGCTACCAAAACGGCCGTTTTGTAGGCTATCATCTTTAAGTACTCCAAAATGGTTACATCTTCCCTAGTTTCAAAGTCCACATCGTACTGTTGTCCTTCGCATACTTCAATAGCGGTTTGGCTGAACAAAGAGGTAAGTTCCTTGAAGACTTCGAGAGGATAAGATTCAAAAAATTGATAGGATTTGATGAGCATGGCATCCCCGGACAAAATACCTGTATTTATGTCCCACTTTTCATGAACTGTAGTTTTTCCTCTTCTTAGTGGGGCATCATCCATAATATCATCATGTACCAAGGAAAAATTGTGGAACATCTCAACTGCCATGGCCGCATTCATCGCATTCATTGTGTTACTTCCAAATAGCTCTGCGGACATTAAGGTCAAAACAGGGCGTAAACGCTTCCCGCCCAAACCGAGTATATATATTATAGGTTCATATAGGTTTTCTGGTTCTTTAAGTTTGATTTGTCCCTCTAAATGGGAAACGAACAGTGCCCTGTACTGGTTTATTGATTTCGGATTCGTCATAACTCAAAAATACTGTCAATAAATCAAGTTTAGCAAAATTTGAAAAAAGTTTATCTGAAAAAACGCAATAGATTTGAAAACCTTCGTCTTTATGATTGAAGATAGCAAACAGCTTATTTGAATGGTTTCCAATAAAGAGAATTATAAGAAACTTACGGCTTTTTTTGATGAAGAATATAATTCTTTGCGAGGGTACGTGCATTCAAAAATTACGGACACCACGGAGCGTGATGCGGAAGATATTATTCAAGATGTTGCGCTAAGAGTATTTTCAAGGTCAGAAGAAGCTTCACCAATAAATAATATTGCCGGATTCGTTTACAATGCCATTAAAAACAGAATCATTGATATTATGCGAACCAAAAAAAATAATGTGGAAGACAGCGACGAAATTGAAAAGCAATGGGAAGATTTTGCAGAATTATTTTATGGCAATGCGGACGACCCTTATTCAGAAACTTTGAAAATTGCACTAAAAGTCGCAATTAAAAGTCTAAGACCGGAATACCGCGATATTATCATAGCTATCGATTTTGAAGGATATTCCTATAGGGAAATTTCTGAGCAAACCAATATTCCCCAAGGCACTTTAATGTCAAGAAGGCATCGAGCGCTGTCCTTATTATCAAAAAAATTAGAACTGGAGAAAATAAAAAGAAAATAAAAAGAAAAATTATGGATAGAAGAGATAAATACGAAAGAAAAGTTGAAAAATATGTGACCAAAGGATTCAAGATATTTTTTATGATCCTCCTTGGAATCATATTCATTTTTTTAATGGGCTATGCATTCATGCTTTTATGGAACTGGCTAATGCCAGAACTTTTTGGATTGGTCGTTATTAGTTACTGGCAAGCTATTGGGCTTCTCGTCCTAGCAAAAATCTTGTTTGGATTTGGTGATAAGTCCCCTAAAGGAAGGGGTTCTAAAAACAAACACCAAAATAAACTAAAAAGGTTTTGTGACTCCAAAAAAGAATACTCCCAGTGGCAACATTACGATCAATTTTGGAAAGAAGAAGGCGAACAAGCTTACAAAGAATACTTGCAACGCAATCAAAAAACAGATCAATGATTTCCAGAAATAGTGTTTCCATTGTAAGAAGAAGGATGAAAGCTAATACAGCATATATTTTCATGTATTCAGGAAATAAAACGACAATTCAGTCCAAAATAAATTCACATTTTCGTCTTCTTAGTGTTGATCATGGTAAGAATATTGAAAACAAACAGGACGTTAAAAAAATGTAAAACTTTGGAAACTTTTTTTGTTTCTAAAGTTTCCATGTTTATTTTTGGCGCTCAATATGAGAGAAAAAATATTACACAGAGCTACAGATTTATTCCTTAACCTAGGTTTTAAGAGTGTTACCATGGATGATCTGGCAAATGAAATGGGGATTTCAAAAAAGACAATTTATTCTCATTTTGAGAATAAGACCAAACTCATAGAGGAAAGCACCATGGATCTGTTCTACTGTATTTCTGACGGAATCGATGACATTATCGCTCTTAAAAAAAATCCGATCGAAGAATTATACGAAATCAAAAAGTTCGTGATGTTACATTTAAAAGACGAGAAATCATCACCGCAGTACCAACTTCGAAAATATTATCCAAAAATTTTCGAAACCTTAAAAAAGAAAGAGTTCGAAGTTATGCAGGAATGCGTGGTCGATAATATAAGACGAGGAATGGAAATAGGAATATATCGCGAAAACCTGAACATACAGTTTGTGGCGCGCATCTACTTCTCCGGAGCGGTAAGCCTCGGTGATCTCGACCTTTTTCCATCGACCATGTTTACAAAAGTTGAACTCGAGGACTATTACCTAGAATATCACTTAAGGGGAATCGTAACCCCAAAAGGAAGAAAAATATTAAACGCAATCATCAACTCAAACCAAGAATAAATGCGAATCATCACTTTATGTTTCTTATTAATTTTGCCTTGTCTTTCCAATGCCCAGGAAAGTCCAAATAATTTTAGTCTTGACGAAGCCATTATTTATGCCCTACAAAATAACTATAAGGCTATCAATGCCGATAGGGATATTGTAGATGCCCAAAAACAAAAATGGGAAACCATTGCTACAGGACTGCCACAGATAGATGGAACCGTTAACTATCTAAACCAATTGGAACAACAAGTAGTTCAGCTACCTGGAGAAATTATACCAGATGGTGAGCCCGGCACTTTTGTCGAAGTTGTTTTTGGACAGCCCCAACAAGCCACTGCTACCGCTACTTTAAGACAGCAAATCTTCGACGGCTCATATATTGTAGGCGTACAAGCAACTAAAGCTTTTTTGAGCTATAGTCAAAATAACAAGGAAAAAACGGACTTGGATGTTCGCAAAGCGGTAGTAGAGGCCTATGGAAATGTGCTTCTAGCCCAAGAGAGTGTGTTGATTTCTGAAAACAATAAGGCCACTTTAGAAAAGAATCTTTTTGAAACTAAACGGATTTTTGAAAACGGACTTGGAGACGAAGAAAGTGTGGACCAATTGCAGATTACACTATCATCAATAGAAAATCAGTTAAAAAACGCCAAACGATTAGAAAAAATAACGCTTCAGATGCTAAATCTAATCATGGGATTGCCTATTGGTTCTCCTACAACTTTAACGGAAGATTTGGATGACCTCGCCCAAGAAAAAATAGATTTGGGCGTATTGGATGCAGAATTAAAAATGGAAAACAATGTTGACTTTAAGCTTGCCAACAATTTAAATGAACAACGCTTCTACGAATTAAAACTGGCAAAAAGTAGGGCTTTGCCAACTTTAAATGCTTTTATTAACTATGGTGGACTTTCCTTTGGAGATAGTTTTACTTTTTTGGACCGCGGACAAGACTGGTTTGCTTTTTCAAACTTTGGGGTAGACTTGAATATTCCAATTTTTAGTTCATTGGGAAGAAGTGCTAGCACACAGAGAGCCAAAATAGCTTTGGAAAAAGCAAAAACACAATTAACAGAGGCCGAAGAGCAAATTCGCCTACAATTGGAAACTGCAAAAAGCGATTATATTTTGGCCATTGAGGAATACGGTACCTCAAAAGAAAACCTAAGACTTGCAGAGCGCATTGAAAACAAGAACCAAATAAAATACTCAGAAGGTATTGCCACCAGTTTTGAATTAAGACAGGCACAGACACAGCTCTATACCACACAACAAGAATATCTACAATCCATGGTAGACGTAATCAATAGAAAAACAGACCTGGAAAACATATTGAATCAATAATCAAAAAGAAAACCATACCATCATGAAAACAATTATATATTCATTACTAGCGGTATTCGTTTTATCTTCATGTGGAGAAGGCGATAAAAATTCCGTGGAAAGCGTTATTGCCAGCAACGATCTGGATGCCATGCGCGCTAAACAGAGTGAGATTTCAGAACAGCAAAAAGCATTGGAAAGTAAAGTGCAATTACTTGATTCCGCTATTGCAACTTTAGATGATAATGCAAAGCTCCCTTTAGTAACTACCATAGAAGCAAAATCTGAAAACTTCGATCACTATTTGGAACTTCAAGGCGATGTAATGACCAAACAGAACGTACTCATTTACCCAGAAATATCCGGGACATTACAACGCGTCTATGTAAAAGAGGGGCAAAAGGTTTCAAAAGGGCAATTGTTGGCCTCCATAGATGATGGGGGATTATCGAGCCAGTTGGCACAAATGAAAACACAATCTGAATTGGCCAAGACCACTTTTGAACGCCAAAAGAGACTTTGGGAACAGAATATTGGCTCAGAAATTCAATACTTACAAGCAAAAACAACTTACGAAGCACAAGAAAGTGCTGTAAAACAGATGCAGAGCCAAGTTTCTAAATCAACTATTAGAGCTCCATTTTCCGGTATTATTGACGATGTAATAAAAGATCAGGGAACTGTAGTGGCACCAGGCCCTGGTTCTGAAGTTTTTAGGATAGTCAACCTATCTAACATGTACATTGAAGTAGAGGTACCTGAAAGTCATCTGCCAACCGTAACTGTGGGAAAAAATGTAAATGTTTATTTTCCCGTACTGGGTGACAGCGTCACAACAAAAGTAAGACAAACTGGTAATTTTATCAATCCAAGCAATAGGTCCTTCACAGTGGAGATTCCTGTTCCAAGCAGCGATGGTAGGATAAAGCCAAATTTAACAGCTAGAGTTATGATAAACGACTATACCAATGAAAGCGCTATTTTGATTCCCCAAAGCATTGTATCTGAAAATGCCGCAGGACAACAATATGTTTATTTGGTAGAGAACGATTCGGTTTCTTCCGAAGCTATCGCCACTAAGAAAATCATTACCACCGGGAAAACCCAAGGAGATTATGTTGAGGTGCTGTCTGGGATAAACAATGGCGACGGGGTTATAGACGAAGGTGCCAGGAGTGTAAAAGAAGGGCAAAAAGTTAGAATCAAAAATAGTATATAGTCTTTAGTCGATAGTCTATGAACTCTGCTCACTTCTCTTTTGAAGATTTAAAAGTGTATCAAAAATCCTTAGATTTTGTGGATGATGTCTATGAACTATGCAAAGAATTTCCAAAAGAGGAAACCTATAGACTAACATCTCAATTTACAAGGGCGTCCACATCCATTCCTTTGAACATTGCTGAAGGTGCTGGAGATACCAACGCTCAGTTCAATAGATTTTTACAAATCGCTATGGGTTCTATTAAAGAAAGTGTTGTTCGTATAACTATCGCACGTAGACAAGCATATATTTCAAACCACAAGGAAATGAAATTAAAAAGTCAACTTGTTGAATTATCAAAAATGTTGACAAGCCTTCAAAACTATCTTAAGAAATAAAAAACTAACGTCTATCAACTATAGACTAAAGACTTAAATATGAGCAAACAAAAGAAAAAAGTAGACAAAGAGTTTAAGCTATCGTCTTGGGCCATTGACAATAAAACAACGATGTATGTTTTAATTGCCGTCATTCTCTTTTTGGGGGCTTCAGCCTATTTTAGTATGCCAAGAGAGAGCTTTCCGGAAATAAAGGAAACCAAAATATATATTAGCTCATTATATCCCGGAAACACCGCAGAGGATATTGAAAAACTGATTACCGATCCGCTGGAAGACAACCTTAAAACGGTTAGCAACGTTATCGAGATTACATCAACATCGCAAGAGGATTATTCTATGATTATCGTAGAATTTGATGAAAGAATTTCTGTAGAAGCTGCCCTGCAAAAAGTAAAAGATGAAGTGGATACCGAAACTTCTGGGGAAGATTGGCCCACCTTTAATGGGGCAAAAGTCGAGCCGAATGTGTTCGATCTTAGTATGTCCGAAGAAATCCCTATCCTGAACATTAATATTTCCGGTGATTATCCAGTAGATAAACTCAAAGAATATGGTGAATATTTGGAAGATGAAATTGAAGGGTTGCAGGAAATAAAGCAAGTGGATATTAGAGGCGTACAGGAAAAAGAAGTGGAAGTTGCAGTCGATATCTATAAAATGATGGCCGCGCAAGTAAGCTTCGATGATATCATTAATACCATAAGCAGAGAAAACATGACGACCTCTGCTGGCAATCTCATTACGAGTGGCCAACGCAGGACCATTAGAATTGTTGGTGAAATCGATGAGCCTGAAGAACTTGAAAATTTTGTGGTCAAGTCTGAGAACAACAACCCGATCTACTTAAAGGATATTGCCAAAGTTTCTTTTAAAGAAGAAGATAAAACAACTTTTGCCAGGGAATTTGGTCATCCTGTAGTCATGCTGGACGTTAAAAAACGTGCAGGGAAAAACATGGTTGCAGCGGCTGAACAAATTCAGGTAATGGTTGACGATGCGGTAAAAAATGTCTTCCCACAAGATGTAGAAGTAACCATTGCCAATGACCAATCCTCAAAGACCATAGGTCAGGTAGATGATTTGGTCAACAACATTATTTTTGGAATCATTTTGGTGGTTACCGTACTCATGTTCTTTTTAGGGTTTAAAAATGCGCTATTTGTAGGGTTTGCGATACCAATGTCCATGTTCATGTCTTTAATGATATTGAATCTTTTAGGCTATACCATGAACACCATGATTCTCTTTGGATTGATTATGGGTCTGGGTATGTTGGTTGATAACGGAATCGTTGTTGTAGAAAACGTATATCGTTTAATGGACGAAGAAGGGATGTCGCGAGTAGAAGCCGCTAAAAAAGGTATTGGGGAAATTGCATTTCCTATTATTATTTCAACACTTACAACAGTAGCTGCGTTTGTTCCACTTGGTCTATGGCCTGGAGTAATGGGACAATTCATGATTTACTTTCCTGTAACCTTGTCCGTGGTATTGGGTTCTTCCTTATTTGTAGCGATTTTTTTCAACTCAGTTCTGGTCTCTAAGTTTATGACGACAGAAGATAAAAGTATGCCACTGAAGCAGATTATAAGGATTACCGCAATTATAAGCGTCATTGGATTATTGATTCTGATTTTTGGTGGCGCTTATCGCGCGTTGGGTACTTTAATGATCGTAACGGCTATATTGTTATGGGGTTATAGGCTATTTTTAAGAAATTGGGCAGCTGGCTTCCAAAACAAGATTCTACCAAAGTGGGAGCGCTGGTATGAAAGAACACTTCGATTTTCGCTCAATGGAAGAAAGCCCATTTTTATAGCGATAGGAACATTTGTGCTATTAGTCATAGCATTCATGGGATTTGGTGCATCAGTGGGCAGTCAGAGAACCAAAGTGGAATTTTTCCCTGATAATACTCCCAATCAGATTATTGTTTATATCGAATACCCTGAGGGTACAGATATCAAAAAAACCAATACCATCACCAAGGATATTGAGCAGCGTGTTTACGACATTATCAATAAGGAAGCTTACATGAACGGTGACTTTAACTTTTTGACTGAAAGTGCCGTATCACAAGTTGGTGAAGGAGCTGGCAATCCACAAACTGATGGCGGCTCCGCTGCAGAAATGCCGCATAGAGGAAAGATTACGGCTACTATGCGTGAATATAAATTCCGAGAGGGAGCTGATAGTAATGAGTTGTTGAAAAAAGTTCAGGAAGCTTTGAAGGATGTATACCCTGGGGTAGCTATATCTGTTGAAAAAGATGCTGTGGGGCCACCGGCAGGGTATCCCATCAATATTGAATTGGAGGGCGATGACTATACTGAATTAATTGCTTCTGCTGAGAAAATGCGCAATTACATAAACTCCAAAAATATTCCGGGAATCGATGAACTTAAAATCGATGTGAACAAATCCAAGCCGGCTATGCTTGTAGCTGTAGATAGAAAGAAGGCAGGAGAGCTGGGCGTTGCCACTGGACAGGTTGGACAACAATTACGTAATTCAATTTTTGGGGCAAAAGCAGGAATTTATAAGGAAGACGGAGAGGATTATGACATATATGTTCGCTTTAATGAACAGAACAGATATAATACCAGCGCAATTTTCAATCAAAAAATTACGTTCAGGGATCAATCATCCGGCCAGATAAAGGAAGTTCCTGTGTCTGCAGTTGCAAAACAGGTAAACAGTTCTGGTTTTAGCGCAATTAAACACCGAGATGTAAGAAGAGTGGTTACTGTCTATTCGGCCCTGGCTCCTGGTTTTACAGATGCGGGTGCAATTGTTAGCAAAGTGCAGGATGAAATGCAAAATTTTGAAGGTATTCCAGACAATATTAAAGTCGATTATACTGGCCAGATTGAAGAACAAAACAAACAAATGGCATTTCTGATGGGTGCATTCTTTACAGGTCTTGGCTTAATTTTCTTTATACTGATTTTCCAATTCAATTCTGTATCCAAACCTGGAATCATCATGTTGGCTATTTTCTTGAGCTTGATTGGCGTTTTTGGGGGCATCGTTGCTACTGGTAGCGCTTTCGTTATCATGATGACGATGATGGGCATTATTTCATTGGCCGGTATTGTGGTTAACAATGGTGTTGTATTGTTGGACTATACCCAACTCTTGATAGATAGGAAAAAAGCTGCACTAAATCTCGAGGAAGAGGACTTACTGGAACCCGAAGATTTTATGGAAGCCGTAGTTAAAGGTGGTAAAGCAAGATTGAGACCCGTTTTACTTACGGCAATTACCACTATTTTAGGTTTAATTCCCTTAGCAACAGGATTTAACATTAACTTCTTTACACTTTTCAGCGAGTTCAATCCAAACATATACTTTGGTGGAGACAATGTTATTTTCTGGGGTCCATTGGCCTGGACAGTAATTTATGGATTGATAGTGGCGACGTTTTTAACATTGGTCGTTGTACCCATACTCTTTAGCCTTGTTTACCGAATAAAAGTTAGAATCAAAAAAAATAGGGTTAAAAAAGAAAGCAATAACAAAGAAACATTGGACATTGCTGCTTAACAATAATTTAAAATAAAAAAAAAGTCCGCGCTATAGCACGGACTTTTTTGTATGTACAATACTAAATTATTTGTCTATTGAAACCAATTCAGATTGATTCCAGTTTTTTACATTGACGATGCGGTTATCTGAAAAATCAACTTCTTTCAAAATTTGATCTTCCCAAAAGAACCATTTACCAGACTTTTTACCTTCGTTGTACTTGCCCGAGGCGATTTTTTTACCACTTATATTGTACATCAACCATTGTCCATGCAACTTACCTTTTAGTAAATAACCTGTTTGGGCTATTTCACCGTTTTCGTGAAAATATGTAGCTTTTACCATTTTCCCAACTTTTTCCAAAGTCGGTTCAGTGCCTTGAGCATATATACAAACCGAAAACATTACCGCTAAAAAAAATATTCCTTTCTTCATTATGTTATGGGTTTTGAACTTGTGTTTTAACATTAACGATACAAAGGTAAATATTATTTTACATTAAATACATATTTTAATAACAATTAATTTACATTAAATTAACTTTAAGTCTGTAAACTTCTTATTTACATTTATTTAAATATCTTTTAATAAAAAATTTTAAGTTATTTTATCGATTAATTTTAGCCGTGTAGCGTTTAAAATCAAGTACTAAAGTCTTGTTCTGATTGTTAAACACATTAATTCCTATGGTTCTTCAACTATTCAAAATCTCTCCCAGATTTATAATACCTTATAAAATACTTATATCTAGTTATAATTATTTCTATTCCTATTAAATTTGCCGTTCAGATAAATAACATGTTTAGAAGCATTACTTGCGGTGATCTAAGGATATCGCACATTGAGTCAGAAGTTGTATTAAGTGGATGGGTACACAAAGTAAGAAACAAGGGATTTGTTGTTTGGGTCGACCTGCGTGATCGGTATGGCTTGACCCAGTTGGTTTTTGACCAAGACCGTACCTCTAAAATTCTTTTGGAGAAAGCATCATCCTTAGGGCGCGAAACCGTAATAAAAATTAAAGGGAAAGTGATAGAAAGAGCTTCTAAGAACCCCAATATTCCAACTGGTGATATAGAAGTATTGGTTACTGATCTCGATGTGCTGAACGAATCCATATTACCTCCATTTACTATTGATGATGATACTGACGGCGGCGAAGACATTCGAATGAAATACCGCTATTTGGACATTCGAAGAAAACCGGTCAGGGACAATCTTATTTTCAGGCACAAGGTTACCATGGAAGTCCGCAATTATTTATCAAATCAAGGATTCATAGAAGTTGAGACCCCATACTTGATAAAATCGACACCTGAAGGCGCAAGAGACTTTTTGGTGCCCAGCCGAATGAACGAAGGACAGTTCTATGCACTACCACAATCTCCACAAACTTTTAAGCAATTGCTTATGGTAGGTGGAATGGACAAATATTTTCAAATAGTAAAGTGCTTCAGGGATGAAGACCTAAGAGCGGACAGGCAACCCGAATTCACCCAAATAGATTGTGAAATGGCATTCGTGGAGCAAGAAGATATCCTAAAAACATTTGAAGGATTGACAAAACACCTGTTAAAAGAAATCCGCGGCGTAGATTCAGGTGATTTCCCAAGAATGACCTACGATGAAGCCCTGCGCTTGTACGGTAACGACAAACCTGACATTCGCTTTGGAATGCAATTTGCTGAACTGAATTCAGTATGCCAACATAAAGATTTCAATGTGTTCAATTCCGCTGAATTGGTAGTCGGCATAGCAGTTCCGGGGGGCGCTTCTTATACACGCAAAGAAATTGATAAACTTATAGATTGGGTCAAAAGACCCCAAGTAGGGGCCAAGGGCATGGTCTATGTAAAATGTAATGAGGATGGGACCTACAAATCTTCTGTAGATAAATTCTATGATCAAGAAGATTTGGCAAAATGGGCAAAAGCAACAAACGCAGAAAAAGGAGACCTTATATGCGTTCTTTCGGGAAATATTAATGAAACAAGGGCTCAATTAAGTGCACTCCGCATGGAATTGGCAGAGCGATTGGGACTAAGAAAATCCAATGAATTTGCACCGCTATGGGTTGTAGACTTTCCCTTATTGGAACTTGATGAAGAAACAAATACCTACCATGCCATGCATCACCCATTTACTTCTCCTAAACAAGGACAAATGGAATTACTGCAAACCAACCCGGGAGAAGTAAAGGCCAATGCTTATGATTTAGTTTTAAATGGAAACGAAATAGGCGGAGGTTCCATTCGTATACACGATAAGCAAATACAGGCGACCATGTTCAAGCACCTTGGTTTTACTCCAGAGGAAGCAAAGGCACAGTTTGGGTTTTTAATGGATGCATTTCAATATGGTGCGCCGCCCCACGGTGGTATTGCTTTTGGTTTGGACAGGCTTGTAGCAATTTTGGGAGGACAAGAAACCATTCGGGATTTTATAGCCTTTCCTAAAAATAATAGTGGTAGGGATGTAATGATTGATGCTCCTTCACCTATTAACAATGAGCAACTAAAAGAGCTGCATTTAAAACTTGATCTATAATTTTTTTATTTTGCAATAAGCCTACCTGCATTTTCAACCTCTAGTTTTGAAATAATTATAATCTATCGACTAAGTTATAGTCGATAGATTAAAAAATTTAATTGCAAAAACAGATGAAACCATTTTATCCCTTAATCGCAATAATGGTTGTTGCTACGATTGCCTTGATTTGGACTCCGGAGGTCAAAAAAAATCACGAATCTTTGACAGGTGTCAAAAAACACGAACATGACATTGGGTATATTGATCCTTCAAAAGCAAGACTCAATAAAGGATTCCATGTCTGTAATAAATCTAGGATTTTTCAATATTATAATCCGGAAAAAGCAACTTACAGTAAAGGAAAAAATGGTTTGCGCCGTTTTATTCTAGAAAATTATAAAAACAAAAATTACAATGATTCGGGATATTTGACCATCCGTTTTGTTATCAATTGCAAAGGTAAAGCTGGACGGTATATCATTCATGAAAATGACCTCAACCTAATGCCAAAACACTTTGATCCGGACCTTGTGGAACAAATATTTGAGCTTACTTCCAAATTAGAAAAATGGAACCCCAATTTTATATTCGAAGAATATAGAGATTCCTACATGTATTTATCTTATCGTATTGAAAATGGAGAAATTACAGAAATACTGCCTTAGTTTACTTTTGGTATTGGTACACTTTGCCTGTAAAGAAAAGGAGCCAAAACAAACAGTTGAACAAATAGCGGCACAAGCTGAGAAAGTATACAAAAAGGCTATTGAATATCCACAAGGCTCTCCAGAATGCATGAATTTGATTGAAGAAGCTATTCGCATTGATTCTACCTATGCTGAAGCCATTCGTGAACTTTCCATCGCTTACCTGAAAAGAGGTATACCGCATAAATGGAAACCAATAATAGATAGAGCAGTTCACTACAATCCAAGAACTTGGCAACCAGTAAGGGGTACTGCTTATTTGAAAGTTTATCGGGATTATGAAAAGGCAATTGCAGATTTTAATGCAACTGATACCATAACACCAAATTTTATTGACTATACTGGAGGTCATAGTGTTGATTACTGGAGAGCTATAGCGTATTTAGGACTTAAAGATTATAAAAACTGTATTTATTATTTTGACAAGCATATTAAAAAAGAGACCGAAGAAACAGGAGAGGATTGGGTAGAAATCAATGCTTTTTTATATAGAGGAATTGCTTATTTTGAATCTGGAAATACAACTAAAGCGCTTGAAAATTTCGAAAAGATCATTTATCATTTCAAAAATTCAGCAGATGCAGAATATTATATCGCTTTAATTCTCAACCAGAAAAAAGCGTATAAAAAAGCAAAATCACATATTCAGAAAGCAAAATTGGACTTTAAAAAAGGATTTTACAACAATGGTGTCTATGTAGAGCCTTTGCGACAAATTTACTGGGAAGATTTAGAAGAGCTAAGCAAGATTATTGGGAACTAAATCAGTACATTTAATTCAACCTTAACCCATGCCTAGCACCAAAAAAATTCTCACCAACTTTTTAAAATGGAGATACAGGCACATCTCCAACAAGACGTTTGTTCACCTCATGAGTATCGTCGTTGGGTTATTGGCAGGTTTAGCTGCGGTTACATTAAAAAATACTACATATTTTATAGAGGCTTTGTTGAAAAAAGGTGTTGTCTTTTCAGAAAATCAACTCTACTTCATCTTGCCTATTATTGGTCTCACTTTGGTCTATATATATGTAAAATTTGTACACAAGCACCCAATACAGCATGCTGTCTCATCCATTATCTTTTCTCTTTCAAAAAAAGGGGGGCTGTTACGTTTAAAAGATATATATACGCCATTGATCGCAGCACCATTGACCGTTGGCTTTGGTGGTTCTGTGGGTTTGTTGGGGCCTGCGGTCAAATCCGGTTCTGCAATAAGTTCAAATCTTAGCAGACTATTTCATATTGATGCAAAAGTTAGGTCCTTATTGGTGGCATGCGCATCCGCAGGTGCAATTTCTTCCATATTTCAGTCACCCATAGCTGCTATTATTTTTGCTGTCGAAGTATTTACGTTGGATTTTACGATGCTCTCCATGTTGCCTTTGCTTTTGGCATCGATTTCAGGAGTACTTACCTCCTATTTCTTTTTGGGGAACGAAACACTTTTTAGTTTTTCATTGTCCGAAGGGTTTCAGCTTGAGGATACTTTTTTTTACATTTTACTAGGAGTGGGCACTGCATTCTCTTCCATATACTTTACCAAAATGTATTTTGTAATCTTTGATTTTTTCAAACGCTTTAAAAGTCCAAAATATAAGCTTTTGGTTGGTGGTATCGCAATTGGAATTATGCTCTACGCCATACCACCATTGTATGGGGAAGGTTTTGGTTTCATCAATAATCTTTTAGACGGCAATCATATAAAAGCATTGGGGAAAACTCCCTTTGACACATACACAGATAATATTTGGGTTGTTATTGTACTTTTATTCGGCATCACGATTTTTAAGGCCATAGCCATGACGACCACTTTTGCTGCTGGTGGTGCTGGCGGAATATTTATACCTACAATGGTTATGGGCAGTGCCTTTGGAAATGCAATGGGAAAAGTTATCAATAATCTGGGATTGGGATTCGAGGTTTCAGAAAGTAATTTTACGCTAATTGGTATGGCAGGATTGATTGCTGGTGTTATTCATGCCCCATTGACAGCCATCTTTTTAATTGCAGAAATAACTGGGGGATATCAACTTTTTGTCCCATTGATGATTACTGCATCAATTTCCTATTTAATCACTAAAAATGCATTGGACTATACTATATATACCAAAGAATTGGCAAAGATTGGAGCTGTATTGACCCACAATAAAGATCAGATGGTACTGGGCCTTATGGAGTTGGACAATGTTATCGAAAAGAATTTCAAGTCTGTGCATCCAGAAATGTCCCTCGGACAAATGTTGCATGAATCAGTTTCAGTATCAAAAAGAAATATCTTTCCGGTTTTGGACGAGGAAGAAAAGTTGATGGGTATAATCGTATTGGATGACATTAGACAATTGATGTTCGATACTGAATTGTACAATACAATTTTTGTTAAAAATCTGATGCATGCGCCCCCAGAATATATTTTTCATGAAACAGATAGCATGCAACAAGTCATGCGAAAGTTTCAAGATAGCGGAGCTTGGAATTTACCTGTGATTAAAGAAGGAAAATATATTGGTTTCATTTCTAAATCAAAACTTTTGACAGCATATCGCAGAAAATTGATAAATTATTCCCGATGAAACTTAAAATAAGATATTTAATAATACTGGTTCTATTGGCTTCCTTTAGTTCGATCATCTACGGTTTTACGATAAAAGAAGATATCCCGGTAACTGCAAATAAATACATTGGCTTTGGTACATTAGGACTTTTCTTGGTCGCAATGCCGCTTTTTTTGGCTACAGAAAGCAGAGGAAAAAAAATGAAAGATTATATGCTAACCAACGAAAACATTAAAAAAATGCAGGGCAAGGATAAGGAAAACCCTGAAAATCAATAATTTTCACAAGATTTAAAACCTAATTTGTATAGGTATATTCAAAATATCCTACTTTAGTATTTTAACTATTTATTTAATTTCATGACTGGTACAGTAAAATTTTTTAATGAATCCAAAGGTTTTGGATTCATTACCAACGACGACACAGGAAAAGACATTTTCGTTCATGTTACCGCATTGAACGGAGTAGAATTGAACGAAGGCGACAAAGTGGAATACAAAGAGGAAGAAGGAAGAAAAGGAATGGTTGCTACACAAGTGCAAGTAATTGCGTAACAATATTGTATTCTTGATTTGATTACGACCCCGATGGATTGATCGGGGTTTTTTAATTTAATATAAGTTCTATATAAAATAGTAACGAATTGTAGACAAATTCCATTAAATAGGGTGGACCGTTGCTTCGAGCGCAGTCGAGAAGTCTTCATGATTTTAATTTCAAGCTGGCCTCGACTTTAGTTTATCTTGGGCTGAGCCGAAAGACTTGACCTGACATAATTTTATAAAAAATTGAAAATAAGGACTATGATCTGAACCTTATGTCGAACTCACTTTAATTTAGATTTCTTCTTTGTATAAAAAATCGTTTCAACAATTCTGAAGCTTCGTTTTCCATAATGCCTCCCGTAATCTCTGTTTTTGGGTGTAAATTTGTTCCCATAACGTTAAAGCCTCGTTCCAAATCCGCGGCCCCATATACAATCTTGGAGATTTGACTCCAGTACAAAGCACCCGCACACATTTGACAAGGTTCCAAAGTAACGTACAAAGTACAGCCATGTAAATATTTTCCGCCCAGAAAATTTGAGGCTGCCGTTATGGCCTGCATCTCTGCATGGGCAGTAACATCATTCAGTCGTTCGGTAAGATTGTATGCCCTACCAATAATCCTATTATCCACTACCACCACAGCACCTACAGGAACTTCACCATTTTTAAAAGCGTATTCGGCCTCTTGCAAGGCTTTTCTCATAAAGTAACTATCGTCAAAAGGATTTTGCACAATTTCAAAACAATTTTAAAAAAGGCTAAACTAAGCATAAAATCATTTTGCTGATTATAGGTACTTTTGTTTTTTTATTTCCTTGGAAGAAATTTTAGCACATATTAATGCCCCGCAAGACCTTAGAAAACTATCTCTGGAGAAGTTGCCCCAACTTGCTAAGGAGTTAAGGGATTTTATCATTGATATTGTATCCACAAAAGAAGGACACCTAGGTGCAAGTTTAGGCGTTGTTGAACTTACCATTGCACTACATTACGTTTTTAACACCCCCAAGGATAAACTCATCTGGGATGTAGGGCACCAAGCCTACGGCCATAAAATTTTGACAGGAAGAAAAAATATATTCGATACCAACCGACAGTTGGGGGGTATTAGCGGTTTTCCCAAACGGAGCGAAAGCGAATACGATGATTTTGGAACCGGACACAGTTCCACTTCTATTTCTGCTATTTTGGGAATGGCAATAGCCTCTAAACTGGACCATGATTTACATAAACAACATATTGCGGTCATCGGTGATGCATCTATTGCGAGTGGAATGGCGTTTGAAGGCCTTAATCATCTTGGCGTAACAGATGTAAATGTATTGGTAGTTCTAAACGATAATGCCATCGGTATTGATCCGAGCGTAGGTGCCCTCAAAAAATACTTGACCAATGTAAAGGACGGTACAGCAAAAGATGAGAATATTTTTGAATGCCTCAACTTAAAATATTCGGGACCTATTGATGGACATAATATTCCGGAATTGGTTCAAGAACTAGAACGACTTAAAAAAGTAAGTGGACCAAAATTGCTTCATATTATTACCACTAAAGGGAAAGGTTTAAAAAAAGCCGAGGACAACCAAGTCACTTATCATGCCCCGGGCAAATTCAATAAAAGCACAGGAGAGCAGATTAAAAGCATTAAACAAAAAGAACCACCAAAATATCAAGACGTATTTGGGCATACCATTGTTGAACTTGCAGAGCAAAATAAAAAAATAGTGGGCATCACTCCTGCCATGCCCACGGGCAGTTCATTAAAATTTATGATGGATGCAATGCCCGAAAGGGCTTTTGATGTCGGTATAGCCGAGCAGCATGCCGTAACATTCTCAGCAGGTATGGCAACACAGGGCTATGTTCCATTTTGCAATATCTACTCCACTTTTTTACAGCGTGCCTATGACCAAGTCATTCATGATGTTGCTTTGCAAAAACTTCCGGTCATTTTCTGTTTGGACCGTGCTGGGCTCGTGGGACAGGATGGGCCCACGCATCACGGCGTATTTGATATTGCCTATTTAAGATGTATTCCCAATCTAATAGTTTTTGCGCCAATGAACGAAATGGAACTCCGCAATATAATGTACACAGCCCAAAATGGTTTGGATTTGCCCATTGCCATACGATATCCTCGTGGCAAGGGTGCGACCTTAAATTGGAAGAATAAATTTGAAGCCATAGAAATCGGGGCCGCTCGCTGTCTAAAAGAAGGATCTGACATTGCAATTCTCACTATTGGCACCCTTGGTAATCAAATTTACACACTATTGGAAGAATTGGAAAATTCCCAAGTCGTAGGGCATTTCGATATGAGGTTCATAAAACCTTTGGATAAAAAAATGCTAAAAGAAATTTTTAGGAAATATAATCATATCATTACTATTGAAGATGGTTGTAAAACAGGAGGGTTTGGGTCTGCTGTTTTAGAATTTGCAAATATTGAAAACTTTTCGACCCCAGTTAAAATCTTTGGTGTCGCCGACAAATTTATATCCCATGGAACAATTGATGAAACTTGGGAAATGGCCGGTATAGATTTTGATGAAATAAAAAATTATATTAAATCAACCTCACCATGCGACTGACTTGCTTTTTCGCTGTTTTTTTCTTTCTTTCCTTATCATTACAAGCACAAGTAAATCCTTTAAAAGTTTTTGAAAGGGATACCACGGCATCAAATTTTCAAGTACAGCGCATAAAAGATATCAAACTAAAGTATATTACCAGGGGCGCGAGACTTACGGACCCGAGAACTGTACTGAACAGGGTGAAACCCGTTCGCAAAAGATACAAACGCTTTAAGCCACAATCGTTTTGGACCAAAATAAATGAGTTTGGACTGAACATTAACGAAGTAGCCTTTGTAAACTGGAACGCGGGAGGGGAAAACTCCGTTTCCGCTCTAGGTAGTGGACGTTTTGTAAGAAACTATAAGTTTAGATACCTCAACTGGAACAATGAAGCGCAGCTCAGGTACGGTATCAATGCCCAAGAAGGAAGAAAGCTTAGAAAAACAGATGACCAGATTCGCTTGGCCTCTGCCATAAGCTTTAGAAAGGATACTATCACTAGTTGGTATTATTCGTTCAAAGCTACGTTCAATACACAGTTTTCCAATGGTTTTAAATATCCGGACAGAGATACTCCAATCTCCAGGTTTATGTCCCCGGGATATTTATTTTTAGGAGCAGGTAAGTCATACATTCCTGAGGGAGGCAAATTCAACTTATATATATCCCCTCTTACCCAAAAAGCAACGTTTGTGCTGGATAAGGATTTATCAGAACAAGGTGCTTTTGGTGTAGACCCAGGGGAAAGTATCTTTATGGAAATTGGATTTTTAATAAATAACTCATGGGAGACCGAGATTTTAAAAAATGTCATTATGAACCATAGGGTCAGTCTCTATACAGATTATCTTTTGAGTTTTGGAAACGTTGATGTGGATTGGGAAATGAATTTTAACCTAAAAGTCAATAAATTCATCAATGCCAATATAGGCACCCATGTAATTTATGATGATGATATCAAATTTGACGAAGAACTTGCAGAAGATGGCACTATAATTAACCCGGGAACACCCAGAATACAATTTAAGCAATTATTGGGAGTGGGCTTGACCTATGCTTTCTAAATATGCTTGCCCATCAATTTTTTATGAATATGTACCGCTGCACTATCTGATAAACTTGCAACAAAACAGCAGGTATCCAGCAAGATCTTATAGATGGATGCATCTGTACTTTGATAATTTTCCGGTAGACTTTGTACCAATAGCTTATCATAATTGCTCTGCTTTCCCTCTTTTTTATGTATTAAAGCAGTCGCATAAGTATCAAGTATATCTGAAATAATTCTATACCCAGCCAATTCCTTATCGATTACCTCGTTGGATCTGTATATTTTTTCAACACTTAATTTTATAATATCGTCCACTTGCGCTTTATAACTTCCCCTGTCCAATAAAGCGCTATTAAAGGCTCCTGACAAAATCTCACCTTCATTCTTTTCAAATACTTCCACTGCATCCATAATCAAAGTATTTATGGCCAATGCCCTTAGATAGCTCAATCTGTCATTGGAATATTTGATTACATTGTATTTTTTGGTATTTATAGAGTGCTTTACCAAGTTTATGAGATATTCCAGAGCATATTCCTCGGGTATCAAGCCTAGATTGATGCCATCTTCAAAATCGATTATCGTATAACAGATATCATCCGCTGCCTCTACCAAATATGTTAGTGGATGTCTGTAGTATCCTGTCTGGGTATGATTAGGATTCACCGCAAGACCTATCTCATCTACAACCTCTTTAAAAAAATCTTTTTCCGATTGAAAAAAGCCAAATTTTTTATCAGCAATATGATTGGATGGTTTCTTTGGCAATGATGCTTTGGGATATTTGATGAATGCCCCCAAAGTTGCATAACTTAAGCGAAGACCGCCAGGAACGCCTTCTTTGGATTCAGTCAATAATTTGAATCCATTGGCATTTCCTTCAAAATCAACTAAATCCTGATACTCTGCACTAGAAAGAAAATCTTTATATTTTTTCCCTTTGCCCTGTTCAAAAAAACTCCCTATTGCTTTTTCTCCACTATGTCCAAAGGGCGGATTGCCTATATCGTGAGCTAATGCAGCGGCAGCCACTATAGCGCCAAAATCATTAAAATGGTAGCCGTGCACTTCGTTTAAATGTGGATTTTTATTTATGATTCTTTGACCGGCAATACGTCCCAAACTTCTGCCCACTACAGAAACTTCCAGACTGTGGGTAAGGCGCGTATGCACAAAATCCTTTTTGGAGCCCAGGCTAATAGGGAGTGGAATAACCTGTGTTTTATCTTGAAGACTCCTGAACGCTGATGAGAAAATTATCCGGTCATAATCCACCTCAAAACCCAAACGTGTTTCTTTTTGTTCTTTTCGTAGTCTTTTATGTGTGTCACCAAAACGTTTCAATGAAAGCAAACGTTCCCAATCCATAAGTATCTTGATTTTGGACGAAGATATGCCAAAAGATAAATTTCAGCTTCATGCCTTTAAAATAATCAAGATTTTCCAGTTGTATTTCGTAACATTTTATTAACCTTGGTACAGATTTATAATGGCATTTTTGCCATATTTCTTATACATGGGCGAGAACATCTATATTTTTATGGTTATTGCATTGGCAATTCTGGCAATAACAGATTTAGTGGTTGGGGTAAGCAATGATGCCGTAAACTTTTTAAACTCGGCAATCGGATCTAAGGCAATCTCTTTCAAAACCATAATGATTGTTGCAAGTGTGGGTATTGCTTTTGGTGCAGTTTCGTCTAGTGGCATGATGGAGGTTGCGCGTAAAGGCATTTTCAATCCTGGGGAATTTGTCTTTGAAGAAATCATGATCATCTTCATGGCCGTTATGATTACCGACATTTTATTGTTGGACTTTTTCAATACGCTGGGAATGCCCACATCTACCACAGTTTCTATAGTATTTGAACTTTTGGGCGCCTCTGTGGCAATTTCATTGGTAAAAATCAACAAAATGGATGGTGGATTCTCAGACTTGGCGAATTACATCAACACTGATAAAGCAACAGAAATAATCATTGGAATTTTACTATCGGTTTTTATCGCGTTTACCATTGGGGCCTTGGTCCAATTTTTTTCTAGGTTATGGATATCATTTAATTACAAAGCAAGGTCAAAATGGGTTGAAGCACTCTTTGGGGGCTTAGCGATTACTGCAATAGTTTATTTTATTCTAGTAAAGGGATTGAAAAGCGCAGAAATTTTTGGCGGTGCCTTAACTGATTTTATAGCTACACAGCCAGAACTTTTTGTGCTCATCGATATTGCTGTATGGACTTTGGTTTCATGGATTTTCGCAAAGTTTTTTAAATGGAACGTATATAGATTGGTAATTGCGTTCGGAACCTTTGCGCTGGCAATGGCATTTGCTGGTAATGATCTTGTCAATTTTATTGGAGTGCCCATTGCTGCTCTACAATCGTTCCAAGATTGGAGCGCTTCGGGTATAGCCGCTGCAGATTATAATATGAGCGGACTGTCTGCCGCCGTGCAGACCCCAACGTTACTATTATTGCTTTCTGGTGGAATTATGGTAATTACACTTTGGTTTTCATCAAAAGCAAAAAGCGTAGTAAAAACCAGTGTTGATTTGGCAAGACAGGATGAGGGCGATGAACGTTTTCAACCTAACTTTCTTTCAAGACAGGTTGTAAAGTTCAGTATTGCAACTTTTGAAAATCTCTCAAAAGTAATTCCCCCGTCCCTTCAAAGAAAAATAGACGAACGCTTTGCAGTTCCTTATACGTACATCCCTAAAAGCAAGGTTCAGGATATGCCCGCTTTTGATATGGTTAGAGCATCTGTCAACCTTATGGTGGCCAGTGTCCTTATATCGATAGCCACATCAATGAAATTGCCTTTATCGACAACTTATGTAACTTTTATGGTGACCATGGGTACATCATTGGCGGATAGGGCTTGGGGTGCGGAGAGTGCGGTTTATAGGGTTGCCGGTGTATTGAATGTAATCGGGGGCTGGTTTTTTACCGCTCTGAGTGCTTTTGTTGCAGCATCCATCATAGCATACATCCTATATCTTGGAGGATTTATTGGTTTGGTCGTATTGCTTATTGCCGCAGCGGCAATTCTTTTGCGCAATTACATGTCGCACAATAAAAAGACCAAGGTCAGTAAAGCAGAAGATAGTCTACGTAGGGCTGAAAGCAGTTCTATACAAGGAGTTATTGAAGAGAGTGCCGACAATATTGGCAACATGATCAAAAGAGGCAACAAAATCTACACCAATTGTGTAAATGGTCTGGCCAGACATGATATAGAAACATTACGAAAAAATAGAAAAGGCGTTAAAAAAATGTCTGCGGAAATCGATGATTTAAAAAACAATATTTTCTATTTTATTAAAAACCTGGATGAATCGAGTGTTGGCGGGGCCAGTAACTTTTACATAAGTCTTTTGGGCCACTTACAGGATTTTTCCCAGTCTTTGGAATACATCTCTACCCTAGGTTACAAGCATGTGCACAACAACCATAAAAAACTAAAATATACTCAAATTAAGGAGTTAAAAGAACTTGATGTCGCCCTTGAGCAACTCTTTAACGGTACGCAGGAAATTTTCCAGACCAGGACTTTTGAAAAAATCCAAACCATCTTAATACGAAGGGATGAACTTTTTGATTTGGTATCGGAGAAGATTGAAAAACAGGTAGCCCGCACCCGTACAGAAGAATCCAGCCCAAAAAACACTACCTTATACTTTTCATTTTTGACGGAAAGTAAAGATCTGGTCAAATCCACAATGAAATTATTGGAACTTTACTATTCTGAGCATGACAGTACCGTGGAACCAGCTCGGATAGAAAAACAAAATTAGTACGTTCAACCATATTCATTGCCGATGCGTTCTCTTCTTTTAATCATGATATTCTTTTCAGGAAAAGTCTTTTATGGCCAAAACATTTCTGCAAAGGAACTGTTGGATAGTACCATTGCTTTTCATGATTCCAATAATCAGTGGAATACGTTTAAAGGTAAATTTGAGGTAATTACGGAAAGACCGGAATCCAGTGAAAGATCAAGTATGATATCCATTGATAATCCCAAAGAGCAATTTAAACTAAAAGTAAAAAAAGACAAGGTGGTTTATAGTTATGGGTTTGATGGGGAAAATTGCGTGATAAGTCTAAACGGTTCGCCACAAATTACGGATGCAGACCGGAAAAAATATAAATTGACATGTGAGCGCGGCAATATGATGAAGGATTACTACACCTATCTGTACGGTCTTCCAATGAAATTAAAAGATGCCGGAACTATCCTGGATGAGAAGGTTGAGACGAAAATTTTCAAGGGGAAGGAATATTTGGTTTTAAAGGTAAATTATGAAGAAGGTGTTGGCGACGACGTTTGGTATTTCTACTTTGATCCGCAAACCTATGCCATGGAAGTTTATCAATTCTATCACGACGAGAGTAAAAATGATGGTGAATATATACTTTTAAAAGGGTTGGAGAATGTTGAAGGTATTCTTATGCCAAAAAATAGAGCCTGGTATTATAACAAGGACGACAAATACTTAGCTACCGATATTCTTAAAAGGTAAGTACGAAAATCTTTTTACCTATAAAAATTCATCTCATCCATATATTTCCAAACCGAATGGGGAAGCAAAGGCCTTATATTCTTGCCTTTTTTATGTTGATTACGTATAAATGTAGATGATATTTCCATGATAGGGGCGTTTACTTGGGTAATCTTAGGGTGATTTTTAAACTGGTTTTCCATACTGCCCTCTGAAATCCTTGGATAGACGTAAATACAGTAGTTTTCCAGAATTGCTTCGTAATTCTTCCATTTGTGAAAGCTTTTTAGATTGTCCTCACCCATAATCAACGAAAAACTAAGGTCGCTGCCATACTGCTCATCTAAATGCACTAAAGTGTCAATAGTGTAATTTGGCTTCGGAAGGTCAAACTCAATTTTATTGGGCTTCAATTTTGGGTATTCATGAACGGCTTCAGAGATCATCTGATATCTGTGATGGTTATCCAACAAGGATTGCTTCTTTTTAAATGGGCTCTGTGGCGTAATTACAAACCATACCTCATCCAAGTCCGAATACTCGACCATGTGGTTGGCAATCACTAAATGTCCTATATGAATAGGGTTAAAAGTGCCAAAGTAGAGTCCTACTTTTTTCATTTTCTATTCCTCTTCTTTATTGGAAACCTTTGCTCCAACATAATTGGCTACCAACTTATAGGATTCTGCTAAGGCTACCTCAAGGTCATAATTTTTAATGACCTTGTCAAATTGGGGTGCTGTGGCCAGTTCAACCGAAGCTTTTGCTACACGCATGTTTATTTTATCATCGCTTTCCGTACTTCGTTTTTTTAATCTGATTTTAAGCTCGTCCACGCTTGGTGGTTTTACAAATACGGCCAAAGTTTGATCTGGAAATTTCTTTTTTATCCGCAAGCCACCTACTACATCGATATCAAAAATTACGTTCTTCCCTTCTGCCCATAAACGTTCCACCTCACTTTTTAAAGTCCCATAGAAATTATCCCTGTATACTTCTTCCCATTCTAAAAAATCCCCATTCTTGATATGGTTTTTAAATGCTGAAATGGACATGAAATAATAATTGATCCCTTCTTTTTCCTTTCCCCTTCGTGGACGTGAAGTCGCTGATACAGAAAACGCCAAATTTAGTTCTGGCTGCTCCAAAAGATGCTTTACTATGGTAGTTTTACCGCTACCCGAAGGAGCTGAAAAAATGATGAGTTTCCCTCCCTTTTTCATAACACGTTTAGCATTTGCTCCTTTATCTTCTCCAACTCATCCTTCATTTGTACCACCAACTGCTGCATAGGTGCATAGTTGGCCTTTGATCCTATAGTATTGATTTCCCTACCAATTTCTTGTGCTATAAAGCCTAGTTTTTTACCATTGGAATCTTTGGATTGCAAGGTAGCTTCAAAATAATTTAAATGATTTGTCAAGCGTACCTTTTCTTCTGTAATATCATACTTCTCCAGATAGTAGATCAGTTCTTGTTCAAATCTATTGGCATCTAAATCCACTTTTAAGTCTGATACGGCTTTCTCCAAACGCTCCCTTACGGTATCCAATCGCTCGGGATCCATCTTATTTACTTCACCAAGAAGCGTTCTGAGATTTTTGAGACGGGTCATAAAATCCTTCTTCAAATCTTCACCTTCTTCATTGCGAAAAGCGATTATCTTGGTAAGTGCCTGTACCATTGCCCCTTTTATGGATTCATACTCCGTTTCGTCAATATCACCTTTATCCGTTTTCATGGTATCTGGCATACGCAATGCCATCTCCAGCAATTTTAAATCATCGCCACTGGCTATTTTGGCAAGTTGTTGCATGTATTGTTTAACAACGACTTGGTTGACCTCAGCAGTGGTTTCTTCACCGGTAATTTCTACATATAATCCAAAATCGACTTTGCCCCTCACCAAAACATTGGCTATCATTTTACGCAGTTCCAACTCTTTTTCCCTGTAAGATTGAGGTATTCTGGTATTGATATCAAGATTTTTACTATTAAGTGATTTAAGCTCGATAGTAATTTTTTTGGATGGGAGTTGCACTACATGCTTCCCAAAGCCTGTCATGGATTGAATCATACAGAATTATGAATTTTGGCAAAGGTAATTAAAATAGGTTTTTAGGGATGGTTTCCGATGATCGCAACCAAATACATGGTGATTTAATCCAGTTCCCTTACCCATATATTTCTAAAACTTACCCTACTATTATCTTTATGGTCCTGCAATACCAATGGAGCTTTCCCGTGGGCCTGATATTTGGGCCAACCAATGTATTTAATGGTCCCTTCAATCACAAAATGGTCTTGTATTAAAACACCATTGTGCAATACGGTAACCGTTGCCGGTTCAACAATATTTCCGCCCCTACTAAACTCTGGAGCATGGAAGATAATGTCATAAGTGTTCCATTCTCCCGTGGGTACAGAGGCCATGGCCAATGGTACACCTTGTTTATAGATTGAGCCCACTTGACCATTGGTATAGGTAGGGTTGTCATTGTTATCCAATACTTGAACCTCATAGCGTTGCTGGATAAATACACCACTATTTGCTCTGTTTTGCCCTTCACGTTGAACTTCTGCCGGGGATTTCCATTCAAGGTGGAGCTGCACACTGCCAAAATTCTTTTTGGTCTGAATATTCCCCGCTTTATCCTTAACCGTCATGCTACCATCTTCATTTAAGTGCCATTTTACTGCCATGCTGTCAACACTGCTTATCCATTGGTCAAAATCCTTCCCGTCAAAAAGAACGATGGCATCACTTGGGGGCGTCCCATTCGTGCCTGGAATAACCTTAGGTGGAACCGGTTCGTAAAACTCCGTGGCCTCGGGCGTTGTAGGCTCTTTTTCCTGACCAAAACCATTTGGTGCAATTACCACAAATAAGAGGAAGATTTTAATGTAATTTGGCATATTATAGTTCTTTTATTTTGATATTTCTGAAAGCGACGATGTCACCGTGATCCTGTAATCCTATTTTTCCTGTTTTGTAAATTCCAAAACCATCCCAATCTGCAAACTTGGAATCTGCAACCATTTTGTCCCATTCAGGCCCGTTAACGGGAAACTCTGCAATTTTTTTATCGTTCAAAATCACAATACCCTTATTTTCTCCATGGTTTACCATCAATTCAACCATATTCCATTCACCTACGGACTTTACCGCTTTTTCAGATGGAGCTACCATATCGTACAATGCTCCTGCTTGGTGTGTGGTGCCATTTTTTGCATCTGGGTGTTTTTCATCGTCCAAAACCTGTATCTCCGGCCCTGTTTCATAGGGCTGTCCAAATTCTTCACTTTCGTTGACTCCCCAAAATATACCACTGTTTCCACCTTCGGAAATCTTCCATTCCAATCTGAGCACAAAATTTTTATATTCTTTATCGGTAACGATATTATAACTCTCTCCTTTCGGTCTATTTTCCGGGGGATGGAAGACCATTGCTCCATTCTCTAATTTCCAAGGTTCTGCAACTGCTCCCCCCCTATAAAAATGCCAGCCATCAAAAGAAGACCCATCAAACAAAACAGTCCATTCATTGTTATCTTCTATTTGAGTCTCCCTTTCTTCTTTCATTTCGTTTTGGGTTTCCTTTGGTTTGTCCTTACAGGACATCACCGCTATCACAACTAAAAACAAAATCTTTTTTTTCATAGCCCAAGGATTTTTTTAAGCTTTTCTGTATCTGTTTCAGCACCCGCAAAATCATCAAAAGTTTTGGTAGTTGCTTCTATAATATGGTCTTGGATAAATTTAGCTCCTTCACGCGCACCCTGCTCCGGACTCTTAATACAGCATTCCCATTCCATCACTGCCCAAACATCACAACCGTATTGCGTCAACTTAGAGAAAATAGTTTTAAAATCAATCTGTCCGTCACCTAAAGAACGATACCTGCCGGCACGTTCACCCCAATCGTTGTACCCTCCAAAGGCACCTTTCTTTCCAGTAGGGTTAAATTCGGAATCCTTCACATGAAAGGATTTTATAAATTCATGATAATGGTCTATGTAAGCAATGTAATCCAGTTGTTGCAATACAAAATGACTGGGGTCATACAAAATATTGACCCTTTTATGATTTCCCGTGGCTTCCAGAAAACGTTCAAAGGTATCCCCATCGTGTAAATCTTCACCTGGATGAATTTCGTAGCAAACATCTACACCTTCCTTATCAAAGTGATTTAGAATGGGCATCCACCTTTTGGCCAATTCCTCAAAGCCCATTTCTACCAATCCCGGTGGCCTTTGCGGCCAAGGGTGTGCCGTATGCCATAACAATGCCCCGGAAAATGTGGCATGGGCATGTAAGCCCAATCGCCTGCTTGCCGTGGCAGCTTTTTTTACCGTTTCAATTGCCCACTCGGTACGCGCTTTTGGATTGTTCTTTACTTTTTCGGGGGCAAAATTATCAAACATGATATCATATGCAGGATTCACGGCAACCAACTGTCCCTGTAAATGGGTTGAAAGTTCCGTGATTTCCAATCCGTATGAATTGATCGTTCCTTTAAGTTCATCACAATAATCCTGGCTTGCCGCCGCTTCATCCAAATCTATCAAAAAAGATTCCCAAGTCGGTATTTGAATTCCTTTGTATCCCAAATTGGAAGCCCATTTGCATATTCCATCCAAGGAATTGAACGGCGCTTGACTATCAACAAATTGTGCAAGAAATACAGCCGGTCCTTTTATCGTTTTCATTTGATCAAAGTTTTAAAAATTGAAAAACCCTTATATCGTTTTGAGATTTATCCCCTATATTCAAGAAAAAGTGTCGTGTTTTTATTTTCCAAGTTAGAAAAACATAAATATAGGGATAAGCTAACAATTAAAATAAGATGTTGCTTAATGAAAATAGGGTTGGCGGTATCTATTTCTAACAGTGATCAATCGATATTTGAAAATACTTTTTACCATAAATCAATACAATTTTTCTTAATTTTCCCAAATGGAAAATGCTTCTGCCCGAAATCTATGGGGTGATTTTTTAGATGCGCACCTGGAATTTGCCTCTGAGGACGCTCCTAAAGTGATATACTTTTGCGATAATGAAAAAGATGCCAATATTTGTGCAAGTTTGGTCTGCAAGGATATTAAACGTGCTACGTCACATTCACTTTTGGGATTACAGCTACGGAAAGAGCCTTTGCCTAAAGTTGGCGATTTCGCGGTAGTGACAGATTGGTCCGGGAATGCCAAATGTATTGTAAGAACTTCTTCGGTAAAACTGGTTCCCTATTTTGCAATCCATGCTGACCATGCACGTTTGGAAGGCGAAGGGGACAAAAGTTTGGAATATTGGAAAAAGACACACTGGAATTATTATACCAGAGAGCTCTCAGAATTTGGCAAAGCCCCAAAAGAAAGCATGATCGTGGTATTTGAGCAATTTGAAAAAGTTTTTGAAAGGTAATCGCAATCAGTCCAAATTCACCCAAATATTTCCCTGCTTGTGCGATGCCACCGTACTTTCTATAAAATTTAGCCCACGAACCCCGTCCTGCATGGTTGGAAATTCACCATCATTGTATTTTTCTCCCCGAATAGCTCGTGCCATGCCCAAATAAATATTGGCCATAGCATCAAAAATACCTTCTGGGTGTCCTGGTGGCAGTTTGGTGCCATCCAAAGACAATGCTGAGTTATAAGCATGTCCCGGTCTATAGACTTGCAATGGTTCGGTATCGCTTAGTTTGTATAAAAAATTAGGTTTTTCCTGTTCCCACTTTAAAGCTCCCTTTTCACCGTAAATGGCAATGGACAGGCCATTTTCTTCCCCTGTGGCCACTTGGCTGGCGCGTATTACCCCTTTTACGTGCTTATCCATTCTAATCAGAACTGTACCATCCACATCCATTTGATTGTCCCCGTACAAATAGTTGAAATCGCATAGGAGGGATTTAATCTGCAGCCCCGTTGTGTATTCGATCATATTAAATGCATGTACCCCTATGTCGCCCATGCAGGAACTTATACCAGCTTTCTTTGGGTCCAATCGCCAAACGGAAGCGCGCTTTTTCTTGTCATGTATTATGGTATTTATCCAACCCTGATAGTATTGCGCATCCACTTTATGGATCTTTCCCAAGGCTCCTTCTTTAATCATTTCACGCATTTGGCGTACCATTGGATAGCCTGTGTACGTATGTGTGACCGCAAAAACTTTCTTGGATTTAATTTTAGCTTTTTGAAGAATCAAAGCCTCTTCATAGGTAGTTGTCATAGGTTTTTCACAGATGACATGGAATCCATTATCCAACAATTTCCTTGCCATTGGAAAATGTAGAAAGTTGGGCGTTAAAATGGAACATACTTGTATACGTTCATCTTCGGGAAGCTTTAATTCTTCTTCCACCAATGTATCAAAGTCTTTGTAGATACGGTTAACAGGTACATCGATTTCCTTTGCAAAATTTAGGCTTTCATCAAAATCGGCATTAAATACTGCACCGGCTATTTCATAATTGTCATTGATGAACGAGGCAACTCTATGGAGTACGCCGATAAGGGAATCTCCCCCACCCCCAAGTATTCCCAGTCTTATTTTTTTTGGCATAGAAGCTATTCTTTATATTCTATTTTTTCATTTTTAAACAGTAGTACGAAAAGAACGAGCACTACAAACGCAAAAATAGCGGGGAATGTCCAAATATTTTTCCATTCGTGCACGTTCTCAGAAATTAGATAAGAGTCGGTAATCATTCCTGCTATCCAAAAACCGATCAACATTCCAACTCCGTATGTAGCTAAAGTTATTAACCCTTGCGCTGCACTCTTATATCGCTCGCCAGCTTTGGAATCTGTATAAATTTGTCCCGACACAAAGAAAAAATCATAGCATATACCGTGAAGTGCAATGCCTATAAGCAACATAAATGCAAGTTCACCTGCATTTCCATAGGCGAATAGCAGGTAACGGACCGTCCATGCCAACATTCCTGCCAAGATGGTTTTTTTGAATCCAAAACGCTTGAAGAAGAACGGCAATAACAACATAAACAAAACTTCAGAGATTTGCCCAATCGTCATTTTGCCCGCTGGATTGGAAACTCCTATCTCGCCTAAAAACTGCCCTGCATGTTGGTAGTAGAAGGCCAACGGAATACAAATCAATACGGATGCTATAAAAAAGATAAGAAAGTTTCGGTCTTTTAATAATTTCAAAGCTTCAAGACCCAATATATCGGAGATTGAAATTTTTTCGTCCTTGGACACTTTTGGTGGAGTTTTGGGCAGTGTAAAACTAAATAGGCCAAGCACTGCCGAGGCCGCACCGACCATTAAAAAGGTGTTCTTGAGCAAACCTTCCTGTACGCCCACTTCACTGTCCCATCCAAAAAAACTAATTGATAGCCCTGCCACGATCCAACCTATGGTCCCAAAGACACGCACAAAAGAAAATTCCTTTGCGGGATCCTTCATCTGATTGAACGAAACTGAATTCACCAGTGCCAGCGTGGGCATATATACGATCATATAACCCAAGACATAGGGATAAAATGTTCCAAAATCTGTTGCGTTGGCCAATTGGTACATTAAGACGGCGCCTATCAAATGGGAAATGCCCAGGATTTTTTCTGCATTAAAATAACGGTCCGCAATCAATCCTATAATAAATGGTGCAATGATAGCTCCCCAAGATTGTGTGGAATAAGCCACGGCAATATCGGCGCCACTGGCCTGTAGCGTATTTGGCAAATAAATGCCCATGGTAACAAACCATCCTCCCCAGATAAAAAATTCAAGGAACATCATAAAGGATAGTTGAAACTTCGTCTTAAGGTTCATAAGTAAATAATAGTAAGGTTATCTTTTATAAAATATATAGTCCAAAGATTCTGGTTCTATGCCGCTAGTTCTAAAATCTGCCAAAATCTGTCCTCTGTGGTGTGTGGAATGGTTGATGATGTGGAAGAGTATATCCTTTAATTCATTGGCAAAGGTTCTTCCCTCGCTGCTTTCATAGTCTATCCGCGTACTAAAGTCTTCGGTATTGGTAATGATCTCAAAAGATGTCCGTTGATTTTCATAGTGGACATCCTCCCAATTCTCCAGTAAATGTTGATGGGAAATATCGAATTCTTTAGGTTTTCCCATAATTCTTTTGTTCCACGTATGGTGCGCATTTAGGATATGGTTGAAAAGCTCCAAACTCTTTTCAGGAACTTCTTTCATACCCATACATTGCTCAATAAGCTTTCTATTCGAGTAAAAATTATAGTCAAAGAGCTGATGTAAAAATCCCTTCATGGGCCAAGTGTTTTATATGGATAAATTTAAGGAATTGGCCACTAATTTTTTGGTCGCCAGAATTCCCTCTTCCTCACTCAACGTATCTCCTTCGTACTCTACACCAATATACCCTCTGTAACCGGAGTCTTTAACAATTTTCAGCATCCGGCCATAGTCTGTATGGATTTCGTTTCCCTCGGCATCAAAATCATGTGATTTTGCGCTGACCGCCTTTGCATAGGGCATTAGTTCTTCTATTCCCTTATATCTATCGTATTCTTCTATGCAGGCTGTATCAAAATAGGAACCATCTTCGCGTTTAACACAGAAATTGCCAAAATCAGGGAGTGTCCCACAATTGGGGAGATCAACCTTTTCCATCACCTCCACCAACATTTGTGCATTGGAAGAGAATCCGCCATGGTTTTCTACAATGACATTGATATTTTTATCTTTTGCATAGTTGGCCAATTGCGTTAGCCCATCTACGGATGCTGGGGTCCATTCTTCGGCGACCTTGCTCCCCATAAGGTTGACCCGCACGGAGTGACATCCAAGTGCTGCTGCGGCATCTACCCATTTATAATGATTTTCTACCGCTGTTTTTCGTTCTTGTTCATCTGCAGCTGACAAATCCCCTTCATGATCGATCATTATGATGAGGTTCTCCAGTCCATGCTTTTCACTTTCCATTTTGGATTTACGAACAAAGTCTTCCATAGCTTCTTTTGAAGATTCAAAAGCCTTCAACTCGTCCTCGTACAATTGGTTTACATATTCCAAGCCTGAAAACCCCAAACTCTTTGCTTTTTCAGCAAAAAGATAAGGATTCATTCCCTCGTCGTTGATCATTTTATGAATGGACCATTGTGCAAGCGAAAGTTTGAACAACTGTTCCTCTTTTTCAGGGACTTCTTCGGTCATTTCAGTTTTTTGCGATTCTTTTTTACGGTTTTGATTACAGGCGTAAAACCCCAATAATGTAAGCGCTGCTCCGGTTTGGGCACTATTTTGAATGAAATCTCTTCTTTTCATATAGTTGATGGTCTATCATTGACAAGAATCAAAAAACTACAACGTTATAGTGATACATTCTCAATAAACATAGGGATTAAATGTAGAAAATTAATTTAATAATTAATACATTTAGGAAATAAACAATCCTATTAAATGAGTAAATTTTATTACAACGATGAGCAGGAGTCATACGATGCCATAGTAGTAGGAACGGGCATTAGTGGTGGTTGGGCCGCAAAAGAACTTTGTGAAAAGGGCTTAAAGACCTTGGTTTTGGAACGTGGCCGTATGGTCAACCATATTACAGACTACCCAACTGCCAACAAAGACCTCTGGGATTTTCCAAACAATGGTGAACTTTCACCGGAACAGCTCAAAAGACAAGAAAAGCAAAACCGAACGGGCTATACCATAAAAGCACCGCACCATTTTTGGTTTGTGGATGACATAGAGCATCCTTATAATGAGACAAAACGATTTGATTGGATCCGCGGATACCACGTTGGGGGACGTTCCTTAATGTGGGGCCGCCATAGTTATCGCTGGAGCGATATTGATTTTGAGGCCAATAAAAAGGAAGGCGTAGCCATAGATTGGCCCGTGCGTTATAAAGATATTGCCCCTTGGTACGATAAAGTTGAAAGCTACATCGGTGTTTCTGGGGAATTGTTGAACTTGCCCCAATTACCCGATGGCCAATTTGAACCCATGATGGAACTTAACTGTGTTGAGCAGCACGTTCGCGAAAAGGTTTCGGATAATTTTGATGGGCGCGTGGTTACCGCAGGAAGGGTCGCCCACATCAACAGCGATAAAAAATTTGACGGTTTAAACCGCAGTTCCTGTAAGTTTAGGAACAGGTGCGTAAGAGGTTGCCCATTTGGCGCCTACTTTAGCAGCAATTCCTCTACATTGCCCGCAGCCGAAAGAACCGGCAATATGACCTTACGGCCAGATTCCATTGTACATGAAATCATGTATGATTCCAATACAAAGAAAGCAACAGGGGTAAAAGTGATAGACCGGGTAACCAAAGAAACCTATGAGTTCAAGGCCAAAGTTATTTTCCTTTGTGCCTCGGCCATCGCCTCTACCTCAATTTTGATGCAGTCCAAATCCGATAGGTTCCCAAATGGTATGGGGAACGATTCCGGGGAATTGGGACATAATATTATGGACCATCATTTTAAGACCGGTGCAAGAGGCAAAATGGACGGTTTTGACGATAAATATTATAAGGGAAGAAAGCCCAACGGAATCTACATTCCACGGTTCCGTAACCTGGGCGGCGACAGTAACATGAAAGATTTCACCCGGGGCTATGGGTACCAAGGTGGTGCAGGTAGGGGCGATTATGAAGATGCCGCAGCAGAGCTTTCGCACGGAAAAGCGTTTAAAGATGCCATTCTAAAACCGGGCGGTTGGACCATGAACATGTTGGCATTTGGCGAAATACTGCCCTATCACGACAATAAAATGACGCTGGATTATGATAAAGTGGACCAATGGGGACTGCCTACCGTTACTTTTGATGCCGAAATAAAGGAAAACGAGCTCAACATGCGCAAAGATATGCAGGAACAGGCTGCTACAATGTTGGAGAAATCAGGGGTAAGGGATATTGAAATCTACGATGATGAATATGCCCTTGGTTTGGGAATCCATGAAATGGGAACGGCACGGATGGGCAAGAATCCAAAAACATCGGTGGTGAACGCGAACAACCAACTGCACTCGGTCAAGAATGTCTATGTTACCGATGGTTCTTTTATGACCTCGGCAAGTTGCGTAAACCCCTCTTTGACCTATATGGCATTTACCGCCAGAGCCGTGGACCACGCGGCAAAAGAACTTAAAAAAGGATCAATATAATGGAAAGAAGAATAGCACTCAAAAATATGGGGCTTGTCTTTGGGTACACCGTTGCTGCCCCTAGCCTTTTGGGAATTTTACAAAGTTGCGAAGGCAAAAAAGTATTGGATTGGACCCCAAGCTTTTTTACCAAAGACGAAGGTATGGTTCTACATACCCTCTTGGACATGATACTCCCCAAAACCGACACCCCTTCTGCCACTGAAATGAACGTGCACGTATTTATAGATACTTTTGCAAAAGAGGCATTGCCCAAAGAACACCAAGACTTTCTTAAGTTGGGAATGGGTCTATTTACGGATGAAGTTTTAGAGACCGCACAAAAGGAAACACTAGCAGAACTCAACGAAGAGGATTTGGAGCCCGTTCTGGCCAAATACCTAAAGAAAAGAACCGCTACTGTTGAAGAAGCACATCTGGAAGCCGTTGATGCTTATTTTAACGATGTTGAAAAAGGGATGGTGGCCAAACTTGATGACGAGATTTCGCGTTACAGCTTTGCCGGCTCCCTCCGTGAAATGGCCATTTGGTCCTATAAAAATACAGAATATATAGGGGAAGAGGTTTTGGCCTATTTGCCCATACCTGGAGAATACATTGCCTGCGAGGATGAGCAAACTTTGACTGACGGCAGGGCGTGGTCTTTATAGGCCGCTACATAATTGGCTAGTTGGATCATTGAATGCCTCAGAGTACGGGTTTTGGGTACTTTTTTGTCTCCGCATACCTAAGCCTGCTAAAACAGTGTTTTCTATGTTAGTTTCTGAACAGTGGCTCCAACACGATGCCTGTACGCTACCGATCACGTTGATCCGTTATTCCTTGAATAGGACAACCAAAAAGAAAAAGGCCGCCCATTGGGCGGCCCTTTGTATGTTATAAATAAGTTTGTTTGATCGTAACCATTAATCGACAAAGACCGAAAAGGCGCTACTTTCAGAAAAATCTTCCGGAAAAAATATTGTTGGTTCCCCATTTTTCCATAAAATCGCCTTTTGCAAATTTTGCGACACAGCTCCACAGCTATATACATCTGTACCATACACAAATACGGATTCGAGAAAGGAGGTGCTATCGTCGATGTTAAGCAATGTGCCAACAACACCATTCTTCCAGACTAATGAATTGTCACTATCATTTCCCGTCGCATATATATCCGTGCCCGTTACGAACAGTGAAGTGGCAATTGAGTTACTGGTCCCGTCGGTCAGGTCGGTCCCCGCACCGTTCTTCCATGTTGTTGCCACTCTTGTTCCATCCACCACTCTATATCCCGATACATGGACATCGTTCCCCACCACTTGGATATCGTAAGCACGGGCATCATTTTCGAGAATTTCGGGATTTGCAGCCGTTCCTGCCGTCCAATAACAGGCCTCGTCATCGAAACCCGCATCTGGCCTTATATAGCCGGATACGTACCAGTTGTTCTGGTCGTCCATGGATATCGCTCTAGGAAAGTTTGTTTCGTAACCTGGTTCGACTAGTACTACGTCATTGGCATTGGATATCCAAACTCGCCCTGACGATCCTTCATTGGTAGACTGATGCCCCACTACATAATACCCCGACTCGTTGACAACAACGTCACGTGCAATTGAAGAGGTAATACCAAGGCTGTTCGACAAAGCTATCTGATCTCCGTTGATCCATAGCATGGCCCTTCTATTATTGTCTTGATCTTTTTCATGGCCCGCAACATAGACGTCCTCGCCATATACGAACACCGCATTTGCCGTTGCTTCCTTGGTGCCGTCGGTCAGCTCGGTCATCACCCCGTTCTTCCAGATCACAGCTTGAGGTAAACCAGAAGATTGTACATACCCTGCCATATATACGTTGGGGTCCACGGTGACCGTAACGCTTGCGGAGGCTTCTTCCACGGTGGCGGTAATGGTGGCGGTCCCCACCTTGAGGCCCTTTACCGTTCCGTTCTCGTCCACGGTGGCGATCTCCTCGTCGTCGCTGCTCCACGCAACGGGGCTATCCCCGTCCACGTCCACCTTGTCCACTACGGCCAGCTCGGCCGTATCGTAGCGGAACAGCTGGAAATCCTCTTTGTCCAGCCCTATTGACGGGTTCTTTTCCTCCTCCGTTACGGTAACGGTAAAGTCCTTGGTACTGGCGGCGGTCTTGCCGCCAACGGCAACGCCCACCTTGCCGGTCGCAGCGCCCGATGGCACGCTGGCCACGATCTTGGTAGCCGTGGCACTGGCCACGGTGGCGGCAACGGTGCCGAAGGTCACGGTATTGTTGGCCGCGGTGGTGCTGAAGTTGGTCCCCTCTATGGTGACCGCCGTTCCAACGGGCCCGCTGATCGGGCTGAAATCGGAAATGGTCGGCGCCGCGATCGGCTCTGGCTCGGGCTCTGGTGTCGTTGTTGGGGCATCGTCCTTGCCGCATGCCCATACCATAAGGCAGAGTGCCATTGACAGCATGCCCAAATAGTTGATTCTTTTCATGATAAAAAATATTTTAAAGTTTGCGGTACAAGTAAGGAAAATCCCATGGGCCACGGGGCGGTGGATTGACGGATGGCCTTTTTGGGTTGATGGATGGGGGTTTTGAAGGGAAAGGTGACGGATGACGGATGACGGATGACGGATGACGGATGACGGGTGGAAGGGTGACGGGTAACGGATGATGGGTGATGGATGACGGGTGACGGGTGACGGATGATGGATGATGGATGAAGGGTGACGGGCGAAGGATGACGGGCGAAGGATGACGGATGATGGATGAAGGGTGAAGGGTGAAAGGTGAAGGATGACGGATGACGGATGACGGATGACGGATGACGGATGATGGATGAAGGGTGATGGGTGAAGGATCATGGGTGACGGGTGAAAGGTGACGGGTGACGGGTGAAGGGTGACCGATGACGGGTGAAGGGGGATGGGTGAAGGATCATGGGTGACGGGTGACGGGGGATGGGCGAAAGGTGACGGGCGAAAGGGGAAAGGTGACGGGTGAAAGGTGACGGGTGACGGGTGACGGGTGACGGGTGACGGGTGACGGGTGACGGGTGACGGATGATGGGTGACGGGTGACGGGTGAAAGGGGATGGGTGATGGGTGACGGATGACGGATGATGGATGAAGGGTGAAGGATGAAGGGTGATGGATGAAGGGTGATGGATGAAGGGTGACGGGTGAAGGATGAAAAACTTGAATTTTGGGTTATTGGAAGCAACTTGAAGCTGACCCCTCATTTCTCATATCCCATTTCTCACTACTCAAATCTAACATCTCAAATCCAACATCTCATATCCCATTTCTCACTACTCAAATCTAACATCTCACTACTCAAATCCAACATCTCATATCTGACAACGGTCAACATAAAACCAATAAAAACACCCCGAAAATAATCTGCTATCCTACAAATTTTCCCGAGGTGTCTATTTAATAAACACTATCACATACTGATAAGTACAGTATAAACTATGAGCCGCACATTAAACAGTCATCGTCTGCCTGCCCTTCTTTTGCGCGCGCGATCAT
The DNA here is from genome assembly GCF_003269425.1 of Flagellimonas maritima. Taxonomy (NCBI): domain Bacteria; kingdom Pseudomonadati; phylum Bacteroidota; class Flavobacteriia; order Flavobacteriales; family Flavobacteriaceae; genus Flagellimonas; species Flagellimonas maritima. The sequence continues at coordinate 1,890,885 of NZ_CP030104.1, read as the reverse complement.
TTGTTTCATTTCCTCAGCGGTCATTGGCTGTACGTCCATTTCTTGCTGGTCCACAGGTGTTACTTCAACTTTGAGTCCTTCGGCGGTTTTGGTCGGTTTTGCAGCAATAACCTCTGCCTCTGCAGCTACACTAACGGGAACTTCTTTCTTCTTTGTGTTGTCCAACGTAAATTTAATGGCATCCACTGCCGCTTTCGTTCTCAAGTAGTACATTCCTGTTTTAAGCCCGCTTTTCCAAGCATAAAAATGCATGGAGGTCAGTTTGGAGTAATTGGCATTTTCCATGAACAGGTTCAAGGACTGGCTCTGGTCGATAAAGTAGCCTCGCTGTCTGCTCATATCAATGATATCTTTCATGCTAAGTTCCCAAACGGTCTTGTACAATTCTCTAATATCCTGTGGAATTGTTTCAATATGTTGGATCGATCCGTTTGCACGCATCAGTTCCTGTTTCATGTTTTCGTTCCATAGGCCCAAGTTTACCAAATCTTCCAAGAGGTGTTTATTTACTACAATAAACTCGCCTGATAGTACTCTTCGGGTATAAATGTTAGAGGTATATGGCTCAAAACATTCGTTATTACCAAGTATCTGGGACGTTGAAGCTGTTGGCATTGGCGCGACCAACAAAGAGTTGCGCACACCATTTTTCTTTACGTCTTTTCTTAATTTGGCCCAATCCCATCGTCCAGAAAGTTCTTCGTCCTTAATGCCCCAAAGGTTATGTTGAAACTCTCCTTGTTCTATTGGAGAGCCTTTGTACGATGAGTAGGGTCCTTCGTCTTTTGCCTGTTCCATAGAGGCAGTGACCGCTGCATAGTAAAGGGTCTCGAATATCTCTTGGTTCAATTTTTTGGCCTCATCGCTTGTAAAGGGCAAACGCAGCATGATAAAGGCATCTGCCAGACCCTGTACTCCAAGACCAATGGGTCTGTGGCGCATGTTGGAATTTTCGGCTTCTTTAACGGGGTAATAGTTTCTATCTATTACCTTGTTCAGGTTCTTGGTTACTCTTTTTGTAACCTTGAACAGTTCTTTATGGTCAAATTCCCCATTTTTTATAAACATTGGCAGTGCAATGGAAGCAAGGTTACATACCGCAACTTCATCCGGGGAGGTGTATTCCAAAATTTCCGTGCATAGATTTGAAGAGCGGATCGTACCTAAATTCTTTTGATTGCTCTTGCGATTGGCAGCATCCTTGTACAGCATGTAAGGTGTACCGGTCTCAATTTGGGATTCGAGTATTTTTTCCCAAAGCTCACGTGCTCTTACAGTTTTACGACCTTTTCCTTCGGCTTCATATTGTAAATACAGTTTTTCGAACTCTTCGCTGTGATTTGTAAAAAGCCCCGGACATTCGTTAGGGCACATCAAAGTCCAATTTTCATTGGCCTCTACTCTTTTCATGAAAAGATCTGAAATCCACATGGCATAGAACAAATCCCGGGCCCGCATCTCTTCTTTACCGTGATTCTTTTTTAAATCCAGAAATTCGTAAATGTCGGCATGCCAAGGTTCCATGTAGATCGCAAAACTTCCTTTGCGCTTTCCTCCTCCTTGGTCTACGTATCTGGCCGTATCGTTAAACACCTGAAGCATTGGAACAATTCCGTTAGAAGTGCCATTGGTCCCGGCTATGTAAGAACCCGTAGCCCTTACGTTATGGATGGAAAGGCCTATACCCCCGGCAGATTGTGAAATCTTTGCAGTTTGTTTTAAGGTATCATAAATACCATCAATACTGTCATCCTTCATGGCCAAGAGAAAACAAGAGGACATTTGTGGTTTGGGTGTACCGGAATTGAACAAGGTAGGGGTAGCGTGAGTGAAATACTTTTTGGACATCAACTCGTACGTTTCCATAGCAGCGGCAAGGTCATCTAAATGGATACCAATGGAAACCCGCATTAGCATGTGTTGTGGGCGTTCTGCTATTTTGCCGTTCAATTTTAATAAATATGAACGTTCCAATGTTTTAAAACCGAAGTAATCGTAACCAAAATCACGGTTATAAATAATTGTTGAATCCAGCTTTTCCGAATTTTCGGCAATTACCTTATAGACCTCATCGGATAATAGGGGGGCTTTTTTACCGGTCCTGGGGTTTACATATTCGTACAGGTCCTTCATGGTTTCCGAGAAGGATTTTTTGGTATTCTTATGCAGGTTGGAAACTGAGATACGAGCGGCCAATTTTGCGTAATCCGGATGTGTAGTAGTCATGGTAGCGGCAATCTCTGCTGCCAGATTATCCAGTTCAGAAGTGCTTACGCCATCATAAAGGCCTTCTATTACGCGCATGGCCACTTTTAACGGATCTACCAGACCGTTAAGGCCATAACACAATTTTCTTACTCTGGCCGTGATCTTGTCGAACATGATCAGCTCTTTTCTTCCATCTCTTTTTACTACATACATAATTTAATTTACGATTTTTGGATTTTAGATTTACTACTTATCAATTTCAGTTTTCGTAATTCTAATAGTTAATAGTTAATTTTTATATTTTTTTCGGTTTTGGATTGACGGTTTAGGATTTGAGCAGTCATAAATTTCATCTTATGTTTCTAAAATCCTATTTACTTTAATTCAACTTTTTGCGCATTGTATTTATGGATGCAACAACAATGGATAATAATTCGTTCGCTTCTTTTAGCAATCTTTTTATCTCTTGATGCTCTTTTTCGGATATTACAAGAAATATTTCTAAAAAGTACATGCTATCGTCAGCTTCTTCTTCTACAATTTTCAACTTATTGATAAAGTCAGCATTGGATTTAGCCCTACATGCAGCTCTATAGTTTGCACCCACTGAACTTGAACATCGAATCAATTATCTGCAAAAGGCATCATATTCCTTAGTGGTCGGAAATTTTGAACATAGTTCCCAACAGTCTATGGCAAATCTTTGAGTTCTTTTTTAAGTTGTTCTTTCATGGGACCAACGATTTTTGAGTCACTACCGTCGTATTTCAAAAATCGTAAATCCAAAAATCAATTTAAAAGTCTGCGTCGAAACTGATTTTCTGCGCATCCTCGTCCTTTTCTTTGTTCAAGACACCTGCTTTTTGGTATTCAGAAACTCGTTTTTCAAAGAAATTGGTTTTTCCCTGTAATGAGATCATGTCCATAAAGTCAAATGGATTGGTTGAATTGTATACTTTTTCGCATTCCAATTCTACCAAGAGTCTATCTGTTACAAACTCTAGATATTGTGTCATCAGTTTAGAGTTCATCCCTATTAAACTGACAGGAAGCGACTCTGTAATAAACTCTCTTTCTATATTGAGTGCGTCTGTCAAAATTTGGGTAATCCTTTCTTTTGGCACCTTGTTAACAAGATGTTTATTGTGCAAATGAACTGCATAGTCGCAGTGCATGCCTTCGTCCCTAGAAATCAATTCGTTTGAAAATGTAAGTCCTGGCATTAGGCCTCTTTTTTTCAACCAGAAGATGGAACAGAACGCACCTGAAAAGAAAATACCTTCTACAGCTGCAAAGGCAATCAACCTCTCTGCGAAACTGGGGGATTCTATCCAGTTTAAAGCCCAATCCGCTTTCTTTTTAATTGCAGGGAAATTTTCAATGGCCTTAAAAAGAATTCCTTTTTCCTTCTCGTCCTTTACATAGGTGTCTATTAGCAATGAATAAGTTTCAGAATGAATGTTCTCCATCATGATCTGGAATCCATAGAAAAATTTAGCTTCGGCATACTGTACCTCACTAACAAAATTCTCTGCCAAGTTTTCGTTCACGATTCCATCAGAAGCAGCAAAAAAGGCCAATATATGTTTTACAAAGTAGCGTTCATCGTCATTGAGCTTATTGTTCCAGTCTGTCAAATCTTGATGAAGATCTATCTCTTCTGCCGTCCAAAAACAAGCTTCGCATTTTTTGTACCATTCCCAAAGATCATGATGTTTGATCGGAAAAATTACAAATCTATCTTCGTTCTCTTCTAAAATTGGCTCAACAGCTACTGACATATATTTTTTGTTAAAATTTATAATGAGGAAGAAATATTCCTTGTGAATAGGGCTAACAAAGATTCAAAAATGTTGGCGAACTGTAAAGTCTGTTTTACCAAAACCGAGGCAAAGTTTTTAACACAACATGTTGAAATCTAGGTTCACAAGTGATGTTCGTTAGGGTTTTAAAAATAAAAACGTGAAGAACTTTTTTGAAGAGATTCAACAATAAAAGAAAAGACCAAAGAGTATAAAGTTTTATACTTTCCGGTCTTAAATTATATAAAGGATTGGATTTAGAGGCTTTCAAATAAAATATCACTACCAAACAGTACGGCCACCCTTAATTTTATCCGTGGGTCGCATTCAATTTTAGGTAGTTCCCCCGAAACCTAAAAATTAAACTCAACTACCAGGGTTCAACAAAGAGGTATGTTTTGCAAGCAGTTTCTACAATTAAGAGGTTGGTTGCTCTGGCCGTACGCTTATTTGGTAATGTATAAGAACTTTTTATTGGGATCGGTTAGTTTTCAGCAACTACGTTTTCCCAATCTGACTGCATTTTTAATTCTTTGTTCTCTAATATAGCAGCGAAAATTAGAGCAAATATTAAAAGCACAAATAATACAACACATTTTCTCATTTGGAATGGTTTAATAGGTTGTCTTCTAATTTTTGACTTCGCTAAACTAAGAAACAAAAGGCCTGTACACTGCGCCATATGTATAAACGGTAACCTTTTGTGTGTAATTGGTTTTTAGGGTTTTAGCATTATTCCCTTACTGTTCGAAAAAAGAAAATGAGCTTTAGGAAAAATTTTACAATGTACCTGTAGCCTTGGTTTTTTTACCGGTTATAAGCCTAAAATACCCATTAGCACATATTTTTAGATAGCTTGTGTAGAATAATCCTAAATTTGAATTAGTTTTTTTATATAGCAAATGTTAGAAGCGGTTATTGTAGATGATGAAATAAAAGCGCTCCAAAGTCTAAGTTGGGAGTTGACCAATTTGAGCGATGAGGTTGATATAATTGCGTCTTTTACCGATGCCAACGAAGCTCTTGACTATCTTGAAAAAAATACTCCCGATTGTCTTTTCTTGGATATAGAAATGCCCGCAATGGACGGATTTCAATTTATCAAAAACCTAAAGAACAAGGATTTTCCCGTTGTCATTACCACAGCATATAACCAATACGCCCTAAAAGCCTTAAAGAACGAGGCCATAGACTATTTGTTAAAACCAATAGATACTGATGATCTTAGGGAAACCCTAACCAAGATAAAAAAGTACAACACCAAGAATTTGACCATGGATAAGCTGGAAAAAATTCTTTTGAACTTCAATGCTGAATCACACAGCAAAAAAATTACCATCAATACAGATGGTAAATTATTGTTTCTGAACAGTGATGATATCCTCTACGCAGAGTCAGATGGAAACTATAGTACCATCTTTTTAAATGATGGCCAAAAAATACTGCTCACCAAAAAACTGAAAGAGGTAAATACCCTATTGCCCGATAATAGCTTTTTCAGAATCCACAATTCATACATCATCAATCTCAATAAGATAAAAGAGTTTCTAAAAACGGACGGTTATGTAGTTTTGGAATCCAACCATAAAATTCCCGTCTCCCGGCAAAAAAAATCCGATTTTTTGGATATGCTGTAACTTCCCAAAACGCCTGTGTTCAAAATACTATCGATAAAGACCAAAAACCTACGTTCACAAAAAAAAATCACTGTCCTGTTTTTTTTGGTTCTTCACGCGCTGACGGCACAGGAAATTCCAAGAGAATTTAAGGACAAGGCAGAAAAGCTTGTGCAGATGAGACCCAAAACGTATCTGTCACTGGATACAGAACTACAAATTGAAAAAAGGGACACTACACTACTACGTTATTTCGCCAATCTGTGCAAAGAAGAAAATTACCTAGAAGGGGAATCTTACGCTCTAGATCAAATTGGGGCAAAATACAGGAACATTTCCCAATTTAAAAAGGCGGCAGATCTTCATCAAGAAGCTTTGCGTATTGCCGAGGAAGCCAATAATACGGAGTTGAAAGTGCGAAGCTTAAATATGCTGGGCGTGGTTTACAGACGCACAGATGCCATAAAGACCGCATTGGACTACAACCAGAAGGCGCTTGAGCTCGCAGAAGAGGTCGAAAACCCTTCCCACCATATAAAGAGGAGTATAAATGTCTCCTTAAACTGTATTGGAAACCTTTACCAGACATTGGAACAATATGATTTGGCCATTATGCAGTTTAAAAGAGCACTGAAGTTTGAGAAAGAATTGGACAATAAGCTTGGTCTGGCCATAAACCACCAGAACATTGGTGATTGCCTTGAACAAAAAGGGGATTTGGAGGGCGCTTTGGAAAACTATAGAAAATCTTTGGCATACAATGAAGAAATAAATTCTGATTACGGACGTGTAATCTGCAAAAATAGCCTTGCCCAAATTTACCTTAAGCAAGATATGCCACATGCAGCTCTTGTACTTTTAGAGCCACTGTACGAACAATCGAAGGCAATAGGGGACTTTTTTGTAACCTCATCGGTGTTTATCAATACAGGTTGGGCACACACAGAGCTGGGAAACTATGACACGGCAGAGCAATTTATACAAGATGGTCTTACTATGGCAAGAACGCATAGTATGCCAAGCAATATACTTTACGGCTATAAAAAACTTTCCGATTTTGAACGAGCAAGGGGCAACTATGAAAAAGCCTACGAATTTTACAAGAAGGCCGATGAATATGATGAAGAGATTTCCAGTGCCACCAATTTTAGGTACATGAACGATATCATAGTTCGTTATGAGGCTGATAAAAAGAACAACCAGATTTCCGTTCTTGCCAAGGAAAATGAGATAGTTAGGCTACGCCTTAGAAAAAACCAGACAACATTATTGGTAAGCACCCTTATTGTTGGTCTGTTCGCTTCCATTCTCTACATTCTTTATAGACAGTACCAAAGTAAAAATGAAAAAAGGATGCTAAGCTTGGAACAAAACTTGCTCCGCAGTCAAATGAACCCGCATTTTTTGTTCAACTCCTTAAATTCCATCAAGCTTTATATCATTAACAACGAACAAAAAAATGCTGTCCATTATCTGAACAAATTTTCCAAATTGGTGCGTAAAATTCTGGAGGCATCCTCATTGAAAGAAATCTCATTGGCAGAGGAACTGGAAACTGTAGAACTGTATATGAACATTGAAAACATACGTTTTTCAAACGAAATAGACTTTAAGATCACAGTTGATCATGATATCAATACGGAAAACATAAAAGTTCCTTCATTGGCACTACAGCCCTTTTTAGAAAATTCGCTCTGGCACGGACTTTCACCAAAAGAGGGTGAAAAACGCATACATGTAAACATTAAAAAGAAAAATGGAAGCCATATTTCCATTGAAATTTGCGATAACGGGGTAGGAAGAGGTGTTGCACAGATCAACAAGGAAAACAGAGTCCTAAAAAGAAAGTCTGTCGGTATCCGTATTACAAAAGAGCGCTTGGCAAATTTTTCTAAAGATTATCAGCATAAATTTGATGTAGACATCATTGATTTATTTGATGATGATGGAAATCCCAAAGGTACCAAGGTAATCTTGGACATACCTACTATTTAGAATTTTCTAGCACCACTTGTTCCAATTCTTGATACCAGGCCTCACCAAATTTTTTAATCAAGGCCTCTTTCACAAACTTGTATATTGGAACTTTTAATTCTTTCCCCAAACTGCATGCAGGATCACAAATTTCCCATTTATGATAGTTTACCGCCGTAAATTCTGAATATTTCCGTGTCCGTACGGGGTATAAATGACATGATATAGGTTTCTTCCAAGTTGTGGCGCCATCAGTATACGCGGCCTCCAGACCACATTTTGCAATTCCTTGTTCAGAAAAAACAACATAGGCACATTCACTATTGTTTACCAAAGGTGTTTCCCACTCCCCATCTTCTCCTTTGATGAAAGCCCCTTGTTTCATAATAGCATCAATGCCCTCTGGTCTTAGGTAAGGTTTTACATCGCTAAAAATATCGACCAGTATTTCTGTTTCAGCATCTTCAAGGGGAGCACCGTATTCTCCACCCACACAGCAAGCACCCTTGCAAGCAGTTAAATTACAAACAAAGTCATTTTCTATAAGCTCTTCGGAAACTATTGTATTTCCTATTTGGAACATGGTACTACCGGTTTTTGGACAAAGGTAGTCCAAAACCAAAAAAATGATGTTTTCCATACATTAATATATAATCCAAAAGCCTTTTTTACACGTAACTTTGCAGGCTTAATATTGAAATATGAATTTTAATTTGAAGGAAATAATTACGGCCAGTATGATACTTTTTGCCGTAATCGATATCCTTGGGAGTATTCCCATAATTATATCTTTAAGGAACAAAGTTGGCCATATTCAATCTGAAAAAGCATCGATCGTTGCAGCTTGTCTAATGACCGCTTTTCTTTTTGTAGGTGAAAGTATTCTTGGTCTAATAGGGATAGACGTAAACTCTTTTGCAGTTGCGGGAGCTCTTGTAATTTTCTTTTTAGCGATAGAAATGATTCTGGGAATAACACTTTTTAGGGATGATATACCTGAAACTGCTTCCATTGTGCCCATAGCTTTTCCCCTTATTGCCGGAGCGGGAACGTTGACATCCATTTTAACCTTGCGTGCCGAATACTATGTTGAAAATATTATAGTCGCGATAATCGTAAACATTATCTTTGTATATCTTGTTTTAAAATCCAGTGCCAAAATAGAAAGAGTGCTCGGCAAAAACGGACTAAGTGTTATCCGTAAAGTTTTTGGAGTTATATTATTGGCCATTGCCGTAAAGCTTTTTGCCACAAACCTCAACCAGATGTTTTTGCATTGACATCAAATTAACAGCTATGAAAAAGACGTTTATCTTTATTTTGATTTTTTTGGCTTTGGCACTTATAGCCTATAATGTAACCTTAGTGGACTTTAGCAACCCTTTTGAGGGAGATAGTACCATAGCGCTCATAGGAATTGTCGCTTCTTTATGTGCCATTGTTTTGCTTCTTATTTTTATAACTTCCAAAAAAATTGATAAGAAGCTCAAGAAAAATTAATTACGGGCTTTTATTCCGGTGATTTCAGGCTCACCCAAAAAAGTTGTGTCCAACTCTTTTACTTTTTCCAACATGGAATCATAAGAACCTTTGATCTGTGCGGCCAAATTAGGTGAGAATAGCTGTTCGGCTATATTTGCTTTTAAGTATGTTTTTATTCTTTCTTCCTGTGCATAAAAATCTAGCTTTATTTTTCTATTGAGCACAAATTCTATGAACTCATCAAAAAGAATATCATCTACACGGAATTCATCCAAAAATTGATTTTTTGTAAACCTCAAATATTGCATTCTATCTTTTTCCAGATGTTCAAAGATAAATCTTGAGAAGAATTCATAGGTACCGTCCATACTGTCAATAGCTTCTTCCTCATTGCTTCCTATGGGGACAAATACATCTGGAATGATACCGCCGCCGCCATATACAATTTTACCTTTAGGTGTTTCAAACTTCAATGAATCTGCAACTTTGATACTATCAACAGAAATCAATTCGCCACTTCTATAGCGTTCCAAGAACTTTTGGTAGTAATCCTTATGCCCTTTTTTATAGGATTTTTGAATGGAACGACCTGTTGGGGTATAATACCTTGAAACGGTAAGCCTTACAGCAGACCCGTCTCCCAAATCCATTTCGCGCTGTACAAGTCCTTTACCAAAAGACCTTCTACCTACAATGGTACCTATATCATTGTCCTGCAAAGCTCCAGCAATTATTTCACTTGCAGAAGCCGACCGTTCGTTGATCAATACGTAAACAGGTTTGTCCTCGAAATTACCTTTTCTGGTAGCGAAGGCTTTTTTTATTCTCCCTTTTTTGTTCTTTGTATAAAGTATGAGTTTATTATCTTCTAGAAATTCATCTGCCAATTTTTCGGCGATTCCCAAATAACCTCCCGGGTTATCCCTGAGATCCAGAACCAATTTCTGAGCACCCCTTAGTTTCAATTTTCGTAGGGCATCTTTAAACTCTCCAAAAGTAGATTCGGCAAAACGATTAATTTTAATGTACCCCATATCCTTTTTGAGCATATAGTAAGATTCCACACTTTTAATGGGTACCCTATCTCTGGTAACGGTGATATTTAAGGTTTTGTTCTTGGACTTTCGGTAAATTTTTAAATCTACTTTCGTGCCTATCTTTCCCTTAAGTTTGGAAACCACTTCATTATTCGGCATTCGTTGTCCAAAAAGGGTATCCTTGTCCGCAATCAATATTCGATCACCTGGTTTGATGCCGCTCATATAGCTTGGACCATTTTTTATGGTTCTAATAACGGTAATGGTATCCTTGTACATATAAAAGCTGACACCTATACCCACAAAATCCCCTTTCATATTTTCAGAAACCTGTTCCATTTCGCTTTTGGGAATATATACGGAATGGGGATCCAGTTTTCCAAGGATATTGTTTACGGTCACATCAACTATGCTATCGGTGTCAATTTCATCAACATATTCATAGTCGATATAATCAATAAGTCTGTTCAGCTTATCTTTTTTGGAATTGGTTGAGAATAATTTCTCCGGGGTATCATCAAAATGGAGTTTCCCTCCTATAAAAATTCCAATAGCCACCGCAAGGGCAAACAGGGTAGGCCATATATAATTATTTTTCTTTTCCATATTTTTAATGGGGATTAGACCATTTCTTCTAAAATTGGCAAGTGATGTGTTATCACACCCGCACGTTCCAAAAATTGTAAACCAGAATTATCTTTGTACGCTGTTTGGTATACTACACGTTTTATGCCAGATTGATGAATGAGTTTGCTACATTCCTTACAAGGGGATAGCGTTATGTATAAAGTAGCCCCTTCACATGATTGTGTGGATGATGCAACTTTAGAAATTGCATTGGCCTCCGCATGTAGTACGTACCACTTTGTATACCCTTCCTCATCTTCGCATATATTTTCAAAACCTGTAGGTGTACCGTTATAACCATCGGAGATTATCATTCTGTCCTTTACGATAATGGCACCGACCTGTTTCCTTTGGCAATAAGAGAGTTTTCCCCATTCTTTGGCCATCCGCAGATATGCTTTATCATACTTCTCTTGTTTACGCTCCTTCATATAGCTAAAATAGCCGATTGTTAAATAAATATACCTGCTTTGGAAGACCCCTACAACCTTATTCCATTAATTTTAACGAGGGTCTTAGTTTGGAAACGTGGCAATCAGCAAAGGTATTGTAATGCAGATGATTAAAATGGATGCAACTGCAATAAAAATGGGCGGTTTTATTTTTATTAAATCCTGAAGCAAAAATGCAATCCCAAGGATTGAGAGTATAATGGCTACTTGTGAAAATTCGATACCCGTTGCAAATCCCAAAAGAGGCATTACCTTATTTTCCTCCTCGGCCATGAGCATTTTAAAATAGTTGGAAAATCCGAATCCATGTATAAGACCAAAAAAAGCGGTCACCAATATGTGAAGGAACATGCCAACATCCATGGTCCCCCTCCTCATATAAATCAAATTGAACAATGCGGTCAGTAGAATAGTTACAGGTATAAAAAATTCTATCAATCCAACATCTACCGTAAACACATCAAAAGCGGACAAAGCCAATGAGATACAATGGGCAATAGTAAAAATCGTGGCCAGAATCACCACCCTTTTCCAGTATTTAAATGTAAACGGTATCGCTAGGGCCGATAAAAAAAGTATATGGTCATAAGCACCAAAATCCAATACATGGTTCAATCCCAATTTTACGTAAAACCAAAATTCTTGCATCACTTTTTTGTTCGTTGTCCGTTAAATCAAAATAAGATATAGGTATTTGGTTTTTTGGCTTGTTTTTTAAATTTGGCCATGTATTTAAGTTTAGAGTTCGTATTTGAGCTTAACCACTAAATTAAACAATCCCGCGTTCTTTTTGAATGGTTTCATAAGCCTTTTGTACTTCCTTAAACTTTTCCTCTGCTCCTTTTTTGATAGCTTCATTTTCTGTTACAACACGGTCTGGATGATATTTTTTTGCCATGGTTCTATAAGCTTTTTTTACCTCATCGTCAGAAACTGATTTTTCTATCTCGAGAATTTTGTAAGCATTGTCAGCGGATTTAATGAACATTGCCATAATACTCTCAAAATCATATCTACCCACTCTTAGGTAGCCCGCAATCTCTTTTAGCTTATCGACCTCAGCATTACTGACCCGTCCATCTGCCTGTGCAATTCCAAAAAGAAAATGTAGCAATTGCAATCGTACTTCATATCGGGTCCTTTGTACCAAATAAGAACAAATACGCTGTGCAGAGATCTCTCTTTTTTTGATTACCTCATTAAATGTTCTAAAGATAGCGTTTGCCTTTTCTTTTCCATAGGTACTCAAAAAATATTGGCGAACGTAGTCCAGTTCTTTCTGACTTACCTGTCCATCCGCTTTGATCACTATAGAGCATAATGAAAGTAAATTCAATTCAAAATCCGCGGGGGAAACCGTTTGCTCGGTAAAGTCCCTAAAAATCCTTCTTGAATTTCCTTTAGGACCTCCCAAGTTATCTAATAGGCTACCAACAATAAATCCAAGAACAGCACCTGGAAATCTAAATATAAAATAGCCCAAAAATGCAGCTACCCACTTAATCATCCTTAAAATTATTAAAGCTCAAATATAGGACTTTGCATAGGAAGAAAAACCATTCTAACCTATTAAGGGTCATGAAAAAAATTCAACAAAAACTGTATCTTTGATAGCTAATTAAAAATAAGACTATGTATCCTGAAGAATTGGTAAAACCTATGAGAGACGACTTGGCCTCTGCCGGGTTTGAAGAATTATATACAAGTGAGGCCGTTAACAATGCACTCAAACAAGAAGGAACTACATTAGTAGTAGTAAATTCAGTATGTGGATGTGCCGCTGCGAATGCAAGACCGGCGGCAAAACTAAGCTTGCAGAACAGCAAAAAGCCAAATAATCTGGTAACCGTATTTGCCGGAGTCGATACCGATGCCGTCAATACCGCACGGAATCATATGGTTCCGTTTCCTCCATCTTCGCCAAGTATGGCTTTATTTAAAAATGGAGAATTGGTTCACATGATCGAAAGACATCATATTGAAGGTAGACCAGCCGAACTGATCGCTGAAAATTTAATGGAGGCCTACAACGAATTCTGTTAAGCCTTGAATGCAAAGATTGGAAAGCCACCTCGTAACAAGGTGGCTTTTATTTTTTCATATTGGAAAAGAAAGATGGTGATTAAATATCATAATTGTCAAAATTTTACCAAATTGGTTATTTATAAAATGTAGTAATGCAAAAGTTGCTCTCTTATCCATTGACCATACTCTTTTTCATCTTCTTTGGATTGGCATTGGTTATTTTCCATCCTATTCAAATATTTTGTTATCATATTTTGGGCTATGACGCACATAAAAGGAGCGTGAGTATATTGAATTGGTTTTTAATGCGCTGTACCAATATTTTGGGTACACGTTACAAATTTGAAAATGAACATAAGATTCCAACAGATAGACCGCTTATTATTATTTCCAATCATCAAAGCATGTATGATATCCCACCTATTATATGGTACATGCGAAAACACCACCCAAAGTTTGTAAGCAAAATTGAATTGGGGAAAGGAATACCCAGCGTATCGTACAACTTAAGAAAAGGAGGTTCGGTACTCATTAACAGGAAAGACCATAAACAATCCATTCAAGCACTCCAAAAACTAGGTGCCTATATAGAAAACCATCATAGGAGCGCAGTTATCTTCCCTGAAGGTACACGTAGCCGAAATGGAATCCCCAAGGAATTTAGAACAACAGGACTGAAAATACTTTTAAAGAATTCACCATCCGCCCTTATAGTTCCAATTAGCATAAACAACTCATGGAAACTAGTTCGGTATGGAAAATTCCCCATGGGATTAGGTTCTCACTTGAAATTTAAAGTACACCAACCTATCGAAAATACGGGTGATTTAAACGTTCTTATCAATCAGGTTGAAAGAACAATTGTACAAGGCGTAACCGTTTAAGATGACCAAAACCCAACTCGTTAATGAAACGATTGTTTTTGTAAAAAAAACTTTGCAGGATGCCGAGGGCGGACATGATTGGTTTCATATTGAACGTGTTTTCAAAACATCCAATTATATAGCCAAATTCGAAAATGTAAATATCTTGGTTGTGCAACTGGCGGCATTGTTACATGATATAGCAGATCCAAAATTTCATGATGGTAACGAAAACATCGGTCCTAAAATAGCTCTGGATTTTTTAAGTTCAAAAGGGGTTGAAGCTTCTAAAATTGACCATGTTGTAACTATTATAAAACACATATCGTTCAAAAATAGTTTAGAGAAAAATAAAAAGCCATTTTCATCAAAAGAACTCCAAGTGGTGCAAGATGCTGACCGTTTGGATGCCATTGGTGCAATTGGGATTGCCAGAGCTTTTAATTACGGTGGTTTTAAAAACAGGGAACTCTACAATCCCGATATTCCTCCAAAACTCAACATGACCAAAGAGGAATATAAAAAATCGAATACCCCTACCATCAATCATTTTTACGAAAAGTTATTGCTTCTCAAAGATAAAATGAACACAGAAACCGGTAAAAAATTAGCTGAAGAACGACACCTGTATATGCTCAAATTCCTAGAACAATTTTATATAGAATGGAATCCTCAAAAAAATTAGCCAGTTGAATTATTTTCAATTGGCCAGCTAATATTTTCTAAGCTAAATTATTTCTTTTCTGGAAGACCACGCGTTAACCATCCTCTTCTATTTGCCGTTGCAATGGCATAGGGAGTAATCCAAAACAGTCCAAAAGTATATAGAATACTATAAGAATATGCCCAGACGGATTCTGACAATTCATATCGTTTTGCATAAAAAATGACAGGAAATGTTGATAGCACCAGAATACTAAAAAGTGTTGAGCTTAAAAATAATAGCGGGTGGGTCACGATGAAAAACAGCATAAAAAATAAAAAAGGATAGCTCATGATTATTTTCAATGATTGGCTTATGAATAAAAGTCTAGTCCCTACTTTAGAACCTTTTCTAAAATTTTTAAATACATATTTTGACATTTCTATGTTCTCACGCACATTGCTTCTGCCCCATCTAATAAACATTTTGTAAAGACCTCGGTACTTTTCTGGAACGTTGGTGTAAGCATAAGCATTCCTTTGAAACAAGACATGATACCCCTGTTTTAATATCATGTTTGTCATAGCGCGATCTTCACCAATGTCCGAAGGTTGGCCCATAAAAGTTTGATTGATCCAATCTTCAAGGCAGGCAAAAACTGCAGTTTTACGATAAGCCGCCAAGGCTCCTGGAGTACAAAGGACTGAATTAAGGCTGCTCTCTGCCGAACGTACAAATTCAAAACTCAAAACAAAACTTACGTCCAACATTTTAGGCAGCAATGCTTTTTCGTTGTTCAAAACTCGAATATTCCCTGCTACTGCGCCACATTGTTCATTTGTGATAAATGGGCTGACCAAGTTCCGTAGGGTGTCTTTTTTTACGATGGAATCACTATCGACGGTTACAAAAACCTCACCTGTTCCTTCATTAAAGCCGCGATACAAGGCGTGACGTTTCCCCATATTTTTAGGTTGTTTGTATATAGCCAAATAATCCCCCAATTCATTCTTTGCTTCTTGGATCCAATGCCATGTATCATCTTGGCTGCCATCATCAATAGCAATTAACTGTAATTTTTGCTTTGGAAAATCGCTATCCGCCAAGCTCATCAACGTATCCCAAACCTGTTTGCCCTCGTTATAGGCAGGAACGATTACTGTACAAGTAGGAAGTTCTTCATTGGTAACAGATGCAATGGGTTTATATCGAAAATATCTATATAATGTATAAAGAAAAAAGCCTGCCTTATATAAGAACAGACTACTGGCTATGACCATAAAAACCAATCCAAGAGTAGAGTCCATGCGTTCCAAATTAAACTGGGTAAAATCGTTTTGCAAAATATAAACCAAATAAGCAGCGCCTAACATAAGTACAAAAGTGCTTCCCATAACAAACACACCCCATGCGTCTGCAGTTTCAAAAAAGAATTGAACCTTCCTTTTTATATTCCATGTATTGGGTTTCTTTATGGGGTTAGAAGTAATATTTTCGGTTTTCATATAGTACGTTGAATAAGATTTCATAGTGTTATACGGTGCACATCCTGTTTTAGACTCGCTTTTATATTTTTTTAACGTTAAATCTGCAACTAGTTCTATTTTCAATAGGTTTTGGTCATTTTACGACAGACGATGATCCAAACTTAGAGCTGTCTATAATCAACCATACATAATCCATATTCCACTACAAAGTGACTACCCTTTTTTTGTATATTGAAGGCTATAATAAATCCCGTAAAATGCAAAGAAGAAAGTTCCTTAAAAATGCTGCGGCGGCCTCGGCAGTTTTTTCAATTGTTCCCAGCCATGTTTTGGGCAAGACCCATGTTCCTCCAAGTGATACCCTTTATGTGGGGGCATTTGGTGTAGGTGGAAGGGGCAATGGTGTCATACAGGGTTTGGCCAATACGGGAAAAGTAAAGTTCGTTGCATTTTGCGATGTTGATGAAAGGCGTGCCCAACCAACGTATGAACTTTTTCCAGATGTAAAACGTTTTAAGGACTTTAGAAAAGTCTACGATAAGCATTTAGATGATATCGATGCGGTTATGATTGCTACGCCAGACCATACCCATGCTACAATTGCACTCCCTTTTATGTGCGAAAAAAAGCATGCCTATGTTGAAAAACCGCTAACACACAATATTCACGAAGCAAGATTGATGACCAAAGTTGCTGCTGAAAACGGAATAATTACCCAAATGGGAAACCAAGGAGCTTCCAGTGATGATAGCCGTATTGCACGCGAATGGGTAGAATCCGGAATTATAGGAAAAGTACACACCATTGATTGTTGGACCAATCGCCCCGTTTGGCCTCAGGGAGTTCCAATTCCTTCTGAAAAGCAAAAAGTACCCAAAGAACTGGATTGGGATTTATGGTTGGGGCCCGCTTCAGTGCGGGACTACAATGCTGCGTATCTGCCTTTTAAATGGCGTGGCTGGTGGGATTTTGGCACAGGCGCTCTTGGAGACATGGGGTGCCATATTATGGAAACTCCTTTTAGTGTTTTGGACTTGGGTTATCCTACAGAGGCAGAAGCGAGTTGCACCACGGTTTGGGTCGGTGATTTTATAGAAGCGGATTATAGCCCTTCCTGCCCTCCGTCCTCTAAAATACATTTGAAATTTGAGCATGATTTCCATGGAGATATTGCTTTGAATTGGTACGACGGTGGTATTAAACCAGACTTGCCCGATGAACTCAAAGATGATGAAACCATTGGTGATGGAGGTGGTGGTACAGTAATGTATGGCGACAAAGGAATTTTGGTCTGCGATACCTATTCCAAAAATGCACGTTTATTGCCTTCCAAAATGATGAGTCTCTTTAAATCTCCTCAACCAAAATACCCAAGAGTCACTGGTGGAATTGACGGCCATATTTCCAATTTTGTCGACGGTTGTATGAACGGAACCTCTACTTCTTCAGATTTTGCCAAAGCAGGACCACTGACCGAAACTGTCCTCATGGGAAATCTCGCTGTAAAGGCATACCAATACAAGGTTTTGAAAGAAGGAAAAAATATAGGGGATTGGGCACCCTATGACTATCCTGGCAGAAGAAAGCTTCTGTGGGATGGAGAAAATATGAAAATCATCAATTATGACGAAGCAAATGCATGGGTCTCGCGAGAGTATCGCAAGGGTTGGGAATTGAGTTAGTATGCTCGGTTAATGAAAAGTTCCTGAAAAAAGCATCCCAAGAAAGAAACACGACATCTAGTTCAAAGGCTAAAACATGAAGGAAAAAATACAAACCATCAGGTTGTCGAGAACAGACTCTTCTCTTTTTAAAAAACTCATTACACTATTAAATGAAGTTTTTGAGGAAAACATTACAATTGCATCGGATAATCATTTGCAAAACCTAATCGCCAAACCTGAATTTTATGCTATAGTCGCTATTGCCAACGATATAATTTTAGGTGGACTTACGGCCTATGAACTACAAAGCTATTATAATGACAAAAGTGAATTGTACATCTACGATATTGCCGTAAAGAGCGAATTTCAAAATAAGGGAATCGGGAAAAAACTAATTCAATATCTTCAAGAATTATGTTCTAAAAATAATGTTTCAACAATTTTTGTTGATGCGCATTCTGAGGATAAACAAGCTATCACATTTTACGAATCGGTATTTGGAGGGTGTGAAAAAGTAGATCATTTTAATTTTGAGATTAAACCCAGTTCATAACATCCCCTTTTCAATTTTTTTCCAAGGTGTTTTTTTATCAAATCATTATCTGTTAAATCAATGGCTTTATTAAGGGTGGGAATATAATTCTCAAGATTGTTGGTTTCAAACATCAACTCGGCCTTAATGGCAAAATATAGGGCAGTAGTACTAAAATCATTTTCATTAGAGGTTCTTTGTAATTCTATAAGCCCCTCTTCTGCACCATGGATTTTTGCAAACGGCACAATTCTGTTCAAGGCTAGCATGGGGGTATAGTGCATGCGCAATTGTACATCGTACAAGTACAAGATACTTTTCCAATCTGTATTTTGAAATGTTTTGGCAGTGCAATGATAGTAGGAACGTGCAGCTTCCAAGTGGTAGCTTGAAGGTTTTTTATCCGCAGTACCCGAGTTTTCCAAATGGTAAATCCCGATTTGTATCAATTCTTCATTGTAGCGGGACCTGTTTTGATGCTCTAGCGTAACCAACTCCCTTTTATCATTCAT
This sequence comes from Flagellimonas maritima, assembly GCF_003269425.1. Taxonomy (NCBI): domain Bacteria; kingdom Pseudomonadati; phylum Bacteroidota; class Flavobacteriia; order Flavobacteriales; family Flavobacteriaceae; genus Flagellimonas; species Flagellimonas maritima. The sequence goes on along the minus strand of NZ_CP030104.1, from coordinate 1,871,961 downwards.
ACGTGCATCAAAGCGGGACGCATGAAAACACATTAATGCAATAAGTGCTTCAAGATTGGGATGCTTGCAATATTTATTTTTTTGTAGCAGCAATGCCAGTCGCAAAGATTCATAACAGATATCTTTTTTCAATATTAGAGATCCCGTAGTTGCCGAGTAACCTTCGGAAAACAATAAATAAATGACCTGTAGTACCATGAAGAGTCTGGACTGTAGTCCCATTTGCACGGGGATCTGCAAAAACTGAACTTCTTCCCTAAATTTCTTTTTGGCGCGTGTAAATGATTTTGCAACAGTTTCTTCTTTTTTTAATAAGGCTTCGGCCAATTCCCTATTGCTGAAACCGCCAATCAATTTTAAACTGAGTATTATTTGATGTTCTTGGGATAGCGAGGGATGGCAACACGCAAAAATCATCTTCAATTGACTGTCCGTAATAGTATCATCAAGAGAAACTATGTTCTCTGAAGTAGTTTTTTCACTGAGTATAGTATCCCCAAGGAAATCCATCTTCTTTTCCCTGCGCAAAAAGTCTATTAAAGAATTTTGGGCAACACGATACAACCAAGCTGTGGGATTATCCGGAACAGATTTATAGGCCCATACCTGCATGGCCTTCAGAAAAGTATCTTGGGCAGCGTCTTCAATCTGCTCCAAATGGGAAATTCCGAATTTGTTGGTCAATACAGCGACCACCTTCCCATATTCGTTTCGGAAAAGGTGGTCAAGCGTATTGGTCAGGTTTTTTTCTTGCATACAAATACAAAGGCCCGATCAGCACCGAGCTTTAAAAACTTCAATAATCCTAGTGCTGGTCATGGTCCATGGTAATTATCTCCCGTACCTCTACAAAACTGCCATCATAATCAAAGATGGGACATGCTTTGGACATTTCCACAGCTTCATCTATGTCCTTGGCCGAAACTATTAGATAACCGCCAACGACTTCTGCTCCTTCTGCAAAAGGCCCATTGGTGACCAGCTCCCCTTTTTTATGAACCACTTTTCCATCCTCTGCCAAGGGGAGACCGTCCAAAAGTTGGCCTTTTTCTTTTAGTCCCCCCATCCACTTTCCCCACACTTGCATGTGAGCTTGTTTTTCTTCTTGGGATAATTTTTGATACGCTTTTTCTCCCCCTCTAAATAAATACAAAAAATTACTCATCGATTTTGGTTTTATGCCTGCAGCACAGACTGATTTATACTTTGTTTACATTTTTAATGACGAAAACAAAATACTGCATTGGACAATCTTTCTAAATTTATTAAAACAATTTCATTTGACCATCCTTATACTGCTCGTGCATGTTCTTATTTAGTTTGGGAAAACTCTTATCCTTAAAATAAAGATGTCTTGCCAATTTTGCCATATCATGAATTTGGGTCGCTATTTTACCTTCGCCCCTATTGCGTATTCCAAAACGACTGTCATTGATTGAGCCCCCGTGGCAATCTTGGATAAGATGCAATACCTTTTCGGCTCTATCGGGCATTGCTTTTTTAATCCAATCTGTAAATATTTGGCCTATGGCGCCATTGAGGCGAACTACGGTGAAAGCAAAGGATAATGCGCCATTGTCAGCAACCGTTTTGGCCAGTTTTAACAATTCGTGGCTATTGATTCCGGGAATCATCGGAGCCAGCATAGCATTAACAGGAATTTTATTTTCTGATAATACGTTAATGGTCTTCAATCGCTTTTGGATTGATGCCGTTCTTGGTTCTAATTTCCTTCTTGTCTTTTCTGAAAGTGACGTTACCGAAATGTTCACGCCAACCAATTGATGGGCGTTCAGTTCTTTTAAAATATCCAGATCCCGAAGCACTAAGGCATTTTTGGTGATGATGCCTACTGGGTGTCTATACTTTAAAAATACTTCAAGACATTTTCTTGTAATTTCAAATTTTTTCTCGGCGGGTTGGTAACAATCGGTATTTCCGGACATTACTATGGTCTGCGCTTTCCAGTTCTTATGCTTTATTTTAGCTTCCAATAATTTGGGAGCAGATTTTTTCACAAGAATTTTCCGTTCAAAATCCAATCCTGCACTATATCCCCAATATTCGTGGGCGTTGCGGGCATAACAGTAGATACATCCATGCTCACAACCTTGGTATGGGTTCATGGAATAGGCCATCCCAACATCTGGGCTATCGACTTTGTTAACTATGGTTTTTGGAAATATGGGAATATATTGGGTCTTATTGCTCTCGGCTTCTTCACCTTCCAAATGGCAGAATTCCAAAAAATCCTCGCGCATTTCATATATATGTTGAAGGAACTTATTGGATGTATTTTTTTGGGCTCCACGACCTTTGAGGAATTCTTTATATTTCATTTATTGGATTTATTCCAAATTTATGGATAATTTCCAATATTAGATTTTGTTTGAGCGTTATTCCATAAAAAAAAGCTGGGCGAATGCCCAGCTTTTCAATTGATTAATTTAAAAATGATATAAAATTAGTTAGCTAAATCTATTTATTACAATCCAAAGTAATTGGCTACTGCGTTATAATCGTTGGTGTCTACTCCTGCAGCTTTCAGTGTTGACTCAAGACTCGTTTTATTGGCTTTGGCTCCCAGGCCACTATACTCTATGGCCACTATTCTGAACAATGAATATTCTCCATCTTGTACTATATGTTCACTATCATCCTCAGTATTGTAAAAATTTACCTCAATATCGTAATCGAAATCGAAATCTGCCTTATTAGCAAAATAGTATACTCTTGCATATATTTCGTTACCTCGCAAGTGGCCTGGCACTGTATACCATAATTGTGTCTGTGTATCAAAATCAATATATTTAATGTAAAAGAAAAAAGCGTAGTTATCCTGCTCCTCTAGGGGAATAGGCATTGTAAGTCGTAATTCGGACCCAGAAAAACCGTCCAGCAGCGTATCGAACTTTTGAACATTGGCATTGCCATCTTGACCAGATGTACCAGTATCCCCTTGACAGTCAAGAGCATCATAATTGCCATCTTCGTTCACGTCTTCTTTACCGTCACCTAGACCATTGCCGTTAAGATCCCAACAACTGATTCCATCTGCGCCAGGATCTCCTGTTATACTTTCTCCAGGATCACCGTCAGTACCATCTTCACCAGAACATGAAACCAATATCATTGCAATGCACAAAAAGAAAGTTTTAAATAATTTAATAGTTTTCATAAATAATTGTTTAATGGGTTAAGTTCAAAAGTATACCGCTCCATTAATTTATTTATAGGTGAATTGACCAAATAAGTATATGATTTGATGAATGCTCTTATTGAATTGATGTGTTACATTTATTGAAAGTGTTTTCTTATAGTTATTTGGATATATTATCATCATGACCTGTTTATTCTTATTGAAACCTGAACTTATAATACCATACAATTAAATGGATGGGCCTTAAATAGAATCTGCTAACTTTATATAATGAAGAAGACCTCCAATTGGAGGTCTTCTTCATTGTTCTGAAACTTCAGATGTTGTAAATTGTTTTCCCTATTTAAAGTTCACCTTTACCAATTGTTTTTTGTTGCCTCTTTTGGCGTAAAAAAGCATTTTATTCTCTTCTTCGTCCTTAAGTGGTTTTGAGACCATTAATGGAAGTCTCGCTTCTTGGTTATCAATAATTTTCTCATAGTCCATTTTGCCATTTTCATCCAAAGAAATCATAAAAACGTTCCTGTTCCTACTGAGACCTTGTTTGAAGATAAGACGTTCATTATTGATCAATTGTGGATTTTCCGAAGCAGTACAAATAAAGAAATAGGTGTTTCCATCCTTGGCATAAGAACTGTATGAGGCATAAGCACCATCTCCTTGGGTTACCTCAGCTTTATTTATGTTTCTGGCCCACTCCATGTCACCATTGGTCGTTAACTTTACACTGACAATATCGTTGTGATGATATCTTTCCACTTTTACACGCTGTCCAGCTCCTGTAACTTCCAGGCTGTTGGTCACAAAATATTCTTCGGCATTAAAAAAGATTTCTCCCTGTGACGCAACTTCAACCCCTTTAAAAACAAGATTTTTTATTTCCTTGTCTTCATCCCTACCAAATTTATCTTCCATAAACTGTTGCGAAAATGGATTGTATTTTTTTATATTGATATCCAAGGATAGTGGGTTAACATCAAAATAAGCAATTCCATTATATCGATTATCCTTTCTATCCGCATAGAAACCTGTACAGACCAGTCTGTCTTTAATCAAAACAGGAAATAATCCTTCTGAATACTTTTCTGGGTCATCAAACGACTGTGTTTGGCTTCCATTGCTCGAAACCTTTATCAATTCGTACTGAAATTTTCTTTCATCAACCCTAAAACGTTTCTTTTTAAAATAAGCTTTGCCAATAATGTATGCCGTTTGCAAATCCTTTGCTATAGCGATATTTTCAAAGGCATAGTTCTTTTCTTCTATCTCGTATGAAAAGTCATGTTCAAACTTTTTGTTTAGGGCCGTATCGTATAGATGGATAATATGCTTATTGTTCTTTCCCTTTTTATGATGAGTACTGATAACAAATCCTGTTTTTTCTTGATCAAAAAGTATAGCTGTTGAAAAACCAGTTGAAAAATTTCGGTTATAATAGTTCTTCCCCACAGGGTCCCTGACCTCTTCAGAAGCTATTGAAAGCAATCTTTTGGGTTTAAAATCAAATGCTGTGATGGGACTGCTGTGAACCCAATATTCATACTGGCCACGCTCATAGTCATAGTTGAGAAACAAAAGATTTAACTGTCCGTTTTTTAAGAAACCCTCAACAAAATCAAGTCCTTTGAGCTTATAATTATACTCGGAGACCAGTTCTAAGTTACTATTGTAGCGTTCTATCAAATAGCCTTTTGGCTTCAAGATGATTCCTTGAAAGTATCCCCGCACCAATATATAGCCACCTTCTCCGTCTTCTGCAATAGTCAACAAATTTGAATAGCGATGCCGATCGTTGAATTTTTCTCCAAAATCATAGGATACAGGCATTTTTTGGGTAGTTCCCATGATCCAGTATAAAAAAAGGATCAACATTAAAAATCTTTGTTTCATCATAGTCTGGTTTGGTTAGACCAACAGCTATGAACCGGGAAAATCTGCTTTTCGTTTGTCCAAAAAAGCGGTAGTGCCTTCTTTAAAGTCATTGGTGCCGAAGCATTTTCCAAAAGCGTCGATTTCCGTGGCATAGCCATTTTCATCATACTTAAAACCAGCATTTACGGCATTTATTGCATATTTTATGGCAACTGAGGAGTTATTCGATATCCTGCTCGCAATTTTAAGAGAAAGAGGCAATAATTCCTCTTGGGGCACTACATGGTTGACCAATCCGTAGGCTAAAGCTTTGTCTGCATCGATCATTCCCGCAGTCATAATTAGCTCCATGGCCCTACCTTTTCCAATCAACTGTGGTAGACGCTGTGTACCCCCATAACCGGGTATTACTCCCAAAGAAACTTCTGGCAATCCCATTTTGGCATTGGAACTTGCGAGTCTAAAATGGCACGACATGGCCAATTCCAATCCACCGCCCAATGCAAATCCGTTAATTGCAGCAATAACGGGCGTGGAGAGATTTTCCACAAAATCAAAAAGTATGCTTTGCCCTTCTGCAGCCAATCGCCCTCCATCTTTTACTGAAAAATCCGCAAACTCTGAAATATCGGCACCTGCTACAAAAGCCTTTTCCCCAGTACCGGTTATGACAATAACCTTGATCTTTTCGTCAGCATCAAGTTCCTTAAATGCTACGTGCAATTCTTCTATGGTTCTTTTGTTAAGGGCGTTCAGTTTTTTTGGGCGGTTAATTAGTATTGTTGCGATAGCATTCTCTTCTTCGATATAGATATTTTCGTAATTCATTTGAAACTGTTTTTATTGAACCTGACCTTAATTCTTTTTTTGGTGTTTTTTATTCTTTTGGGAACTTTACGGTAAATACAGTTCCTTTATTGACCTGCGATGTAAAGCGTATAGATCCATTATAATTCTCAACAATATTTTTTACCATTCCCAAACCAAGACCCATCCCGCTTGTTTTGGAAGTGAACTTGGGCTCAAAAATCTTTTCCTTGAACTCATCAGCTATTCCTATACCGTTATCGGCCACTGAAATCTTAACTTGGTTTCCTTCGGAAGCAACTGTAACCAATATCCTTGGTGATGCTATCTCCGGTAATGCTTGAATGGCGTTTTTAACCAAATTTGTGACTACACGTATCAATTGTGTTCGGTCCAATTTTGCTATAATTTCCTCTTCGTCCGAAATAAAGTGAATGTAGTCTTCATTGAAAATATCCAATGCCAGCTTAACGATTTTGACAACGTTTAACGTTTCGTTCTGTTGAGCGGGCATCTTTGCAAAATTTGAAAAAGCCGAGGCAATACTGCTCATAGTGTCAATTTGTTGTATCAACGTTTTGGAAAATTCCTTGATCTTGGATTCGGCTTCAGGGTCGTTTGGGTTAAACTTTCTTTCAAAACTTTGCACGGTCAAGCGTAACGGGGTCAATGGATTCTTGATTTCGTGCGCTACTTGTTTGGCCATTTCCCGCCAGGCTTGTTCTCGCTCACTACGTGCCAGCTTTACAGCGCTTTCTTCTAGCTCATCAATCATTCCGTTGTAAGAATCCACCAGTTTTCCAATTTCCTCACTAGTATCTTTTATAAAGATTTTTTTATTTCTTCTTGTCAAATCGGTCTGCGTCATCATATCTGAAACCGTCTGTAATGAACGTGTAATATATTTTGAAATGAAGTACGCCAGGATTACTGCAGAAAGCAACATCAATAGATATACCCCTGCCAGTCTAAAAAGAAACTCCCTCAGTTCCATATTATTAAATGTATTGTCTTCAAAATAAGGAAGGTTCATTATACCAATGGGCTTAAATTTGGTATCGTTTATATAGGTGTAAGAAGCCTTGTAATTATCCCCTGCAGCAGATTTTTCCTCCACATATCTTTTATCGGGGTTTGCCAAAAGGTTGTTCAAGATATTGGCATCAAGACAATTGGAAATAGAGTCGATTTCAAAACTGGGACGGGAACTACGAATCAGCCCTCCTTCAAGGTCATAAATATTAAAGGGGACATTTTGTACATCTGATATTTTATAGATTTCATCCTTGAAAATATATTGGAGATTTTCTGTAGTTTCAGGATATGTGGTCTCTTTTAAGACATAGTTAATGCTTTGAAGAATCTGTTCTTCCTTGCGCTCCAATCGATCCTCATGGTAATCCTTGCTCTGTTCCCTATACTGGTAAATGGTCACTCCTGCAATTAATACGGAAGCTATGAGCACCAACAGTATCATAGTGAAGAAAATGCGAGATCTTAGGGAGAGCTTTCTGAACAAGTTTATTCTTATTTGAGCATAAATTTACGCAATTATCGAACCAGGCTCAAAAAGCAAACTCAAACTCAAAGTTCAAACTCAAATACAAAGCTCAAACCCAAACTCAAACTCAAATGCAAATGCAAATGCAAAGTTCAAACTCAGATATTGGGGTTGAGCAAGTTCAATTTCAAATCTGAGTCCAATTTTATAGAAACGATTCCGGTCTATAAATTTTCCCAAAACTTCAAGTGCTGCGCTAAAGGATGTCGTTGGTCCAAAGAATTGATTGGATGCATAGAAACGCTCCAGTGCTCAACTGCAGTTCCAACATATTTATAAAATTGCACTTGAGTTTAACTTTGAGCTTTATATTTTATCAGGCATTTGGGTTCTTATCCCTAATTCTTTTGTAAAGACGGATTCCAAGCATTAACAGAATTGCCAGAACGAAAATACCGATCACTCCATAAATCCAATTGAAAGCGTTTTTTAAGACAACCAAAAAAACTATCGCAAAAAGAATAAGCGTAGCCCCCTCGTTCCAAATCCGCATGAAGCGCGGAGTATAGCTGATTTCATCCTTTTGTAGCTGTCTAAAAATTTTATGGCACTTTAAATGGTATCCAATTAGCAGTACTACAAATACAAGTTTTACATGCATCCATGGTTGTTGCAGCCAAGCTGGCATTATTATGAGCAACCAAACGGCGAATACTGTACATAAGACCGCAGAAGGCCATGTAATAATGTACCATAAGCGCTTGGTCATCAGTCTAAGTTGGTCCGATAATATTTCTTTCTCCGGTGACGGCTTTTGTGATGCTTCAATATGATAAATGAACAGTCTGGGAATATAAAACAAGCCCGCAAACCATGTGACAACAAAAATAAGATGAAGTGATTTTATATACGGATAAAGTTCCACTACGGCATTAGGTTAGATAAAGGGCTAAAGGTAGCAAGTACTTTTTAAAGAACCTTTATCCTTAACCCTAAACCTAACGCATTCTATTCCTCGATGAACAAATAATTTAAACTTAGATTATTAAAAGCTTCGTTGAATTCTTTTATCTCTTTATCGACCAAGGCATCAAATGCCGTAAGCTCTGATTTAATTTTGGCCGAGAGTTCATTTTTTACTGCAATATCTTGGTCGGTTGGTGGAAAATCATCAATAGAGACCAAACTGTTCAAATGCCCAAGTTTATTGGTCAATCGAATGGGGAAGTTCAGCGGATCTTGATTGCTCCTATTTTTAGTCTGATAAAGTGCCTTTTCAATCTCTTCAAAGTCTTCCTTCATCTTGTTCGCTTTTTCGACCAAATCCTTAGTTTGTTCATTGTCCTTGTATTGCTTTGCAAAAGCGTCTAGTTGCGTGTTTATTTTTCTGATTTTCTTTATAGATTTATGTGCCCGGTCAATGGTATTGTTTATGTCCGAAATAAAATCGTGCTGTTTTTGCATATCAGCAACGGAGACTTCAGCTCGTGGGTCAGGAAGAATCTCGAACTGTTCCGATTGTTCCGCACCATTTACGTTAAGGGAAACTTTATAGGTGCCCGGAACGGCTTTTGCACCATTAAAATTGGCCCACCAAAAAATCATTCCTTTCAATTTTTCAGCTCCTTTACCACGCGTATCCCAAACATGGGTATTTCCGCCTTTTTCCACTTTGAGTTTTTTGTCCTCATCCTCGGCAAAAGTGCTGTACGTAGACAAGGTGTCCCCACTTTTTGAAAAGTATGTTAGACTGATGCTATCCTTCTCGGCGACTTCATTTAAATAGAAATGGGTAATTATACCATTAGGATGGTTTTCACCTTCGGTCTTGGATGGTTCTTTAGCTACACTACCTTTGGTACGATAAGCTTTTTTTGGTTTAAAAAGGATTGTTTCTTTAGTTTTTTTAGCATTGTCCATTTGATGAAGGACCGTTAAATCATCTATAATCCACAAGCTTCTTCCTTGTGTGGCTACAATTAGATTATCGTCTTTGAGTGCCAAATCTGTAATAGGAACAATAGGAAGATTCAATTGAAACGGACTCCAATTGCTTCCATCATCAAAGGAAATATACATTCCGGTTTCTGTCCCTGCATAGAGTAATCCCTTTCTTTTGGGATCTTCCCTAACTACTCTGGTAAAATGTTCATTAGGAATACCATTGGTGATTTTTGACCACGTGTTGCCATAATCTGTTGTTTTGTATAAATAAGGTTGAAAATCCCCGAGTTTATACCTGGTAGCTGCCACATAACAGGTTCCTTCATCAAAAGCTGAAGGTTCAATACTATTGATCATGTTCCATTCCGGCATACCTGATGGAGTTACATTTTCCCAATTCTGTCCACCATCTCTGGTAACGTGAATTAAACCATCATCACTACCAACCCAAATCAATCCTTCTTTTAAAGGGCTTTCGTTGGCCGCGAAAATGGTACAATAATACTCAACACCTGTATTGTCCTGTGTAATCGGGCCCCCACTCGAAACCAGTTTTGTTGGGTCATTTCTGGTTAAATCGTCACTGAGCAATGACCAGCTTTGACCTTCGTTTGTGCTCATGTGCACATGATTGGAAAAAGTATAGAGTTTTTTGGGATCGTGCTTGCTGAACATTATGGGAAAATTCCATTGAAAACGATATTTCATTCCTTCTGCACCGTATCCCATGGGATTGTCCGGCCACACATTAATTCCTCTTACAGTTTTTTTATCATGATTCACCCGGGTTAAAAATCCTCCGTAACTACCTCCATAAACAATATCATTATTGGTGGGGTCAACAGCTATATGTGCAGATTCTCCACCTGCAGTGGGTTCCCAGTCGTCTTCGCCAATACTGCCATCATCGCTACGATGGTTTACCCGCAAGGTAGAATTGTCCTGTTGTGCCACATAAATACGATATGGAAAAGCATTATCCGTTGTTACCCTATAATATTGGGCCGTAGGCTGGTTGTAGTAGGTACTCCACGTTTCACCACCATCATAGCTTACCTGCGCCCCACCATCATCACCAATAATCATGCGCTTTGAATTTTCAGGGGCTATCCAAAGGTCGTGATGGTCACCATGTGGCGCATTGAACGTATTGAAGGTTTTTCCTCCGTCAGTTGATTTATGGTAGCGAACATTTAAAACGTACACCACATCCTCATCTTCCGTATCAGCATAAACTCTGGTATAATACCATGCCCGTTGGCGTAATTTACGCTCACTGTTCACTTGTGTCCATTCCTTGCCTCCATTTTCTGAACGATAGAGTCCTCCTTTTTTCTTGTTCTCAACGATTGCCCAAACGCGCTCACTATTTTTTGGGGAAACAGCAACTCCAATAATGCCCAAAGTATCTTTTGGGAAGCCTTTATTTTTGGAAATTTCCGTCCAAGTTTCACCGCTATCGGTACTTTTCCATAAGCCTGAGCCTTCGCCACCACTGCTCAAACTATATGGGGTTCGTTTTGCCCGCCATGAAGAAGCGTACAATATACGGGGGTTATTGGGATCCAAGGTAAGGTCAACAAAACCTGATTGATCGTTGACAAACAATTTTTTGCTCCAAGTCTGGCCACCATCCGTGCTCTTATAAATGCCCCGGTCTTGTGTAGGCTTGTAGATGTTGCCCAACACGGCAGCATATACTATATTATGGTCTTTTGGATGGATACGGATACGTGGTACATGACGACTGTTCTCTAGCCCTGCAAACTTCCAGGTTTTTCCTGCGTCTTCAGTTTTCCAGATACCATAGCCGGATGATACGTTGCCACGAAGCGTTTTTTCACCACCGCCAACATAAAGCACATTAGGGTCGCTTTGGGCCACTTCGACAGCTCCAATGCTTCCTCCAAAATATCCATCGGAAATATTTTCCCAAGAACGTCCACCATCCAACGTTTTCCAGACCCCCCCACCGGCAGCTCCAAAATAGAAAAGATTGGGTTTGCCAGGTACGCCGGTTACCGCAGCAGAACGACCGCCCCTATGTGGTCCAATTGACCTATACTCCAAACTGGAATACAGCTCTTGTGGAAACATTGTCGTAGCGGTCGATGTTTTCTTTTTTCTTTGGGATTGTACAGATACGGAGAGAAATGATAAAGCAAGCAGCAATAGGCCAGCTTTGGAAAGTAATTGTTTCATTTTTTTGGTGTTGAATTAGTCAATTCTAAAAGTAAGGAAAAACACAGAAATGTATACTGTTAAGTTGTAACTAAAAAGAGATTGGGACTCAGAAAATAGAAAAAAGACACCGACCCATAGTCCCCAACAATAATTAAACTCTCAACTTTCGCCCTTCACCCATCACCCATCACCCGTCACCCGTCACCCGTCACCCGTCACCCGTCATCGGTCACTCGTCATCCGTCATCCGTCATCCGTCACCCTTCACCCTTCACCCGTCACCTTTCACCCTTCACCCGTCACCTTTCACCCATTCCCCCTTCACCCTTCATCCCCCATCCATCAACCCAAAAAGGCCATCCGTCAATCCACCGACCCGTGGCCCATGGGATTTTCCTTACTTGTACCGCAAACTTTAAAATATTCTTATCATGAAAAGAATCAACTATCTGGGCATGCTGTCAATGGCACTCTGCCTTATGGTATGGGCATGCGGCAAGGACGATGCCCCAACAACGACGCCCGAGCCAGAGCCAGAGCCGACCGCGGCGCCGACCATTTCCGGTTTCAGCCCGATCAGCGGGCCCGTTGGAACGGCGGTCACCATAGAGGGGACCAACTTCAGCACCACCGCGGCCAACAATACCGTGACCTTCGGCACCGTTGCCGCCACCGTGGCCAGTGCCACGGCTACCAAGATCGTGGCCAGCGTGCCATCGGGCGCTGTGACCGGCAAGGTGGGCGTTGCCGTTGGCGGCAAGACCGCCGCCAGTACCAAGGACTTTACCGTTACCGTAACGGAGGAGGAAAAGAACCCGTCCATAGGGCTGGACAAAGAGGATTTCCAGCTGTTCCGCTACGATACGGCCGAGCTGGCCGTAGTGGACAAGGTGGACGTGGACGGGGATAGCCCCGTTGCGTGGAGCAGCGACGACGAGCAGATCGCCACCGTGGACGAGAACGGAACGGTAAAGGGCCTCAAGGTGGGGACCGCCACCATTACCGCCACCGTGGAAGAAGCCTCCGCAAGCGTTACGGTCACCGTGGACCCCAACATATATGTGGCAGGGTATGTACAATCTTCTGGTTCCCGACAAGCTGTGGTCTGGAAGAACGGGGTGGTGACCGAGCTGACCGACGGCACCAAGGAAGCACAGGCAAATGCGGTGTTCGTATATGGCGAGGACGTCTACGTTGTGGGCCATGAAAGAGATCAAGACAATAATAGAAGGGCCATGTTGTGGATCAACGGAGATCAGATAGCTTTGTCGAACAGCCTTGGTATTACCTCTTCAACTGCATATGACGTTGTTGTCAACGAGTCGGGGTATTATGTAGTGGGGGAACAGTCTGCCAATGCAGCATCGATAGGGCGAGTTTGGATATCCAATGCCAATGACGCAACACTAGTCGAACCAGGTTACGAAACAAACGTTCCTAGAGCGATATCCATGGACGACCAGAACAACTGGTATGTATCCGGCTATATAAGGCAAGATGTGGACCTCGATTACAAGGCCTGTTATTGGACGGCAGGAACGGCTGCAAATCCCGAAATTCTCGAAAATGATGCCCGTGCTTACGATATCCAAGTGGTAGGGGACGATGTCCATGTATCGGGATTTAGAAATGTGGATGGAATAAGTGCGGCAACAACATGGAAGAACGGTGCGGGGACCGACCTGACCGACGGGACCAGTAACTCAATTGCCTATTCACTGTTCGTAACGGGCACGGATATATATGCGGCGGGAAATGATGGTAACAATTCAACAGTCTGGAAGAATGGTGTTGTTGCCACATTGCTTAACATCGACGGTAACACCTCCTTTGCCGAATCCGTATTTGTCTATGGTACAGATGTATATATCTGTGGTGGATCTTTGCAAGGAGATTTGATAAAGGCGGTTTTATGGAAAAACGGGGAACCAACGGTATTTTTTCCGGAAGATTCACCTACGAACAACAAAGCCTTTTCGGTCTTTGTCGATTAATGGTTACGGTCAAATAAACTTATTTATAACATACAAAGGGCCGCCCAATGGGCGGCCTTTTTCTTTTTGGTTGTCCTATATGTGGGACGGAGAGCAATCCGTAAGAAAGGTACCTGGCCGGTGGTAAGGGGCAGGTTTTAGGCTCCCAGTGAGGTTTAGGGTTTAGAGAAAAAATACAGTAATATCCAGCAATCCAGCAATCCAGCAATCCAGCAATCCAGCAATCCAGCAATCTAAAATTCAGACTTTACACTTCAAAAAATCCAGCATAAAAGTTCGGAATGACAAAAGGGACGTAATTTAAACCCCTGCATAACGGATAGCCTATATTGTTTTCGTTGCTTTTTATTCGAAATTGAAATTCCTAATTTTACGTAGAAATGCAATCAATAGTATGGTAAAGAAATCAACTAAAATATATATTGTAGGTGCGGGCATAAGCGGATTGGTCGCCGCAAAAACATTGGAGGCACAAGGATATTGCCCCGTATTATTGGAAACGACTGACGCAGCAGGAGGGCGTGTTAAAACGGATATTGCAAATGGAGTTTTCTTCGACCACGGCTTTCAGGTTTTGTTGTCAGCTTATCCACAAGCTCAAAAGCATTTAAACTATACCAATTTAAAATTAAATCGATTCAAACCGGGGGCCTTGATATTCAAAGAAGGTAAAACCCAACGTATCGGTGATCCGCTTCGGGATATTTCAGCATTGTTCCCCACAATTTTTTCTTCAATAGGCTCCCTTTCGGATAAAATCAAAATTTTTACCCTGACCCAAACGCTTAAAAATAAATCAATTGATGAAATCTTTGCTTCTGCAGAAATCTCCACCTTGAATTATCTAAAAAATTATGGGTTTTCGGACCGCATCATTGAAAACTTCTTTAGGCCATTCTTTACTGGGATTTTTTTGGAAGAGGAGTTGCGAACGCCCTCAAGAATGTTCGAGTTTGTCTTTAAGATGTTCGGGGAGGGTTATGCTACGCTTCCCGAAAACGGAATAGGAGCGATTTCAGAACAGTTGGCGAATCAACTAAAAAATAGTGAAATCAAATTTGGGCATCGCGTCTCTAAAATAAGTTCAAATAAAATTCATTTGGAAAATGGTGAAGTACTGCAAAGTGACGCCATTTTGGTGACTACGCCTATTACCATTGAAACTGGAGAGCACGATTTGAACAACCTTGGATGGAAAAGCTGCGACAACCTGTATTTTACCGTTGAAAAGAAGACCTTTGATGAAGGAATTATAGGATTGGTTGCAGATAAAGACGCTTTTACAAATAACCTTTATTATCCTTTCGATCAAACTGTTTCTGGCGACCCAATATTATCAGTAACCATTGTTAAGAATCACACGCTAAACGAAAAAGATTTAGTGGAAACCGTTAGTTCCGAATTATTGAAACATTGTAAAATCGCCACTAAAAGTTTTCTTAGGAAATATACCATAAAACAAGCGCTACCCGATATTGATAATTTAAAAAAGGAGCTTTCACCCAATAAAATTAAAGTGTCCGAGAATGTCTATGTGGCAGGTGATTATGTATTGAACGGTTCGTTGAATGCAGCAATGGCTTCTGGAGAGTCTGCGGCCATAAAACTTATGGAAGAACTTTAGGCATTACTATATTTATGTTCCAATAACAGTTCAAAATCAATAATCTGTAAGGCTTTTTCATGGGTAGCTTCCAGAACTACTACAGGGGCTTTTCCAGCCTTCTGAGCCTGTTTCCAGCGTGATGCGCACAAACACCATTTGTTACCAGGTTGAAGACCGGGAAAATCATACATCGGCATTGGGCTGCTCAAGTCGTTGCCCTGAGCTTTTGTATAAATTAAAAACTCTTCGGTCATGATGGCACATACCACGTGGGTTCCTACATCTTCGGGTCCCGTTCTGCAAAATCCATCGCGATAAAACCCCGTTTTAGGAGTATGAC
Source organism: Flagellimonas maritima (assembly GCF_003269425.1). Lineage (NCBI taxonomy): Bacteria > Pseudomonadati > Bacteroidota > Flavobacteriia > Flavobacteriales > Flavobacteriaceae > Flagellimonas > Flagellimonas maritima. Next base: position 1,856,553 of record NZ_CP030104.1, on the reverse strand, counting down.
AACAAGCTTGTAGCTCAGTACCCAACACATTTTTATTCCTTGATTTTGTTTGTGTTTTCAATATTTGGTTTTTATTGTTTTAGCCTTTAAGCAATCTTTTGGTCAAAGTGAGTTTTATCATTATGCTTGTTCAACAATAGGGATTCTATTTTCTTTCTTCTTCAAAATCTTTATACTTTTTGTTTATCATTGTAATTAAATAACTAAACATTGTAAAATTCCCACAATTTTATGAATATTCCCAAATTAAGTAACATATAAAATAGAGCTGGAAACGATTTTATAAGACCATCTTTTATTTTTATTCTCACTATAAATCCACACATCATCAATAAGCAAAGACAAAAACTTGAAATTAGGGCCAGTGGAAGGTAATAAATACCTGCCAAAAGACTAGTCCCTCCTAGGATTTGAAGATATCCATTGGCAATTCTAAATTTTTCCAGACCGTAGCGCTTAAATTCCAACCTCATATATTTTGAAATTAAACAGCTTATCCCAAATACGATAAACGACACGCCAGAAAAAATCATTGTGACCAGCAATAAATTGGAGACACCTACCGGTAAAAGTTGTAAATTCAATATTTAAAATATTTTGTTTAAATTTACTTATAAATCATTAAACAAATGGAATATATTGTCATTGCCGCTAAAATTATAATTTTTATCAGCATTATAAATGTTTGGTTTTTTCGTTTTAATAAGTCTACAGAGTGGCGCGCAGGCAATGCAAAAAGTATGAAAGCTGAATTTGAAGCTTATGGTTTAAACGATACGATAATGTATATTGTTGGAGGACTTAAAATCATTAGTGCCACATTATTGCTAATTTCTATATGGATTCCAATTCTAGCAGTCCCTGCAGCAGCAATTATGGCATTGCTTATGTTAGGAGCTATCGGTATGCACATAAAGGTAAGTGATGCATTAAAAAAATCATTGCCCGCTTTATTTTTTCTACTCCTTTCTTTGTTGATCCTTGCCAACTCTTACGGAATTTTCTAAGCATCCTTGATTATTTCACAAGTTTTTCGCTTTAGAGAAAACTCTTATATTCTTTAAATCAGGATTTTTCTTCCTTCCTTTCATCCTTTTTTATAGTTTTAGAAAATTAATACTGAAACACGTTATCATGGATATTTTTGGCAAAATAAAGGAGAAACTAACCAATGAATTTATTGATATTGTCGAGTGGCTCGACTATACAGACGATACCATAGCACATCGGTTTGAACGCTACCAAAACGAAATTAAAAATGGAGCTAAGCTCATTGTACGCGAAGGGCAGACCGCGGTCTTTGTGAATGAAGGACAATTGGCGGATGTCTTTACTCCTGGAACTTACGACCTTACCACACAAAATTTACCTATTCTCACTACGTTGAAAGGTTGGAAATATGGTTTTAACTCTCCGTTTAAAGCTGAGGTATATTTTGTGAATACCCATCTCTTTACGGATGAAAAGTGGGGAACAAAAAACCCAATAACCTTAAGCGATGATCGTTTTGGATTGGTAGAAATTCGTGCTTTTGGGACCTACGCTTTTAAAATCTCCGATGCTGGAAAATTTATCGTTGACATTGTGAGCACGGATAGCAATTTCACAAATTTTGAAATTAATGAACATCTAAAGAGTTTGATAGCCACTCGCTTTACGGACACCGTTGGCGAAGCCAATTTACCCATTGAGCTATATGCCGCGAACACTTCGGAGCTTTCTGAGACTTGCCGGGAAGTCATGAAGCCCGAATTTCTTTCCGTAGGTATTTCACTTGAAAAATTCTATATCGAAAATGTTTCCATGCCCGAAGACCTTAAAAAAGAAATCTTCGAGTATAGCCGTATCGACAAACTGGATTTGGATAAGTTGACCAAATTTAAGACTGCCAAAGCAATAGAAGCTGCCGCTAAAAACGAAGGCGGTACGGCAGGCGCAGGAATGGGAATGGGAATGGGCTTTGTATTGGCCCAACAAATGGGTGGAATGATGACTGGAGCCCCGCAAGCAAATATTCAAATGGGAAACCAACAACAGGCAGGCAGTTTTCCTCCACCAATGCCAGCTTCTGTTCAATATTTTTACGCTGTTAACGGAACACAACAAGGCCCGGTTTCTTTTGAGCAACTGCAAGCTCTTTTTGCAGGGCGTACCATCAATAGGGACAGTTTGGTTTGGAAGCAAGGGATGACTTCATGGACCGCGCTAAAAGAGGTCGAGGAATTGAAGTCATTTTTAGGAGGAAGCACTCCACCGCCACTCCCTACAGAATAAGTTTTCTACTTGGCAATCCATAAATAAGAAAAGTCATTGGAGAAACCTATCCAAAAAACTGAGCTTAAAAAATCCTGTGCTAATTGTGGAGCAGAGCTCAAGTACAAGCCGGGCACAACCAATATCACTTGTGAATATTGCGGCCATGAAGAGGTCATAACCATTGATGAACGTGGTTTTAAGGAGTTAGAACTTTCTCCTTATCTAAAAAAAATGGGGGCACAAAAGCATAGCGAGGAAATTTCTATGCTTCATTGCAAAAATTGTGGTGCCAACCAGCATGTCGAGGAAAATTACAAATCGTTGCATTGTATATACTGTAGTATGCCCTTGGTTATTGAGGACGCTTATAAAGAAGAATGGATTTTACCAGGTGCAGTTCTGCCTTTTCAGATTGAAAAAGAAAAATCGTTTGCTATTTTTCAGAAGTGGGTCGGTAAATTATGGTGGGCCCCCAATAAATTGAAAAAAGCAGCGCTAGACCCACAATTTACCAAAGGCCTATATCTTCCCTATTGGACTTTTGATGCGCAACTTTCCGCTTCGTATACTGGACAACGTGGAGAATATTATTACGAAAACCAAAGCTACCGGGACAGTAAGGGTAAAAAACAGACCCGAAGGGTTCGTAAAACTAGATGGTACCCAGCTTCGGGTAATGTTTCAGGCTTTGTAGATGATACATTGATCGAGGCATCCCAACAAAAAACAGGCAGAATCCCAAAAAAAATCGCTTATTGGAACTTAAAAAAATTACAACCCTTTAACAGTGGTTTTTTATCCGGTTTTGTTACTGAAAAATATACAATTCCTTTAAAAGAAGGTCATTTGCTTTCCAAAGATGTGGCTCGCAATATTGCGACCCGCTGGTGCAAACAAGACATTGGTGGGGATACACAACAGGTTAGCAGTATGAACATGAGTTTATCAGAAGAGACTTTTAAGCACATTTTATTGCCTATTTATATTAGTGCCTATCGTTTTAAAGGAAAAGAGTACAATTTTTTTATCAATGGTGAAAATGGACAGATTTCAGGAACCAGACCCTACAGTTTTTGGAAAATATTCTTTGCGGTACTCTTAGGAGTGATCATTTTAGGGGTAATCGTTTACTTTGCAAAGTAACCGTATAATAATTTTATTTATTAGAATAATGCAGTTGATTAAATGAGTTTACTCTAGAAACTCTAAGCAAACAGGTGCCGGCAAAGATGTTTCATTGAGATAAGTTAGTGTTCCCAGTTCCGTATTCCTCTGAAAAACCACAATATTTTCGCTTCTTTGATTTGCAACCAATACAAAATTTCCAGAAGGATCAATCGTAAAGTTCCGAGGCAAATCACCATATACAGAAGTTCTTCCCATTAAGCTAATTTGACCATTTTTTGTATCAACCGAAAAAACCACAATAGTATTTTCACCACGGTTTGAACCATATAAAAATTTACCATCTGGAGATAAATGTATATCGGCACATGCATTTTGTCCATTATAATCGGCCGCTAAAGTGTTTTCGGTCTGGATTTTATTAAAATTGCCTTCATCATCTCTTTTAAAAACAGAGATGGTAGAGTTCAATTCATTGATTACATAAAGATAATTTCCGTTGGAATCAAAGACGAAGTGCCTGGGTCCTGCACCATCGGGCAAATCCAATGAAGATTGATGTGCAGGTTTCCAATTTCCATCTTGCTTACGGTATCTTTTCAAAGCGTCCAATCCTAGATCAGACGCAAAAAGACCTTCTGCATTAAAATTTGCTTTATGAACGTGTGCCTTTTTTAATGTGTCCAGCACACTGTGATTTATCATCTGTGGATTTTGTTTTAAGGCTCCATCGTTTTTCAAATCGAAAATCGATAGGTTACCTCCAGTATAATTTGACACTGCCAAATGCCCATCGTCAGATAATGCAACGTGGCAAGGGTGTGCCCCGCCCGTTCCCATACTGTTTTGAAGCTCTAGAATACCGTCTTTTAATTTAAAAGCGGAAACGGCGCCACCTAAACTATCAAAATCAGCGGTCTCTTGGACTGCATATAGATTGTTTCCATCTTTTGAGATTGTCAAAAATGAAGGATTTTCCAATGCTGCAGCTAAAGTTAAATCTGATAATTTACCCGTATTGGGGTCAAAAACAAGCTTATATATGCCCTTGCTTTCACCATCCGTATACGTGCTCACAAATAATGTGTGCGCTTTCATGTCCACTTCATTTTTTTTACAGTTAAAGGCAACTATTGCCATCATGAATATTATTGTCCATTTTTTCAAAACAGCTATCGTTTCTGGCGAAAATAAGAAATCGTTCTTTTTCTGGCTTCATTATAAATAGTAAACCGATCAATCAGTAATTTTAGGGCGTGAAACAAGATACCGTAATTTTAGTTTTAAGTTGTTTGGGGCTTGTCCAGGCACTTTTCCTGTTTGTTTATCTGATTACCCTTAAAAAGGGAAAACGAAAAGCAAATATATTTTTGGCTTTTTTAATTCTTGGTGTTACCATTCGCATTGGGAAATCGGTTCTCAATACCTACTTTCATTTGGAGCCTTGGCAACGCAATCTAGGCATTTCCGGTATTCTCTTAACAGGGCCATTTTTGTGGTTTTATGGAAAAACACTTTTTGATAGATCAAATGCGTTTTTGCAGAAAAATTATCTACACCTTGTCCCATTTGCTGTTTTTGCATTGCTGAGCACATTTATTCCTAACCGGGGCGATGCATTGTCCTATGTGATTTACATTGCTGTTTTTTTACATTTAGGCCTGTACATTGGGCTGTCTATTTATATATTATATGTAATTGGCAAATCAGTGCACCAACAACTTCACAACTGGTATAGAAACTTGATTATTGGTATTGGTGTTATATGGTTTTTTTATATGGGACATCTTGCAGGAATCTTCTCCTGGTATATTGGTGGAGCTGTTTTCTTCTCCTTTTTGATCTACATTTTTTCCTTTCTCTTTTTACAGAAGCATGCCTTTCAATTGGGAAAATATACCAAATCAACTTTAGATGGTGAAACCTCCAGACAATTGGTTTCTTCCTTAAAAAATCTCTTTGTACAAGAAGAGATGTATTTGCATAAAACTATTTCCCTTGAAATAATTGCAGAAAAATTAAATACTTCCCCAAGAAAATTATCACAGGCCATTAACGAGAACGAGCTAAAGAATTTTTCAGAATTCGTAAACCATTATCGAATAGAAAAGGCCAAGCAATTGTTGTCAGAACCAGATTCCATGAAACAAAAAATAGCAACAATAGCGTATGATTGTGGATTTGGGAACGTGACTTCCTTCAATTTGGCGTTTAAGGCCGCAACCCAATTGACCCCTTCAGCATATAGAAGCCAGTTTAATGCTTGATTGGGCATTTTCGTTTTAAGAATCATGATTTTTAAAGGATTTTGATAAATGCTTGGTCATATTTGCTTTAAAATATTAGAAAAATTTAGTGAAAACCTATACCCTAATTTCCATATTGATTCTAGCAACATTCGGTTGTAAGGAAAGAACCATCGCCGATGAAAAAAACTATCCTACAATTCCGGTTAAGGAAGTGGTTCTGGATAGTCTCAACCATCCATGGAGTATTGCCTTTATTTCTAATGTTGAGGCACTCATATCTGAAAAAGATGGCGATTTACTGCGTGTGAACCTTGAATCCAAGGAAAAACAAATTATCAAAGGATTCCCTACTGACTTGACAGACAGCATACGTGCCATTCACTTTGGCGACAATTCAGGAATCTTTGATGTTTTGGTCGACCCAGATTTTAAAAATAACCAATGGGTCTATGTTTCGTATACAGCTAAAAAAGCTTTTGGAACAACCACGAAAGTGATACGGGCCCAATTGAAAAATGATGCTTTGACCAATCATCAGACCTTGATTGAAGCTGCTCCATTTACTAGAGAATACTACCATTATGGTGGCGGAATGACCTTCGGAACAGATAAAAAACTATACGTAACAATCGGGGAACGGCTTTTTTGGGAACGGGACGAGCCAGAAATTCCCATAGCCCAAAATGTAACCGATAAAAGAGGCAAGATTTACAGGATAAACCCAAACGGAAGCATTCCAAAGGATAATCCCGATTTTGGACCAGATGCTGTCCTTGGATTGTACGCCATGGGAATTCGTGCAGCACAGGGAATAACTGTTGAACCTAGGACAGGCAAGATATGGTTTAGTGAGCATGGCACCATTCAGGGTGATGAAATCAACATTTTGGAAGCTGGCGCTAATTATGGTTGGCCCAATGTTACTTCGGGAAAACTCCGAAGTAAAGATTATAAACCTCCTACTATTGAAGGTGTTGCCTTCACGCCTCCCGCTTGGTTTTGGTCACATACCGTAGCTCCAACAGGGCTCACTTTTTATACTGGTAATGAATTTTCCGAATGGAAAAACAATTTGATCGTTCCCGGATTGTCCAGAGGAAGCTTATGGCGCTTCCGTATTGAAAATGAAACTATAGAGAGTGCCGAAGAACTTTTTATCCATGATAGGGTCCGCTCAAGAAAAGTGATGCAAGGTCCTGATGGTAAACTCTATATGCTTACCGACGAAGACGATGGTAAGTTGATTCGGATTCAACCTAAAATCTATTCAAAAACACAATAATATCATGAAAAAATTTGTACTTATCCTTATGCTATTTGCAAGCTACATCACTATTAAGGCGCAAAACGAAGAAAAAGCGATCCGTGAAACACTTCAAAAATATATTGATGGCTCGTCTTATAATAACCAAGCATTGATAGAATCGGCCTTTTTTGAAGACGCCGATCTGTTTTTATCCAAAAAGGACCAAGAGCTGTGGATTTTAACCCCAAAAGAATACAGTAATCTTTTTAAAGATAGGGAACAAGGTAAATTTAATGGAAGGGTAGGTAAAATACTGATGATAGATTATGCCAACAACATTGCTTGCGCAAAAGCTGAAATCCTCATTCCAAAACGGGATTTAAAGTTTATTGACATATTCTTGTTGAAAGAGCTTGAGGGTGAGTGGAAAATCATCAGTAAAGCGGCTACTCAAATAACCCAATAAATATTATATATCGGTCGGTTTTTGCAGTTTTGTCTTAATCTCTTTCCACAAATAGAATCCCGTAACGATAGTAGCTAGAACATCGGCTATTGGAAAGGAAATCCAAACACCAAACTCACCTAAATAATAGGGCAAAACCAATATAAGCGGAATAAAAAAGAAACCCTGTCGGGTCAAGGTCAACAATAATGCAGGAATTGCTTTGCCCACTGCCTGAAAATAGGCCGCTCCAATCAATTGTAAGGCAATAATTGGTGTTGCTGCAAAAACCCAGCGCATGGCTGTTGGGGCACGCTCCAAAACAAAGGTATTGGTGATCAATTCCTTTACGGGCAAATCTTCACGACTGCTTAGGAAGAGAGATGTGATTGCTTCGGGAAAAATCATCAACCCGATAAAAACCAATGTAGCTACCAATGCTGCATATTTAATTGCTGTGTAAATAGATTCCTTTACACGATCATACTTTAACGCACCATAATTAAACCCTGCGATGGGCAAAAACCCTTGGGTAACGCCAAAAACCGGGAACAAAGCGAACATTAACATTCTACCGATAATGGCATACACGGCAACCATGGCCTCACCCCCCAAATTGAATAAAATGTTGTTCATCAATAGATAGGTGATGCTCGTTACAGCCTGTCTTGCCAAGGTCACAAAACCAAGTGAACCGATTTCCCTTAAAATCGGTACGTCCAATCCAAAATGTGGTAGACTTATTCTTAATTCAGAATTTTTTGATAGAAAAAAATAAAGTATATAACCAAAGCACATTAGATAACCTGCCGTTGTTGCCCATGCTGCTCCGTGCATGCCCCAATCAAAAACATAGATAAAAATATAGTCCATGAGCAGGTTTCCAACGGAAGGAATAATCATGGCTATCATGGCAAATTTTGGTTTTCCCTCTGCCCGTATTACCGTATTGCCCATCATACAAAGTGCCAAGAAAGGCACTCCATATAAAATAATGGTATAATAAATTTTTGCGGGATCAAAAATGCTTCCTTTGCCACCAAATGCGGGAATTAGCCCATCCACAAAATAAAGTCCCAAGGCAACCATGGTTATGGTCACCAAAAGGGTAAGGGTAATTTGGTTTCCAAAAGTCTTAAGGGCTTTTTCCTTATTATTGGCTCCCAATGCTCTAGAAATTATACTGGACCCGCCAATACCGATTGCCATACCCAACGCGGCAATAAAAAAAGATACGGGCAATACCACATTGATTGCGGCAATGGCAATGGGTCCGATCCAATTCCCCACAAAAATTGAATCCACCAAAATATTCAAGGACATTACCAATATGCCAATAGAGGCAGGAACGGCCTGTTTTATAAGCAACTTGCCTATGGGTTCTTGTCCTAACTGATCTGATGAAACTTTTGCCATAATTTTAAGCTGTCATATCCAGCACAGTCAAGATATTGACAACAATTTTATTTAGGGCCTGACTGCGCTAGACCAGACAAGTAATTAAACTGGAAGAGTCCCCTTGGATTTCCACTCGTTGACCCACTTGGCCATTAAAGTAACCCAAGCATCACTATCGTTCAGGCAAGGAATATGTTTATAGCGTTCGCCACCTGCTTCTTCAAATTGTTCTTTGCCTTCCATGGCAATTTCTTCCAAAGTTTCCAAACAATCACTTACGAACGCAGGAGTAATTACGGCCAATCGCTTTTTCCCTTCTTTCGCCAGCCGTTCAAATTCGTAATCGGTATAGGGTTTTAGCCATGGGTCGCCTGCCAAACGCGATTGGAACGAAGAACTGACCTTATCTTCGGGAAGGTCCAGGTATGCTTTTACCAATTCCGTAGTATCGTAACATTGGTGCCTATAACAGGTATGGTGCGCCACCGAATTTATTTTACAACAGCTACCATCAATTTTACAATGAAACTTGGTCGGGTCCGATTTTCTAATATGTCGTTCCGGGATACCGTGGTACGAAAAGAGAATATGGTCATATTCAAAATCCTTCAACCCATCGGCAATGCTTTCGGATAAAACTTTTATGTAATCCGCATTGCTATAAAATGCCGGCAATGTGGTCAAATTAATTTGGGGGAAGTGTTTTTGCTGCTCTTCCATTGCTTTAACAACGACAGTTTCATACGAAGACATGGCGTAATGTGGATATAATGGCACCAACAAAACCTCATCAACTCCTTTATCTTTAAGTTCTTGGAGCGCTTTTTTTATGGTTATGGACCCGTAACGCATACCAAGAGCTACTGGCATGTTGGTATGTTGACGGACCTTTTCGGTAAATCTTTCAGAAATAACGATCAAGGGCGACCCCTCGTCCCACCATATTTTGGCATAGGCTTTTGCAGACTTTTTGGGGCGGGTCTGCAAGATTATGCCACGAACCAATATGTTTCTCAATATGTTTGGAACATCAATGACCCGTTCATCCATAAGAAATTCATCCAAATATGGCTTTACATCCTTTGCAGTTGGACTATCCGGCGAACCCAAATTGACCAATAACACTCCTTTCATAGCTATTTATTAAGAGCAGTAAAAATACTACTTGAGGATGATTTAATTTTTGATTCCAACAATTTGTTTCTTTATAATTCCATAGATAATCCTAATTTAGTTTGATAAACCCAAAATTGTTCATGTTTCCTAAGATTTTACTCTTTATTCTTTTGTTTTTTGGATTTGAAACCAATGCCCAAGTCTTGTACACGGCTGAAGATTCAACCTTGTTTTATTCCAAGTTAAAAACATTTGAAAATTTTGAAACGAATGCCCATCAAAATATCATTGTGGCTATAGGAAAAACGTTTTTGGAAACTCCTTACGTAGAAAAAACCTTGGAACTTGGCGAAAGCGAAAGTTTAGTTGTCAATCTAAGGGGGTTGGATTGTACCACATTTGTGGAGAATGTCCTTGCCTTTGGTTTAATGTATGAAAATCAGCAGTTCCAGTTCTTGGATTTTATTGAAAATCTTGAGAAAATTCGGTATAGAGATGGAAAAATCAATGGGTATCCTTCTCGTTTACATTATTTTACGGAATGGATTCGAAATAACGAAAAGAAAGGTCTGGTCACCGATATTACTTCGGAATTGGGTGGAATCCAAACAGAAAAGAGCATCAACTTTATGGGTACGCACAGAAATTTGTATCCTTTTTTAGGAGAAGAAGAAAACTATAAGGCCATTTTGGAAGTAGAAGAAACCCTTGCCAAAGAAAACCTATGTATTTTGCCCCAAGACCAAATTGAGCAAAATGAAAATTTAATTCAATCCGGTGATATTGTTGCGCTAGCAACCTCTATAAAGGGATTGGACGTTACACATACTGGAATAGCCATAAAGCAACCCGATGAAAGAATCTATCTACTACATGCATCCAGTGCAGGATCTGTAATGATTTCCAAAGAACCCTTGGTGGACTACCTCAAAAAAATAAAATACAATATTGGGATTATTGTAGCAAGACCGACCTTACTTTCTCCCTAGACACCATTCTATCGCTCCCAGTAGGTGCTGTTGAAAGTCTGGCTCATCAAAAGAAGCTTTGCTATGGCCGCCGCCAGTATAATATGCACGGGCACCATCAAATTCATGGAACCAAGCAATAGGATGATTTTTGCCGTTTTTTCCACCTTCATAACTGGTTTCGTCCAAGTTGAGCAAAACAGAAACATCAGGATTTAAATTTTTGTAATTATACCATTCATCACTGCGCTTCCATGTGTCGTTCAAGTGCGCTGTGGAAGGATGTTCTCTGTTTAGGACATCGATTTTCGCATTTATAATATTGGGGTCGTTCGGATGGCTTTCAAAATAAGCTCCTACCAACTTTCCGTACCAAGGCCAGTCGTATTCGGTATCTGTGGCAGCATGTATTCCCATAAAACTCCCCTCATTCCTAATATATTTCTCAAAAGCTTTTTGCTGAACATCATCCAAAACTTCCTTTGTGGTATTGAGGAATATTACTAATCTATAGTTGTTTAAGTTCTGTGGATTAAAGTCAGATGAGCTTTCCGTCTGCAATACAATAAAACCGTTCTCCCTTCCCAATTTTCTTAAAGTTTCAACACCTTTTTCTATGGATTTATGGCGATAGCCTGTCGTCTTGCTAAATACTAAAACAAGTTCCGGAGGTTTTGGAACATCTTCTGGAGTGGGGTTTTCTTGCGCATTTACAAATAGTATTGAACAAAAGATAAAAGGGACTATTAAATAAAATTTCATATTTGCTGTTTAAGCATTTGAAATTAAATATTTTTTTGGTGTGGTCCCATATTTCTTCTTGAACGATGCAATAAAATGGCTTGCCGTGCTGTACCCTACACGTAAACCTACTTCATTGACATTATGGCTTCCGGTCTCTAACATTTTTCTTGCATATTCCATTTTATAATCAAACAAAAAGCCATAAACGGAATCCCCGTAAATCTGTTTGAAACCTTCCTTTAATTTCTTTAGACTAAGTCCTATTTCCTTGGAAAGTTCCGCCAAAGTGGGTGGTTCGGACATTCTGGAAATCATGATTTCCTTTGCCATTTTTAAGCGCCTTACGTTCTCTTCATCCGCTAAAAAAGGGCACTGTTCCAAATCTGCGTTCTGGGTTTTGTTAAAATACAGGGAAATTAATTCATACACCTTCCCCTTTACGTACAGCTCTTTTATGGAGGGGTGCAGGTTATAGTTCATCAACTGGCTCAAGACTACTGCTATTGCTGGAGAAACCGCCTCTTGGGAATAGTATTTCTTTTCTTTGTTCCCTTCACTTAAAAAAGGGATATAATCTGCCTCGTTGGAAAAAAGCGAATGGAATTTCCTTATCGTCATAATTATGGACAATAACCACGTATCTGGGGATACATTTAAATGTAAAGGCAAATCTTTTTGGGTATTGTAAAGCAAGAGCGAGTTTTCTTCGGACACTTCAAGATGGTATTGCCCATCGTTAAAATAAAACTGGGACTTCCCTTTTAGGCAAAAATGAAATTGAATGAACGAGCTATTGATTTCTCTTTCTATTCTCTTTATATCTTCTGTATCGTTCTGAATTTTAAGTATATAAAATCCTTCTTCCAATAAAATTTCCTTATATGAACCTTTGGCGACATTTTCCATTTCCGAATACAAATTTTTAGATGATTAATTCTATTTAGAATGACTCTAAATTGTTTTCGATAATTCAAATTTATCAATAAATGCGGTGTTTTTGAAGAATTTGACCGAAAAATACCCATAAATGGACAAAGGCTGTTATTTATAGTTCCGCTAGCGTTATTTTTTAAAATGTTGCACCCCTATTTTTGTGTCGCGATTATATCCTTTATGAGGAATTACCATATTTCCAAACACAACTCTTTTTATGCCATTGGGCTCAGCTACAAAAAAGCTGATGCTGAAATAAGGGGGAAATTTAGTTTGGATGTTCCTGCGATTGACAAAATAATGGTGCAAGCCAAGGAACAGGATATTGATGGACTTTTGGCAATTTCTACTTGCAACAGAACCGAACTATATGGTTTTGCCCAACATCCCTATCAACTCATAAAGATGCTCTGCGACCATACCCAAGGCAGTGTGGAAGAATTTCAGGAGGTTGCCTACGTCTATAAAAATCATGATGCTATTTCCCACATTTTTAGAGTGGGAACTGGTTTGGATAGTCAAATTTTAGGTGATTTTGAAATAATTAGCCAGATAAAGCAAGGTTTTTTTCGTTCCAAAAAGCACGAAATGGCCAATCCGTTCCTGGAACGTTTGTGCAATGCAGTTATCCAAGCCAGCAAGCGTATAAAAAACGAAACAGAACTCTCTTCTGGTGCCACTTCTGTAGCATTTGCTTCTGTAAGATATATTCTAAACAAAGTTCCTGACATATCAGAAAAAAATATCCTGCTCTTTGGTACTGGGAAAATCGGTAGGAACACCTGTGAAAATCTCGTAAAACACTCCAAAAATTCCCAGATCACGCTCATTAATAGAACCCGTGAGAAAGCTGAGGTCATTGCAGGAAAGTTTGATTTAACCGTAAAAGACTATGGTGATCTACAAACTGAAATTAGACGGGCCGATATCTTTGTTGTTGCTACGGGCGCACAACTGCCCACTATCTCAAAAGCTTTGATCTATACAAAAAAGCCCCTTCTTATTTTGGATCTTTCCGTTCCCAAAAATGTATCCAATGATGTTTTGGAGCTTGAAAATGTTTCCTTGGTTCACTTGGACCAACTTTCCCAAATTACCGATGACACCTTAAACAAGAGAAAAGAATTTGTTCCCAAAGCAGAGAAAATAATCGATCAGGTAAGGGGAGAATTTTTAAAATGGTTGGAGACAAGAAAGTTTGCTCCAGTAATCAATGCGCTCAAGGAAAAACTTAAAACGATGAAAGCAGAGGAAATCGACTTTCATTCCAGAAAAATATCCGATTTTAACGAAGATCAGGCAGAAATCATTTCGGAACGCATCATTCAAAAGATAACCAAGCAGTTTGCCAACCATTTAAAGAGTTCCGAGGTTGATACCGAAGATAGTCTGGAACTCATCCAAAAAGTTTTTCAGTTAGAAATCGGTTCAAAATGAGCAAAATCATACGAATCGGAACCCGCGATAGCGAATTGGCGTTGTGGCAAGCGACCACAGTACAGCAAAAACTGGAAGCATTAGGGCATGATACGACTTTGATTCCAATAAAATCAACAGGGGATCAGATCTTGGACAAACCACTCTACGAACTAGGGATTACAGGAATCTTCACCAAGACGTTGGATGTTGCACTACTAAAAGGTCAAATAGATATTGCGGTACATTCCATGAAGGACGTCCCTACACAATTGCCGAAAGGCATTGTACAAACCGCAGTTTTGGAACGTGCCGTAACCAATGATATTCTGGTTCACAAAGGATTGGATTTTCTAGAATCTGAAAACATAGCTACCATTGCCACAGGTAGCTTACGGAGAAAAGCACAATGGTTGCATAAATATCCGCATCATAACATAGTGGATTTGAGGGGCAACGTAAATTCGAGAATTTTAAAACTTATCGAAAATGATTGGCAAGGGGCCATTTTTGCACAGGCTGGATTGGAACGCATTAAACTATTGCCCAAAGATGCTTTAGAACTGGACTGGATGATACCCGCGCCCGCTCAAGGAGCAATGTTGGTAGTGGCCCTGGAGAAAGATGCGTTTTCAAAGGAGGCCTCACATAAGCTTAATCATCAGGATTCTGAGATAACAACTGCAATTGAACGTGATTTTTTAAGAACACTTGAGGGCGGTTGTACTGCTCCCATCGGAGCTTTAGCACAAATAAAAAATCAATCGATTTATTTTGAAGGATCAGTTTTTTCCTTGGATGGCAAACAAAAGGTTGCAATTAAGAAAAGTAGTGACTTAACCGATTCAAGTGGTTTTGGAAAGGCTTGTGCCAAAGAGCTATTGGAAATGGGCGGAGATAGACTAATGAAAGCTATTAGAAATAATCAAGAAACAGTTCCCTCTCCCGGGGGAGAGGGTTAGGGAGTGGGGATGAACAATAAAATTCAAATAGCAAGATTATTACGCAAAAATCAAACTAAGGCTGAAAAAAAGCTTTGGAGCCACCTTCGAAATCGTAAACTTAAAAATCTGAAATTTAGAAGACAACACCCAATAAAAAGTTATATTGTAGATTTCTTTTGTGTTGAATATGGAATAATAATTGAATTGGATGGCGAGTATCACAAACAAATAAATCAAGCTGAAAAGGACAGAAGGAGGGACATTCACTTACAAAGCTTAGGCTATAAAATTTTACGTTTTGAGAATAGAATGGTTTTTGAAAATGTTGATATCGTATTTCAGTATATTATAGCTGCCAAAGAAAAACAAGAATCCTACGCTAGTGAACGTAAAGAACATTTAAAAAAACATAGCGAGAACACGAAAAAACACCTCACCCCATCCCTCACCTTAAGTAGAGGGAGCAGTATAACAGTGCTCTCCACTAAAATACTTTCCCCCTCACAAAAAGAATTATTTCTCCATTCTGGACTGGGTTTGGTGGAATATAATGCATTGGATATTGAATTTTTGGATGTACCTATCCCCAATAATTTTCAAAATTATATTTTCACCAGTAAAAATGCCGTAAAAGCCTTTTTGAAGTATTCTAAAAAACTGGACATGTCCGAATGCAATGCTTTTTGCGTCGGTGAAAAGACCAAAGCAGTATTGGAAGAAAATGGGTTAAAAATTATTGCTACTACTGAAAATGCCTTGGATTTAGGTGATTTTATTATTAAAAAACATCAAAATGAGAAGTTTTTGTTCTTATGTGGGAACTTAAGAAGAGAAGAATTGCCTAATATCCTATCAAAAAATAATGTTCGGTATACAGAAGTTAAGATTTATAAAACCCATTTGATTCCAAGAAGATTTGATCGCGTATTTAATGGCATCCTTTTTTTTAGTCCAAGTGGTATAAAAAGTTACATACAAGAAAATAGTATCTCAAAAAGCTTGGCTTTCTGTATTGGCAATACCACTGCCACTGAAGCTAAAAAGTATACGGATCAAATTATAATTGCCAACAAGCCAACAATAGAAAATTTGTTGGTTCAAGCTATAAAATATTTTAAGAAACATGATTAAAAATGACCTGTTCCTAAGAGCTCTAAAAGGTGAAATTGTAGATAGACCCCCCGTTTGGATGATGCGCCAAGCTGGACGATATCTTCCTGAATTTATGGAATTGAAAGCAAAATACGATTTCTTTACCCGATGCCAGACTCCAGAATTGGCTTCGGAAATAACTGTCCAGCCCATTCGCCGGTATGGAATGGATGCAGCCATACTCTTCAGTGATATTTTGGTTATTCCGCAAGCCATGAATATTGAGGTAGAGATGAAACCTAACTTTGGTCCTTATTTACCAAATCCCATTAAATCTCCAAAAGATTTAGATAGGGTCATCATTCCAAATATTGAAGAATCATTGGGATACGTTTTGAATGCGATTACAATGACCAAAGAAAAGTTGCAAGATGAAATTCCATTGATTGGTTTTGCAGGCTCACCATGGACCATACTTTGTTATTGCGTAGAAGGGCAGGGAAGTAAAAGTTTCGATAAGGCCCGCGGATTTTGTTTTACCCAACCAGAAGCTGCTCATCAACTACTTCAAAAAATTACGGACACTACAATTGCTTATTTAAAAGCTAAGGTAAGAGCGGGTGTAAATGCCGTTCAGGTTTTTGATTCTTGGGGAGGAATGTTATCGCCAGTGGATTATCAAGAATTTTCCTTTCAATATATTCAGCAAATCGTAGATGCGCTTAAAGATGATGCACCCGTCATCGTTTTTGGAAAAGGTTGCTGGTTTGCGCTAAAAGAAATGGCACAATCAGGTGCATCGGCATTGGGTGTTGATTGGACTTGTTCCGCACAAAATGCTAGATATTTAACGGGAGGAAATATAACACTGCAAGGCAATTTTGATCCTGCACGATTACTTTCCCCACCAGAAACCATCAAAAAAATGGTCGATCAAATGATTCGTGAATTTGGTAAGGACAAATATGTGGTGAATTTGGGTCATGGCATCCTTCCTCATATACCTGTCGAAAATGCAAGAGCTTTTATTGATGCCGTAAAAGAGTATACCGAATAGCTTTATTGATGATGCAAATCGATTTTGAAAACTATAGTATCAGTCCCATTCAAGAAAAGGATGCTTGGAGACTTTGTGACCTTATGGTTTCAAATTCGGAACGATTTAAATCATATTTTCCTCAAACCTTGCAACAAAACCTAACACCCACCTTGGCCGAATTGTTTGTTGGCAAAAAGGTTAAGGAATTTATGCGCAATGAAGAATTCCTATTTACCATAAAAGAAAATACCAATAGGTCTATTATTGGCCTGCTCTATGTAAAAGAGCTTAAAAAAACAGAAGGCCAAGGGGAGTTGGCCTATTGTATTAGCTATCGCTTTGAGGGAAGGGGGATTATAAAAACCAGTGTGGAAAAAATTATCCCGTGGTGTTTTAGGGAGCTTAAGTTACAAACTTTACAGATTATAGTTCACCATAATAATTTGCCGAGCAAACTAATTGCAGAAAAAAACGGATTTGTATGGAAGCGGACTTTGCCAAATGTGCACACAACAGGTAGTGGAGAAATTTTGGACATGGAATTATACGAACTCCACAATCCAAAAGCTATAACTTAAACAATGAATGCAATCAAGGCATTAAAGCAACTGGATTCAAAAAATATCTGGATTTTGGTCAAATTATGTTTTCAATTTCCTTTGTTCGTTTTTCCTACATTGTCCGCCACAAAAAAATGTTTGTCAATTTCCACACAACATTATGGTCGTGCGCACTATAAAAACGGTCCTGCCAATGCCTTTAGACATGCCCTTTGGAATTATTTGATTTCTAAAGAGTGTTATCGTTGGATTAAAAATGAAATCAAAATCCTAAGCTGGTCAGAAAAAATTACGGATTGGCATGAACATGCATTCCCTAACCGAAAATTGGCAAAGGAGATGGATTTGCACAATAATGCCGTTGGTAGATCTATTTTTAAAGACTATTCAAATAAAACTATTCCTGAAACAATCATAATTTTAACGGCAATGACCTCAAAATCAATAAAAGTGAACGAAAATTCCAACTTTGCTAACTTTAAAAACAAATTAGTTCATATAAACGATGAATCATGAAAGATAAATTCTACTCATATATACAAACCCTTCAAGATACCATTACAAATGAGCTTGAAGAAGTTGATGGGAAAGCCAAATTCCAAGAGGACATTTGGAAACGTCCCGAGGGCGGGGGTGGTAGAACACGTGTCATAGAAAACGGAGCTATTTTTGAAAAAGGAGGGGTCAACATTTCTGGTGTGCACGGAGAACTGCCAAAAAGTATGCAGCAATATTTTAATGTTGAAAATGCTGATTTTTTTGCTTGTGGACTGAGTTTGGTTTTACACCCTAAAAATCCAATGGTGCCGACCGTTCACGCCAATTGGCGGTATTTTGAAATGTATGATAAGAACGGAAATAGCATTGACCAATGGTTTGGGGGCGGTCAAGACCTTACTCCATATTATTTATTCGAAGAAGATGGGAAACACTTTCATGCCATTTGCAAAAAAGCATGCGACAACCACAATCCTGACTTCTATTCCAATTATAAAAAACGCTGTGATGATTATTTCTGGAACTCCCATCGCAACGAAGCAAGAGGGCTCGGCGGACTTTTTTTTGATTATTGTAAAGCAACCGACGCCATGACCATGAAGGATTGGTATAACTTTGTCACTGAAGTAGGTGATAGCTTCTTACAGGCATATATACCGATTGTTTTAAAAAGAAAAGGGCTTCCATACACTAAAAAACAAAGAGACTGGCAAGAAGTTAGACGGGGAAGGTATGTGGAGTTTAATCTTGTTCACGACAAAGGAACCTTGTTCGGATTAAAAACAAATGGACGTATTGAAAGTATTTTAATGAGTCTTCCCCCACATGTACAATGGAAATATGACCATCATCCAGAAAAAGGAAGTGAAGAAGAAAGATTGGTTGAAGTATTACGAAACCCAAAGGAATGGATGTAAATTATGATTAGTTTTAAGCTTTAAGTGAAAAGTTTTAAGTTTTACGAGCTATGGTGAATTATAAAAACTACAAAATGTGGCAACGTTCCCATAGCTTAGTTCTTAAAATTTACAAAGTAACTGAACAATATCCTAAATCTAAGCAATTTGGATTGGTTTCGAAATGAATAGGGCATCCGTTTCAATTCCAACCAACATCGCCGAAGGTTGTGGTAGGGAAACGCAGAAAGAACTGATTCGATTTTTATATATTTCATCTGGCTCTGCGCATGAATTGGATTACCTTATTTTAGTTTCAAAAGAACTCGGTCTTATCGACTCTAAGAAAGCTGAAGACTTATTAATGGAAATAGATGAAATCAAAAAAATGTTGGCAGCACTTATAAAAACTATCAAAAAACATTCTAGACACTGACTTTCAACTAAACGCTTACAGCTTAAAACAAAAACATATAACTTTCAGAACCAAGAACCAAGAACCAAGAACCAAGAACCAAAGACCAAAAACCCAGAACCCAGAACCCAGAACCCAGAACCCAGAACTCAGAACTTAGAACTTAGAACTAAAAATATGTACCCACTCATACGCAACAGAAGACTACGCACATCGGAATCCATACGAAGATTGGTTAGGGAAACTATTGTTACACCAGATGATTTTCTAGTACCATTATTTCTGGTTGGAGGAAAGCACGTAAAAGAAGAGATTCCTTCAATGCCAAACTATTATCGTTTGAGTCTGGACAATCTTGAAAAAGAAGTAAAGGAACTTTGGCAAATGGGGCTACGCGCAGTGTTACTTTTTGTGAAAGTACCAGATGATTTGAAGGACAACAAAGGTACGGAAGCCTTAAATCCTGAAGGACTGATGCAACGCGCTATCAAAGCCGTAAAAAATGCCTGTCCAGAAATGTTGGTCATGACCGATGTCGCCCTAGACCCCTTCTCTTCCTATGGGCACGATGGCATTGTTGCCGATAGGCAAATTTTGAACGATGAAACTTCAGAGGTTTTAGCGGAAATGAGTGTTTCACATGCGAAAGCTGGTGCCGATTTTGTTGCTCCCAGCGACATGATGGATGGTCGTATACTCACCATTCGAGAAGCGCTGGAAAACGAAGGGTTTCAAAATACGGGAATCATGAGTTATTCTGCCAAATATGCAAGTGCTTTTTATGGGCCATTTAGAGATGCTTTGGATTCAGCTCCCGTGGATATCGCCAACGTACCAAAAGATAAAAAAACGTATCAGATGGATTATGCCAACCGGTTCGAGGCTCTCAAGGAAACCCAAATGGATATTGATGAAGGAGCCGATATTGTTATGATCAAACCTGGACTTTGCTATTTGGACATTGTCCGTGAAATTAAGAATGAAGTTGATGTCCCAGTTGCCGTCTATCAGGTTTCAGGTGAATATGCCATGCTAAAAGCGGCTTCGGAAAAAGGTTGGTTAGATCATGATGCGGTGATGTTGGAACAACTAACCGCTATCAAAAGAGCGGGTGCTAACATTATTGCCAGTTATTTTGCAAAAGACTTTGTCAGAACAATCAGCTAATCTTTTTGAAGAGATTATACTATGAAAAAATTAGTTTTGATCATTGTTCCACTCCTATTGTTTGCGCAGCTACTACTTCCACAACAATCTGTAGAAAAGAACTCGCCAAATGGATTTAATTTTGACAAAACAAAGATTGAGCTTCAGGTCGATTCAATAATCACCAACGGCATACAAAATCATGCTTTTCCAGGAGCACAGTTGTTGGTTGCCAAAGACAACAAAATAGTGTTTCATAAAGCCTACGGATATCATACCTACGATAGTATTCAAAAAGTAGGGTTGACGGATTTATACGATTTGGCCTCCGTTACCAAAATTTTAGGTCCGTTGCCTGCCCTTATGAAACTAGTGGATGATGGAAAACTCGATTTGGATGTCCCATTCAGAACCTATTGGAAGCCTTGGGGCAAAAGAAAAAACAAAAAGGATATTACCCTAAGGCAAATATTGAGCCATCAGGCAGGTCTGGTTCCCTACATTGTTTTTTTGGGAAAGGTTATTAAAAATGGCGAACTAAAAAAACGCTTTGTTAAAGAAAAACCAAATGCGCGATTTCAAAACCAAGTTTATAAAGGACTCTATATTAAAAATCGATTTCAACGAAAAATGTACCGCATCATTAATCGCTCAAAAGTATCTAATGATAAAGTCTATAAATATTCAGGGCTTACATTTCTTATTTTCCCTGAGCTGATTTCACAACTTACGGGAACTACCTACGAAAACTATTTGAAGAAAACATTTTATTTTCCATTGGGATGTTATACGCTGGGCTTCAATCCAAAATTAAAGGAATTTCCCAATAAAATTGTTCCAACAGAAAATGACACCCTTTTTAGAAAAGCCTTTGTACAGGGCTGGGTTCATGACGAGAATGCATCCCTAATGGGCGGTGTTTCAGGTAACGCAGGGTTGTTTGGTACTGCTGATGATTTGGCAAAAATGATGCTGATGTATCAAAATTATGGGCTTTATGATGGAAAACAGTTTATTTCCAAAAAGACCATTGAGGAATTTACAAAAGTCCAGTTCCCCGAGAACGAAAACCGAAGGGGATTGGGTTTTGATAAGCCTTTGCTCGGTAATGACACCCTTAGCCTAAAAGATGCATATCCATCCCCTTTGGCGAGCCAAACAAGTTTTGGACACTCAGGGTTTACGGGGACTTTTGCGTGGGCCGACCCAGAAAATCAAATGACGTTTATTTTTCTTTCCAATCGTGTTTATCCTACTAGAGACCACCGAAATCTATACGATTTAAAGATTAGGGTAGCTTTACAAGATGTTTTTTATAAAGCCTTCTTACCGAATGAGGTAAAGAAATAGATAGGTATTCATTATCTTGGTGCTTCTAGACATAACCAATGGGACTTCTTTTATTTTACGCTTTTATCTCTATCTTCTTTTCATTTCTGTGCTCCATCCTAGAAGCCGTCTTGCTAAGCATTACGCCAACTTTTATCAATGTCAAAAAACAGGAAGGCAAGGAGTATGCCATCGAACTCGAAAAGCTGAAAAAGGATGTGGACAAACCCCTGATTGCCATTTTGACCCTCAACACCATTGCGCATACCGTAGGTGCAATCCTTGTAGGGGTACAGGCAAAAGTTGCCTATGTGGAATCTTATGGTACATCAACACGTAGCATTCTAGGTATTGAATTTACGGAGGATCTCATGGTCGGTCTCGTATCCACGGCAATGACAATCCTGATTTTGGTCGCGTCCGAGATAATTCCAAAAACGATTGGGGCCACCTATTGGAAACGATTGGCCAATTTTACCTCAAAAGCATTGAATGCAATGGTATTCGTATTAAAATGGACAGGTTTGCTATGGTTATTACAATTATTTACCAAACTAATCGGGAAAAAAGGTCCCCATGGCAGTATATTGAGCAGGGAAGATTTTACTGCAATGACGGATATTGCCCATGAAGAAGGGGTTTTTCAGGAATCTGAATCGACTGTTATTAAAAATTTATTAAAGTTCGATGAAATCCTTGCCAAGGATGTTATGACACCAAGGGCCGTAATGAAAATTGCCTCTGAAGAAACTACTATTCAAGATTTCTTTGAATCGAACAGACCGTTACGGTTTTCACGTATTCCACTTTACAAAGACCGTATGGATAATATAACGGGTTATTTTCTCAAAGACGAATTAATGGAAACCATTATTGCCGAAAAAGGCAATGAAACCCTCGAAACCTTAAAAAGAGAAATTTTGGTTAGCGATAGATCCAAACCCATTCCAGAACTATTTGAAAAGTTCATAGAAAAAAGAGAACACGTTTCCCTAGTAGTGGACGAGTATGGTTCTGTAAGTGGAATTGTTACTATGGAAGATGTAATCGAAACTTTATTGGGGCTTGAGATTATGGATGAAAGCGATAACGTTGAGGACCTTCAAGTTCTGGCCAGAAGAAACTGGGAAAATAGAGCAAAGCGTTTAGGAATAATTGAAGGAAAAAATGAGGTGGATTAATGGAAGTAGCTTATTTACAAACATCTATAGGCTTGGCAGAATTCCATGGAGATGAAAATGGATTGGCATCCATCTCCATTTTGGAAGAAGAAAAACCAATTGGTATAGTCCCAGAAGTTTTAGAGGATGTTATTTATCAATTTGAGGAATACTTTGAAGGAAGTCGAAAAAAATTTGACCTCAAATTGAACCCGAACGGGACCGATTTTCAAAAAAAAGTATGGAACGCACTGATAAAAATCCCATTTGGCAAAACAGTTTCTTATTTAGAACTATCCAACTCTCTGGGCGATGTAAAGGCGATTCGCGCAGTGGCCTCGGCAAATGGTAAAAATCCGTTATGGATCGTAATTCCCTGTCACCGCGTAATTGGAAGCAACGGTGATCTGGTTGGCTATGCAGGTGGGCTACATCGAAAGAAATGGTTGTTGGAACACGAAAGTCCTGTAAAACAGACCTCTTTATTTTAGAACGCTTTTATTGATTTCCGCAAGTAATCTCGCTCATAGCATTTGCACTTTCAATCGCCTGATTTTTGGTAGATGATTCATTGAAAAGTACAAATTTATCGATGGCATGACCTGAAGAACGTGCTGATATTTCCATAGTGTAGATTCCCGGACTGTCAAATTGCACATAGATATCGTGTGCATCGTTATCCGAAGTGGATGATTGCCATTTGAACCCTAAATCGTTTCCGCTTCTATAAATTTTAAACCAGCCATCTTTACTTGAACCTTCGGGAGTTGGCAATTTGTCTCTATCTGCCGGGTATACGATACTGCCATTGCCCTTTTCACCAAAGAAATTGTCCGCGTCATCAAAGCGAAGCCAAGTATCGTTATGGTCACTGCCGCTATTCCCTTGGGTAACAGCAGACCTCCATAAAAACTGATATGTTCCTGTAGAGGAGATATTGATTTTAAAAGTTGTCAGCCCATTTCCTGGTTGTCCCAAAGATTGATTTCCTGTCCAAACCATATACCCTTTGCCGGTATGATCTACATCTGAGCTTTTCAATTCCCAATCTCCAGAAAACTCGGCATCTTCAAATTCAACGTTTACCAACCCATCTTTTTCATTGAAAACAAAATTGCCGGCGTCCGAACATTCACTACTGGGCGCTGTTGGTGTTTCTGATTCTCCGGAACCTTCTTCTTTGGCTAATTCACTTTCGGTTTGCATATCATCATTGGAAGAATCTGAACAGGAAACAGTATAAGCCAACAAAATCAATATGGGTAAATATTTTAAAATTCTATCGGGACAGTTAAGGTTTGGGGAATTCATATAGATAGATTAGGGTTATATTTTGAAAAATTCATCTTATTTTAAAACGTTTCACTTAATCAATTTCTTTTACCAGTTATCGATTAATCCTAAAATATTTATCTTTCCTACAGATTTTACTTACTTAGAACAATGCTTTATAAACTTAACCTAGAACATATCCTATTTTTGGATATTGAGACCGTACCCCAAAGACCGAGCTTTGCAGACTTAGATGAGAATTCCCAAATGCTCTGGGAACAAAAATCCCAATATCAAAGAAAAAACGAAATAACTGCTGAAGATTTCTACGAACGTGCAGGAATTTGGGCGGAATTTGGGAAAGTAGTATGTATTTCCGTTGGATATTTTACCTTAAAAGATAATGAGCGCAATTTTAGGGTCACGTCCTTTTCCGGTGAAGAAACCCGGTTGCTAAAACAATTTAAACAACTGCTCCAAGAACATTTTAATCTAGCTAAGCATCTTTTGTGTGCCCACAATGGTAAGGAATTCGATTTTCCATACATTGCTCGCCGCATGGTCATCAATGGGATGAATCTCCCCTATAAATTAGATCTGTTCGGAAAGAAACCTTGGGATGTACCACATTTGGATACTATGGAGCTATGGAAGTTTGGAGATTACAAGCACTACACTTCTTTAAAACTTTTAGCTCATGTATTGGGCATTCCTTCACCAAAAGAGGATATGGACGGCAGTATGGTAAAAGACGTTTATTATAATGAAAATAATCTGGACAGAATTGTTTCTTATTGTGAACTGGATGTGATTACAACCGCACAAGTTTTTCTGAAATTGCGGAATGAAGAATTGTTGGGACGAGATGAAATCAAAAAAGTATAACGGCAAGGTGAAGCAAGGTTTTTTTTGAAAAATTCAATTTCCCAAACTTGTTTGAAACGATACCTCCTGTTTTTAGTAAATACATATATAGAGCTTTTAATCTTTATAGAATTTGGTGCTTTTCATTCCAGAGTGATCTTCCACCATTAGTATATATAGACCAGAGGCTAGATCAGAAACATCGATACTTTCTATAGCACTACCCTTTCTAAGGGTGTTACCCAAAGTAGTAACTATAGAATAAACCGCATCTTTTGAAAGTTCTGCCTCTACTTTTATCCATTCCGTTGCTGGATTGGGATATACCATTATTTTCAAGCTTTCGCCAAACCCAAAAGGCTCATAAGCATATAGCTCTGTTTCGTAACCATTGAATTCAAAACTGATTGTCTCAGAAAAATCGGAAAGCATGTTCTCCGTACAGATAGAGCGAACTCTAGCTTCATAAACAATACCAGCTTCCAAGTCAGTAATCTCAAAGTTGTTCTCCCAAACAAATTCACTTTTCCAATTGTCGCCGTTGAACTTTTTATACTGAATCTCATAAAGCGTCTCCTCTGCATCTGACCAAGAAATTGTTGAACTGTTTGTAGATGATAAAAGTAAACCTATGTTAGAAGGTGCATCAATACTACATTTTGATATCTGGGCTCCAGAAACGATAAGGGAAAAATCCTGAAATCCATTTTTCAATCTTCCTTTATGTGTAACGGTGATTGTATATTCACCTTTGGCATTTTCAACTTCAACTCTTTCAAAGGGATCTACCAAATTATCACCTTTTGTAGCTGCACTGCTTGCTTTCTTCGGGTTCAATTTCCATGGAAAGTAGGTTTTTCCATTTTTTGTGATTCTAATATCCAAATCATTTACCAAAGCTGGTGTCATATTGTTTAAATCCCCTCTATTGATATATTCTCCTTCAGCGTCCGTCCAAGAGATTGAAGCCATCAAATTTTCTGTTCCATTGGCATTAACAGTTATTGAAAAAGTTGTGTCCTCTAAAAGAGTTTCTTCATCTACAAGTGTACTATACCCTTTATTTTGCAATGTTACGGCAGCAGCCTTTGCGTTCATAACGCCCCAACCCATTTTATAGTCAGGTCCTTGCGAATCTACATCATCTGCAGTATGAAGTGCAAGTCCTTTAAGGGTAGCTGCTTTCATATAATCGCCATACAGTTCCTCATGGTATTGTTGTAATAGTAACAAAGAACCTGTTACTCCAGGAGCTGCCATAGATGTTCCGGCAGAAGTATCATAACTTGTGTTCGTAGTGGAATTTGTAGAAAAAATTGAAGATCCGTCACCAGCTAAATCCGGTTTTATTCTACCATCATCAACAGGTCCTAAACTACTGTAACTTGCAACTCTTGCTTCTTTCAATTCTCCCTTATTACCTATTTTGGTATTTGCCCCTGCAATGGTAAGTCCATTTTTAGAAGTAGCAAATCCAAGTAACAGATCAAATCCATCAGCCGTTTTACCAAAATTTGGAGATTCATTATCAAAAGATTTTTGTGCATTCCCCGCAGCCGTAACCATTAAATAATAGGGGGCGTTATGCATTATCTTGTCCCAATCCTTAGAAGTCTTGATATATGATCCAAAATACCAGTCCGGTACACGGTCCGACTTTATTCCATAAGAATGGTTGCTTAAAAGTAATCCGTTGGCAGCAGCCTCGGCAACTTCTATTTTATCTTTTGTCCAGTTATGGGATAAGACTTGTGCGCCATAGGCAACACCCTTGGCATTTGGTTTTACTCCTGAAGAAATTAGATTTCCAGTTACCAAAGTTGCATGTGAACTTACTTCTGTAGTACCATCCCCACTCTTTGCACGGGTATCAAATTCTTGGTGTGTGGTAAGTGCCACGCCAGCATCCCAAACGCCTACTTGAAGGCCATTCCCATCAAGACCTAAATCTAAAAGTCCATCTGAGTAAAGTGCATTTGCCCTTGATACTTGTTTTGAAGGGTCATTTAGAGTAGTATAATAAAGAGGTGTTCCATCTGTTCCAATATCCTTTAACTCTACAATAGAACCATCTTTTAACTTTTCAGTTTTTTTCCAACCCTTTGTTTTTAATACTTGGTTTATTTTGGCTTCCTTAGATTGTAGGTCGGCTTCCAACTCTGATACAAAAGAACGCATTTCATATTGGTTCGAATTAATTCGAATCAATTCCTTTTTGGTTTCTGACTGCCCATAGACAGTCAGAAATCCAAATAAAGAAAAGATAAGGGATGAAATTAATCCATAACTGTAAGTAGGTTTCTTGTAATACATTTTGTAGGTCTAGTAAGATTTGGACTACAAACATAATATTGATTTGAAACTTTATCGATAAAAACACTTATTATTTCGATGAAATGCACACTTCATGAAAAGAAGTTGTTGTGAAACTATATTTTTTTGTGGTCAAATGAAGTTTTTTCTTACAAATTTAATTTTGTTTCAATATAATATAAACTGGAAAGTGGTCGCTGTAGCCTCCTAAATACTTCTTTCCTACAAACGTTCTAAAAGGAAAACCTTTATATTTCTTTTTCCATTCCCTAAGAAACTTTGGAGTAAAAATATCTGTTTTCATAAAAGAATGCGTTTCTTTTTCATGGTTTAAAAAACTGTGCGATATTAAAATTTGGTCAAAGAGATTCCATTTTCCCCTATAGTTGGCACTTCCGGTATTGGGAGAAAATAACTTTTGTAATGGGTTTATAAAGTTTCCCGTAGCCATTAGTGTTTTTATACTTTCGGAATTGGGATCATCATTGAAGTCTCCCATTATAACACAGTTCAAATTTTCATTTTTTAAACTATTTATCTTTTGAAGTACAGTTGCGGCCGCTTTTACCCTTTTATAACTTGTTACGTTCTGTCCATCTCTACGGGACGGCCAGTGATTGACAAATACATGAATTTCTTCTTTGTGCAATTTTCCATGTACATAAAGAATGTCCCTAGTAAAATCGCGGTCCCCATTAATATTCTTTATTATTAGAGGAATGGTTTCTGCATTCAATACTTTAAAATGCTGCTTATGATAAAGTAGCGCGGTGTCTATACCCCTTTCATCGGGTGAATCAAAATGAACGAAAGCGTAATTATGTTTTTTTAATCCTTTAGAATTAACAAGTGCATTAATGGCGTTTTTATTTTCCACTTCTGCAATCCCTACCAGAACAGGGGGCATCCCACTTTCTTCATATCCAATACACGAAATTGTTTTTGCAAGCTTCTTTACCTTTTTTTTGTATTTATCATCATCCCATTTTTTAGATCCATTGGGGGTAAAGTCATCATCCAAAACATGAAGGTCATTTTTAGTGTCAAAAAAATTTTCGAGATTATAGAATGCAATAGCAAACAGATTTTTTTTGCTTCTCAATTTAAAAGGAGGCTTAGGAAACTTTCGTAATAATAAAATCCAAAGTACAAAAAAGGCTTTCAAAACATTGTTTAGATTTGTACATTAATTCATTTTGATGCTAGAAAAAAAGAATATAGATTATGAAAAGGCGATACTTATTGGTGTTATCAATAAAAGCCAAGATGAAAAAAAGGTCAAAGAATACTTGGACGAGCTGGAATTTTTGACATTTACTGCAGGGGGTGAAGTTACCAAGAGGTTCATACAACGTGTGGACATCCCTAATCCCAAAACTTACATTGGCAGTGGCAAAATGGAAGAAGTTGAGCAGTATGTAAAGCAAAATGAAATAGGTTCGGTAATTTTTGATGATGAACTCTCACCTGCCCAACAGAACAATATTGAAAAAATTCTCCGTTGTAAAATCCTGGACAGAACAAGTCTTATATTGGATATTTTTGCCCAGCGCGCCCAAACGAGCTATGCTAGAACGCAAGTGGAGCTGGCTCAATACGAGTATCTTCTGCCAAGATTAACAGGGCTTTGGACACACTTGGAACGTCAACGAGGTGGTATTGGGATGCGTGGCCCAGGTGAAACCGAAATTGAAACGGATAGGCGTATTGTTCGTGACAGAATTTCCTTATTGAAAAAGAAGCTTGCTAAAATAGATAGGCAAATGGAGACCCAAAGAGGAAATCGAGGAGCTTTGGTCAGAGTAGCTTTGGTAGGTTACACCAATGTTGGCAAGTCCACTTTAATGAACGTGATAAGTAAAAGTGATGTTTTTGCCGAAAATAAATTGTTTGCTACATTGGATACCACGGTCAGAAAGGTCGTAATTGGCAATCTGCCCTTTTTGTTAAGTGATACCGTTGGTTTCATCAGAAAATTGCCAACCCAGTTGGTAGAAAGTTTTAAAAGTACTTTGGATGAAGTTCGCGAGGCTGACCTTTTATTACACGTTGTTGATATCTCCCATCCTAATTTTGAAGAGCATATCGCCTCGGTCAATCAAATATTGGATGAAATTAAAAGTGCCGATAAAAAAACCATCATGGTCTTTAATAAAATCGACCTATATAAGGCTGAAACCATTGATGAAGATGATTTGATTACACAGCGAACCAAAGCACATTTTACAATAGAGGATTGGAAAAAAACATGGTACAATAAAATGGGGGACAGGGCACTTTTCATTTCGGCACTGAATAAGGAAAACCTTGATGAATTTAGAAAACGTGTGTACGATGAGGTCCGTGATATACATGTAACCCGTTTTCCCTATAATAATTTTTTATATCCAGAGCATTTGGATGAATTTTAAATATTGTTTGGTTTTACTATGTACAGAGCTTCTATTTCAACCACCGCTTTTGATTGGTTTGCCACAAAGTAAAAGGCATGTTTTAGACTATCAGTACGTGTAGACCGATGAAATACACGCGTTAACATTTTCTACCACAGTTTTTTGATCGTTCACAACAAAAGTTTAAGAACAATCTCCATAAAAGCTAGTTTTACATTGTGTTTAAGTGTTAGTGTTACAAACCAAGTCTTTCATAAACTTAACCTACTTAAAGCTTTTGGTTTTTAAAAAATTCACTTAAGATATCAGATAACCCCATAAAAAAAGCCGTTCAGTGAGAACGGCTTTTTTATAGCGCTTTTTTAAAAGGCATAGCTTAAACCCAGCGTCCAATATGTTTGTAATTCATTATCAATAGTATCAAAAGTTGCATCAGGATTAGGGGTTGGAGCAAGGTTTACGATATAATTAAGGGTTTCTTGCCTATTGTTCCGTAATCCAAAATCAAATCCTACGCCTACTGCTTTCCAAAATGTATATGCAAAAGAATTGGTCCAAGTCCAATTGCTTAAATCACCATCTTCATAGCTTTGAAACATTGATAGATTGCTCTTAAAATTTATGGCTCCTAGCTTTTTAGTATAGTCTGCAACAATTTTGGCACCTGCCGAAGATTCGAAAATGGCATCCTCGTCACTAAATACAAAATTATAGTTAAGTGGATGGATCACCACCACCAAATCTTCGATTGGGGTCCACGTGGCTCCTATCCCTACGTCCAAATAACCAGGATCGTTCAAGTTGCTTAAAAGGGTAGTACGGTATTCAACTAAACCTGATAAAGCGAATTTCTCGTTTAGTTTTCTTCCATATAAAGATGAAATATTGAAAACATCCGTTGCCTCTCTAAAGCTATCATCATCAGTAGGGTCATCTTTATCGTCCAGTTTCACCCATGCCAGATTTACATTGACCGCGTTTCTCCAAAAGAATTTTTCCTCTTTCAGATTGGCGTATGCATTTACAGTAAAACCTATATTGCCAGATGAGTTATTGGGAATACCTTGGGCGAACCAATTGTTGAATTCAGAGATGCTCCCCCCTATGGTTCCAAAGGCACCTACTTTCCAACCTGGCAGAGCATCAAGTTTGGCTTGTAGAGCACTTACACGTGCTTGAATGGCTGCAATGGAATCTTTCTTTGGAGCAATCTGGGATTTTAATTCTTCTGCTGTTTGAGATTGGGCAGCAACAATAAAAAAGAATGCCGCCACTGTAAAAAGTAGTTTTTTCATAGCGTATGGAGTTTAATGTTTAGAACCCAAAAATAAGAAATGTCACATTTAAGTAGCTATAATTATTTCTTCTTAAACAAAGGAACTGAAGAACAGGCTTCACCATACATTACGCTCTTGGCCACTTGTTGTAATTTACATACAGCCATAATGTACGCATTTTCAGGCACTGGTTTGTTGGAGCACCCTTTTATAATTACTGATTTGTCCTTAAATTCTGAAATATCAGAATTATCTAAAATGGTTTGGTACAATGCCGTTTCTAAATCTGCCAAGTTGCCAACAACAACTTTTTTAGCAAAAGGAGCTAGTTTGGATGTAACCAGCATAAATGCCCAACCTGGTACTATTGCGTCCGTAGAGCAGGTTAAGGCTACATAATTGTCTTGGTAGAAACTCCAATCAACTCCTTCAAGAAATTTTCTAAACTCCTTTTCCCTTAGGATAAAACCTTCGTGCAGCCAGTCCTTTATATCTAGTAAGACACGCCTACCATTTGGGTATAAATCTTCAAGATTGAAAGTAATCAGATTGCTTTGTGCTACTCTGTTTATGATTTCGGACATAAGATTTGAGTATTGAGATTTGAGTATTGAGATTTTCTAAATACTCAATACCAGTGTCTAACATCTATTTTATAAAAGCCCCAATTCCAATTTTGCTTCTTCACTCATCAATTCTTGTGTCCATGGCGGATCAAAGGTGATTTCCACTTCAACATCTTTTAGAGCATCCAAAGACTTCACTTTTTCCTCTACCTCTACAGGAAGTGTTTCAGCAACAGGGCAGTTTGGAGAGGTGAGTGTCATCAATATTTTTGCGTCATAATCTTCGTTTATAAAAACATCGTAAATTAAACCCAGCTCATAGATGTCAACAGGGATTTCAGGGTCATAAATCGTTTTTAGAACCCTAACTATTTTTTCTCCTAATTCTGCGGTATCTATTGCAGTTATTTCTTCGCTCATTTTCCTTCTAGATTAAAATCAGTCCTGCACAAATTTTAAAATATATCATTTATGTCAGGTCGAGCGCAGTCGAGACCATATTGAAATTCAAAGTTTTAATGCCCTCTCGACTGCGCTCGAGTTGACGCGTTCTATTTTATTGACCTTACTTTAATTAAGCTGTGTTTGGTAAGCCACAGCATAAAGTTTCAACTGTTTTACCATACTTACCAAGCCGTTGGCCCTTGTCGGAGATAAATGTTCTTTGAGACCTATCTCATCTATAAAACCCGTGCTTGCATCAATAATTTCGTGTGGTTTTTGATTGCTAAAGGCCCGAATCAAAATTGCAATGATTCCTTTGGTGATAATTGCATCGCTATCAGCTGTAAAAACCAACTTATCACCATCTAGTTCTGCGTGTACCCATACCTTGCTCTGACATCCTTTTATAATATTATCATCAGTTTTATATTGCTCGTCTATCAATGGAAGTGATTTTCCCAGTTCGATCATATATTCGTAACGTTGCATCCAATCATCGAACATGGAAAACTCATCTACAATCTCATCCTGTATCTTTTCTATGGTCATGTATCAATTTTATTCAAAAATACGATTAGGACGGTTGCCAATCAAGCCTTTAAGATAAAGATAACGGACTGGCTTAAAGCAACATGTTCTTGGCTCTTTCAACACCTTTCACCAAAATATCGACCTCTTCTTTGGTATTGTAAAAACAGAAACTTGCCCTAACTGTTCCCGGAATTTGATAAAAATCCATAATGGGTTGGGCGCAGTGGTGTCCTGTACGGACAGCTATACCAAGTTTGTCCAGAATGGTTCCTATATCGTACGGATGAATGTCTTGTATATTGAAAGATATAACGGAAGTTTTATTTTTAGCCGTTCCGTAAATTTTTAATCCTTCAATAGCCAACAATTGTTCCGTAGCATATTGAAGCAGTTCATCCTCATAGCTTGCAATGTTTTCAAAACCTATCCGGTTCATATAATCCAAAGCAGCACCAAAACCAATACCTCCACAAATATTTGGTGTGCCCGCTTCAAATTTATGGGGCAGGTCTGCATATGTGGTCTTTTCAAAAGTTACCTCGGCAATCATCTCGCCACCACCTTGGTATGGAGGTAATTTTTTGAGCCATTCTTCCTTTCCATAAAGCATTCCCACACCTGTTGGGCCACAAACCTTGTGGGCAGAAATCGTATAAAAATCCACATTTAAAGCTTGTAGATCCGCTTTTATATGTGGTGCGGCCTGTGCCCCGTCAACCAATACCGCTGCTCCAATATTGTGAGCGGCATGTATGATTTCTTCAATGGGGTTGATGGTTCCCAAGGCATTGGAAATATGATTGCAAAAAACAAGTTTTGTTTTGTTGGAAAGCAGTGCGTAAAACTCTTCCATGACCAACTCTCCATTTTGGTTCATTGGAATAACTTTCAAAACCGCCCCTGTGCGTTCGGCCAACATTTGCCAAGGCACAATATTGGAATGATGTTCCATCGCAGAAACCAATATCTCGTCGCCTTCCTTTATAAACGAGCTAAATCCATTTGCAACCAAATTGATACCGTGGGTGGTTCCCGAAGTAAAAATCACTTCATGGGATTTGGCAATGTTGAAGTGCTTTTGGATTTTTATTCTAGCAGCTTCGTAGGCATCAGTAGCTTCTTGTGATAGACTATGTACACCTCTATGGATGTTGGCGTTATAGTTTTGATAGTAATCTACAATAACATCAATGACCTGTTGGGGGGTTTGGGAAGTAGCAGCATTGTCAAGATATACCAAAGGTTTTCCGTTGACCTCTCTATTGAGGATTGGGAAGTCTCGTCGAATTGTTTTGACATCAAAGCTTGTTTCTGTCATGATTGCATTAGCTTTTTTAAAATGAAATGAAAATCTAGGTAATCATAAAAACTATTGGAACAATCTATAACTCGAAACCTACACGAACACCGAGCTTTTTTGCAATCAGTTTGTTGATTCGAGTCTTTAATTCCGGAATACGTACGCTTTCCAATACATTATTTGCAAATGCATACATCAATAACGCTGTTGCTTCTTTTTTTGGAATTCCTCTAGATTGAAGATAAAATAAGGCATCCTCATCCAGTTGACCAATGGTGCATCCATGGGAGCATTTTACGTCATCTGCAAAGATTTCCAATTGGGGCTTTGTATTTATAGTTGCTTTGTCGCTTATCAATATATTATTGTTCTGCTGGAATGCATTGGTTTTTTGGGCAATTTTATCAACGATGATTTTTCCATTAAAAACTCCCGTGGATTTTTCACCAAAAATTCCTTTATAATCTTGATGGCTTTCGCAATTGGGTTGTGCATGGTGTACCAAAGTATGGTGATCCACATGTTGTTTTTCCCCTAGAATAGTAACTCCTTTTAACACAGAGTCCATATATTCTCCATTTTGATAGAAGTTCAAGTTGTTACGCGTCAATTTTCCGCCAAAGGAGAATGTATGGACACGAACGATGCTTTTATCTTTTTGGGAAATGTATGTATTGTCGATCAGGGATGCTGTATTCACATCGTTCTGAACTTTATAATAGTCTACGTTAGCGTCTTTAGCGGCGAAGATTTCGGTAACGGAGTTAGTCAGAACTTCGTTGCCCGTTAAGCTTTGATGACGCTCTATAATCTGTACTTCGGCATTTTCCTCTACAATGACCAAATTCCTTGGCTGCAACATTAATGCCGCTTCGGTACCTGTTGCCAGATGCAATATTTGAATAGGCTTTTTTGGGACCTTGTTCTTTGGAATATAAATGTAAGCCCCTTCTTTACTAAAGGCAGTATTCAAGGTTGTCAAGGATTCATCTTTTGAAGCCACTTTGTTGAAGTAGACATCTATAACCTGTTTGTATTGCGGTTTGGTGAGTGCAGCACTCATCAGACATACATCAACACCATCATGGGTGGTCTCAGATAGATAGGAACTGTATACACCATCGATAAAAACAATTTTATAGGTATCTATCTCATGAAGGAAATATTGTTTGATATCTTTATATTCCAGCGTATTTTCCTGTTTGGGAAAAATACTGAAATCCACTTTTTGAATATTATTCAGAGAAGTATATTTCCAAGCTTCTTCTTTTTTAGAGGGAAAGCCCTTTGCCTCAAAATTCTTTATTGCTTCTGAGCGTACATCATGGACTGGGTGATCTAAATCCACATTGTTTTCAAAAGCCAAAAACGAAGAAAGTAATTTATCCTTTAAATCCATTATATTTCAGTTGGCAGTTATCAGTCACAGTTGGCAGCTTATCAGTGCTTTCTGCTACTGCTTACTGTAATTATACCGTTGCTTCTTGTTTGATCCAATCGTAACCTTTCTCTTCCAGTTCCAAAGCTAGCTCTTTGGTACCCGACTTTACAATCCTTCCTTCGTGTAGCACATGCACAAAATCGGGAACAATATATTCCAGCAACCTTTGGTAGTGTGTAATTACGATTATCGCATTATCCTTTCCCCTAAGCTTGTTAACACCGTTGGCGACAATTCTAAGGGCATCAATATCCAGACCCGAATCGGTCTCGTCCAAAATGGCAAGTTTTGGCTCCAACATTGCCATTTGAAAAATTTCGTTCCGTTTTTTCTCACCGCCCGAAAACCCCTCATTAAGAGATCGCGATAAAAACTTACGGTCAATCTCCAACATTTCAGATTTCTCCCGAATCAATTTCAGCATTTGATTGGCCGGCATATCTTCAAGTCCCCTTGCTTTTCTTGAGGCGTTTATAGCTGTCTTCATAAAGTTGGTCACGGATACTCCTGGAATTTCAATAGGGTATTGAAATGATAGAAATATTCCTTTATGCGCTCTTTCTTCTGGGTCCAGTTCTTCCAAATCTTCGCCATTTAGAGCTATACTGCCCTTTTTTATTTCAAATTCCTCTTTTCCTGCAATTACGGATGCCAAGGTGCTTTTTCCAGAACCGTTTGGGCCCATAATAGCGTGAACCTCGCCTGAGTTTACTTCAAGGTTGATACCGTTCAAAATTTTCTTGTCTTCTATGCTTGCGTGTAAATCCTTAATCTTTAGCATTCTATTTTAATTCAATATTATTTTAAAAATTTGGGTGCTTTGGGTAATTTCTCAAAGTCACCTTTGGCGTGTTGTAGGTATACTGTTGCTCCATTTTCTTCTGCAAAGTCCTCAAAAATTTCCATACTGGCCCTTGTTTGTTCAACGTCAAAATTGAAACTGGGCACTCTCTTATGAGTACGGTTCTCATAAAAATGATACATATCGCCAGAGAGCAGTAATGGTCCGTGTTCGCTCAAATCCAAATAAAGTACTTGATGGCCCGGTGTATGGCCCGGCATTGATTTTATAATCACACTACCATCTTCAAACACATCAAAATCGCCATTTAGTTTTTTTGTTTTTTGAAGTTCTTTTATGGCATTGTAGTTATCGGGGTTGTTCTGTTGAACTTCTTCGCTCGTTATAAAATCGTACTCCGCTTCTTGAACCAACCAAGTTGATCTATTAAAAACATTTGCATGACCCGAATGGTCAAAGTGTGTATGGGAAAGGGCTATATAATCAATATCGTCAACTTTCATTCCAATACGTGACAATTGATTGGTTACTGAATCCTTTCTTGAAACGGTAAAAGCGCCACTAGGGTCTGTAAAAGGTTCTTCCAAACCAACCAAAGATTCTGGAAGGCCGGCATCCCACATCAGGTTACCTTTGGGATGGCTCACTACGTAAAAAGCATCTGCAAATTCTTTGGATTGACCTGTGTACGTAGTATCTTGGGAAAACAGTTCCAATTTATTGGCAATTACGGTGCCTCCGCTAAAAGTATAAAGTTTAAGTTCTGGCTTTGAAACTTCTTCTACTTTACCTTCTTCAGGTTTAGCTTCCTTTTTTTCTTGTTTGCAACTGATTACTGCAAATGTCAATATAAATAGTATTATTTTTTTCATCTTTCAAATATCAGTTTGAGGACGGCCGATAAAATTTAATGTCCTCTCGACTACGCTCGAGGGGAACGTTATTAAATTATTATCCAACAGACCCTTCAAGGCTTATTTCCAATAATTTTTGAGCTTCAACTGCAAATTCCATAGGCAATTTGTTCAAGACTTCTTTGCTAAAACCATTTACGATCAGTGCAATTGCTTTTTCTGTATCAATTCCACGTTGGTTACAATAGAAGATTTGGTCTTCGCCGATCTTGCTGGTAGTTGCTTCATGCTCTATCTGGGCTGTTTTGTTTTTTGCCTCAATATATGGGAAGGTATGTGCGCCACAGCGATTACCCATCAATAGAGAATCGCATTGCGAAAAGTTTCTGGCATTTTCTGCCCTACTGTTCACTTGAACCAATCCACGATAACTATTTTGCGATTGACCGGCAGAAATCCCCTTGGAAATAATTGTGCTCTTGGTGTTTTTTCCCAAATGGACCATTTTTGTGCCTGTATCCGCTTGCTGAAAATTATTGGTTACCGCAATGGAATAGAATTCTCCTACTGAATTATTCCCCTTTAAAATACATGAAGGGTATTTCCAAGTTACTGCTGAACCGGTTTCCACTTGGGTCCAGGAAATTTTGGAATTGTTCTCGCATATGCCTCTTTTTGTAACAAAATTGTATACTCCTCCTTTTCCTTCTTTATTTCCGGGGTACCAATTTTGAACCGTAGAATATTTAATTTCAGCATCATCCAGTGCAATGAGTTCCACAACTGCGGCATGCAATTGATTTTCATCGCGTGATGGTGCAGTACAACCTTCCAAATAACTTACATAACTGCTTTCATCTGCAATAACCAATGTCCGTTCAAACTGGCCAGTACCTCCTTCATTGATTCTGAAATAGGTAGATAATTCCATTGGACATCTTACGCCTTTTGGTATATAGCAGAAAGACCCATCTGTAAATACCGCAGAATTTAAAGCAGCGTAAAAATTATCAGTTTTGGGGACAACGGTGCCCATATATTTTTTGACCAATTCTGGATGTTCTTGAATGGCTTCGGAAATGGGCATAAAAATAATTCCCTTTTCTGCCAATGTTTTTTTGAAGGTTGTTGCAACAGAAACAGAGTCCACTACAATATCTACGGCGACGTTCTGTAATTTCTTTTGTTCATCAACGGAAATTCCAAGCTTTCTGTACATTTCCAATAACTCGGGGTCAACATCATCCAAAGATTTGTTGGGGTCTGCTTTTTTTGGAGCAGAGTAATATGAAATTTCCTGAAAATCAGGTTTTTCATAGTTGACGTTCGCCCATTCCGGTTCTTTCATTTGTTCCCAAACACGATACGCATCCAATCGCCAATCGGTCATCCATTGCGGTTCATTCTTCTTTTTGGAAATCGCTCGTACAATATCTTCACTCAACCCTTTTGGAAAAGTATCAGACTCGATATCTGTATAGAAACCGTACTCATATTCCTTGGTTTCCAGTTCTTTCTTTAATTCCTCTTCTGTGTAAGCCATGTCTTAATCTAGTAAAAAAGTTAAAAAGGAAACGAATAGAATTAAACAATCCTCTTTTTAACAAACTTGATATAATTAGCAAGTTGTCTTGAAATATTCAAAACTTCCTCTCTATATTCTATTAACTCCATTTTCCTCAAAGTAACCAATCTCGTTCATTAAATTGAAAAGATTCCTTACCTCTCCAGCCGAACCCTTTGAAAAATAAAGGAACCTAACTAATTCTTTATCTGTTTCTCTTTCAAATCCTTCAGAAATATTATTTAAAATTGAAATAGTTGCTCTTCTTAATTGGTCTACCATTGCAAAATCTTTTTTCAAAGGATTCTTATCCAATAATCTATAAATCTTACCTGTAAACTTTATGGCCGTTTTATAAACATCTAAATCTTCGAACGATTTATACATTTAATCTTAACTTTTTAACTCTTCTCTCTTTACTCGTTTCTTTTTGTAATTTTTTTACTTCCATTATAAAGAAAAACTTTCCCCACAACCACAAGTCCTCTGGGCATTCGGATTGTTAAAAACAAAGCCTTTTCCATTAAGTCCCCCTGAATATTCCAAAGTTGTACCCACTAAATACAAAAAGCTTTTCTTATCAACTATAATACGTACTGAATTATCCTCAAAAACCTTATCGGTCTCAGCTATGTTTTTGTCAAAGGTCAGTTCGTAGGACAACCCACTGCATCCACCGCTTTTTACACCCACACGAACAAAATCATCAGTGGCATCAAAACCTTCTTCGGTCATTAAAGCCACTACTTTTTGTTTTGCTGTTTCCGAAACTTTAATCATTCTTACTTGGATTTATTCTAAATAGCATACAAATATAGCCTATAAGGAGGGTTTTATCATAATTCCTAACATTATAATAACGAATGATACCATAGACTTTGCCTATAAAAAAAACGACCATTGATTTTAAATCAGTGGTCGTTTGTATTGGTACTAAAAAGCTGGTGTTTAATTGTCGTCACCAATATTGTCTATTGCTTCGTCCACTTCTTCATTTACTTCTTCATCAGCCTTTTCACCTGCTCTTTCAAGTATCCCCTTTTCTTCTTCCTTTTCCGCTTCTTTTTCAATAACTACAGTTTTTTCCTTCGTTTCCCTGCACGAAGTAAATGTGCTCAAGGAAAGCATTAAAACTGGTATTAATAAGAATAATTTTCTCATAATTATTTGGTTTTAGTATTTATAAACAAAATAAAGCCACAAATTATAAAACCCAGTGCTTATATAGTGGAATCATTATCTTATATAGATTATAATCAAATCGACTCCACCTTTATGATCAATTCCCATTAAATCTTTGCTTGTAGTTTCACCTACCAGAAGAATGTTTCCGTTGGACGTTTCCAGAGCATCAAATCCAAAATCCAAATCTGAGCCGCCAAATGTTTGCTGATACTCCAAATTTCCATAAGCATCTGTCTTTATTACCCAAAAATCATTTTCCCCCCTGTTTTCTTCAATAATGCCATCAGTACTTTTAGAATTCCCTGCAATAATAAAGCCCCCATCCAAGGTTGTTTTTATCCCTCTTGCAGCATCAAATCCAGAGCCTCCAAATGTTTTCTCCCATACTAAATTTCCGTCATTATCAATTTTTATAAGCCAAACGTCCGATTCGCCATTATTCTTGGAAACGTCTAGATCTGAACTAAAGGTATTCCCTATAATTGCGTACCCTCCGTCCCTGGTTTTGGTAATATCATAGGAAATTTCGATTCCCGAACCGCCAAATGATTTTTCCCAAAGCATAGTTCCGGTTTCATCTACCTTAACTACCCAAAAATCATAACTTCCTTTTGTATTGGATATATCAAAATCATCACTTTCAGAGAAACCGGCCATAACAAAACCACCATCATCTGCCTGTACTGCACCATGCGCGCGATCATTGTTGGTGCCCCCAAAGTATCTACGCCATTCCAAATTCCCGGACTCATCCAATTTAGTTCCCCAAAATTCACCAACGCCATGCCGGGTCAAGTAAGTTCCTTTACCAAAATTCCCAGCTCCTTCAGATTGCGTAACATCTAAAAAACCTGCAAAGAAAAATCCCCCATCAGAAGTTTCTACTACGTCATAAGAATGGTCGTGACCAGAAAAACCGAAACTTTTCTCCCAAAGAATATTTCCTAAAGCATCCAGACGTACTATCCAATTGTCATGAAAACCCTCATTATTACTTCCATCACCATCATCGCTCATAGCATAACCAACAATGGCATAACCTCCATCTGTAGTTTGTATTATGGACTGTCCTCTATCGTCTTTACTGCCCCCGTAAGTTTTGTTCCACTGCATATCTCCATTAGCATCCAATTTAACTAGCCAATAATCATTGACAGGAGTATCTTTACCCGTTAACTCCCCATCCATGCTATTGGTGTATCCCAAAACAGCAAATCCCCCATCTGATGTTTGGATAACTGCTTGGGCCGTCTCATCTCCTGAACCGCCAAAATTTCTTATCCAATCAACCTCTCCTTTAAAGGAATTTTTTTGATTTGAACCTGATTGGGAATCGTCATCATTGCATGAGAAATACATAAATAAAAAAATAAGTATAAAAACCTTTTTCATAATCTGGATCAGTTTGACTTTTGGACAACGAACAATCCAGAATTAATATCACTAATCAAGATTTTTCCACTTTCAAAATAGGGGTAAACACTCCAGGTCCCATTAAATCCCGTAACGTTACCGGCAGGGTATGTATCAAAAAAAGCTTTTTCAGAAATATTCTCATTTTCAATATCGGAAATATCCAAAACACGCATTCCTGCCGTATAATTGGCCAGGAAAAATTCATCATCCAGTACATATCCATTGTGATCAATGGCACTTGTAGGTCCCGAGTAGGTTGTATGAAGTAAAGGGTTGTCCAAATCGTTCATATCAAAAACCAGTGTTCTAGAGTTGAAACCAAAATCCACTTCGTCCAATTCGTCACCTAAAATAAAATAACGCTGGTCTTCTGTAAACCAACCTTGGTGGGTATACGCCAAATTTCCATACACAAGTGTTTCTATCTCAATAGGATTGGATTTGTCCGTTATATCCACAATCGCAATTTGATTCTCGTTTGCACCGATAAAAATCTCACGTCCCGTATAGTCCATATCCGGTCCTGAATAGGTTACTACCTGCGCATCATGCGTATAACCATTTGTACCATATCCCCCGACTCCTTGGGGATTTGTGGGGTTTTGAATATCAATAAAATGAACTCCCCCGTTAAATGCATCGTTTCTTGCCGTACCCACTGGATAAGCAAATCCTAAATCTTCATTGATTACAATATTGTGTGCATTTCCTATTCCGGTATATCTGGCATCGGCCACAAAAACTTGGGGCGGATTTTCAACATTTCTCAATTTTTTTAAGTCAAAAACTTGCATGCCATGATTTGGCGCTTCGGCAACTATAAAAACGTAATCACCATATACCTTTACATCCCTCCAAAAACTGGCTGATGTTGCGGTCAAAAGTTTACCTAAGTACACAGGATTTTGACTGTTGGTAATATCCACAAAGGCTGTTCCATTGTCCAATCCAATCAAAGCATACTCCCTATTGTTCGCTGTGTCCGTCCACCCCCAAATATCATTTGCCGAAGTTGCAGAAAACGCAGACAGGTCCATTTGAAACAAAAGATCATATCCATTGCAAGGAAAGTTTGATGCTCGACCGCTTTCACATAGCGAAAAAGATACTGCAACTGCTCCAGTACCGATTTCCGAATCGGCCTGTTCACCACCTCCATCATTGTTTGTATCGGGATTTTCAGGATCATCCCCGGAACATCCAAAAAGAAAGACTCCTACG
The DNA here is from genome assembly GCF_003269425.1 of Flagellimonas maritima. Taxonomy (NCBI): domain Bacteria; kingdom Pseudomonadati; phylum Bacteroidota; class Flavobacteriia; order Flavobacteriales; family Flavobacteriaceae; genus Flagellimonas; species Flagellimonas maritima. Next base: position 1,814,135 of record NZ_CP030104.1, on the reverse strand, counting down.
AGTACTAAGAATAAAGAATGTTTCAGCATTCAAGAGTGCTATTAAGTTTATTTTAAAGATACGATTTATAATTATCCTTTTATTTTTGCAAGATGCTAGAAGATAAAAATCCTCAAAGAACAACACTGGAAAATTTGGGAGAGTTTGGGCTGATAAAACATCTTACCCAAAATTTTAAATTGAACCATGACTCATCTGTTCTGGGAATAGGCGATGATGCCGCCGTTCTTGATTTCAAAGGGAAAAAGACAATAATCACTACAGATATGCTTGTGGAAGGCATTCATTTTGACCTCAGCTACATGCCGTTGAAGCATTTGGGCTATAAATCGGTCATCGTTAATCTTTCCGATATCTATGCCATGAATGCAAATGCAACTCAAATTACAGTTTCAATAGCGGTTTCCAATAGGTTTCCCCTTGAAGCCTTGGAAGAATTTTATGAGGGAGTAGCTATGGCATGTAAGATGTACAATGTGGATTTAGTTGGAGGAGATACTACATCTTCAACAACTGGAATGCTTATTAGTATTACAGCTATTGGTATTGCCGAAGAAAACGAAATAGTACCTCGAAGTGGTTCAAAACCAAATGATCTATTAGTGGTCAGTGGCGACCTTGGCGGAGCTTATCTAGGACTCCAAGTGTTGGAACGTGAAAAGGAAGTCTTTAAAGTAAACCCCAACAATCAGCCAGATTTAGAGCCTTATTCTTATATCGTTGAGCGGCAATTAAAGCCAGAAGCCAGAAAGGATATTGTAGCGCTACTTCAAAAGCTTGATGTTAAACCAACTGCCATGATCGATATCAGCGATGGATTATCTTCTGAGATTCTACATTTGTGCGAACAAAGCAGTACAGGTTGCAATCTTTTTGAAGATAAAATTCCTTTAGATCCTACAGTCATGTCGACCTCGGAAGAGTTTAAAATGGATGTTACCACGATTGCCTTGAGTGGAGGTGAGGACTACGAGTTATTATTTACGATCGATCAGTCTGATTTTCCAAAGATAAAGGGCAATCCGAACTTGACCGTTATAGGACATATTACGGACAAAGGAGAAGGGGCGCATTTAATTACAAGGGGTGACACAAAGATTCCGGTATCGGCACAAGGATGGAACTCTTTTAATCCATAAAAAACCCGAAAACAAGAACATTTCTTGCTAAACGGTCTTGGGGCACGCGACTGAATAGACAAAACGCTTTCTTAATTTCCGGGAATAAACCTTCGAAATTATGCTATCTAAAGTATACTGTAAATTAAGCTACTTGAGGAACTTGTCTATTATGTCTTTTACGATACATATCTTCTAAAGTACTGTTGATCTCTTGCATTTGTGGAGTCAATTCTGATAGTTTACCACTTACGTCCGTAGTAACTTGTTTTTGACAATGAGAGCATTTGTACTCTTTGATGTGTTGTGTAACCTTTTTGGAAACTATATAATGATGTCCGAACAGGTTACAGAAAAAAGAAGAAAATTTTTTGCCATGGTGGGTAGTAGATCTATTCATAAGCTTGGTTTTGTTTGGGAGAGCATTAGTACGATTTGGGAATCGAAAAACGCAAAAACTATTTACTGTAATTTTATTTTATATACTTGAATTTTGAATGAACATTTACTTTAGGAACGCCTGTTAATAACTTTTTATTATATGGACTTGTTTCAGAGAGGTTTTTTTCGATGAAATGCGTAATTATCGACAAATTGTTGTTTTCAGAGGTCAAAATGCATTGCTTAAATATAGTTTTTTAATTTACCTTAACAAAGAAATTATTAACAATAAATGAATAAAAAATCGATTGCAATAACTGCGTTTGCACTTTTTTCTTTGTTCTTTGGGGCAGGCAATCTGATTCTTCCACCACAACTCGGATTTAAATCGGGTAACCTATGGTGGTTGGTTGCTTTGGGTTTCTGTCTTTCTGCTGTTTTAATTCCTATTCTGGGAATTTTGGCACATGCCAAACTCCAGGGCACCATGTTCGACTTTGCCAAAAAAGTATCCCCAACATTCAGTCTTATATATTGTTATATAGTATATGCCATTTCTATAACATTACCTTCCCCTCGAACGGCATCCGTGACACACGAAATGGCCATTCAACCCATATGGGATTCGTCATATCTGCTAACGAGTATTATCTATTTTGCACTGGTCTATGTTTTTGTGGTAAACCGTTCCAGGATTTTAGACGTTGTCGGCAAACTCCTTACTCCAGCAATTCTTATAATTCTACTGCTTATTATTGGAACAACTCTTTTTAATGCGCATTTTGATTTTGGCTTAACAGAATTCACAAATCCGTTTACACATGCCATTTTGGAAGGCTATCAAACATTCGATGCCATAGGAGCCGTAGTTGTAGGAGGTGTTATCATTATCTCCATCAATTTGAAAGACAGCAAGGCTTCTTACGAATCCAAAAAAAATGTAATTAGAAAAGCTGGTTGGTTAGCTGGGCTAGGTTTGTTTTTAATTTATACCGGACTCATCGTCACAGGTGCTTTGTTCCATAATTCTTTTGACGTTGAAATATCCCGCACTGCTCTTCTAAGCAACATCAGTTCGAAAACCTTAGGGAATACGGCCAATCTATTTTTAAGTATTTTGGTGGGTTTGGCCTGTTTCACTACTGCCGTGGGCATAGTGACGGGTACCGCAGATTTTATTAAGGGACGCTTTAATAATTCGGAACGGGCTTACGTAATTACGGCTATTTTAGGTTGCGTTATTGGCATATTGATGGGGCAGTTCAACGTAGACTATATTATTGCCGTGGCACTACCGGCACTAATGTTCATTTACCCTATCACGATTGTTTTGATTCTATTGAACGTACTCCCGGAAAAATTTGCTCCCTCAAAAGTTTTTAAAGGGGTTGTCATAACTACGATTATATTTAGTATTCCCGATTTTTTAGGAAGTATAGGGTGGGGAGAATCCGTTTCGGGGATTGCCCCATGGATTCCTTTAAGCCAATTTCATATGGGCTGGGTATTACCAGCTTTGATAATTTTTATTTTAGTGAATTTCATTTCAAAACGACCTAAGTAATTTTTGAGGAATTATTCTTTCTTCGTTGCCCTTTGCAACCGGTCGTTGATTGATTTTCCCAATCCGGTATCCGGAAAACGTACCGCAATAATCATATCCAAATTCAATTTGTCCATTTTGTGCAAAGCGCCATATAGCCTTGAAGCAGCTTCTTTAAGGCTTCCAGAGCTTGACAAAACTTCTTGATGAAAAATAATTGGATTTTCTATTTCATCCTTGAAGAGCAAAAGCCCGATTTTTTTATCGGTCTTATTCTTTATGAAAGATGCTACATCATCCACCAGAAAAGTGCTTGTATTTGGGGCATAGTGTCGCGAAAGCATCCCAGGAGCATCTGGGGATTTCTCTTTTTTGTTTTTGATTTCAATTTCACCCACCTCATTTGTGATTTCTTCTAGGGCAATGGAACCCAATCGATACAGTACGGGTTTATCATCTTCAAAACCTACGATGGTGGATTCAATTCCATTTTCGCAGTTCCCGCCATCCAATATCAAAGAAAGTCCATCTTCAAAATAATTGGCTACATGTGATGCTTGGGTTGGACTGATAGATCCGAACGGATTTGCACTTGGAGCTGCCAATGGAAAATTTAAATTCTTCAAAAGTTCTAATGTAACTGGATGTCCTGGAATTCGAACTGCAACCGTATCCTTTTTTGCCGTGACCAAATCAGGAACAGTATCTTTTTTTGGTAAAATCAAGGTCAAAGAACCTGGCCAAAAAGCTTTGGCTAATAACCTTGCTTTTTCTGGAATGTGTGTCACAATTTCTTCGGCTTGAGCTAGAGAATGAACATGAACGATCAAGGGATTAAACAAAGGCCTTTGCTTCAACTGAAATATCTTTTTAATAGCTTTTTCGCTATAAATATTTCCCGCCAGTCCGTAAACAGTTTCTGTGGGAATGGCCACTACATCTTCGCGATTTAAGATTTCAACCGCTTTTAATATGTCCTTGGATATTTTGGTCATCCTAATCTAACTTCTGAAAACTAGTCGGCAAAGGTTGGTGTTTTTCAAAGATTTTGCAAGGTTGATTGTTCATTGTTCATTGTTCATTGTTCATTGTTCATTGTTCATTGTTCAAAAATGTCTTATTTTACTTATATTCTTAATCTTCTAAGAAAAACTTTGTGGTTTGGGTATTCGCTTTAAGCAGAAAGCTAATTGCTATCGGTTCTCCACCACTTATACGCCCATTACAACTTTTCCCGAAAAACTTGAGATTCTTTTTCGAAATTCTGAATCAGTCACCTGACACCTGACAACTGATAACTGATACTATTAAATGACCATCAAGACCCTCTTTTCTTTTTATTATAATAGTAAATAGCATAGGCGACACTGATTAAAACTACAAAAGGCAAATAGCTTCCAATCACCACCCCAATTTGGTAGGCACTGTCTGGAGCCTTGTTTATCTTTTCCTCGATATTGGGTTGTTGTGCGAGTAGAAAGAAAATTGGTTTCATACCTTGATTCGTTTTTATATCGAATTAATTTTATTCAGGTGTCAGGAGTCAGTATTTAGAAAAAAATCTGAAACTTACAGCCCTAAAATTATAACTTCCCACTTACCTCCAAACTTTCACCCTTCATCAAACACGAGAAACTAGAGAAGAGAAAAAAGACTCAAGCTCATAACGCTCGAACAACCAACAAAAATCATCCGTTATCTGTCATCCAAGCATCAGTTCTTCAATCTCCTCAATCTCAATAGGGATATTTTGCATCAAATTAAAAGGCTCTCCGGTTTCCCGAATCACCACATCATCTTCAATTCGAATTCCCATTTGCTCATCCGGAATATAAATCCCTGGTTCAACGGTAAAGACCATATTAGGTTTCATCGGTGTTTTCAGTTCCCCATAATCATGGGTGTTCAACCCAATGTGATGACTGGTGCCGTGCATAAAATACTTTTTATAGGCAGGCCAATCTTTATCCTCGTTCTGTACATCGGCCTTGTTCAATAATCCCAGACCTAATAATTCTGAGGTCATGATTTTGCCTACTTCCTTATGGTATTCTGCCCAAATGCTCCCTGGCACTAAAAGTTTTGTAGCTTCATTTTTTACCCGAAGCACTGCATTGTATACTTGTTTCTGTCGATCTGTGAATTTTCCATTGGCAGGGATAGTTCTCGTCATATCACTGGAATAGTTGGCATATTCCGCACCTACATCCATTAAAATTAAATCCCCGTCCTTTACCTGCTGGTTATTCTCTATATAATGCAGCACATTGGCATTGTTGCCAGAAGCAATAATTGGGGTATAGGCAAAGCCTTTAGAACGATTGCGAATAAATTCATGCAGAAATTCGGCCTCCATTTCATATTCCCAAACACCAGGTTTTGTAAACTGTAAAATACGTCGGAATCCTTTTTCAGTGATGTCGCAAGCTTGTTGCAAAAGTTCAATTTCTTCAGGCTCTTTTACACCACGTATCTTTTGTAAAATTGGATTGCTCTTGGCCCATTGGTGCGCTGGAAAATCTTTTTTACACTTTTCAATAAAACGGTCTTCCCGGGTTTGGGTCTCTACGGCTTGCCTATAATGCTCATTGGTATTGAAATAAATCGTTTCCGCTTCGGTCATCAAATCAAAAAAGGTTTTATCAAAATCCGACAACCAATAAATAGTTTCAATTCCAGAAACCTCCGTAGCTTTTTCCTTAGTTAATTTTTCACCTTCCCAAACAGCAATATGTGCATTGGTCTCACGAACAAACAGTACTTCTTTGTGTTTTTTATCCATAGCATTCGGGAAAAGCAACAGGATGGTTTCCTCTTGGTCGGCCCCGCTCAAATAAAAAATATCCCTGTGCTGTTCAAAAGGCATGGTGCTATCCGCACTAACGGGGTAGACATCGTTGGAGTTGAATACCGCAATGCTCTTAGGTTTCATGTGAGCCATGAATTTTTTGCGGTTTTTTATAAAAAGTTTGCTGTCTATTTGGCGGTATTTCATAAGGCTAAAATCGATTTCTTCAAAAGTAGTTAATTGCGATACCGAAGACAAATTCATACCTTCCGTAGCAAATTAAATCCTTGGCTAAATGAAACGGTTTTTACTTCCTCTTTTTATTCTATTATTTCAACATGTAATCGGGCAACAGACCTCAACCCCTGCTGAAAAAGTAATGCAGGCTTTAGAGCAAAAGGGTAAAATGGCCGAAACCTCTTTGGTTAAAAATATACCGCTAAAAAATATTGGCCCTTCTGTAATGAGCGGTCGTGTGGTAGATCTAGAGGTCAACCCGATTAATCCAACGGAATTCTATGTGGCCTACGCTTCTGGCGGACTTTGGCACACAAATACCAATGGAATTTCCTTTACCCCGGTTTTAGATGGTTCCGACACCCAAAATATTGGGGATATTGCTGTTGATTGGACCAATGGAACTTTGTGGGTAGGTACTGGTGAAAACAATTCCTCACGCTCTTCCTATGCGGGTATCGGTATTTTAAAATCCACGGACAAAGGAAAAACATGGCAAAATATGGGCTTGCCAGATTCCCACCATATTGGTCGTATCATTATTAATCCTAATAATCCTGATGAAGTTGTGGTGGGGGTTACAGGACATTTATATACTTCTAACGAAGAAAGGGGTATTTATAAAACCACGGATGGAGGAGCATCGTGGCAGAAAACCCTTTTTGTAAATGATAGAACGGGAATTATCGACGTGGCCCATGCACCAAACAATTTTAATATTCAGTATGCCGCAGCGTGGGAAAAAGATAGAAAAGCATGGAATTTTTCAGGAAATGGTCCTGGATCGGGAGTTTACAAAAGTGTTGACGGTGGAAGCAATTGGACCTTGATTACGAAAGCGGAAAGTGGTTTTCCAACCGGTGATGGTGTCGGTAGAATTGGTTTAGCGGTTCTTGATGAAAATACGGTCTATGCTATTCATGACAGTCAGTTTAGGCGCGAAAAGAAGGATGCCGAAAAAAAAGAAGAACTCACCAAAGATGATTTTAAATCGATGGATAAGGATGCTTTTCTTGCTCTTGATAATAAAAAACTAAACGACTACCTGAAAACTAACGGTTTTCAAGAAAAATACAGGGCAGAAAATGTGAAACAAATGGTTCGCAGTGGTGCAGTAAAGCCAATTGACCTAGCTAAGTATCTGGAAAATGCAAATTCCCTGTTGTTCGATACACCAGTAGTGGGTGCAGAAGTCTACCGAAGTGATAATGCTGGAAAAACGTGGATGAAAATGAACGAAAATTACATAGATGACCTTTTTTACAGCTACGGATACTATTTTGCGCAAATACGAGTTGATCCCAATAATAAGGACCGTATTTATTTGGCCGGTGTTCCCTTAATAAAATCGGAAGATGGAGGAAACACCTATACATCCATAGGGAAAGAAAACGTACATGCAGATCATCATGCGTTATGGATTAATCCAAAAATGCCGGGACACCTCATCAATGGAAATGATGGCGGCGTAAACATTACGTACGATGATGGTGAAAATTGGATGAAAAACAATTCACCAAAAGTAGGACAGTTCTATGCCATCAATATAGATAATGAAAAACCATATAATGTCTATGGTGGGCTGCAAGATAATGGCGTATGGAAAGGACCCCATAATAATGAAGAGAATAGTCGTTGGCACCAAACGGGAAAGAATCCATGGGAAATGATTATGGGCGGTGATGGTATGCAAGTACAAATCGACAATCGAAACTCCAATGTGGTTTATACCGGTTTTCAATTTGGCAATTACTATCGTTTGGATTTAGAAAATAGTGGCAGAAAATACATTCAGCCCAAACATGAACTGGGCGAATCGCCATATCGATTTAATTGGCAAACACCTATTTTACTATCTAAACACAATCAAGATATCTTGTACTTGGGCGGAAACAAATTACACCGCTCCTTAAACCAAGGTGATGATTGGGAAGCTATTTCCAATGACCTGACTCAGGGCGGTAAGACGGGAAATGTAGCCTATGGTACCTTGACCACCATTTCAGAATCCCCATTCAAATTTGGATTATTATATACTGGAAGTGATGACGGTTTGGTACACATATCCAAAAGTAGTGGTGGAAGTTGGGAAAATATTTCTACTACTCTTCGAAAAAATCTATGGGTGACCGAAGTTGCAGCATCCAAGCACAAAAAAGAACGGGTTTATGTTACTTTGAACGGATATCGTTCCGACGACTTTACAGCGTATGTTTTTATGAGTGATGATTATGGTAAAAGTTGGAAGAGCATTTCAAGCAACATCCCGACCTCTCCGGTAAATGCCTTTGTGGAAGACCCAGAAAATGAAAATCTATTGTTTGTAGGCACCGATAATGGGTTGTACGCAAGTTTTGATCGGGGGGAATCTTGGGAATTGCTCCAGAACGGCATGCCCAATGTTGCCGTTCACGATTTAGTTATTCATCCCGAAGAAAAACATCTCTTGGTCGGTACACATGGCCGAAGCATCTATAAAGCAGATATTAGGGCACTACAGCAGATTACATTGGACGTACTTTCCGAAGAATTGGTAGTCTTTGATGTTGAAAATATAAAACATTCCAAAAACTGGGGCAACTCTTGGAGCTCATGGTCCAAACCGGACACCCCAGGATTGGACATTACATTCTATTCCAGCAAAACGGGAAGTTACTTGGCAAAAATCATGACTGCCAGCGGAACAGAAGTAAGCTACGTGGAAATTGAAGCCGACAAGGGATTGAATATTCTTTCTTATGATTTGGCTTTCAGTAAAAAAGGGAAGAGTAGCTTTTTAAAGAAGAATAAAATGAAATTGACAGAAGCTAAAAATGGTAAAACATACTTGCCCAAAGGAAATTATATAATTGAGATTTCAGGGAATGGACAAACGGAGAAAGTTGAATTTAAGATTGAATAAATGCAATTAACCCTAAGCATTCCGGCCTTATTGTTTCCAGCAATTTCACTGACCATGTTGGCATACAATGCCCGTTATTTGGCAATTGCTGCATTGATCAGGCAATTGCACAAGCAATACGCAGAGGATGCCACTCCTCCACTGGAAAAGCAAATAGCCCAATTAAGAAGAAGATTAGGTATTATTAAAAATATGCAGGCCATGGCCATTATCAGTTTCTTATTGGCCGTTATTACAATGTCCCTAATTTATATTGAACTTACCATTTGGGCCAACATCATTTTCAGTGCCAGTTTGATGGCTCTGATCATCTCCTTGCTCTTATCATTGATAGAGGTACAATTGTCAACAAAGGCGTTGGCCATACAGTTGAATACTATGGATAAATAAACGGTCTTTATGAAATGATTGGCAGAATTAATCTTGGCCCTTAATCGTTATATATGTTATGATTTTAATCTCTACAGCTAAGAAAAAGCATTAGGAAATTCTAATAATCAAAAATGGATTTGGTTTTCCTTAATAAAAGTCAGAAAGTTTACCCAACTTGGCAATCTTATCCTTTCGTGCAAAATCTAGGAATATTAATACCTTTACTAGCACTTTTTTAAAAACGGTTTTGTCATGAAACGTGTTAGGGATATCGCATATTTCAAAAAGATAAGGGAAATAAGGGAATACGAATTTGGTCTTTTCTATTTTTTTGATGGTCTTGTTATTTCAGAAATCCATAGTGGCGTTACTTTCAATTGGAACATGGCTCAAAAAGTGGTTGACGCAGCTCATGAGTTTTACGGGAAGAATATTCCCATTGCCTATATCTCAAACAGAGTCAATGATTATTTTGTGGTTCCCGGAGATTGGGCCAAATTTTATAGAAACAGGCATAAGTTAAGTTTCTATTCGGTTGTAGGAAATACTAAAGGTAGTTTTACAAGTCTTGTTCTTGAACGCATGTTCTTTCAAAACTCCATAAAACAATTTTCCGATGTAGAAGACGCTATTGATTGGAGTCTTACTAAAATTGCAACCCAAAAGGAACTTGCTTAATTACTCTCTTTGGGAAGAAAATCCCTCCACTTTTGTTAAAGACTTTAGTTTAATTTTTCGGGAGCCTTTCGGCACAAGCAAAAAATGCATTAACGGATAGCTAAGGAATTGATTGGTTGTTTAGGGCCTTTTTCCGTTTATCATAACTTGATGGTCATCACAGAAAAATATCTTTGAACTCATTTTGGGATTTTTTTATCTTCTGCTTCTGGGTCCATTATTTTCAACAAATTGAATAATATGTTTTGCAACATTTATGCCTGTAGCCGCTTCTATGCCCTTAAGGCCTGGAGAAGCATTTACTTCTATTAACACAGGTCCTTTTCTAGATCGCATCAAATCCACACCTGCTACTCCCAAACCTAAATATTTGGCTGCGTTTAGCGCTATAAACTGTTCTTTGGCAGAGGGCTTTATGGCAACGGCATCCGCTCCTCTGTGCATATTAGATCTAAAGTCATCCAAATCACTGGAACGTTTCATGCTGGCCACAACTTTATTGCCAACAATGATAATACGAATATCCTCCCCGTTGGCTTCTTCAATATATTGCTGCAGGAGGATACTGGTATCCATTTTATAAAAGGTATCTATGATTGATTTTGCGGATTTTTTGCTTTCTGCCAGAATAACTCCCAAACCTTGTGTTCCTTCTTGTAATTTTATAATTACGGGAGGTCCGCCCAGCAATTTTATCTGCTCTTCAATATTGTCTGGATTGATGGAAAATACGGTTTCAGGTATTGGAATTCCCTTTCGTGCCATAATCTGTAGGGTTCTGATCTTATTTCTTGCACGTGTAATTCCCAGAGAACGGGCCGTACTAAAAACATTGTTCATTTCAAATTGTTTGACTATGGCCGCACCGTGCCTGGTTACCTTTGTCCCTATTCTAGGAACAATCGCATCAAATTCATCGGTAACGTTTTCTTCACCCAGATAGATCTGCGGCTTTCCGTCACCTAATTTTACAGAGCATTTGGTATGATCTATCAGCTCTACATAATGACCTGCTTTCTGGGCTTCTTCAACTATCCTTCTTGTAGAATGTACGTTGAGGCTAACTGATAAAATGGCGATGTCCATTACTGAATTGGATACGTTGGTTTATATTCATGTAATATCGGTCAAAAAATAATCCTTTTTTTTTCTTAAAAGAAAATTTACATGCCATTTATACATTTTTACTTACCAATCAGAAGATAAATCTTTTTTGAAAACCCATTGGGGATTATTTTTAATGTTCAACCTCAGCTTGCCCCAAAATGAACTGGAATCTTTTCAACGGTATTGTTTTATCGACCACCCTACCCATTGTTCTCCTATGCATTTATAAAATCTTTGTTCACAAAAAAGACAGCACTTACCAATACATGTATTGGTTTATTTTGTTATCCAATCTAGTCATTGTCCAGGTTCTATTTATCGATATTGGTCTGACCAAGCTTTATCCTTTGCTATTAATACTATATATGCCATTCCAGTTTCTATGCCCTGCTCTTTTTACAGGTTTTACCTATAGTTATTTGGGAAAATCAGAAATTTTTAAAAAAAGTCTTGTTTATTTTTTGATTCCGTTTATTCTCTTTCTAGGACTTTATACCTTCTTGAAGATAAATGTCATCATGGACTATGCATTCCTTTCCATGGGAGTGGCGGCAAATATTGGAGCAGAATTTGACGAAAACAGTGCGGTGGCCTTTTCACTCCTAATGGCAATCTGGAATCATAGGGTCATAAAAGAATATGAAAGTAGCATAGGTAGGTTGCCCTATAAAGTGGTACTAAAGAAAACCAGATGGTTAAAAAAAACCTATATCGTCATGGTTTTTTTATGTTTTATTTGGTTGTTGGTCATCATGTCAATTAAACTTTTTGACTCATGGAGCGGTCATGTGCCCTATTATCCTTTATGGACGCTTTTCATAGCTTTTTACTATTCCTTCTTATTTCAGGGCGAAAAACATTTAAAGGAATTGGGACAGAAAAAAACCCTTCAGGAAAGTGAGTTAAAATCGATTAACGGAAATTTTCAGGTATCGGCCCTCAGGAATATTTTCAGTACAAATGAGCTAATATCAATTCATGAAAGCCAAGACTATATAACCGAAATTCTCAGCTACTTTGCAACGTCGCTTTTCGATAAAAAAAATGAGGAGGACGTAGTTTGGGACATCACTAAAAATTGTATCGCCAAACTTGGGCTGGAAGATTGTGTTATCTATATTTTCGATAAAAATAGAAATGTGCTGGTGCAAAAAGCGGCTTATGGAAATAAGGACAATGGGGACAAAAAAATTCTAAGCCCTTTGGAAATACCCCTAGGCAAAGGAATTGTTGGTTCCGCAGCAAAAAAAGGAGAATGGGAGATGGTGAAAAATATAGAGCGGGACGGACGCTATATTTTGGACGACAAAAACAGAAAGTCGGAGTTGGCCGTACCCATAATTAATAATGGTGAACTTATCGGTGTATTGGATTCCGAGAATTCCGAAAAAGATTTTTTTAATGAAAAACACTTGTTGCTGTTTCAATTGATAGCCAAGCTAACGGCGACCAAACTATCACATATTGGCAAACAATCCCTGTTCGAGCTTACGGATGACAATGCATATTACAAAGAACTCCTAAATTGGTTTGAAGAGGAAAGACCATATTTGGATCCTTATTTGGACCTACTTTCGGTAAGCAACTATTTAAAAATAAGCGTAGGGTATCTGTCCCAAATCATAAATAAATTAAGCGGTACGAATTTTTCGGATTTTATCAATATGTACCGTCTCAACGAAGCTAAGGATATGCTTGCCAATCCTAGTTTTTCCAATTATACCATAATAGCCATCGGACTGGAATCCGGTTTCAACTCAAAATCCACTTTTTATAATGCGTTCAAGAAAAAGATAGGAATCACTCCATCGGAATACCGACAAATGCATTTGATGATGTCCTGATTCTTTAAAATTGAAAAATACCGGACATCTAGAATTTTTTTGGTTTATAGGTTTGCTGACTAATTTTAACCTCATTTAGTTATGCAAAAAAGAAGAAAATTTTTACATCTATTTTCAATGTTGTTTTTAGGGGCATTAGTAATATCATGCTCCGCCGAAGACGGTGAAACAGGACCTGCCGGCCCAGCTGGGCCACAAGGTGAACAAGGACCTGCCGGCGCGGACGGAGCTCAGGGCGAACAGGGAGAGACAGGTACGGCCAATGTCATTTATTCAGATTGGATAGATTCGGAATTTGATGATAATATTATAGCAACTTCTGCCTCATTCTCCATAGATGCCCCGTTGATGACAGACGATATTATAAACGAAGGTGTAATATTGGTTTTTGGGCGTTCCACGCCCAATCCTATTACCGAAGACACGGATGTGTACCCGCTACCCATTGTTTTTGGTGCATCACGGCAGCAATCCTACTATTTTAGAGCGGAAGAAGCTGGGCAGTTATTCATCATCGTATCTGCAAACGAAGAGGGTAATCCTACAGGGGTGCCATTTTTTGGCGAATACCGCTACGTTTTGATTCCTGGAGGAACTCCCTCTGGAGGTTCTGGGCCAGGAGACATTACTACCAAGAATAGTTCTTTGGACTATTCCAAAATGTCCTATAAAGAAATTACTGAACTTTTTGGTATAGAAGAATAATCCAAATAGGCTCCCGGGTATCCCTGGGGGCCTTTCTTTGGTCGTATAATCCGTTGAAGGAGTTCAAATCACTTTAGCAAGTGTTCAAAAAAAATAATCATGAAAAAAATAATATTCTTTCTTATACTAATATCTTATTTCGGGTTTGGCCAAAAGCAACCATCCATACAAGTTATTGGCAGAGCAGTGCACATTGACAAGACGCCTATGTTCAAAGGTTCCGTGACCTTGAGTTCTGCCTATTCCAGTCTTCCATCAGAAACTTTTACGTTATCCCAAATGAAAGAAAAGTACGATGCAGCCCTTAAGAGCAATGGCATATCTTTAGCACAATTAAAAGAAGATAAATTTGCTTATGAATCATTGGGGTATGATAAAGAAGGTACCATCTATGAATTTGAAACATCCACATTGGAAGACTTTCGAAAATTCATGAAATCCAAGTCCTTTGGTGTACAGCGGCTACAATTTGATCAGGTTATAACACTTGATGAGGAAGAAATTGCATCGCTTTCCAAAAAGGCTTTTGAAAATGCAAAGAAGAAAGCAGAAGCTATGACCAAGAACATTGAATTGGATTTAGGCAAAGTAATAAGCATAGATGACAACAGAAACTATTTGGATGAAGAAATTATTAGAGGGCTCTACTATGATAAACCCTTGGGTCATTTTCAATATGAAGTTGTTGTGACGTTTGCTCTTAAGAATGATTAAAATATTATTAGAGATATTGGAGTTTAAAGCCTTATAATCGATATAGTGATGTTTCCTTTTTTTAAAATCGGATTCAATAGTAATCATTTCTATTTTAAAAGCCCTTTAAAAAGGGTTTTTTTGTTGAAGGGTATTGCTGAATGTTTTTAAAAAACGACACAGACATTCAACAAACACAAACTCACATTATAATCAATCTAAATAAGGCGTCTTGCATTGTTGAAAGCTTGTTAAAAACTTGTTTGTGCCGTAAATTTGTAAGTAAAACTGACTTCAATGAGCGGATTGTTAAAATCTTCGATAGCCCGTAAAATAGTAATGGCACTTTCGGGACTCTTCTTGGTTGTTTTCCTAACACAACATTTTGTCATTAACATTACGTCCGTGATCGACCCGGATGTTTTTAACTCGTGGTCCCATTTTATGGGATACAATCCATTGGTACAATTCATTTTACAACCAATTCTTATTGCAGGAGTTATTATTCACTTTGTAATGGGTTTCATTTTAGAAATACAAAATAGAAGGGCAAGAGGTGTAGGCTACGTAAAATATAAGGGTAGTGCAAATGCTCCTTGGGTATCTAGAAATATGATCTACACGGGTTTGGTAGTGCTTGCATTTCTAGGACTGCATTTTTATGATTTTTGGGTACATGAAATGGCTTTTAAATACATTGAAGCCAACCCCGAAGACCCAACACGTTACCATGAAGAAACAGTTGAGAAATTTGCACCTGTCTGGCGTACCATAATCTACGTTATCTCATTTGTTCTATTGAGCTTGCACTTATGGCATGGTTTCTCATCTTCTTTCCAAAGTATGGGGGTCAATAACAAGTATTCCGCCGGAATTAAATTATTTACAAATATATTTTCAGTGGTGATTCCTTTGGGTTTTATTTTCATCGCCCTATATCATCACCTTAACCCAATAACACATTAATTATGGGAGTATTGGATTCTAGAGAGCCGCAAGGACCATTGGCCGATAAATGGACAAAACATAAAAACGAAATAGATCTTGTTAACCCTGCCAACAAACGCAATATCGATATTATCGTTGTTGGTACAGGTCTGGCGGGAGGTTCGGCAGCAGCAACTTTGGCCGAATTGGGATATAATGTAAAAACGTTCTGCTATCAAGATTCACCCAGAAGGGCACATTCAATTGCTGCACAAGGGGGTGTGAACGCCGCCAAAAACTATCAAGGAGACGGAGATAGTGTATATCGTTTGTTCTATGATACCATAAAAGGAGGGGATTACCGTTCCCGTGAATCCAATGTATATCGCTTGGCTGAAGTTTCAACCAATATTATTGACCAGTGCGTTGCCCAAGGTGTCCCTTTTGCACGCGAATACGGTGGCCTTTTAGATAACCGTTCATTTGGTGGCGTACTTGTTTCAAGAACCTTCTATGCCAAAGGACAGACCGGACAACAATTGTTGTTGGGGGCTTATGCCGCAATGAACAGACAAATCCAAAGAGGGAAAATAAAGTCATATACCCGTCATGAGATGTTGGATTTGGTATTGGTTGATGGAAAAGCAAGAGGTATCATCGCAAGGGATTTGGTCAGTGGAGAAATTGAAAGACATTCCGCACATGCCGTAGTATTGGCAACAGGTGGTTATGGTAATCTATTTTTCCTTTCAACATATTGTATGGGAGCCAACGTAATGGCTGCATGGAAGGCACATAAAAAAGGGGCTTTCTTTGCCAATCCCTGTTTTACACAAATCCATCCAACGTGCATCCCGGTTTCAGGAGATCATCAATCCAAACTGACATTAATGTCAGAATCTTTACGAAACGATGGACGTATTTGGGTGCCAAAACGTTTGGAAGATGCCCAAGCCATTCGTGAAGGGAAATTAAAACCAACACAACTTGGTGAAGAAGAACGCGACTACTATCTGGAGAGACGTTATCCCGCATTTGGAAACTTGGTTCCCAGGGATGTTGCATCAAGAGCTGCAAAAGAACGCTGCGATGCCGGGTTTGGCGTAAACAAAACAGGAGAAGCAGTTTACTTGGATTTCTCAGCTGCAATTATGCGCTATGGAAAAGAAAAAGCATTAACATCCGGCATGAAGGATGTAGACGATGATACCATTCGTGACTTGGGCGAAAAAATTGTAGAAGAAAAGTATGGAAACCTTTTTCAGATGTACGAAAAAATAGTAGATCAAAATCCATACAAAACCCCAATGATGATCTATCCTGCCGTACATTATACCATGGGCGGACTTTGGGTGGATTATAATCTGCAAACCACTATCCCTGGCTGTTATGCTGCCGGAGAAGCCAATTTTAGTGACCACGGAGCAAATCGTCTTGGGGCATCTGCTTTGATGCAAGGGCTGGCAGATGGATATTTTGTATTGCCGTATACAATCGGTGATTACTTATCAGATGATATTAGAACAGGAGCAATCCCAATCGATTCTCTAGAGTTTGATGCCGCCGAAAAGAATGTAAAGGATAGACTGGAGAAATTGATGTCCGGAACAGGAATACATTCTGTAGATTATTACCACAAGAAATTGGGTAAAATTATGTGGAACAAATGTGGCATGTCCCGTAATGCCAAAGAATTAAAAGAAGCCATTAAGGAAATTGCTGAATTGCGAAAGGATTTCTGGGAAAACGTAAAAATTCCCGGCAGTCCTAACGGCAAGAACCAAGAACTTGAAAAAGCTGGAAGAGTTGCCGATTTCTTGGAACTCGGAGAACTTTTTGCAAAAGATGCTTTAGAACGTAACGAATCTTGTGGAGGACACTTTAGGGAAGAATACCAAACACCGGAAGGAGAAGCATTACGTGATGACGAAAACTTCAAATTTGTATCCGCTTGGGAATACATGGGGGAGCCAAGTGATGCAAAACTGCATAAGGAAGATTTGGTCTATGAAAACATTAAAGTAAAAACTCGTTCTTACAAATAAAAATAGCTATGAAATTATATTTGAAGATTTGGAGACAAAAGAATACTTCCACCAAAGGTCAAATGGTAGATTATACTTTGGATGGTGTGGAAAGCGATATGTCTTTTTTGGAAATGTTGGATATCCTAAATGAGGAACTGATTTCCAAAGGGGAGGAACCTGTTGAATTTGACCATGATTGCCGAGAAGGAATCTGTGGCACCTGTTCATTACAAATAAATGGAAGGCCGCACGGACCCGATTCCATGATTACCGTTTGCCAATTGCACATGCGCAGCTTTAATGATGGTGACGAAATTGTAATTGAGCCATGGAGAGCAAAAGCATTCCCCGTAGTAAAAGACCTAATTGTGGATAGAACTGCTTTTGATAGAATTCAACAAGCTGGGGGCTATATTTCCGTTAATACTTCTGGAAGGCCTGTAGACGCCAATGCCATCCCCATTGAGAAAGACATGGCGGACAAGTCTTTTAACGCTGCAACATGTATTGGCTGTGGTGCCTGTGTAGCTGCTTGTAAAAATGCGAGCGCTATGCTATTTACTTCTGCGAAAGTATCACAGTTCGCATTATTGCCACAAGGACGGGTAGAAGCTGCGGAGCGTGTTGAGAATATGGTCCGGCAAATGGATTTGGAAGGATTTGGAAACTGTACCAATACCGGAGCATGCGAGGTTGAATGCCCTAAAGGGATTTCTTTGGAAAATATAGCACGGATGAATCGCGAATATCTTTCTGCCAGTATAAAAGGATAGGACCATTATTTTTTAGCTTATAAAAAACCCGGATTCCATTCAAAGGGAGTTCGGGTTTTTCGTTATCTTGAAATATGCCGAAAAATTATTTAGAAGAGCCTATAAAAGTTCCCCGGTTTAATGAAGAAGCAGGGTTCTATACTACACCGCAGCGCTCCAAGATCATGAGCAAAATACGTGGTAAGAACACCAAGCCTGAGCTTGCATTTAGAAAAGCGCTGTGGAAAGCAGGTTATCGTTATAGAATTGACTACAAAAAGTTGATAGGAAAACCGGACATCGTCTTAAATAAATATAAAACCGTAATCTTTATTGATGGCGAGTATTGGCATGGCTATAATTGGGAAGAACGAAAAACCAAGATAAAGACCAATCGTGAATTTTGGATTCCAAAAATTGAACGGAACATGCAAAGGGACAGGGAGGTAAATGAAGAATTAAAACAGTTGGGGTATACTGTATTTCGATTTTGGGAAAGCGACATCAAAAAAAACCTGCAATCTTGCCTACAAAAAGTAATTTTCCATCTGGAAAAATATTCAAATAATGGTGCAAATTAATTCAAAGTTACCCAATGTGGGAACTAATATTTTTAGCCATATTGGTAAAATGGCCAATAAACATAAGGCCGTCAACCTATCCCAGGGCTTTCCAAATTTTTCTCTAGACCCCCAACTTTTACAACTGGTGGAAAAAGCTATAAAAACGGGCCATTACCAATATGCCCCGATGCAAGGAATTTTTTCACTTCGTGAAATTATTTCAGAAAAAACAGAAAATCTTTATGGAAAATCATACAATCCTGAATCTGAAATAACGATTACCGCGGGTGCAACACAAGTCATTTTTACTGCAATTTCTGCCTTTGTCCAACAAGGCGACGAAGTTATTGTCCTGAAACCCGCTTATGATTGTTATGAACCCACGATTGAGCTATTTGGTGGCACGGTCGTTCCCGTTCAGTTGAACGGTCCGGAATTTAAGGTAGACTGGAAAGAATTTGAATCTGCTATAAACAGTGATACAAAAATGGTGATTATCAACACGCCGCACAATCCATCCGGAACTATTTGGTCCAGAGAAGATATGCTTCGGTTGCAGGATATTCTCAAAGGAACCCATATTATATTGCTGAGCGATGAAGTATACGAGCATATTGTTTTTGATGGCAAATTTCATCAGAGTGTTTCCAAGTTTCCAGATTTGGCGTCACGGAGTATTATTTGCTCTTCCTTTGGAAAAACATTCCACGTTACCGGGTGGAAAATTGGTTATTGTGTTGCCCCAAAGGTTTTAATGGAAGAATTCCAGAAAGTACATCAGTTTAATGTATTCTGTATAAACCATCCCATTCAAAAGGCATTGGCCACTTATTTGCAAACGCCTCGGCACTATCTCCATCTGAGTTCATTTTATCAAGAAAAACGAGATTATTTTTTAGAGGCTATCAGAGAATCACGATTCCGGTTAACTCCATCATCCGGCACATATTTTCAATTGCTCGATTATTCTGAAATTACAAATGAGACCGATACAGATTTTGCGGAAAGACTTGTTAAAGAACATAAATTGGCAAGCATTCCAGTTTCGGTCTTTAATTTAAACAATCAAGATAATAAGCAACTCCGTTTTTGTTTTGCCAAAACAAACGATACATTGGACCGAGCCGCTGAAATTCTAAATCGAATTTAGAAGCTTTAAAACTGTTTCTTGATTATTACAAACGTCTTTAAAATATCATCTAAGGCGAGTTCAAAGTCTTGATATTCTGGAGACTTATTTAAATTTTGACAATAGACCGTATTTTTTTCGGGATTAAACCCTGTAAGCCATTTACAGATAATTCTATCCTTACAGACCAACATATACGCTTTATTCCAGATTGTACTATGAGCGTTGCTGAGCATATTTTTTTGTAATTCCATTCCCAAAACAAATGCTTTATTAGGTATTCCTTCAATACTCTTATCATTCATTGAATCACCTTTGACCTCAAATGCCCTTAAGGTTTCTTCAGGTATAAAATCGATAATAAATCCCGTTTGAAAAATTTTCTCTTCTTTAATGTCACTGGTCAAAAACTCAATATAGTCTTTTTGGTATTCCATTAAGACCAATGGCAACATTACCGAAAATTTACCGTGATCTAGAGGGTAAAATACACTCCCCCTTTTCGTAAATGGTTTTCTTTTCGAATAACTTGCTTGGCTTTCGTTAACTTCTTGTAGGTATAGTTCAGCTATGCTTAAATCGAAATATGCCGCAATTCTTGAAAGATTTTTGATAGGAATATTGGCATCTCTTTTTTCATAAAGCTGTATGGTTCTAAGGCTAACACCAATTTCTTTGGCCAAATCTGATTGACTCATGTTTTTTTTACGTCGTAATTGTTTAATCGCGTACATATAATTACTATATTGTGTAAAATTTTTACGCATAAAAATTCTTGCGCAGCAAAAAATCACATTTCTGTAATTGAATTACAATCAAATATAGAAAATAGGATTTGACCCCATCAAAATAGTTTTAAAACGTAAACACATTTAAAATGGGTTCGATTAAAAATTTTGACTTTGTGATCAATAGTGAGAACATATTTTTGGATAAGGATTATGGAAAACCAATTAGCGAAAGGCTTTCTATAATTTTAAGAAGAAATACATCAAAGAAAGATTATGCTGATATTGCCATAAGAAGTAACGTCAGCTTTTCGACCATTCGTGATGTTATATATAGAACAAATAGCCTAACAAAAGTAAATGCAAAGGCAATTTCACTGTTAATTCATGCTGCGTACGAAAACTCTATTGCGCATAAATTGCAGGCCGAAGGTGATATACTTTTTTTGGACAATCTTTTAAAGGTCTAACCGCAATAACCAATCTGTTTGTTTATCCGTACCTACAAAAAAGGTGTGCGTACCAAATTTCCTGAAACCATGCTTTTGATAAAATCTGATTGCTGATTTATTATGTTCCCATACACCCAACCAAACATATTCTTTGTTATCTTTTTTGGCGAGTTCCAATACTGTTTTTAATATCCAAGTGCCTACAGACTTTCCCTGATATTTTTCTATAACATAAATACGTTCAAGTTCGATTGATTTAATATCCCTGATATCCGTCTGCGCCTTACTTTGATTTATTTTGAAATAGCCGACAAGCAGCTTCTCATCAAACACAAAATAAAATCTTGAATACTTATTGCTCAGTTCTTGGAGCAGCTTTTCTCTGTTGAAAGCGGATTCAACATAATTTTGAAAATCTTCAGCATTATTGTCTTTTTCAAAAGCGGTGGCAAAAGTGCTTTTGGAAATTTTTATCAGATTATCTAAATCCATGACTGTACACCTACGACAAGCAAGGGTCATTTCAAAATTTTACTTTGCTAAAAATATTGAAAAAAAAAAGAGCCCAACAATATTGCAGGCTCTTGAAAATCGTAATTTTTACTGAATTTAAAGCATAAACAGCTTTTTAATCAAAAACATAAATCCTGTAAAAAAGTCGTTTCTGTAAATTTGAACATTTTCGTCCAATGAAGTTTGGTTTGATTTGGGTGCCATGGTATAAATTTTTATGATGTTAACGGGGGTGACTGCGTAATTATGATACTAACTTACTTATATTTTATAGCTGGATAAAAAGTTTGTTGTGTAACCTTAATTTTCTGTTGTAAACAGACTCATCGGTATTTATCACAGTTTCATTTCTGGAATGTCACCATCTACTATCAAAGTTCCTTCAGTGGCATCAATTATTTCACTAACAGAAATTCCGGGAGCTCTTTCCAAAAGTGCAAACCCCTTTGGTGTAACTTCCATTACAGCGAGATTGGTCACTATCTTTTTAACACAGCCCACTCCAGTTAATGGCAAAGTACATTCTTTGAGCAATTTTGAAACTCCCGCTTTGTTCGTATGCATCATTGCAACAATTATATTCTCCGCAGATGCGACCAAATCCATTGCACCTCCCATTCCTTTGACCATTTTGCCAGGAATCTTCCAATTGGCGATATCTCCATTTTCTGAAACTTCCATAGCACCTAAAATGGTCAAGTCCACATGTTTTCCACGAATCATCCCAAAACTCATGGCCGAATCAAAAAAAGATGCTCCGGGAAGCGTGGTTATGGTTTGTTTTCCCGCGTTTATAATATCTGCATCTTCTTCACCTTCAAACGGAAATGGACCCATGCCCAATACACCGTTTTCACTTTGGAACTCAACACTTATATCGTCCCTTACAAAATTTGCCACAAGTGTAGGTATACCAATGCCCAAGTTTACATAGTAACCATCTTTGACTTCTTTTGCAATTCGCCTTGCTATTCCGTTTTTATCCAACATAATTTTAATGTAGCAATTTTTTAATTTGAAAATGTATCAATTCTTATCATTAAGGTTTTTCTTGCTGGTACTTACAATTTTGTACAAAATCAAACTTAGTTCTTCCGTTTCTTCAAAACATCTTCAAAAGGACAGTTTTTCCATTTTTCGCACAGAACCAACCATTATTTAGTTTCTTCAAGTTCTTTTAAAGCCACTTTAAGCTTGTGTATAAATCAATTCTACTTTCAGCATTTTGGGCTTCATGAATATTTGCGCCTACACTCGTTCCTGATTTTAATAATTGGTTAGCTGTTACAAACTTTCTTTTCTCTTCTAAAAGTTCACAGAATTCAATAATCGCCAATGGGAACCCAATTGATTTATCGCCTGCTACATCACCTTTTTTCATCATTGGTATATTGATTCATTCTCAAATTAAGAGCGAATGCGAACAGTACGCTGTTCAATTCTTTTTTCATAATTCTTGCCTTGAAAGATGCGCTGTACAAATATTCCGGGTATGTGAATTTCATTGGGGTCCAAACTACCTGCGGGGAGCAATTCCTCAACTTCGGCCACTGTGATTTTGGCAGCTCCGCACATAGATGGGTTAAAATTACGTGCCGTACCTTTAAATATAAGATTTCCGGCTTCATCGCCCTTCCATGCTTTTACAAATGAAAAGTCTGCTTCAAAGGCAGATTCCAACACATACATTTTTCCGTTAAATTCTCTTGTTTCCTTACCTTCGGCCACTTCGGTTCCGTATCCGGCAGGGGTATAAAATGCTGGAAAACCTGCTTGCGCAGCTCTGCACTTCTCGGCCAAGGTGCCTTGGGGGGTAAGTTCCACTTCTAGCTCACCACTTAACATCTGGCGTTCAAATTCATCGTTTTCTCCCACGTAGGAAGATATCATCTTTTTTATTTGGTGCTTTTGCAAGAGCAGTCCAAGACCAAAATCATCTACCCCAGCATTATTGGAAATACATGTTATATCTTTTATTCCCAATCTTACCAATTCTGAAATAGCATTTTCAGGAATGCCACATAAACCAAATCCGCCCAGCATAAATGTCATTCCATCGGCAACGCCATCAAGAGCTTTTTTTACATCAGGCACTATTTTTTTAATCATTTTTTTTGTTTCTGATTGTTTGAAATTACGATATAAATAAAAAATCCCCAAGGTATAAATACATCTTGGGGAAAAGTTTTTTGTTTAAATCTAAAAACTAGAAGCCCAGGTCTTTTAAGTCGTCCTCAGTATCCAAATCATCTTTTAGGTCTTGAAGTACTTTTGTACAATCAACGTTTATGGATAGATTTTCAGGCTCTTCAAAAGCTTCTTTTGAGACTCCTAATTCTTCGTTCTCATAATTCTTCTTCATATACATGGCCCAAATAGGCAAGGCCATAGAAGCTCCCTGACCATATGCAAGTCTATTAAAATGTATTGCCCTATCTTCTCCTCCTACCCAAACGCCTGTAACCAAATTAGGAACCATCCCCATAAACCAACCATCACTTTGGTTTTGAGTTGTCCCGGTCTTACCAGCGATTGGATTGGTAAGTTCGTATGGATAACCTGTTATTATTTCTTTGTAAACTGTTTGGTTTTTTGCAAATGAATGTCTAAGTCGGCCTCCTGAACCATATTGTGTAACTCCTTCCATTAAGTTTACGGTGGCATAGGCAACGTCTTTGCTGAGTACATCTTTTGTTTCGGGCGTATATTCAAATAGCACTGTGCCGTTTTTATCTTCTATCCGTGTTACCATAACAGGCTTTACATAAACACCCTGATTGGCAAAAGTTCCGTAGGCCCCAACCATTTCATATACATTCAATTCCGGTGTTCCCAGCGCGATAGCAGGTACTTCAAGAATATCCCTTGTCAATCCCATATTCTTGGCTATGGCCACAACAGATCCCGGCCCTACCTTATCTATCAATTGAGCAGTGACAGTATTGACAGAATTGGCCAACGCACTTTTTAACGTTAAATTTTCGCCAGAATACTTTCCGTCAGAATTCTTAGGGCACCAAGCCTCAATGTTTCCATGTTTTAAAGGTTCGATACAATATTGATTGTCCGGCAGTGAATCACAAGGGGAATAGCGCAACTGATCAATTGCAGCAGCGTATACAAATGGTTTAAAGGTAGATCCCGCCTGTCTTGCACCTTGAATTACGTTATCATATTGAAAATGTTTGTAATCCACACCGCCTACCCACGCTTTTACATGACCGGTCTGTGGTTCCATCGACATCATTGCGGTTCTTAAAAAGGTTTTATAATAACGAATTGAATCCATTGGAGTCAATATGGTATCTTTTTCATAAGAATTGCTGTTCCAGTCAAAAACCGTCATTTCGGTCTTCTCAAGAAATGAATTCCTAATCTCCTTCTCTGAAATCCCTTCTCGTTCCATGGTCTTCCATCTTGGGGAGTTCTTCATAGCACGTTCCATAATAATGTCGATTTCAGATGTTTCTAAATCCAAGAATGGGGCGGTTTTGTTTCTGTCCGGCGTATTTTGATGAAAAAATTCCGTCTGCAAATTTTTCATATGTGCCTCTACCGCATCCTCTGCATTTTTTTGCATCCTGGAGTCCACAGTGGTATATACTTTTAATCCATCTAAATAAATATTGTATTTCTCACCGTCCAGTTTGGGGTTTTCATCGACCCAATTTTTTAAGAATCGCTGTAGGTACATTCTAAAATATGTGGCCAATCCTTCTTTATGGGATTCTGGATTGAAATTGATATCCATTTTTAGCTTTTGAAGCGAATCCTTTTCTTCTTGAGTGATATAATCATATTTTGCCATCTGGCCCAAAACGGTATTTCTACGGTTCAGTACCAACTCTTCCCTTCTGATGGGATTGTACAATGATGAATTCTTGAGCATCCCTACCAAGACAGCAGATTCTTCTATTTTTAAATCCGAAGGTTCTTTTCCAAAATATATTCTGGCTGCGGATCTTATGCCATCTGCCGCATATCCAAAATCATAGATATTAAGATACATTGCCACAATTTCCTCTTTGGTGTAATTGCGCTCTAATCTTGTGGCTATGACCCATTCTTTTATTTTTTGAGTATAACGTTGCCACCCTCTTGCAGCTTGTCCGGTAAATAACTGTTTTGCCAATTGCTGTGAAATTGTGCTCGCCCCTCCTTTTGTGCCTAAAAAAGCTAAAGCACGTACTGTCCCCCTGGCATCAATCCCTGAGTGGTCATAATATCGGGCATCCTCGGTAGCCACCAATGCGTTCACCAGGTTCTCCGGTAGATTTTGATATGCTATTGGAGTTCTGTTATCGTTTAAATAAAGTTTTCCCAAGGTTTCTCCATCAGATGAAATAAATTCTGTGGCTAAATTTGTTTCAGGGTTTTCCAAACGCTCAAAGGTTGGCATTGTGCCAAAAGCACCCCAAGAGGCCAATAAGAAAATTAATATGACAAATAAAACACCTGATCCGAAGAGAATCCAAAACCATTTGATATACGGGAAAAAGCTCTTCTCCTTTTTTTGCTTCGCTTTAGCCATTTTATTGGGTACTTTTTTCAATTTCTAATCCAACATCGGTTATACCATCTAAAATATGGATGCCATCTACATCTCCGTTCTTTCGCATTGCGTGTACAATATTTACTTTATATACGCCTGTATCGCGAAAAACGATTTTTTCTTGATACCACAATTTGTTCTCCTTAATGCTACCAAAACCTTTTCCCAACCATTCGCCACTTGGTTTGGCCATCTTATACTCCAAAGTGTCTTTTGTTGTATTGCCATCTGGATATTCCAATTCGGTTATTAGAAAAAGATTGTTGAACTGAAATGTATTATCGTTCCTAATGTTGATGAACATATTATGGGGCTGAACGGAATCCAATTCTGAAAAATTAAAGGTTAGGGCATTGTCCATTGTCCATTGTCCATTGTCGATAGCTGTATAGTCAGAGAAGACCATAGTATTATTACATGAAATGAAAGTTATGGATAAAACTAAAGCAGTAAAGAGTTTATTGTGCATTGGAAGAAGCTTTGGGTTTATTTTTTCTTCGCTTTTTTTTGTTCCTGCCTCTTTTTTTGGGTCTATCAAATCTAGTAAGGCTATCTTGGCCTACAACGTTCTCAAAAACCATTTTTTCTTCATCTATAATATCTTGGGCGTAATCCTCAAGACTGGCTACTTTTTCATTTTTTCTGTTCATTGACAGAATTTCCAATACCTGTTCTTTTCCAAGTGCATGCCAATTGGCAGGTTCATTTTTATAGGAGAACCATAGTGTTTGCTTAAAAATATCGGCTTTTTGACAGAAAGCAATGCCTTTGTCCGTCAATAGTTTGCTGTCTTGTGGCGGAAAGTCTTTTAATGCTTCCAAATACATATCCAGTTCATAGTTTAAGCAACATTTGAGTTTTCCACATTGTCCTGCCAATTTCTGTGGATTCAGTGCTAGCTGTTGGTATCTAGCGGACGCTGTACTTACGGACCTAAAATCCGTTAACCATGTGGAACAACAAAGTTCGCGACCGCATGAGCCTATACCGCCCAAACGTTGTGCCTCTTGTCTATAGCCTATCTGGCGCATGTCTATGCGAATACCAAACGCTTTTGCCATGTCCTTGATCAATTGCCTGAAATCGACACGTTCTTCTGCGGTATAATAAAATGTAGCTTTGGAGCCATCGCCTTGAAACTCAACATCGCTTAGTTTCATTTGTAGTTTAAGCGAAATGGCTATTTCCCTGGAACGTTTTTGAATTTCCGCTTCTTTGTCCCGACATTTTTGCCAAACATCGATATCACGTTGTGAAGCTTTTCTATAAATTTTAGGAATAGTGCCATCGTCCGGTGCAACTTTCTTTTTCCTCATTTGCACCTTTACAAGCTCTCCGGTAAGAGTCACTATTCCAATATCGTGACCTGATTTAGCCTGTGTAGCTACAACATCTCCTATGGCCAAAGGAATGTCGTCCACATTCTTAAAAAACTCTTTTCTACTGTTCTTGAATCGTACCTCAATGCAATCAAAAGGTTTTTGACCGTTGGGTAGCGACATATTGGAAAGCCAATCGAAAACTGTTAGCTTATTACAACCATCTGTGCCGCAAGTACCATTGTTCTTGCACCCACGCGGTTGTCCATCCTTGCCGGTTGAACAACTGCTACATCCCATATTTTGTATCTTGATTTAAAGAAATGACAATCATTTCTTTAAAAAGGGTTCATAAATAACTAATTGTAAATATAGCACAATTTGTCACAGAAGCGAAATGCTACTTTTTGTACTTCAGCACTTGGGAGCGCCCTTTTTTAAAAATTTTATTGCTTGCTTTTTGGCCTTTTCGGAGCCGTTTTTGTTCTTCAAAAGGGAGATTATGTACTTTTTGGCATTCCAACGAACAACAATCGTTCATGGCTTCGGCACATGCTTTGCATTGAATAAAAAGTAAGTGACAGGCTTCGTTGGCGCAGTTGACGTGGTTGTCACAAGGTTTCCCACATTGGTGGCAGTTTGAAATGACATCATCTGATATTCTTTCACTTCTTCTATGATCAAATACAAAGTTCTTTCCCAAAAATTTGTTCTCAAGATTTTTGTCGTTTACCTGTCGGGTATATTCTATGATGCCCCCTTCCAATTGATAAACATTTTTAAACCCTTTGTGCTTGTAATATGCACTGGCTTTTTCGCACCGTATACCTCCGGTACAATACATTACCAATTTTTTATCTTCTTTATGATTTTTTAAATCTTGTTCAATGATGTCCAAGGAATCCCTAAAAGTGTCCACATCCGGCGTTATGGCATTTTTAAAATGCCCTATTTCGCTCTCATAATGGTTGCGCATATCGACCAGAACCACATTTGGGTCTTCAATAAGCTCATTGAACTTTTCTGCTCCAACATGAATGCCTTTATTGGTGACATCAAAGGTGGTATCGTTTAGACCATCTGCAACAATTTTCTCACGGACCTTGACCTTTAGCTTCAAAAATGACTTGTTATCTTGTTGAATGGCAATGTTAAGTCGAACATTTTTCAAAAAGGTTATGCTGTCCAGATGTTGTTTGAATTTTTTAAAATTGTCCGCAGGAACTGAAAGTTGGGCATTGATACCTTCATGGGCAACATAAATTCTACCGAGAACATCGAGCTCGTTCCAGGCAATAAACAAGTGGTTTCTGAAAACTTCAGGGTTTCCCAGGTGTGCGTATTTGTAGAAAGAGATGGTCAGTCGGTCCTTACCGGCATCCTCTATTAATTTCTCCCTTTCTTTCGCACTTAATGTATTGTACAGTTGCATGCTATACCAATAGTTAAGTTTAAAGAACAGTTTATTTGATAAAATTTGTGCAAAGGTAAAAAAATCCTCCCCCTCTAAAAGGAAAGGACTCCATATATATGGAGTCCTTTCAATCACATTTTCTTTTTCATAGCGCAAGTTATGTTTTTGCGCTGTGGTCGCAAGCCCATTGGAACAACTTGCCGTATATTCAATTGAGTCAGTATTTTTTAAGATACTGTATTTTAAAAAGGTTGCGTCCGCTTTGCGGCATGAAGAAAGAAATGGTAATTTAGCCTTCCTAATATTCAGAACAATGAGCAACGAAAAAGAAGCAAAATTAAAAGCCTTAAAACTTACACTTGATAAATTGGACAAAACTTATGGCAAAGGTGCTGTCATGAAAATGGGAGATAGTGTGGTCGAAGATGTTGAGGTCATACCTTCAGGGTCATTGGGACTTGATATTGCTTTAGGGGTAGGTGGTTATCCGCGGGGCAGGGTCATTGAAATATATGGTCCGGAATCATCGGGTAAAACAACATTGACCTTACATGCAATTGCTGAAGCTCAAAAAAATGGAGGTATCGCTGCTTTTATTGATGCTGAACATGCTTTTGACCGCTTTTATGCCAAGAAATTAGGGGTAGACATAGATAATCTAATTATATCACAACCTGATCATGGTGAACAGGCACTTGAAATCACGGAGAATCTTATCCGTTCTGGTGCAATTGACATTGTTATTGTTGATTCTGTTGCTGCACTTACTCCCAAAAGTGAAATAGAAGGGGAAATGGGGGATTCTAAAATGGGGCTGCATGCCCGTCTAATGTCACAAGCATTGCGAAAATTGACTTCTACCATAAGCAAGACCAATTGTACCGTAGTCTTTATTAACCAGTTGCGTGAAAAAATAGGTGTCATGTTTGGAAACCCAGAAACAACAACCGGTGGGAATGCCCTAAAATTTTATGCTTCCGTTCGGTTGGATATTAGGCGTTCAACCCAGATCAAAGACACTGATGGAGCTGTTTTGGGTAACAAAACAAGGGTTAAAGTTGTAAAAAACAAGGTTGCACCTCCATTTAAAACTGCGGAATTCGATATTATGTATGGAGAAGGAATCTCTAAAATAGGTGAGATTCTGGATTTAGGAGTTGCTTACGAAATCGTCAAGAAAAGTGGTTCTTGGTTCAGTTATGGAGATACCAAACTTGGTCAGGGCAGAGATGCTGTAAAAGCACTCCTTTCGGATAATCCAGAGCTTTCCGAAGAATTGGAGGCTAAAATAAGGGAAGCCATAGCGGCAGTCAATTCGTAGCTTACATTTATTCTCTATTTTTTTGGCACTAGGTTATGATAACCTAACGCAACCCTTGTCAATACTGTTCATCTAAGAGTAAAAAAACCTTATAAATGATGAAAAAGGGAATTGTACTACTGTTCTTTTCTTTGATGTGTACTTTGTTCTATTCCTGTGACTTGGATGATGACGATGCGCAGAACTTTCATTTTACGACTTTAACAGTATTGGAAGCTGATGTTCCGGAGTCTTTTGAATTAAACGAAACATATGATATTGAAGTTACCTATTTGAGACCAAATAGCTGTACTTTCTTTGAGGGATTTGATGTTACCAATACTGCGGAGACTGATCGCGACATTGTAGCAATCGGTTCTGTACTGACAGATGAAACTGCCTGTACACAAGCAGTTGAGGAAGTGGTAGCGATTTTTAAGTTCAACGTAATCTTCACTGGAGAATATACATTTCGGTTTTATGCCGGGAACGATGAAAATGATAACGCTTCGTATTTGGAATATACGATACCTGTGGTTACCGAAGAATCCACAAACTAATTATCAACAATCCAAAAATTAACCAACATTTGGATCTTGAAGAACTGATACATAATTGTAAAAAAGGGAAAAGAAAGGCACAGGCCGAACTGTACCGAAAGTACTCAGGTATCCTTTTTGGAATGTGTCTTAAGTACTCCCGCAATAAAACTGAAGCAGAAGACAATTTGCATGATAGTTTTATGACAATTTTCAATAAAATAGATCAGTTCAACTTTAATGGTTCTTTTGAAGGTTGGATTAAACGGATTACTGTCAATACGGTTCTTCAAAAATACCGAAAGGAACAGCATCTTAATGTGGTTTCTGAAAATACAGTTGAAGAAATGGATGTGGATACCGATCAAGTGGATGTTAGTTTGTCGACGCTGTTGGGTTACATTCAAGAGCTGCCAAATAAATATAGGCTAACCTTTAATCTATATGTTTTGGATGGTTATAGCCATAAAGAAATAAGTGAGATGTTGGGGACATCCGCTGGAACTTCAAAATCAAATTTGGCAAGGGCTAAAATGATTTTGAGGGAAAAAATTAAAAAAGAAAATATAAACATTGCTTAAATGGGGAAAAAGAATTTAGAGCAAGTGTTCAAAGAAACTTTTATAGATTTTCAGGATATTCCAGAAGATAAAGTCTGGCAATCCATTGAGGCTTCTTTGGACAAAAAGGAAAAGAAAAGAATACTTCCTATTTGGTGGAAATTGGGAGGTGTCGCTGCTGTATTGGCCATTCTATTCTATATCATCAATCCTTTTGGTGGTATAGATGATAATTCTCAGATAATTATAACAAATACAGAAACCAAAGATACTATTGAAAAAAAGGAAAGCACGGAAAAAGGAGGTCTCGAAAATGAGCTAAAGCTAGAGGTAAATAATGAGCAAGAACTGACCGAAATCAAAAAAGATGACAATAAAGGGGATCCTGTTGAAAATTCTTCATCAAATACTCAGAATGATGCAGCAAATTCATTGAACAAAAATCAAAGTATTAAGGTCAATGAGCAAATTACTGCGACCAGCACAAATCAAAAAAGACAGGGTTTCGAAAAAGATAATGCCCTAAAAAATAAAAAAGAGGGAGCTGTTGCTTTTACAAATAATCCAGACGTCAAGAAAACCAAAGTTGAGGAAAATCCTGCTGGTTTTACTCCCGATAAAAATAAATCCACGTCCATTGCATCTGTTGATGAAAGTGAAAAAAATGAATCTTCAAACGATATTCCGCAAAACAAAAAATTGAAATCAGGGGTATCTATTGAAAATACAACGCAAGAAGATGCTGTTGCGCAAGTTGAGGAAAAAGAAGAAAAAGGGAAAGAAGAAAAAGGGAAAGAAGAAAAAGAGATAGTGGAGAAAAAATCGATTTTTGATGTAATCGAGGAACAAGAACAAGAAGCCGTAGTTGAGAATACAAAGAGAAAGTGGTCCATAGGTCCTTCCGTTGCACCTGTATATTTTAGTGCAACTGGGGAAGGTTCGCCCATACATTCCAATTTTTCCTCCAATCCAAAATCCGGCAATGTCAATCTAAGCTATGGTTTGACCGTAGCTTACGATATTGGAAAAAAGCTAAAGGTGCGCTCAGGTATCCATAAAGTCGATTTTGGCTATGAAACCAACAACATTTCAGCTTCCTCTTCTTTAGAGGGTTCTACCAATGCACTAATCGATAACATTGATTATAATCTTACTTCAAGGAATTTAGTTTTGGACAACAAAAGTAGTGCAAGCAATTCTCTTGCGAGCAGAGATCCGATTGCTGCAGAATTTTCTGATAATGTTAATCCTGCCGTAGATGGCAGCCTTGTACAGCAACTAGGTTATATAGAAGTGCCTTTTGAGTTAAGCTACGCTATAGTGGATAAGAAGTTGGGCGTAAATATAATTGGCGGCGTCAGTTCCCTATTCCTTTTAGATGGCAATAACTCGATCTCGGTCGAAGCAGATAATTTAGTAACCGAAGTAGGAGAGGCAAATAATGCGAATTCCATAAACTTTAGTACAAATGTTGGAGTGGGCCTCAACTATGAATTTTCACCCAAAGTACAGTTTAATATTGAACCTGTTTTTAAATATCAATTAAACACATTTTCTGAAACTGCCGGAACATTCAGGCCTTTTGCTGTAGGTGTCTACAGTGGTATAAGTTTTAGATTCTAGTTATATAAAGGTGTTGGTTAGGAAGGTTGCCCCTTTTGGCAATCGATTGAGCGCCCCGTTATAGGCGGGGCGTTTTCTTATTAACAAAATATTCTAACGCTTCCTCTAATAACTCTGATTTCTTCCGAACCGTAATAATAAGTAAAAATTCATTAATTTGAGACGATACTTTATGTCCCATGGTCTCAAAAGACAATCATTTTGAAGATATTCTTATTTATTTTTCCAAATCTTTAATGGGAAAAAAGAACGAAGAAGACATTCTATGGGACTTAGCCAAAAACTGTATTTCAAAATTGGGCTTTGTAGATTGTGTTATTTACCTTATTGATCAAAATAGAAATCTTCTTATACAAAAGTCTGCCTATGGCCCTAAGAACCCTAAGGACAACAAGCTGTATAATCCTGTTGAAATTGCTCTAGGACAAGGAATTACAGGACATGTAGCCCTTTCTGGAAAGGCAGAAATAATAAATGATACTTCAAAAGACAACCGGTATATTGTAGATGATGATATAAGGCTATCTGAAATTTGTGTTCCTATTATATTTGAAAATATAGTTTACGGAGTTATAGATTGTGAACATCCCGAAAAAAGTTTTTTTACGGATCAGCACCTAAAGATGTTATCGGCAATTGCCTCTATTTGTGCCATAAAAATCAAAAGTGTAAGAGACAATAAAGCACTTTTGGAAAAACAAGAAAATCTTCTAAAAATAAAAGAAGAAATGGTAGAGCTGAAGCTCAAGGTTTTAAATTCACAGCTAAATCCGCATTTTCTGTTTAATGCTCTTAATGCCATTCAATATTTTGTAGCATCTGAAAAGAAGCAATCAGCATTGGAATATTTGTCTGTTTTTAGCAAGCTTATACGGTATTATTTAAAAAGTCTTAAAAGCGATACTGTAAGTCTTAAAGAAGAAGTACAAATGTTGCACAATTACTTAAAATTACAAAAACTCCGTTATCATAATAGATTTGAATATGTAATTACCATTAAAGATGATTTAAACAAAATAGATGCGGTAATCCCCGCATTTGTAATACAGACACTTTTTGAGAACATTATTGAATATGCTATGCTCAATCAACATAAAAACGAAAAATTAAACATTGTTTTTAATATGTTAAAAAATAGCGTGCTATTAAAAGTTGAATATCAATATAGTGAAGATTCTTCTGCTAATAAATACAAACCCGAATACCGACAACGTATTATTCAATGGGAGGATCAGATTAAGTTGCTTAATTCCATTAAAGATTATACTATAGAAAAAAAAGTTTCACTAAATATGAACGACAATGTACAATTTGGTGAAATAATATTAAAGCTTCCTGATTTATCATAAGCATGTATTCTTCGTTAAAGATTGTTTTGTTTCTTATTTCTTTCTTGTTAGGGTCATTGACCCAGGTACAGACAGAAAATAGGCTTTCTTACCTACAGAGGGGAATTAATTTTTCTATGTTAGAAAATCATTATAGAAGCTTACCAATCCAGAATGTTCTAAAAGTGCCATCGTACGGCTTTGAAGAAATTAAAGGATTTTCTGAAAAGGTTTACCTAGGTGACACTATTGCCTTTAAGGTTTTTGAATTGGAGGATGATAATCTGTCAATTAATGAAATATTAAAAAAATCCGAAGAATTTAAGCCAGCTTCATATTTTACAGGAAAAACAAACCCTAAGAATATTTATTGGATCGAACTTGATTTTCGAGATAATCTTGACTCCATAAAGAATAGTTCTATATTGAACCTAAAGTTTACTTCTTTTGATTATGGGATTCTTTTTCTTAAAAAAAAGGAAGCAATTGAAATGACAGCAATTGGTCTTTTCAACAAACAATCTACGAGTAAAAGAATTATGTTAAAAAATTACCTTTCACAGAGAGAAATAGTGAAAGGGAACCTAATAAATAATCAATATTTATATTTAAAGGTAAAGCGTGTAACCTTTAATGAAAAAATCCATAACTGGAAGTTCAGCTTTACACCAAACGTAATTCCGAATGGATATACCATAAATGATTTTAAGAATCTTTTCCCGTACTATTTTTTTGCAGGCCTTTGTTTATTGATGTGGCTTTCGACACTAAGTTCTTTCTTCTTTTTAAGAAAAAAAGAGTTCTTATTCTATTCTTTTTATGTTTTTACTCTCTTTATTTATGTTACAGGAGATATTTTTGGGATATATGATTATTTCTTTAGTGGGTATGGTATAGTTCAGCACTGGTTCTCACAAAGTTTTATACTTTTTGCCAATATTGCATATGCTTTTTTCTTTATGCACTACATACGAACTAAAAAGGATTATCCGTTGCTTCATTTTCTAATGAAGACAATAATAGCACTGCATATTTTAGTATTGGGAATTATGTTCATTTTCTATTCTCAATCCTATTTAGATGGTCTGAATTATATAGTAGGTACTTTAATGAAGATTGTTTATTTTTTATCCATAATTGTTATGGTGTACATTATCGTGAAAGCTAAAAATCCTTTGGCATATTTTGTGGGCTTCGCATCAATAGCTTTCCTGATAGGCACTTTGGCACACGTATATTTGGCAAGTCCGGATGACGGATTGCTACTCAATAGCCGATATTTTTTATTAATAGGTTGTTCTGTTGAAATAATAATATTTGCCTTTGGCCTAAATTATAAAGTTAATTTGGAGTTTCAGGAAAACCTATCATTGCAGAAAAAAGCTTCAATTGAAAAAGCAAAAGCATTAAGAGCACAATTGAATCCCCACTTTATTTTTAATTCATTGAATGCAATTCAACATTTAGTGACTTTAAATGACAAAAAATCCACGCTTAAATACATTTCCAAATTTGGCAACCTTATTCGTAGTGTTCTTGAGAGTTCGATAGAAACGAACGCCATGCTCAACGAGGAAATAAAAATGATAGAAGATTATTTGGAACTCGAATCCCTTCGTTTTGACAATGCTTTTTCCTATAAAATCAACATCGACGAAAATTTGGATTTGAATACTATTGAAATCCCCTTTATGATTTTACAACCTTTTGTGGAAAATGCCATAATCCACGGCTTATTGCCCAAAAAGAACGGTCCCAAGCAACTTATCATAAATTTTAAAGAGGAAAACGGTTTTGTAGTATGTGAGATCGATGATAATGGAGTAGGAAGACGACACGTAAAAAAAGAAAAAAGAAGCTATCAAAAAGAAAAAAAATCCAGAGGCTTGGAAATTACCAAACAGCGCTTGGCCTCCTTGAACAAACACCAAGATGCGATCAAAATCTTGGACAAATATATAGATGGTAAATCATCCGGCACTAAGGTCACAATTAAAATTCCTTTGTAGTCATTCAATGCATTAGAGGCCCGGAATTTTAAGGTATTTTTAGCTAGTAAGATTTTTATAGATAATCTTTCTAACCTCCTCGCGAAGTGTAGATTTGTCCTCCTCTGCCAAAATACCAGTCTCAAAAAATTGATGTACCGTAGCGCGCACTCTTCCAGGTCCACCACTTAAAAAAGTAAAGGAAAATCGTTTCTTATTATCGTGAAAGGTGATGGGAACTATTGGGATCTTGTGCGCAATCGCCATTTTAAACGCTCCATCCTTAAATTCATCAAGGATAATATTCTCTTCTGGCACACCTCCTTCCGGAAAAATACAAATACTTAGGCCCTGATCCAATCTTCTTTGTGCTCTCCTGTAAACTCCCGTTCTACTTTTTATATTTTCCCTATCAACCAAAATACAAACACGCTTATAAAAAAATCCAAAAATAGGAATCTTCACCAACTCTTTTTTACCTACAAATACAAACGGATTACTGCTTACCATAAGCATCAACATAATATCCAACATACTGGTATGGTTGGCGACCAACATATAGCTCTTTCCCTTTATCAATTGCTGTTCCCTGGTTATTTTTGGAAAACAGCCCATACCGTACAGTATTGTCCTTGCCCAGATGTTCCTGGCCAACCAAAAAAATTGGGGATAGGTTTTTTCAGAAAGGGTGGTCAATAAGAGAAAGGGGAAGAAAATTAAAATAGGTACTGTTACAAGTATATAAAACCAAATTCTATACAGAATATACCCCAGTTTCCGAAGTAATTTTAGCATAACTTCAAAAGTAAGAATTTGCACTTGTATTTTTTTAATTCTTTTACCTTTGCGTTTCTATATAAATACAGCATGGCAAGAATTCTTACTGGCATTCAAAGTACGGGAACCCCGCATCTGGGAAATATACTGGGGGCAATTATTCCTGCTATTAAGATGGCTCAAGATCCAGACAATGAGTCCTTTTTGTTCATTGCGGATATGCATTCCCTGACCCAAATCAAAAATGGCCAGGAATTAAGAAATAACACTTATGCCACAGCGGCCACTTGGCTTGCCTTTGGACTGGATATTGAAAAAACTATTTTTTATCGCCAAAGCGATGTCCCCCAAGTTACCGAACTTGCTTGGTACCTCAGCTGTTTTTTCCCTTATCAAAGACTGACACTGGCACATTCTTTTAAGGACAAAGCAGAGAGGCTGGAAGATGTTAATTCTGGTCTATTTACCTATCCCATGCTCATGGCTGCGGATATTTTGCTGTACGACGCACAAATAGTTCCTGTAGGGAAAGATCAACTGCAGCATTTGGAAATGACAAGGGACGTTGCCGCTAGATTTCATCACCAATTTGGAGAAACCTTCGTACTCCCTGAAGCAAAAGTCCAAGAAGAGACCATGTATGTTCCGGGAACGGACGGAGAAAAAATGAGCAAAAGCAAGGGGAACATTATCAACCTCTTCCAACCTGATAAAAAATTACGTAAACAACTTATGGGTATCGTTACGGACAGTACACCCATGGAAGACCCAAAAGACCCATCTAACGACAATGTCTTTTCCCTGTACAAAATTCTTGCATCTGAAGAGCAAATAGAGGAAATGAGTGCAAATTATTTAGCTGGAAACTATGGCTACGGACATGCGAAACAGGCCTTACATGAAGTTATCCTGAATAAGTTTGATGAACCTCGTGAAAAGTTTGAATACTACATGAACCACCTCAACGAAGTGGATGAAGCATTGGCAGTTGGAGCGGAAAAGGCCAAACAAGTCGCCAATGAGGTTTTGGATAGGGTACGGCGTAAATTGGGATACTAAAAATGTCGCCAATAAAAGGTTAAAAACGACAGAGTTATTTCAATTGAATGCTAAATATTGTAACTTTTAGATTAAGGTATAAAAGTTGCGAATGGGCAGAAATGGTTTTTTCTTTATTTTCATTATGTTTCTTGTTTCATCAGTTGATGCACAAGAAAACCCTAGATTCAAAAACATCATTAATAAACTATCCTCTTACACTACAAAACACGGCCCCGAAAAAGTTTATGCACATATAGATAAGGAGTTTTACAACCAAGGAGATACTATTTGGTTCAAAATTTATTTGGTTGACGGCATTTCACATCTCTCAAGTGATAAAAGTAATGTGGTTTATGTTGAGCTTTTAGATTCAGAGGACAACATAGTTGTTCAACGAAAGCTTTTTGTAGAAGATATGGATGCTAACGGTGATATTGTGATTCCCGAGACCTTGAAAGATGGTAAGTATAAGCTTCGTGCCTACTCTAAATATATGCTCAACGAAAATGAGCCTATTTTGTTTTCAAAACATATTCTTATTGCCAATATTGAAAATGATTCTGAGATAAAAAACGTATCCCCAAAAGCACAGGAGAAACCTATTGTCCAGTTTTTCCCGGAAGGAGGGAATCTTGTGTCAGGAATAAATACAAATTTGGCCATAAAAACTACAAATACAGAAGGTGTTGGAATCCCTATTAAGGGAAAAATTTTAAATCAAAACAATAAGGTAATATCTCTTTTTGAAAGTTCCGATTATGGCCTGGGCTCTTTATCTTTCAAACCAGAATTAGGAGAAACCTATTATGCGTATGTTACTGTAGATGGCAAAGAACATGAATTTTCGATTCCAATACCACTAAAAGAGGGTTATGTCCTAAATGCTAAAAACAATGGTGAGCATTTGTTGTTAAAAATCAGCACAAATCATAAAATAGGACTTAAGGGGGCCTTATTGATAGGTCACTTAAGAGGTCAAACCTTTTTCAAAAGAATTCTGGAATCCAACGAGGCGACCTATTCTGTTAAAATACTTACAGAAAACATTGAGGACGGTGTCGCCCACTTCACCCTCTTTACGCCAGAAGCTGAACCTGTTTGCGAAAGACTTCTCTTTATAAACCATCCCAAAAATGATGCTGTATTGTCAGTCAAAACAAATTCCAAAACATATGCTTTTCGGGAAAAAATTGAAGTTGAGTTAGATTTAAAAGATAAAGAAGGAAATCCTTTGTATGGAAATCTTTCTTCAAGTATTAGCAGGAACACAAATCAATCTTTGAGACAAAATACAAATATTACGAGCTGGTTGTTATTAAACTCAGAAATAGGAAATACCTTTTTAGATACAGATCAGTTACTCAAAGATATCAATACCTCCAAAAAACACCTTTTGGACCTATTAATGTTAACAAATGGTTGGCGAAGATTTGTTTGGAAAGAACTTTTAAAAAATAAAGTTAGCAAAGAACTATCCTACAAGCCCGAAAAAGGACTAATGATAACGGGCAAGACCACCAGTTTTACTAATAAATACAACTCTAAAGCATCGTCGGTTACTCTCAGTATTTTTGAGGATCCTTTTTTTCAAGGAGAAAATTCTACCAATTTACAAGGGCAATTTAGTTTTGGACCTTTCATTTTTTATGATACTATAAACGCATTTGTTGAGGCAAAGCCATTAAAGCATTCTAGAAAAACAAAAGATAATGAACTTGCCATTCAGCTTGACCGAACGTATCAAAAAATCCAATTAAAAGAAAAATTCTTACCTAAGAATGAACAATCTACCAAAGAAGAGGAGGTACAGTTGTTGAATGAATATAGACAAAGTGCTCCCCAATTTGAACTTAGCTCTAAAATAACACGGCTTAAGGAAGTAACGGTAAAGGCCAAGAAAAAAACCAGAAAAGAGATTATTGATGAAAAAATAAGGAAATTCACAATTTACGCAAGTCCGGACAACCGCGTTTTTAAAGATTCAATGTTTGGGATAGGGGCATTGAACATTTTTGATTTACTAATAAATGTTCCTGGAATAAGAGTAATCGGTTATTTTCCAAATCAAGAAATACAAGTAAGAAATGCATATAGCGTTGGTGGCGGGAATGCTAATGGTGGGGATGAAGGAACTGATGAAAGTAATACTGGTTCTGAAAGAAAAGGCCCTCTTTATCTTTTGGATGGCTTTCAAGTTAGTCTTGCACTTATCCAAACCTTTAATCCTGCTGAGGTTGAGTTTATTGATGTTTTAAAAGGTCCCAGTGCTGCAATTTATGGTGTTCGCGGGAGTAATGGAGTTATCGCCGTTTACACCCGGGGCAGATTAAATACTAATTTAGAAAACGAAGAAAACGAACAACCAGATGTTTTAAGTGTGAAAATAAATGGGTTTTATAAAGCCCGAGAATTTTTTAGCCCCAACTATCGTATTTCCAAACCTGCACATAAACAAAAAGATTATAGAACCACGTTACACTGGGAACCAAATATCGAAACAAATAATGAAGGGAAATCTACTTTTGATTTTTTTACAGGAGATATTCCAGGGGCCTATACCATTACAACCGAAGGTATTTCTTTTGATGGGAGGCCTGTAAGCGTTTCCCATAGCTTTAAGGTAGATATTGGTTTTTAAATATAATCACATTTATTAAACCACCTCAAACATCTTTCCAGGCAATGGTCGTATTACCCCTTTCATTTCCATATTGAAAAGAGTGGAAGATACTTTGTGGATAGGTAAACTACAATCCATTGCAATGCTATCGATGAGTTGTTTTCCATTTTCCTGTAAGTATGAATAAATTGTTTGTTCCATTTCATCCAATTCTATAAACAATTGTTTTTGAATCGTAGATTTTTGCTCTTTTTTATCCAATTCCCATCCCAAAAGGTAAATCAATTCTGCAGCAGAGGTCAACATATGTGCTTTTTGTTTTTTAATTAAATCGTTGCATCCTTTACTGAATTTGTCAGTTCGCCTACCTGGTACTGCAAATACTTCACGGTTGTAGCCATTGGCCAAATCGGCAGTGACCAAGCTGCCTCCCTTTTCTGCAGATTCAACGACTATGGTAGCTTCACTCATTCCCGCTATAATTCTGTTACGCTTCAAGAAATTCTCCCTATCCGGATTACTGGTGCTCCAAAATTCTGTGATAAAGCCACCATTTTTCTCAATCCTTGAAACAAATTTTTTATGGTTTTTAGGATAGGTTTGGTTCAATCCATGGGCCATACAACCAATGGTCTGCAACCCCTTGTCCATAGCTGCATTTTGAATGGTAATATCCACGCCATAAGCAAAACCACTCACGATAATAGGATCTAAAGGGGCAATTTCCTCTATAAATTCCTCACAGAAAGCAGTACCATAACTTGTGATGTTACGAGTGCCCACTACGCTGATTATTTTTTTGTTCTGCAAATCAATATTCCCGCTTTTAAAAAGTAAAATGGGGCCATCCAAACAATGTTGCAAATAGTAGGGATACTCTTGGTCCATATAATAGCATAGATCAATATGTTCTCTGCGAATATAATCGTACTCCGCTTCAGCTTCTTCAATATGAATTGAATCAAAAAGCCCTTTTAAGGTAAGTTGGCCTATTCCTTCAATCTTTAGAAGATTACGCATTTTATCTTTGAAAATTGCAGATGGACTTCCACAATGGGCAATCAATTTTTTTGCGCTTACATTGCCAATATTTGGAATAGCTTGAAGACGAAGTACAGCAAGAATTTCAGTCTCGGTCATTTGATAAATAGGTTAAGTTGTTCACAAAATACCGAATTTCAAATGTTAATAAAAAGTAATGTGGTCTATTTTGTCCTCCCGGTTTTTTTACAATATTTGTGCTTATGCGGATTGATTATTTTATAAGGGAGCTTTTACATGAGTACAACTGTGTTGTTGTCCCTACCTTTGGGGCTTTTTTGGCACACGGAAAATCCGCTGAACTCAATTCCATTACCAATACTTTTACACCCCCGGCCAAAACAATTTCTTTCAATGCGCAATTAACTGACAACGATGGCCTCTTGGTATCCCATATTGCCAAAGAGAAAAAGTTGGGTTACGACGAGTTGTTGCAAGAAGTTATGAATGAGGCAGATTCATGGAAGAAAAAATTAGAACAAGGAGAGTATATTGAACTTTTTGGTATTGGTAAACTTCTGTTGAACCATGAACAAAAAATTCAATTTCAACCTGAAGATAGCATCAATTATCTTTCTTCTTCTTTTGGACTATCCACTTTTTCGGTTACACCTATACAGAGAGAAGTCTTAAAAGAAGAAATCGAAGAACTGGAAGAAAAAATTCCTTTTATCATTACCCCAGAAAAAAGAGAGCAATCCAATTTTAGACCTTTATTAAAATATGCTGCAGTTTTTTTATTGGCTGTTTCATTGGGTGTAACTTCTTATAGGACTTATGGAGACGTTCAGCGAAAGCAAGTAGCGGCCCAACAAGATGCGCAAAAACAAGTGTCAAGACTTATCCAAGAAGCTACTTTTTTTGAAAGCGCCCCTTTAGAGCTCCCTCCTATAAATATAGAAGTCAATAAAAGGCAGTTGGGTAAACACCATGTTATAGCCGGCGCTTTCAGATTCGAAAAAAATGCCGAAAAACAGGTAACTGTTCTAAAAGAAAAAGGGTACGATGCCTTTTATCTTGGAACCAACAAGTTCGGCTTGCACCAAGTTGCATATGATAGTTTTGAAAACCCAAAAGAAGCCTTAAGTTTTTTAAAAAAAATAAAAAGAACCGTTTCTTCGGACGCTTGGTTATTATCCGAAAAATAGCATTGGTTTCTTTAAAACCAAATTACACTTCAATACCTTTGCGCAAAAATAATTAGCATGCGCGCAAAGAATCCCAAAGAATCAAGAACCGTAATGACCGATATGGTATTGCCCAGTGAGACCAACCCGCTGAACAATCTTTTTGGGGGGGAACTATTGGCCAGAATGGATAGGGCAGCCAGTATTTCAGCAAGAAGGCATAGCCGAAGAATCACTGTTACGGCTTCCGTAAACCACGTGGCATTCAACCGATCGGTTCCTTTAGGCAGTGTGGTTACTGTAGAGGCTTCCGTATCTAGAGCTTTTAAAACATCTATGGAAATATTTATCGATGTTTGGATGGAAGATAGGTTTACTGGAGAACGTACCAAGGCCAATGAGGCCATTTATACCTTTGTTGCGGTAGATGAAACGGGAATACCTACCGAGGTTCCACCACTTAAACCTGAAACCGACTTAGAAAAGGAACGTTTTGCCGCGGCACTAAGAAGGAAACAGTTAAGCTTGGTATTGGCAGGAAAGATGGATCCATCAGCAGCTACGGAGCTTAAGGCTTTGTTCACCTAATTGTTAAAAATCAAAATTATCTGGGTCTGGACCAAATCTATGCCCTTTGTCAAGATTGTCCAGTAGTCTCATATCTTCTTCTGAAAGTTCAAAATTAAAAATGTCGGCATTTGCGATAATTCTTTCTTTTTTGGATGATTTTGGAATGGTTACCACACCTTTCTGTAAATCCCATCGAAGCACAACCTGTGCTGCCGTTTTATGATACTTTTCAGCCAAAATAGTAAATTCATTCATCTCAAAGATTTTTCCCTGCATTATAGGAGACCACGCTTCGTATTGAATTTTATGTTGGTTACAGAAATCAATTAGATTCTGCTGTACCAAATAGGGATGAAACTCCATTTGATTTACCATTGGCACTATCTCTGACTCTGCTATCAAGTCCTCTAAATGATGTTGTAGAAAATTACTGACCCCAATAGCCCTGACCTTCTTTTCCTTATAAAGACGTTCCATGGCTTTCCATGTTTCTTTGGACAATTGACCTTTTGGCCAGTGTATCAGATAGAGGTCTAAATAATCTGTCCCCAACCGTTCCAAACTTTTATCAAAAGCCTTGAGTGTTGAATCGTAGCCCTGCTCATCGTTCCAGACTTTACTAACTAAGAAAACATCTTTTCTATTAACATTACTCTCTTTGATTCCTTCACCTACGCCATTTTCATTCTTGTAAATAGCTGCGGTATCAATATGCCGATAGCCATGGTTTAGGGCTTCCTGTATAGCGCTAATTACCTCATCCCCGTCTTTTGACAAATAAACTCCTAAACCGAAGTATGGCATTTGCACCCCATTATGAAGTTCAAAAGTGCCTTGCAAATCCGTTATTTTTCCCATGTCACAATTGATATATCCAATCTTCTGGATTGAGTCGATTAGAATCTTGATATAAATAAAATTTTAACTTTGTAGTACCGTCAAAACGATTGGTATAAATATCTCCCAATGTTTCTTTCACTGTGACTTTATCACCTTTCTTAACGTATACTGTAGATAAATTATAATATGTACTAATGTAATTTCCGTGTTTGATCTGCACGCCTCTGCTGCCACCCGGAACAGATAGAATGGCTATTACCTCGCCTTCAAAAATAGCCCGTGCCTTGCTGCCTTTGTCGGTCGCTATGGTAACACCATTGTTTCTATGTTTTATTCCAGGATAAAGTTTATCATTGTATACTCCATAACCTTGACTTTTAATACCTTTTTCTACTGGCCATATTAGCTTTCCTTTGTTTGATGAAAAGTTACTTGCCACCAATTTTGCCTCTGGCGTTAGTACAAACTTTGTACTACTTGACTTTCCTGCTTTTTTATTTGTATTTACGATAGCACTTTTGAT
The DNA here is from genome assembly GCF_003269425.1 of Flagellimonas maritima. Taxonomy (NCBI): domain Bacteria; kingdom Pseudomonadati; phylum Bacteroidota; class Flavobacteriia; order Flavobacteriales; family Flavobacteriaceae; genus Flagellimonas; species Flagellimonas maritima. Next base: position 1,769,514 of record NZ_CP030104.1, on the reverse strand, counting down.
GAGCCTTTCTATTTCTCTATCTATCTTTCGTGCTTCTTTCTGCTTTTTTGCTATTGCTGCCGTATATTTTGTTTCGTTTTGTTGTATGCTCCGCAACAAGTTTTTCTGGGATTCTATTTCATTGAAAAGTTCATTCTTGACTTTTTTGTTTTCGGCCAAAAGTTGTTCTTTGGTTTTTCGTTGTTCGACCAAATCCCTGTTCAAGACTGCCAGTTCATCCGTTTTTTTTATAATACCTTCTCCCTGTTTTTTTCTATGCTTTGCGTATTGCTCCATATATTGAAGTCGTTTAAAAGCTTGGTAAAAATTTTCAGAGGACAATAAAAACATCAACCTGTTGCTCTGTGCCTTGTTCTGATATGACTTTTGTATCAAATTGGCATAATCGGTCTTTAAAATTTTTAAATCCTCCCTAAGTTTACTGATATTTCTAATGTTTACGTTTATCTGCCTATTGAGTAAATTGGATTGTTGATTGGTTACGCGAATAAGTTCTTGTCTCACATTGATTCGCTTATCCAAAGCTTCCATTTGGTCCAATACAGTCCCTTTCTCTTTTTTCTCGGCAAAGAGCAATCTATTGATTTCCTTTATTTCTTTTTGCAATCTTTCCCGTTTGGCCTCCAAGGCTTTTTGTTCACTTGTTTGAGAAAGTAATCCTGTTGAAAAAAATAATGCAACCAACAGAAAATAAATATGATATGATAATTTACTTCCCATATTTCTTTAATACTATTTTATCCAGCCCTTTTGGAATTTTATATGGAAAATTTAATGTTTTGTTCAGTTCAATGTTTTTAAAGCTCAAATCAATGTTTGTTTTATCGGCTCCTTTTTGAGCCATAATTTGGATTTCATTCGGTAGAACTTTTCCAAAAATATCTTGATAGGTATATTTTGCAGATAAGTGTCTTTCCTCCTCCAATTGAAAAACTTCCTGTGCTTTTACCTTAAAGTTTTTAGGTTCTATCTTAAAGAGCACTTTATATAAGTCATTAAAGTTTCGCTTCGGCTTTAATTGATAACTGTCTTGATCTATGACTGAAGTATATTTTCCTTTTCTCAAATCAAGAATTGCATTGCCCAATAGCAGGTTCTGTACCTTATCAAAATCCAGTTCCGTGCCCAATAGGTCGCTGAGATAACTAAAGTCACCATCAAAATATTCCCCTTGTAACTTATTATAAAAAGAGACCCGTTCTGGGGTGATATGTGCTTTAACAACCCCCAAAGGGGCACTTATCCAAATTACTTTGTCTTTTTCTATTCTTAAGCTTACGTTCACCCCTTGGCTTGAATCTCCATTTGAATAATCAATCTTAATACGTCCGCTGAGTGTTATAAAATTGGACTGGTTTGCGTAGTGATTTGTTATGATGCGCTTTGTGGATATTCCGTCATCTACATTACCGCCCGTTATCGTTTTTGTTGACTTACAGGCACCAAAAAATAATATCAGAAAAAATAATACAACCGATCGTATTTTTAAATGGTTTAAAATCAATTTCATTATAGTCCCGATTTTATTTTATTGGAATACTCATTGGCTTTTGAAGTATTGCCGATTGCCGTATATGCTTTGGACAGCTCTATATATATTTTATTGGTAAGGTCAGTATCGTCTAATATATAATCCAATGCGCTTTCTAAAACTTCTGTGGCTTTTAAGGATTTAGAAACGCCATTGAGTGCTTTTCCATATGCGAAATAAAAATAAGGTTGCAAGGGGTATGAATCCAGAGCTTCTTTTGAGACCTGTTCCATCTGCTTGTAATCTCTTTTTTCCAACAACGCTTCAATCTTCAATTTATAGTGCAAAAGAGGGTCGTCTTCTTTTTTTGAAGGTTTTACTTCATGAGAAAGAACTGTTGTTTGGGTTTTAGTTCTTTTTTGAATCGAGTCACTTATTTTCTGTGCCAAGTCTGTTGCAAACTGCGAGTTTTCAAAATCTTCTAAAACTTTTAAAGCATCCTTATATTTTTTTCTTTTAAAATAAATAATGGCCAAATTTTCCTGTAACTTATTATTTAAGAAAGGAATGTTCTGTTTTATGGTATTGACATTACTTCCTTGTTTTTCCAAAATATTCAGAAGAAGTTCCAAGTGCCAATAATCTGTTGGTTGGGCATTTAAGGCTTCAACGGCGTATTGTTGTGCACGAATATATTGTTTGTCCAAAAAATTTACTTTCGCTAATTCATAATCTACTACGCTATTTGTTGGTTCCAAATGTTTGCATTCCAGAAATAAGCTGATGGCCCTATCATAATTCTGAATACCTTTTTGTTTTAGTGCCTCAAAAAAATTTTCTTGAAACTCATCGGTATATTCTTCTAGGAATACTTCTGCGCTTTGTTCAACATCAATCTTCTCTTCTTCTTGGGCATAGGTTTTCTGTATCATCAGAAATGATAATGAAGAAAACATCCAAAGAGAAAATCTTTTTTTCATAAAGTTTCAATAAGGCAAATACCTTTTATTAGCATCATTCCGGACCTGTTTTAAAATCTTAAAATTTGGTCAATCAAAAAAAATACCATGAGACGCTGAAATAAATTCCGGGTAACCTGTGTAAACATAAACGGATATTTCAAAAAATTATGCTTATTCCATAACCGAGTAATCCCCTATGCTTATCGTTTCAAAATTACCATCAAAAACGACATGGTTTCCTATCATCGCATTATCCAAGTTAGCATTTTTGATTGTGCTATGGGCCTGGATTAAACTATTTTTAACGGTAGAGTTTTCGATGGTCGTATGATTGCCTATGGAAACATAAGGTCCTACTGTAGTATTTTTGAGCACTACATTTTCCCCAATGTAGCATGGCTCAATAATGTTTGCATTTTGTAGGTAAAGAGAATCGGACACCAATCCTTCCCCATCTTTTTCCAAAAAGCCGAGCATCCGCTGATTGGTTTCCACAGTAACATCCTTGTTTCCACAATCCATCCATTCGTCTACTTTTCCCGGAACAAACTTCATTCCCTTTTCCATCATTCGTTTGATCCCATCATTTATCTGATACTCCCCACCATTGATGATATTGTTATCCAAAACGTATTGAAGCTCGTTTTTGAGCACACCCACATCCTTGAAGTAATAAATTCCTATCACTGCCAGGTCCGAAACAAATTCCTGTGGCTTTTCCACCAACTCCACAATCTCGTTTTGATCGCTCAGTTTTACAACACCAAAAGCCTCGGGTTTGTCCACCTGTTTTACCCAAATAACACTATCCGCAGATTTATCCAGATCAAAATCGGCACGTATCAACGTATCAGCATATGCAATAACCGCAGGACCGCTTAGGGATTCCTTGGCACTCATGATAGCATGCCCTGTACCCAAAGGTTCATCTTGTCTATAAATAGAACCTTTGGCACCTAGTTCCTTTGGCAATTGCATTAAACTCTCGACCACATCGTCTCCAAAAAAAGCCGGGTCGCCCAATATGAAAGCAACTTCTTCAATCTGTTCGCCCAAAACTTTGGCAATATCGGTTACCAATCTGTGTACAATCGGTTTTCCTGCAACGGGAATCAGTGGTTTGGGCACTGTTAATGTATGTGGACGTAATCTTGAGCCGCGACCGGCCATGGGTACAATGATTTTCATATAATTGCTAGTAAGCGAAGTTTCTTTAAATTAAACTTCTATATAATTAGTTTTATTGTCATTAAAAAGAGTCTTCCGGTGCAAGAGGCTATTTTACTCCCGTGCTACCAAATCCTCCTGAACCACGTTCCGTATCAGAAAGAGAATCTACTTCAGTCCATTCCGCGCGTTCATGTTTTGCAATGATCATTTGGGCAATACGCTCTCCATTTTCAATGACAAAATCTTGATTGGAAAGGTTAACCAAAATAACACCAACTTCCCCACGATAATCTGCGTCTATAGTTCCAGGGGCGTTTAAGACTGAAATCCCTTTTTTTGCAGCCAATCCGCTACGTGGTCTGACCTGTGCCTCAAAACCCATTGGGAGCTCAATAAAAATACCTGTTGGAACAATTCTTCTTTCCAACGGTTTCAAGATTACGGGTTCATCAATATTTGCCCTTAAGTCCATTCCTGCAGATGCAGATGTTTCATAATTTGGTAATTGATGTGACGATGTATTGACAATCTTAATTTTCACGCTTTAAAAATATGGTCTTTAATTTATCTCCTTCAAGTTTGTAAACTGCAATCAAAAATACTAAAAGTAGTAAGCCTCCTGCTATTAAATTTCGGTTAAAAACATAAAAGGACAGTATTGAAAAAACAATTGAAACGGAAAGATAAAATGTTATTTTCCGCATGTTATAAGGAACTGGATAATATTTCCTGCCAAAGAAATAGGACAACAGCATCATACTGGCATAAGCGGCCAAAGTAGCTAAAGCGGAAGCCATATATCCAATTCTAGGAATAAAAGCAATATTGATGGCAAGTGTAATAAGTGCTCCTACAGAAGATATGTATGCCCCAAACCTAGTTTGGTCAGTTACCTTGTACCAAACGGACAAGTTATGATATATTCCCAAGCAAAAACTTCCCAGCAATATTATGGGCACAACATCGAGTGCTTCCCAGTAGGTTGTATTGCGAATCAGAAGCCTTCCCAATACATCTATAAAAACTACAACTCCCAATAAAATTACACTTCCAAGAATTACAAAATAACTGGTTATCTGCGCATATGTTTTTTGAGGTTTTTCCGTTTTGGCATGACTAAAGAAAAATGGCTCTACACCCATTCTGAACGCAGTTCCAAAAAGCGTCATAAATAAAGCCAATTTATAACAAGCCCCGTATTTTCCAACTTCTGCCTCTGCAACATTTGCCGGCAATAATTCGGTCAATAAAATCTTATCCACTACTTCATTTATGGTAAATGCAAAACCGGCAACCATTATTGGCCCAGAGTATCCCAACATCTTTTTCCAAAGAATTGAATCGAATTTATAGGAGATTTTAAAATAAGTAGGCAATAATATCAGTAGTGTTATTCCACTCGCTATAATATTGGATATAAAAATATATTGAATCTCCCAATTGGCTTTATAGATATTATTAAAAAAGTCATCTGTGTTTTCCTGCGCCAATTTTGGCAAAATGAGCAGGAAAAAAATATTAAATGCAAGGTTTATAATAACATTGATGCTCTTTAGAACAGCATATCTCATTGGCTTTTCGTTTGCCCTTAGTAAGGCAAAAGGTATAATGACCAATGCATCCAAAACCAATATATAAGCAGTGAACTTTATGTAATTAGGGTCTATGTTCGTAAGGCTCGACAGATTTTCTTTTACAACAAGTGCAACAATCAAAAATAAAATGGATGAGACCAATAATGATATTAATGAAGTAGAAATAACAATACTTTTATTTTCTTGCTTATGATAGAATCGGAAAAATGCCGTCTCCATACCATAGGCCAAAAAAACATTGAAAATGGCGATCCATGCATATATATTCACATACTGGCCGTAACCAGAGGCATTTTCAAAAACAGAAGTGTACAATGGGAGCAGAAAAAAAGAAATGACCCTAGGCAACACTGTTGCAAGGCCATAAATAAAAGTCTGCTTAAAAAGTTTTTTTAGTGGGTTCAATAGGAATCCATTCTTTAGAAAAACCTTGATAAAGGTAGGCGCAAGTTACATAAAACACCTAAGTTATTACCCTAAACAAAATCCTATATTGCAAATCATGATTTTCATAAGAGTAATGGCTTAGTGGAAAGTCTGAAAAGAATCTAGTATAGTTCTAGTCAAAATCATCTTGCTTCAATACTTTGGCCATCAGTAGCGTAAAAGACAAATAGTTTATATCTTTCGGATAAACGCATCAACTTATGAAAATCTCAGTAAAACAATTCTATATTGGCGTTCTTGTGTTCTCTTTTATTTCTTGTGCTGAAAAGAAAAAAGAAGTTGAAAATACAGTTTACGAAAAACCCAATATCATTTTCATCATGTCAGATGATCATGCCTATCAAGCCATTAGTGCATATAGCGACCGATTAATTACAACTCCCAATATAGACCGCATTGGTAAGGAAGGTATTGTTTTTACCAATGCCAGTGTTACCAATTCTATTTGTGCGCCTTCGCGGGCCACGATTTTAACTGGAAAGCATACCCATATCAACGGTAAGGTAGACAATCAAATGCCTTTTGATACTACACAGGTTACCTTTCCACAAATTTTTCAACAGGCGGGTTACGAAACTGCCATGTTTGGCAAACTTCATTTTGGCAATAACCCTAAAGGTGTTGATGAGTTTATGATTTTGCCCGGTCAGGGCTCGTACATTAATCCAGATTTTATTACCAAAACTGGCGATACCACCCGAATTGAAGGTTATGTTACTGACATTATCACGGACTTGACCCTAAATTGGTTGGACAAAAAAAGGGATACATTAAAGCCATTTATGTTAATGTATCTTCATAAAGCTCCACATAGGCCTTGGTGGCCAAGACCTGACAAGTTCAAGAAATTTTTAGGCAAGAAATTTCCAGAACCGGAATCCTTGTTTGATGATTATAAGAACAGGGGCACAGCTGCCAAAACTGCAGAGATGAATTTACTGTACGATATGATGTACAATCATGACAGCAAGATCAGACCCGAGGTTACCAAGCGTATGAAAAACCTGAGCCCGAACGTTCCTGAATATGAAGGCGGTTTTCAGACACCCTACACTGACCGTATCAACGAAGAGCAAAGAGCGCTTTACGAACCTATCTTGGATGAGATTAATAAAGATTTTGAAGAAAACTGGCCTTCAATGACCGATGAGGAAAAAATGAAATGGAAATATCAGCGATACATGCAAGATTATTTGGCCTGTGTTTCTTCTGTGGATGATAATGTAGGGCGATTGCTTGAATATTTGGATGAAAGCAAGTTGTCCGATAATACCATGGTAGTGTATACTTCGGACCAAGGCTTCTATTTGGGGGAACATGGTTGGTTCGATAAACGCTTTATATATGATGAGTCTTTTAGAACTCCATTGCTCATTCGATGGCCAAATCAAATCAAACCGGGGATAACCAGTGAAGAGATGGTACAAAACCTAGATTTTGCACAAACCTTTTTGGAAGCTGCCCAAATTGAAGCACCATCCGACATGCAAGGTGAGAGCTTAATGCCACTTTTAACATCCAACGAAGGTAATTGGACCAGAGATGCTGTTTACTACCATTATTATGAATACCCTGCCGTACATCAAGTAAAAAGACATTATGGGATTGTAACCATAGATTATAAACTCGCCCATTTTTATTATGATGTGGATGAATGGGAACTTTACGACCGCAAAAAAGACCCGCAGGAATTGAAGAATGTTTACAATGATCCAGCGTATGCCGATATCGTTGTGGAATTGAAGAAAAAATTAGAAGAGCTGCGTTTACAGTACAAGGATTCCGATGAGCTCAACCAAAAGTACATTGATATTCATCATGCCAATAGTATTGATTCGCCTTTAAACAAAAAGGGGTAATATTTTTCTTAACTGTGCTCGAACCGAACTTAAGTAGAAAAAGCCACTTTTAAAGAAGTGGCTTTTTTATTATTTGTGTTTGTCCTTTTTAATCATTCAATGCTTCAGCGCCACCAACAATCTCAAGAATCTCGTTGGTAATGGCGGCTTGTCTTGCCTTATTGTAGGTCAACTTTAACTGATCTCTGAGTTCGGTAGCATTGTCCGTTGCTTTGTGCATTGCCGTCATACGAGCGCCATGTTCACTGGCAAAAGAATCCCGTACCGCTTTGTATAATTGTGTTTTCAAGGATTTTGGAATCAATTGTTCCACAATTTCAGGCTTGGAAGGTTCAAATATGTAATCAGCAGAAGAGGAAGTATTTCCCTCAATGGGAGCCAAGGGCAAAAACTGTTCCGTCATCACAATTTGTGTTGCCGCATTTTTGAACTTGTTGTACACCAATTCAATTTTATCATAGTTTCCTTCAGTAAAATGCTCCATTAGATTTTGGGCAATTTCGGCTACATTGTCAAAACTTAAATCATCATATACTTGGCTATGATTTGCAATAACAGTACCTCTCTTTCCCAGTAAGTCATTCCCTTTTTTTCCAATAGCCAAAAAATCAACCTGTTTTCCTGCATAAGTATGTTTGTACAAAAATGTGGATTGTTTGATAATATTGGTATTAAAAGCCCCGCACAAACCCCTATTGGATGTGATTGCAACAATCAACACTTTATGAACTGCTCGGTTATCCGTAAACTTACTTCCAGCATCACCATCCATACTTGCACTAAGATTCTGCAACAACTCGGTAAGCTTATTTGCATAGGGACGCATTGCGGTAATAGCATCTTGTGCCTTTTTCAACTTAGCAGCAGAAACCATCTTCATGGCACTGGTAATCTGCATGGTTGATGATACCGTAACTATCCTATTTCTTATTTCCTTTAAATTGGCCATTTACTTATAGTATTTAGCAGTTAGTAATTAGTAGTTAGATTTTCATCAATTCTACTTCATACCATATACTGTTTACTCAATACTCAATACTAACCTCTATATTTTCCTGATAAATCCTTACAAACAGCAGTCAATGTATCTGTCACCTCGTCCGTCAGTTTTCCTGCTTTTAGGGTATCCAATATATTTCTGTGTTTTGCATTCAAGAATTCCAAGAAATCACGTTCAAATTCTTTTACTTTATCTACAGGAACTTCCCTCAACAAATTTTTAGACCCTGCAAAGATAATGGCAATCTGATCTTCAACAGTATATGGGTCATTTTGAGCTTGCTTTAAAATCTCAACATTCCTACGCCCTTTCTCGATTACGTTCAAAGTAGCTGCGTCCAAATCAGAACCAAACTTGGCAAAAGCTTCAAGTTCACGGAACTGGGCTTGGTCAAGCTTTAAGGTACCTGCAACTTTTTTCATTGCCTTGATCTGGGCATTACCCCCAACACGAGATACTGAGATACCCACGTTAATTGCCGGTCTTACCCCTTGGTTAAATAAATCTTGTTCCAAGAAAATCTGGCCATCAGTAATAGAAATTACATTGGTAGGGATGTATGCTGATACGTCACCTGCTTGTGTTTCAATAATTGGCAATGCAGTCAAAGAACCACCACCTTTTACCATTGGCTTCAATACATCTGGAAGGTCATTCATGTCTTTTGCAATAGTATCATCATTGATCACTTTTGCGGAACGTTCCAATAATCTTGAGTGAAGGTAGAACACATCACCAGGATATGCCTCGCGTCCTGGAGGTCTTCTCAATAACAAAGATACTTCACGATAGGCAACTGCTTGTTTTGAAAGATCATCATAGATAATCAAAGCTGGTCTACCTGTATCTCTAAAGTATTCCCCAATCGCTGCACCTGCAAATGGAGCATAAACCTGCATTGGAGCAGGATCGGATGCGTTTGCCGCAACTATGGTTGTATATGCTAAAGCTCCTTTGTCTTCTAAGACCTGAGCAATAGCTGCAACTGTAGACGCCTTTTGTCCAATAGCAACATAGATACAATATACAGGCTCCCCTGCATCGTAAAATTCTTTTTGATTCAATATGGTGTCAATACAAACCGTAGTCTTCCCTGTTTGACGGTCACCAATAACCAACTCACGTTGGCCTCTACCTACAGGAATCATGGCATCAATTGCCTTAATACCGGTTTGTAATGGCTCGGTTACCGGCTCACGGAAGATAACTCCAGGTGCTTTACGCTCCAATGGCATTTCAAAAGTTTCACCTGAAATAGGACCTTTACCATCAATGGGAACACCTAAAGTATTTACCACGCGACCAACAATACCTTCACCAACATTAATAGAAGCAATTGTTTGAGTACGTTTTACTACTGAACCTTCTTTTACATCACGTGAAGGGCTCAATAGTACGACACCAACATTATCTTCTTCCAAGTTCAAAACGATACCTTTTAGTCCGCCATCAAACTCAACCAATTCTCCATACTGTACATTGGATAAGCCGTATACGCGTGCAATACCATCACCTACTTGCAATACTGTACCTACTTCGTCCAAAGAAGCGGTAGCTTCAAATCCTGATAACTGTTTCTTTAAAATTGCTGATACCTCAGCGGCTTTTACTCCTGCCATTTTATTTAGATAAAAGATATAAGAACCTAGATGTTGGACATTTAGGTTCGCTTTATTTATAGACTATTTGCAAATTCTTTTTTTAATCCGTTCAGTTTGTTTGCAATACTGGCATCATATTGTAAATCACCAACACGCAAAACAAATCCTCCGATGATACTTTCATCGATATTATTTTCCAAAGTAATCTTGTTTCCTGTCATTTTGGTCACCTCCACCAGAATCTTTTTCTCCAAATCTTTGGTCAATGGAGCGGCAGTGGTAACGAAGGCTACATCTTCCCCTTTTAATTTTTCATGAAGAATCACGTACTTGAAAGCTACATCGTGTAACAATGCTATTCTTTTATTGTCCACCAAGGTAGTTATAAGACCCTTGGTAATCTCTTGGGATTTATCAAAGATTTCGTACAATGAGTCCTTTTTCACCTCACCTTTAATCACTGGGCTCTCCAAAAGATTTTGAAGCTCCAAATTCTCCGTGATTACAGCTGCTATTTCTCGCATATCCTTTTCAACAGCCTCTGCTGCTTTCTTTTCGATTGCGAAATCCAAAGTTGCCTTTGCATAGCGTATGGCCGCTCTACTCTCTTTCATCCCCTTCTAGTTGAGTTTGATATCATCCAACATTTCATCTACCAGCTTCTGATGTTTCTTGTTGTCGGACAGTTCTTCTTTTATGACTTTTTCGGCAATCTCTATGGAGAGATCAGCTACTTGCGCTTTGATATCCGCAATGGCGGCTTTCTTTTCACTTTCAATGGTTGCCTGGGCCTGTTTTACCAATTTGTTTCCTTCTACTTGAGCTTGTTCTTTAGCATCGGATACTATTTTATCCTTTATCTCACGAGCTTCTTTAAGCATTGCTTCTCTTTCCGCCCTAGCTTCCTTTAGCAATTTTTCGCTATCGGCAGTAACGTTCTGCATTTCTTTTTTTGCATCCTCTGCAGCGGCCAAAGCGTCCTTTATACCATCCTCACGGTCATTTACCGCTTTTAATATAGGTTTCCAAGCGAACTTCCAAAGTAGGAACAGCAGCAACCCAAACAATAGGGTTTGCCAAAAAAACAGTCCCAACGAAAACTCTTCCAATAACTTTTCCATATTCTATGCTTTATTCCTTTTAACTGTTAAACCAAACAAAAGCTGCAACCAACCGTTACAGCTCTTGTTTTAGAGTCTTTGGTTACACTGCAAAAAGTGCAGCAAAACCAATTCCTTCAATCAACGCTGCTGCAATCAACATCGCTGTTTGGATTTTTCCGTAAGCTTCAGGCTGACGTGCTATGGCATCCATTGCAGAACCACCGATTCTACCAATACCCATACCAACACCAATAACTACTAAACCTGCACCTACCATTACTGGAATTTCCATATCTATCTAGTTTAAAAATTAAAAATTCAATATTTACTTCGGCTACGCTAAGTAACCGAGACGTCCTTACCTATGGTTTCGACTTAGCTCAACCACCGCCAAGGATATCTGTTTACAGATGTGCCAACTCTGGCTCATCATCATGACCATGATCATGCTCCTCGGATGCAAATCCAAAATACAGTGCACTCAACATGGTGAAAATATAAGCTTGCAGCAATGCTACCAAAATTTCTATCAATGAAATGGCGAAAGCCAATCCGAATGACAACGGGCTTCCTATCCAACTTTTAAAGATGAACATCAACCCGATCAAGCTCATCAAAACAATATGGCCTGCCTGCATGTTTGCATACAAACGAATCAATAGCGAAAATGGCTTAATGAACAGTCCCAATATTTCAATAGGCACCAAAATAATATACAATGGAATCTTTGCGTACCATGGCATGGAATCACCGAGTGGATTAAACTGGTGCATCCAGTAGTCTTTTGTTCCCGTAAAATTGGTGATTAAAAAGACCATCAGTGCCAAAGCAAAAGTGATTGCTATATTGCCTGTTACATTAACTCCTAGGGGAGTCATTCCAAACATGTTCAAGAACCAAATAAAGAAAAATATGGTCAGCAAGAACGGCATGTATTTTTTATAACGCTTTTCGCCAATATTAGGTCTTGCAATGTCATCTCTAATATATAGTACGATAGGTTCAAAAAAACGTCCCGCACCAGTTGGCACACCATTATTTTTTGCATAGGACCTTGCTAAACTTGTGAAGAGCCACAGCATCAATGCACCAGTGATAATGATCATGACCACATTTTTGGTAATGGAAAAATCTAAAGGTTTCACGTTGGTTGGGTGATGATCCCTATCATAATTGATGGTACCTTCGGCATCTGTTCTATAAATTTTGCTATGGTATAATTTATAGAAGTTTCCGTCTACTTCTGCCAAAGTTTCGCCATGGTGGAATTTTGATGATGAAAAAACCTTTAGCCCCTCATCCCATAGAATGACAGGCAATGGAAAACCAACATATTTATGTTCTCCGTTTTCCTTTGTATAGGAAAACAAAGAAAAATCATGTGCATCTTGAAGGTGATGGGATATATATTCCTTTATTTCGGATTTAAGGCTCTTACCATTTTCTTCAGCTTCTGTATCCTTTTCACTTGCAAAGGAGAGTTGACCTAAAAGAAGTGTTGGAACCAGAAGAAATTTCGTAAAAAAAGTTTTTCGCATTTCGCTCAAAATATCAGTCTCTCAAAATCGGTGCAAATGTAAGTCTTTCTTACAAAAAGAAAAAAGCTTTCAAACTTTTATTTTTGAGCGTTTTGGGCCATTGATTATTCCGACGATTCTTCTAGATTTTTGAGCATTTTGGAGGTGTAGAAAGTCTCTAAAAACAGCCCGACAGCATAGGGAACAAAAAATGAGGCAAATTCTAGACCCGACATATCTCCATCGCTCTTGTACGAGGGGTAAAATAACAGAAAGAAAAAGATAAACTTTAAGAAACTGCCTCCCATGAATAAAAATCCTATCTGATTTTTTAATCTTTCCCGAAACTGGTAGAGCGCGCTGAAGATAAAAGCCGCCAAAATTCCATTCACCAAATAGGAACGTACAATTAGATTCTCCAACACGGGTAAACTTTTAGTGGAAAGAACAAAGATGTGGATTCCAAAAGAAAGAAATAGCAGGAAGACAAGAAGCAAAAAAAACTGAATAGGCAGATTGAGTTTTGGCATCAATATTTAATACGTTTCAATTGCTGCAAAACTACCCAAATAGAAATTGCCACTCCCAATAAAGTGGCAATTACCGTAAAAATATTCTTTTCGTTTTCATAATGGGTGTCCAACCAATTTCCACCCTTTACGGCCAAAAATATGATAGCCCCCATCTCAAAAGCGATACCTGAAAGCATCACCGCATTCTTAAGGTTGTTCTTCTTAGGAGATTTTTGCTGGTTCATTTGTCTTGGTGGACTGCTGCAATCTGTTTGGCGTAGGTGTTGTAGCGACAGCTCCTTTGCCCATTGTGCAAGAAGCATTGAACGTAGCTCCTGGCTCAACGGCCAATTTAGCAACTGTTACGTTTCCTTCTATAAATGCCGAAGCTTTAAGGGAAAGTAAATCCTTAACGATAAGCTCTCCATTAAATTTTCCTTCAATATCAGCATTTACACATTCCACTTTACCGTTGATGTAACCATCTTTTCCAATGACTACTTTTCCTGATGTCTTTACGTTGCCTTCCAATTTTCCGTCGATTCTAAAATCAGCTTCGGAAGTAATGTCACCTTTAATTTTAGTGTTCTTCTCAATTCTGTTGGGTTGTCCTCCAAATTCTGTCATAGGGCGAGGTTTTTTGTTGTCTGAAAACATTGTTTTCTAGGGTTTTGGGGTTAATATATGTTCTTTGTATGATTCTAGATTTTTATGTACTTGGATAATCTTGTAATTATCGGATAAAACTACAAAATTCTCATCTTTAATGCGGTAGTCCTTATTCTTTTTTAAAAGTTCGGTATAACCCAATGCAAAATCTTTCGATTTAAAACCATGTACTACCACAAACTGGTCTTCGAGACTATAAATGTCCTTGGAAACAATGTTTTTATAATTTAAGTCCTTAATTGATTCTTCCAATCGTTCTTTAAGTTCAAGGGCTTTTTCATTGTCTTGAATCTTGAAAGGGAAAACCACTTTCCAATTTCCCGCTCCTGTACTTCCGGTTTCCAGTGAAAAATCTTTTGCTTGCAATTTTGGCAGCTGACTTGCAATGATCTGTTCAGCTTTTTTCCCTTCCAGATTGTTGGGATACGTCAATGCTACATAGTTTAAAGCTTCTTTAAAAGATTCAAAGCCTTCTAGCCGACCGATTGCGTTCGCTTTTAACATTTCAAATTTAGGCACTATAGGGTCTCCCGTAAATCTATTGATGTAAAGTTGGGATTTCGTTATTACTTCTAAATATTCCTGTTGTTGGTACTGTTTGTACAAAGCGGCATACCTAGCATCTGGGCTATCCGTGTTTCCTTCAAGAACAGCTTGGGGATTTAAAAGAATTTCGGCATAGCGCGTATTCGGGTGGTTTATTATGATGTCTTGTTTAGCATTTAGTGCCAGAGGACTGCCCGTCTCTTCGTAAATTTTGAACAAATTATATTTTGAAGGTAAAATCAATCGTTCCTCGGGATTTGAGGCGAGCACTTTTTCAAGCTTTTCAGCCGCCAACATGTTATCCTTAAATTTCTCCTTATAGATCAGGCCCAATTGATAGTTGGCAAAGTTCCTTTCTGCACTTAGGCTATCGATAATTGCAACATCTTTGGGAACTTGTTCCAAATAAAAGTCCAGCGAGTATTTTTGTTCTTCCGTTATTTCTTGCGCGGCTTGACCATTGGCCAAAATTTCTTGTGCCGTCGCCTCAGAAGGCAGTGCCCTATTTTTGTTACTCCATCGCCAATCATCTTCAAGTTCACGATTTCCCCATCTGGTCTTGAAATCGTTCTTGCCATAGCCAAGACTCGTTACATTGTAAAAATAGAATTTGCCTTTGTTCTCTTTGCCCCCTTTAGATTCCGCAAAAGCTGCAAAGCCTGCCGTAGTCCTTTTTAATTCTTTTTCCGCTGCAGCTTCTTCCTGTCTTTTTAATTCAGCTATATATTCTTCAAAATAAGAGGTTCTTTCTGCTTCGGGCATTTCATAAATAGTTATTACGCTATCTGTATATTGAACAATGTCCTCATATTTGATTACGTCTTCAAGATTGTCCAACTTTTTTTTAATTCTCCGGTATTTTAAAGTATTCTCTTTGAGGTTGGTCAATGTGCTATCATAGTAGGCTCCCGAGACTTTATATTGATCTTGGTCAAAATTGTAGTCAGCTAAACTTTGGTAATTGAGTGCGCTTAATTTACGCTCGCCCAGGTTTGCTCTAAGTGATTTATTATAGTAAACTATTGCCAAACTATCTGCTCCATTGGCCAAATGGTATTGCGCAATTTCCCTGTATATCTTATCTAAAAAAGGTCTGTTTTCCCTATTCTCTTCCAAGTCTGTTAGATACTCCAGTAATTCTTCTTTGTTGGAATCGGTAATTTCGGTGTTTTGGATTTTCTTTAAATGCGAATTTATCATATAGACCCTTGGCGATTTTCTATTTAGTGCAATTACTTTGTCAAAAGCGTAATTTGCACTGTCCTTGAAGCCCAATTGGTTGTACAATTGTCCTATAATAAATAGATAACGCCCCCTTTCTGGATTTTTCTTGGTGTAGGCCTGCGCTATTTTCAGTTTTTGGATCGCGGTATCCAAAACTTTCAAATTAATAAAGCTTTGGGCCAGAACAGCATTGGCATCTGCATATTCTTGGTCTTTAAGCGTTTCAAACTTAAAAAGCCTTTTTAGGTTTTTAATTGCCAATTCTGGATTGTCCAAACGCATATTGGTTTTTTCCCTCCAAATGGTAGCTTCGTTCAGTTTGTTGCTCTCGGTATATTTTCTAAGAATGTAATTGAAAGATTCCAGGGCGGGAATGTACCGTTGATCAAAATATCGTGCTTTTCCTAATAAAAGAAAGGCCTCGTCGGTTTGGGGATTTCGTTCCTCATCCTCAATATCCATACTGTGCTTCTGGATAGCCTTTGTGGCTTTTTCCTCCGCTATTATAAAGTTCGGGTTATTATCCTCAGAGTCCAGCTTTATCTGTTCCGTTACTTCCAAACGTTCTACGGGCAGCACTTCCCAATAGTCATCCCTGTAACTTGTGTTCAACTCCTCACGACCTGCTTCAAAAGCTATATTGCCATTATACAAGGTGTTGTATTTGGTATTTAACGCATGCCAATTGCGATTGATGAACTTGTCCTTTTTGGTGGAGCATGAATTAAATGCCAGGCCTAAAAAAACAAATACTGTAATAAGAGTGTATTGAAGCTTCAAAGTTCTAGGTAATCATGTTTATTCTTAACTTAAAAACAGTCAGAATATTATACAGTTCATCGGTAAAATGCAATAATTTTTCCAAGCTTCAAAATCATTAACACAAAAGTGGTTCTACCATGCAGTAGGGCGTTCAAAATTTACCCTGCTCCGATTGTATTTTGACTTATAGGCCACTGGAGAAATCCCAGCATATTTTTTGAACACCGTTCTAAAGGCTTTTTGGTCCATATACCCAACTTGGTACATTACCTCATTTACATTTTGTTCTGTAGATTCCAAACTACGCTTTGCAGCTTCTATCTTTACTCTCTGAATGTACTCTGAGGGCGTGTTTTGGGTAGCCTTTTTAAACCTGCGCACAAAGTTTCTGCTACTTATGGCATATTTTTTTGCCAATTTTTCCACAGATATCCTTTCTTTGATATTGTGCTCTATATATTTCTGTACTTCCTTTATAGTAGCATCATCATGATCTTTTTGTCCTTGAAAAATAGCAAACTGATTCTGATTCTCACGATCAATATCTATTTCAAAAAACTTTGAGATATAAATAGCTGTGGGTCTACCACAATGCTTTTCCACCAAATGAAGCATTAGATTTAAAAAAGAGTACGCTCCACCGCTCGAATAGACCCCATCTTGGTCCGTAACTATTCTATTAGAGACTAAATTGACCTGGGGAAACATCATTCTGAACATATCCATTGCCGCCCAATGGGTCGCGCACTGCTTTCTGTCCACAAGCCCTGTTTGGGCAAGTACAAACGCCCCAATGCACATGCTACCGACTTCCGCTCCATATTGGTTTCTTTGTCGAAGAATCCAAGGTACAAAATCCATGTTTTGCTCTAAGTCCTCTACCAATTTGTCTGGTCTAAGCGCTGGTATTAAGATCAGATCGGTTTTTTCTATATCATGAATAGTGTCGCTACAATGAACACTGAACAAACCATTGTATAGCGAACAGTTCTTTTTCAAACCTACTAAATGAATTTCAAAAAAATCTTCGCCTACCATCCCCGTATGCTTTAAATAGCTATTTGCGGCCATTAATACTTTAAGAGGACCGACTATGCTGCTCAGAATTGCATCTCCTCTGGGAACCAAAATACTTACATGTTTCATTTTCAATACCTTTAAATATGGTAAATGTACTTGTAAAACTTGGCGCAATCAACCCTTAAAAGTGTCTTATCCGCCCTCTTTTTGGGTTTGCTCCTTTTGTAGCTTTGAATTATGGAGTTTGATAAGTTCAAAGAAATCAGGAATCACCTATGTTCTAAACATCTACATGTGACCGAAGGAAAAATGATGAGTTCCCCCGCAATCCACTATAACAATAAGGTTTTTGCTTTTTTTTCCAGAAAGCATAAAATGGTATTTAAATTGGGGAAGCACTTTAAGGTCGATCAAATCAATGTTGAACTTAGGGAATTTAATCCTTTTAAAAATAAAGGTCCTTTATCCGGTTGGTATGAAGTGGATTTTGCGGAAAAAGAGGCTTGGGAGGAATTAGCCGAACTGGCGTTGAGCATAGCCAAGGAAAATTCTTGAAGATTTTGTCCAAATAAAATCAATTGAATCGTCTTACAAAAAATAAACCTTAAAATTTACTGAATGATTAGCGAAGCATATAGTTCTTTTTTCGTGGAATTAGCCAAAAACAACAACAAAGAATGGTTTCATGCCAACAAAAAAAGATATGAAAATGATGTTAAAATCCCATTCTTGAGGCTTTTGGACGCTATACTCCCTACACTAAAGCAATGGGAAAATAAAATTGATGAGGATTCAAAAAAAGCTTTGTTTCGTATCAATAGGGACATTCGGTTTTCCAAGGATAAATCATTATATAATACAATAATGAAAGCTGGGTTTTCGTCAGGGGGCAAGAAATCAGAATTACCTGGGTTTTATTTAGGCATTGATGCTGAAAACGTTCATGTAGGTGGAGGGCTTTTTATGGTAGGTACGCCAGAATTAAAAAGGATTAGATATAAGATTGCAGAGAAACCTGAAGCTTTGTTGGCTATTGTACAAGAACATGATTTTGTCCAAAACTTCGGAAAATTAAAAGGAGACAAAGCTAAGCGATTAGATAAGGAATTAATGGTCGCAGCTAAAAAGACGGATTTGGTATTTAACAAGCAATTCTATGCAATGGCAGAATTTCCTTTGGCCTCTTTTTACGATTCTGAAAATCTGGTAGAAGAAGTTTTAGATCATTTTAGAGTCATTCGACCTTTGAACACCTATTTAAACCAGGCGTTAGCCTAGTAAAGTTTATTTATTAATCACAAAAAACAAACACATGACAACACAAGAAGTAGCAGACAAATTGGTAAGCCTTTGCAGGGAAGGTAAGTACAATGAAGCTTATGGCCTTTATGCTAAAGATGCGGTAAGCCTTGAAATGCCCGGTGTGCCAAACGAAAAAACCGAAGGATTGGATAACATTTTAAAAGGTTTTGAACAATGGGCAAACAATATCCAAGAGGCCCATGGGGGTACTGTTGGTGAACCCGTGGTAATGGGCAATCATTTTGTGGTACCCATGACCAGCGATGTCACATTTAAACAAGGTGGCAGGGTGAATATGGAAGAACTATCCATGTATCAGGTAGAAAATGGAAAAATTAAAAAAGCACAGTTCTTTTATGATCCTTCAGTAATGTCTTAGATGTCTTGATATCAATTCAATAATTAGAGGCTGTTTAAATAGTACGTACTGATTGAGATTGAGCCTATTGAAATTTTAACCGATAGATGCTCGATGTTCATTTTGTTGGGGTCAACCTTACAAATCCAACAACTGTATAATTTTTAGATAGCCTCTTTTACCCCCCAAAGAAAGTTTCCAGTTCTTCAAGTGTTTCAGTGGAGGTTTTAATGTCCTTTACGATCTCCCCTTTGTTCAACACCACGATACGCTCGCAAACTTCGGTGACATGGATCAAATCGTGGCTTGAGACCAATACGGTTACATTCTCCTTGGTTGCCAATTCCTTAATGATACTCTTTAAGCGTATTTGGGTCGTGGGGTCCAAATTTGCAAAAGGCTCATCTAAAATTACCACTTCTGGATTTCCAATAAAGGAAGCAATAATACCCGCTTTTTTCTGGTTTCCTTTGGATAGGTCTCTCAGGTACTTTTTTTGCCCTAAGATCTCACCGTGAAAAAAATCTTCAAAACTGGCCAGCAAAGCATCAACATCAGCCTTGTTTCTGCCCCGTAACTCTCCAATAAAATAGAAATATTCTTCTGGGGTCAAATATCCTATCAGAAATGTTTCATCAATAAAGGCAGAGGTAAAAGGTTTCCAGTCTTCACTAGTATTAACCTGTACCTCATTATTTATGATATGGCCCGTAGTTGGCTGAATCAAATCCAAGAGGAGGCTAAAAAAAGTGGTCTTCCCTGCACCGTTGTTTCCCACCAAACCAAAACTTTGTCCTTTCGGGATTTCCAACGCTTCAATTTTTAGAACGGTCTGGCTACCGTAAGTTTTTGAGAGAGTATTTACTGTTATCATATATTGTAATTTGAATGGTCATTTTAACTATAGAAAGGTCATTTCAGCTATGCTCAATGACCCTATTGTAAAAATGATTTGATTATCCTTTTTGTTTGTACGCCGCAAGTGTTTTATATTTTTCCTTTTTGTAAATTCTTTCGATCAGTTCAAAAACCTTATTCTTAAATACAAAGCCCAAAATTCCTGAGAGTGCGACCAAAAGATAACCGGTGATCGGATTCACCAAGTAGTATCCTATCGCAAAAATGATAAGGGGCAAAACCAATTTAGGTATGGTCAATAGCAGTGTTTTGGCATTGAACGCCTGCTTGTCCCCAAAGGCTTTCTTGTTTGATGTCAGATCAATGGGTGTTTTAATGTAGGCCCCTCCCCAAAGGACCAAATATGAGTTGACACCAATATTATAAATAGCCCCGACAATAATTGCCAAATAGGCCTGCCAACCTGCTATAAAAATGTAAAAAGCACAAAGTATGGTACTAACTAAGGTCGCTATAATGATTAGGTACCATTTTGAATCGAGATATTCGCGGTATCGGATATTCTGGCTCATCATCAGTGGATAGTAAGAGCTGTCCCAACTTGGCACAAACTGCCCAAAACTGAATAAAAATCCTCCCGAACAAAAAATGCCGGCGAAAATGCCCCAAACCGGACCTTGATAGGTCTCTACTGCTCCCGTAAAAAACAATAGCCCATAGAACATAAAGGCAAAACTCATAATAACCGAAGTTTTGGAACGTTTATTTCGTTTGATCAACTTGATGTCATTTTTGAGGAAAGTTCCAAGATTACCAAATCGGTTCAGCCAATCCAGGTTTTCTGTTTTAGCTTCTGATTTTTTTGTGGCCAGACCCGCATCCAAGTACATATTCTTTTTAAAATAATTGAAAGAGAATCCAAAGAGGCCCAACAACAATGCCCATGGGATTATGGCCGACACAGGAATATCATACAACTTATCGAACAATGGGCCTGTATACGCGGTAATATCAAACCACCCATTGTATTGTGAAGCACCTAAAACAAAGAAAATTCCAGCAATGAAATAGAATATATTATTTTTATTGTTGACCAATACGTTGATAAAGTTATTGCAGTAAATCAATGCCATAAGTCCTAAATGCCATCCCAAAATATTTGTAATGCCATAATCTTTTGTCAACAATACAATGCTAAAGGGTACAAAAAAGAAAGCATGCGACCAGTTGAAAAAGGATACTATGGTTTTTCCCAAGGAATAATATACCACTTGACTTTTTTTAAAAGGTAAGTACAGCAATGGTTTAATGTTGGTTACAGGCATTTTCTGCAACATATATCTAAAAACCATATCAAAAGCCAAATAATAAATCATAAACTGATTGACCACCCGTAACGGATCTCCCAAACCTAAATCTTCGATAATAAAATAGGAACCTACTCCCAGACTTAAAAAAACACCGATAAAATATAATGCCCCAAAGGCCATTAAAATTTTAAACCAGATTTCTGTTTTGAAGGAAGCGGACCTAAAAAAGGATTTCCACTGAAGGTTGATGAAGTGTTTGAACATATAGTTGGCTTTTGTTCGCTTGGTTAGTAACTAAAGTAATCGTTTTGTTACAAATCAAGTGCTTTTTTTAAAATTCAACCTTCAAAATCGATCGAATCCGTAATTTTGCAAAAAAATTGATAGTTCATGAGTGATTTTCACGCATTAAAAATTGCCGCGGTTGATTCCCTAACACCAAATTCAGTAGCACTCACTTTAGAAATTCCAGAAAATCTAAAAGACACATTTGTCTTTACCGCTGGGCAGTATATTACACTCAAACATCAAGTAAACGGTGAAGAAGTACGTAGGGCATACTCTATATCCTCCGCGCCATCATCGGGAAAACTTACGGTAGGAATAAAGAAAGTACCAAAAGGTACATTCTCCGTTTATGCCAATGAACACATGACCAGTGGCGATGTCATAGAGGTAATGCCGCCCGAAGGCCGCTTTATTTTTGAAAAATCCGAAACTACAGAGCACGTTATGGCATTTGCTGCGGGTAGCGGGATCACTCCTATCATGAGCATTGCCCAAACAGTATTGGAAAGTAATGCTAAAAACACTTTTGTTCTTGTTTTTGGAAATCAAACTCCAGACGAGACCATGTATCGTAATGCTTTATTGCAATTACAGGAAAAATATGCCGAACGGTTTTTTATTCAATGGGTTTACAGTCGTTCTTCTGAACCGGATTGTCTATTTGGCCGTATAGAGACTTCAACGGTCAACCTTATCACTAAAAATAAATTTAAGGATATAACTTTTAATGCATTTTACCTGTGCGGGCCCGAAGAGATGATTGCCGCAGTATCCGATACGTTGAAAAACAATGGCATATCCGAAGAAAAAATCTTTTTTGAGCTTTTTACAAGTACCGAAGCTGAAGATACGTTGGCCGAAGATTTAGAGGGAAAAACCAAAGTTGAGGTTCTGGTCGATGATGAAACTTTTTCCATAGTCATGGACAAAAAAGAATTGGTCCTTGATGCCGTTCTCGAGGAAAATATAGATGCTCCCTATTCATGCCAAGGCGGTGTTTGCAGTAGTTGTATTGCGAGGGTGACGGAAGGTAAAGCGGAAATGGTCAAAAATCAGATTTTGACGGATGGTGAAGTGGCCGAAGGATTGATCTTAACTTGTCAAGCACATCCAACTACTTCTACCTTAAAGATAGATTATGATGATGTCTGATTCTTAATTGAAATATATAAATGGAAGATTAAAAACGGGAATACTACAATTTTCATTTCAACTTTTCCATTTTCAATTCTTTTTCAATAGCCATACTACCGGCATCATAA
This sequence comes from Flagellimonas maritima, assembly GCF_003269425.1. Taxonomy (NCBI): domain Bacteria; kingdom Pseudomonadati; phylum Bacteroidota; class Flavobacteriia; order Flavobacteriales; family Flavobacteriaceae; genus Flagellimonas; species Flagellimonas maritima. The sequence continues at coordinate 1,746,678 of NZ_CP030104.1, read as the reverse complement.
CCGATGGTATAAGCTTTTTCAATACCTTTTTTGTCAAAAACACCAATAGATTCCAGTTCTTTTGGTTCAATGGTTAAATCGCAAGTATTTATTTTTTTATGGTTAGTAGCATAAATCATTAATCCAGTAACCCTTCCAGCTAACTGAAAGGAGTTTTTTAAGTGTTTTTTTTCAAGTACCCCAGCTATGGAAACATTACTGCCAATAATAAAATCCGCTTCGGTATCCACATATTCCTTGGGGAAATTGTTCATGATACCTCCATCGGCATAAAGGGTTCCCATTATTTCAACGGGACTAAAGACGGGTGTCAATGCAGCGGAAGCTAAAAGCGGTTTAATCAATTCTCCTTTGGAAAACGCTTTTTCCCTACCTTCTAGCAAATCGGTGGCGACCACATGTAGTGGTTTTTCCAAACTTTCAAAAGAATTTTTGGGAAAATAGCTTTTGAAGAGGTTAAAGTATCGTTCCGTATCTATAAATCCAGGTTTCCTTATTGCGAAAAAATTATATTGAAACAGTGGCGTCTGCTTAAAGAACTCCAACATGTCTCTTTCAGAATTTCCGTTGGCATATAGAGCGCCAACCAGAGCACCTACACTTGACCCTGCAATAACACTTGCCTCCATATCAAATTCTCGCATTGCTTTTATAAGGCCTATATGTGCCATACCACGGATTCCGCCTCCTGAAAGTACCAAACCAATACGTTTTGCCCCAGCAATGTCAATTCCCATGATTTATAGCGATTTAAAGCATCGTAAAATTAGTTCCTTATGGCCAAAGCTAGCAATTTTAGCGTGTTTTTTTAGACAATATTACCGACTGCCCGGTCTGTAACACATTCGGATGGGAGAAATTTTTACCATACAACGAACACTTATTATTTTTAATCTATGAAATTGTAACGTATTGATTTTCAAAACCGACCAAGCAGTCGGATTGTTAACAATGAAGATTATCCATAAAAGATGTAATCAATAATACCGGTCTTCGACCTAACTTAGTAGACATTTATGTTGTATGTTTATAGTATAGGCGATAAATCTTGAAGAATACTTTCCAAAGAGAAACAGCAGTTTTGATATTCGCGAATTCCGCTGAAGTGGATTGTCGCGAAAAAGTGACTATTGCGAATTTGGATGTATTCAATGCCCTCACCGAACATACGCTTAGGATCGTTAAGGATTCGCGATTACCTTTTTTTCATTATACCGAAAAAGAACAACAGGGAACTTCATTCGGCGAACGTTTTTCAAATGCCATTAAAGCGATATTTGAAAAAGGGTATGAAAATATCATAACTGTCGGCAATGATAGTCCACAGCTGAAAACCTCCCATATTCTTGAAGCCGAACAACAGTTACAATTAGGAAAAACCGTTCTTGGGCCTACGCTGGATGGCGGATTTTACTTAATGGGACTTCATTGTTCCAATTTTGACCCTCATCTTTTTAAAAAATTACCTTGGCAACGTTTCGGTCTCTTCAATAAAATATCAAAACTAATCGCCTGCCAAGATTCCCATTTGTTCAGGCTTCCCATATTGCACGACCTTGATAATCGAGAGGATGTAAGAACTTTGTTGAAGTTTTCCAAAACGCTTACCAGCTCCTTTCTTAAAATTGCAAGGGAGATGCTCAAGGAACATGTCCGTATTGCATCAAACTGCATTGAATTTTTTAGGACATATACTATCCCTGTTTTTTATAACAAAGGCTCACCTTTTTCATTTTCCCGAGCATAGCTTAAGGGTTATAAAAGCAACTTATATAAATACCTATAAGTATTTTTACTGTCTGTTCTTGTTTATCCTTAAGATAAGAGCTATTCCTTTAAATGCATACTCTTCAGACATAGCTAATCTTCTATGTTGAATAGCCTACTATAGAAATACCAAAGCAATACACACAAAACAACTTAAAAACAACAAAATGGCGGATTCATATTATGACCCAAAAGATTTAAGAAAATTTGGAAAAATTACTGAATGGAGCGAAGAGCTCGGAACAAAATTCTTCGATTATTATGGTAAGGTTTTCGAGGAAGGTGCACTAAGTGCCAGAGAAAAGTCTTTAATCGCACTGGCCGTAGCACATGTAGTAAAATGTCCTTATTGTATAGACGCCTATACCAAGGACGGGCTACAAAAGGGCGTTACCAAAGAAGAAATGATGGAGGCCGTTCATGTTGGCGCCGCTATTGAAAGTGGTGCTACTTTGGTGCATGGCGTACAGATGATGAACAAGTATGATAAATTGTCGATGTGATCGATAGAACGCTGCGCTCTTAGATTTAAGACCGCTTCGCTATTAAATGTTAGATTAGAGTGCAGTATAGAGTTTATAGTTGCAGCTGGCAATTTTTAAAACCCAACCAAAACTGATGCTGAATGCGTAATGTACAAAAGAGAAAATCAATTTAATTGTTGTTCATAGCAAGTTGGCGGGAAATACCTGGCAACAAGCAACGAACAACGAACAACAAAAAAATGGCTACGAAATCATTAAAAGCTAAAGGGGAGGATTTAGCACAAGTAAACAAACAACTGGAAATCCTAAATGGTGGAATTTTTGCCGATGGGGAACTTCCATTTTTTAAGGATAAAATTGCCGAGATAGGGCATTTTCCGCTTAGGCCCAAGAAATTGGAGATTCTACAGATCAACGTTGGCTATATGTGCAACCAGGTCTGTGAACATTGCCATGTGGATGCAGGGCCGGACCGCAAGGAAATAATGACGCGGGAAACCATTATACAATGCCTTGAGGTCATCAAAAATACAGGAGCGCATACGTTGGATCTTACCGGCGGTGCTCCGGAGATGAACCCGGATTTTCGCTGGTTTGTGGAGGAAGCGGCCAAGGCAGGCATCAAGGATTTTATAGTCCGTTCCAATTTGACCATCATCCGTGCGAACAAAAAATATTACGATCTGCCCGATTTCTTTAAAAAATATAATATACATGTGATTTCATCCATGCCACACTATACGCGGGGCAAAACGGATAAGCAACGTGGGGACGGAGTTTTTGATAAGTCCATAAAAGCATTGCAAGAACTCAATGCGAGAGGCTACGGAATGCCCTGTAGTAATTTACGTTTAGATCTGGTCTATAATCCTTCCGGAGCTTACTTGCCCGGAGATCAAATGGCTATGGAAAAAGATTTTAAAAAGGCATTGTACGAAGATTTTGGGATTCAGTTCCATAATCTCTTTGCCATTACAAACTTGCCCATTGCACGTTTTCTGGACTATCTTATCGCCTCTGAAAATTATGAGGATTATATGTATGCCTTGGTGGAAGCCTATAATCCTGCTGCGGTAGCCAATGTCATGTGTACCAATACCATTTCCATTAGTTGGGACGGCTGGTTGTACGATTGCGATTTTAACCAAATGCTCGACCTAAAGGTCGCCAGCAAGGTAAAGCACATAAAGGATTATAACGAGGACATTCTAAACGATAGGGATATCATTATTTCACAGCATTGTTACGGTTGTACCGCTGGAGCGGGAAGTAGTTGTCAGGGGACGGTGGCATAGTTTGTAAAAGTAATTTAGAAATTAGGGTTGCACTTATCGATTAGGATATGCTCCGTCTCAATGAAGTGTCGTCCGATACTGAAACAAGTTAAGCACGGGTAAGTGAAGTTCGGGAATTTTGGTTAAAACGAAAGGGTATTGATTTGAATAGCCTTGTAGGAGTTACAAACTCCTGCCAGCGATGGGATGTAGACAATAGACTTTACTTTTGTATATAATTGACTTAATCGTCAGCTGGTGTGTGTTTTGTTATATTTCAATGATTGCTTCAATTTCAAAACCTAGTGGTTAAGTGACCTCTTAAGTAATCTAATTCTTGTCTGGATTTCTAGCAAACCCTCAAACTGGGTTTCAAGACTTTTAGTCATTGAGAGTATGGTACTTTTTGTTAGTTCTGGATTTCTAATTTTATCAAACAACTTATCTGATAAGTTTACAACGTGGGCTTCTTTGATTTCTGTTAAAAAGTTTTGGAAAGTGACATCTTGAAATATGAAGTCATTTGCTGCATTAGCCTTATTAATGTAATCTTCTAATTCCCGTTGTACCTCCTGAGACAGTTTTTGGTTAGACTTAAATTGTAATTTTAAATGGTTTAGTTCCTCGGTTGGCTTCGAGAAAAAGGTGTATTTAAAAGTAAGGCATGCTATTGCTAGTCCTAAAACTCCAATGATTATTTCCATTCAATATTTTTTTGGAAGTTCTTTCAACGGCTAGGGATTCTTATTCATTAAAACGAATCATTTATGAAGTTCGGAAATTTAATATAATAGCTACTCTTTATTCTTATCATTTATCAACTTTATTGCCAATTGGTGTTTTCCCTGTTATACTTCAATGGCATCAGAATTTTGGTTAAAACGAAAGGGTATTGGTTGGAATAGCCTTTCACGAGTTACAAACTTCCGCCAGCGGGGGTATGCTAATTTAATTACCTATACTATTAAATCGACAATCTTTTTTTACACATGTTCTTAATCCTATAAATCAGTCCTTTAAACCGACCACTAAGTCGGTTAGCAGTTTGGTTCAGCTAATTTTCGGCTGGTTTTATACTTTTCACCGATTTTTATCACAACTACGACCTTAATTCTATAGGTAGCCCAAATTCCGTAAGATCTTTGTAACAGACTTAACGGTCTCTTTAACCCAAAACCAAATCTTATGGAACAGAACCTCAGAAAACGTGAAACCATGCATCGTCTATGCGCAAAAGGCCTAGAGATATTCCACAAAAAAGGATATTATAATACAAGTTTGGATGATATATTAAAGGAATTGTCGTTATCAAAAGGTGCATTTTACCATCATTTTAAATCCAAAGAAGATTTCTTCATATATATTCTTCAAAATCTAATTGTTCAAAAAGTCTATGTGCTTTTAGTAGAGCCTTTAAATACCCAAGAAAATCCTTTGCCCGTTATTTTGGATAGTTTGGAAAACGCTTTGGAATCCGGTAAAAGCAATGAAATGGTATACGGCTTTATGCTGAATGATTTTTTAACGGAGTTCAATAAACGTAATGCTGAGATAAGCTCATACCTAAAAGATATACTTAAGGTTTGGGAGGTCAATCTGGTTTCTGTATTAAAAAGAGGCAAGATCGATGGTTATATTGGACGTCACGTAGACTGCGAAGGTGTTGCCACATATATTATTGCATCTTACATGGGAATGCGCACTTTACTGATTGAAAACACCAATAGACAATTGAAGTATCAATATATTCAACAGCTTAGACATTATTTCAATTCAATTGAAGAAAGAACCGTGATGGCCTAATGGCAAAGTATTTCGTTTATTTTTTTGAGCACCTTTAAAGGTGTTATCGTTTCCATAGCTTTTTCATACCCCTTTGGAAATTTATTCCCGTATACGGAAGTTGGTATCCATGGATATTTTGCTCTATCGGACAAAAGTGCGTTTTCAGCTGGTTGGTTAAAAGGGTAAAATCCTGCATACGGATGTGTTACTCCCCAAAGGGTAAGTACCTGGATTCCATAGTTGGCGGCTAGATGTGCATTCCCACTATCCATGGACACCATCAAATCAAGATTGGAAATCAACTCCAACTCTTCGGCCAGATTAAGCTTTCCCGCTACGCTAATAACATCCTTAAATTTAGTTTCAAGAGTTTCCAGTTTTTTAATCTCCCCTACACCCCCTCCAAACAAAATTATTTTATACCTATCAGTATTACTCAATTCCTTTATTACTTCTTCCATTAAATGAAGAGGATACGTTTTCCCCACGAAAGCAGCAAAAGGGGCAATCCCAATCCATTTTTTGGAATCCTGTTCAACGAAATCAAGAGTTTTTTGGGATAATGGTAGTCTCCCCATTGGTTTAGCTTGTGAAATATCAATGGGAAATCCAAGGTTTTCAAAAACATCCGCGTAGCGCTGATGTGTTGGCCTTAATTGTTTGAGGATTTTGTTGGATGTTCTGGTAAGTGCTTTTTTCTCCGCTCTGCCTTTATCCAATTGTACAAAAGGAATTCTACCTAGCGTAAAATACTTTTTTAGTATTTGGCTTCGTAAAACGTTGTGTAAATCTGCAACGTAGTCGATTTGCAATATTTTCAATTCTCGGTACAGACGCCATAAGCCCAACAAACCCTTATGTCTGTTTTTAATATCGGCAACGTAAACGGATGTATTTTTTAATTCAGAAAATAATGGTACAAATTGTTTTTTGGTAAGTACTGTAAGTTTTATCTTGGAATAATTTGCTACAACTTCGCCCAGAACTGGAACTGTCATTGCAACATCTCCCATTGCTGAAAGCCTAATGACCAAAATATGGGTATCCTTACCCTTTTTGTCCACGTAGAACAGGATTTAGTTCTTCATCATTGTACATCTTCATTTGTTTATAGACTTTCATGTACTTGTTACCTTTCTCTATATCTTCCAATAATTGGTCAATAGCCGTGGAGAGGTCTTCCCGTTGTTCCAAGAGAACGGCTAACTTAGCACTACATTTTTGGGTGTGTTCCGGAGATGCGTCGGTACGGTCCACCTCTTCTTGCATATGATAGATTTTGAGTGCAAGTATGGAAAGCCTGTCTATGGCCCATGCAGGACTCTCTGTGTTGATCTTAGCATCTTCCTTTATATGTACCGCTTGGTATTTTTTTAAAAAATATCCATCAATATATTCTACAAGGTCTGTACGGTCTTGATTACTGGCGTCTATTTTTCGTTTAAGGGATAAGGCATCTTTTGGATTAATCCCAGGATCTCTTATAATATCTTCATAGTGCCATTGCACTGTATCGATCCAGTTTTTTCTATAAAGAAGATATTCTATTTTATCTTTTGGAAAAGGATTTATGAAATCTTGGTAGACATCATCCTTTATATGATAGGCTTCTATGCTTTCTTGAAAGATTTTTAAGGCAAAAGAACTGAACATAAGCTGTATGTTTACTACAAAGATATTGCTTTATCAATTACCATAAACCTCAACGGCATAAACTGAAAAAGATAAAACGATAAAAACGATAAAAGCAATTTCCCGTAAACGCATTTTTTTTATTGTCTCCAGATAATTTGTGAGAAATACCGCAGTAGGGAAAAATGTAAATATAACAGGGTGATTATCTGAGGATTTAAAAAAACTTACAATAACACCTAATATGAATGTAGAAAAAACTATCTGTAGTAAAACTTGTTTGCCCCCACCCTTTTTCTGCAACCTAATAAAAACAAGGAGCATCAATAAAACGATTACAATCGAATAAATTATCAACTTAATGGTCACACCTTGTTTATAGAATCCTTCCGTGAGCAAATCCATAGTGAAAGTGTAATGTTCTATAAAGAAGGAAATATTATCATCAACCTTTAAAACGGTAAATACCAAGATGGCAATTGTTAGAACCGAAACTATGGGGACCATCCAATTTTTAATCGTCTTTTTATCATATATATTGATGACTAGAAAGACAAGAATCAGAAAAACCAGTGCCCAATCGTAAAAGAGACTTGCCAAACATATTAAGAGGGAAGCATCAAAAACCTTGTGCTTTACATTTTTAATGGACTTTATGGCCAGTAATCGCCAAATTGCAAGCAGTAAAAAGAAATTGCAAAAAATAGCGTCATTGTCCAAAAGCACATCTGAAAAAACAACGAACAGGAGAACAAAAAACAGTATGGCATAAGAGCTAAAATCCGTTACTTTTTCAATACGAACAATTCTATTTATGATATAGATGGAAAGTAGAAGCACCCCTAGCGTCAAAACCTGAAAGGGAATTTTATCTATGTCTATTTTTTGCCCAGCTTCTATGTACACATGAAAACAGTAAAAAAGAAACATAAAAACCGATAGAACAATATAGTTTATTGGTTTAGTTTTTCCGAAAAAGCTTGAAATCATGTTTGGTTTTACTACTTTTGCAGAGTAAATATAGCTAAGATGAGCAAGTTTTTTTACGGCATTGAAGACTTATTTGTGAATGTTCTTTTTGCGCCATATGATTTTTTCCGTTTCTTGGAAAGCTGGTGGGCTTCCAATACCATTAATTGGATTTTCTTCGTTGTAGGCTTTATTGCCATGATATATTGGATGGGGCAACTCAAGATTTTCAATGATAATAACGAGGAAGACAAGACCATAAGTTCCCACTCCTACTTATAGGTCAAATCCTAAATCCTTTCTGTAGTACATCCCATCGAAATGTAATTTTTCCATATTTTGATAGGATTTTTGCAGTGCTTCTTGGAAATCTTTTCCGTAGGAAGTTATTGCGATTACACGACCTCCATTCGTGAGTATTTTTCCATTATTGGATTTTGTTCCCGCATGGAAGACCAAAGAATCCTCAATATTCTCGATTCCCAAGATTTCCTTTCCCTTTTCATAGGCTTCAGGGTAACCTCCAGATACCGCCATAACAGTGGTTGCCGCTCTTTTATCTATTTTTAAATCAATTTTATCAAGCTTTCCTTTGGCCATTGCTAGGAGAATTTCCACTAAATCATTTTTTATTCTTGGAATGACCACTTCTGTTTCGGGGTCACCCATACGCACATTGTATTCGATTACCTTTGGTTTGTCCCCAACTTTTATCAACCCAATAAAAATAAAGCCTACATAAGGAAGGTTATCCTTTTTAAGACCCTCCACCGTAGGCTTTACGATTTGTTGCTCAACTGCCTGCAAAAAAGCATCATCCGCAAAGGGAACAGGGGAAATAGCACCCATTCCGCCAGTATTCAGTCCTGTATCGCCTTCTCCTATACGTTTGTAATCTTTTGCAGTGGGCAGAATTTTATAATTGGTCCCGTCGGTCAATACAAAACAGCTTAATTCTATTCCGTAAAGGAATTCCTCGATTACTACGGTAGCACTTGCCGAACCGAATTTTGAATCTACCAGCATCGATTTGAGCTCTGCTTTGGCTTTATCCAAATCTTGAAGGATTAAAACTCCTTTACCTGCCGCCAGACCATCGGCTTTGAGTACGTAGGGTGGTTTTAAGGTTTCCAAAAAAGCATAGCCTTCTTCTAAATTGTTTGAAGTAAAACTTTGGTAAGCCGCTGTTGGAATATTATGACGCATCATAAACTTCTTAGCAAATTCCTTGCTGCCTTCAAGCTCTGCTGCTGCTTTTTGAGGGCCAATGACAGAAACGCTCTTTAATTCTTCGTCTTCCAGGAAAAAATCATGAACTCCTTTTACGAGCGGATCTTCGGGACCGACCACCACCAAATTGATATTCTTCTCTAAAACCGTTTTTTTAATTGCATCAAAATCATTTACGCCAATAGCTATGTTAGTGGCGATTTCTGATGTGCCAGCGTTACCGGGAGCTACAAAAAGTCGATTTATTTTAGAGCTTTCGGCAATTTTATAAGCAATAGCATGTTCGCGACCGCCCGAGCCAAGAATTAGAATGTTCATCAATAGGAAATTTCCGCAAAAATACGTTTTGGCACCAAGTTGTTTACTTAATTGCTGAAAAATTTCTGTGGTTTCCGCTCAATTCTTCTGGAGATAAGCTTTTGAAGTAATCATATGCTTTTTTCAATCCTTCTGAACGATGGACCTGTGGCTCCCAGCCCAAGACTTCTTTAGCTCTGCTAATATCAGGTTGCCGTTGTAGAGGATCATCTTGAGGCAATGGTCTATAGACAATTTTTTGGTCTGTTCCCGTAAGCTTTATAATTTCTTGGGCAAATTCCAGAATAGTTGTCTCATCTGGATTCCCTATGTTGATAGGCTCTACGTAATCGCTCATAAGCAAGCGGTAAATTCCTTCAATTTGATCGTCGATGTAGGTGAACGACCGTGTCTGCGAACCGTCCCCAAAAACGGTTAGATCTTCACCACGTAAGGCTTGTCCCATAAATGCGGGCACGACCCTACCATCGTTCAGACGCATTCTGGAACCATACGTATTGAAAATACGGACGATACGTGTGTCCAACCCATGATGACGGTGATAGGCCATAGTTATTGATTCCATAAAACGCTTGGCCTCATCATATACCCCTCTTGGGCCAATGGGACTGACATTGCCATAGTAATCTTCGTTCTGTGGATGTACCAAAGGGTCGCCATAAACTTCCGAGGTGGAGGCTACAAGTATTCTTGCTTTTTTCTCCTTCGCCAATCCCAGCAAATTGAGCGTTCCTAAAGAACCGACTTTTAAGGTCTCGATAGGTATTTTAAGATAGTCAATTGGGCTTGCAGGCGATGCAAAGTGCAAGATATAATCCAATTCCCCGCCAAGGTGCACAAAAGTCGAGACATCATGATGGTGGAATTCAAAATTTTCCAAGGGAAATAAGTGTTCAATGTTCTTTAGGTCTCCTGTTATCAAGTTGTCCATAGCAATCACATGATGTCCTTCTGCGATAAACCTATCGCAGAGATGTGATCCCAAAAAGCCTGCAGCTCCTGTAATTAGGGTTTTTTTCAACTGGTTTCTTTTTTTTGTTTGGTAGAAGGTTCAGCTTTTTTCTTGAGCGAATCAATTTTACGCTTTAAAAGAATTTTTTGCTTAAGGGTGGTAAAATTATAATTGTACTTGAAAAATATGTATCCCAAAAATATAACCACGCTAACCAACATAATTACCATGCCAAGATTTTTGGCCTTACTTCCCAAAATAATAAACAGAACCACGAAGAGCAAATTAAAGCAACCGATTATAAAGCTTGCCTGTTTATGAGAGAGTCCCCAAAAATCGATAAGTACGTGATGTACATGATTTCTATCCGGTGAAAACGGGCCTCTTCTGTTCGCTATTCTAATGGTAAAAACCCTAGCCGTATCAAATAAAGGCACAATTAAAATACTGATGGCAATTAATGGAGCATTTTCCAATAAAAATGGTAAGCCTTCATAGGATTCAGGTTTTAACGCCAAAAATTTCAAAGTAAGTACACTGATAATGAAACCCACAATCAATGAGCCTGTATCGCCCATAAAGATTTTTTTATCCGAAGAGATATTGAATCCAAAAAATGCCATTAAACAGGCATTCATAGTTATACTCAACAGCGCAAAGAAATACTCTCCTGAAAGGTAAAAGATAGTCGTGTAAATGACCATGATAACAATCCCTACAATAGATGCCAGCCCATCAATGCCATCAATCAGATTGTAGGAGTTGATTATGGTCAACATCAAAAAGCCTGCTATTGCCAAATATAGGAAATATGGGATTTCATAAATATTTAAAAACCCATTTAGTGATTCAATCACAAAACTGTCGTTAGCTAAAACGAATGCAATAGCCAATGTTTGGGCAATCAATTTTGATCCTGGGGAAAGTACGACCAAATCATCTTTAAGGCCAACAATAAAAAGTATGGTGAGGCCAGGTATCAAATAGATAGTTTCGTCAAATACATCACGCCCATTAATAAAGAAAAGAGCAAAAATAAGCGTGTAGAAAAAGGCCATTCCGCCAAGTGTAGGTGTTTTTGAGGTATGTGAACTTCTCTTATTGGGGTCGTCCATTAACCTTTTGTATTCAACCACACCAATTATTTTCGGTATGGTCAAATACGTGACCAAAAAAGCACCAATAAATACGGCTACCGCTGTTTCTAGAAAATACATTAGAATGGAGTACAGTTATATTTTATCAAATATAATTTTAAAAAAGAACTTCACTAGACTAAACTGTCTGGATAATCTGGTTGGTTCCTTTATCAAACGATACAACCATTCTATTCCCAATTTTATAAATAGCGCAGGAGCTCTTTTTTTCGTTCCTGAATAAACATCAAAACTTCCACCCAGTCCCATATACAATGCCTCATGTTTTTTTAGGAACTCAGCCATAACATATTCTTGTGCAGGGCTTCCCATCGCTATGAAAACCATATCCGGTTTTTTTTCTAGGATATCCTTGACCAAATTATCTTTGTCATCACCTTTTAAATATCCGTTTCTAAAACCTTTAATATTGATTCGAGGGTATTCCAGAAACAACTTGTCGACAGTTTTTTTTATAACCTCTTCAGAGGCTCCAACCAAATAAAATGATTTTGTTTCTTGATATTTTTTTATAATATCCAACCAAAGCTCGGCTCCAGCAATCTTTATAGAATTTATTCCTTTTTTTTTAAGTGCCCAAACAGCGCCTATTCCATCGGCGTAACCAATGTTTTGATTTATTAGCCTATCAAGCCGAGGGACTTTTTTATTCAATTTTTCTGCATTCAAAGCTACCAATATCGATTTTTTATCACAGATAAAATCAAGTAGTTGGTGTTTGCTTTTGAAAGCATAGATTTTCTTTCCGTTTATTTTAGCGGTTTTAATAGCTTTCATATTTGCAGGGAAAATATTTGGCCAGTATAAAAACTAGACATTAAATTAATATTTGATATCTACATTAGTAGGTAGTAATTTGATCGTTGTTTCTTTTGATACTTTTAATCAAACTCCTGAATTTTCTCAACGAATTTATCGTAAAAGCCTTGGGATGACCAATGATAACGAAATTATCGTGTTTATTATCAGTGTAGGCTTTATGCAATAGATTCGATTTTAAGCCATCCATAGATACAACAGAGTATGAAGGTAGGAACAATAACTTTAAGGCATGTAATCTTGACATTTTACTAGCGTTTCCATCTCCAAAACTACGGTGATGGGGATGGTTCACGACCTTATTAAGTATAAATTTCCAATAAAAGAACGGACTGATTTTTATCGAGGAAATAGGAATTTCCTTGAATCTGCCATTTGTCTCTTTTTTACAGGGATCCGTCTCAAACATCCACCAAGATTTATCTGGAGCTTTTCTAAAATCGTACCATTGGGCAGGTGTAGTGTTCCTTCCTTTGTAATAAACTGTACTATCAACCTTTATATCATTCTCCATAAAGGCTTTTTTTAATTTGTGAAAAGGCTGTATGCACCATCCGCCTGCGCGGTATACGAATGGTTGTTTACCCGTAATCTCCTTGAGTTCTTTGCTGTAGCTTTTAAAAATATCCACTATTTCATCCTCTGTAAATGAATCTAGACGATAGCGCGATAGGTTGAAAATCCATGACGTTCCATTATAAAATGAATCTTCCCAATGTGAATGAATATGTAATTGTATTTGATGGCCTTGCTGTGACAGAAATTTTATTTGAGAGGAAACAGCCTTATAATCCTCTTTAAGTCTAGGATAATCTTTCATGAATTTTTTTAGTGCCAAAAGATATCCTGAATCGACAAAAAAAACACATTTAAAATTAAATTCATCTGCAATTTCCAAAAGTCTTTTAGTTGGCTTAATCATACAGTTTTGAAATGAGCCAGAGTTGCCAAAAAAAAGCTCGTAATCTAGTGTAATATATATATTCAAAATCCTTTTTTTATGATTCTTTGCAAATCTCCATGCATATATGTATATAATTTTCCTCCTCTATTATCCATTGAATTGGTCTTTGGCTCTTTTAGAAATTGCTCCAATACAATTGGAATTTTATCCTGAAGTTTTTGTCGCATTTCTATAAATCCATCTGTTTTATTAATGTTTATTTCTTCTTTGGTTATGATAGCCCCTGTGTCAATTCCACTATCTATATAATGTAGGGTCAATTCGCATTTTCGATTTACCAAATAGTTCCATTCTATAGCATTCATGCCCCTAATTTCTGGCAACCTAGCGTAATGAACATTTACTATTCTTGATTTTACGCCTTCGACGAATTCCTTCGAAAGGATATGGTCGATTGCAACAAATAAATAATCATATTTGCCGTTCGCAATTTTAACAATAGATTTCTGTTCGTTAAATTTTCTAATTTTATAAACCGAAATCCCTTTTTGATTGAAAAATTCGATATTCTTGCGTTTACTGATTCCAACTTTTTTGGGAAGGACGACCCCGTTTCCGAATTTTCTTTTAATCAAATAAGCCTTTAAATATTCCAATAGATGTGTCTTACCATAAAATACATCAACATCATGTCCTAAGTCTAGGCATCTTTTTATGGCGACTTTTTTCCAATTGATATTATCTACCATAGGATAGTTAAACAGAAACGCTAGTCTCATATAAAAGCTTCTTTACTTTTTCTTTTAATAAAAGTACGTCCAAAAAATAACACAAGGTCCATGAAGGATATTTCATTGGAGAACCATACCTATAGATTGGAAATGTGTTGGATATATAACCTTTGGGGTTCATTTTTTGAAGGTACATTCCAATATCGAGCATATGAAATGCAGCACTGGAAAACCTATAATCCTTGGTAAATAAAGTATACCTCAAGAACAATTTGGAAATCAAGAATATTCCCGATAAACTCATACTATTGTCCCTTTTCAAGACGTTTGAGAAAATCGTTTTTCTTGACACAAAAAAATTATGTAGTGTTTCGTTGTGTTCGGTCAATATATCCAGAATACGGGAATCATGAGTGTCTTCGTATATATCAAAAAGTATATTGAGAAAGTATCCCAGCTCGTGACTAGTGGAAGATTTATGTTTCGTAAAAGAATTTGATTTCATAATTTCCGCAATGGATAATCCATTTGTCATCTTTATGGTATTAGATACAAGTTCATAATTGCTAATTCTGCCGGTCTGGTAATCAAACCTAAGTTTCAAAAGAAGTATATGAAGTGAGTATATTTTTAATTTCGATTCTGATACCTGGATTAAGTTTTTTATATGTTGCCCCAAAGAATGTTCGTCAAGGTTCTCGATTGTTAAGTATAATGTTAAAAAATTGAATAGCTCATTTTGATTCTTAATGTCCACATGTGTAAAAAAATAGTTTGAAAATCCGTTTGGCAATGTTTTTGTGCTATGAATTTTAACCAATAAATCAATATAGTACGATGTTGATTTTATGCACACTTTTTCAGACTTTAGCCCTAGAATGTTTATTTCTTTAATAACACCTTTTTCTTTGAGATAGTCTTGCCTCAAAATCTGTAAGGTTTTCGATAAATGGCGTTCGTCATTGTTTCCTGCAAATCGCCAGTATCTAAATACCCTAAAAAGAATAAAATGTGTGATTATGTCCAATGCCGATGTCATAAAATCAATATTTCGGAAATTTATTCTCTATCTTATAATTCATCCTTATAATTTCTCCATAAACTTTAAAAATTCCATTTCCACTTTTTGACTTTCGTATCTTTTTGCAGAGGTAACAGCATTTTCCTTAAATTGTTTGACCATGTTCTTATCAAGTTTTTGATACGCAATCAATTTCTTGGCCAAATCACCACTGTTTTCCCTTTCAAAAAAAAAACCATTATAACCATTTTTTATATAGCCTGTAGGGCCAGCAATATTGGTTGATATGACTGGGACTCCACACATTAGTGCCTCAATACCCACCAAACCTAAGCTTTCGTCCATATATGTTGGAAACACGAAAACACTAAATTGTGAGAAAATATCAGCAAGTCTTTTATGGGCCACACTGGGAATAACCGAAACGTTAATTTTTCTTTCTTCTATTTCTTTCAATATTTTTCTTTCGTCCGGTCCGTCACCTACTATAATTGCTTTAAAAGCTGGAAATCCATTTTTGGTTTTAAGGATCGATAGAGCTTCAAGAAAAATCCACCATCCTTTTCTATATGTAAAATAGGAAACGAACCCGAAAACCAATTCATCGCTCTTTTTCTTTCTGGGATAAAATATTCTTGGATCTACACCCCCTGAAGGATATACAAAGCATTTATCCTCTTTAACACCGAAAATGTCAATAATTTTGTTACGAAAGAAAGTAGATGGCACAATTATTTTTTGACAATTACTAACTACCGGTCGAAGCGGTTTTAAAAAAAACTTTTTCAAATTCGTATCGAAAACCGCGTCGCTGCCATGAAAATTAAGTATAAGCGGAATACCCCTCCATATATATAGATTCAACAAAAAGGGAAAGTATAGTGGAAAATGCACATATACCAAGTCTCTTTTTTTTACGGAAAATAGAAGTAGAAAAACTTTTAGGAACAATACCGTATATCCAAATATTTTTTTCAGGAGGCCTTCTTTCCTTGTCATAGTCAAAAGCTTTACTTCAAATCTCTTTGATAAGGTCTCGTGACATTTTTTGACAAAAATCCCGAACCGGACATTGTTATCCGACGGATACATATTTGAAATCAAGAATATGCGTTTACGCTTCTGTTTCGACATGATCCGTATTTAAAATTATAAAAGCCTTAATAAGAAAAATAGTTGAGAAGAATAATCACCCGAATAAACCTCGATTCTAAAACAAAGATATAGATTCTTTTGAGCGTTCCAGTAGTGTAATATGCTTCTTAGGGAAAATACTATATAAAAAAACGGTAAAAAACATTGCGATAAAAGTGATTCCAAAGTTCCTGTCAAAATAATTCTCGGTAAGACTGACACAGGTTATTATCAATCCTAATAGTGCGTAATTAAATTCCTTTGTCACAATAGCCAATCTTATGTTGGAGATTAAAAAGAATGAAAGAACCAATAATCCTATCGCACCAAAACGAATTGCAAATCCTATAAATTGGTTATGGGCATTATACCCTTCTTCAGCAGCATAAAATAACCCGTCTTTTTTAAACTGTTCTTTTAACCTTGGATATTCGTCGGCAACACCGTACCCAATAATCGGTTTTTCTTTTATCAATTTAAACGCGGATATATATCTAGAAAATCTGGGGTTGGAATGTGTTCTAGAATTGACCTTTCCCTCTGGGGTTGTCAACATCTCAAATCTGGCTATGTTTATAAAACGATCTCCTATATAGGTCGATGAAATTATATTGATGGACAAAATCAAAATTCCGCCGAATACGACAGTAAATAGAACAAGCTTCTTTATCTTCTTTAATCTTATATATTTTAGAGCCTTTTGTAGAGCCTTGAAAAAAACCAGTATAAATAAACCAATAAATACAACTCGTGAGTTCACAAGTAAAATACCTAAACATAATAAAATGATAGCTAGATTCTTTATTTGTTTTTTTAAATTAATATGTTTCAGAAACAACAATGCCGTCAGATAATATACGCCTAAATATGTTGGATGCTGATCAATTGGCCTTGTAAAATGAATGTAGGTATGGTAGTATCCCAAAATATCATATCCTATATGTAGAGAATCTTGGGAGGAAAAATACCTATAGAGATTGAATGCCGTCAAATATAAAATTGAAACTATTGATCCGTAGAACAATCCTTTTAATAGCATTCCTTTTATTTTTCTTAGTTCTAAGGGGCAGAAGTAGATAAAAACCAGCGGTACCAAAAGAAAAGATATTGTTTTTTCTAAATAATGAAAGCTATCACTGGAATAATCAGTATAGATAGCACCAAATAAATGAAGAATAAAGAGGGGCACAGTACTCAATAGAAGTATATTCCATTTAATACCCTTTAATATCACTTTACGATTTTTAACATGTTTATAGAACGAGAACAGCAATATGGAAACTAAAAAAAAGTTGCTTAGTCCCGTATATAGGGGAAGCATAAAGGCAAAAAGGAAACAAAATGCCGTTAAGTATCTCATACAACTCTCCTCAAATATGTCATAGCAAAAACAAATCCAATAAAAATTCCAGCGATACCCGATGAAAAAACATGACCGGCCAATGAAGATATTATCACCAATAGTATAAAGAATAAATAACTTAAGCGTGCAAATGGATAATTGACATTATCTTTTCTTTTGTAAAAGAGATAGCATGCTAAAAGAATAGTTCCCAAGAAAAGAAATATTCCGGTAACGCCATATGCAAAAAAAATATCCAAAAAATCCATTTCTATGGTATGGCCCGTTATTTCCTCATATCTGCTCTGCCCTATCCCTATTAATTTTTCCAATGTGTTATAATTATTTTTATAGATATCAAATGCTGTTTGAAAATAGAGGTTCCTACTGGAGAGTATAAGCGTTAACAGATCTACTTTATTGTAGTAATATAGAATCCTATTTTGAAACAGTTCAGAACTGACCACCCTATTAAGAAACCAAAATATTCCTAAAGGTATTACAACCGCGCTTACGACCATAAAGTTTCCCAGCTTTTTGGATGATGCCAATATTGCCAAGGGTCTAACTCTTAACAATAAAGCTACTAACAAAACTCCCAATATAGCGGATTTGGACCCTAGCACAAATGCTACATTTATTGTAAATGCAAAAAACACCCAGAAACGTATTTTTTTCCCCTTTGCGATGAGCTCAAACGCCAAAACTGCATAAAGGATTAAGAAAACTGTGGATATTTCATTACCTGCATAAATATATCCCTTACTTCCAATTCCTGATCTATACAATGAAAATCCCAAGCCTACAAACTTCATTAGAACATTGACGACAATAATTATATATGATATTCTAATAAAAAAAAATAATTTTTTAATCGTCCATATCCTATTCTGCAGAAACAGCTCTCTAAAGTAGACAAAGCAAATTATAGGTGTCAGGTATTTTACGATTTTAAGGCTATCTGAATATATACTTACAGAATACCCTTGTACAAACTGTAAAATAGTCGGGAGAAACAGAATGGAAAAAGTACATGCTATTATAAATAGAAAAAAAGCTTTTCGATGCAATCTAAGTAGTATGAGTAAAAGTATGCCCGTTTTATAAATTTGACTTATAGGAAATGTAAAACTGCTATTATTGAGTTTAAAGTAGCCGTTTATTGAATCGACCAGCAGTACTATACTCATCAGAAATATAATAAGCGCATCGATATGTTTTACTTTTATAACCAATATACATCTCATTAAAACAACATAAAAGTAGGAAGAAATAAAATTGTGAGAGCATCAGCCCGTTCCTAAAGCACAACAACTATACTCACATTCAATCTCTCAAATTTCCAAACAGTCCTAGAAAGTGCTAAAGAAAGAAAATGTGAATAAAATTGTCTTACTTTGATGCTTTTACGGTCATCGATTTTAAATCCTTAATTAAGATTGAAAAAATTAATAGAAAATAAAGGTCATTTCTTTCAGGCCTCTTGGCTTGGCATTGGAAATTCGATTGTTTCTATATTATCGATTTTATTGATGGTGGTCTTAAGCCGTTACTTAATGAAAGATGAATACGGTTCTTTCAGGCAAATCATGTACATCCATGTTACCATTATATCAATTATAGGTCTAAGTCTTTCAAAATTACCTTCCAACTATCTGCCTTTATTATCCTTGTCCCAAGGAAAAAATCTTATAAACAAAATTATGCTGGTCTTGGTTCCCACCGCAATAATTTTTGGTTTATTAATATATGCTGGAAACCCGTTACTATGTAAATTTTTTGGGAACCCTACGTTGAAGGAGCCTTTAAAAATCTTCTCTTGGGTAGTTCTTTTTACGATTCCTACATTGACAATCGAAGGAATTTACGCTACTTATAAAAAAACCCATTTATATGGCATTTATGTAGTAACAAGTAAGGTTTTGTTTTTTGTTTTATTAATAATTCCAATAGTAATTTACAACGCGAATTTAAATAAATTGATGTTATTTTGGGCTATTCATGCAATGTCATCACTTGTACTTGGAATCTACCTAATCTACCTCCCTTTTCTTAAAATCAACCCTTTGGATTGTAAGATATCATATAAGAATATTTTTAAATTTCTAGTCCCTCTAACTCTTACATCAGTTTTAGGAATTTTATTTACTTCTTCCGACCAATTTTATATTAGTAATTATTTCGGTGAAGAAACCTACGCCGATTTTTCGAATGGCTCAATAAAAATTCCCTTTATTGGTGTTCTGATCGGTTCAATTAGTGCAGTATTACATCCTTATTTTGTAAAAAAATTAAGTGATTCAGATTCGAGAAAAGAAATTACAAAAACCATACATAGCTCAATTTTAAAATCGATAACTTTAGTATACCCCATAATCATCTTCGTTTGGTTTTCAAGCAGAGACATTTTTTTTATTTTGTTTGGTGAAGAATATACAGATTCCGCTATTTTTTTTAAAGTAATTTCTATTTATAGTTTATTCTCGGTTTTTGTGTTTCTCCCAATTATAATTGCTCTAAAAGAAGTAAAATTCTATAATATTGTTCACGTTCTGGGTGTTTTGACGGTTTGGGCTTCGCAATGGTTAATTTTGAATTTTACCACTTCGCCCTTCGTAGTGCCAGTAATTTCTTTGTTGGTTAAAATTAGTATAATCGTTTTACTTATTTATAAAATAATATCACGACTACAAGTAAATTTCAGGAAATTAGTTCCCCTAACTTCTGCAATTACGCTTATTGTTGCATGTGTTTCAATATTAATTCCAATATATATTCTGAGAAATATGTTGATTTTAGAATTATGGCAAAATATTATTTTTGTAATAATCTCTTTTATAATATACTTTTCAATATTGTTTTTTACGAATAAGAGTTTCAAAGTTCGTTTTATTAATATATTTAAGCAATTTACTTCATCCTAATATAAGTTATCTCAAATATGGAAATCGATAAAATATGTATAACAATTTTACAAACTGGAAATATATGTAGATTATTTGCTGAATCCATAAGACAATAAGCTTCAAATTAAATTAACAACAAACCATTAAATACCTTTACGGACATGAGTTCTAAAATAGCCGTAGTAATCCCTGCATTCAAGGTTTCAAATTCTATTGAAGAGGTGATCCAAGGTATTCCAGAGATTGTTTCGAATATCATAGTCGTTGATGATAAATGCCCGAAAAATTCAGGTAAGATTGCTGGTAAGGTTCATATAAAGCAAGGACAGAAACTCCACATTATCTTCCATGACAAAAACAAAGGGGTCGGAGGTGCAGTGGTCAGTGGCTACAAAAAAGCTTTGTTGTTGAATAGCGATTGCGTAGTTAAATTGGATGGGGATGGGCAAATGGACATCAAATTTCTGGAGGTTCTAGTAGAACCTATATCAAAAGGATTGGCGGATTATTCAAAGGGAAATAGGTTTGTGGACTTTAAATCGTTAAGAACTATGCCGAAGGTTCGCCTCTTTGGAAACAGTGTTCTATCATTTGTACTTAAAATGGTCTCTGGATATTGGGATATTATGGATCCCACAAATGGATATACCTGTATATCGAAAAGAGCCTTAAAAAAGATAAACATGGAAAAATTAGCCAACCGTTATTTTTTCGAATCTGATATGCTCGTCAATTTGAACATCAATAAATGTGTGGTCAAAGATATTCCCATGCCATCAAAATATGGAGACGAAGAAAGCTCCCTAAACGTCAACAAGATATTATTTCAATTTCCCCCTTATCTTTTTGCTCGCTTTACTAGAAGACTATTCTTGAAATATTATATCTACGACTTCAATATGGCTTCGGTTTATATCTTAATTGGGTTTCCTATGTTAGTATGGGGGTTGTGTTTTGGATTATATAAATGGGTTGAAGCCCTTCAAAATAATACCTTAACATCAACGGGAACAGTAATGCTCTCTGTTTTGCCCTTAATTTTAGGCGTGCAATTAATCTTGCAAGCTATAAATATCGATATCAATTCCGTACCTAAGAAAAAAAATGAGGTTATTCACTAGAAAAGAACATTATTTTGAATTAATCATTGCGGTCATTTTCTGCTATGTTTTGGCTATGGGCCAACAAATTCGATGTCCAGGTCCAGACGCCAAACTCTATAGGGGTCTTTCCGTAAACATTTTTGCTGGAGAAGGCTACATAGATAATATTAGGAACGACTTTATTCTACCTTCCATTGGACACCCTCTGCTTTTGGGCATTTTTCAACAAGTAGAATTTGATGATGATATAGAAGTGATGATGTACTTATGTTTTCTATCCTTGGTCATTTGCTATCTTTTGTGCATTGTCTTGCATATAAAGTCTTATCTGAGTTTCTTTGCCGTATTCTTTCTGAACGATTTTTTACCAGCACTCACTGAGTGGGGAATTGAAGCTTCTTTGTTGTTCTCTATCTTATTGTTATGGTTTAGTGTTTGCCTGTTTTTTCGTTTTAAATCCTACCGCACTGCAATTTTCTTTGGTATAGCTTTGTTCATCAATCTTTTGATTAGACCCATGCTGGCTCCTTTATTTTATTTGGTGTTAATATCAGTATTTATTGCTTTCGTGTTAAACAGGGTCCAATTTAAACAGGAAGCTATTGCACTTGCAGTATCTGGAATCCTCTTTTTTGGTGTAAAGGGGTATTCAATGTTCGCATATGATGATTCCAGAATGGTTTCCGGAACTTATAGTGAGATTCCCCTATATTGTGCCTTTAACGAATTTATCCCCTTGGACAAGGAGTATAGATCCACCCATTGGAGAGCCTTATCAGATTCAGTCTATAAAAACGCTGTAAACTCTTTTGAGATGAAAACCACTTGGCAGGATAGAGCCCTATTGCTACGAAAAAAAACGGTACGCTTCATCAAACAAAATCCTGATCTGGCGTGGAATGGATATCTATGGAGATTGAAAAGGTACACCACGAATCAAGAATCTAAATATGGAACAGAACTTTTTTATATCTGGCTTTTTCTAGCTCCTTTCTTTATTGGAAATGCCAAGCGCACTTTAACATATAAATTGACTGTTGTTGGTTTACCTCTTTATGTTGTAGCGGTAATGTCAGTCTTCCCCTATATCGACATTAGATATGCTTTGACACCAAATCTATATTTTCTTTGTAGTATACTCTTTATGCTTTCATATTTAGATAAGAAATCCTATATAACCAATCAACTAGTGATTAGGTCAAAGATTGAGTCAAAAATGACTTAAACCTACTAATAGAGGGAATAATGATTACGATAACTATAAGTTTATAAACTTTGGAATTGACTTTTTCAATAGGTTGGCTTTTTTCAATTTTAGGAAATGTTATATGGTATCTATTGATCCCTGGTGCTATCCTAGTGACCCTAGTTAATTCTGAACGGAAAATTTATAAAAATATCTGTGTGTGTTTTCCGTGTGGATTTATTCTGTTCAGCTTTGTCTCATTTCTTGGATATTTGACCAATGCTTCCCTTGAGAGTATTAAAACAGTGATTCTTTTAATCAACGTGGTCGGTGTTATATTTTTTTTATATAGGGCTAGACAAAAGAAGATATTTTCATATCCACCTAAGATTAACATTTATTCGGACTCCTTTAAGGATTTAATTTTACTAAATGTTATCATCATCGGGCTCTTTGTTATATCCCTATACTCTGAATGGTATCCTAGGGGTGACGCCTCGATTCATCTTCAAGGTATTCAGAATCTTATAAGTGAGAAAAACTTGGTGTTTCCTTTTTATAGTCTATTCGATTATCCTATAATTCCAGATCATACTTATGATGCCTACTATGTACTGTTGGCAATGTTCAATATGGATTCAGGTATATCCTTAGATATCATCTGGCATTATTCTACTCCAATATTTATTCTATTTGTACCACTTGTATCTTATGATTTATTCAGATCACTTTCAGATGATAGGAAATTGGTAAGATTTTTTATTATATCATTCTTTATTTGTTCTACTACAATGCCTGGTTTGCTAAATGCGACCTTAACTGACGCATTAGTATACCCAAATAGATTTTACTTCTATCTAATACTGCCTCTAATGTTAAGTGTTTCTATAGATTATCTAAAGAAAGGCCATATTAAGAGTCTTGTGCTTTCTATTTTATGTATCAATACATTTTTCTTTGTGCATCAAAGTGGTTTTTTGTTTACTTTGTTATTATTGGGAGGAGCTTTTATATTAAATTTATTTTGCAAAGACTGGCGAGAATCGTTCAAAAAGTATTTAATCCTACTTATTTTTCTTATTGTTTCTTCTCTACCATTATTGTATCTTAAACTATCTCCAAACTTGAGCTTTATTCAAAAAGCTTCAGATGATATTTGGAAATCCCATTATCGCTTTGTGGAATTCTCTGAAGGTTTTTATGCTTTTCCTATAGGACGCTATGGTAAATGGGGGATGTTATTAGCCCTTTGTATTGCCATATACTTATTTATAAGAAAAAGAAAAGACAATAACTCGGTAATCTTGACAACGTCTCTTCTTACTGCTAGTATAATTTTTCCTTTACTTATCGTTTTCAACCCCATTATTGTTCCCTTTTTAGGAAAATTGATTTCATATCCTGCAATCGTTAGAATGTTAAGAGTCCCGATGTACTCTTGTATTTTTGCCTATGGATTCTATATTCTAATCAAGGACATAAAGATTTTAGCAAATAATAGTGCACTATCTAAATCAATAAAACTATTTTCTGTAATTGCTGTGGTTTATATGATAGCTATAACCCAAATAGCTGATAGGGATATTGGACATAAGGTTCCAATAATATCAGAAATCGTCAAACAAATACCATCAGGGAGTACCGTATATTCAGATCAAATGACGTGTTCAGACATGGCACAATTCAAAAAAATTAATGTTCCTATAATAAAGTTCAATGGTACAATTGATTTGGTACCGATAAATGAAAAAAAGATTGAAGTTCTTCATTTCTTTTCAAATGATAGTGATGAGAACTTCGTTCGTGAAGTTATTGAAAAGTATCATGTTGATTATGTTGTATTGAATAAATCTAAATTTTCAGGACGTATAAAATTAATTTTAAACAAATTGTTTATTAAGGTTTATGAAAATAAAAATTATTCACTTTACCAAACACCTGACTGAAACCAATATAAATCTATTAACATAAAACATAGTGTAAATGAAATCTTTCAAAGATGTAAAAAAGAAGTTTAAAAATACATTCCATAATATCCTTAAAACAACTCAAAATTATGAGTTGGATGAAGCTGCATTTCCTGCTTACGCACATAAAAATATCTTAATAGACCATCTTTTCTGGAAAAGAGTACAAGTAGCTTTTAACCATTCACAAAAAAACTCGGGCACCAAAAAAGCATTGGATTTTGGTTGCGGTTCTGGAGTACTTAGTTATCTTTTAGCAAAAAACGGATATAATGTTACGGGAGTGGACATAGAGTTCAGACCATTGGAACTTATTAGGGAAAAAGTAAATTTTCCTTCCAATATTGAATTTATTAAAGGTGATATTCTAGCGCTAAATCTTCCTCAAAAATCCTATGATGTTATTTTTGCTCTTGATGTATTGGAACACATTGAAAATTTGCAGGATTATATTGATTGTTTTAAAGGTTTATTGGCCGAGGATGGTGTAATAATCATTTCTGGGCCTACGGAGAATATTTTGTACAAAATAGGAAGAAAGATAGCCGGGCAGCGTTTTACCGGTGACTATCACGTCACCAATATTTCTAAGATTAAAAACGAATTTAAACAAAAGCTAGAAGTAAAAACCATAAAAAAATTGGTTTTTCCTTTGGTGCTGTTTGAGCTTTTTGAAGCCAGAAAAAGTAAATAAAACGTCATTTTCATCTACGCTATGGACCGTTTTGAATCCAGTCAATTTCTTTTTTCATCCTATTGGACCAGCTTTGTAGATTTCTTTCGGCCCAGGCTTTAGCGGTTTTTTTTAGACGAATTCTTTTTTCTTCGTTCATCAGTAAAGTTTCGAATTCCTTTTGAAGGTCAGATTTGTTATCGGGAGAAACTATAATACCATTCTTATTGTGTTCTATAACTTCTTTGGTAGTGCCATTATCTAATGTTATAATGCATTGTCCACATATCATTGCCTCAAACAAAGGATTTCCTAAATTACTAACATCGTAAAGTGACAAAAAGACATCCAACGCTTGCATGAGTTCGGCAACTTTTTCCCTGCTCTGTGCACCTATAAAATGAACCTTATCCGAAACTCCTTTGCTTTCTGCTAATTCAATCAAATCTAATTTGTGTTCTCCTTCGCCTACAACTATGAGATGAAGCTTTGGATGTTTCTTGGCAAACTTTTCAATTAAACCTATTGCACGGTCTACGCGTTTCCAATACGTGAGTCTAGATACAGTAAAAGCATAGAAATTTTTAGGGTCCAAACCCAGTTCTCCAATGGTCGCTGTTCTACTCTTTGTTTTTTGGAAACTTTGAAAATTAAATCCATTGCGGATAAACAATAGATTATTGTCATTGACATTTGCATTCCAATATTTAAGTGCTTCATCTCCATGGGTTCCATCATTTGTCATGATATATTTATCAGCCTTGTTCCTTAATATGCGGAACATTTCATATTTTCTTAAACAATAAAAATATTCTCTGTACCTATTGCCCAAAATAGTTCCCTGGAATCGATTTACCACAATCGACTTATCTTTGTATTTTCTCTTTAACATAGAAATGGCATGAACTGCTTGGGCTTCATAGGCGTATAGGATAGAAGGTGTCTCCTCCAAATTGTTCAAATAATCTTCTAGGGCATTCAAAAGGGTCTTTGGCTCATAATATAGTCTATTCAACTTGCCCAAAAATCTAGGTCCAAAAAAAATAGGCCCTTTTATTTTTTTTACCCTTAGAGTATTCAAGCCCGGTAAATCCAAATCTATATTTTGAGAATGGCTGATATTTAGTTTTTGGACATATTTTTGATATGTAATATAAGTTATTTGAAACCCATTATCAGAATATCCTTTTATAGTTTCATACAAGCTTGGGGCGCCTGCTCCAGTTTTCATTGACCAAGGTTCCAAAGCACTTAGGAGTACAATTGTTTTTTTCATCTTATAGAGCCATTATTGATTTAAGGTTTCCCAAATATCTTATTTCAATTATTTCGCTTTGTCCGCTTACTATCTGCCCAAATATCAAGCGCATCAAATATAAAAGAGTATACTATCTACAGAACAAGTTGGATTGAATAGTACTTTTTAATCAGCTGTTGTTGATTAGCTCATTTACGATTATTTCGGCCGCATTACCCTTTCCATAAAGATTAAGAGAGCTATCGACTTTATTATCCAAGTGACTCTTAATATTCTCATAAAGGGTTGAATCGTCAACATTCATCAATTTATTTACATTATTATCCACTAATTCGACCCACTCGGTACTATCTCTTAACGTTATGCAAAATTTATTGAAAAAATAGGCCTCTTTCTGTAAACCTCCACTATCAGTTATGATAGATGAACAGTTATCTATTAAATATAGCATCTCCAAATATCCCACTGGTTCAATACAATTAAATTTTACTGGTATTCCACTTGCCTCTATAATTTTCTTTGTTCTGGGATGCATTGGCCATAGAAAATTTTCACCATCAGAAGCAAGTCTATTGAGAGTCTCGATTATATTTTTCAATCTCTGGGAATCATCAGTATTCTCCTGTCTATGGATAGTTACTAGTATATAACTACTTTCATTTACAAGACCTATAGGTCTTTTCATTTTGGTTTTATAATGTAATGCACTATCGTACATAATATCCCCTGACATATATATTTTGGAATCCTTGTTTTCAAATCCTTCGCTTCTCAGGTTGTCGACCGCTATTTGCGTGGGACAAAATAAGATGTCACTTATTTGATCCGTAAGTATTCTATTGATTTCCTCTGGCATACGCATTTCATATGAACGTAATCCAGCTTCCACATGTGCTACCTTCATATGTAGTTTTTTAGAGGCCAATGCTCCTGCGATAGTAGAGTTTGTATCTCCATAAACTACGGTCCAATCCGGTCTTTCCAATAGAAGGATTTTTTCTATTTCTTCCAGCATTCTTCCAGTCATTGCACCGTGCGAAAGACTATTTATTTCTAAATTGTACTTTGGTTCTGGAATTTCCATTTCCTTAAAAAAAATAGCACTCATATTTACATCAAAATGCTGTCCAGTATGTATGATAATCTCTTCAATTTCATTTCTTTTTGCAATCTCTCTACTTAAAGATGAGGCCTTTATAAATTGTGGTCTAGCTCCGAGTATTGTAACTATTTTCATTAGACTTTTCTAAGAAATTTTTATTTAACTTTTTTATTTAACGAATATGGATGAAAATCTCCGTTGAGACCTATAGGCGTACTATTTCTTATATTATGGACAATTTCAATTGCAGTTCTGGCGGCCTCTAAGCCATACCCTTTACCCAAAAGGATATCTTTATAGACAATCGTATGCAAATCAGTAAATCCTCCACTAAACTCTAATTCTTCACCATTTATTGTAATCGACCTAAAGGTGGTCTGCCCTTTTTGTTTTACCTCTTCAGGAAGATATTCTGAATTTATAGAAAGAAACCAACGAACTCGAGCATTTTCAAATTCCAAATATCCCGACGCTCTATCATTTTCATGTACATGAACAATGTTGTTTTGTATGTTTCCAAAAATCCAAGAAAGCATATCGTAAAAATGGACACCAATGTTTGTCGCTATTCCCCCAGATTTGCTATGTTCTCCTTTCCAAGAGGTATGATACCAATTTCCACGAGAGGTCAAGTACGTTAAATCCACCTCAAACTTTTTGTCTTTTCCTGTTTCTGCAACTTTTTTACGTAGTGCTATAATACTAGGATGCACACGTAACTGAAGAATGTTGTAGACTTTCTTTCCGGTATTTTCTTCCACTTTCTTGAGTTTGTCAATATTCCATGGATTAAGAACCAGCGGTTTTTCACAAATAGCATCAGCTCCGGAGCGAAGTGCAAAACGGATATGGGCATCATGTAAATAGTTAGGTGAACATATACTGACAAAGTCCAGAAACATGTCCTTTTCGTATTTGAGTTTTTCAATATGTCTGTCAAAACGCTCAAATTCAACGAAAAAATCAGCTTTAGGAAAATAAGAGTCTATAACTCCAACACTATCTCCTTTGTCAAATGCAGCTAACAAATCATTTTTGGTTTCCTTGATAGCTTTCATATGTCTAGGAGCTATATAGCCAGCTGCTCCTATTAGTGCAAAATTCTTCATAGATATTCTTTCATTTACTCAACTTTTTTACAAAATTATTTGAAAGTTGATATTCTTGTAAACTTTCTTTACAAATTGCGATTCCCGAATCATTAAAGTCTAATCCATGTCCATATTGGCTGACCCAACCAATTTGTTTTGCAGGATTTCCTACTAACAGCGCATAGGGTTTAACATCTTTGGTTACTACTGCTCCTGCTCCTATTAAAGCATATTCGCCTATCTTGTTGCCACAAATTATAGTAGCATTTGCACCAATAGATGCTCCTTTTTCAACGAGAGTTTTTACATAATCATCTCTACGAATAATTGCACTTCTAGGATTCAATATATTAGTGAAGACCATAGAAGGACCTAAGAAAACATCGTCTTCACATATAACACCTGTATAAATCGAGACGTTGTTTTGGACTTTCACATTGTTACCTAAAATTACATTTGGTGAAACAACTACATTTTGTCCCAAGTTGCACTTTTCCCCCAGGACACTATTTGACATTATGTGTGAAAAGTGCCATATTTTAGTATCTTTTCCTATTGAACACCCTTTATCTATAACTGCCGTTTCATGAGCAAAAAAATTATCTGTTAGCATATTAGCTTTTTTTTGATGCTTTTATACCACAAAAATCCAAAACAACAGTTTCTTTATCAAATTTTAAACTTTTAAATTCTTCGTGAGCTACCAAAAAAACAACAATGTCTGATTTAATAGTAGCTTCTTTATAGTTTGTAAGCTTAAAGACCTTATGGTTCTCGATGTTAGGCTCTACAATATAATACTCCTCATCATTCGCATTCTGCAAAACTTTTTGTACAATATATTTCGCAGGAGACTCCCTTAAATCATCGATATTTGGTTTAAAAGCCAATCCCATTAAAGCGATACTAGGCTTTCGTCCGTTTTTCAGTTCAAACTCTAGTTTGGAATTTTTTATTTTCTCTGCGCACCAAAATGATTTATAATTATTGATTTCCCGTGCTGTTCCTATAATTTTTGATTCCATCGGATAATCTGCAACTATAAAATAGGGGTCAACCGCGATACAATGCCCACCAACACCGCAACCAGGTTGTAGGATGTTTACTCTAGGATGTTTATTCGCAAGTTCTATAAGTTCCCATACATCAATGCCTGCTTTATCACAAATAAGCGATAGTTCATTGGCAAAGGCGATTTGAACATCCCTAGAGGAGTTCTCTACCAACTTACACATTTCGGCAGTTCTTGCATTTGTCTTGTGAAGTTGTCCTTTGATGAACAGCGAGTAAAACTCTACTGCCTTATCGGTGGATTTTTCATCGACCCCTCCAATTACTCTATCATTATTTACCAATTCAAACATAACATTTCCAGGCAGAACCCTTTCCGGGCAATAGGCTATATATAACTGGTCTCTTAGCTCTGGCCTATTCTCATAGATTAAGTTCATCATTCTTTCAGTGGTTCCAATCGGTGATGTGGACTCAATAATATAGAGGTCTCCTTGTTTCAAAAGGGGAATGATAGCCTCTGTAGCTGCTTGAACAAATGACGTATCTGGTTCATTTTTATCCTTAAAGGGTGTTGGAACTACTATAAGATAGTTATTGGCTTCTAGGGGTGCCGTAGCTGCTTTTAGAAAACCATCCTTTACAGCATTTTCAACTGCTTTGTCGAGTTCGGGTTCAATAATATGTATCTTACCAGCATTAATTGTGTCAACAACATCAGAATTAATGTCTACTCCATGAACTGAGATTTTATTTTGTGCAATCAAAGCTGCTGTGGGTAGACCTATGTAGCCAAGCCCCATCATCACAACTTCTGGATTTCTATTCATTTTTAAATTTTAGAGATATGGTCTACAATTCTTTGACAAGCCATTCCATCTCCATATGGATTATGAAGTTTACCCATTTGGGAATATAGTTCTTCGTCCTCAAGTAATTTAGTGGCTTCCACAATTATTTTTTTCTTATCAGTACCAACCAAGAAAACTGTCCCTGCGACTACTGCTTCAGGCCTTTCCGTTGTTTTTCTCATTACCAAAACAGGCTTTCCTAAACTAGGTGCTTCTTCTTGAACTCCACCACTATCAGTAATAATCATATATGATTTGTTCATCAACCAAACAAACGCCGGATAGGATAATGGTTCAATCAAATTAATGTTCTCAATATTCCCCAAAATATCATAAACAGGTTTTTGGACATTGGGGTTCAAATGCACTGGATAGATAATTTGGACATCTGAATGTACAATTGCAAGCTCATTTAAAGCTTCACAAATATCAATAAATCCTTGTCCATGATTCTCCCGGCGATGGCCTGTAACCAATATTGTTTTCTTTTTATTATCCAAAACTTGTTTTAATTCTTCTATCTGACCATCATAAAATCCTTGGGAGGAAACTTTATCAACACTAAACTTTAAAGCATCAATAACAGTGTTGCCAGTAACCTTAATGGAATCCTTTTTTTTATTTTCTCGTTCCAAATTTTCCTTAGCTGTCGTTGTAGGAGCAAAGTGAACCTCCGCGATTATTCCAGTAACACTCCGGTTCATCTCTTCAGGATAAGGGGATTGCATATTAAACGTTCTAAGGCCAGCTTCAACATGGCAAACTTTTGCTCCGGAATAGAAGGCAGCGAGACTGGCTGCCATGGTTGTGGTAGTGTCTCCGTGGACATAGACAAAATCAGGGCCAAATTCTTCGAGTACCGGCTTCAGCTCGGTTATAATATCAGCTGTAAGCGAATACAAGTTTTGATTAGGACGCATTAGGTTTAAATCAAAATCGGGGGTAATCTCAAAAAAATCAAGGACCTGGTCCAACATTTCCCTGTGCTGCGCAGTAACACAAACCTTGGTTTCAAAATCATCGGGATACTTTTGGAATTCTTTTATTAATGGTGCCATTTTAATGGCTTCGGGCCGAGTTCCAAAAATTATAAGATTGCGTTTTTTCTTCAACTAATTAGCTTTTTTTGTGAAACCCATAGACTCAGAACAGTTATAAAACAATTTTTTGAGATGCGTTATTTTACTGCTTTAAACTAATAGCTCTTTTATTAATTTCAATCAACATTAGTATTCCAAAAAAAAGTATTGTTAGGATTAATGGTATTACTACAATACTTTTTCCAAAGAAAGCTTTTTTCACTTGTTGCGGTTTTCCAAAGTTTACAACATTAACAGGCTCTTTCTGTTCCTTTAATTCCAATCTTTTTTCTTCGATATCTTGTATTAATCGATTCTTTAAAGCGAAAAGACCCGTCACATCCATTCGCTCTTCAGAGTTCATAACAATTTGGCCATCAGTCTTCTGTTCTGCTTTATCAATCATATTTTTAGAGTAAGCAGAAATTAACCCATCGATTTGTTCAATGAAAATCTCGTTCTTTTTGATTCGTTCGAAAGCATTTTGATTGGAGATTATGGTCAATTCATTAAAATAATCGTTAGAATTAATGTAATCCATAATTTTCTCGGCAAAAACTTTTCCTTTGGATGAATCCTTGAACAGAAATGTAATTTTATGGCTCAGCGTACTCTTATTCAAGAATTCGGATTTTATTACCTCTGAAAATTCTTCATTACTCTGAAATTTTTCCAAGAGCTCGAGATATTCAAAGTCCGTTTCGACTTTCTTCTGATCATCTAAGGGTTCTATCGATATTTTAAACTCTGTCAAATTTGAGACATCAGCACCAATAGTCT
Source organism: Flagellimonas maritima (assembly GCF_003269425.1). NCBI lineage: Bacteria > Pseudomonadati > Bacteroidota > Flavobacteriia > Flavobacteriales > Flavobacteriaceae > Flagellimonas > Flagellimonas maritima. The sequence goes on along the minus strand of NZ_CP030104.1, from coordinate 1,714,151 downwards.
TAAAAAATACGGTATCTCCAGACCTTAAATTATTCTCTATTTCATCTACTACATTGTATAGATAATTTTTACTTTCCAAATTAGGTTTTACAATAACCTCGATTTTTAATTTTTTATCTATTATCTGGTTCAATCCATAACCTGCGGCCAATCCTAAAATTATCAATCCAACTAATATTAATGCATATTTCTTTAGAAATAAAAACAGTCTTAAAAAGGCTATCCAAATTTTATGGAAACCTTTGCCGATCATCTGGAACAGTTGTCCCAAATCTATTTCATCTGATGAGTTATTATTTTGTGCTGGTCGGTCTGCCATTTTACGAATTAAATATTTGTTTTAAAATTCTATCGGTAATCAAATAGGTCGGTTTGACCCCGGTTGTACCCAAGCCCCCCGAGGCCAATGTACTCCCAGTCTCCAACGGATTGTCAGATGCATAATAAGCGTATCGTACTTTCACGTCTTTTTTAATACTTTTTCTGATTTTTGATGCAGATTGAATCGCTTTTTGGTAGTGTACCCCTTCCATTTCTAAACCGATTACGTTCCAAGTGGATTCATGAAAAAACCGTAAGATATCTTTGTTTTGAAGCGATGTTCCAAGAACAGTAACCATTGTTCCTTCCAAAATCTTTAATCCATTCCCCTCAAAATCTGTGGCGGAGAGTTCATTTTTAAAAGGATAATTATCCGCGGTACCTTCAAAAATATGTGCTGAAGGAATCATTAAATCTCCCTTTCCTCCTTCCAAAATACCTGCTTTGCCCATAATTGATATGGAATCTACATTTAAGAATGTCTTCTGGTCGTCCATAGAGATTGGTTTTAAAAGTTCATCTATGGTTTCAAACGCTTGTTCGCCAAATGCATAATCCATTACAAATATAACTGGTTTTTCATCGTTTGAAATAGCATTGGACAAATCATAGCAGCAAGTACCACCCCCTAATTTTGCCATATCAAAAATCTGGACATCGATATTGGCCCCGGATTTATCACCAATAAAAAACATTCCGTTCTTTTTTCCCCAATCCTTTACCTTTTTACGAAGTACTTTGTTTTTGGCAGAACTCAAAGCCTCATAAATATCCAATGACCTAGAATCTGGAAAATCTTTGGTCAAAGCTTTTTTGGCAAATAGGGAGTTCATAACACTGTGCATGTTGGCACTTATAATGTGAAGTGGCCGGTGCAATAAATCATGTTCCTTAAGTGTTTGTTTTATCATTTCTGCCCAGCGCTCTCCATGAATATGGTGTCCCAATCTTTCTCGCAGTATTGGGCTAAAGGTAATGGTGCGTTTATTACCGGTGGTCATTTCTTCAATGGCCAACTTTCCCAACCAATAGATAAAATTTAAAAAACGATTCGGATTCTCATGAGTATTGAGATTGTTCTCTATTTCAACAACATCTTCAAAAGTCCTGCCCAATATGTTGGCGGTATGTATCAATGCAACCTCGCGTTCTGCTTCGTCCTTTTCTTCGCTCTGAACAAATTCTGCCAACTTTATCCAATCCCTGGTCGTTACATTGGTTTCCTCCACTAAAACACGCTTGCATATTTTATCGGATTCAATGAACAAAAAAGTAAGGTGGGTGAGAATATCATAAATATCGCTTCTGCCACGTGTAATTTCAATATTCATCTGTTCATCATCGATCCGATAACAGTTTCTCCTTCTTTTTGGGGGTACAATTGCCTTTAAGTGGGATTTGGAAAAGCCTTCATCGGATGTTAAGTTGATAAACCTGCACTCCTCAATACCTTCTGGCAATCTTTCCAATACGTAAATAAGTCCATTGAGCTCTGCTTTTTCTTCTGCAACCGACCCGTAAATTTCAGGTCTTAGCAAAAGCAGTGCATTGCGAAGAGCATTACCGGACACACCTGAAGGTTTATAAAAACCCCTGTTGAGCAAGTGCCGCATTGTAATATATAAGCGCTCGATGGCATTTGTGGATTCCTGCGCCCTGGTATTTTGCTTTACTCTGGTGTTTATCATATATGCCCGCAAAAATACATGAATTCCAATGAAAGTTGAAGAGAATTTAAGTTAGTCGGCTTTAAAATCTTTTAGGCCATTGGCAACTTTTCTATCATTGGATAAACGCTGAACTTTATTCTGACCACCCAATTTTCCCATAAACCTCATGTAGTTTTTGAAGCCACCCAATTGTATTTGGGTAATCTTTAATGGTTGTAGAATATTCCCTTCAATCAAATCCAGATAATAACTGTTCTGCTCTTGCATACTTTTTTCTATAAAATTTGAAAAATCATCCATAATGGATGGAGCCTTTTCAAATTCTATAAACCATTCGTGATATGGAAGCTCGTTGTTTTCTGGTGATGTTTGAGGCGCAACCGTAAACTCGTTAACAATAGCATCCGTTTTGGTCACGGCAAGCTTTAAGGCTTCTTCCACTTCTTTGGCAATCACATGTTCCCCAAAGGCGGAAATAAAATGTTTAATTCTGCCGGAAACAATAATCTTAAAAGGACTATTTGAAATAAACCGAACGGTATCTCCTAAATTATACGCCCAAAGTCCTGCATTGGTGGAAATGATCATCACATAATCTATATTTAGCTCAACTTCCGCAATTGTCAACCTTTTGGGGTTTTCTGTAAAAAATTCATCTGCCTTTATAAATTCATAAAATATTCCGGAATTGAGCAAAAGGAGCATTCCATCATCTTTTTGGGAATTTTGATATGCAAAAAAACCCTCGCTTGCCGGAAAAAGTTCTATACTGTCTACTTTTCTACCGATCAGGTCTTCGAACTTGGCGCGATATGGTTCGTAATTTACACCCCCATATATAAAAAGCTGAAAGTTCTTAAAAAGTTCACCGACTTTTTTACCCGATTTTTTATTGAGCTTTTCAAAATACATTTGGACCCATGAGGGTATTCCCGCAATAACGGTCATGTTTTCTTTTTTGGTCTCTTCTACTATTTTCTCAACCTTGGTCTCCCAGTCTTCTATACAATTGGTCTTCCAGCTGGGCAATCTGTTTTTTTGTAGATAGTTAGGAACATAGTGGGCGGAAATACCTGAGAGCCTTCCCAATTTAATGCCTCCCTTGTCTTCTAAAATAGGACTGCCCTGTAGAAAAATCATTTTCCCGTCCACAAAATCGGCATTCCCCGTTTCATGAATATAATTGAGAATAGCATTGCGGGAGGCCTCAACTTGGTGTTTTATCGATTCATTTGTAATGGGTATGTATTTGGCCCCGGATGTGGTGCCCGATGTTTTTGCGAGGTAAATGGGCTTACCGGGCCACAGCACATTCTCTTTTTTGTTGATTATATCCTCTATATAGTTTTTTAAATCTTCATAATCCCTAACAGGCACCTTTTCGATAAAATCTTTATGGGTTTTTATCCCAGTAAATTCATGATCTTTTCCAAATTGCGTAGGCTCTGCCGAACGTATCAAGTATTCAAAAAGCCTTTGTTGGGCATTAATGGGGTCGTTCATCCATTTCGCCGTTTTTCTAGCAGTGTATTTAGCAAAAAGTCTGGCGGCGAAGGCTTTTAAGGACATTTATTTAAAATCTATATAGTTTAAAGGGTTTACCGGTTTACCGTTGCTCCAGAGTTCAAAATGTAGGTGCGGTCCAGTGGTCAACTCCCCCGTATTCCCTATGGATGCAATAACTTCACCGGCCCTCACCAAATCACCCTGGGATTTGGTGAGTGAGCCATTATGTTTGTATACAGAGGTCAAATTGTCTTTATGCTCAATAATTATTACGTAACCTGTTTCTGTTGTCCATTCTGAAAAAAGTACAACACCGTTTCCTATGGATTTTACAGGAGAATCTTTGGGAGCGACCACGTCTACAGCATAGTGTTTGTTCTTCAAATCAAACTCTTGGGTAACCGTTCCGTTTATCGGAGAAAACAATAACGATTCAATATTGTCCACATTTCTCTCAAAAAGATTGTACTTATCTTCAAGCTCAACCTCTTCGCGCAAAAGTAAATCCTCACGTATCGGTGTCAAATCAACAGTAGATGGGTCCAGCTTGTACTTTTCAAAAAGCGAATCCCTGTTCATCTCATTATTTTCGATGTCCCCGCGCAATACCGACCTTACATTATCTAAATATCTATTGGTATAGCTGAGCACGGTCACCAATGAGTCAGTTTTGTAGGTAAGTTCCGTTGCCTGTCTTTTTAAACGTGTTGATGAATAGCCCGGAATATATTCCCGTAACGGCGTAAAAGCAATGAAGAGGGTCGTTAACCCTATCAGTACAATAATAAAAAGGGTTCCCGTTACGAAAACATTGAGCCTGCTAAGTTTAAAAGAAATCTTTTCTTCAAAGGTGTTTTCGTTGAGAATGACCAGACGATATTTATGCAATAACTTGCGCTTTATCTCTTTTCTCTTTCTTTTGTCCTTTGCCATAATCAACAAAGATAACTTTAGATTTTAATTTAGCTGTTAAGCTTTTTAAAATGTAATAGGGCCATAAATATATATCTGAAACAATCTTAACAGCTAATTTTCGTTAATACGTAGAGCCTTTAGGTTCTTTTTAGTAATTTTACCCTTCATTTATAAAGGCATGTTGTTATGATTGCTCAAACTATTTTTCTTGGTATGCTCGGCCCTTGGCAAATTGTACTTATAGTCCTTGTTGTACTTTTGCTGTTCGGAGGCAAAAAAATTCCTGAACTTATGAGAGGTCTGGGAAGTGGTATAAAAGAATTTAAGGATGCTTCCAAAGAAGAGGAAAAACTGGAAGGCGGAAAAGAATCTGACGCCTAATTTGGCTTGACCTTTTTTTTGATGTTTCCTATACAAATGCTTCCTGTTCAAAAATGTATGTTTTTAAGAACAACATTTTTCATGTCTACATGCCACAAATAGCTTCTTTCACAACAAAAAATTATAGGAGCTCCCATCATACCTTATTTTAGCGTCTTAAACCAGCATTGGGCATTCTCGCTCAATGTTCAATAAATCCACCGGATGACGACCTCAACAGAAGGAGTGATTCTTAAGAGACTTATCTTGATCCTGCTATTTGTTTTTGCTACGGGCCTAAATGCCCAGATGCTTTCCTATATAGAATTTGAAGAGGATACAATATTCTCTGATGATGTGCCCACAAATAAAAAATCTACTACAGCCCATTATTCTAAAACCAATAAAAGCAAACGTAAAGAGTACACTTTAGAAAACGGAACCACTGCCAGATTGATCAAACAGGCCGATGCGTATTTTGATAAATTCTGGTATGCCGAAGCAGCTAGGCTTTATGACATGGTATTGGAAAAAAGAAATGCAAAACATAGTTTTAAACTGCTTTTAAGGGCAGGTGATTCCCACTATTACAACCGTAATCTTGAGAAGGCCCATAAATGGTATGATGAGTTATATAATTCTTATGAAAAGGACGTTACCGATGAGATTTTTTTTAAATATGCGCATTCACTAAAAGGTACTGGTCGTTACAGGAAAGCTGCAAAACTTGACAAGATATTCAAGGAAAAAAGGGAAGTGTCCGAAAAGGAAATTGAACGGGAAATCAAATCGTTGAGCGGCGGTACCGTAGAAATCAAAAACTTGGCGATCAATTCAGTGTATGCCGATTTTTCCCCTATGTTTCATAACAAAGACGAAATTGTATTTTCATCTTCCATGGACACCTCTTTTTTGACTACACGAAGGTACAAGTGGAACAACCAACCCTTTCTTGACCTTTATGTTGCCAAGAAAAGTGATGCCAATCAAGATTTGACCGGTTCAAAAAAATTCTCCAAAAATTTGAACACAAAATATCACGAAGCTTCTGTAGCATTTTCACCCGACCAGAAAACCATCTATTTTACCAGGAACAATTATGGAAAAAAGTTAAAGCGTGGAAAAAAGGGCATCAACCATTTAAAAATCTATAGAGCGGAACTTATTGAAGATGAATGGACAGAGGCGAAGGAAGTATCTTTTAACAGTGAAAATTTTTCCAATGGCCATCCAGCTATAAGTCCAGATGGCAAAAGAATGTATTTTGTCTCCGATAGACCGGGCGGTTTCGGATTTACAGATGTTTACGTAGTGGATATTCTAAAAGACGGTACATTCTCAGAACCCAAAAACTTGGGTAGGAATATCAATACCGATAAAAAAGAAATGTTTCCCTACATCACTGAAAATGCCCTTTACTTTTCTTCGGATAGGGCCATGGGTGTTGGAGGACTGGATGTTTACAAGGCCGATCAAGCCAACGGCCTTTTTGGCGTAGCCACCAATCTGGGCACTCCGATCAATAGTACAAGGGACGATTTTTCCTATATCATAGATGAAGATGGCCAAAAAGGCTATTTTGCATCAAACAGAGAAGGGGGCAAGGGAGATGATGATATCTATTCTTTTAAAAACATCATCAATTTAAATGCGATTTCCGGAATCGTTGACGATTTGGAAACAGAAGAACCTCTTGCCAATGCAACCGTAACATTGATTGATGAAAATAACGTTTGGGTAGCCGAAACAGAGACGGCATCCGATGGCAGCTTTACTTTTGAAAATCTCGATCCTTCTTCCACATATACCATCAATACCATAAAAGAAAGCTTTTCTGATATAAGCACTAAAATTTCGACCAGAAACAATGAAAGCGTCACCATTAATCAGTCCTTAAAGCCATTGAACAAAATGATCGCTGAGGAAAAAGGGACGCTAAAATTGGAGACGGAAGCTATTTATTTTGATTTTGACAGGTTCAACATTAAGTCGGCAGCGGCGGCAGAACTGGACAAACTTGTTGAGGTCATGAAGGAATATCCTGAAATGGTCATTAAAATTGAATCCCATACCGATGCCATTGGGGATAGCAATTACAACAAGTACCTTTCAAATAAGCGTGCTGCCTCTACTAAGGACTACATAGTTTCCCAAGGTATCGATGAATCACGAATTCAAAGTGCGATAGGTTATGGTGAGGAACAGTTGTTGAACGATTGTGCGGACGGAACAAGATGCGCCAGCACCAAACACAGACAAAATAGACGTTCGGAGTTTATTATCGTAGAGATGTAAGTTAAGTGTTAGGAAATCAGAAAATAGAGAAGAGAAAGAGACGTCACCCGCAACTATCAAATAATTCAAAATCTAAAACTTGGAAGTAAGCACTTAGAGCTGCTAGATAGTTGGAATTTAGGGATCAGGAGCTAGGATTTAGGGGTTAAAGGCTAAAGGCCAAGGGTTAAAGTTCAAGGGTTAAGGACCAATAGTTAGGAATCGTTAATCGAGAACTTCACACTTCGTAATTCCAAAATCGTAATTCTTTTTATTCTTTCGTCTATCCTCTATCCTCTCCAGTCTTTTTCCTGGTTCCTGGTTCTTGGTTCACGTTCCCGAACCTTCGGTCTCCTGCCACCCGACATTGGTGATTAGTCTTTAGTTTTCACATTTCGCATTTAGATCATTGGATTATTGGAGTCAGTAATCAAAAATTTCCCACTTCGTGATTCCAAAATCGTAATTCTTTTTAGTCTTTCGTCTCTCCTCTATCCTCTCCAGTCTTGTTCCTGGTTCTTGGTTCAGGTTCCCGAACCTTGGGTCTCCTGTCACCCGTCATTGGTGATTAGTCTTTAGTTTTCGCATTTAGATTATTGGAGTCAGGAATCAAGAAATTCTCACTTCGTAATTCCAAAATCGTACTTCGTTTCAGTCTTTTGTCTATCCTCTTTGGTCCTTGTTCCTGGTTCCTGGTTCACCTTCCCGAACCTTCGGTCTCCCAACATCCCGTCAACCCAAACGCCCCATCCGTCAACCACGGGCCCGTATCCGTGGATCGCCCGCCCGCTCTTTGGGCAACAATCGCCAACTTACAACCTTGAACAATAACTTTTACAAACAAGACAACATCATGAAATTACAGAACGTATTTTTCACTGCACTTTTTGCACTGGCACTGTTCTCCTGCGGCAAGGACGACGGCCCAACGACTACCAACGGCGCGCCCACGATGAGCGCACAGGCCTTTACCGCCTCCGAGGGCATTTCCGATACCCAGGCCATAGGCACCGTGAAGGCTACCGACCCCGATGGGGACGCCCTTGCCTTTGCCATCGTCGCCAACAGCGGCGACCTGTTCGAGATTGCCGCCACAACGGGCTCGATCAGCCTTGCCAGTGGCAAGAGCCTGGACTTTGGCCTCGCGGCCTCGCACGTGATCACCGTGGGCGTGAGCGACGGGGAGGACGATGCCTCCGCACAGATAACCATAAACGTCACCAACGTGAACTCCGCGCCCGTTGTGGGCGTAAAGGCGTTCAGCGTGCCGGAGGATGCCGTGACAGTGGGCAACATAGGTGCCACCGATCCGGACGGCGACGAGCTCACCTTTGCCATCGTGGAGAACGACAGCGACCTGTTCACGATCGGCGGTGATGGCGAGATAAGCCTTGCCGATGGCAAGAACCTCGATTTTGAGACCGCTACGCTGCACAGCATAACGGTGAGCGTGACCGACGGTGTGGAAACTGTGGAAGCGGGCGTGAACATCAACGTGGAGAACGTGGCCGAGAGCCTCGCCGAGGACCCCGCTTCCTTTATAACCACATGGAAGACCGATGCGGACGGGCAGGAAATAATAATTGCGCCCAATAATCTCTTCACCTATGACTACAAAATCGACTGGGGCGACGGAACGGTAGAGGATATTGCAACAGCTGATCAACAATCGCACGTATATGTTGCGGCGGGCACCTATACCGTGGCCATCAAGGGACAGTTCCCAGCAATACAAAATTCAATGATAGAATTGAATATACGAAAACGCCTGGCCAGTATAGAGCAATGGGGCGATATCGCTTGGAAATCGTTCCGTCAAGCTTTTATTGCATGCTCCAAAATGGAGTATAATGCCACGGACGTTCCGGACCTTTCCCAAGTGACCGACATGGGCGTTATGTTTGCTGATTGTACCAATTTCAACGGTGACCTTAGTGGATGGGACGTAAGCGGCATAACTAATATGATGATTATGTTCGCTTCTGCAACCTCTTTCAACGGTGATATAAGCGGATGGGACACGGGCAATATTACAAATATGAGTAGCATGTTTAATAATGCCCCAGCTTTTGATCAGGACCTTGGCGGTTGGAACATTTCCAAGGTAACCGATATGGGAGGAATGCTGAGCGGTTCCGGCATGAGCCCGGAGAACTATAGCGCCACCCTGATCGGTTGGTCCAGTAACGGCGAAAAAAACATACCTGACAATATTGAGTTGGGAGCGGTGGGGCTTACATTTTGTAATAATCCGGCGACCCTGACCGCGAAGACTGTTCTAATAGGTCAAAATACATGGACAATTGACGATAATGGCAGTGTCGACTGTAATTAAAAAATCGTTTTAGAACGTTCAGCATATATTTGATAAATGCACCGCTCTTTGGCAATATGCCGAGGGGCGGTTTTTTTTAGGTTGGACCGTTGGATTGGCGGATAGTTGGATGGTTGGAATCAAAAATTTCCCAATTCGTAATTCCAAAATCGTAAATCGTTTCAGTCTTAGGTCTTTTGTCTCTTGTCTATCCTCTTTTGTCCTTGTTCCTGGTTCTTGGTTCAGGTTCCCGAAACTTGGGTCTCCTGTCACCCGTCATTGGTGATTAGTCTTTAGTTTTCGTTTTTCGAATTTGGATAATTGGATAATCGGAGTCAGGAATCAAGAATTTCCCAATTCGTAATTCGTTTCAGTCTTTTGTCTCTTGTCTATCCTCTTTTGTCCTTGTTCCTGGTTCTTGGTTCACGTTCCCGAACCTTCGGTCTCCTGTCATCCGTCATTGGTGATTAGTCTTTAGTTTTCACGTTTCGCATTTTGATAATTGGATTATTGGATAATCGGAGTCAGGAATCAAGAATTTTCTAATTCGTAATTCTAAAATCGTAATTAGTTTCAGTCTTCGGTCTATCGTTTTTTTTCATTTCGCTCAAAGCTCAATTTCATGGCCTATACTTAAAATTTTTAGCCGTTTTATAGTCCAAACATCTAATTTACCTTCATCCGTCAATTCAAAAGGGCCATTCGTTGATCGTTATCCTTTTTAATGTAGATTTCTTTCTTTCTTGTCATCTATAGTACCAATCTTTTCATATAGTTGTTTATAAAGTTGATTCCCCCGGCCAATGGCCGGGGTTTTTTTGAACCAAAAAAGCCTACTGAACGATTGTAATGCACATATGTTGTAATTGATCTGCGTATTTTATCGGAAAAACCTTTTACTTCATAGATTTTTATAAAATCCCTATAATTTTCATCAAATTTTTGAGCGGTTCATCCCATAGTTTTTTGGTCAAGGCAGTAAATTCCAATCTTTGCCTTGTCTTTAAATCTAAAAGTTACGAAATATGAAAAATTTATTACTTGTAAAAGAAATATATCTAGAAGGTTTTAGGAATCTAGGGCATTTTGTGGTTGAAAAATATTTTAAAATTTTTGCATGGTTCAGTTTCGCTATGTTCTTTATCATGCTCTATGCTTTTGTATATAGAATTTCAACAGGGTTTGCTTTTGGTTGATCATTTCTAAGTCCTGATTTCAGTTTAAACGAAAAGCCCGGTTATTTTAACTGGGCTTTTCGTTTAATAAAAGTTTTCAAAATAGTCTCGCTTTCAGGAAGCAGATGAAAAACCAAGACTTTCAATTACTTTGGCCAACTCCTTTTCTTTTTGTGTGCCAACCAAGAACTTTTCTCCATTCTTCAATTGTAGGGAAAGCCCCTTGTTTCCTTTTACATTATAGACAGTTCCATAGCGCGTCCATAGTCGCATTCCCCACCCCCCAACAAAACCATAGTTGATGACTTTTGCGGACTTCACATCTTTCCATGATACCGTTCTATTGACAAAAGGGGCAAACCGAATACTAATTTCATTTTGGTCAATTTTTGTACTAAGTTTTATACAATAAAACCACGCTGTCAATCCTAACATTGCCAATGCGAAAAGATAAAGTCCAAGGTCGGACATGGGATTGTTCCCGAACGGTTCTTTCAGAACCACTTGTTTAAAGATTCCATAACCCGTGAAGAGTATAATTCCCATTAAAATTATCCAGACCCACCATTGGTTAAAACGCTGTTCCTCTTTAAACCTAAAGTGCATTATGGATTATTGTAATTTTTCTGGTGCGCTATTAAAACTGATGGTTCTCAATATGGCTTCCAGTTCAAACATATAATCCCGTTTTTCGGCAGAAGGGGCAAAGGTAAATCCTTCCAAAACAAGTTTTCTGTCATTTTCTTTGTCGTTGATAATGTAGGTCAAGAAAGGACCGGCCATAGGATATCCGTTAATTTCCCAGATTCCTTTTACCTCTGCTGCTTTCTTCCCTCCAATTTCTGCAGGAAAAACGTAGGGCGCAAAAGCTTTTTCCGTAACCATGAACGTGTTTTCATAGGGTCCGGGAATAAATTTTTTTCCTATTGAATCCCGTATCTTAACAATGTCACTAACAAAAGTTGAATCATTGTCAAAAGTATTCCAAGGCAATTGATAGGCTACAATGTTCATGGTACCCTTGGGAATCTGTATGTCCATCCATACAAAATTCTTTTCCCGCCTGCCCACTTTGTACAGTGATGGTATTTTCAGATCTATGCCAAACTCTTCCTGCAAAGCAGCATCCTTGTTCAAAGAGCGCTTAAACCTTTTCTGTGCTTCGGCAATCTCCACTTGTTTAAAAGAGGATATGGCTTTATCTGCAAGTGAGTCCAGATTACCTGCCAATTCATTGTACGTTTCTCCTTTGATTATGGCTATTCGTTGGGGTTTGGCATAAACATCAGCCTTTATATGGGCCAGTGAGAGCGTGTCCTGATCTACAAATAGTACCGACCTTGAATAGGCTGTAGCCCCTTTAAATACTTGCGGGGGAACCTGGGTGATCGTAAACTTAGGTTCTCTTTGCGGCAGTCCCAATACAGGTGCGGCAAAATGTTCCCTTATCTTATCTCCAATCCCACCTTTCCAGAGTTCGGTATCCATCACTACCATCAAAGAATTGATACCACCAGTAGATGGGGGTAGAAAACGTTCTTTTGGTCCAGAATCTTTACATGACAAAACCACCAGTAGAAGAATGGTGGTCAACAGTGTTCCTATTTTTTTCATCTTAAAGTAAATTTACGAAGAACAATTGCACAATTTAAGCTTTGTGCCCGGTTTTAGGTTATTACCACTAAGACCGTTCCATTCTCGTAAATTATCTATGGAAATTCCAGGATATTTTCTTGAAATAGTCCATAGGGAATCCCCTTCTTTAACTGTGTGTGTTTTTGACCCGCTTGCCAATGCTCCAGAAACGGGTTTTGATGTTTTGGTTTTTGCTACCACCGTTTTGGCAACGTAAGGTTTTCTTGGATAAATAGTAAGTCGTTGTCCAACCCTTAGATTGTTGCTGCGCAATCCGTTCCACCTTTTTATCTGACTGACACCTACGCCGTATCGCTCTGCTATTCTTCCCAAGTAGTCCCCGCTTCTGACTTTATATCGAATTTGGTTTTTAGTTTGCACCATTTGGGGAAGTGGTTTCTCTAAGGAATCCAACTCTTTTTTGGCATAGGCGTAGATTGCCTCTTCATTGCTCACAAATTTTCCAATTTTGGTTACCGGCAGCCTGAGTGCATAGGATTTTCCCTTTATTTTTGGAATAATATTTAGTTTATACGCTGGGTTCAGCATTTCAAGCTCTTCTGTGCTTATATCCACTAATTTGGATATTTGATCGAACGTAATCAAATTTTTTACATGAACCGTATCCGTTTCAAAATAGGGTCTATCGGCTTTTTTATATTGTAATCCATGTTCTTCTGCATACTCAAAAATGTACATCGTCGCCAAAAATGCCGGTAGATAGCCTGCTGTTTCGCGTGGAAGATTCCTTCTGATATTCCAGTAATTTTTATACCCACCAGATCTTCTTATGGCCTTATTTACATTGCCGGGTCCTGAATTATAGGCGGCGAGCGCCAAGTCCCAATCATTAAAAATACTATGGAGTTTGTAAAGGTATTTGCTTGCAGCTTTGGTGGCCAATATGGGATCGTGCCGTTCATCTACGTAACTGCTTACATCCAAATTGTACATTTTGCCCGTACTGTACATAAATTGCCATAGCCCTTTTGCACCAACCCTGGATTTTGCCCTTGGATTTAATGCTGATTCTATAATGGCCAAATATTTTATTTCTAAAGGAACATCATGATTGTCCAGTTCTTGTTCAAAAAGAGGAAAATAAAATTGGCTGGCAGTAAGCATTCGTTGCATTAAATCTCTTTTCCTGACCAAAAAAGATTTGATGACACTTTCCAAAGATGAGTTATAGGCTATATTAAAGGGGGTTTTTTCATCCAAAATAGCCAACCTTGCTTTAAGCGTATCGGTAGGTAAATCAACCAATGTGATTTCCTCGTCTTCTGTAATTGGTTGGTTCTGTATCTCCAAAGCCATTTCACTGAACAATTGTGCACTGGCATGTAGCTCCTTTAACCAAAGACTATCATATTTTCTAGCCTCTTCTAGATCTTTTAATTGAAATTCTCCCTTTTGGTTTTCGGTAATTATTAACCTGTTACCCTCTATCTGGCTTTTTTCAGCTTCTAGATTGAGAGGTTTTAATGGTTGTTCTGATAGGGAATCCCGCTTTAAAGATATCGTTTCTTTTTCTGAAGAATCAGTTTGTATTTCTTGTGCTACAAGAAGTGGTGCGGATAGAAAAAGTGATAGTATTAGGGCTATCTTTATGTTTTGAATCATTTTTGGACAATGTTTGATTTTTTGGGACAAACTAAAATGGTGTTTTTTTTCGAAATAGTAAAATTTTCGTCCAAAAACATGGTCATGGATAAGGTTTCTCCTACTAAATCATAACGTATACATTAGTCCATTATTGCAGCAATACCCGGCAGTGTTTTTCCTTCCAGACTTTCTAACATAGCCCCTCCGCCAGTAGAGACATAACTTACTTTATCCTCAAAGCCAAATTGCTTCACTGCAGCTACCGAATCGCCTCCACCTACAAGGGAAAAAGCTCCCTTTTGTGTGGCTTCGTCAACAAAATTCCCTACAGAAATCGTTCCTTTCGCAAAATTCTCCATTTCAAAAACTCCAACCGGGCCATTCCAAAGAATGGTCTTTGATTCCAAGATTACTTGTTTAAAAAGTTCAAGCGTTTGTGTGCCTGCATCAAGACCCTGCCATCCGTCCGGGATTTCATCAACTTTGACAACTTGGGTGTTTGCTTCGTTGTCGAAAGCGTCTGCGGCCAAAACATCGACCGGTAAATGAATTTTCACGCCTTTTGCTTCGGCTTGTTTTAAAATATCCAATGCCAAATCCATTTTGTCATCTTCGCAGATGGAATCCCCTACATTGCCTCCTTTTGCTTTTACAAAGGTATAGGTCATACCGCCGCCGATAATCAGGTTGTCTACCTTATCCAAAATGTTCTCTATAATTGTAATTTTAGATGAAACCTTTGCGCCCCCCAAGATAGCGGTTACTGGTTTTTCGCCTGTTTGCATCACTTTCTCTATAGCCTTGATTTCCTTGGCAAGAAGGTATCCAAAACATTTTTTTTCTGGAAAATAGTTTGCAACGATTGTTGTGGAAGCGTGTGCCCTGTGCGCCGTTCCAAATGCATCGTTTATATAAATATCACCGTGTTTGGAGAGTTTTTCGGCAAAAATTTCATCGCCAGCTTCTTCTTCGGCATGAAATCGAAGATTTTCCAATAACAGCACTTCTCCATCCTGCAGCCCAGATACGGCTTCTGTTGCAGCATCACCTACACAATTTTCAACAAACTTGACTTGAACACCTATAATCTCGGACACTTTTTCACAAATATGTGATAATGACATATCTGGATTGGCCTTTCCTTTTGGCCTACCCAAATGGCTCATTAAAACGGTGGACCCCCCATCTTCCAAAACTTTCAATATAGTTGGCTTAGCTGCTTCTATCCTGCTGGTATCGGTTACATTGAAATCAGCATCCAAAGGCACATTGAAATCTACGCGTATCAATGCTTTTTTTTCTTCAAAGTTAAAATCATCTATGGTCTTCATCCGTATCTATTTTAGGTGAGTCCAAATGTAAAGATTTCCTGCTTTCTGTTTGGATAACAATAGTCATATTTTTATGCTATTCACAAAAAATAGTTTCCGTATACAGAGCCTAAAAAATGTATCTTTGAAACATGCTTTTTAAGAATGTTTTGGGGCTTGAGCACATAAAAAACCATTTAGTGGCCACTGCTGATTCTGGAAGAGTAGCACATGCGCAATTGTTCATAGGACCTGAGGGTTCAGGCACTTTGCCTATGGCCATAGCCTACGCGCAATATTTGCTCTGTGGAAACAAGAATGGGGAAAACGATGGGGAAAACTCAGCTTGTAATTCAAAATGCAATTCACTAACCCACCCAGACTTTCATTTTGTGTTTCCAGTGGCCAATTCAGACAAAGTAAAATCCCATGCGGTAAGTAATCATTATTTGCAGAATTGGAGACAGTTTATAAAAGAACAACCCTATGGGAACCTTTTCGATTGGTACCGCTTGATCGGGGTCGAAAAAAAGCAGGGACAAATTGGTGTGGACGAAGCTCAGGATGTTGTAAAGAAACTTGCTTTAAAATCTTATGAAGGCGGCTATAAGGTGTTGGTGATATGGATGGCCGAGAAAATGAATATTTCTGCATCGAACAAGCTGCTTAAACTGATTGAAGAACCACCTGAAAAAACTGTTCTGTTACTGATCGCCGAGGAAGAAGAGCAAATTATAAACACTATTAAATCACGTTGCCAATTATTACATTTTCCCCCATTAGGCGAAAATGCCATCACCGAGGGACTGATCGGCAAGGGTGTTTCTCCAGGTGAAGCACTTTTAATTGCGCAAGAAGCAAACGGAAACTTTAATAAGGCATTGGATTTGCTGAACAAAGATTCTGAAGACCTTGTTTTTGAGCGTTGGTTTGTTCAGTGGGTAAGAAGTGCTTTTAAGGCAAAAGGGAATAAAAGCGCTATTCAGGAATTGGTTATGTGGAGCGATGAGGTTGCAAAAACCGGGAGGGAAGTCCAAAAGCATTTTCTCAATTATTGCCTCACCATGATGCGCCAGTCGCTATTGTTGAATTACGGGTCCGAAAGCTTGGTCTATGCAAAGATTCATATGGCGGGTTTCAACTTGAAAAAGTTTGCTCCCTTTGTACATGAAAATAATATTTTGGATATCGTAGATGAGTTGGAAAAAGCTATTTTTCACGTGGAGCGTAATGGAAATTCCAAGATTATTTTTACCGATCTCTCTATAAAACTAACTCGCCTGCTACATACCAAAGCGGCCTAAAACTTTTGCTATGGAAAATTTAACCACCCACGCAGTACAGATCCTTTTATTTTTATTTTTGGCGATTACTTTTTTACAGAGTGGTATTGATAAGATCATTGACTGGAAAGGTAACCTTGGGTGGCTTACCGACCATTTTTCAAAAACATTTTTTAAAGGTATGGTTCCTTTATTGTTAGGAACCATTTTATTGTTTGAAATGATTTCCGGTATTTTATCCTTGATAGGAGCCTTTCAATTTTTCATGGAAGGTGAAAGTCAACTCGGGTTCTACGGCGCAATTCTTTCCGCATTGAGCCTTTTGATGTTATTGTTCGGGCAACGTATTGCAAAAGACTACGAAGGCGCAAAAACCATAGTTATTTATTTTATCCCCACTATCTTTTTGATTTATCTATTGCAATAAATCTGGATAAAAATTCAAATCACCTACCAATCAGTAAATTTGGAGCATAAAAAAACCGCTTTAAAGAGCGGTTTTTTCTTTTGATAATTTTACAAAACTATTTCTTATAGTTGTCATTCAAGATTTTCAAAACTTCATCCGTTAGGTTTTGAGCATCTTCGCCATATAGAACGGCGCCACCATCTCCACCTCCAAGAATGTAGGTATAACCATTGGCCTTACCATACGCTTGGATTTCCTTCTTTACTTTATTCACCAATGAATCCATTTCCACTTGACTGCCCTGTTGTAGTTGTTGTTCCTCTTGCTGCAATTGTTGTCCTACAAACTGTCCCCTTTGTTGCAAAAGACCATACTCTTCTTGTGCATTTTTTTGAGACATCTTCTGAGCTTTGGTCTGAAACGCTTGAAGCTCTAATTGAAATGCTTGAGAAATACTATCCCTTTTTTTGGTAAGGGCGTCTACTTTCGTTTTGAACTTTGCTTCGACATCCACCTTCTCCGCATAGCCATCCATTAATTTAACATTGTCCACATAGCCTATCTTATTTTGTTGGCAGGAAATGGCGAAAATCGCTATTGCAAATACTATAATTTTTTTCATGATTGATTTTTAAAGATGCGCAAAAATAGAAAAGCTTTTTTGAATGGTCACAGAAATCTTTTTGTGAATCCAATAGGGAAATTGTTGGATATAAATAATATCTATTTAATTAAACATTTAAAATTGTTTTCTCTTATTTGATTGATTTTCAAAAACATTAATTATGGCTAGGTTCTCCAAAAAACAATATAATTGCATCAGATACTGTGCGAACCCTTCAGAAAACGTCTGAAAATGATTAATCTCTCTTTTTAATAATATAAATATGGGAAGAATACTCTTTTGAGAAGAATGCACTGATATTTGACCAAAGTCCTATAAAAAATGCGTTGAACCAGTATAATTTATTTCCCTTGTATTTTTCAGAAAGTAGGGATACATAAAAAGCATCGAAAAGCATGGGTTTTACTTTAATAACTTTTAAACCATAATTGTCGATAATTTTCGATATGGCTTTTTTTGAAAAATGCCATAGATGCCTGGGTACGTCATAAGCTGCCCAATACTTTCCGTAATAGGCTGCGTCGAGAGATTTAAAATTTGGGACCGCTATGAAAAGTACTCCATTCGGTTCGAGCAAATTATTGAGGTTTTCTATTTGTCCATTAAGATTTGGCAGATGCTCCAATACATGCCACAGTGTAATTATCTGAAATTTTCTATCCGCAATATCTCCTAATTTTGGATGAAGTATAACGCCCTTTTGTCTTGCATTGGATCTAGCCTTACCATTTGGCTCAATTCCTTCGACCACAAAGCCTCTTGCGTTTGCTTGTTTGACGAAATCACCTGTTCCAGCACCAACATCCAGTAAAGTTTTTCTTTTATCTATCTGATTATCAATTAATTGTAATTTTTTTGATATGCTATAGCGCTTAACCCATTGGTATAATCTGTCGAAAAGAGCGTTATTGGAATCCGTATGGGAAATATAGGTTTCACTTTCGTAAAACCTGTCCAAATCTTCAGGCTGAGGCTTTGTAATCAACATATCTAACTTTTGATCGTGATGTAGCTCAAAGGATTCTCCTGAAACAGAAAAGTCTTTAGTTCTTAAAAACAACTTCATTATAGTTCACCGTATTCATATACTCTTTCTTCAATTGCCCAAGATAAGGTAAAACCTTGATTCTAAATTTAGAATCTTCATGTAGACAATCCTTTTCAGAGTTATTAAAAACCTCAATTGCTATGTACCAATTTCCTTTTCTCGATGCATAAGCATCTTCAAGAATGAGATCCATATCCGTAGTTTGACTTAGAACACCGTCTACCATTAAAGGAAGTAAATTAATGGTTTTGGTTGGAATTTCTACTTCGTAAAAGGAGAAATAATATTTTTCATTTTCAATCTCAAATGGGACTTCAACGTCTACGTAATAATCTTGGAGCTGGAATTTAGTGTTGATGTAATTGTAAAATTCATTCTCATTTTTAGGGTCTTCAAAAATAAACATGTTCTTTTTGGGAAGCCCTCTTTTGAATCTTTTGCCCTTTGTTATTTTATGGTCTTTGATTTTTGGTGCAATTCTTATTGGAATACACGAGATGAACAGTGTAAAGGAAAGGAGTAAGATTAATACTTTCATTATAAGTGCTAGGTTGATTTTTGATATAGCATCAAAAATTAAACCAAAATTCCCTGTTTTCGATAGAAAAATTTTTGTTCCACGTGGAACAAATCCGAAGTTTACCTGCCTAAAAAGACAAGCAACACACTAATGTCTGACGGTGAAACGCCGCTTATTCTTGAAGCTTGCGAAATGGTAACTGGACGTATAGCTTCCAACTTTTCCCTGGCCTCATAGGACAATGATTTTAGTCTAGAATAATCAAAACTTTCTGGAATCCTTACATTTTCCAATCGATGCAATTTATCTGCATTGTTCTTTTCTTTTTCAATGTAACCAGAATATTTAACTTGTATCTCCGCTTGTTCCAATACTTCTGAGTCATAATCATTGCTGCTTACAAAATTAGAAACTGCATCTAATTGCATCATGTGGTCAATTGTCACTTTTGGTCTGGAAAAAACTTTAAAAAGTTTGTCTGACTGTTTAACTCTTGAAGACGAAATCGAATCCAATATAGGGTTCATTTCCTCAGGATTAAAACTGGTCTTTCTGAAAAAGTTGACAAATTCGTTAGACTTTTGTTGCTTCTCTTCCATCCGTTTAAGACGTTTTTCTTTTGCCAATCCAATTTCAAAACCTTTTGGGGTCAACCTTAAATCCGCATTATCCTGCCTTAGCAAAGTTCTATACTCCGCTCTTGATGTAAACATTCTATATGGTTCCTTTGTGCCTTTTGTTATTAGATCGTCAATAAGTACACCTATGTAGGCTTCATCCCTTTTTAAAATAAAAGGTTCCAGTTCATTGATTTTTAAGTGCGCATTTATACCCGCCATTAACCCTTGGGAAGCCGCTTCTTCATAACCCGTAGTTCCGTTAATTTGGCCAGCAAAATAGAGGTTATTGATAACCTTTGTTTCCAGTGTATGTTTTAATTGAGTTGGTGGAAAATAATCATATTCTATAGCATAGCCTGCTCTAAAAAATTTGACATTTTCAAAACCTTTTACAGATTTCAGCGCCTTATATTGTATGTCTTCGGGAAGCGATGTAGAGAATCCGTTTACATATACCTCAACTGTATGCCACCCCTCAGGCTCTACAAATATTTGATGTGAGTCTTTATCTGCAAATCGGTGTATTTTATCTTCAATTGAAGGACAATACCTTGGGCCGATACTTTTAATTCTACCGTTGAACATTGGAGATCTATCAAACCCTTCACGCAACAAATCATGAACCAAAGCACTTGTATGTGTCATATGGCAATCGCGTTGAGTTTTTAAAATTGGAGTTTCCAAATATGAAAATTTCTCTGGATTTTCATCTCCAGGCTGGGGTATCATTTTCTCATAATCCAAAGAACGGCCATCAACACGAGGTGGTGTTCCTGTTTTCATTCTTCCACTATCAAAACCAAAATCAACCAGTTGTTCAGTGATGCCTGTTGCAGCTTTTTCACCTGCACGACCTCCCCCAAATTGCTTTTCACCTATATGAATCAATCCATTTAGAAATGTTCCATTTGTTAATACAACTGCTTTTGCTTTAATATCCAAACCCAGCGAACTTCTTACGCCAACAACTTTGTCAGCTTCTACCAAAAGGCCTGAAACCATTTCTTGATAAAAGTCTACGTTTGGAGTATTTTCCAATTCCAGTCTCCATTCTTCAGCAAAACGCATTCTATCATTTTGAGCTCGTGGACTCCACATTGCCGGTCCTTTTGACTTGTTCAACATCTTAAATTGAATAGCGGATTTATCTGTAATAATTCCGCTGTAGCCTCCAAGCGCATCAATTTCACGAACAATTTGGCCTTTCGCTATTCCACCCATAGCAGGGTTGCAGGACATTTGCCCGATGGTCTGCAGATTCATGGTGATCAATAAGGTCTTAGAACCCATATTTGCAGCAGCAGCCGCGGCTTCTGCACCCGCATGACCTCCACCAACAACTATAACATCATATTCTTTTTCAAACATAGCTAACGTTCCACGTGGAACATTTTAATTTTCTCTTCTTCCTTTTTCCTCATGATTTCTTGCTCTTCGTCTTGCTTATCCCCATACCCCATAAGATGAAGAACACCATGGCTCATTACTCTAAGTAACTCCCTTTTAAAACTCTCTTTATATATTTTCGAATTTTCTACAACCCTTTCTATAGATATGAAAATATCCCCTGATAGTACTTTTCCACTAACGTAGTCGAAAGTTATAATGTCAGTATATGTGTCATGGTTGAGGTAGACTTTATTGATTTCCAGCAGGTAATCATCTGTACAAAAAATATAATCCACATCCCCAACTATAAAATCTTCACTTACTATTATTCTACTTATCCAATCGGAATAATCTGATTTATTTTTTAAAACAAATTCCGATTCAAAGTGAAAATCAATCATTTTTAAAATATACTTTTACTCTCTTTTGGTAATTTTGGTGCAAAGGTAACGCTTGCCTATTTAATATCTCAACATCGTTTTGGAAACCCTTTAGCTGATCTGGTTTTGTAGTAATGGGATTTGAATAGCTCTTGTTATTGGCATTGCTTTCCCTTTCACTTTTCTTACCTTGTTGTAAGGATGCATCTTTCAATTTTAACAGTTGATGTTGAATTGTATTCGCTTTGTTCTTGGTCCTATTCGTAATTCCATTTTCGAGAAGTTCATTTTCAAATTCCTCCATTTGCCTTATTAGTTTCTTGGCCAAATCTTTATCTGATTTATTGATTAAATCATTCAACTGCTTCTCCAACTGCTCACGTAAATATTGTTGTTCTTTATAAATCTCGTAAATTTCACTTAACCCCGTTTCTTCCAAAGAATTTCCGTCTTGACCCTCATTACCGTTTTGTGAATCAGCTCCACTTTTTCCATTTCCATCACCTTCGGTTTTTCCATCACCATTCTTTTCATTTTGCCCTTTTTGTCCTTCTCCTTCGCCAATTTTTTCTCCCTCCCCTTGTTTTCCTTCACCTTTTTTTCCTTCTTGCCCACTCTGCCCCTGTTTTTCTTGTTGGCCCGAACCATTCATTTTTTCTTGAATGCTTTGCTGACCCTGAATAATATCTGGCAATTGAAAATCACCGCTACTTTGTCCACTCCCTTGGCCAGCTTGCATGCTTTGCTGCATATTATCCAAGATATTGGCTAAGAAATCTGCCAATTTGTTGGTAGCATTAATAACATATTGTTGATAAGAAGCGCTTTGGTAAATCTGGTTTTCTGCAACACTTTCCAGAGATTTATCAATATTGTAATACACTTCGGTTATTTGTTCGTTTACAAACTCGGACAATTCTGCACGTCTTAAGGAAAGTGCGAACAAACTATCGTCGACATGTTCAAATAGTCTCCGTAATTCTTTTTGGTCTCGTACTTTTTTGGAAAACTGTGAAACATCAGCGCTTGCATTCTCCATTTCCTCAAATAGATTTTCTTGTTTAAACGAAAATGTGATGAGATTATCCAAAATTTGACGAAGCATCTCCGCATCTTCCGTAACTGAAGAACCGCCGCCGCCCATAGAACTTTGCTGTAAAGATTTACTCATCTCCTTCATTTTTTGAGCTGCAGATTTCTGCTTTTGTGAAGCTTTTTCTTTTGAAGGTGAATTATCCTGTTTGTCTTGTTCCAATGCCTCACTTTTGTTAAGCTCTTCAAGAGCATCTTTCTGATTATCTTTTACATCATCTTGTTGTTTTTTGGGAACATCGATATCCAGAGGCTTTTTTAAATCACTGTTATCCTTTTTAAGGTCATCCAATTCCTTTGCAAGTCGTTCAAAAGTATCATTCAACTTTTTTTGATCTTGACTTTTATTGTTCTTCTCATCTATTGAAATATTTTCTTGTTCCTTAGACAATTTATCAAGTTCTTTGGACAATTGTGAAGCTTTTTCAGTAACATAATATCGCTTTGTCAATTCTAATATTTGCTCTAGGTTGCGCGCTCCTGTATTTTGTTTTTTGCCTAGCTCGTCCAACTTTTTTTTGAGCTCTTCTTTATCTATTTTGTCTGCCAGCTTGTTTAATTCCTCAAGGAGCTTTTCATTCTTTCTTGCTTCCATCTCCTGTCGCTCCAAACGTTCTTGCAGCATTTTTTTAGTTTCGTTATTTTGATCATCCTTGCTTAAACTTTCCTTTAGTTGTTTACTGAATTTCTCCATCAACATTTCTTGTTCTTCCTGTTTTTGTAGAAAGTTTTTTATCTGGTTCTTATCCTCAAAATTCAAGGTCTTTTCTTCTTTTTGCTTATCATTTATCTTTGATAAGGTTTCTTCTTGCTCCCTATACTTCTCCAAAGATTTATCCATTTTATCCAAAATAGAATTCTGAAAGTCTAACTCTCTGTTTTTTAGTTGGTTATCATCAAAAATAGTTATATTGAATATCTGACTTCTTGTAACTTTACCGCCTCTAATTCCGTCATTATCAACAACTTCAAAATATAGTTTATAAGATTTGCCTTCAGCAAGTTTTAATCCAGATGGAAATGTATAATAAAATCGATGCACATTCGTGTTAGGTGATTCTAAACTGATTCGTTGAAATTCCTCTTCATTATCCGAGGGATAGCAAACCAACCTTATTTTGCTCAATCCATAGTCATCTGCGGCTTGACCTGTGAAATAGGACTGATTTATGTTGATTGAATCAAGAATCTGTTCAACTTTAATGGCTGGGTTTTGATCCTTGATAACATCCAGGTTATAGGCTAATTTCTCAAAATCTTTAACATAAGCATTGGAGGTGCTCAATTGATAAGACAAATCATTATATAGGGTATTGGTATGTTCAAAACCACCTTCGTTTTTTTCAAAAGCCAGTACAGTATCCTTGGTGACCATAGTAATATCCTCCACATGCTGACCTTCAATCTGCCATATTATTCTGGTTCCTTCAGGAATAATTGCATTTCCGGTAGCAGTGATAATTTCCCCTCTTCTTTTCAAATATCCCGGAAAATTCAATTTCATCTTAAAGTCTGCCAAAACAGGGGTTTTATAGCTTTTAATCATATACTTTCTTGAGTTCCATCCGTTGGCAGTCAAATAGAAGCTGCTTTCCGAAACGGGGGCTTCAAACAATTGCGTGTATATTTCCCCATCCTGTTTTAGCAACAATTCTTCCCCGTTGATTATCATAAATACATTATCAGGCTTTACATCACCCACCACAGCGACATTTATTTTCAATGGCTCATTGTCCAAAATCTCCAAGCTTTCGTTCAATAATTGAAACTTGAAAGGTGCAGGCTGCTCAAAAGCCAAATCATAGTTGACAATTCTTTTATGCGAATTAAAAAAAGAGACAATATTCCCAGATAACCAAATAAAGCCAAGCAGCAATAGTGGAACCACAACATATTTGGCATATTTTAAGCTTTCCTTAAAATTTATCGCTTCAGTAAAAGGAACTATGCTTAGCGTGCTCGCCCTTTGTTCTATGCTTGCCAGTAACAGTTCAGATTCCTTCTGATTCTCGGAAAGCTCCAGCAAATTGAACAATTTATCGTCAACTTGCGGAAAATGCTTCCCTATAAGTCGTGACGCTTCTTTGTTACTAATTCCATTTTTTATTCGGAAGATGTAAAACAACGGAATTAAGATAAACCTATACAAAAGAAACAATTCCACTAACAAAAAAACCAAAAACAAGGCCAGTCGCCATTCTTGATCGAGCCAAAGCACATATTCCAAGGTTAATATCCCTATCCAAAAAAGCAGTCCGAGGGTTAGAAAAAGCAGCCCACCCTTGATCAATTGCTTGGTATAAAGTTTTTTGGTAAAGCCATTAAGCTTTTCCAATATTCTGTGATAACTCTTCAAAATCTGCTATATTTATTACCAAGATACCCGATACCAAGAGATTGCGCTGAAAATTTTTGTTAAAACCGTTATTATGAAAGATTTTAAATACCTCGCTGCCATGACCATTCCACTTTCTGCGGTCATTAGTATTTACTTTAAGGGCTATTGGAGTTTCTTTACCCCGTTTTATGCATTTGCCATAATTCCATTTTTGGAAGTGCTCCTGCCACAAGACCCCAATAACCTTTCAAATGAGCAACGTTTGGAAAAAGAAAAAAGCAAATTCTTCGATTGGATGCTCTATCTCAATATTCCCATCGTATTTGGGTTTTTGTTTTACACCTTGTGGGACCTTTCCACTACAAGCTATGCTTTGTATGAAATTATAGGCCTCATTTTTTCCGTAGGTATAGTATTGGGCGTCAACGGAATCAATGTAGCGCACGAACTTGGGCATCGGAAATCCACCAATGAGCGCCATTTAGGAAAACTTTTGCTGCTTCCATCTTTCTATATGCATTTTTATATAGAACATAATTTTGGCCACCATGCCAATGCCGCTACAAATGAAGACCCCGCTACGGCCAAATATAACCAAAGCCTCTACTCCTTTTGGTTCAGCTCCACCTTACACCAATATTTTAGCGCGTGGAAACTTCAATCCAAATTGCTCAAAACTGATGGCGATCCGTTCTTCAGTATAAAAAATGATATGTTGTGGTACACCGTTTTTCAAACCACCTATTTGTCAGTTGTTTTTTATCTCTTCGGTTGGGATGGGTTAGTATTTGCTTTGGCTACAGGCGTTGTCGGATTCTTGCTTCTTGAAACCGTAAACTATATTGAACATTATGGGTTGATTCGGAAAAAATTGCCTTCGGGAAGGTATGAACGCGTTAGGGAAAGTCATTCTTGGAACAGCAATCACGTTATCGGTAGGATTGTACTTTACGAGCTTACAAGGCATAGCGACCATCATTACAAATCGGCCAAAAAATATCAATTATTGGATTATCACGACATTTCACCACAGATGCCCTACGGTTATCCTACATCCATGGTGTTGTCATTTTTACCTCCTTTATGGTTTAGTATTATGAACTCCCGCATTCCTGCAGAAATGAAAAAGACGGATTCTTAGCCCTTTTTTTCCGTTTTTATGCACCGTATCTTTGCCACTCAACAAAATAGCTCATGAGTCAAAAAGTTCGGGTTCGTTTTGCCCCAAGCCCTACAGGTCCATTACATATCGGTGGTGTGCGCACTGCATTGTTCAATTATCTATTTGCCAAAAAAAATGGTGGAGATTTTGTACTTCGAATTGAGGATACGGACCAGAGCCGATACGTAGAGGGAGCCGAGAAATATATTGTAGAGGCATTGAACTGGTGTGGAATCCCTTTTGATGAAGGCCCCTCTCATGTTAAAATTCCCAAAAAGGGCGATTTTGGCCCATACCGCCAAAGTGAGCGCAAGCACTTATACGAAGCATACGCCATGGAACTTGTTGAAAAAGGACACGCCTATTATGCATTTGATACTAGCGAACGTTTGAATTTTCATCGTCGGGACCATGAAGCCAAGGGCAAGACCTTTATATATAATTGGCATAATCGTCTAAAACTTTCCAATTCACTTTCCCTATCTGCGGATGAAGTACAACAAAAGCTGAATGCAAGAGAGGACTATGTGATTCGATTTAAATCGCCGCAGGATGAAGAATTGGTTTTAAATGATGTAATACGGGGTGAAATTAAAATAGATACCAATGTTCTTGACGACAAAGTCCTGTTCAAGAGTGACGGGATGCCCACTTATCATCTGGCGAATATTGTTGATGACCATTTAATGGAAATAAGCCATGTTATTCGTGGTGAAGAATGGTTACCTTCTTTGGCCTTGCACCAATTGCTATATAACGCTTTTGGCTGGAATGCTCCAGCATTTGCCCACTTACCACTTATTATGAAGCCAACGGGCAAAGGCAAATTAAGCAAACGTGATGGTGAAAAAGGAGGGTTTCCTGTTTTTCCTTTATCGTGGAACGAGTCGCAAGGATATCGAGAAGCAGGATATTTCCCAGAGGCAGTTGTCAACTTTTTGGCACTATTGGGGTGGAACCCAGGTACGGAACAAGAACTTTTCACTTTGAAAGAACTTATTGAAGCATTTACTTTGGAAAGAGTAAATAAATCCGGTGCGCGCTTTGATCCCGATAAAACCAAATGGTATAATCATCAATATCTTCAACACAAAAGTGATGCTGAGTTGGCTAGTCTATTTAGTTCAATACTTAAAAGCAAAGAGAAGTCTCGCGAGGCTTGGAATGACGAATCTGTGCTAAAAGTGGTCACTCTCGTTAAAGAACGCGCAGATTTTGTGTCTGACTTTTGGGAACTGGGCCACTACTTTTTTGAAGCACCAACGACTTATAATGAAAAAGCGCTAAAAAAACAATGGAAAGAAGATACTCCTAAATTGATGCAAAAAGTTGCTGACATTTTACAAAATACTGAAGATTTTAGCGCTGAAACCATTGAAACCAATATAAAATCCTGGATTACGAACAACGAGCTTTCTTTTGGAAAAGTGATGGGACCTTTACGCTTGATTATCGTTGGTGACATGAAAGGGCCACATATTTTTGATATTCTCGCTGTGCTGGGTAGAGGAGAAAGTGTTATAAGGATCGAGAGGGCTTTGGGGGTTTTGGGGTGATCTTCCTCTTTTTAATGTCCACGATCAATTTCTGTTTCTAGATGTATTCTATGAATTACTAGTTTTCTAATTCTACTTTTTCTACTATCGAAAATCCTTTTGTTTTACTAAAATTCATATTATGTACAAAATTTTGCATACTGTCAGAAGGATCAATCATTTCTAAATTAAGACTCTCAATTGTTTCTGGCACAAACATAACAGACAAAATAGGTTGCTCTTCTAGATGTCCTGTTTTTTTATTAATAATTTTGGATAGGGCATTAATTCTAGCGTATTGAATTGGTAAATAGGCAAAAACTTCTCTAGCTACACGCATAGAAGCACTACAAATATGGTCTTGATATAACTCATTGAATCTTGACTTGGGCATATTTTTCCTAGATAGTTTACCAGTAGAAGTTTGTCTAAGTTCATAATCTGGAATTACATCCAAGCTATTCACATGTAAGTCAACATCAATATTATTCTTATTGAATTTTAAGCTAATTTGACTACCTAATTCTCCAATATCAGAAAAAGGTTCAAAATACTCAATAGCCTTTTTATAACTTTCTATTTCCTTTTGCTTAATACCAAAATTAATATCTTGAAGTTCCTGCCAATTTTTTAATTCAACTAAATAGTTATCATGAAGAATGTCATACTCCTCTTTATCAGTAACTTTTGCCTGCTCTAATTGCTTATTCAATTGTTCTATCTTCTTTTTATCAGAGCCAAATAATTTATCAAAAAAAGAAGGTTTAAAAGCTTCTAGTTTATTTTGAATATTAGTTTCATTGATTGATTTATGCTCTGGTTCGATGGGGTTTTGAGTATTCTCTATTTCTTTCCAATTAATAGGTTCGGTACAATTTTTATGGACAGACTGTATTGTTTCAACATAATTGTTCCAATCGAAAACAGCCTGTTCTGCATTTTCAATTTCTTGTTGTTTCTGTAAAGCCTTAAATCGTTTGGCAGCTTCACGAGCTTGTCGCTGTTGTTCTCTTTCCACTCTTCTGACCGCTGCTGCGTATGAACGTATTGCACCATTAATCGTAGCCATAATACTTAATTTTGAAAGTCCGGTTTTAGTATAATAAGAATAATATTAAAGATAAGAAAATTCCTATTTCCTATCAAGTAACCCCTAGTTTCCCTCCAATTGTAATAATTCTCTCCTAAATCCTACCTATGTGTTACTGTCTTTTTGTATTTTAATCACATAACTTAAAATCTACATACTATGGGTAATTTTTTATTAATACCAATCATTCTATTTGGTCTGGTCATTCTTTTTTCATCCTTTTTTATTGTAAAACAACAAACCGCTGTAGCGATTGAGCGTTTTGGGCGTTTTCATAGCATCCGCCAGTCTGGCTTGCAAATGAAAATTCCATTGGTGGATCGTATTGCTGGACGGTTGACGCTAAGAATTCAACAATTGGATGTTATGATAGAAACCAAAACTCTGGATGATGTTTTTGTGAAAATCAAAGTTTCCGTTCAATTTGTCGTCATTCGAGAAAAAGTGTACGATGCCTTTTATAAATTGGAGTATGCCCACGATCAAATTACCTCTTTTGTATTTGATGTGGTCCGTGCCGAAGTGCCAAAAATGAAACTGGATGATGTATTTGTTAAAAAGGATGATATCGCCATTGCGGTAAAACGCGAACTACAGGAATATATGTCCGATTATGGTTATGACATCATTAAAACCTTGGTAACCGATATTGACCCTGATTCACAGGTGAAAGCTGCCATGAACCGTATAAATGCATCAGAGCGTGAAAAAATTGCTGCGCAATTCGAAGGGGATGCCGCTAGAATCCTAATTGTTGAAAAAGCGAAGGCTGAAGCTGAAAGCAAAAGATTACAGGGACAGGGTATCGCAGACCAGCGTCGGGAAATTGCCAGAGGTTTGGAAGAGTCGGTAGAGGTACTTAACAAAGTGGGCATCAATTCTCAAGAAGCTTCTGCGTTAATCGTCGTCACACAGCATTATGATACTTTACAATCCATTGGTGAAGAAACGAACACCAACCTCATTTTGCTTCCAAACTCGCCGCAGGCTGGTAGTGATATGCTTAACAATATGGTCGCTTCGTTTACTGCAAGCAACATGATTGGCGAATCGATGAAAAAAACAAACGTGAAGAAGGATAAAGAATAAAATTTATAATTGAACTCCTTTTCTAAAAACAGACGCTTTTAAAACAGACTCCAATGTGATATTGGAGTTTGTTTTGAGGTTAATTCATGAAATTCTCTATATAAAGAACGCTACTTAATGAACTCAACAATACCTATATCTCAGGATTAATTAAACTTAAAGTAACCAGAAAAGATATTTAAACCGTTTGGTATTTATAATTAAAATCTATTGGACTTCTTAAACGTATAGAAACATCTTATTAATTAGATTTTTGTTCCAATTTTGCCCAAGTATCTCTTAATGTTACTGTTCTGTTAAAGATTAGATGGTCTTCTGTTGAATCCAAATCAACATTAAAATAGCCCAAACGTTGAAACTGGAATCGGTCACCAATTTTGGCATTTTGCAAACTTGGCTCCAAGAAACCAATTAGTTTGTTCAGTGAATCCTTGTTTACAAATTCCATAAAATCTTTATCCTTATGGGCATCTGGAGTAGCATCGGTAAAAAGTCTGTCATAGATTCTTATTTCGGCTTCAATAGCATGGGGAATGGAAACCCAATGTAGTGTGCCTTTCACTTTTCTTAAACTTTCTTCGGTCCCACTTCCACTTTTGCTCTTATGATCGTAAGTGCATTGTACCTCCGTAATATTTCCATCAGAATCCTTTGTGCAGCTTTCCGCTTTTATAATATAACCATTTTTGAGTCGAACCTCCCCTCCCAGCTTCAGCCTAAAAAACTTACGGTTTGCTTCTTCCCTAAAATCCTCTTGCTCTATATAGATTTCTCTGGAAAAAGGTACTTTTCTACTTCCCGCTGATTCATCTCCAGGATTATTCTCCGCTTCCAACCACTCTTCCTTTCCGTCTTCGTAATTTGTAATCACAACTTTTAAAGGATTAAGTACAGCCATTACCCTTGGTGCAATTTTATTTAGATGTTCACGTACATGAAATTCCAATAACGATACATCGACTACATTATCCCGCTTAGCGATTCCGATTGTTTCCGTAAAATTCCGAATAGATTCTGCAGTATATCCTCTTCTTCTTAACCCTGAAATAGTAGGCATTCTTGGGTCATCCCAACCGTTTACTACCCCACTCTCCACCAATTGTAGTAGCTTACGTTTACTTACAACAGTATGGCTAAGGTTTCTACGGGCGAATTCTCGCTGTTTGGGGCGGAGTTTTTTAGAATCTACCAATTGGTCTAAAAACCAATCATAAAGTTCTCTATGCGGTAAAAACTCCAACGTACACAATGAATGTGAAACTTGCTCGATATAATCGCTTTCACCGTGTGTCCAATCATATAATGGATAAATACACCAATCGGTATGTGTTCTATGGTGTGCTTTATGCAAAACCCGATACATAACAGGATCGCGCATAAGCATATTTGGCGAAGCCATATCAATTTTTGCCCGGAGTACGTGCTCTCCCTCACCAAATTCTCCATTCTTCATGCCTTCGAACAGTTTCAGATTTTCTTCTACAGAACGATTTCTGTATGGGCTGTTCCTTCCAGCTTCTGTGGGGGTACCTTTTTGCCGTGCAATTTCTTCAGACGACTGACTATCAACGTAAGCCTTATCCTGTTTTATCAATGTAACTGCCCAATCGTATAGTTGTTGGAAATAATCGGAAGCATACCTTTCGGTATCCCATTCAAAACCCAACCACTCAACATCTTTTTTTATAGCCTCTACATACTCTTCCTCTTCTTTTGCGGGATTGGTATCATCAAACCGCAAGTTTACCGGTGCATTATACCTAAGTCCAAGTCCAAAATTCAAGCAAATAGAACTTGCATGACCTATGTGGAGATAACCATTAGGTTCAGGGGGAAAGCGAAAACGCAGCTCTTCCGTCTTATATCCATTCTCAAGATCTTCCTCTATGATGTGCTCAATAAAATTCAGTGATTTAACCTCTTCTGCCATACCCAAAAATTGAAGCGCAAATGTAATAAAAACAAGCGTTTAAAGCTATAAATGATGATTTGGTGTATACAAAGAAAGCCATTTCACAACACTTTTGGTAAAGCCCACAACAATATCTTTTTATTGGTTGGAATTAAAATCATATTTGTATTAGAATGTTATATGAAAAAATGGGCGTCTTCGGATGCCTTTGAGAACTGAATAAAATTAAGGGGCACAATTTTAATAGGGCATTATTGCCCAAAACCTCTTAAAACTAACTCTAATGAAGACAATTGGTTCACGTTATAGCATTCACATAATTGCCTTTGCATTATTATCGCTTTTGGCAAACACCGTTCATGCGCAAGGACTAAACCAACCTACTACGGTTTGGACGGCCGCATGTGCTTCTGCTGGATTCAATGAATATGCCGTAAGCTTTAAATGGACTCCTCCTCTGGTAGATTCAAACAATGAATTTATACTTGAATTGTCCGACTCTAATGGAAATTTTGGCTCACCAAGGGAACTTTCCAGAGTATCGGACAAAAACACGACATTCAATTTTGATTTTCTTTTTTCTGTTCCAACAGATATTAATGGAGAAGGTTTCAAATTGAGAGTGCGTAGTACAAGTCCCGCTAAAACAAGTCCCGCTACGGAGGCGTATCCAATGTATTATATAGATTTCAACTCTCCACTGCTCATCAGTCAAGATGGTAACGGTACAATTCCACCTGGGGGAGCACTTGAAATTTGCGGAGGAGGAGCAGTAACTCTTTCCCCACATAATGTGCCCAACGCAGATAACCATAGCTATAATTGGTATCGAAGCGGTACTTTACTTTCTGAAAAATCATCTGAAATTACGGTTTCCAGTACAGGAATGTACTACGTAGAGTTAGATTATGGAACTGTATGTTCAGGATCTGCCAATACGCTTTCCAACACTATTGAAATATCAAATGGTTCTAGCCAGGGTATTGCTATAGATGGTTCCAAGGACGTAGAGCTTTGTTCTGGAGACCCTTATGTGCTTCAAGCCAATATTACTGGCGCAGGACTTACATATACCTGGTTCAAAGATGGCGCCATCATATCAGGACCTACCGTAAATGGGGATAACTACACCGTTGACTCCTCTGTAACGGGCTACGAAGGCAGCTACGAAGTAGAAATTGACGGATCAGGGGTGTGTAGGGAACGTTCCTCATCAGTAACTATAAGAAATAAAGGTGGTTTTGAGGTAACCAGACAAAATGTGGGCGATATTGTTCTGTTGCCATCGCGGACCGAAATACTTTCTGTAACAACAACTGCAGATGCTCCCGAGTACCAGTGGTATAAAGATGGGTCGCCTATAACTGATGCCGATGAAAGCTCTATAACCATAAATGATATTGGGGTTTATTTTGCCAGAGTAACAGAAACTGCTGCAAGCAGTTGCTCTGCAACACCTATAGATTCGGAAAAAACAACGGTTGTCTCTCCAGATTCTTTTGAATTTGTGGTTGACTATGCCAGTTCTTACAATTCCTGCCAAAATACGGAAGTAACGCTGAGCTTGGCCACTATAAACGCAATCAGTGGTTCAGGAGTAAAAACTGATGTGACTACTGATTTATCGTCATCTTTTACTTATCAATGGAATAAAGATGGAAGTGCTTTTGACGGAGAAACATCCAAAACCATAACAGTTTCAGATTTCGATGAAAATGGTACATATAGCCTAAATGGTTCTCTAAATACTTTTAATGCTTCATCCAATAATCTATCTGTTAAATTGGCAACAGGTGAATCGGTTCAGATTACTTCTAATGGAACCGTTCTTTGCGAAGGTGCCGATCCTATAGTTTTCAATAGCTCAGAAAGTCTTGGAGATGAAGTTTTTGAATGGGTAAAAGATGGCCAGGTTATAGATACGACAACTGAAGATTTTATTGCCACTCAAGTTGGTGTTTACCAGCTAATCATTAATACGAACGATTGCCCAATAGTTTCCAACGAAATCACGGTACGTGCATTTGATGAATCTTTATTGGCACTTGACAAACCAAATGATATCATAATTATAGAAGGTGAAACAGAAACGGTAACAGCGAGTGGCGCCGAATCATACCAGTGGTTTGACGCGAGTAATACACTTTTGGGAACTCAGGACTTCTACAATTTTGAACAGGAAGGTGAATATCTTCTAGTGGCAAACTTTGGAAACTGTACCATAAATAGAGTGGTGACCGTAACCTTTAGAGACACATTTGCTATCCCTAATGTTATTACTGCTAATGGTGATGGAATAAACGATTTATGGGTTCTCCCAAATACATATTCCAGAGATCAAAATGTACTTGTGAACATATATAATGAACGTGGCGAAGAAATTTTTAGCCAAACCAACTATGAGAATAATTGGCCACAATCCACCACAATGTTCAATAAACCAAATGCAATTTTTTATTATAAAATCACACGGGGTGGTCAAAGCCTGAAACAAGGAACCATAACTGTTATTAAATAAACAGAATGCTTACAAACAAACCTCTACTACTACTCACCATATTACTGCTTACTCTTTCTGGATTACGCTCCCAGGAAGATGAGACACAATTTGTGGAATATAATGTTCCATCACAGAACTTGGTAAAATTTAATAGATTTTTAATCAACCCTACTTTTTCAACTGTAAGAGAGGATAAATCATATATAAATCTATTTCATAGAAACCAATCGGTTTCTTTTAATGACAACAACCAAGTATATTTTTTAAGTTATAGTGGTAGAATAGGTGATAAAAGTGGTGTAGGTGTAAGTTTGTTTACCAATAGAGAAGGGCTTTTCAATAATTTTGGTATACATACCAACTACGCTTATGGTATCAAATTAAGTGAAAAAAGTAATTTCACCTTCGGTGCTAATTTCTCCTATTATCAAAGTGCATTCAATCAAGACCGTGCCAATTCCGTAGAGGAAGACCCTTTTCTTAATACTTTGGAAAGTAGCTCCTTAATAACATTTCAGCCAGGTTTTAATTTATCATATGGAAATTTTGATATTGGCGGATACGCTGAAAACCTCTTTGACTACAATTTGAAGAGCAGTGAGTCCGTCACCGAATTCAATGAAAAAACATATTCGGGCCATTTACAATATACCCATCAGTTTAAAAAAGCTTCTGGCATTTTAGAACAGGGTAGGTTGATGCCATTGGCACGTGTTAGAAAAACAGGTGAAGAGAATCTTGTACTTGGTGGTAATCTTCTCTTAGACCTTCCAAAACTCGGATGGATTCAAGCAGGATATGATGATTTTTATGGAGCTTCGGCAGGATTGGGGTTTAATCTTAACAAGAATCTTTCCTTAGGATATACTGTTGAAAAAGGATTGTCAAACGATTTTGAGAACTTTGGTGTTAGTCATGAGATTTCTTTAGCATATTCGTTCACTCCCAATTTAACGGAAGACCGTGTACTACTGGAAAAAGAGAATGAAGATTTTGTTAAAAACGAAGAGACTCCAGAAGAAGAATTAACTGTTTCTGAGAAAGACTTGAAAATTGCATACTTAGAAGAAAAGTTAGCTGAAAACGATATTATTTTGGATGAGTTGCTGCTTCGTCAAGACTCATTGGAAAACGCAAGGACCAAAGATTTAGAAAGACGCTTTGAGACCGTTATGAAAATGGTAAAGCGTGAAACTAAAGGTGAAATGCCAGAATTGCAAGAAAAAGCCAAGTCGGTATATTTTGCAAACATGGACAGTATGGATATTGTATCCGCCCAACCTAAAAAATCTCTTTCCAATAATAGTCTTTCCAATACTACTGCATCAAAAAAAGCAATCAGGCTTAATAATAAAAAATCTCCTAAGGTCGCTGAAAATACTTCGGTAAAGAAAGATAGAACCAATCGGTATTCCAAAAGAAAAATTGGGCGGTTCAAAAGTTTTGATATTCCAAATATTGAGAGTGGGCACTACTTAATAGCCAATGTTTTCAAAGATGTAAACAACGTAAATGCATTTTTGGAAAAACTTCAATCTCAGGGCATTGATGCCGGTTATTTTGAAAATCCCAAGAACGGTCTTAGTTATGTATACCTAAAAGGCTTCCAAAATAAAAAAGATGCCGTAGATGCTTATCATTCGCAACTCAACGGAACGTATGCAGGTGAAGCGTGGATTATGAATGTAAAAGGAGCTGATTCTTATACTAATTCTGCATTGGCCATAAACAATACGAATTCAAAATACAACAATAACACACTGCAAAATAATATAACCAATACCAAAAATGCATCTTCCCGAGTGTCTTACACGACTAGCAATGTTGATGGCCTGGGCTCTGGTTTTTATATCATAGCAAACGTTTTTAAAAAATCTTCAAACGCAAGACGCTTTGTAAAAAAATTAAATGCCCAAGGACTGAACGCAAGCTATTTCGTTAACCCAAAAGACAATTACAGGTACGTCTACATCAAAAGACATGATACTTGGACCAATGCGCTGACTTCTTATTACACCAAACTTAATGCTTCGTATGATGATAAAATGTGGATCATGCGAATAAAACCAAACTTTAATAGCTAAGATGACCAATCGATTTATTAAATCAGTTGTATGCCTAATAGGCATATGGTTTATAGGCTCTACAATCAATGCTCAAGTAGAGGTTCCCTTTACTCCAAGACTTGAAAATTCTTTTATAAATATTAAAGGAGACTATACCTTTTTATCAAACAGTATTATCAATAGGGTTGATGGCAGTAATACCGCCAATGACCCGTATAACGGAAGCTCAAATAACAATGGTTTCCATAGGGACTATATTGATGTAGATTCAGATCCTTCAACCTTTAGTTCCAGTAGCTCAACATTGTCGGTTCCTTTCTGTTCCAGAATATATTGGGCCGGACTTTATTGGTCTGCCAATTATCAACAAGAGGTATTGAACAACTCGGAGATTGCAAGCCTTCCTGCCAATGATAATAGAAGATTGGACTTTACACAAATAAAATTTAGGGTTCCAGGTGGTAGCTATATCGATTTGGTTGCGGACAATGACCCTGATCCCGTTGGCGAAGAAGATGCCATTGTACATGACGATGTAAATTTTAAAGATTCACCATACACCTGTTTTAAAAATGTAACCAACGAATTACAAGCATTGGCAGATCCATCTGGAGAATACTTTGTAGGGAATGTAAGAGCAACTAGAGGTAGAAGCGTTGGTGGAGCAGGTGGATGGACCTTAGTGGTTATTTATGAAAATCCAACGTTGACAGGGAAATATATTTCTGTGTTCGATGGATACGCGGGTGTTAGCGGAAGCTCAAGTGCAGATATCAATGTTTCTGGTTTTAATTCCATTCCTTCAGGACCTGTAAGAGCGAGGTTGGGAGCAAATGTTGTAGAGGGTGACAGAGGTATCACAGGAGATCAATTTAGAATACAAACACCCTTGAACCCAGGCTTTACCAGTCTTTCCAATGGCGCAAATCCAGCAAACAACTTTTTCAACTCTAATATTACCATAGATGGGGCAAACGTTACCAGCAGAAATATCACCGCTACCAACACGTTGGGATTTGACTCTGATATTTTTGAAATAAACAATCCTGCCAATAGTGTTATTGCCAATGAAGAAACAGATGCCACTTTAAGGTTGGTTACCAATGGTGACGGTTACGGGGCTTTCTTGGTCACTTTCGGTATAGAAATAATAGAGCCCAATATCGTATTGGAGAAAAAAGTAGAGGATATTGGAGGTAATGATATTACCGGGCAGGGCGTTAATCTGGGGCAATATTTAGATTACGTGCTTACTTTCGTAAATACGGGGAATGATGATGCAACCAATTATACCATTAGAGATATTCTTCCCTCCAATGTCACTTTGGATAATACGACGATTACAGTCCCTACAGGAGTTACCTACGTTTTTGACTCCGTTTCAAAAGAGATTACGTTTACCATTCCAGATAATTTAGTGGAAGAGGGCGATCCTGCATCGCAAATCCGTATGCGTGTACAAGTGGCACAAAATTGCTTTGACTTTGTGGATGCTTGTACAGACATTATAGAAAACGTTGCGTTTTCAACCTACGAAGGGGTAATTAACGACAACCAAATCAGTGACGATCCAAGTGTATCGGATTTTGATGACTGCGGTTTTACAACACCAGGTGCCACCAATTTTCTCTTGGATGATTTAACAGCGTGTAGCTTTACCAGAACCGTGCTCCTATGTGGTGCCAATGTGGTACTTGATGCGGGCGATGGATTTGACAACTATGTCTGGTATCGTGACGAAAATGGAAACAATGAGATAGATGCGGGCGATACAGTTTTAAACGATGGCGACCCGGATTCTGACCCTAGCACATTGTTGGTAGACGAGGCAGCTACGTTCATCGTAGATAAACAAGTAGCCGATCCTTGTAAAGACTTCCGTGAAATTATTATCGTTGAACGTTTTGGCGCTACACAGTCCAACCCAATTTCAGCGCTAATCAACGATACATCCAATACGGTTGATGGGGAAATTGTAATCTGTCCCAATGATGGTAGTGAGCTACCGGAAATCTTTCTCTGTGGATTGAACGATACCGAGCTCGTACAAATTAACATACCTGATGCGGACAGCATCGTTTGGGAAAAACTGGACGAAGCAAGTTGTGCTGCTTCAACACAAGATTGTGCTAACACAAATAATTCCTGTACTTGGGACCCTGTTGATACGGGGAGTGATTTTCTTGCTTCGGATGCGGGAGAATACCGTCTGGTCATCAATTATCAGAATGGATGCTTTAGCCGTTTTTATTTCAATATTTTCAAAAACCCATTAGACCCTCAATACACAACAAGAGATATTATTTGTACGACTGATGGAAATATTACCGTAACCAATATGCCGTTGGATTACGAGTATAGATTGATAAATCAAGATACAGGTAATGTTCTTGTAGGCTACAATTCCAATCCTAGTTTCAATATCACCAATAATGGAGCTTACACTGTTGAAATGAGACAACAAGGTGTAACCGATGGTTGTGTTTTTGTTTTGGATAACATAGGGATTCTGGATAGGGATTTTCAAGTAGATGTGGATACTAAGGATACAGACTGTAACGGTTTGGGTGAAATAGCCATTTCAATTCTTAATGTTGAAGCGCAATACTATTACGAAATAGCTCAAGGTGGTACTACTGTAGACACATTTGGTCCATCCAACGATAACAACTACACATTTGAAAATTTAAATGACGGTGTTTATGATGTATCCATATCAACGGATGATGGATGTACGTACACCGAACAGGTTACTATTAACGATGTCACTGATTTAGCTGTAACAGCACTTACTACTAAAAATATTGATTGTACCGATGGTGTAATTACCGTTACAGGTACGGGAGGTTTTCCAAATCCTGAATATGTTTACGCAATTTGGAGCTACAATGGCGTTGATCTATACACTGATATCGGTGATATTCCAGCCAGTGCCTACCAAGTTGAAAATGATTTTACCTTTATCAATGGAGAAGAAGGAGACTACGAATTTATAGTTGTAGACGGTAATAATTGTTCTTTTATATCGAACAGTGTATCTATAGCTGTGGCACCTTCCGCGGTTTATACTACCGCAGCAACAGATGAAACCTGTTTTGGTGCAGCTAATGGCACTTTTGAGGTCAGCGTATCCAACTCCAACGGATACAGTTTATCTTACACACTAACATATCCAGACACGTCTACCGCATCGAATACATCCGGTTTGTTTACGGGATTAC
This sequence comes from Flagellimonas maritima, assembly GCF_003269425.1. Classification (NCBI taxonomy): domain Bacteria; kingdom Pseudomonadati; phylum Bacteroidota; class Flavobacteriia; order Flavobacteriales; family Flavobacteriaceae; genus Flagellimonas; species Flagellimonas maritima. The sequence goes on along the minus strand of NZ_CP030104.1, from coordinate 1,674,787 downwards.
CACAAGGAGCATATTCTTTGACCATTACACAAACCCAAGGGGCCGTTTCCTGTGACTTTGTGGAAACCTTCAATATTGGAGGACAGGCATCAGCTGTAACAGCTGACGCTGATCCTGTTGTTATACAAGACTATACGTGTTTACAAAATGGAATTATTGAAGTTCAAAATGTAACAGGAGGTGTCGCTCCATACGAATATAGCATAGATGGGGTCACCTTTGTAAATGGAGCTGGAGCAGAGCGGTTTTCTAATTTAACGGATGGAACCTATTCAATAACTGTGCGGGATGCCAACAATTGTACGTTTGTCACAAACCCTGTTGTTCTTGAGACTGACCCTCCAACAAATTTGGATTTTACAGCATCGTCTCCAACTTGTCCTGCATTGACTTCGGATGTTACGGTAACAGCGACCAATGGAATAGCGCCATTTGTTTTTGAAATTATTGCACCTTCTACAGTTTCCGCTACTTCAATTACTGGAAACTCTGCAGATTTTGATGGCATCGCCCCGGGGACCTACACATTCAGGGTCACCGACAGTAAAGATTGTGCTTATGACGAGACGTTCACTGTTGATCCAATTTCAGAAATAAATGTTACCGGTCAACTGATAAGCAACATTACATGTTTTTCCGATACGGATGGAGAAGTAACCTTTACAGTTTCTAATTTTAATACAGATTACGATTATTCCATTACCGGTCCAGCAAACTTTTCGGCAAACAACCAAACAAGCACTACAATTCCATTGACTGGATTGGACGATGGAACATACGACATCACGGTAACGGATAATGTTACCAATTGTACCGCTACTGCAAGCGTAACGGTAAACGCACCGCCGTCCGCATTAACTCTTGGGGCCTCTGAAACACAGCCAACCTGTACAACTGATGGTAGTGTTACATTAACCGCTACCGGGGGATGGGGTGGAAATACGTTTACATTAACCAATCCGGACACAACACCTTTTGGAACAAATAGCACAGGAGCTTTCGTGGGACTTACACAAACAGGGACCTATACTGCTGGTGTTACGGATGCCAATGGATGTGTAGTTACTACGACTTTTGCTTTAAATGCAGCTGTTGCTCCAGTATTGGCTATAGTTCCCAATAATAGCTGTTATGACGATGCCGTAGGGCTCACCCTTACCGCCAATGTTACTTCTGGTGGTGATGGTAATTATGAATATAGCTTAAATGGGGGTGCATTTGTAACTACCAACGTGTTTTCTGGACTAACCTCTGGAACTTATACTATTGACGTTAGGGATGGCAATAATTGTACAGATTCTGAATCGATAACCATAAACCCAGAACTCTCCGTAGTGGCTTCTGCTCCAAATATTACAGCATGTGCTACAAGTACAGATGTAGATGTAACAGGCGCAGGTGGCGATGGAAATTATGTTTATGCCATTGTTGCTGATGGCGCTGCCGCAACAGGCTTTTCGGCAACAAACCCAATTAGCGTAACAGGTGCTGGTAATTATGACGTATATATTAGAGATAATGCAGGGAATGCAGGCTATTGTGAAGCTTCTTTTGATTTAACCATCGCCCAAGATCCTCCATTGGCAATTTCCACATCGGATACAGGAATCCAATGTAGCGGAGAATCTCAAGCCACGATTACAATCACAGCGTCTGGTGGAGAAGCACCTTATGAATACAGCATTAACAACGGTGCGACCTTCCAAGCTTCGAATACCTTCGTAAACCAGCCCGCAGGAAGCTACAATATTCGTATAAGGGATGCCAATAACTGTATAGAAAATCAAATTTATAATATTTCCGAACCGCTCACGCTATCTGCATCTGCGGCTGTAACGCAGTTAGCAGAATGTAATCCTGGAATGGGCGCTGAAGTACGAATTACTAATGCAATTGGTGGAACTGCACCATACGAATACAGTTTTGATGGTGGAACCAGCTATGGGACCAATTCAATAGGCTTTTTGCTCCCAGGTACACACACGCTGTACATCAGGGATGCCAGCAATTGTACATTTCCCATGACGGTCACTATTGAGCCAGAACCAACCCCACCGGGAGTTACTGCCACAATAGATTATGAATGTGATGGCGAAGGTATTATTACCGTTACGCCAGATAATGCTGGATATAGCTATACTTACGAAATCGATGCTACTCCAAACACTCCTAATACCTCTAACACGTTCGAAAACGTATTAGTTGGATCACATACAATAACCGTTAACTATATAAACAATACGCCACCTTCAGAAAGTGTTTTGCTACTTGAAAATTTTGGAACAGGACCAAACACAAGTATTCCAGAAGTTGACCCTGCGTATTGTTATGAACCACAAGATGGTAGTGCCAGCGCCTGTGGCTTTGGCACCAATATTAGAATACAAGATGGTGAATACTCGGTAACGCAATTAATTGTAAGTCCATATGGTTCTTGGCGCAGTCCAAATGACCATACTGGAAATGCAAACGGTAGATTTTTGGCCATGAATGTTGGTGGTGTAGTAGGTCCCAACGGAATTATTTATGCTAAAAGAAATATTGAGGTTATACCGAACAGGGATATTACAATTTCTCTTTGGGCATTTAACTTATTAAGAACAGGTACAGGTGGTGCAGATCCAGATATCAATATTCAATTGGTTGATGGAGGTGGATCGGTAATTGCAAGCACAACTACTGGAAATGTTCCAAAGAACAACGATGAGGACGATTGGCAGAACTATACAGTAAGTTTGAATCCAGGAGCAAATACCAACTTGGATATTGTTATCCGTACAAATTCGGCAGTAACTGGAGGTAATGACATCGCCATTGATGATATACAGGCTACCCAGACTCCCGAGGTTTGTGAAAGTAGTACTACACTCAACGTAGTTGTTGAAGCTGGTAATGCATTTGGCTCAAATATTACTGCTTTCACAGACGTTTCATGTAGCTCCGGAACTGATGGAAGCATCACTTTTGAAGTAGAGAACTTTGATACTACCAATGGTTTTGAATATAGAATTGGTTCTACTGGCCCGTTCACAAATTCAACTACAAGCCCTGTAACCTTAAACAATTTTACTGCGGGGACTTATGATATTGAAGTGAGGGATGTATTGGATAACTCTTGTTTCATTACCTTAAATCAAACCATTGCAGAACCCAACGCGCTTGTTACAACAGCTTCGGTCACTGAAGTTGCAACTTGTTCAAATGGTGGTGCAACAATCACTGCATCTGTAACGGGAGGTACGCCTACTTACGAATATCAGTTAGAAGATAATGTCGGTGGTGTTATTACAGCTTACCAAAGCTCAACCGTGTTTTCTGGATTGACAGCTGGAGATTATATAGTAAGGGCAAGAGATACGAATTCATGTGAGGATCCAATAGACACGGCCATAACTGTGGCACCATTTGCGTCAATAGCCTTTACTTCTACCGCATGTTATGGTGGAAATAATGATGGAACCATTCAAGTTGATGTTACCTCTGGTAATAACGATTATCAATTTAGCCTTAATGGCGCACCTTGGGTGACTCCAAGTCCAACTACAGCAACAACATATACTTTCACGGGTCTTTCAAATGGGAATTATACCATAAACGTAAGAGATGGTTTTGGGTGTGAAGGAACTGTTCAAAATGTAACTGTTTACAGTACTCCAATTATTGATGTTGTGGACATAAGTACTTGTGCGGACGGAAACATAACCGTAACCGCCCCTGCAGCATTGACCAATTTGGAATATGCCTTTGTGCCAACAGGAAATAGCCCTGCCGGGTTGTTTTCCAGTGCAAGCACGTTTACCATGACGGCCGGAAATGATGGTGATTATGATGTTTATGTGAGGGATGCTTCCGTCAGCAATGCTTATTGCGATTTTATGGAAACCGTAACGGTTTCCCCAGCTACTCCTTTAACTATGACCAATACCCCGACTGACCCATTGTGTCACGATGGTACTGGGTCAATATTTGTCGATATAACTTCGGGAATTAGTCCATATACGATTCAAATCATAGATTTGGATAATGGCGGGGCGTCTGACCAAACGGACACCAACGTAATAGCAACCAGCAGAACCTATTTTAACCTAATGCCTGGCGACTACACCGTTACTATTACGGACGCTACAGGTTGTACGATTACCGAGACGCCTATAAGTATTACGAATCCTGATGAATTAACGGCAACGATTTTAGGTATAACACCTGCTGCTTGTACGGGAGACCCCAACGATTTTGGCTTTGAGTTTACGGCCTATCCAACAACTTTAGGGACTATCGAGTTCAGTGCTGATGGGGGAACCACGTGGCCTGGCGACAGTACAAATCCTGGAACTACCGACCGTTTTACTGGTTACAATTCCGGCGATGTAGTAAATCCATCCATGAGAACTGTTGATGGTTCAGGAAATATATGTCAAACTGATTTCCCTCCTTTTATCATTCCTTATCCTTTGGATGATTTGGATATAACGATAGCCGCACTTGTTGTTAACTGTAATGAATTACAAGTTACCGTTCAAGGTTCTGAAGGAACACCAGACTATGAATACAACTATACGGATGACCCTTTCAGTCCAGGAGCCCCTACACTTCCTTGGACATCTCCTGCAAAAGGATTGGGTGATCCGCATGTATTTACAGGATTAATACCTGGTAGAACCTATGTCTTTTTTGTAAGAGACGCAGCAGGTTGTGTACGCCAGAGTAATGTAAATGTAAACGACCTTATTACCGTTCCTTTGGAAATCACTTCAGACATAACACCATCATGTTCAGGAGGAGCTACGGGCAGTATAACCTACACCGTCACCGATACACAGGCTCCATTTGGAACTGAATTTAGATGGAATGTATATAATATGGTTTCAGGAACTCCTGTTGCTGTCGCTGATAGTGGCGGAAACGTTCCCTTCACTTCTCCGCAAAACATTGTTTTAAATGGTTTATCAACAGGAAATTATTTTATAGAAGTAGTAGAGGTTGATGGAGGTGTTGATAGTTGTCTAGGTGCAACGGAAAATGAACTGCTGGAAGAACTCGACCCGCTTACAGGAACGCCTGTCGTTTTAGAAAACATCAGTTGCGATAATCCAGGTCTTATCCAGATACAAAACCCTATGGGTGGAGGTGGAACTTACACCTATACGGTAACAGGTCCCGCTCCATTTACAACAATCGTTGCAACATCAGATAATCCTATCGAAATACCAGCGAACTCCCCTGCAGGAAACTATGCTGTTTCCGTTGAAGATCAATATGGTTGTTCGGCATCTTTAGGTTCTGTTCCAATGACACTTACACCCAACCCCGTCATTGGCCCTATTGTTGTAGATAATTGTACGGATCCTTCAACCATAACTATTACGGCCACAACTAGTGCTCCACAAATATTCTATTCTTTGGACGGTGGAACTACTTACATAGATAACGGTGGTGTTTTCAACAACGTAACCCCTGGAAGCTATAATATATCTGTTCGCGATAGCAATGGGTGTACTGCTTCAGCAGGCCCTGTCGTGGTTCATCCTGTACTTCAGGCCAATGCAACTTTGACAAAATTATTGGATTGTTCAGGCACACCGGACGCTCAAATCACCATTGAAGTTTTTGATGGTTCTGGAAGTTATGACTATGAAATTTCAGATGGGACTGGAATTGTTACTGCCAAGCAACCCTTGCCAAGCAATCCGTTTGTTTTCAATACCACAACGGTAGAAGACTATACCATTACTGTATACGACAATAACACGTCTACCCCATGTGCAAGAGTATTTAATATTTCGGTAGACCCTGCGATTGATCCTGCGTTCAGCGTAACCTCCCATACGGATTTGACTTGTCATGGAGCTGATGATGGAACCATATCCGTAAGTGCCACAAACAATGGGATTGGTCCATATACCTTTGAAATAATTTCCGGGCCTGGTAGTTCGGCTACTTTTCCAATAGCGGCAACTACTTCCAGCAATGTGAATGCTACATTTACTAATTTGGAAGGAACCGCGGCAGGTATTACCTATACGATTGAGGTAACCGCGGCAAATGGTTGTACCTCAACACAGACACAGGTTATTACTCAGCCAGATATTATTGCCAATATCAATGCAACTGTTGTTGAGTTTGGTTGTTCTGTTGGCAATAACAGCGATAATGCATCCATAACAATAGATGGTTCATCTATAACAGGTGGTAGCGGAATATATGTTATCTACGAATTTATAGAAGAAGACGATCCAAACACAGGTGCTGTTGAATCTCCCACAATTGTTCAATCTGGCACAAATCCCACATTTATTGAAACCGATATCGCGGGTGGTGTTTATACTGTAAATATTTACGATGATAATGGTTGTATCGGAACCATATCAGAAACTATTAATCCTTTTGATGAGTTACAATCAGCAAGTATAAACATAGATACTCCTGCAACCTGTGTTTCTGGAGAAGAAATAACCATAACTGCTACTGGCTCCATAACCAATTCAACAACGACCCCTGCCAACTACGAGTTTAGATTGTTGCCCGCGGGTACATTCCAAGCTTCGGGCAGTTTTACCAATTTGCCTATTGGAATTAACAATTTTGAGGTGAGAAACACTAGTACTGGCTGTATCATTACAATTTCCCATGAGGTCGCAGACCCAGAAGTATTGGATTTGGATGTAGTGAGCACTACAAATATTACCTGTTTTGGTGATGCCAACGGTGAAGTGGAACTAAACCTTAGAGATGCCGGTAGTATCACTTACGGCAGTGCAACGAGCTATACGCTCTATTATGACGTGAATAATACGCCGACCGATTTACTGGATGATGTAACAACGACAGGTAGTGATGCCGATGGAAGTTTTACCATTACCGGGCTTCAAGCCGGAACATATTATATAGAAGTTGTGGATACCAACCCACCGGGCTCTGCTTGTATTTATGGGGAATCTTTCACCATAGCTGGACCTAATATCGGGATTTCAGCAAGCACACAAATTACTGAGGTTACTTGTAACCTGAATGATGGAAGCATCGAAATCATAAATGCCGCCGGTGGTTGGGGTGGATACTCCTACTATGTTGGAACTACTGCACCATCTGCACCTGCAGACTATGTTGCTTCACCCTTGTTTGAAAATCTTATTGGAGGAATCGCTCCGGGAACAACATACCAAGTTTGGATAAAAGATCAGTTTGATTGTGAGCACCAATTATCCGATGTCGTACTCATTGACCCAACGCCAATTACTGCCACACTTCAAATCAATGTAGAAAACTGTACTAATCTACAGGGCGAGATAGAAGTTGTAGGAACAAGTGGTGGTCAAAACAGCAACTTCACCTATCAGCTTATCCGTGATGGAAGCGCTGTAGGTTCCCCACAACCAAATACTGTTTTTTCTGGATTAGGCTCAGGTTCTTATGAGGTGTTGATTACTGATCAATGGTCTTGTACGGCCACTATAGGAACTGCGGTGCTTTATGATGAAATGACGGCGACTCCAACTGTGGTAAAACCAATTGATTGTACCGTTGACCCAGGCGGTCATGTGACTGTAGCTGTGACTGGAGGTTCTTCTAACTTTGATTATGAAATACTCTTCCCCGATGGTACCACAACAGCAAATAATTCCACGGGTGTGTTTACAGGTCTTACGCAAATAGGAACATATACATTTACTGTAACGGATATAGATACAGCCACACCCTGTACCACAACCACAATACAAGTTCTAGAAGATAAGGTTGACCCTGTAATCTCCAATGTAATCGTTGGACCCGTCAGTTGTAATGGCGGTGCCGATGGAAGCCTAACTGTTGAATTGGACCCGGCAACAGTGACCGACCCTACATATACCTATGAACTTTATGAAATGTCAGATCTTGTGACGCCGTTTAGGTTCGCACAGACCAGTATAACGTTTGACAATCTTCCTGAAGGAGATTACCGTGTACGTGTAATTTCTTCAAGGTCATGTGATGATTTTTATGATGAAACAGTGACAGAACCAACTTTGTTAAATGTTTCTGCAACGGCAACACCATTTGCATGTAATGCAAGCAACACTGTAAATACTTCTACAATAACAGTTAATGCTTCTGGCGGTACGGGACCATACTTATATAGTATCGATAATGTGAACTTCCAAACATCAAATACTTTCGATATTACAGATACGGGTGCGGTTCAGAATATAACGGTTTATGTCACCGATGGTAATTCTTGCCCACAAACTGCAGCAGTTCCAGCAATTCAGCCTATAAATATCTTTAGTGCTACAGTAGTGCAAAACGCAGCCATTAGTTGTGTTAATCCAGAAGAAGTGACGATTACCGTTTCTGATGATGGAAATGCCTCGAATACCTACACCTACGAATTATTGCCAACAGGGAATCCATCAGGAATCTTAACAGGTACACCCACTAATGTAACCGCTGAGTTCGATTTAACAGCGCCCGGCAACTACACTTTTAGGGTAACCGATACCAATACAGGTTGTTATTTTGATACAGCGCCGTTCGAAATACTTCCTTTTGATACAATACAGGTTATCGCAACAGCAACAGCCCCCGCAGTTTGTTTTGGGGGAGCGGGTACTTTAGAAATCGATATCACAGGATATTCCGGCACGTATGATTATGAAGTATTTAATGGTGATGGTTCAACTGCCGGTATTACTGGAAGTGGAAACACATCCACCAATCCGTTATCCATAACAGATCCATTGTTGGTGGGTGGCAATTACTTTGTGCGTGTAACGCAAACAGCCAATCCATTGTGTTTAGAAAACTCTAATATAATTACCATTATTTCGCCAGATAGGGCATTGACAGCAACTCCTAATGAAGTGGCCAATGTGACCTGTACGAATGATCAGGGTGAAATTGAAATATCTCCTGATGGGGGCTATCCTCCTTACGACATCCAGTTGACCAATACGACTACAGCCCAAGTGTACAATGTTGCTAATGTTGCCAGTTTTGTATTCTCTGGACTTTCTGCAGGATCATTCACTGTACAGATTACTGATGACAATGGATGTGTTATCAATCCAGCTGCGCCTACTTTGGTAGCGCCTGTTCCAATTACTGCAACCATAGCGGGAGGTCCAGCAATGCTTACTTGTTTTGGGGATACTAATGGAAGTGTTACTGCAACAGCTTCAGACGGAAGCGGAAACTATCAATACCGATTGAATGTTTACGAGAATTTAGCAGATACTACACCAACTTCAAGTTCTGGTTTCCAAGCCAGCCCTAACTTTAATAATTTGGGAGCAGGAATCTATAGCATTACTGTTGCCGATGGTTGGAACTGTGATGATGAAACTCCAAAGTTTGAAATACAACCTACAGATGAAGTAGAAGCCTCGCTAATACAAGCGGCTCAAGTGACCTGTACAACCAATGGTAGCTTATTATTAACTGCCACTGGGGGGGATATTGGCGGAACGTACCAATATTTTGATACGAATACTTCTACTTGGGAAAATTTTGACAGTGGTAGCTCACACACTTTCACGAACGTAGTACCAGATACATACCAATTTTTGATAAGGGATGCCAACGCTTGTGAAGCTATGATTTCAAATCAAATCACACTGGATCCAGTAATTCCTTTAGGTGCTATTATAGACGACAGTGCTGCCCGCATCAATTGTGCCGGTGAGGCGTCTGCTACAATACGTGCAACGGCCACTGGTGGTTTGGGAAGTTATACTTATGAACTGTTTACAGATTCTGGTTTAACCAGTTCTGTCACGGGAACTCCACAAGCATCAGGAGAATTTAACGGGTTGCCCTCAGGATCATATTATGTACATATTACAAGTATGGATTGCGACTTTACGAGCGCTGTAATAAATATTATTGACCCTGCTCCGTTACAGATTGACAGAGAGGAATCAACTGATGTTACTTGTGCGGGACTCGAAGATGGTAGCATTACTGTTGAAGTTTCTGGTGGAACAGGAGCTATTGTTTATGCAATTACTCCGAACTTGGACCAGTTTGATACCGTAAATACGTTTACTGATTTAGCGGCGGGCATTTACGATGTAATAGCCCAAGATACCAATGGTTGTTTTGAAGTATTTCAATTTGAAATAGAGCAGCCCGAACCTATTCAAGCTGAGGCTGTAAATATCATGCACGAAGTATGTTTCAATAGTGCTGATGGTTCTTTTGAGGTAACTATTACAGGTGGTACAGCTCCCTACGAAACAGCTCTCAACTCCAACCTGGATTCTGATTATGTGTTGGGGCAAACCTTGTTCCAAAATCTTCCGGCAGGTACGCATGTTGCATTTATAAGAGATGCGCAGGGATGTGAATCCAACGTATTTGTAGAAATAAACCCGGGTGTTAACTTGGCGGCCACCGTAACGCCTATTTACGAATGTTCTGGAAACTTGCCGACAAATAGCTTGGAAATTATCTTTGAAGATCCAACTGTGGTAAATGAAGTTCTTTACGGAATGGATACTACAGACCCTGCAGCCATGCAATTGACTGCTGATTTTACAAATATCGCTCCTGGCGAACATGATCTTACCATTTTGCATTCAAATGGTTGTACCAACACTATCACTTTCAGCATAATTGCATTTGAACCTTTGGAGTTGGTGCTGGAAAACACAAATATCAATGAGATTACGGCCACGGCCACAGGAGGACTGGAAGAGTATACGTTCTACTTTGGTGATACGGACAATGGGAATGATAATACATTCATTATCAATAGGACCGATACCTATCAAGTAAGAGTAGTAGATCAGAACGGATGTGAGACAATTTCCGAGATATTCTTGGAGTTTATAGATATTGAAATTCCTAATTTCTTTACTCCGGATGGCGATGGTCTTAACGATACTTGGTTACCGGATAATCTTGAAGCCTTCCCCAACGTACTAATGATCATTTTTGATCGTTATGGTAGAGAGCTCTATCGCATGGGATATGGTGACGCTGGTTGGAACGGAATTTACCAGAACAGCGACCTACCTACCGGCGATTACTGGTACATCATAAAGCTTCAAGGCGAAACGGATGACCGTGAATTTATTGGACATTTTACCCTATATCGATAATAATGGCTTAACCTACAGCAGCATGTTTAAAAAAATCTCAACCTCAATCTTTATATTTTGCTTCATTGTAAGTGTTACAGCACAGGAATTGACCATTCCGCAGCTATCCCAATATATTGCGGACAATCCTTTTTTAATGTCCCCTACCTATGCGGGAATAGGAGATCACATAAAAGTTAGACTCAATGGCCTTACCCAATGGGTGGGCATAGAGGATGCTCCTGACACGCAGACCTTGGCAGCCGATGCAAGAATAGGTAATAGATCGGGCGTTGGATTGTTATTGTATAATGATAGTAATGGTCGTACTAGGCAAAGAGGTTCACGGATTTCTTTTGCTCATCATCTTACTTTAAATCGGTATGATGATGTCTTTCTATCTTTTGGTGTTTCATACAACTTTAACCAATTTAGAATTGATATCGAGGATATACAAGAAAATAATGGGCAATTACCAGAAGATGATAAATCCACTACCAATCACAATTTTGATTTAGGATTTTTATATCGTTATAATAAATTTTATTTTACATTAAATGCTTCAAATATCCTTAACAAGGATTTAACAAATTTTAATACGGCAAATGTTATTAATGAACCAAATCAACTAAGAAATTATTACGTATATACTGGATATAATTTTAGTAAAAGTAAAAATAGTAAGCTGGAAATAGAACCTTCCATCTTTTTTCAGTTATTTGAGAGTGATGGCCGTTCCGTTACGGATTTGAATACAAAATTCCGCTTTCATGATTTTGAGGATTATTATTATGTTGGTATTACCTATCGTTTTTTGAACGATCAAGTAGGCAAACCTCTATATGTTGCTCCTATTGCGGGTCTTAAAAAAAGCAACTTCTATTTTGGATATTCCTATCAGGTCATTACCAACGAAATATTGGGCTATAGTCAAGGAACACATGTACTAACAGTGGGCATGGATTTGTTTCAAGGTATCAGCAACTGTAGGTGTATGTATTAATCAATTGGTTTAAGTTATTTTTGTCCCTCTTAATTTAAGAATTGTGGGGAAAATAAAACTGAACAATATTAGGGTACATTCCAATCATGGGTGCCTTAAAGAAGAAATGCTGATTGGAAGTGATTATAGAGTAGACCTGGAAATCCATTCAGATTTGTCAAAACCTTCAGCATCCGATAAGCTTTCCGAAACTGTGGACTATGTTCATTTAAACAATATTGTTAAAGAAGAGATGGCTGTCCGTTCTAATCTTCTTGAGCATGTGGCCAAACGTATCATAGATCGTATCTTTTTAGAGCTTCCCTCAATTACAAAAGCTGAAATTGCAGTATCAAAAATCAATCCGCCTATTGGTGGCGATGTAGAAAGTGTTGCTGTAGTTTTAGGAGCTGATAGCCCAATGAAATGATTTGGGTAAGCTAAAAAAAGTAGTACATTTGCACCACTAAAATGGCATCGTGGCCGAGTGGCTAGGCACAGCTCTGCAAAAGCTTGTACAGCGGTTCGAATCCGCTCGATGCCTCAAAAAAAAGCCGGCTAATTAGCCGGCTTTTTTTCACTTATCCTTTCTATCCCATCCTGTATGTTGAACTTTTCCTTTGGAAGGAATCCTTTTGTTATTAGAACAATACCACAAACAATTATAACGATTCCCAACACCTTTTTTATCAGAAGTATTCTTTCTTGGGTCAAATATCTTTTCAATTGTTTTGCAAGAATTATTTTAACCAAATCCGTGATAAAATAAACTATGAGTACTGTACTAAAAAAAACCAATATCCTGTCACCTTCGTTATCCAAACTTGGCCCTACGATTACAATAAGACCCAACCAAAATACCAAAACGCCAATATTGATAAAGTTCAACAAAAACCCTTTGACCACAAGTCCCAAATAAGTACCTGTTGATGCTTTTAGATTTGCTTTTTTCCTTGTTTTTTTTATAAAAATTACTATTCCATAAACAAGCAAAATAGTACCTCCGAAGACAAATAAACCTGGTTGGTTGCTTAGGTTTTCCAACAATTGAAAACTACTGAAGTAAGCAATGGTCAAAAAAACAATATCCGCGATAATAACTCCTATGTCAAAGAAAACGCCTGCCCTGAAACCTTTGGTAGCACTGGTTTCCAAAAGCACGAAAAATACAGGTCCTATCATAAAACTCAGTAGGAATCCTAAGGGAATTGCAGCCTGTATATCATCCATCATAACTTTAATCCATGCGTTTGATTTTACCTCCAAAAACAGTTTTCTCGTCCATTTTCTCTGGATTTCCATAAACCAAAACTTCTCCGCCCGCCTTTACATTGGCCTGTACATATTCCGTGGCATAAACAGAAGCATTTCCACCTGCATTTACTGATATTGTCGTAAATTTTGTTTTATATCCTTTTCCGTTATAAACCCCTCCCGTATTAATAATTACGTCTTGGTTATCGGAAAATCCAATAGTTGTGATTTTTCCTCCTGTTACCGCTTTTATCAATAGTTGTTCAGTTTGACAATTAATGACCAATTCTCCACCTTCCTGCGCTTTAAGTTCCAAGATATCCTGTATGACGGGATCTTCCGAAGATATTCTGGCATCTTCGTTTACATCAATAATTTTAATTTCATCTGTATGGTACAGATCTATAAATGTTCTATATCCACTAAAAATCTTATCGATTTCCATACGTAATTTCAATACGCCCGCGTTATTGACAATGGCTACTTTTTTGGTATTTGCTCCAGTGATCACGGCTCTATTTGCATCTGATTTGATCAAGTTTATGGAAAGTCCGTCAAAACCTTTTACTTCGGTAAAATTTTTAAGCTCTTGGGTAATCTTTTCATTTTGTGAATGCAACCCTTGAAATGAAAGAAATACCAATAAAATTTTCACTACTACTTTCATGTGTTAAAATTTGATTCTCAAAAGAATAACAAGTTTTATTCCAAAATAGTATTACTTTTCTTACCAATCAACGAAAAATCCAAATGACGCTTCACTAAATCTGTATTTTTTACCATCACATAAACTTCATCACCCAATTGATACATGCGATTGGTCCGTTCTCCTATGATAGCATATTGTTTTTCATCAAAAGTGTAATAATCATCTTTTATATCGCTAATCCGCACCATACCCTCACATTTGTTTTCGACTATTTCTACATAGATGCCCCATTCCGTGACTCCAGATATGACACCCAAAAATTCAGAATCCTTATGGTTTTGCATAAATTTAATCTGCATATATTTTATAGAATCCCGTTCCGCACTTGCAGCCAAAATTTCCATGCTGGATGAATGTTTACATTTTTCTTCGTAAACCATTTCTTTTGGTGGTTTACCCCCATCTAAATAATACTGCAGCAACCTATGGACCATAACATCCGGATACCTCCTAATAGGAGATGTAAAATGTGTATAGTATTCAAAACCTAGTCCGTAGTGACCGATATTTTCCGTTGTATAGATGGCTTTACTCATACTTCTAATGGTAAGGGTATCTACAAGGTTTTGTTCTTTCTTTCCTTTTACATCTTTCAATAATTGATTTAAAGAGTTGTTCAAGCTCTTTTTATCTTTTAGGTCTATACTATGACCAAATCTTGAAATTACCCCGTTCAGTGCCATTAGTTTCTCTTCGTCTGGCTCATCATGAATACGGTAGACAAAGGTTTTCTTTTGCTTGCCTATAAATTCTGCAACTTTCTTATTTGCCAAGAGCATAAATTCCTCGATCAATTTATTGGCATCTTTTGCTTCTTTGAAATAAACACCTTCTGGTTCATTGTTCTCAGATAAATTAAATCTTACCTCAATTTTATCAAAAGAAATAGCACCATCGTCCATGCGTTGTTTTCGCATGATTTTGGCCAACTTATTAAAAGTCAATGTTGCTTCCACAATTTCGTCAGAGACGTTATAACCGGAATTTCTAATAGAGATATTATCTGGAATCATCCTTTTCCCCGATTCAATAATGTGCTGTGCTTCTTCATAGGCAAAGCGTTCATTGGAATTGATCACCGTTCTCCCAAACCATTGATTTATAAGATTTGCATTGGAGTCCATTTCAAAAATGGCAGAAAATGTATATTTCTCCTCATTCGGCCGAAGTGAGCAGGCATTATTGGATAACACTTCGGGCAACATAGGTACCACTCTGTCAACAAGATATACAGAAGTAGCCCTCTCGTATGCTTCATCTTCCAAAATTGTGTTCGGTTGTAAATAATGCGATACATCCGCAATATGGATTCCTATTTCATAATTCCCATTTTCCAGTTTTTGAAAAGAAAGTGCATCATCAAAATCTTTGGCATCCTTTGGGTCTATGGTAAATGTGAGCACATCCCGCATATCCCTTCTTTTTGCAATTTCTGATTCCTTAATCGAAGTATCCAACGTATTGGCAAATTGCTCTACTTCATAAGGAAATTCATAGGGCAGTCCGTATTCCGCTAAAATGGAGTGTATCTCCGTATTGTGCTCTCCTGGCTTCCCTAGAATTTGTGTGACCTCTCCGTAAGGCGAATCGGCATTATCTGGCCATTCTCCCAAATCTACCAACACCTTGTCCCCATCTTCAGCTTCTTTTAGCTTTTCCACGGGTACAAAAATATCAGTATACATTCGTGGGTCGGACGGCCTTACAAAAGCAAACGTCTTTTGTTTGTCGACAATTCCAACATAGGAGGTTTTCTTTCGCTCAATTACTTTTGATATTTCTCCCTCTGCTTTTTTTCCCTTTCGTTTTGGTTTAAGAAAAATCTCCACAGTATCGCCATGCAATGCTTTGTTCAATCGATTATAGGGAACGAAAACGTCATCATCCATATCATCGATTATAATGTAGGCATTTCCGCTAGTGGTCAAATCAACGGTTCCCGTTAAATAGGTGTGGAGTGAAGGTTTCTTCCTAAACTTTCCTTTTTCTTCTTCTAAAATTCTGTCGTTTGCCTTTAACTGACCCAAACGCTTAATAAGTTCATTACGATCATGCGTATCTGTAATACCAAGCTTTGCACTTATCTGTTTATAATTGAAGGTTTTTGAAGGTTCTTTTTCAAGTACTGTAAAAATGCCTTTTGTTATCTCATTCTTTCGCTGACTTCTGGTCCTCTTCTTTTTCTTTGACATTTAAATTTTAATTTTTCGAAAAATACAAATTATAATCCTTGACCTTAGTACGAAGAGAAACTAATCGTAAATCAAAATTGATTTTATCAACAATACTTCATAATACTATTTTCTTTTTTTAAAATTTTAAATAAAAATGGTGATTATGATAGTGTGTTGAAATGTGGAATAAGTAATCCGAAAAAAAGTTGCTCTGAACATAGAAATATTTTTGTTCACAATTTGTCACATGGAATAAAATGTAAAAATCAAAGAGTTAGGTCTTTTATAAACCATATTTGATAAGTGTTCTTAACATGAATTTATTGAAAACTAAATGTATTTTTAATGTTAACTAGTACAGTAAAATGTTTTTTAAGTGTTGATTGTTTTTTAATTGAATAGTAGTTACTGATTACAAAAAAATACTATTGTGATTATTTTTTTTAAAATCAAAATTTAGTTGCTGCTATTTCTTTCAAAAAAATCAACAAAACCAAGTATTTTACAATCAACTGTGTTCTAATGAAATGGAGGTACTTAATAGTTTTTATCAACATGGCTCCATAAAAAGAATTGTATTTTTGTAATGCACCCCAATTAAAACAAGATATATGAAAATAGCTATAGGTAACGACCATGCAGGAACTGAATATAAACTGGCAATAATAGGGTTGTTAAAGTCGAAAGGAATTGAGATCATCAATTATGGTACGGACGGTACGGAAAGTGTAGATTATCCAGATTTTGTACATCCTGTGGCAACAGATGTTGAAGAAGGAAATGCAGATATGGGGATTGTAGTATGCGGGAGTGGAAATGGAGCGAGTATGACCATCAACAAACATCAAAACATACGAGGAGCACTATGTTGGACTAAAGAGATAACTGCTTTGGCGCGAGAACATAACGATGCCAATATTTTAAGTCTTCCAGCACGTTTTATAGCTCTTCCACAAGCATTGGATATGGTCGAAACTTTTTTAAATACCAAGTTTGAAGGAGGAAGGCATGAAAGGAGAATTGAAAAGATTCCCTGTAGATAAATAAAGATTTCATGGGACATCACCATCATCACCATGGTCATTCACATTCCCATAAGGATTTAAAAGGGAGAAACCTACTCATCTCCATTTTTCTCAACATTGCAATTACGATAGCTCAAGTAATAGGGGGAATCATTTCAGGGAGTCTTGCACTATTATCAGATGCGTTACATAACTTCAGCGATGTCCTTTCATTGATTATCAGTTATATCGCTACCCGTTTGGGAAAAAAGAAAGCGTCGTCCTTTAAAACTTTTGGATATAAAAGGGCGGAGATAATGGCTGCCTTTATCAATGCGGCAACCTTGATGGTGGTGGCTATATTTTTGATGGTTGAAGCAGTTGAACGACTCGTTGAACCAAAGGAAATTGTTTCAGATCTAGTGATTTGGTTATCCCTATTGGGTATTGTTGCCAATGGTTTAAGTGTTCTGTTGCTAAAAAAAGATGCTAAGGGAAATATGAACATGAAGTCAGCATATTTACATTTATTGACAGATATGATGGCTTCCGTAGCTGTACTCATCGGAGGAATTTTAATGAAGTTTTACCAGGTTTTTTGGATTGATGCGGTCCTGACCATGGCTATTGGCATTTATCTTATTTATATGGGGTTCGATTTATTGAAAGAATCCACTAAAGTATTGATGTTGTTCACACCAAAATCAATTGTGGTGAAAGATATTGTAAGCTCCATTTGTACTATTGAGTCTGTTAAAAATGTACATCACGTTCATATTTGGCAATTGAATGAGGACGAAATACATTTAGAGGCGCACATAGACTTTAAGAATGACATTAGGTTGTCCGAATTCGATGAAATCTTGGAAGAAATAGAAGAACACGTTTACCATAAACATGGAATAAATCACGTGAACATTCAGCCAGAATTTGATAAATGTGATTCTAAAAATGTTATTGTTCAGGATTAATGAAAGTATGTAGCAAAACATTCAATGAACTTTCCAACACAGAACTCTACGATATCATGCGTTTACGGAGCGAAGTTTTTGTTGTAGAACAGAACTGTATCTATCAGGACTTGGATGATAAGGACCAAAAAGCGTTGCATGTCTTTGGTAAAAAAGATGAAAAGGTAGTTGCGTATACCCGGATTTTTAAACCAGGGGATTATTTTGACAACGTAAGCATAGGAAGGGTCGTAGTAGCCAAAGAAGAGAGGAAATATGGCTATGGCAAACTGATTATGGAAGCCTCTTTAGAAGAAATAAACAAAAGATTTTCCAGTGTAATCATCGAGCTATCGGCACAGACCTATCTTGTAAAGTTTTATACTGATTTGGGTTTCGTTCCTTTCGGGGAAGAATATTTGGAAGATGGTATTCCCCACATCAGAATGAAGAGAAATTAGATTTTAACCCTTTGTGCATTCTGAAAACCGGAAATCTTGATTCAGCGTCGTGTTAAAACTGATTTCAATTTTTGGGTGATAATAAAAATGTAATGTTTTAACACACATACCCCTAAAAATTGAACTGCGTGCAGACTACTATTCATTTGAACTAATGTCAGGTCGAGCGCAGTCGAGACCTGCTTAAAAGTTTAAATCATGAGGACTTCTCGACTGCGCTCGGAGTGACGGCCAACATAATTAATGACATTCGTCTACAATTCTTTCATGTTTTATATCGAACTCACCTTAAAGTAAGTAGCGCTCAACTAACCTCTAAAAATTAAATAAGTGCTATTCAATTGCGCGATTTTTATACAATTCAATAGCATTCAAATAATCCTTGGCGCCTCTCATGCTCAAGTCATGGACGAATCCGTTAAGTTCGGGATGGTTAACCTCAATCCACTTGACCAGGGAGTCCCTTTCTTTTTCCCATATTTCCCAATCAGCATCAATGCACTCCAAGTTCTCTATCTTGGTTATTTTCCCAGATTTAAAATGGAACCTGTGTCTGCAAGTGAGCGGATTATTTTTCAAAAATTCGAACTTTTTGGATTTTACGGATACAGTAGCTATGATTTGTTCTCCCTCATTTTCCAACTCCATCAAATGATAATCAGGTTTAAAGACGGAATCCCATTTAAACTGTTCATAAAAACTCTTAGGGGTAAAGGGCATTGTGTAGTCGCCTTCGGTAATGGTTAGGCTATCGCTTATCGAACCTCTTATCTGGTCATAATCCGAATTTTTAAAGCCTTCATAGTATTTCCTTACCTGGTCTGTTGCTATATCCTTTTTTTTGGAGCAACCAGAAATTGACAGTACAACAAAAAGAAGTAAAATGTATTTCATGGTACTTTTTTGGGTATTTATTGCCACATTATCATGGATAAAATTGGCCTAATTTAAGGATTTGGTCAATTTGGTATTTTTTTTGCAACCCCTATTTCAATCAAAAAGTCCAATCTCAAAATGAGGTTTATGGGTTGTTCCACCTTATTTTTTCTAGAAAAGAAGACATATCCTTGGTGTCTTGAATCGATTGCTTCCAATTGCATTTTTCCATGAAAGTTACCCGAAATAGCCTTTAAATGCTCAAAATGTTCTTGGGTCAGTCCTAGGGAATTCAAATAGACAATTAGTTTTTCCCTATTGACAAGCGTAATGCAACAAGAAGTAAAATCAGCAATAGCATCTGTATATATGCCCGTTACCAGCGCGTAGAATTGCGTTTTCTTGTTTTTATCGAACAGCCAGCCCTGTTTTTGTTTCCCATTGATTTCATAGAAGAGTTCAAAGGCAAAAGTGGGGAGATTATCGTTAAGGTAGTCCAGTTGGGCCTTTTCATCAACATAGAACAGTGAGTTGTTTTTTCTGCTCTTAAAAATTACGTCGACCCCAGCTTTTTGTTCTTCTAAATCATAAATACGTTCAAAAACATAGTGCCGAAGGTATTTAGCATAGTATGCGTCCAGAAACTTTGAAAGCCTTTTTTCTTTTGATAAATCGGACAGGAAACTACTTTTCAAGCTTTTTTATTTTTTTGACCAAGGCATCACCAATTTTGTCTACCACCCCAACAACAAGCGCATTTCCCATAAAGAACGCTCTTTTTGCATCGGAAATACCTTCCAATTTTGTATGGTCATCGGGAAACATGTTCAACCGTTCCAACTCTATTGGGGATAACCTTCTAAGCCCTTTTTTTGTTGCAACCACGTGTTTGAACCGTGAAGGGGATTTGCCACCTTCACCCGTAATAATTGTACGTGATGGTTGATTTAATGCATCAGGAAATATCATACTGCCCTCGCTGTAGTTGTACTTAAAACCAGATTTGGTTTTCCGCATCTCTTTTTTCGCACCCTTTAAATATTCCCATTTGGGAAGCTCTTCTTCCGAAATATAAAGTTCGGGATCGGCAGTGCCATTTTCCATGATATCAGCGATAACTTTTCTATCGCCATCATAACATGCGGCAGTTTTAATAGTTGAGACCATATCATCTATACAAACCCCTGAATTTAAAAAAGGAGAAAGTCCTCCATCTTTGTTAAATAAATTAGACAATGATACCAGGTCACCTTCCAATCCAAAATCAGAAATAGTTTTAGAAACGGTATCAGCTGGAAAAGCAGTAGGAAGAATACCGTCTTTTACCAACCAATTCTTAGTATTGGAATTTTGAAGCTTTTGATAAATTAAAGTTGACCTGTGGTACCCCAAAAAGAACACTCTTCTTCTGCGTTGCGGCATACCATAGTCCGCAGCATTGATAACCCGCCATTCAACGGCATAGCCCAAATTAGAAAGACTTTTCAGCATCAAGGCAAAATCACGGCCCCTTTGGTTGGAGGGTGATTTCAACAACCGATCTACATTTTCAAGCAGAAGGTACTTTGGTTTTTTTTCTTTTTCTGAAAGAATACGATGAATGGACCACCAGAGCACCCCTTTTTTGCCGATCAATCCTTTTGAATTCTTAAGTGTGGTGGCTACGGAATAATCCTGACAGGGGAATCCGCCCACCAACATATCGTGATCGGGAATTTTTGATGTTGGAACCTCTTCGATATTTACATTGGAATGGTTCTTGGCACCAAAACGGGCTTCATAGACTAAGGAAGCATGTTGTTTTTTTGTGGAAGGCTCCCATTGGTTGCTCCAGATAACCTTGAATTTCTCCGTGTTTTCCAATCCTAATCGAAACCCGCCAACACCTGCAAAAAGTTCACAAACGGTAAGTTGTTGCATTTTTCAAAAGTAGGATTTGTTTGTGGGGTTATCAAAAATGACAACATTTTAGTACATGGAAAAATTCTAAGCCAGTTCATTAACTGGATTTGGAAAGCCATTTCTGTATTACCTCCTTTTCTTTGCCTACAGAATAGTATTTCATTTGTTCTCCATTTACAATTTCACCGAACCTTACATCATCTTTTGGATTCCTTTTTAAATATCCGTTGATTTGGTCCGTAACCATTTCGACCACTGGACGATTGATCAAACCAGCATTCACTGCTTTTTGAACATTAAAACAATAGGACCCTGCTGGTTTGGTTCTCCAAAGAGGAACTATGCTATATGGCAACAATCCATTTTCAATTAGAAAATTACCGTCAACCCAGTGCAATTTTTTTGGCATTTGCGTAGCATGTATGAGACCGGATATGTAGTCCTTAAAAGGCATAGGATGGTGGGCAACGTTGAACGACCCAAAAGTTTTTGTTTTTGAACAATGAACAATAAAATCTGTCATACTCTTTACGTCCGTAATTTGAATATGGTGATGAGGTACATCTGGCAATAAGATTTCTCCTCCACGATAAAAGCGTACGGGCCAAAATGGTTCGGCATTGGGATCACCTGGTCTTGTAACCCTGTAGTCCTTCATTCCATGTGATCTATAGATGGTGTAGTTGCTTATTCTCTCCCTAATGGCTTCTTCCGAAAGTGTTTTTCTTATGGCGTACCTGTAATCCTCACTAATGGTCTCCGGGAATTTTGGAAGAGGATTTAATGGCTCTGTTTCTTCAATGAATTTTTTATCCCATTTGTCATAAACGGAAATGGTCGATATGTAATGATAATGTCCAAAACGCCCCTTGAATTCATCAAGGAAATCTGAAACTGCTTTTGGCGATTTTTGCCAAGTGTCGACTACTATATCCCAATACATGTGTTTGTATTTTTTTTCGATAGCCTTCAATCCCTGTTTATTTTCTTTTTCCCGGTCACATATAATTACATCAAGATTTTTGAAAAGATGCGTATTGGTCTTGCCCCTATTCAATAATGTGACCTGATATCCAGATGCCAAAAATGCATTGACTATAGTTGGCCCTATAAATCCCCTGCCTCCCAAAATCAAGACTTGTTTTCCGTTTTCTTTGGGCGCTTCAAAGGTCAACGCTCTCAATGGGTTCACAAAAGCCAACGCCGTAGCGGCCCCTGCCGTTTTAATAAAAGTTCTTTTATTCATATGGATTAATTCTATTATGGCTACAAATAACAGAATCTAGAAGAGACACGGGAATCTCTCAATTAATCCGTACTAATTTCTTTTTTGAATTGACCCGGGGTCTTGCCCGTAATTTTTTTAAAATTTTGAAAGAAAGCTGATTTGGAATTGAAACCGCATTCATAACCAAGGCCTTCGAGAGAAATATTTAAACTACCCCCTTCGCGTATCCTGAACATTGCATATTCAACTCTTTTGGTATTTACCAACTCATAAAATGTTATGCTCATTTCAGAGTTGATGACCTGAGAAAGATGATGTTTGGGAATACCCAATCTTTCTGATAATAGCGCCAATGAAAAATCTGACCGTAAATAAATGCTGCTCTCTTTGAAAAAGTCATTTATATTTTTACTGATTGTAGCGACCGTACTTTTCTTTAATGGGCTATACACGTATTTTTCCCTGCCTGAATTGGGTAATATTTCAGGCTTGTAGACCATTCCATATTTTAAACCAAAAAAGCCAATGATTGTCACTAGAACAACATATCTCAACAAATCCCAAAGTTCAAAATACGCAACACCTACCAAAAGCTCAATAGCTAATCGTATTAGACTTATTGCTAAACTTAGAAGAAACAGAATGGCAACAACCTTTATCCAAGACAGCCCATGCCGATCAAATTTAGATGCGCTTTTACCAAAAGCTTGGTGTTCTTTTTTATAATAAAATAAGATATAGATAGGGTAAATACTTAAAGAAATCAATTTAAATAGGAGAACAATTATTTCCCACTTTGTTTCAAATGTACTAGATATAAAAAAGCCTATAATCGTAAAGCCTAAAAAAGCGGCAAAATGGACTAAATCAATTTTAGGAAAACGATGTTCAAATACGGATTTGGTATATACAAGAAACATGGGCCCGTGCAAGAAACCAATGCTCATAATAAATATATTGGTTATATGCGTTGGATCTACTTCGTTAAAAATACCTACAAGCAAATGGGCAAAGAAGATACAGAACCAAACAGCCAAAATCCAATCAGATAACCCCCGTCTTTTTTTGATTGAAATCAATAGGACAAATAGGATGCATTGAACGGCACCGATTCCTGAAACTATAAGCAAAAGATTTGACATTTAGAGCTTAGGTTTTGTCCAGTTTAAAAATAATACTTAAACTTTTTAGAGCGCAACAGTACATTGTTATCCTTTATGATCTCTATTAAATAGTTGAGATAGCGGATTTCAGAATTACATGTTAGTCCGTTATTTGTTCAAGAAATGTGTTCTTATCCCCATTCTTGATTAATAGCGCCGCACCTATTGCTGCAAGCGATAAACCACCTGCTAATTTTATAGCAGATAGTTTTTTTCGTTTGGCCGTCTCAATTTTAGAAGTGGATAATTTCATTATCCTCCCATTTATCAACAGTCCAATGTTCCGTTCGTTTACCTCTTGGCATGTTGATTCAAAACTTTGACCATTTTTAAGGGTTATTTCGTAAGTTTTTCCTTTTTTAATTTCTGAGACACTTACGTTTCTATAGGTATAACAACTTTGGAATAAGATAACCAGAAAAGCAAGTAAGGCCAATTTTTTCATTTTATATAGGATAAATTGAACGTAAGTTTAGGGAATATTTTCAGAAACCTTTTTTCTAATTTTTAAATCCATATATAGTAGTTTGCATCCCTGCAATTTTCCATTCGCCATCTATCTTCTCCATTAATCTCGTTTCCCTTTTAAGTCCACGTAAGGAATCTTGTTGTTCGTAAAACACCCAAGCACCATTTTTATAAAGGCTCACATTTATGGCATTAAGTAGCTTTGGAATGGGTTCTGGTTCAGGATGTTCATCAAAATAATTTTGTACAAAACCGCTTATCTCTTCCCAGCCAACAGATTCTGAAAAACTACTATCCGCAAAATTGATGTATGTTTTTGTGATGTTCGGATCCTGTACCCATTTACTCTTCCAGGTATCATAATCTCTTTGAAAAGCAGCTTTGGTTTCTTCATTCAGTGTTGTCAAGATTGCTTTTTTTTCTTTTTCGAACTTATTTGTTTCATTCGTTTGTAATATTGGTTTTTCATCTGTTGTTTCTTTACATCCTGCTATAAACAGTATTACGGTAGTGAAAAAAATGATAAGGGTTTTATTTTTCATAGGTGTATTTTATAATTTGGATGATGTCTAAAAACAGTGAAAAAGATAACTCTAAATTCTATGGCCAATATTTTCTATCAACTAGTGTTTTTTAGAATTGTTGAATTGCCAAAGCACATTTACAATTTGCCATTTGCCATTTAGTTTTACAATGTGCATATAATCTATCCAATCATCCGCTATAAGTTTCACCGAAGCTGTTTTATCAAAAATATCCAGAATGATGACTTCCTTTTTTGGGTTCTCTGGAAATTTATCTCCTTTTTGATTGTAAGTTTCCGCAAGCAGTACCATTGCATCAGTAAAAGTTTCCCTCAAATATTCCTTTCCTGTTATTTTGTTTGTCCAAAAAGTCCTTTTAACCATTCTTGGATGGGCGGAACGTTCAAATTGTTCAGCCTTTACATTATGCTGTGATTCAATGTAGTCAAGTGCTGCTTGCTTTATTTCTAAAGAGTCCTTTTTGTTTTGTCCTTGAACACAGAAGCTTAAAAGAAAACATAGTATTGTCGTGAGAATAATTATCTGCTTCATAAATGACTTTTGCTTTTTCAGGGCTTAATTTTTAAATGTATTACAGCGGCTACTTGTATAGCACGTGGCATGTAAATTATAAAATTATTTCCCCTTTCTCTATTAACATAATTTAAAAATTTGGGGATTTTCCAAGAATACAGAAAATACGGTGTTAGCAGAGACTTGTGCTCTTTTTTGGCATCGCTAAAAAGCAATTGGTCCGAGCATCTTTAAAGTGCTTTAAATCTAAACGATATGGAATCTCAACAAAATTCCCTACCAAAGCTATTTATCGGTATCGACATTCATGAGCAATGTTGGAATAGGCATTAGTTGAATTTATAAGATTTAGGAACTTTATAAACATATGCAGACCTTTGGATTTTGCCCAAAGGGGCGCACTATATTTAGGTTTTCTCGTAGCCCATTTTAATCTACGCTAAGTGAAAAATTATCAACAAACAATTCGATATTCCCAGCGGTTGGATTAGCAGTTGCCCCAATTTGTACGCGCTCGTAGATGGTAGGCTCTTTCAAAGTGAAATCAATTCCTTCGTTTGCAAATCTGTCTTTGAAAATTTGTGCGTTTGGCATATTCATAGCGCTCACATTCAGAACCTCAGTTCCATCAATAAGTAATCTATTAAGACCATTTTCATTAGCTGATAGGGTCATTTCCCATTGAACTGATACCCATTGGTTTCTAGGAAAGGCAAAATTCGTTTGCTGTAGTGTGGTTCCTGATATTTTCCCCCTTTCAATTGAGAGATAATCGTTACCGCCAGACATCATTAATCTAACCCCTGGGCACTGATTTTCTGCACCATAATTATCTCCAACACTTGGGTCCCAACAAGAACAGCATTCCAGGTCGATCAGCAAGAGGTTTTCTAATGATTCATTGCTGTTTATATAGAAATCAGCTTTTATAGTCACTTTATCTCCCGTCCCTATATTTAAACCACCTTTCTCAATGTCAATTTTTGATAATTGGTCATCTGATCGGTAGGCGAGAAAACGAATTGCATTTTGTCCTTCTGAAAATTCAGTATTAATAATCGAAATTTCATTAGTGGCGTTCGAAGGATTCGTTTGCTGTATTAACGACCATCTTGAACCATTCGAAGCAAAGAGTTCCTCCAAAGAATTATTTTGGGTTTCAAATCCATCTTCGAATAGGAAGTTTTCTGTAAAAGGCTCTTCTTTGGCACTTTCGTTTTTGTCGCAAGCCACAAAACATAAAAGCAGAATTGCAAATAATAAGTAATGACCACATTTCATAAACATTTAACGTTCAAGTTATTGTCTTGTTGTAATCTTTATGCCAAATTTGCCACAACATCCTTGGCCGTGAGTAATTATGTGGTCTGGCTTTTAATTTTGGAAGCCTGTCCAGTGTTTGTCGGATGGTAGGTGGGAACGGCGTCATTATTTATTGCCATTGTTGTGTAGCGTTTTTATTGTTCATAAATCCATTCGGTTGCTCTTTGAATAACTGCGTCTCCATGTAACCCAACCAAACTAAAGAGAACATCTATTGTTTCATCTGGACTGATTCAACCCCCAAAAACAATGTCTTTTCTATCAGCGTAAATACTTGTTGTAAGAAATATTGCCTAACCATCACTTAACTTGAATTGAGCATTACCAGTAGACAAACCGGTAGTGCTTTTTCCAAAACTTCTCGTATTTTCTTTATTGTCAACAAAATAGCCACAGATACCATCACCTATTAGCGGACCTAATCCAGTCAATATTGGCCAGCAATTTCCTCCAGTATTTTCTCTTAAATGCAGGATCAAACCTTTAATGTTTTTATGGTCAATTGATTTTAATCTGTAAACTATCTGTATATTTTTGGATAGAAATTGAATCTCCACTACTAAATCCCCACATAGAAATATATCCGATATCATTATTTTAGGCTTTGCCATAAAAAGCAATCAATTCAGTAATAGTTTTTTCTTAGAGGTTGATTCCCATTTGATTATTTGCGCTTTTTTATAATGCCGACAGCTGGTTTTGTTCCGTGACATGTGATTTTAAAAATTCCAAAATTTCACTTACAATAATATTTAGTTGTTCATCTCTCGTAATGTTGGCAGCATGATCACCCATTTGATGTCCATAGTATCCGAATTGTGAATGGTTCCCTCCATTTATTTCAAAAAACGCTGCATTCAAAGGCAATCTTGATTTGTTTTCCTTAATTTTTTCAGGGCTAGCAACACCATCGTTCGAACCATAAATTTTTAGCACATTAATATTCAAGTCAGAAAGGTCAATATCTCTTGGATGGGTTGTTCCAAGTAGTATAAGATTTTTTATAGCTTTTGGATTTTCATACACGAATTGCCCCGCCATTTTACCGCCTTGAGAATGTCCGATTAGAGTATAATTACCCTTATCGGTTAATAAATTCTGCTCTTTTATTAAATTATACCCTTTGGTTGCCATTCGCCAAGGCATACGAACGATAATAGTTTTATATCCATTTTTCGCCAGTTCAAAACATAACGGAGAATATGCAAATGGGTCAACTAATGCTCCTGGAAAGAAAAATATTGTGCTTTTCGTTATAGATTTTGGAACAAAGGAAATGTGTTCATCAGAAATATTTACTTCTATGCTAGGGCTATTTTTTAAAATTGACTTATCAAAACCTCTAGCCTTAAAGGTTGAAAACATATAAAGAAAAAAAGATATTCCTATAATTACCCAAGCTGCACCAAAAATTTTAAGGATTTTTTTCATTTAAGTATACAGGTCTTTGAGTTCATTTTTCAGCTTATTGCCAACGGTTTCATAGACTGTCTTTTTCGCCGATGAACTTAAAATTCATTTCGTTTCAGGCTGGATAATTTCCCTAATGGTTGCCCATCCCGTTGGGCTTTTGTCATAGCGGATGTATGTTACCACCGTTCGCCCGTTAAAAATAAATGGTTCCCCTCCTGCCTTTGGCGTTCCTTTAATTGAAAACATGGTTTGTTCGATTGCAATATTGTCTCGAATCAAGATATTCTCCACATCGTTTTTTACAAATTCCAGTTTAAAATTTTCTAAGATTTCAACCAGCCCGTCCATGACTTCATCTCTTCCAATTTTAAGATCGGTATAGCCAAGGGCTTTAATTACATCAGGATGGTGAAGGGATTTGATTTTTTCAACGTCTCCATCTGAAAATGCTTTTCGGATTGTTTCTCCATTTTTAATAATTTCTTTCTTAATTTTTTCATTTTGCGCACTTGCCCTTATTGGGATGATGAGAACCAATGAAAATAATAATATTGAGATGTTCAGTATTCTTCGGATTTTGTTCATAATTTTTGTTTGTTTAGGTCGTCTACAATGGCTTCGGCCATGAGAAGTTGCGTGGTTTGGCAATTGACTTGGCAAGCCTGCCTGCAGTTACACACCAAACTGAAAATCTGCTAGAATTTTCAGAAGCCAGCCCTGAGCGGAACCAAAGGGTAGGTGAGAACGGCGCCATTACTCATAGCCATAGTTGTGGTGCGTTTTTTATATTTCTTTCATTATTGAATAAGTTGTAAAAATCAAATAAAAACTTAATAAAATCAATGCTTCCCATCTATCAAGTTTTTTTCTTTTCCCTGTGAACATTGCAATAACCAAAAAAACTGTTCCTCCGATTAAGATTAATAAATCTTGGTTGAAGTTCGTATTGTATTCTATGGGATTTAAAAGCGAGCTTATGGAGAGTATTAACAGTATATTAAAAATGTTAGAACCAATTACATTTCCAATTGCGATATCGCTATTCTTTCTTAAGGCAGCAACAATTGAAGTGACTAATTCTGGAAGTGACGTTCCAGCCGCAATTATCGTTAAACCAATCACTTTTTGACTAATGCCCAATTGAGTTGCAATATTTATACTATTATCAACAACTAATTTTCCGCCAATTATTAGTCCAGCAACACCAAATAATACCAAAGTCCAAATTTTGAGATTTGATTTATGTTCATAATTAATTATGTCTGTTTTTTCTTGTTTCAATTGGCGAAAAACATAATAGATAAAACAAATAAAACCCGCTAATAATACTAATCCATCAACTCTTGAAATTTTAGGATTCTGATTGAAAAAAAAATCGTTGCCAAACACAAATAGCAATATTGCAACAATTAAGGAAATAGGAATTTCTTTCCAAGCTGTTGAAGATTGAACCGTAATCGGATAAATTAAACCTGCTATTCCCAGAATTATAAACAAGTTAAAACTGTTACTTCCAATAATATTTCCTAAAACGATGTCAGAGAGTCCGTTAAATGAAGCTACCGAATTTACCACTAATTCAGGTGCGGAAGTACCAAATGCAACAATTGTTAATCCAATAACTAAATCGGAAACATTGTTTTTTTTCGCCAATGAAGAGGCTCCGTCAACAAGCCAATTCGCTCCAAAAATTAGGCTCAAAAAGCCTACAATTATCAATATCGAAGATAATATCATATTTTATTCTCGGTGTTTTTTCAAGTGCACCAGAACGGTATGGCTAAAGCTTATGCATTTAGCGACTTCATAAATATACACAGACCTTGCGATAAAGCCCGAAGCCTAAACTATATCTTTTAAATCTTGCCAACCTTCTTCAGCGTCTTGATTTGAAGTCAGTTCAATTAGATTTTTTGTTTTGGCTAAATCCGAAAACACTACTTAAAATTCCAATTATTAATATCAGATTCTTGATTTTCATTAGGTTGCTCTCAAATGCACTACAACGGTCTCGTATAACCGTAGGTTACGGGTTTTAAGTTACTGTTTTTCGGTTTGGCACGGACTTTAGCAATTCCGAGTGGATTGAGCCAGCCCCGAGCGTAGTCGAGGGGTAGTCGAATCCGCCGACTAGCTTACAGCGACTGACGAACTCCATGATAAAAACATAATATTAGTGAGTAATTTACGACTATAGATTGTCAGCCATTAGTATTTTATTCATTTTTCGGCCATATTCTTTTAAATTCTACAGCGACTATGAGCATTTCTTCGGTCGGTTTCTCTCCGCTTTCTTTTAAGAAGCTCTCAAAAAAATCCCAATGTGCTTTTTTCCATTTTTCAAGAGGTTCGGTGTTTGTTCCCATATCCAATTCAGCGTATTCTTTAGAGATTTTGTTGAATGGAATGGTATCGACACTTACATTTTCTATTATAGCTATTGCTCGTCCATTAAAGTCAGTAACGATTTGTTTTGTTCCAACAGTTGGTAAATCCGCATTGTATTGTTGGTATAATTTATTAAGTCCAGATGAAGCTCTCTTTTTTCCAGTCAGAGTCAATTCAGCCAACCGGTTTGCTTCTTTCTCGTTATTGTGGAAAAAGTCAGATTCAGGAATTTCATCGTTTTTAAATTCAGTGTTTGCTTTGGTAAAGTCGTTCCACATTTCAGAAACTGATTTATCAATTCCATCTTCGGTTTCAGTTGTCATTTCAGATTGATTGTCAGTTTCGATTTCACTTTTGTTTTTGGTTTCACTTTTACAACCCACTAAAATTAAAAAGAGGAAGATTGAAATTTGTCTCATAGTTTTTTAGGATTAATGACAACGGTCTCGGCTATGAGTAGTTGCGTGGGTTAGCAGTTAATTTAGCAAGTAAATCACAGATAGAAAGTCCGCGAAGACTTTCGTAAATAGGCTCTAACTAGCAATGAATTATACATGGTGTTCTACGCAGTTTTTATTCAAAATTCAGTTTTATTCAGTTTAGGAATTGTCAAATAAACAGTTCTTTTTTCTTGTTTAATATTTCCGTCGTTCCATTGTCTTACAAATGTGATTTGTATTTTTTCATAGTCAGAAACATTGCTTAATTGTTTAATTACAAATTCCGCAACTTCTTTTGCCGATTCCGTTGCTAATTCTTCGTTCCGATAGTCAGTCAGATTTTTAGAATTCAATAATACAGTTTGCAACCACATTCGCTCATTTATTTGTTCTTTGGTTTCTTTGTCATATCCGTGAATATGATAAGTTCCGATTTTAGATTCTTCCGCAGAAAATAATTCTTTAACTTTAAATTCCGCCGATTCTTGGGATTCAGTATACTTTGGTTCAATCACATAACTGTAATCTGCTAGTGGCATATTCTTTAGTTCATTCAGAGCTTTATATACTTTCTGATTACAAGAAAATAAAGTTATAATTATGATACTTAAAAATGTAAGTTTAATTTTCTTCATAGGTTTTTGTCAAATTGCAGGCAACGGAAGCGCTATACGCAGTGCGGCCGTGGATTTTGTTCTGTTGGGTATCTAAGATAGCCATAAAGGGCAAAATACAGGTAAGGCCGTGCCAAATTGCTTATAGCCAGGTGTTCATGTCAGTTCAACCGTGCGCACTGGGTTATCTGGCCGGGCGCCGGACCTGGAGAGGGGAAAAAGCAATTTGGTACAGCGCTTCCGTTCAGGTCGATTTCCCGTGGGGCGGGTTTTTGCGAAGCAAAATATAGCAACGCGGGTCGGCACCGGCCGAATTGACCTGAACGGTCTTGTATATGGCTCGTAGCGTGCAAATTAGCTTTTATTTTTCGGTTGAGCACAAGCCAGATTTTTAAATTTTACTATTTATCTTTTTTATTGGAAATCGTCAAATTTAAAAATTTGGCGACTTTCCAAATATGCCTTAACTTCGTTTATGCAATCGACTAGCTATGAGCTATATACGTTGTTAGCTGCTGTACTTTTCATCTATAATGTTCCTTTTTACTGCCTCATCATAAAATGGCCAAAGTCCGTATTTAGAAACTTTATCTCTTTCTTTTGGCATAAAGTCCGTTATTCCTTTTTTCAAGTCGTCCTGTGTATCTGTACTAACGGAATTAAATATTTGTTGAAAAACGTCCATTTGATGTCCAACGTGCCATTCATCTCCACCAAAATGGACAACACAAAATTCCGCTAAAGTTTGTAACTTTTCTTTTCCTCTTTTTGTGTGGATGTATTTTCCAATTGTAGAATAAGTTTTGTCATTTGCTAAATCTCTTGAATCCTCAAAAATTGATTCGTAGAGAGAAAGCATATAAATAGCTATCATTTCTTGGTCATCTTTATCTAACTGACCAATTTCTTCGTGAAAAAGGTTGTACAGAGAAAGTACTTTAATACTTTCTCCTCTAATGACAGCATCTTTTAATTCAGCTAGTTGGTCCGTAATAATATCATTTGATAATAAAGGCTTTAACTCTTGAATTCTAGGTTTAATTTCTTCCAAATTCCCTAATTCACTAATTTCAGACTTTGGGTCATAGTCAGACATCAATTTATAATGCTCAAAATTTGATTTAATCGTTTGCTCAATTTTTATTAATTCAGTTAATAATTTCTCTCGCTCATTTTTATGCAATTTGGTTATTACCATTCCATAAACTGATTGAAATTCCCAGTCGTTTTTTAGTTTTTCTAAAGTTTCATTTGCGCTATACCCATATTTATCGAAATGATTAGTTCTTAATTTTTTTAGAATAATATCGAGAAGGATTTTTGCAAGTTTTGCCGTCTCAAAATCAAACTCTTCTTTTGTTCTGACTTCTTTTCCTGGATGAATAAGATTTCTATAATCTTTTATAATAACAGCTAGTTGCTTTTCTTTTGATGTTATAAGTTTAACGGTTTCTGCAAAATCGAGTAAAGTTCCAAGATTTGATTTTAGAATATCATTTTTTGATTTTCCCGTAGGTAAATTTTCGATAAAAAAGTCAGTCAAAACTGATTCAACAATGCTACCCGAAAGAAGAAGAATTGATTTAGATGATTTTGTGGTAAAACACGAAGTCAACTCATTATAATCTCGTTCAAGAATTTCTTTAAATTTTCTGTCGTGTATAAAATCAAATATCATAGGTTTTTTTCAGTATTGCAGCTAACGTCTCGGCTATGAGTAGTTGCGTGGTTTAGCACTTAACTTGGCAAGTACACACCAAGTTGGAAATTCCTTCGGAATTTCCAAAGTAGGCGAGAACAAGCAATTACTTATAGCATCTATGTAAAAGCAGCGTGTCCTTTATCTTTAAAGTTCTCTAAAACAAAAAGATATGAAAACAGGACACACTGCAAGACCCAAGTTATTCATTGGTATCGACATACACAAGCGCAGTTGGAAGGTCCACTGTGCCACGGACCTGTCCTCCGGTAGGACCTTTTCCATGTCCCCGGACCCGGAAGGGCTAAGGGAATATGTGGAGCGGCACTATCCGGGTCATGAGGTTTCGACGGCCTACGAGGCGGGATGTTGCGGTTATCGGGCCCATCGTTCTTTCGAGGGTTATGGCTGGTGCTCACTGGTGGTGAACCCTGCCGATATATTCAGGAAGGGCAAGGAGCGCCATACCAAGACGGACCGTATAGATGCGCAGCTCATAGCCCGTGAACTGAAGGACGGCCGTTTGGAGGGCATCGTGGTCCCCGATCCGGAACGGGAACAGTTGCGCAGCCTGTTCCGCAGAAGGAACGACCTTGTCAAGGACATGCGCCAGATCAAGAGCTATATCAAGATGCAGCTGCTGTATTACGGCATCAAGGTTCCCGAGCGGTACGACAACGATAACTGGAGCCACGCTTTCAGGGACTGGTTGGACAATTTGGAATTCGCACACCCAACGGGGAAAGAGGTACTAGAAAGCCGCATGCGCAGTTTCCGTTTTATAGACCGGGAGTTCAGGGACGTATCGACCCAATTGCGCAAATGGACCAAGAAACATTACAAGGGGGACTATATGCTTTTGCGCAGCATTCCCGGTATCGGCCCCATCGTGGCCAGTGGCATATTGAGCGAACTGGGAGATCTGCGCAGGTTCAACAACATCAAGCAACTGGCGGGCTATGTTGGACTCTCACCTGGTATTTATCAAAGTGGCGACACCATAAGGCACACGGGAGTAAGTATGCGTGCCCACCGATTGATACGCAGTTATTTTATAGAGGCCTCATGGCAGGCCATACGCACGGACCCGGTGATGCAGGGATACTACCGGAAGCACCAGGGCAAGAACGTGAAATCCGTGATCGTCAAAGTGGCCCGTAAGCTTTTGAGCCGTACGTTGGCGGTCATAAAAACGGGAATCCCCTATGAAATAGGGGTTATAGCATAATAAAACCATAACAAAGCTCACAATGGAAGTAGAGAAGTTTGGATCACAGAACAATGTAGGTGACCTTGCCCATGGCAGGGATCACATCGGTTAGCAAGTGACCAAACTTATTATAGCTTATGATCGTACAGATGCTGGTGAACACAAAAAAAAGTGTATCACATATAGGATGCCGAGCAAGTTATATTAAAAGAAAAAAAGTGGTTTAAGGCAAAAAGAAAATATTACTTAACTTTAGAGAACTGGACTAGGGCTTTTCATAGGAGCCATTGTTATGTGGCGTTTTTATTATGGGCAATTCGATGTAACTTGAATTTTCTTTAGAATGATATATTTTTTGTGTTGCTACCTTGTAATCTCGTTGAGTAGCTTTGTTTATTTCAATGAATTGCTGTGGGTTCATATCAATCAAAGGAAACCAAGAACTTTGAATATGAATCATTATTCGATGCCCTTTTTTAAAAGAATGGCTTTTTGAAAGCAAATCAATTTTATATTCAACGATTTGATTTGAAGGTACAGGCTCAGGTTCTCTTAGATTGTTTCTAAACTTAGCTCGTAAGACTTCATCAGCTAAAAGCATTTGAAAGTTGTCCATGTCATACTTCGTATTTTCAATTTCTTGATTGTAATCTGTGGGGAATACATCTATAAGTTTCACTATCCAGTCGCAATCTGTTCCTGAGGTAGCAGCAAAAAGTCTCATTTGTATGTTTCCTGAAATCTCAACATTTTCTTCTAAAGGAGCAGAAACCCATGTAAGTACATCTTCTCTATTAATGAAAACCGACTGGTCATCTGCTTTCCATCCTAAACTCCCTCCTTGCCAAAAACCAGGAACTGTTCCTTCCATGTAAGGTACAGGACTTTTAGGGTCTGAAATATAACTACTGTAGCTATCTGAAACTGTAGGTTTGTCTAATGATAATCTAAAGTCTTTTTTTAAATACCATTTCGTGGGTTTAAGATTTTCTTTTGGTGGCCATGATGTGAAATCCTCCCATTGATTTTTACCCGTTTTATAGATTTTAGCTTCTGGCAATGTGAAATTGCCCTCATTTTTTAAATGATACTTGAACCATGGTGCCTGAATTTCTTCCAGATAATATGTTGAAACAGAACCGCCCAAATCGATTTTTTTATAGTAATCATCTGGGTCTTCCCAACCAGCATGATACCAAGGTCCAGCAACAAGCTTGTTGAGATTTAAAGAGTCATGTTTTTCAAGTTGTTCATAAACTTTTAAAGAGCCATAAAAATCTTGGTCATCCCACCAACCTACTACATTTAATGTTGGCACGGTGGTATTTTTTAAAAAATTAGTGAGTGTTCTATCTTCCCAGAATTCGTCATAGTCCAGGTGGCTAATAAAGTCATTCCAGTATTGGTTCTTATTATTTAGAGTTTCTTTGTCATTTATATTTCTCAAAGTGCCTTTTTTCAGAAACCAGTTGTATGCATCATTGTTTGGGAATTTAAAGCCATTTTGCTCTTTTTCCACAACAGCATATCCGAAGCTTGGACTCAAACGAAAAGCTCCATTATGGTAAAAATCATCTCCTTTGTAGAGGTCTGACGGTGTACCTTGAAGATTGACGGCAGCAAGAGCATGATGTGGATTTATCAATGCCATGGCAGCAAGCCACGAATTGTATGAATTTCCGGTCATCCCAACATTACCGTTGTTATTAGGAATATTCTTAATTAGCCAATCTATGGTATCAAATGCATCAGTGCTTTCATTGGTTTTTGCTCCATTATTAATAGGGCGAAGAAGAGAATATTCCCCCTCTGATTTGTATTTACCTCTCATGTCTTGAAATGCGAATATGTACTTCTCTTTTGCCAAGGTTTTATACGCACCATTAAGCCGATAGTCTCCATAATTAGTATTGGTAGTTCTAACACCATAAGGTGTTCGAGTAAATATAATGGGTAAGTCTTCTGTCGTATTTTCAGGAATATAAATTTCGGTGTAAAGTTGGATTCCATCACGCATCGTAATCAATGTGTCAATAGTTTTATACCCAGTTATCTGTCCAAGTATTTTACTACTCGTCAGAAGAAAAGTTAAAATTAATAAGTTAATCCTCATGTCTTGTTTTAATGCCACATAACGGAAGCGCTATACGCAGTGCGGCCTTGGATTTTGTCCTGTTGGGTATCTAAGATAGCCATAAAGGGCATAATACAGGTAAGGCCGTGCCAAATTGCTTATAGCCACATGTTCGTGTCAGTTCAACCCTGCGCGCTGTCTTGTCTGGCCGGGCGCCGGACCAGGAGAGGGGAAAAAGCAATTTGGTACAGCGCTTCCGTTCAGGTCGATTTCCCGTGGGGCGGGTTTTTGCGAAGCAAAATATAGCAACGCGGGTCGGCACCGGCCGAATTGACCTGAACGGTTTGCATATGGCTTGTGGCGGTTTCGAAGTAATTTCCTGTCCACCGAGACCAAAGCTGGCTACGGGGCGAAAACCTTGCTGGTAGCCGTTCATCCGCCATAAGCTATATGCGTTGTTGTAGGCAGTGTTTTATTAATTTTCTTCATTATTTTTCAGGTCACCTATTATTGTCTTTGCCTCAACATAGCCATCTTCAACTGGTTCACCAAGTATAAGTCTTTCAATTTCGTAGGGTTGAGTTGCAAAATCTTTATTTTTCTCCAACATCTCATCCACCAATTTCCGCCATTCAATGTATGCACTATCTTTCTTTTGAATTAAAACATCTTGGTAAATTGAAGCCCAAGTTCCCCGCATTCTTTCGTCCCATCTATTTTTTATTGTTGTATAGAACATGGCATTCACATTGTTAATATTCATTTCTTGTTGGGTCTCGATAAGTTCTTTTCTCAAACCTCTTGCACACATTTCAGCTACATCAAATAATAATTGGTAGACGACTAACTCTGTAGAATCCTCTGATAGAATGCAGGAGCAATTTTTGCAGAATATGGGTGCTAAATAAAGTTTATCGTTCCCTGTCCTTTTTTTAATCTTTCTAGACAGATGAGATTTCGGAATATCTACGATACCAAGGAGTTGGATGTTGGCAGACATTTTTAACCCATATTTTTCATTGTAATTTATACAGTCCGCATCTGATTCAGATTGAAAATGTGAGTAGTCAATTTCAACATTTGGTTGCCAATATAAATTGTCTTTGTCTTCTGTTTCAACATGATTTTGTGCAGTTGCAGAAGATTTGGCAACAATTATTAGGATAAAAATGAATGTCTTAAAGTTCATATGTCTCAAGTCTTGATTTCCGAATCGGATGTATTTCTTCACATTGCCTACAACGGTTGTATATATAAACCTACCCAAAAAAGTAATGGTAACCAAAAGGCTAAACTAGTTATACCGTAGCTTTTTTAAGCTTATGGAAC
Source organism: Flagellimonas maritima (assembly GCF_003269425.1). NCBI lineage: Bacteria > Pseudomonadati > Bacteroidota > Flavobacteriia > Flavobacteriales > Flavobacteriaceae > Flagellimonas > Flagellimonas maritima. The sequence continues at coordinate 1,637,011 of NZ_CP030104.1, read as the reverse complement.
AACCAAATAAATACTGGTTATCTTATATTTTCCCCAAATTTTTACAGTTCCAGTAGTCTACAAAAAGTATTTCATCTGGCCAAAAGAAGGGCAGGAATCAAAAAGAATGCTACGCTGCATACATTAAGGCATAGTTTTGCAACACATTTATTGGAAAACGGAACTGATATAAGAATCATTCAAAAATTATTGGGACATACCAACATAAACACAACATTGATATATACTAAAGTTTCAAATAAGATAATAACCCAGGTACGAAGCCCACTGGAAGATTTGTAGTTTAGTAGGCCCGCAGTATTTTTTACCCTACTTTTTTGGATAAAACAGCTGTATAAAATCGTCAACAAGCTTAGCTTGTTCAGGTGTGGAATTATAGAGAAGTTTGTTTTTTCTGGAATATACCCTTACAAAAAGGCCAAACTTTAATCGGTAAACCATCTTTTTAATTTCCGCATCGCCATTTTCCTTTAGCTTGTTTAATTTTTCAACTTCTTTGTTCCACCACTTAAGATTGGCCCTGCCAACATCCTCCAAATCCTTTAACAACCGTGGGTCCAATTTTTTCTTCAATTCCGTCTCCAGCTCTAAGGCAGCTGTTAAGGACTTTTCTTGCTTTATGTAGCTTTTGCTTTTTTTAAGTTCTTGATGTTGCTCTTTTAGGCTATCGCTTTTTATAACTTTATCATAGGTTTGTATCATCCTATCATAAGCTTCAGATGCGAACAGATACGCACCTTTTTTCTCGAATTCTTTTGTTGTTTTGTAATCGGATTGGTATTTCAACAATATATCATCCAACCGTGAAGGATTGTTTTTTATCAATTTTTTGGTGTTCAACCAATCAAAAGCCCTTAAAATCTGTGATTGGGGCGGCCAAGTATGTTCCCCATCAAAAGTAATCAAGGTGCTGTTGAATTTTATCAAACCAAAATAGTCCACGTTCCCCAACATTTCCTTGTAGTTCATGTCCCTATCACCGCACAGTCCCGCATAAACAAAGTTTTGGGTAGAGGGCATATGTTCCTGTATATGAGAAAACCCGGCGCCACATGCCACTACGCCCGTAAACCTATCGGTAAGGGAGGCTATCGCTGTTGCCAAGCGGGAACCTCCGGACAAGCCAGAAATGTACATTTCATCTTCTTTAATCTTAAAGTTGGCAAAAATGTGGTCGAACAATCTATTGGCAATATCAAAATTACGGTCATAAGGGCCATTTCTTGCATTGTTGGAACAGACCAGAACATATCCGTATTTTTCCGAGGCTTCCAAAAATGGGGAGATGCCAATGAATCCTCGCGCAGCAGGCTCAAAAATAAACACAATGGGATTCAGCTTTTCTACAGCATACGATTCCGGGAGGTATAGTGTAAAGGTTTCACCATTACTGTTCGATACTGCAATAGAGTCGAGAACAGTACCTTTTTTAAATGTTTCTTGGGCATGTGCCATGTTGGCCATACAGCACCAAAATAAAAGTAATAGTGTTTTAAAAAGTATTTTCAATTTAAAATCGCATTGTATTCAGGGCTGTTGCCCAAAAGTTCCTTTGCGGCCAAGATGGCATCGTCATGTTTAAGATAATAGGTATAAAGGCCATCACGGTAGAAGTAACGCTTTACAATTTCATCTTCAAGGTCTTTTTTAATTTCTTTCTTGAATGTATCCAACGCCATGATCTTGCCCCTATTAACGGCCAATAGCAAATCCTTATATTTTTCCTGCACTTCTGAACCCAAAAGGTGCTCATCGGCGTTTATGGATTTCTCCAATAATTTTTCGGTCTCGGTTTCAAAAGAAAAATTCTGTGTTCTTGCATAATTTTTGAATGCGTTGAAATCGGTATCGGTGAACGCAAAATCATTGACATTATCAAAAGAATGGTCATAATAATAATCGGTTGCAAAATCAAAAACGATATTGTTCTGTTTTAGGGCATTGATCAAGGTATTGGTTTTTAAAGATGCTATTTCAACATCTGGCTTAACACCGCCCCCATCTTGTACCTTTCGCCCTTTTTTTGTGGCAAACTCATTAAATTTTGTGTTGCGTATAGCATTTCCTTCCCTATCCCTGTTCCAATAATCCAACGATTGAATACATCTGCCGGAAGGGGTATAGTATCTTGAAATGGTAACCTTTAACTGTGTGCCGTAAGTAAGTTTTAAGGGGCGTTGTACCAATCCTTTTCCAAAACTCCTGGCACCCATAATCACCGCACGGTCCAAATCTTGCAATCCGCCAGAAACAATTTCACTGGCAGAGGCACTGCTTCCATCTATCAATACCACCAAAGGAATATCAAGATCAAGAGGCTGGTTTTTTGTTTTATATTCTTGATTGAATTTTTTAACGTTCGATTTGGTAGTTACGATCAATTCGTTTTTCGGCACAAATAAATTGGTAACATTTATGGCCTCTGAGAGAAGTCCCCCAGGGTTCCCGCGCAAGTCCAAGACCAACCTTTCGGCACCTTTCCCTTTTAAATCTTCAATGGCAGATTTTGTCTGGCCGGATGCTTTTCTATTGAATCTTGAAAGCACAACATAACCGGTCTTATCATCGATCATTTCATAAAAAGGAACAGCATCGACATCAACACCTTCTCTTTTGAGCGTTGCAGTTTTTGTTTCTCCCTGCCTTACAAATGTAATGCCCACACTGGTATTGTTCGCGCCTTTCAACAGTTCACCGGCATTGTCATCAAAATCAGACACTTTAATATCACCTATTTTAATGATTTCATCGCCTGCTTTCAGCCCAGCCTTATCCGCTGGATAGTCTTTATAGGGCTCTACAATGAGCAATTTGCTTTCATAGGAACGCACCAAGGCCCCTATTCCCGAATATTCTCCTGCATTATTTATTTTAAAGGATTCAACATCTTGCTCGTTTAAAAAGCGCGTATAGGGATCAAGCTCTTCCAACATGTTCTTTATGGCGGAATCCATTAGTTCTGCAGGATTTGTTTCATCCACATAGTTCATGTTGAGCTCCTTAAATAGCGTTGTAAAAATCTCGATTTGCTTTGCAATCTCGAAAAAGTCACTTTTAAAACTACTGCCGACCACAAGAATGGTAAGTGCGAAGACGGGAATTAAAACCTTCTTTTTAATCAATTTTTTCATGGGACTCTTTTTTTAGAAAACCTTTCAAAAGCTGTTTTATGGATGTATCCACTTCTTCAAAAGTGGGCATCTGTTTACCAAGATATAAAAATAGAAACGCAAAATCCCCCTCTATGTTGTTAAAAACAAGATGCTTGTTAAGCCTATAAGCTTCACGCAGCAACCGTTTTATCCTGTTGCGCTTTACTGCGCTTTTAAACTTTTTTTTTGGAGCGACGACACCAACTTTTATGTGCGGTCCATCATCAAATTGGGTACGGACGTACAATAATTTTACTGGAAATGCACTGATACCTTTCCCTCCAATAAAAAGTTCCTCAAAAAGTTTTTTGTTTTTGAGTTTTTCCTTTTTGGAAAAAGAGAAGGTTTTTGGGCCTTCATTTGAAGTTTCGCTCACTTCGTTTTCAAAGTTTTTATTTTTAGCTTCCTTTTAAGGGAACAAGAACGGCATCATTTACAAATAGAACAATTATTAAGGATTGGACTGATAAACATTGTTCTCCCCGTTAACATCTGCCATAAGTTGTGATGGGTCAATGGCAATCGCCTTTATGGCACTCAACGGTTTATCTATGGTAAATTCATAGGTTGGATAAGCCCACGCCCAATCTTTCACCACCGTTCTTTTAATATTGGGATACGGATTATCTTTCTCTCCCCGCATTAGCTGTAAAGGAATGTAATAAGTTTCTTGGGTGCCATCGACACCTACCACTAAAATATCAAGCGGCATTGGCATTTCGCCCAAGCGTTCCATGGTAACCTTGGTTTTCTCTCCATCGGCCTCAACATTTTTTATTCCGTAATCTATGGTATACGTGGTTTGTGTCCAATCGGTCAAATACCAATCCAATTCCATACCCGAAACTTTTTCTGCGGTCCTTTTCACATCATTGGGCACAGGATGTTTAAACTTAAAATCCTCATAGTATTTCCTGATGGTTTCCATTAATTTATCTTGACCAATTACATAGCCGAGCTGCGATAGAAAAATAGCACCTTTGCTATAAGCCGAAATACCGTAAGCAAAATTTGTAGTATAGCGATCTGCGTGCGTTGTTTGAGGAAGTTCCATGCCCGAGTTTACCAAGGCATAATATCCTTTGTACGAACCTTCAAAAGGATTTTCTTTGTTTTGTTCCATGATTTCGTTCATGCAGAGACTACTAATGAACGATGTAAAACCTTCATCCATCCACTCATATTTGGATTCATTCGTTGCCAAAACATGCTGAAACCAAGAGTGTGCCATTTCATGCACCATAACACCGACCAAGCTTGAAAATTTTCGATTTCCGGTTATCAAGGTGCTCATGGCATATTCCATTCCTCCATCACCTCCCTGTACAACAGAATATTGCTCATAAGGATATTCGCCTATATTTTTACTGAAAAACCGCATGGCAGCTTCTGTTTTGGGCTGAAGATTTTTCCAGTTCTCAATAATTTCAGGATTGTTCTTGTAGTAAAAATGAAGCGTGGGCCCATCTTCCATTTGCACCATATCATGGATATAATCAGGGTCTGCCGCCCACATAAAGTCATGTACGTTAGGTGCTTTAAAATGCCAAGTCAAGGTTTTGCCCTTTGTTTTAATTTTACTGCCAGGAGTTTCATACCCATGGCCTATTTCTTGGGGATTCTGCAAATAGCCTGTACCGCCAACGGTATAATTCTTATCAATGGTCAATTTAACATCAAAGTCTCCCCATACCCCGTGAAATTCACGTGCTATATAGGGATTGGGGTGCCAACCCTCATAATCGTATTCAGAAAGTTTGGGATACCATTGGCTCATGGAAAGTGCTACCCCTTCTTTACTGTTTCTACCTGATCGTCTTATTTGTAAAGGAACTTGTCCCTCAAATTCCATGGACAGTTCGGTTTTCCCTCCAGAAGGAATCGGTTTTGCCAAATCCACGACCAATATGGTACCTTCTTCTGTATATGAAACTGTATTTCCATCTTGGTTCAAGGATTTCACATGTAAATAGCCCATTTCTTCGTTGGAAAGCGATGCAATCCTGCTTTTGTTGCCTTCCATCATTCTTTTATCAGGATCCTTAATGCTCTGGAGCCTTATATCCATTTCACTTCCAGGCTGAAATGCATTAAAATATAAATGATAATATACCCTGTCCAATTCATCTGGAGAATTGTTGGTATAAATCAACTTCTGTGATCCCGAATACTGAAAGGTTTCAACATCCATAGTGACATCCATGGTGTAATCTACATGCTGCTGCCAATAAGAACTATTGCCCTGGGCCAAAAGCACGGAGCTAAAACTCAAAAAGGCAAAGAAAAAGAATACTAGTTTTTTCATGGTTATTTGGTATTATTGGTTAAGGTCATCTTCCCTTTTGAAATCTGTTCAGCAAAGATGAGCGCATTATAGGCATTGACCATTTTTCCTGATTTCGAAATTTTATCAAAGGTAGTGGCCTTGGTTTCGTCCCCCGCAACGATTACCGAAGATTTAGAGCTCAGTCCAGACTGTATGATAATCTGTTTTACCTGCGAAGCCGATAGCTGTGGATAATATGACCTGATCAATGCTGCAACACCGGATACTGCAGGAGCGGCCATAGAAGTGCCCCCTTGAAAATCATAATCGTTATTGGGCAATGTGGAATAAATTGCATCTCCAGGAGCAAAGACATCCACATTCTGTTTACCGTAATTTGAAAAGTTCGCCACCATTTTAGAACCGTAATCACTGGTCAGTGCACCTACTGTAATTACATTGTTCGCAAATTCCGTATCCGCAAATTTATGATCGTTGGGATAATTGGGATTTTCCATATTGTCTAGATTATCGCCATCATTTCCTGCGGCATGAACAATTAAAACATCTCTGGAAGCAGCGTATTGAATCGCATTGTAAACCCATTCCGCATTAGGGGAAAAAGACTTTCCAAAACTACAGTTGATTATTTTTGCCCCGTTATCGACTGCATAGCGTATGGCAAGTGCAATATCCTTGTCGTATTCATCGCCGTTGGGTACTGCCCTTATGCTCATCAACTTAACATTTTTTGCGACCCCGTTAACGCCTTTGCCATTGTTTCTTTCAGCAGCGATTATTCCTGCAACATGGGTTCCGTGGCTTTCAGAATCAACACGATTTTTAGGATTTCCGTTTCCATAGGATTTGTCATTTATATCGTAGGGGTCATCGCCAACGGGTTTTCTTCCGTTAAAATCCTTGTTGAGATTATAGTTGACCTGTTCCGTAAAATATGTAATTCCTTCTTCAAGTTCTTCTTTAACAGTATCTATATCATCACCATAAGTGAACATTTGGGTCAATACAGCAATACTCTGCTGCATTTCTTCAGTTTTGGCATCTATAGCTGATAAGTCCTTTTTGGTATAAGAATCTTTTCCCAGTTCTTTCCTTACCATAGCATCAGCATTTTTTACTACTTGAAATATCTGTTCATACTGCTTTTTATTTTGAAGTGCCTTGGGATATTCCTCATCCAACTTTAAACGTGCTTTTCCTCTGGCCGAAGCATCACCGATGTTGAGACGAAGCATACGAACATATTCAAGTTGCTCGTGATAGGCCTCTCCTAAAAAATTATATCCATGAATATCGTCCACATACCCATTCCCATCGTCGTCCTTACCATTGTTTGGGCGTTCTCCTTTATTTGTCCAGAGCACATCATCAAGGTCCTCATGTTCCAAATCCATTCCAGAATCCACAACGGCGACTATTACAGTTTTTCCACTTTTGTTTTTGATGATTTCTGTGTATGCTTTGTCCACGCTCATTCCAGGAATCGTATCTGCAATAAGATCAGCATGTCCCCAGGTTTTTTTCTCAGCCTCGGTGAGTTCAGAAATTTTCAACGGAACAGCATCTATGTTTTCAACAGGAGTGGAAACCAATGACGTGGCACCACAGCCCATTAAAAAGAGAGATGCGGAAAGTAAAGTGAAATAAGGTTTGATGTATGTTTGATTCATATTTGATGTTTTATTGATAAGTAAATTTTTTATTGTGGGTTGAATATTTCATTAAAGGAGAACAATTTGTCCAAACGAACGCCTTTTTCAGTCTTTTTTAGTGTACAAAGTTCATTATGGGCATCATGTTCAAAGAACAATAGATACTTGTTTTCGGCGACGGTATTCAAAAAATCTGCTTTTTCGTTCAAGGTCAATAGAGGACGTGTATCATAGCCCATTACATAAGGCAAGGGGATATGGCCAACGGTCGGGATAAGATCTGCCATAAAGACAATATACTTTTCCTTGTATCGTATATGGGGAATCATCTGCTTTTCGGTATGGCCGTCAACAAAAAGAATATCAAACCCCAATTCAGATTCCTCCAAAAAAGCTGTATCGTTTCTTTGCACAAAATTGAGCTGCCCGCTTTCTTGCATTGGTAGGAGGTTTTCTTTTAAAAAAGAGGCTTTTTCCCTTGCATTCGGGTTAGTGGCCCAATCCCAGTGGTTCTCATTGGTCCAAAAACGGGCATTTTTAAAAGCAGGCTCATAGCCAGTTTTATCCGAGTTCCATTGTATGCTTCCTCCGCAATGGTCAAAATGAAGATGCGTCATAAAAACATCGGTGATATCATCACGATGAAACCCTAATTTTTTCAAGGAGCTATCCAATGTATGGTTGCCCCATTGATAATAGTAACCAAAAAACTTCTCGGACTGTTTGTTGCCCATACCATTATCTATCAAAATAAGTCGCTCCTTATCTTCGATCAAAAGACATCTTGCCGCTATATCGATCATATTATTGGCATCGGCAGGGTTGGTTCTTGTCCAAATGGATTTAGGGACTACGCCGAACATGGCGCCACCATCTAGTTTAAAATTACCGGTCTCAACGGGATAAATTGTCATTCAAAAAAGGAAATGGCGTGCAAAATAAGAAAAGACAAACGCAATTGATTAAAAAACACGGTTTTATTAATCGTATTTTAACAAAAAACCCCAAAGAAACTTTGTACAGGAAGACAAGTACCTGTCAAGTCAATATTGTAAAGGAGACCGATTTAGAATCAACACCAAAACATTAAGGGAACAAAGCGTGATTTTCAAATGGGTTTTATTGATTCACATTTGAAAGAAAAAGAGTAATTTTCCAAAAAACTAGTTTAATGCTGGAACTTGCGGGGATTATTATTTTGGGAATTATTGCACAGTGGATGGCCTGGAGATTAAAACTGCCCGCAATATTACCATTGATTTTAATAGGGTTATTGGTAGGTCCGATAGCTACATTATATACTGAAGATGGGTCAAAATTGATAGAACCTATCTGGAACGGTGAAAAAGGACTTTTTCCAGGGGATGGATTATATTATTTCGTTTCCCTTGCAATTAGTATTATTTTGTTTGAAGGAGGTTTGACCCTTAAACGGGCGGAAATTGCAAATGTAGGCCCTGTAATTACAAAATTGATAACGATAGGTACATTGGTAACCTTTCTTGGAGCAGGAGTGGCGGCCTATTATATATTTGGCCTCTCATGGCAGATATCGTTTCTTTTTTCAGGACTTATAATTGTTACGGGACCTACGGTAATTACACCAATCCTTAGAAATATACCATTAAAAAAAGATGTATCGACCGTTTTAAAATGGGAAGGTATATTGATCGATCCCATCGGAGCGTTGGTAGCGGTTTTGGTTTTTGAATTCATCAGTGTGGGCGAAGGCAGTGCCTTTACAAAAACGGCGTTGGTCGAATTTGGAAAAATCCTTCTTTTTGGTTTTACATTCGGTTTTACATTTGCTCATGCCTTGGCTTTTGTAATCAAAAAAAATTGGATTCCGCACTACTTAATGAACGTTGTTTCCCTTTCAGTGGTGCTATTGGTTTTTGTTGAGTCCGATCTTTTTGCGCACGAGTCTGGGCTACTTGCCGTTGTGGTCATGGGAATGGTCCTGGGGAATACCAATCTTCCAAACCTAAAAGAACTTCTATATTTTAAAGAATCATTGAGTGTTTTGCTGATATCCATCTTGTTTATTTTGTTGGCGGCGAATATCAACGTAAGCGATATGGAACTGATTTTTAATTGGAACACCGTTATTCTTTTTGCGGTAATTGTATTTATCATTAGACCTATAGGGGTTTTTCTGAGTGCTCAAGGTTCTGGGCTAAAGTTCAACGAAAAGATTTTTATAGGCTGGGTGGGTCCACGTGGAATCGTAGCTGCAGGTATTGCTTCCCTATTTGGTTCAAAGCTTTTGGCAAAAGGAGTGCCAGGGGCCGAATATATAACGCCCTTGGTTTTTATGATTGTTTTGGGAACTGTATTGTTAAATGCAACAACGGCTAGGTTGTTCGCAAAAATGGTCGGTGTATTTTTAACCGAATCCGAGGGGGTTTTGATTATTGGGGCCTCCAAAGTTTCAAGACTTATTGGGAGCTACTTGAAAAAGAACAATAGGCATGTTGTATTGATAGACAATAACCAAACGAATATAATGAAAGCCAAGAATCTGGGATTGGAGGCCATATCCGCTAATATCTATTCAGACTCCTTAACGGATAATATTGAACTTAACGACATGGGCTACCTTATGGCATTGACGGGCAACTCGGATATTAATCAATTTGCTATTGATAAATTCCAGAAACAATTTGGGGAAAATGGCGCATTTAGGCTTGTAAATACAGATGAAATGAACGACCCCGAAAATAATCCCGAAGCTGGATTGTTCTCACATACCGATGACTTTATTAAATTGACCGAAGCCGCCAGAAAATTTCCCACAATTCATGAAATAGAGTTAAAAGACCAAGAACAGTACATGGGACTTATAGAGATAACCAAAGCAGATAAAGATATCATTCCATTATTCTTAAAGGATGAAAGGGGAGACTTAAAAATAATTTCTGCATTCGGTAAAGACTCCATGAATATAAATAAAGGTTTTAAACTGGTTTATTTGGGAAAAGCGTTCGATTTTGAAAATGATGGAGACGTTCAAGAAGTAGATTAATTTGAACTGTCAACGGAGAAAACGTAATAAGTCCTAAAAGAACTGTAAGGGTTGTTCCCTAATGTCATAATAAATTCGTCTGGCTGGGCACTTAATAACAACCCCTAACTTATTGCAATCCACAGTAGCTTGCTTTGTGCAAAGCTTAATCGTTAAGCTTTAAAACCGCCATAAAGGCCTGTTGTGGAATTTCGACATTACCTACTTGGCGCATACGTTTTTTTCCCTTTTTCTGTTTTTCCAACAGCTTTCTTTTACGGGAAATGTCACCACCATAACATTTTGCTGTTACATCCTTACGTAGTGCCTTTATGGTTTCCCTTGAAATGATTTTAGAGCCTATTGCGGCCTGTATGGGAATATCGAACTGTTGCCTTGGAATAAGTTCTTTCAGTTTTTCGCACATCTTTTTTCCTATATGGTGTGCATTATCAAAATGAACAAGTGCAGACAAAGCATCCACAGGCTGCGCATTTAAAAGAATATCGACACGAACCAGCTTTGAGGTCCGCATACCGATAGGTGTATAGTCAAAAGAGGCATAGCCTTTGGAAACGGTTTTTAAACGATCATAAAAATCAAAAACGATTTCAGCCAAGGGCATATCAAAAATAAGTTCTACACGTTCCGTGGTAAGATAGGTCTGGTTTGTTATCTGGCCTCGCTTTTCAATGCAAAGAGACATTACATTGCCAACAAAATCAGATTTTGTAATAATTGTAGCCTTTATGTAGGGTTCCTCAACTCGGTCAACTGTCGAAGGGTCTGGAAGGTCCGTGGGATTGTTTACGATAAGCGGTATTTCCCTGTCCTTTGTTGTAAACGCGTGATAACTAACATTGGGGACCGTAGTGATTACGGTCATATTGAATTCACGCTCCAATCGTTCCTGTATGATTTCCATATGAAGCATTCCCAAAAAGCCACACCTAAATCCAAAACCAAGAGCGGCACTACTTTCCGGGGTAAATACTAAAGAAGCATCATTAAGCTGTAATTTTTCCATGGAAGAGCGCAGCTCCTCAAAATCCTCGGTATCCACAGGATAAATTCCAGCAAAGACCATTGGTTTTACATCCTCAAAACCTTCAATTGGATTTTGGGTGGGGTTGGCAGCATCTGTAATGGTATCTCCAACCTTTACTTCCCTGGCATCCTTGATTCCAGTAATAAGATAACCCACATCACCGGAAGAGATTTTGTCTCTTGGAACCTGGGTCAATTTCAAGGTTCCTATTTCATCTGCAAAATAATCCTTGTCCGTTGCAACAAACTTTATTTTTTGACCTTTTTTAATTTCCCCATTGATTACCCTAAAATAAGTTTCAACACCCCTAAATGGATTATACACGGAATCAAAAACAAGGGCCTGCAATGACTCTTCGTCGTTCCCTTTTGGAGCGGGAACACGTTCTATTATAGCGGTAAGAATTTCTTTTATGCCAATCCCTGTTTTAGCGCTGGCAGGAATTACCTCCTCGGGCTTACATCCCAATAAATCTACGATATCATCGGTAACCTCTTCTGGGTTTGCACTGGGAAGATCTACTTTATTCAGCACTGGAATTATCTCCAAATCGTTTTCTAGCGCCAAATATAGATTGGAAATGGTCTGCGCTTGTATACTCTGGGCAGCATCTACAACCAAAAGTGCACCCTCACATGCAGCGATGGAACGGGAAACCTCATAGGAAAAATCCACATGCCCCGGAGTGTCTATTAAGTTGAGCACGTAATCATCGCCTTCATGAACATACTCCATTTGAATGGCATGACTTTTTATGGTAATGCCACGCTCCCTTTCCAAATCCATGCTGTCCAAAAGCTGGTCTTGTTTTTCGCGTTCTGTTACTGAGCCCGTAAAATCCAATAGGCGGTCCGCCAAAGTACTTTTACCATGGTCTATATGTGCAATAATGCAAAAATTTCTAATCTTTTTCATAACAACTAGGGCTCAACGGGATGAGGCTGACTTAGCAACTGCAAATATAAACGTTTTAGCTGCCTGAGAATGTGTTTTTTCTAAATATGAAACTGGAATCACCCACGCCCCTCTAAAATATTTTCTTAGATTTGAAATTCAACCTCAATTCTAACATGAAGTATTTCACCTACATTTTTTTAGTGGTGTTTTTAATTTCAAAAAGCTTAAGCGCACAGACGTATCAAATTAAAGGAAAGGTAATTGACAGTGAAAATAAGGCGATTCCCTATGCCAATATTCTACTTTTAAAAGCATCCGATACCACGTTTGTAAATGGTACTTCTGCGGATGATAATGGATTTTTTATACTTGAAAAAGTAGAGCCAAGACTATATTTATTGCAAGCCAGCTATGTAGGAAAGGGTTCAGAACCTTTGGCATTGGACGTGAAGGAAAGTATAGTATTGGGGGCATTGGTCATTTCTTTGGCGGCGAATGACCTAGATGAAGTTGTAGTAACTGCCAAAAGACCTACGCTACAAAGATTATCGGACAGAATTGTTTTTTCGGTCGAGAACACTGTTATCTCTCAGGGCAGCTCTTGGGACATTCTTAAAAGCACGCCAGGAGTCATTGTAAACCAAGAAGCACTTCAAATTAGGGGGCAGAACGCTACGGTCTATTTAAATGATAGAAAAGTACAGTTGTCCGGCCAAGAAGTCAGAAATCTGTTGGAAGGCTTTTCGGGAACAAATATAAAATCTGTTGAGGTCATTGCGAATCCCCCAGCCAGATATGAAGCGGAAGGCGGACCTATTTTAAATATAGTAACCAATAAGAGCATTGTTCCAGGATACAAAGGGAGTATCAATGGTTCTTTTACACAAGCCGTGTTTCCTAAATATAGTTTAGGGACCAGCCATTATTACAAAACAGATAAACTGAATCTTTTTGCCAATTATACAATCAGTCCCAAAAAAGAGCTAAGGAAAACAAACAAAGGAATCAACTTTATCAATGATTCCGATTCAATTTTTTCCAGATGGACAACAAATTACGATCAGACAAATAGCTCTCAGGCCCAAAATGCAAGTTTAATCCTTGATTATGATTTTGACGAGCGAAATAGCCTAAACCTTTCTTCCAATCTGGCATTTAACTTAAACCAAGAACAGGAATCCTTACTGGAGACCGAAATCAGAAATAACCAAAGAGCATTGGACTCTACTTTTACAACACAGAACAACACAGGAATTGACAATACCAATTTGGCTTTTGACCTGACCTACGTACACAAATTAAAAAAAGAAGGAGCTAGATTTTCCCTGAATGGCCATTACACCTACTATAATGGAGAATCCCTCCAGAACGTAAACTCCGATTATTTTGACAATAACGGCTTCTTTTTGAGAAATTTTGGTTTTGACACAGATTCGCAACAGGATATCAAGATTTTTACGGGACAGGTAGATTATTTAACACCGATTGGCAATGCTTCAATTGAAAGTGGTTTAAGAATTTCCTCTATCATTTCGGAAAGTACGGTCGATTTCTTTAATTTTTCAGGTTCTGATGATGAAGTGGATTCTTCTTTATCCGATAACTTTAATTATGATGAGAATGTTTATGCAGGATACTTCAGCTTTGTAAAAAATTGGGAAAAATGGTCGATGAAATTGGGTTTAAGGGGAGAGTTGACACAAGCCACAGGAACATCATTGACCTTGAACGAAATAAATACCCAAGACTTTTTTGAGCCCTTTCCATCGGTTTATGTGTTGTATTCTCCTTCGGAGCGGCATAGTTTTGCTTTTGATTATGGAAGAAACATAGCAAGGCCAAAATATAATGACTTGAATCCGTTCCGATATTTTTTCAATGAAAATGATTTTGAAGAGGGCAATCCTGGTTTGAGACCTAATTTTTCCAATAATTTCAATATCAACTATACTTTGGACAGCGAATATTTTTTTGATATCTACTATCGGGACAACGGCAGGAATATTGCCGAACTGGTTTTTCAGAATAACGAAAACCTTACTTTGGTAGAATTGAAACAAAATGTCCTCGAGAGCAAATCTTACGGGTTTGATTTCACGGTCAGCAAGGGAATTTTACCTTTTTGGTTTTTATACGCCTATACTTCTGTTTTTCATGAAGAGGAAACCTTTTTGGCCGTTGAAAGTGACAATCAAAGTTTTACTGCTGAGGTAGATGGCTTTTATGGTTATTTGGCAAATTATTTGACACTTTCCAAAGATGGAACGCTCACGGGAGAAATGACAATGACTTATATATCCCAGTTTCTCTTTGGGTCGTACATATCAGATGAACAATTTAACTTGACCTTGGGTCTAAGAAAATCTTTGTTCAACAATAGGGCAACAATTTCCATTGCGGCAGAGGATTTATTGGAGCAATATGTTCCTACGTACACATCTAGATACCTCAACCAAGATAACTTTTACAGGAGACGCCCAGAAACTCAATTTATAAGGGTCGGGTTTACCTATAATTTTGGGAATTTCAGGTTGGACGATAATCAAAAAGAGATTGATAAGAACGAACGGGAACGGCTTAGATCCGAATAAACTGTTGATTTTCTGACATTTTGTATTTTTGCATTCCCAAAAACTGAGGATTTGGTAAAAATAAGAGACATAGAACTTCCTGATTTCCCATTGCTTCTGGCCCCAATGGAAGATGTCAGTGATCCACCGTTTCGAGCTTTGTGCAAGGAACAGGGAGCAGACGTTGTTTATACTGAGTTCATATCTTCCGAAGGCCTTATCCGAGATGCTGCCAAAAGCACCATAAAATTGGATATTTACGAAAAAGAGCGACCAGTGGGAATCCAAATTTTTGGTGCCGAACTGGACTCGATGTTACAAGCAATTGATATTGTGGAAAAATCCAATCCGGACATCATTGATATAAATTTTGGTTGCCCAGTAAAAAAAGTGGTCTGTAAAAATGCTGGGGCAGGAATTTTACGGGACATTCCCCTAATGGTAAAATTAACTGCGGAAATTGTTAAAAGAACCAAACTTCCCGTTACCGTAAAGACAAGATTGGGATGGGATACGAATTCCATAAAAATTGTTGAAGTTGCAGAACGGCTACAGGATGTTGGTATCGAAGCAATTTCCATACACGGGCGAACGCGAGTTCAAATGTATAAGGGCGAAGCTGATTGGAAACCTATTGCAGCGGTCAAGAACAATTCGAGAATGCATATTCCCGTATTTGGGAACGGTGATGTGGATACGCCCGAAGCTGCCGTAAAAATGAGAGACGAATATGGACTTGATGGGGCCATGATAGGGCGTGCCAGTATCGGTAATCCATGGTTTTTTGCTGCCGTAAAACATTTTTTTGAAACGGGAACGCACATAGAGCCGCCAACAATGGAGGAGCGTGTAGATGCGGCACGTAGACATTTGCAAATGGCAATTGACTGGAAAGGTGAAAAATTAGGAGTCTTTGAAACCCGAAGGCACTATACCAATTATTTTAAAGGAATTCCACATTTTAAGGAATATCGAATGAAAATGGTCACCAGTGATGAATCTGCAGACGTTTTTGCCGCTTTTGATGAGGTTTTGGAAAAGTTTGCTGATTTTCAGTTTGCCTAAACAGCGGAAATCAATCTTTTTGTAATTCTACTACTTGCAATTTTTGATGATATGAACCCCAACACCACAATGGTTACCAGTACTACAAGAACGTTCATTATATTGTATTCTACAGGGTAAGCCAAGGAAGGCGTAATTTTTAACCAGCCAAATATAAGTTGGCTTGCAATCAAAATAGAACCAATGATCACCCCTATTATACCTCCTAAAGAAGTAACCAAAAGACCTTGGGTAAAATAAATTTTTCGTAATTCCTTTATCGTTGCGCCAAGGCTGAACAAAGTCTTTGAGTTTTGTTGTTTGTCCAAAATCATCATGATAATAGCACCTACCACATTGAACAGTGCAATGATCAGAACCAAAGTAAATATGAGATAGGTCGCCAAGTTCTCCGTGTTGAGCATTTTATAGAGCGTCCTGTTTTGTTCTTGACGATCTAATAATAATATTTTTTCACCTAAAATCTTTTTAATATTTGTTTTGACTTCATCAATGGAAGCAAGATCGTTCAACTTGAAATTGATTCCTGATATTTGAGTACTGTCTTTTTCTAGCAATGCCTGTACCAAGGGAAGTTGTGCAAATACGTATTTCTTGTCCAAATTCTCTTCAACAGCATAAACTCCGCTCACTACAAGAGGAAGCTCATTATAAGGTTTTGGATTAAGACCGGATTGTGAAAGGGAACCCTTACCTGGTTTGGGCACTAATACCGTCATTGGGTTTTGATAATTATCGATAGGCACTCCGAGCAAATTATAAATGCCTATGCCCATAACGCCATTGTACTGTGTTATGCCCCAATTTCCAAAATAAAGGGTGCTGTCCACTCCTGTAACAGAGCGGTAATTACTATCAATTCCCTTTATATAGGCTATACAGCTACGCTCACGAAATGTTAGGTAGGCACGCTCTTCAAGCTCCTTGGAATAATTTACCAGCCCTTCAACACTTTGCAGTTCTTTTTCTTCCTCTGGAGAGATTGAAAAATGTTTGCCGATAACAGGAGATGCTTTTAAATCTGGATCAAAGGTGTTGGTAAAGGAAAGGCTGAACGTTTTTAATCCTGCAAAGGCGGAAAGCACAATGAACAAAGCGGCAGATCCGATAACAATAACCAAAAAAGTGATAAAGTTGATAATATTTACCGCGTTCTGACTGCTTTTGGAACGTAAATAACGCTTGGCAATATAAAAAGGGAAATCCATATCAGGATTTCTTTCGTTTGTCCAGCAAGTCCCTGTTCTCAATTGGATTTTCCTCGCCTTTGAGCGACTTTTCAATATTATCGATATATTCCAGGGAATCATCTAGGTAAAATCCAAGTTCTGGAACACGGCGCAATTGATTGCGCGTTCGTTGCGCGAGCTCATGTTTGATCATATTTTGGTTGGATTTCATTCCTTCCAGCAATTCGTTCGCACCCTTGTTCGGAAAAATACTTACATAAACCTTCGCGATGGATAGATCAGTTGTAACGTAAACCTTGGAAACCGAAATCAAGGTTCCCTGTAGTCCACCATCTGTTGCAGCACGTTGTAAAATATCGGCGATATCTTTTTGAATGATTCCTGCAATTTTCTTCTGCCTTTGTGTTTCCATAATGCAAAAATAAAGGAATTAATGACTATGCTCATGATATAGTACGGCTACAGTCCGTAATTTTGAAAAATTGAATGGATATAGTTAAAAGAAACACGGATTAATATTCTTACTATAATGGAAAAAATAGAACACATAGGTATAGCGGTTAAAAACCTAAATGAGTCCAATATGTTGTTCGCCAAACTTTTTGGAACACCACATTACAAAATGGAGGAGGTCTCTTCCGAGGGTGTACGGACTTCATTTTTCAAATCCGGTCCCAATAAGATAGAGCTATTGGAGGCTACGAACCCAGATAGCCCTATTGCCAAATTCTTGGAAAGAAAAGGAGAGGGCATTCATCACATTGCCTTTGCCGTTAAAGATATTGTCTCGGAAATTGCCAGACTAAAAGAAGAGGGATTTAAAGTGTTGAACGAAACTCCCAAGAAAGGGGCCGACAATAAATTGGTGGCATTTTTACATCCAAAGGGGACCAATGGCGTATTGGTGGAACTTTGCCAAGATGCTTCTTCCAATGCCGCTCTGTAGGGAGGGGAATAATTATAACTTTCTCGGACGCTTGTAACACTTGCATCACCGAAAAATAAATAGTAATATTGCATCCGCAAATTATAGGTCCTATAGCTCAGCTGGTTAGAGCACCTGACTCATAATCAGGGGGTCCATGGTTCGAGCCCATGTGGGACCACAAGAAAATCAAGACTTTACAGTTAAGGCTGTGGAGTCTTTTTTATTTGAAAATTTATTTTAAGCAACCACCAGAAGATTATTAGATTTAACATATAAAGTAAATAAACTAATATTTTTCAATAGAATTCTCTAAGGCAATATTTTTTGTATCATTTTAAACAAGATTATGAAGAGAATAATATTAATAGGCAATGGCTTCGATAGATCATTAGGGTTTCTTACATCCTATTCTAATTTTTTAGATTGGTTGTTTTGGAAAGCACTTTCGGAATTAGAAAAAGTAAAGCCAGACACAAATAAGGGTCTTGTTATATTTAAGAGAGAAAGTAAATTCTTTTGCTTAACCGCAAATTCTTCATTAATCACAAAATTTAGAGAATTTTCTAATACAAATTTTGGCTACATAGGCATTTATAGAAAATTTGTTAACCTTAGAACTACAGGAATAAAATTGGAAATAAGATATAGAGATAATCTAATAGAGCAACTCTATAATAATTATGAGCGTGAAAAATGGGTAGATATAGAACAACTTTATTTCGATTTATTGATTGATACAAAGGATTCTGATATAATCGAATTTAATAAGACATTTAGATTGATAAAAGAATGTTTAGCGGTGTATCTAAATAGTTTGAATACAAATTCTCAAAAATTAAAACATGCATATAATTCATATCGAAAACACTTTTTCACTCCTAGACTGGAATATAATACAAAATTGAGATACTGGGAAGAAACTAATATAAACCCAGGGGGAATATATTTTGTAAATTTTAATTACACGTTTATTCTTAGAGATTTATTAAATCAAGACCCTAGAATGTTTGATGACAAAGATGTTATTAATCATATACATGGTGATTTAAGTAAACCTCGAGACATAGTTTTTGGGTATGGGAATGAAAATTCTGACAAGTATTTCGAAGTTGAGAAAAAAAATAACTCTTTTTTAGAAAACATTAAGTCAAATAATTATTTCGATAACACGCATTATAAAGATTTACTAATAAATTTAGAAAATCAATTTGAGGTTTACATATATGGGCTTTCATGCGGTTTATCGGACCATATACTTCTTAAAACTATCATGGAACACAAAAATTGCTTTCAAATAAGAATCTTTTATAAGAAAGAGATAAATGGTGGTGATAATTTTAGAGAAACACTCATCAATTTGTCAAGAGCGTTTTCAAATAAAAGCTTGATGAGAAGTAGAATTATTTCAAAACAGGAAAATGATTTTATTCCGCAGAAACATTAAGACAATCCGATTAGAATTTACTATTCCAACTATAAAACTTACAACCTCGCCAAATCATTACTAACATCAGCTAAGTATCTTACCAGTGTTTCTTCAACAGTAATTGAAATTTCTTCGGAGTATTCTTGATAAGTGAAGTAGCTCAGCACTAACAAACTGAATAATATAGCACCTATTGTTATTCTGATTTCAAGCGAATTTTCTAAGTATTTCATTTTATTCAAGCTGATTGTCAGGGAGTAAGATATTTAAAAATTGAGATATTAACAAATCCTTAACAAAAATCCTTAAACATAGAAAGTATGGGTAGTGAGGCCAATGGTTTCTGCAAAAATAACCGACTAAAGTTTTTTTATTTATTCTTTTTATAATAGCCGTATCGGATAATAGTTCTTCAGACTTGATTACAGTAATTTTCTCGGGTAATCGACTAGAACGGATTGACTCCCAAAAAATAACAAGGAAAAAGGAATCAAAACTACTCTAATCAAATACTTGGTATAGTCTAGCAATATACTTTTCAAATTATCTTGATGAAGTCAAGAATTTTTTGGATTCTGTCAAGCATACTACTTAAAATTTAGAACCTTTGGTTTAGAAGAGTAGAGGGTTTTCCACTACATATAAAAAATTGTACATATGAAAATTAAAGATAAAGTAATCATTATTACGGGAGCGTCGAGCGGAATAGGAGAAGCGACGGCGGTGAAATTGGCAAAAGAAGGTGGTAAAGTGGTGCTTACTGCAAGACGTGAAGAACGCTTAAATGAATTAAAGGAAAAAATAGAAAATGAAGGTGGAACAGCCATGGTCGTTACAGGTGATGTAACCAATAAGGAAGATCTAGAAGGACTTGCCAAAAAAACACTTGATAAGTTTGGGACAATCGATGCCTTAATCAATAACGCTGGACTGATGCCACTTTCCTATATCAAAAAATTAAAGACCGATGAATGGGAAAAAATGATAGACGTGAACATAAAAGGTGTTTTAAATGGTGTTGCGGCTGTTTTGCCAACAATGATTGAAAATAAAAGCGGCCATATAATCAATATCGCATCCAGTGCAGCGCATAATTATTTTCCTGGCGGTGCGGTATACTGTGCCACAAAATCAGCGGTAAAAATGTTTTCGGAAGGTTTAAGACAAGAATTAGCGCCTAAATTTGGCATCAATGTCACTTCCATAGAACCTGGCGCAGTATCTACCGAACTAATGAACACAATTACTGATGAGGATATTAAAAAACAGTTTGAGGAGATGCAGAAGATGACTTTTTTAGAAGCAGAGGACATCGCAGAAGCTATTTACTATGCTTTGGCACAACCCTCACGGGCCAATATCAATGATGTATTTATTATGCCTACAGAACAACAAAGGTAGAAAAGGAAGTATCAAGAATAAATAATGGATATATGAAAAAGTCATCATTGATAGGGATTGCTTCCGCATTGGTAAAAAGCAGAAAGTTAAAATTGATTTTTGTAGGAGCACAATTTGCATATTTGGGCTATCAGCTGGTACGAAAAAGGAAACAAAAAAAGCTAGATGAATAATCCATATAAAATCCAAAAACTATTTCTGTAACAAAAACGATGGAATTGTTCGTATCCAAATAAGTTAAGCTTTTTGCAGAATAAGCCTAGCTTAAAATTATCTGAATAAAATGGCCACTGCCCCAATGGCCGTTACCAATAATATAAACCGTTTATAGTTTCTATCATTTATTCTTTTTACAATAACAACACCCAGAAAAAGCCCCATAAGTATTGGCGGTAATAGCTTTATGTTGATGAGTAACGTCTCTGGTGAAATTGTTTTCCAGACAAATAGATGAAAAGGAAGTTTAAATAGATTGGTAATTAAAAATAGCCACGCAGCCGTACCTACAAACTCATTTTTAGGTAAGCGCATTGCGAGAAAAAAGATATTGGTAAATGCTCCCGCCAAATTGCCGATCATAGTGCATATTCCTGCCGCAGTTCCAATTGAACCGGAAAAAAACCAATGTGTCGGTACGGAAAGAGATTTTCTCTTATCCCACCAAACCAGCAAACCCAAGCTTATAAAAATTACTACGACCATACCTAATTTAAACTCTCTATCAGGCAAATCTTTGCCAAGCAGCACACCCAATAAAATTCCAAAAAGCATCCACGGTAAAAATTTTAAAATATAGCTCCATTGTGTATGCCGGTTATAATAAAGAACGGCAAAAACATCACCTACTAAAAGCAACGGAATAATTAGGCCAGTGGACTCTTTGGCCCCAAATGCCAAAGCCATTAATGTAACATTGAAAACAGAAAGACCCTTAAGGCCTGCTTTGGATATTCCCACTAGAAATGCCGCAGTAGCGGCTATTGCCCATGTTACAATGGAGGAGTCAAACGTTGAGGCGAGATTCAAGAACAGGTGTTTGGTCAATAATGGGCAAAGGTATTTTAAAAAAAATTATACTTTAGCCGTCACCTAAACCAACTAAATGGATATTCAGACCTTAGATTACTGTATTATTTTTGGCTTCTTTGCACTGGTACTTTTTATTGGTATTTATGTTTCCAAAAAATCTGGTAAGAATACTACGGAATATTTTTTATCGGGACGAAATATGCCCTGGTGGCTATTGGGCTTTTCTATGGTGGCGACAACGTTTTCCACAGATACACCCAACTTGGTAACAGATTTTGTACGAACGGATGGAGTATCGGGAAACTGGGGCTGGTGGGTATTTTTGTTGACAGGTCTTTTAACGGTTTTTGTATATGCCAAACTTTGGCGGAAATCCAACGTGGCTACAGATATGGAATTTTATGATTTGCGCTATGGAGGAAGACCGGCACATTTCTTAAGGGGCTTCCGTTCTTTATATCTGGGCGTTCTATTTAATGTAATGGCAATGGCGGGAGTGACCTTGGCGGCCATTAAGATTGGGCAGGTCATGCTGGGGATTTCACCCTTACAGACCGTATTGATTGCAGGAAGCATAACCATGGCTTTTAGTGCCATTGGCGGTTTTAGGGGAGTTGTCTACACAGACTTCATCCTCTTTTTCGTGGCCATCGCAGGAGCGATAGGGGCGGCCGTTTATTTGGTCAATCTTCCAGAGGTAGGAGGGCTTTCCAATATTTTAAAGAATGATCTGGTGCAAAGTAAAATGTCCATCTTACCGGAATTTTCGGATACAGAGGCATTGATGACCATATTAGTAGTGCCTTTGGCCGTGCAGTGGTGGAGTGCTTGGTATCCTGGAGGAGAACCTGGCGGTGGCGGCTACATAGCCCAACGGATGCTGGCGGCTAAAAATGAAAATCATGCAGTTGGTGCTACGTTTTTCTTTAATATCCTTCATTATGCCTTGCGTCCATGGCCTTGGATTTTAGTTGCATTGGCATCGTTGGTGGTCTTTCCCGATTTGGAGAGTATACAAGTCGCATTTCCAAACATTGAAGAAAGCAAACTGGGCCATGATTTGGCATATTCCGCGATGTTGACCAAACTCCCCTCGGGTTTATTGGGTATAGTGCTGGCATCTTTGGGGGCAGCTTATATGTCAACTATTTCCACGCACTTAAATTGGGGCTCATCCTATGTAGTCAATGATTTTTATAAGCAACAGATCAATAAGAATGCTTCGGAAAAAGAGTTGGTCAATGTAGGGCGCATCACAACAATAATTTTAATGGTTTTAAGTGCCATTTTCGCCTTGGCCTTAACGAACGCCGTAGAATTGTTTGATATTATCATCATGTTTGGAGCAGGTACTGGACTGATTTTCATTTTACGCTGGTTTTGGTGGCGCATCAATGCTTGGAGCGAGATAGTGGCCATGTTTGCCTCTGGGTTTATTTCAATACTGTTCTGGCAGTTTGAGGCTGTTCTGTTTACTGGTGAAGCAGCCTTATTTCCAGATTGGGCAAAATTTCCGCTAGTGGTGCTGATTACTACTGTAATTTGGCTTGCGACTACCTTTTTGACAAAACCGGAAAGCGAAGAGGTGCTTCAAAAATTTTATGAAAAAACGAAACCAGGAGGCCCGGGATGGAGAAAAATTAGGGAATCCGCAAAAATCGACGACGGACAAAAATGGATGGTACCCTCGGGTATTTTGGCCATGCTTCTGGGCTGTGTTTTAGTCTACAGTTGCCTTTTTGCTACGGGCAATTGGATCTATGGCAATTATGAATTGGCGACAGGACTTACGGTCTTAGTTGTAGTATCAGCAATTGCGTTAAGAAAGGTATGGGGCAAGATGAAGGATATATTTTAATCAATTTCGCAACTCCAGCAAACGCGATACATATTTTCCGATTACATCAAATTCAAGGTTTACTATGGTTCCAGCTTTATAGGTATGAAATCCAGTATGTTTAAAGGTGTATGGAATTATAGCTACGCTAAAAGTATCTTTTTTTGAATCTACAACAGTTAAACTTACGCCATCTACCGTAATAGAGCCTTTCTCGATAGTAACATTGTTTAAACTAGAATCATATCGAAAAGTAAAAATCCAACTTCCGTCCATTTTCTCTGCAACAATACATCTTCCCGTTTGGTCGACATGGCCCTGGACAATATGCCCGTCCAATCTTGCACCAAGAATCATGGCACGCTCAAGGTTTACGGCATCCCCAACAACTAGATTCCCCAAACTCGTTTTATTTAACGTTTCTTCGATTGCAGTAACGGTATAGCAGTTTTCATTAACGGCTACAACGGTTAGGCAAACCCCATTATGCGCTACGCTTTGATCAATTTTTAGTTCCGAAGTAATATCAGAAGCTATACTGATATGTAGATTATCACCTTCCTTTTCCAGCTTTTCCACCTTGCCTAAAGTCTCGATAATACCTGTGAACATGAATCTTTTTAATTGAGTAGTTTTGTAGTGTAAAAGTAGTTATATCAGTATTGATTTATGAGCGAAAAGAGAAAAATAAAACTGGGTATATCAATAGGTGATTTTAATGGAATAGGGTGCGAAGTGGCACTAAAGACTTTTGAGGACCCAAGAATGATGGATTTTTGTACCCCTGTATTTTTTGCTTCGAATAAAATGATATCCCAGCAAAAATCAGATTTGGGCATAAATATCAGCTTTAATGGAATACGAAATGCATCACAGGCCATTGATGGTAAAATCAATGTGGTCAATGTCTGGAAAGAAACGCCAAAAGTGGAATTTGGAAAAGTTACGGAAGAATCAGGAAAATATGCAATAAAATCGTTACGTGCAGCTGTATCAGCTCTAAAGAACGATGAAATTAATGTTTTAGTGACTGCACCCATCAATAAAAACAATATTCAGGCAGATGATTTTAAATTCCCTGGGCATACTGATTATTTAGCTCAAGAACTTGACGGAGAAAGCCTAATGTTTATGGTAGCGGACACATTACGTGTTGGTTTACTTACGGACCATATAGCGGTTAAAAGTGTCGCCGAGGCCATAACCCCCAAATTGATAGAGAAAAAAGTGGAAATCATGGAAAAGTCCTTGAAAATGGACTTTAAGATACGTAGGCCCAAGATTGCACTATTGGGAATAAATCCTCATAGTGGAGATAATGGCACCATTGGGGAAGAGGATGAGAAAATCCTAAAACCCACCATACAAAAGTTGTTCGATAATGGTACTTTGGTATACGGACCTTATTCAGCGGACAGTTTTTTTGGTTCCGGCTCCCATAAAAGTTTTGATGCGGTTCTTGCTGCTTATCACGATCAGGGACTTATTCCCTTTAAAACGCTTTCCTTTGGAAAAGGGGTGAACTTTACCGCAGGATTGGTAAAAGTGCGGACATCACCAGACCATGGAACAGCTTATGAAATAGCAGGGGAAGGCAATGCAGATGAAAGTTCATTCAAGGAAGCTGTTTTTACTGCAATTCGGGTTTTCAAAAACAGAGAAGAGCATTTTGAACTAAACAAGAATCCATTGCAAAAACAAAAGGTAAAGCGAGCTGGTTAAACATTACAGGACTTTTTTTTATTTATCCGAATAGAATTGTAAATTATTAAATAAGTAGTATCTTTGCACCCGCCTTTACAGGCTGGTACACAAACCTTAAGTGTAAAAATGATGGAGCTAAAGGAGTTTTTTATTCCTTTTTCGGGATTAAAATTAGGAAAGCACGAGTTTAGGTACAATATTGACAATACGTTCTTTGAATCTTTTGATTACCAAGAATATAATGGTGTTTCCGTGCAGACCGTCGCCATATTGGACAAGATGAACAATATGATGGAACTGGATATTGAAGCAAATGGATCCGTAAATGTTGATTGTGATTTAACGGGAGAACCATTTGACCAACCAATTACATCGCAATTGCATCTAGTCATAAAATTTGGCGAAGAATACAACGATGAGAATGATGAAATTTTAATCATTCCCCACGGAGAATATCAAATTAACATTGCTCAGTACATTTATGAAATGTTGGCATTGGCGGTTCCGCAAAAGCGTATACATCCGGGAGTACTGGATGGTACGTTGAAATCGGATATCTTGGATAAGTTGCAAGAATTACAACCAAAAGAAATCAAAGAAGAATCAGAGGATACAGATCCCAGGTGGGACGATTTAAAAAAGTTACTAACGGACAAATAGGTTTATAATGGCACATCCTAAAAGAAAAATATCAAAGACCAGAAGGGACAAGAGAAGAACCCACTACAAAGCAACCATGCCGACTCTTGCGAAAGATTCTGTAACAGGAGAAATGCATCTGTACCACAGGGCTCACTGGCATGAAGGTAAATTATACTATCGCGGTCAGATTTTGATAGATAAAACAGAAGAGGAAACAGCGGCTTAACCGTAAACCCTTGAAAATATATGCACTCCCGTTTTTAAAAAGAGCGGGAGTTTTTTTATGTAGAAAGGTTAATTTCAAAAACAACTATGGTTTCACCAAAAAGTCATATAAAATGACTATTTTTCAACGTTTTTGGGTCAAATTTTAACTTTTTTGTCAAAAAAAGGCACTGATATGAAAAAACAAACAGCAGCAATTACAGCTGTGGGAGGCTATGTCCCGGATTTCGTTTTATCCAACAAAGTGTTGGAGACCATGGTAGACACCAATGACGAATGGATTACTTCAAGAACTGGAATTAAAGAGCGACGAATACTTAAAAAAGAAAATGCAGGCACCTCTTATTTGGCAATTAAAGCTGCCGAAGATTTGCTGAACAAAAGCGGAGTTGACCCAAAAGAAATAGAATTTGTGCTTGTGGCTACGGCAACCCCAGACATACCTGTTGCTGCTACCGCGGCATTTGTAGCTTCGGAAATTGGTGCGACCAATGCATTTTCCTATGATTTGCAAGCGGCCTGTTCCAGTTTTTTATATGGAATGTCTACAGCGGCCAGTTATATTGAATCGGGGAGATATAAAAAAGTATTGCTTATTGGGGCAGACAAAATGTCGTCAATTATTGACTATACCGATCGTACAACTTGTATCATCTTTGGAGATGGAGCAGGAGCGGTTCTGTTTGAACCAAATGATGAAGGCTTGGGACTACAAGATGAATATTTACGCTCAGACGGTGTTGGGCGGCAATTTTTAAAAATCGATGCAGGAGGGTCCATATTACCTGCATCAGAAGAAACCGTAAAAAACAAGCAGCACTATGTTTACCAAGACGGCAAATCGGTTTTTAAATTTGCAGTATCAAACATGGCCGACGTATCCGCACTGATAATGGATCGTAATGGTCTTAGTAACGAAGATGTACAGTGGTTGGTCCCACATCAAGCCAATAGACGAATCATAGATGCCACCTCTAAGCGAATGGGTCTGGAAGCTGATAAAGTGATGATGAATATTCATAGATATGGCAATACAACTTCAGCAACATTACCGTTATTGTTGTACGATTATGAAAAACAGTTAAAAAAAGGAGACAATCTTGTTTTTGCTGCTTTTGGAGGGGGCTTTACATGGGGATCCATTTATTTAAAATGGGCCTATAATTCTTAAAAAACTAAAACTAACTAAATTATATTCCATGGATATTAAAGAAATTCAAAGTTTAATCAAGTTCGTGGCCAAGTCGGGCGCCAGTGAGGTGAAGTTGGAAATGGAAGACATTAAGATAACCATCCGTACCGGAAGCGAACCTACTGCAACAGAAACTACTGTTTTACAACAAATCCCCGTAGCACAGGCACCATTAGCACCAGCAATGCCCAACACTGCCGCTAGTGAGCCAAATGCACCTACCGCAGAATCTTCTTCGAATGAAAATGAAGATTCAAAATATATTACCATCAAATCTCCCATCATAGGAACTTTTTACAGAAAACCGTCACCGGACAAACCTGTATTTGTTGAGGTGGGCAGCACAATCAATCCCGGGGATGTACTTTGCGTGATTGAGGCCATGAAATTGTTCAATGATATCGAATCGGAGGTTGCTGGTAAAATTGTCAAGGTATTGGTAGACGATTCCTCTCCTGTAGAGTTTGACCAACCACTCTTTTTGGTAGATCCTTCATAACCTTAAGTTTAGAAGTTTTGAGCTTTAAGTTTAGGGCGTATGCCACTGAACTGAAAAGTTACTAAACCATAAACTCTTAAACTAAAAAGTATGTTCAAAAAAATATTGATTGCAAATAGGGGAGAGATAGCACTTCGTATCATACGGACCTGTAAAGAGATGGGCATAAAAACAGTTGCCGTTTATTCTAAAGCTGATGAAGAAAGCCTACACGTTAGATTTGCGGACGAAGCTGTTTGTATAGGACCTGCACCAAGCCATGAGTCCTATTTAAAAATACCAAATATCATAGCCGCGGCAGAAATAACCAATGCCGATGCCATTCACCCAGGTTACGGATTTCTTTCGGAAAACTCCAAATTTTCGAAAATTTGCGCAGAACACGAAATTAAATTTATAGGGGCCTCTGGAGATCAAATCGATAAAATGGGTGACAAGGCAACGGCCAAGGAAACCATGAAAAAAGCAGGTGTACCAACCATTCCTGGATCAGAAGGATTGTTGAAGGATGTTGCCGACGCAAAAAAAATAGCCAAGAAAATGGGCTATCCCGTAATGATAAAAGCTACTGCTGGTGGAGGGGGAAAAGGAATGCGTGCCATATGGTCCGAAGATCAAATAGAAAGTAATTTTGAAAGTGCAGTTCAAGAAGCCACAGCAGCTTTTGGCAATGGTGGTATGTACATGGAAAAACTTATCGAAGAGCCCAGACATATTGAAATTCAAGTAGTTGGAGACCAATATGGAAAGGCCTGTCACCTTTCGGAAAGGGACTGCTCAGTGCAGCGTAGGCACCAGAAACTTACGGAAGAGACACCATCCCCGTTTATGACGGATAAACTCCGTGATGCTATGGGAAAAGCCGCGGTTAAAGCTGCCGAGTTTATACAATATGAAGGGGCCGGTACCGTGGAATTTTTAGTGGACAAACACAGGAATTTCTACTTCATGGAGATGAATACTAGAATTCAGGTAGAACATCCAATTACCGAACAGGTTGTGGATTATGATTTGATACGTGAGCAGATATTGGTCGCAGGAGGCGTACCCATTTCAGGAAAGAACTATTTCCCCAAGTTGCATTCCATCGAATGCCGAATCAATGCGGAAGATCCGTATAACCACTTTAGACCGTCTCCAGGAGTGATCACGACGTTGCATACTCCTGGCGGACATGGGATTCGCTTGGATACACACGTATACAGTGGCTACAGAATCCCTCCAAATTATGATTCCATGATTGCAAAACTGATAACTACGGCCCAAACAAGGGAAGAGGCGATAAATAAAATGCGTAGGGCACTTGATGAATTTGTGATAGAGGGAATTAAAACGACCATACCGTTCCATCGGCAATTAATGGACAATCCTGATTATCTGGCAGGAAATTACACAACTGCCTTTATGGATGATTTTGAGATAGACACCAAATATCAAGATTGATCACAGAATTTCTGGAGACGCTACCTTAGGTTCAGTATTCAGATAATTACTACATCTCAAGAGCTAAGAAACTAGATTATTATTTTTTTGGCTCTTGATCATTGATTTTGATACCTAGATGATTACCAACTTAGGGAAAAGTAATTTTTAAAACATGGATTTTAGCTATTGGGAGCAAAAAACATGGTTTTCCAACGTTGACTTTACAATCATTGGAAGCGGGATTGTTGGTCTCAATTGTGCATTGAACCTTAGAGATAAATATCCTACAAGTAAGATTTTAGTGCTGGAAAAGGGAATGTTGCCAAACGGTGCCAGCACCAAAAATGCTGGTTTCGCTTGCTTTGGAAGTATTTCCGAAATTTTATCGGACTTAAAAACCCATACAGAGCAAGAAGTTGTTGGTTTAGTTCAAAAACGGTGGGATGGCATTCTACTTTTAAGACAAACCTTGGGAGACAAGGCTATAGGGTTTGAAAAGAATGGAGGCCATGAACTTTTTCTGACCATGGATTTTGAACGATATGAGGAGTGCTTGGATAAAATCCAAGAGCTAAACACCTTGCTCAAGCCAATATTTGGACAAAGCCCCTTTGTGAAGAATAACAATCTTTTTCAGTTTGAAAAGATTAAAGAGCACTATATCACGCATCAATTTGAAGGGCAATTGGATACAGGAAAAATGATGTCGGCATTGATACGAAAATGTCAAGAAAAAGAAATAACTATATTGAACGGGATAGAAATTGAAAGCCTAGAAGATTCCGAAAATTTCACCACTTTAAAGACTAATTTTTTTGAATTTAAATCCAAAAAGACGTTTGTTGCAACCAATGGTTTTTCTTCAAAGCTTTTAAAAACCAAAAGAATTAAGCCCGCCAGAGCACAGGTTTTAATTACAAAACCTATTGAAAATCTCAAAATTAAAGGAACTTTTCACTTTGATGAAGGGTATTATTATTTCAGGAATATTGATAATAGAATTCTTTTAGGTGGTGGCCGCAATCTCGATTTTAAGACTGAGACAACCGCTTCTTTTGGAGAAACATCCATTGTTCAAAATAAACTTGAAACATTTCTTAAAGAAGTAATCATACCAAACCAGAATTTTGAAATAGACCAAAGATGGAGC
Source organism: Flagellimonas maritima (assembly GCF_003269425.1). NCBI lineage: Bacteria > Pseudomonadati > Bacteroidota > Flavobacteriia > Flavobacteriales > Flavobacteriaceae > Flagellimonas > Flagellimonas maritima. The sequence continues at coordinate 1,606,688 of NZ_CP030104.1, read as the reverse complement.
GGAATAATGGGAGTTGGACCACAAAAGACCCCAATCGTTGAACAATTATCCAACAACGTTTATTGCGGCATCCGTCTGGGAGGAATGGGCATTGCTTTGGGTAGCCTTGTTGGCAAAGAACTCGCGGAGCTAGTGGAGTAATCATCCTTGGGACAAATTCACTAATATTAAAATTCGCTGAAAAATTCGTGCCAATATATGTGCAGCGATCCAAACACAATAGTCGACAAGCTATAGCAAATCAAGCCCAGAGAGACTAAATCATTCTTCCGTCCAACAAGTTGATGATACGCGAACCATATTTCGCATTAATTTCTGAATGTGTGACCTGGATAATGGTAACACCTTCATTATTGAGCTGTTTGAACAAATCCATGATCTCTTCTCCTTGTTTGGAATTCAGGTTACCTGTAGGCTCATCGGCCAGAATTAATTTCGGACTTGAAATCAATGCGCGTGCAACCCCTACCAACTGCTGCTGCCCTCCACTTAACTGGGCTGGGAAAAGGTCTTTTTTACCCACAATATTAAATCGGTCCAACATATCGGCAACCATGGCTTTACGCTCGGAGCCTTTAATTTTTTTGTATAATAAAGGCATCTCTAAATTTTCTTTGACCGTTAATTCATCCAATAGATGGTACGACTGAAAAACGAACCCTATATACTCCTTATAAAGTTTGGCACGGTCTTTTTCTTTTAATGTATGTACAGAATCTTCCAAAAAATGATATTCTCCTTCGTCAAAGCCATCCAACATTCCGATGACGTTCAATAATGTGGATTTTCCGGAACCGGAGGGCCCCATAATGGATATGAATTCTCCTTCTTCGATTTTGAGATTGATATCTTTCAATAAAAATATACGTTGGCCACCGGAGTTTACCCACTTAAAAACATTGTTCAATTGTAAAAGCATAGTGTTCAATTTATTCTGTCCGTAAACTTTTTATTGGATTGGATTTAGCGGCTTTTATAGCTTGAAAGCTTACCGTTAAAACTGTTACTGCCATAGCACCCAACATGGCCAATGCGAAAATCCACCATTTTAGGATGACCCTGTACGGGTATTCTTGTAACCAACCATTCATCACATAATACGCAATGGGCACAGCGATAAAGCAAGAAATTATGACCAACTTTAAAAAGTCTTTGGATAACATGTTCCATACATTGAATACCGAAGCTCCCAATACTTTTCTTACCCCAATTTCTTTGGTGCGCTGTTCTGCCACAAAAGAAGTAAGACCGAACAGTCCAAGACAACTAATTAAAATGGCTAGTGCCGTAAAAATTCCTGATAATGTTCCAATCCGCTGTTCCGCAGCGAATTTTTCACTGTATTCTTCATCGATAAAATCATATTGAAATGGAATTGCGGGAAAGTTATCCTTAAATACACGTTCAATTATGGCAATGTTTTGGTTTGCGCTTTGATCGGGATTTAGACGCATATTGTAATAGCTCGATTCATTTTCCCTATCAAATACATACATGCCCTGTTTTACAGGTTCATAGGGTGATTGGGCAATCATATCCTCGACCACTCCAATTATTTTGAGTGGCGGGTCGGGGTTTTCTTCATCACTATCCCGAATAAGTTGTCCAATAGGATTTTCAAAGCCCATATATTTAACGGCGGTCTCATTGATAAGGACGCCGAGGGAATCGGTTGCCATATCCCTATTAAAATCTCTTCCTTGTACAATTTTTAAATTCAAGGATTTAGCGTATTCGGGAGATACTTCGGTCCAAGCCAAATCTTCTTGAAAGCCTTCCGGTTTTCCTTCCCAGTCAAAACCACTTCTGTTAGACCATATTCTTGTTGTGGGACTGCTAGAAGATGACATTTCCACTACTGCACCGGAAGCTATAAACTGCTCGCGCATCAATTGATATTTACCCGTAAAATCCTCGCTGAATGTCGGTACTTGAATCAAGCCTTCTTTATCATAACCGATCGGTCTGTTTTTTGCATGATTGATTTGCTGCATTACGATAACTGTTCCAATAATAAATGCCACAGAAACCGTAAATTGAAGCACGACCAAGATTTTTCTTGGCAACCCGGAATATTTGCCTGCTTTAAAAGTTCCTTTCAAAACATCGACAGGCTTGAACGAAGAAAGATAAAGCGCAGGGTAACTACCGGCCAATAAGGCAGTAAGCAAAATAAATAAAATAGATATTATCCAAAACATAGGATTTCCCCATGGAAATTCAATTTCTTTTCTTGCCAGTTCATTAAATCCATTTAAGGAAAGTAATACAATCAAAACCGAGATAACAAATGCAAAAGCCACTACCAAAAATGATTCACTTAAAAACTGGTTGATCAATTGTCCTCTTTGCGACCCAATTGATTTTCTAATACCAACTTCCTTAGCACGTTTTTCGGACCTAGCGGTACTGAGGTTCATAAAATTGATACAGGCCAAGAGCAATACAAAAACTCCAATAATTCCAAAAAGCCAAACGTATTTTATTCGCCCGCCCACCTGTTTGCCATTCTCAAAATTGTTGCGGAGATGCCAGTCATCCATGGGCAATAAGAAAATCTGTGGATTAAATTCTGCAGTATCCTCATTTGAATTTTTCTTTACATCTATGATGGTATTAGTTACCCTTTCCATTGTAGTATTGTCCGCAATTTTTGCAAAAAGCTGAAAAGAGTTGTTGCCCCAATTATCCAACGAGTTTTCAATCCACTCGTTTGTTGCAACGTAGTGTTTCCATGGCATTATGAACTGTAATTCGTTAAAGGAGCTATTGTAGGGCATATCTTCATAGACAGCGGAAATCATCATATCATGCTCGCTGTTCACCTTAATAACTTTTCCAATGGGATTTTCTGAACCAAAAAGCGCACTTGCCGTAGATGCACTGAGCATAATGGCATTGACTTCTCTAAGCCCATCTTTTTCTCCCTTTATAATTTTGAGTTCCAACAATTCTGGCGCATCAACTTGCATGAAATTGCCAAAGCGTGCAATATTGGTTTCTTTGTATTCCAAATATTGCTGGTTGGTCCAAGAGGACATTACCAATAGCTCAAAGTTATCGTTGTATTTTTCTCTTAAGGTCGGTTCTAATGGGAGTGGAATAGCGGGCCCGGTACCTGTATTGTTATTGAAGGTCTGCGATTGGAAGACTTGAGCGATCTTATGCTTGTTTTTAAAATAGTTGTTATGGCTAAGTTCATCGTTAATCCAGAGACCAATTATGAGTGTAACTGCCATACCCAAGGCCAGACCACCAACATTGATAATAGTGTAACCTTTATTTTTTGTTAGATTTCTCCACGCTATTTTTAAATAGTTTTTAAACATGATTGTATCTTTTTGATGATGATTTTATTCTGTCCGTAAACACTTTACAGGGTTCTGCATAGCCGCCTTTATCGTTCTTGATCCCACTGTCAGAATTGCTATGGCCATTGCCAAAAACCCTGCCGCAACAAAGAACCATATACCTAAATCTATCTTGTATGCATAAATATCAAGGAATTGTCGCAAAAACCACCAAGCAATCGGTGAAGCAATTAAAAATGAAATCAACACTAATATCAAAAACTCTTTGGTTAACAGTACGGCGATTGAAGAGATGCTCGCCCCCAATACTTTGCGTACGCCGATTTCTTTAGTACGTTGGGATACTATTAAAAATGACATTGCAAAAAGTCCGATACAGCTTAGGGCTATTGCGATAATTGAACCACTGGTTATCATGTTTGCCATAGTTTTTTCCTTGTGGAAGGTATTATCGATATTTTCGTCTAAAAATGAGCCTAGAAACTCAGCATTCGGCTCTATTTTTTTCCATGCCTTCTCAACGGCTTCAAATGTATTTGCCATATTTACTGGTGCCACTTTCACAAAAGCATAAGACAGGCTTGAATCTTTATTCAAGAAAAAAGTCAAGGGTTTGATCGATTTTGAAATGTCCTGAAAATTATAATCTTTTACAACACCGATAACCGAATAGCGAAGGCTATCGCTCATGGGGAAATAACCTGTTAACGGGTCGGATTCCCCCATTTCTTTTGCCATACTTTCATTAATCACTACACTTTGTGTATCACCTGAATAGTTTTTATCAAAGCTGCGACCTTGTACGAATTCCAACCCTAAGGTTTCAAAATAATCATAATCAACCGCCAAAGCATGGGTGCTGACCCCCCTACCTTTATAATCAAAACCCCAAATGCTGGTGGACTGGCTTCCGTCTTTTCCCCTGCCCAAATTATTGTCAGAAGCGGTGACTTTCAAAATATCCGGATTGCCCGAAAGTTCGCCCCGTAACAACTGAACGGCTTCATATGGATTTTTTTTACCATCCAATGGAAAAGAAAGTACGTGTTCTTTATCAAATCCCAGATTTTTGTTCCGCATAAATTCTACTTGTCCCCATAATACGAACGTTCCGCTAATAAGTAGAATGGCAATACTGAACTGAAAGATCATCAATACGTTCCGAACACGATTACTGCCCGAAGTTTCCAATTTCCCTTTTAGGGATTGAATGGTACCCAATCTACTTAATAAGAGCGCAGGATACCCACCTACTAATAATGTTATAAAAAACACAAATGCCAAACTTCCTAAAATAACCAAAGGCGATGTCAACATATTTAATGAAATATTTGTTTGGAACATCGTCTTAAAAGTATCGACCAATAACATACTAATAAGAACACCAATAGCCACCGAGACTAAGAAAACGAATAGACTTTCGCTCCAAAACTGAAAGAACAAGTGTTTTTTCTTTGCTCCCAAAGTCTTTCGCATACCAATTTCCCTGAGGCGTTGCGAACTTTTTGCAATACTCATATTGATGAAGTTTACACAAGCAATGAACAAAATGAGAAAGGCCACCCCTAAGATAAGATAGGGAACAATTCTAATAACGTCAGCGTAGCCTTTTTTAAAACTTGTAAAGTGAACGTCCTTAAAAGGTAATAATTTTAATTGCCTGAATAATCCATCCTCATTGGCTACAGCACCATCGCGCTTTAGATTTTCTATGGACTCCTTATAATGTGAGTTCATGAAAGTGTGGGTACTTTGCTCAAACTGTTTTGGCGATACCCCGTTTTGAAGTAGTAGATAAACTTGATGGTAACGGGCGCTCCAAGCTTCTTTATTTTCGGCATAGCCCACATGGTTCTCAAACGGAATAGCAATTTCAAACTCCAAACTGTTCCGAGTGTCGTGATTTCCTACTACGGATGCTACGGTAAAAGGTTCTTCTTTTCCATCGATTAGAATATGAATTGTTCGACCTATTGCTTCGGAACTACCGAAAAGTTTATTCGCAGTACTCTCAGTAACGACCACTAAGGACTTCTCTTCCAATGGATTGTTCTTATTGCCCCTTAAAACAGGAAAGGTAAACATCTCGAAGAAATCGCTGTCGACCCATACCGCATCAAGATTTATTTCCTTTTCACCATAAGTGGTCAAAGCTTCTTGTTCAAGAAAACGTGTAATCTTTTCCACCCCTGGAACTTCTGTTCTTAAAGCATTGGTAAAGGGTGCTGGCTGACTCGTTCCCGCTTCAGTTCCTTTTGGGACTTGCTCCGTCCAATATGTTTGATAAAGTCGATTTCCATTCTCATGAAAGCTGTCGTATGAAAGTTCAAAGAAAGCGGCCATAGCCAGTAAAATTACCACAGCAAAAGCGATAGAAAGTCCGACAACGTTCAATAGTGTGAAGACCTTATCTTTCGCTAAGTTTCTCCAAGCGATTTTTAAATAGTTCTTATACATGATTCTCGTTTTACTTGTGCCAAGATTGTTTCAGCTCAGGTTGATGATTTTACTCGGTCCGTAAACTTTTTACGGGATTGGCTACGGCCGATTTCAATGATTGGAAACCGACCGTTAGAAATGTTATTATAACTGCAAATCCTCCAGCGAGTACAAATACCCACCATTTAATCTCGATACGGTAAGTAAAATCTTCCAGCCAATCTTGCATAAAATAATAAGCAATGGGAGAAGCAATTAAAAAGGCGATGCCTACCAATTTTATAAAGTCTTTGGTCAGTAATTGTACTACTGAATTGATGCTGGCCCCAAGTACTTTCCTAATACCGATTTCTTTTCTTTTTTGTTCGGCTACATAGGATACAAGGCCAAAAAGACCTAAGCAGCTGATCAATATGGCCAGTATGGTAAAGACTACAGAGATTTGGCCCAAGCGCTTTTCTTCGTTATAAAGCTTTTCTACTTCTTTGTCTACAAACACATAATCAAAAGGAACATTTTGTACGGTAGCTTTCCATTGCTTTTCCAAACCTGCCAACAAAACTTCATAATTGTCGCTTTGGGTTTTTAGAAACAACCAATTTGGCGACTCTTCCTTGTATAGAAAAAGTGGTGCGATTTTCTGCTTCAAAGATGCAAAATGATAGTCTTTGACCACACCGATAATCCGCATTTCAGAAGTTTCATCACCAAAACTTTGTACAAGTCTTGAGCTCAAGGCATTTTCTTCCTCAATATTAAAGGCCCTCAATGTGGCTTGGTTTACTATAATTTGATCTATAGTGTCAGCTGGTGTAAAATCCCTTCCTTTTACAAATGGTATGTTCATGGTTTCAAAATAGCCATCGCTGACCCCATTGCGTTTTACAATGGTATTGTTTTCACGATTTCCTCCTGGTAGATATAATCCATTATCGGACAAAACCACTTCTGAAGGGGCATAATTTCCGCTGGATACATGCAACACTCCAGGAATGTTCAGGAAAGCGGATTTTAAGGACTCAAACTTACTGGATGCCGCATCCGTACCAATCCGTAATGCAAGTAGGTTATCTTTCTTAAAACCCAAATCCTTGCTTTGGGCAAACCTAAACTGTTGGGTAATGATGATAACGGCCGCAACTAGACTTATGGAAACAATAAACTGGAACACGACCAGCGCTTTTCTAAATGTTCCGCTACCTGATTGTAATAGGGTCATATTTTTTAAAGCCCTTATAGGTTTAATAGAAGAAAGCACAATTGCAGGATATATTCCAGCAACCAATCCAGTTAATATTCCTATTCCTAATAATAGGGTAATAATTTTCCAGTTGAATACATCTTGATACCCCAAGCTTGCTTGTGTAAGCTCATTTAATAAGGGAAGCAATAAAATTGTGACCGGAATGCTTATCAGCACGGAAAAAAGGGATAGAAGTAATGATTCCCCCAAGAATTGTCGCATTAAACTATTTTTACCGGCACCCACAACTTTGCGAACCCCTATCTCCTTAGCTCTTTTTCCTGCTCTGGCAGTACTTAAATTAATAAAGTTGATGCATGCTACCAGTTGAATGAAAATTGCCAAGGTCAATAAAAAATAGAGGTATTTAATGTTGGAGACCTCATGAATCTGATTTTTTCGCCCCTTGGAATGCAAGTTGATGTCACGAACGTTCTTTAGCAATAATTGTTTATTGGTCATTCCTGCATTGGAGAGGTCTTTTGCTCCCCTTTCATGAATAAAATCTTGCAGTTTGTCCTGTAAATTTTGGCCACTACTATTTTTAGCGATTTTCACATAGCTATAAACAAAGTTATTTGTCGCAAAACTTTCAAAGTTTTGGACAAAGGTTCCCATTCCCGGGGTACTCATGCTTACGATATAATTTGGGTCTAAGTGGGATTTCGCATACGATTCATCAAAAACCCCTTTAACTGTTAACGTTTGAGCATCCTCACCACTTCCCCATAGAACAGCTTTGCCCAAAGCTTTCTGATTACCGAACAATTTATTCGCTAAGTATGAAGAGAGTACTAATGTGTTTGGTTCTTTTAGGGCGGTTTCTTTATTTCCTTCTATGAATTTATAAGTAAAAATTTTGAAAAAAGTAGAATCGGCCATATAAACCCTAGGTTCATAATAAGCATCTTCGCTATCCGCTGCACTTATTAAATTACTGTAGAAAACATCGGTTAATACAACACGTGTAGCTTCTTGAACTTCTGGAAAATCCTCTTTTAGGGCAAAAGCTATAGGTGGTGATGCAGCAGCAGTGTCAAAACTCTCCTTTCCGTCTCTTTCTATAATAGTCTCGACCCTATAGATGGATGCTGCATCCTCATGGTGCTCATCATATCCCAATTGTGAAAAGATATATAACAGGATGGAAAGACAACTGATTGTTCCAATGGTAAGTCCCAATAGATTTATGACCGTTTGCTGTTTATGTTTTGTAAGATTTCTCCAAGCGATTTTAATATAGTTTTTAAACATGGGATTTCGTTTTTTTGATGAATTTATTCTGTTCTTAAGCTTTTTACGGGACTTGAAACGGCTACTTTTAATGTTTGATAGCCTATGGTAATCAACGTGACAACCATTATGGCAACAATAGCGATGGCAAAAAACCACCAATGTATCTCTGTCCTGTACGTATATCCTTGAAGCCATTGTTCCATTAAATACCATGCTATGGGAGTGGCAAGAATACCTGCTACAAGAATAAGTTTGAAGAAATCCACGCTAAACAAGGCCAGGATATTAGTAATATTACTTCCCAATACTTTCCGTATCCCAATTTCCTTGGTTCGCTGCCCCACAAAAAACAGTATGAGCCCATAGAGGCCGAGACAACCAACTAAAATTGCCAATCCGGAAAACGCTTTGGAAAGTGAAAGATAACGTTGTTCCGTTTGGTATTGTTCGGCAACCCTTTCATCCAAAAAGTGATGTTCATAAATATACCCAGGGAAGGCTTGGGACCATTCATGGCCTATTTGTTCTAAAGTTAAATTTGTACTTTGATGATTTATTTTTAGTGCAATCTCTCCGTACCAATCTGTTCTTGGAGCTATAAAAACAGGTTCTATCTGTTCCGTAAAACTGGCATTGTGAAAATTGCGAACGACACCTACTATAGTTCCCTTAACATCGCCTCCATTTGCCTCAAAGGGTTTTCCCAACAATTCTTCAGGAGATGCCAATCCTAGTTTTTCTCCAAATTTTTCGTTGACCAGAACTTCCGTTATTGTATCGGCCCTAAAGAAATTCCTGCCAGCAACCAAAGGGATATCAAACGTATTCAAATAGTTTTCATCCCCAACTTTTACTTGTATTCCAAATTCTTCATTCTCCGATCTATTATTGTATTTTACATTGGTTCCCCAATTACTGTCTGCAGCACCTGGACTCCCCAAGCAGGCAGTAACGTTTTTAACCCCTGGGATTTCCGCCAAACGTTCTTTTAAACTGTTGAGTTTTATGTTTTCCAAATCTGCAGGGATTTCTACCATAACAATGGATTCCTTATCGAACCCCAAATCGGTATTTACGGCATAGTCGATTTGCCTGGAAATAATCAATGTAGCGGCAATAAGGGTAATGGATATGGCAAATTGAGCAACGACCAGAACTTTTCTTGTTTTTGTTCCGCCTGTATCGTTATGGTTCAGTTTTCCCTTTAGTGCAAGTACCGGAACAATACGGGACATTAGTATTCCTGGATAACTTCCTGAGAGAAAGGACACCGTAATCAACACGAGGAGTAAAAAACCTATGAATTTATAATCCAACAAGCTTCTCCATGACAATTCCAATTCAAAAAGTGAATTTAATGAAGGAAGAAAGAGTATCGCCAATCCAATTCCTAAAAGTATAGCAAACAAGCTGATCACGAATGTTTCGGATAAAAACTGCCAGAACAAATGTTGTTTAAAACTCCCGAGCACTTTACGTACCCCTATTTCTTTTGAACGATAAAAAGCTTGTGCTGTGGATATATTGATAAAATTGATACAGGCTATTGTTAATAGGAATAATCCAATAATGGCAAAGACCCATAAAAGTACCGGGTCAAGCCCGCCATAAAGAGGATTAAAATGCATATCTGAAAGCGGTTGTAGTTTGTACGTATGCTTATTTTTGCTTTTTGGCCGATGCATTTTAGGAAGTTCCAATAATACGTTTTCAATACTGGAGATATCCTGATTTGGTTTAAGGAGGGCATAACACTCCAAGTTGCTGGTGATACCGCCCCAACTTTCATTTGCAGCAAACTCAAAGAAATCCACTAGGTTCTCGAAGGAAATGAAAACCTCATTTTCGAGAAAAGTAGTTTCTGGGATATTTTTTAAAATACCTGTTATCTCTATAGTTTTGTCATTTTCCAAAACGAAGGTCTTGCCGATTACATCTACAGTGCCGTAAATTTTGTTTGCCCCGGATTCAGTAATAACAGCTGTATTTGGAGCGGATAGGGAGACGTTGTTATTATTGTTCAGTAAAGGAAAGTTGAAGATTTTAAAGAAGTCCTCTTCTACAAAATAAACATCCTCTTTAAACTTATTGGTTTTGCCATTTTTTTCAACGTCAAGCACCATACCGTATCGGGTCACAATTTTTGCGACTTTTTCGGCATAATCATAATCCTCCCTAAAGGTTTTTGCGAACGCTGGAGGAACGCTTGCGTCATACTCAATTTCATCTGACATCTCCTCGGTGACCATTCTATAAATTCGGTCAGAATTGTCGTGGAAATTGTCAAACGATAAATGATAGCTCAAGAACAGGTAAATTAAGATGCTACTGCCAAAACCAATGGCAAGGCCCAAAATATTTATGGCAGTAAAGACCTTTCTTTTTAAGAGATTTCTCCAAGCAATTCTTATATAGTTCCTAAGCATGATGATTGTTTTTTGATTGGCCCCTTACTCTGTTACCAGTTGGTGGCATATTTGATTGATGAATAAACTCCTCTTTTTTAGATCATAGCACCCATAGGTTTGTTCTGGCTTTCGGTTACTATTTGACCGTCGAATAAATTGATGACTCTATGGGCATAATGTGAATCCCTGTCCGAGTGCGTCACCATAACTATGGTAGTGCCCTCTTGGTTTAGCTCTGTAAGCAGGTTCATAACTTCGATACCGTTTTTGGAATCCAGATTACCCGTAGGCTCATCTGCCAAGATTAATTTTGGATTGGTAACAACTGCCCTTGCAATGGCAACCCTTTGTTGTTGACCCCCGGAAAGTTGTTGTGGAAAATGCTTTTTACGATGGGCAATTTTCATCCGTTCCAACACTTTTGTAACCTTCTCTTTACGTTCGGCTTTGTTCATTTTTAAATAAATAAGCGGTAATTCCACATTTTCAAAAACAGTAAGCTCATCAATGAGATTAAAACTCTGAAAAACAAAACCAAGGTTTCCTTTACGTAATTGGGTACGTTGGCTCTCTCTAAGGCCTCCAACTTCGTGTCCGGCAAACTGATAGCTTCCCTCAGTTGGATTGTCGAGCATTCCTATGATATTTAGGAGCGTGGATTTACCACATCCCGATGGGCCCATGATAGCAACGAATTCTCCTTCAGCGACCTTTAAAGTCACATTGTTCAATGCCAGTGTTTCTACCTCCTCCGTTCTAAAGCTCTTTTTCAGATTTTGTATTTGTATCATTATTTTAGTGTTAGTATTTAAAGTTTTTTGAAAGCCTTTGTATTAAAGACCTGCTATTTTGATTTTAGTTTCAGTTTTATTTACTCTTTGCAAGAGTTTGGCAAAGATTATATGGTCCCAGCTCTATTTCGTAATCTTCATCGTCCTCTATAAATTGAACAGTATTTAAATTGAAATAGACTTTATGAGGAGAGAAATTTTCCGGCAAATAGTCCTTGGTATCAAAACCGAGTTCCAAAGCTTCGTCCTCAACATAATTAATCGAGCGTATGCTCACGTCTTCTGAATAGGCATCAAATCCTTCAGGCAAGTTATACGCAGAATCAAAATCGAGTTGTAATGCATTTTCATCTTCTATATAAACCACTGAATTTAAATCGAAATAAATTTTATATGGGTTAAAATCTTCAGGAAGATAATCCTCGGGATTGAAACCCAAAATAACTACTGGTTCTTCCTCTATGAACTGAATTTCACTTATTTTTAATTCGTGCAAACCATCTCTTGTTTCAACATCTTTTGAATCTTTTGCCGTAATGTTGTGGCTTACTTCTATAAATCTGTCAACACTTTGTTGGTTTTCGGCTACGGCAGTACTGGCAATGAGTACACATCCATAAATCATTAATAACTGTTTCATTTTTGATTGAATTTTTTGATTGATATTTTATTTTAATATGATTCTTTCAGCAGTTCCAAAACTGTCGTAATTGCTGGTAATTACACGTTCTCCTTTTTCCAGCCCTTCAAGTACTTCGTAGTATCTGGAATTTTGTTTTCCAATTCTAATGTTGCGCTTTAAAGCTTCATCCCCATTTGTGCCTACAACAAAAACCCATTGTCCCCCCGTACTTTGGAAAAACCCTCCTTTTGGTAATAGCAATGCATCATTTGATGCACCCAGCTGCAATTTGATATTGTAACTCTGTCCTGCCCGTATCGTTGCTGGTTTCTCATCTGTAAAAACCAAATCAACCTTAAATCTTCCGTTTCTCACTTCCGGATATACTTTTCTTAACCTAAGGCCAAATTCCTTTTCGTTTCGTTCAAGTGTTGCGGACAGGTCTCTTTTAACGCGGTCTATATAATGTTCGTCTATTTCCGCTTCTATCTTAAAATCTGTCAATACATTCACCTGTCCAATTCGCTGTCCTTGAGCAATGCTTTGTCCTATCTCTGCATCAAGAAAACCCAGTTGTCCGTCTGCGGGGGCCCTTACGTTGAGATGATCTAAACGTTCATAGACCATGGATAAGGTTTTGCGCATACGCTGAAGGTCTGCATCCAGTCCTGTTAATGAAGTTTCTCGTAGCTCATCGTCCTGTACGGTTTGTAATTTTACAATATCATGTTGCTTTTTCGATAGTTCATAATTCTCTTTTGCAAGCAGATACACCTCTTTGGATACCAACTCATCATTATAGAGTGCTTCATTCTGCTCATAATTTCTCTTTAAGCGCTGAAGGTCGTACTCCGCAGTGGCCAGAGATCTTTTCCCTTCTACTTGTCTAGAATCAAAAGTCAGTTTTGTGGAGCGTAGGTCATTCTGTTTAAGAGCAAGATTACTTTCACTTGCCAATATCTGTTCGTACAATCCCATGTTCTCCAGCTTAAGGATGATGTCACCTTTTTTGACCATGGTTCCCTCTTCTATCAATTTTTCGGAAACTCTTCCGCCCTCATAAGCATCCATGTAAATAGTTGCGATTGGGGCAACAGATCCGTTTATTGTGATATAATCATCAAACTTACCTTCTGTAACTTGTGCTATGGACAGCCTTTCTTTTTCCGTTCTATAGGTGGATACTGAGTTTGCAAAAAGCAATTTCCACCCCGTAAATAAGACCAATACACCCAATGCTATGTATCCGTAATGTTTTGGTCTTAGTCCTCTCTTTTTTTCTAATTGTATATCCATTACTTTGGTTAATTAAGATTAAAAACGGGTAGGCCGTTATAAAAATCCAAGGTGCTTTTATTAACTTTTAATCGAAGCCCTACTTGTAAATTTTCGTTTTGTGCCACGCCATATAAATTTTTCGCCTGAAAAAGGTCAATGGCATTTATTAAGCCCTTTTCATACCTTTTTTGTGCAATACTGAACGCAAGTTCCTGTGCTTCCATTCTTTTGTTGCTTTGTTCATATTCCGCAATCAAGGCATTGTTGGTCTGAACAAGTTGTTGTAAAAGCTGAAATAATACCTGCTCCTGAATTTCAAGATTGTTCTGGGCTTGTTGGAAGGCAATTTTTTGTTGCTTTACATTTGATCGGTTAGCCCATCCCAAACTCAAGGGAATCCTAAGCTCCGCGCCAACAAACCGTGCAAGATTATCATTAAGTTGATCTCTAAAAGAAATGATTTCATCGTTGTCATCCACATTGGTCTCCGAAAATCTTGTGCCCATGCCCGCGATGAGGGAAATAGAAGGATACAAACCACCTCTTGTTGCCTGTAGCTGTTTTTTTGCTGCTTTTACACGCAAGTTTTGAGCTTTCACCAAAGGCACAAAGCTTCTGGCTACACCGTAGACCGAATCCACCGAAAATCCGTACGTGAGTTCCTCGGATATTGGGTCAAAAGTATCCTGAAGTTCGATACTTTCTTCTTCAGTTAGGTTCATTTCCTGTAGTAACGTGAGTTTAGACAAGGCCAGTAAATTCTGGTTCTGCGTTACCAAAAGCTCATCTCCCAGTAAATTTGATTCTGCTTCGTACAAATCGGCCTTGGCCATGAGCCCCAATTCCACTTGCCTTTTGACCAAATCAAAATTGGATTGCGAAATTCTTAGTTGTTCCTTTGAATTAGCTACCAGGCCTTCATTGAACTTGATATCATAAAAAGCACTCATTACCCTAAAAGCCAATAAGAATTTTTCTTGCAGAACATCCTCTTGTGTTGCTCGGTAAATATACTTGGAGGCTTTAATATTATTTAATTTCTGGAACCCTTGGAATAAATCTATATTGGCGTTTATACTATAGTTGGTGCTGTAAAACTCATTGTTTACAAGAACACCTGTTGTAGGATCTTCTGACAAACCAGTGCTAAACCTATAATCTGAAAAACCAGTTACATTGGGCAACAGGTTACGTATAGATTGTCTATAGCTTTCCTTGCTGGCGTCTTCGTTAAAGGTTGTGTTCTTTACTTGAAGGTTATGGTCAATGGCATAAGCGACACATTCATCCAAGGTCCATGTCTTTTGGCCAAGCCCTGTAAGCGAGACCAAAAGAACTAAAATTGTAATGTGTATTTTGAAAGTCATAATTTGTTACTGTGCCAAACTAGTTACTATTCTTGTGCCAAAGAATCAAGCATTTGATTTTCAAATACATACAGATTATTTATAATTAATCATTAAATGGAAGTGTAAAATTTTTATACAAAAAATGTCCAATATTTTTACACTTAAATTATATTGATGTTTTCAATCAGTAGTTTTGACCAGTTAAGAAACGTGGGTTTATGACAGATGCCAAGATTTTAGTTATTGATGATAATAAAAGTGTGTTGAGCGCACTGGAGATTTTGCTCCAGTTTGAATATAAGAGCGTTCAAACGCTTTTCAACCCAAACCAAATCTCTTCCTTTCAAAATATGGAGGGAATTGATATTGTTTTGTTGGATATGAATTTTTCTGCTGGGGTGAACACGGGCAATGAAGGTCTCTTTTGGTTGGGAGAGATAAAGAAGAAATCTCCGAACACCTCCATAATTATGATGACAGCTTACGGAGCGGTGGATTTAGCCGTAAAAGCCCTAAAATTAGGGGCATCAGACTTTATTTTAAAGCCATGGAACAATGAAAGGCTATTAACTACAGTAAAATCGGCGTTTGAACTAAGGCAGTCTAAACAAGAAATACATCAACTTAAAAAGAAAGAAACTAACTTAAAACAGTTGATAAATGACGACAAGAATTTAATCATTGGCAACTCAAAAGCACTTAACTCAGTCTTGAATTTGGTACGCAAAGTGGCAAAAACCGATGTCAATGTATTGATTACTGGCGAAAATGGAACAGGAAAAGAATTGATAGCCCGTGAAGTACATCGTTTATCTGCCAGAAAAGAAGAGGTTTTTATTGGTGTTGATATGGGTTCTATTGCCGAGAACTTATTCGAAAGTGAATTATTTGGCCATCTAAAGGGCTCCTTTACCGATGCCAAGGAAGATCGTGCCGGTAAGTTCGAGGCCGCCCACCAAGGATCCTTGTTTTTGGATGAAATGGGAAATCTCTCGTTACAAATGCAGGCTAAGTTGTTATCAGCCATCCAAAATAAATCGATAGTAAGGGTTGGATCAAATAAAACTGTCAATGTGGATATCCGATTGATTTGTGCCACAAACTGTAATTTGGAACAAATGGTAGCGGACGGACTTTTTAGGGAAGATTTACTTTATCGAATCAATACAATCCATATTCAAGTACCGCCACTACGGGAACGTGAAGGGGATATATTGATTTTATCCGATTTTTTCTTAAAGAGATTCGCAAATAAATATGATAAGCCAGGCTTACGGATGAATAATTTGGCACAAGAAAAGTTGATGGAATATGCGTGGCCCGGGAATATTAGAGAACTTCAGCATACCATGGAACGCGCCGTAATCCTTTCCGAAGGAAATGTATTGAAACCGACAGATTTTCTATTGCATTCCAAGCCTTCACAGTCTTTTGACAATGACCTTGAAACCTTGGATGAAATGGAGCAAAAAATGATTTCAAAGGCTTTAGAACAACATGAGGGAAATTACAGTGCAGCGGCCGACCAACTTGGGATTTCCCGACAAACACTATACAACAAATTGAAGAAAAGAAATAAATAATGGCCAGTAGAAATTTTTATGTGCAGCTTATCTTCAGGGTAGTCCTCATGGCATTGACAGCGTTGGCCTTTGCTTTTTCGGCGATTGAACTATGGTATTTTTCAATAGTGTTTTCGCTTATATTTCTTGTAGGACAAGTGTATTCGCTAATTACTTTTATTAACAGTACCAATCGAAAAATTGCCTACTTTTTTGATGCCATACGAAATGAGGATTTTACATTACGTTTTCCAGAAAAGGTTTCCATAAAATCGTTCAAGGAGCTCAATCAAAGCTTAAATAGGGTCAATAGCCTCATTCAAGAAATACACCTTGAAATGCAGGTAAGGGAAAAGTATTATCAAGAAATTCTAAAGCAGGCCAGTATAGGAATTATGACCATCAATGAGAAAGGCCATATTCTCTTCGCTAACCCAACCCTTGAAAAATTGCTAAACCATAGTCCGCTCAACCATATTAAGCAAATTGAACAAATAGATGAAAACTTGTATAGCATTTTCAAGAACCTTAAGCCTTTTGAAAGGAAGTTGTTCCAGTTGACCAACGAACGCGAGCAAACGCAGTTGTCCCTTAAATCCACACCATTGACCTTAGATGGTAAATCACTTACACTGGTGGTAGTGCAAGACATTAATGCAGAATTGGATGAAAAAGAGATAGAATCTTGGATACGCCTAATCAGGGTGCTCACGCACGAAATCATGAACTCCATTACTCCGATCACTTCAATTTCAGACTCTATTATAAAATACTATAGTAAAGATGGTGAAATAGCTTCCCTAAAGGATTTGGATGATCATAAAATAAAAAATACGCTAAAAGGATTGGAAGTAATCAAGGAGCAAGGTGGTAACCTCATGGAATTTGTACAATCTTACCGAAGTCTTTTAAGCGTTCCCGAGCCGAACCGAACAATTGTCAAGGGAAAAGAGTTTTTAGGTAAAATAGATGTTTTAATGTCGACAAGACTTGAGGAAGAACAAACAAATTTTACAGTAAGATGTTCTCCAGAAGATTTGGAATTCTTTATTGATGAAAAGCAATTGACCCAAGTATTGATAAATCTCTGCAAAAATGCACTGCAATCCGTAAAAGAAGTTGAAAGCGGGCAAGTACAAATGAAGGCCGGTATTGACAATGATGGAAGAAAATATATTGAAATTATGGACAATGGACCTGGCATTCCACCAGACTTATTGGACGAGATTTTTGTTCCATTTTTCACTACCAAAAATGAAGGAACAGGAATAGGGCTCAGTCTTTCCAAACAGGTCATGCAACTGCACGGGGGAAGCTTAAAGGTTCATTCTGTTCCTTATGGTGAAACCATTTTTAGATTAAATTTTGCATAACGGCCAATCTCCTATGACCATAAAAGACAAACTTTTGCAGTTTTGCTGGGACCATGTAAACGAAAAAATGGAAAACCTCCAAAAAAGAAGTTCAGCCTTGCAAGAATCACTCAACTCCGAAACAAAGAGCAGTGCTGGGGATAAGCATGAAACCGGTAGGGCCATGGTTCAATTGGAACAGGAAAAATTAGGGAGACAACTTTATGACCTTGAAGACATGAAAAGACTTCTTCAAAAAGTTGATATTACAAAAAACCCCCACAAAATTGCACTGGGCAGTTTAGTAAAAACGAGTTCTGCAAATTACTTTATTTCAATTTCGGCTGGAGAATTTAAAACTAACGATACATCTATTTTTTGCGTTTCTCCAAGTTCACCCATTTCCAAAGCTTTATTGGGAAAAGAAACGGATAATGTCTTTATGTTCAATAGTGTGCAAAAAAAAATACTGGATGTATCTTAAATTTGTTCATAATTAATCGATTTCGACTATTTATTAAAACAATAATGCGGTTGGGTCAGCTATTCTTAAGAACAGTAAACAAAAGTTTTGTACCACTATAAAGTTTGGTCAATGGGTTAATCCAAACTGGGTTTTTTTCGATTTACCTTTTTAGAGGCATCTATTTTTTTTGCTTTTAATCGCTTTTCAATGGAAGACTTGGAGGGTTTTGTTGTTTTTCTGTTTTTTGGAATCTCCAAGGCTTTTTTTAATAATTGAAAAAAACGCTTTATAACGATTTCTTTATTTTTATGCTGACTACGGGCCTCATCGCATTGTAGAATCAAAACCTGGTTCTTGGTCAATCGCGTCCCCAGTTTCTTAGAGATGCGTTGTTTCTCTTCCATTGATAATCCCAAAGAAGAATCCAAAGAAAAAGACAGTTCTACCTTTGAAGAGACCTTATTTACATGCTGCCCGCCAGCACCACTACTACGAACAGCCTTAAAATTTAATTCTCTAAGTATTTGTTCCTTTTTCAACCCTGTAGACGTTTATTGATTGTTTTCAAAGATACGTTGAGGAAAATAGCATCCCCAAGATCAAATTTTTTAGGGGTGTTAAAATAAAGAATAGGGCCATCCTCTGTTCTGCCCTCATTCAAATAATGACTTCCTTTAAAGAAAGAGTTTTGCACGGTAACCTTCAGTCCTGAAGTTTTTGAAACCATGAATTCATGGGGGTAAATAAGAATTGATTTTTCAATTTCCGAATAAGTTTTCAATAGTCTGATGGGAAGAATGTTAACCTCTCCGAAAAGTGAAGCTATATAATAATTTGGTGGAGTTTTGTAGAGGGCTTTTGTTTTCTTGTCAGCAACTATTCTGCCCTTTTCCAATATCAATGTTCGTTCGGCAAAGGGTAGAACATCATTGGGATCGTGACTGGCGGTAAGGACTGTAATGCCTTTTTTGCTCAAATAGGGGAACAATTTTTTCCGAAGCGAATTTCTTTTAAAATTATCAATATGTCCAAAAGGTTCGTCCAACAATAGGACTTCGGGTTCTTGTGCCAAAACTCTTGCTAAGGCTACTCGCTGTTGTTGTCCTCCACTTAAATTCTTCACTTTGGTATTGGCGTAGGCTTCTAGCTCGATGAGTTGTAACAATTCTTCAATTCTTTGCTGATGTGTATCTTGCTCAAAAACAGAAAGATACTGTCCAATATTTTCCGCTACGGATATAAAGGGCATCAGGTCAAAATCCTGTGAAAGATATTTCATATAAGGTTCCCCAGGAACCAAATTATAGTTTGGGCCCAGTGCCTGTTTGCCTTCCCAAAATATAGAACCATTTTCTACGTGAAGAAGTCCGTAAATAATCTTTAAAAGCGTGCTTTTGCCAGAACCGCTTTCTCCCATCAACGCCAAGTGAACCCCTTGCTTAACTTTAAAGGAGATATTTTCCAAAATAGTTTCGTCTCCGTAGCCGAAGGAATCGATTTGAACTTTTAGCATAGCATAAAAAGTAACAAAAAGTGCCGAACAACTGCCAGTTTGAGCGCAGTCGAATACTGGAAATCTTCACGATCAATCCATTTTGACTGCGCTTAATGTGACATTCTAGTAATAATACACTTTTCTATAGTTCATAAAGAACCTCAGCCCTTGATTTCTTTTAAAACAGCTTGATTTGGCAGTTTACCAAAACCCATATTAAAAAGGGTAAAACCAAAAATATCGGCATACTGTTCAATCGTTTTGCTTACGGGTGTTCCTGCGCCATGACCTGCATTGGTCTCAATTCGAATCAAAGTGGGATTGTCCCCTGTCTGTTTTTCTTGTAATTCCGCAGCAAATTTAAAACTGTGTGCGGGTACTACACGATCGTCATGATCCCCAGTAGTTACCAATGTAGCTGGATATTCAGTTCCTTCTTTTACATTGTGAACGGGGGAATAGCCCTTGATATAATTGAACATTTCTTCATCATCTTCAGAGGTTCCATAATCGTATGCCCAACCGGCCCCTGCGGTGAAGGTGTGGTAGCGAAGCATATCCAATACGCCTACGGCGGGCAGTGCAACTTGCATAAGATCGGGGCGTTGGGTCATGGTCGCCCCAACAAGAAGGCCGCCGTTAGATCCTCCTCGAATGGCTAGATATTCTTTGGAAGTGTAATTTTTATCAATAAGATATTCCGCGGCAGCGATAAAATCATCAAAGACATTTTGTTTTTGAAGCTTAGTTCCCGCAATATGCCATTTTTTACCATACTCGCCACCACCTCTTAAGTTAGGTACAGCATAAATTCCTCCTTGTTCCATCCAAACGGCATTCACAATACTGAATGATGGGGTAAGACTAATATTGAATCCTCCATAACCATAAAGAATGGTAGGATTCTTACCATTGAGTTCAACACCCTTTTTATGGGTTATGATCATAGGGATTTTTGTACCGTCCTTAGAATTATAAAATACTTGGTTTGATTCGTAATCTTCTGGATTAAAATCAATTTCAGGTTTCCAGTATTGTTTGTATTCACCTGTCTCTACATTATATTTATAAGAAGAGCCGGGAGTATTGTAGTTGGTAAATGAGAAATAAAATTCGTTTTCATCTTTTTTGCCCCCAAAACCGTTGGCACTTCCTACTCCGGGCAATTGTACTTCGCGCACCAATTTGCCATCATAATCGTATTGTAAAACTTTGGAAATGGCATCTACCATATACTCCGTAAAAAAGTAACCTCCGCCGGTTCCTGCCGTTAATACATTTTCAGTTTCCGGTATTAAATCCTTCCAGTTGTCAGATGTTGGGTTGGCAGCATCCGTTACAACGATTTTCTTGTTGGGCGCGTCCCTGTTGGTAACCAAAAACAGTTTGGAACCCTCATTGTCAATCACGTAAGTGTCCGAATCGGTATCGTCCAGAATAATGACCAAATCGCTATCTGGTCGCGTAAGGTCTTTTAAGAACAATTTGTTGCCCGAAGTTGAGGTAGAAGCAGAGATGAACAAATATCCTTCATCTTCTGAGACATAACCTTGAACATAACGGTGTTTTTCTTCTGGCGTTCCACCAAAAATTAATTTATCTTCTGATTGAGGTGTTCCCAGTTCATGATAGTATAGTTTATGCTGGTCTGTTTTGGCAGAAAGTTCGCTCCCTTCAGGTTTGTCATAACTGGAATAGAAGAAACCATCATTTCCTTTCCATGAAACCCCACTAAATTTAATATCCACCAAAGTGTCTTCTACAATCTCCATGTCCTCTGTGTTGATTACAATGCCTTTGCGCCAATCGCTCCCTCCTTCAGAAATCAAATAAGCCGCTTTTGAGCCATCTTTGGTGAATCGCAATCCCATCAAAGATGTGGTGCCATCATCAGAAAAAGTATTGGGGTCAAGAAAAATCGTTTCCTCTTCGCCTTCTTTTTTTCTATAGACTACATATTGGTTTTGTAATCCGTTGTTTTTATAAAAATAGGTGTAGTCCCCTTCTACAAATGGAGATCCTAATTTTTCGTAGTTCCAAAGTTTTTCCAGTCTATTTTTTAAATCCTCTCTGAAAGGGATTTTATCAAGGTAGCCGAACGTAGTGGCGTTTTGCTCTTTTACCCAAGCTTCGGTTTCTGTACTTCGGTCATCTTCCAACCAGCGATAGGAATCTTTGACCTCAGTCCCAAAATAGGTATCAATGGTATCAACTTTTTCGGTAACGGGATAGTTCACAACAATGGGTTCTCTTTTAGTGGTAGTTTCACAGGCGGCGATAACCAGTACGGCCGCGAAAAGACTTAATTTTTGCATTTTTTCCAGATTGATTTTGTTAAAAATAGTGCAAAAACCAGTGATTTCTAGGATATAACAAAAGCTTTAACGTATTTTAAGAAATTGCGGGTTTGTTGTTTTTAATAAGATTGTTTTCCACCAAATATTCTGCAATCTGAACGGCATTGGTAGCGGCTCCTTTTCTGAGATTATCTGAAACGACCCACATATTCAAGGTATTTGGTTGGGTCTCGTCTCTACGGATACGACCTACAAAAACATCATCTTTACCGTGTGCATACATAGGCATGGGATAGGTATTGGTATCTGGATTGTCCTGTACAGTGATACCGGGAGTTTCACTCAGCAACTTTCTTACTTCGCTCAAATCGAAATCATTATGAAATTCAACATTTACGGCTTCTGAATGACCACCAGCGGTTGGAATTCGAACTGCGGTCGCCGAGACTGAAAAAGTACGGTCATCCAATATTTTTTGTGGTTCTCGAGCCAATTTCATCTCTTCTTTGGTATAACCATTTTCCAAAAACACATCACAGTGCGGCAATGCATTTTTTCCAATAGGGTATGGATAGGCCATTTCACCCTGAATGCCAGCTATTTCGTTTTCCAACTGTTGAACTGCTTTTACACCTGTTCCTGAGACAGACTGGTAGGTAGAAACCACCACACGCTTCATTTGGTATTTTTTATGCAGTGGATGCAACGCCAACACCATTTGAATGGTAGAACAATTTGGGTTAGCAATAATTTTATCATCAGCTGTTAATTGATTGGCATTGATTTCTGGGACAACCAATTTTTTAGTTGAATCCATTCGCCAAGCGGATGAATTGTCGATTACTGTAGCACCAGCTTCTGCAAATTTGGGAGCCCACTCCAACGAAGTGTCACCTCCTGCAGAAAAAATAGCAATATCCGGTAGGGCAGCTACGGCATCAGCAAGGCTAATTACCGTATGCTCCTTGTCTTTAAAAATTAGTTTTTTACCAACGGAACGCTCAGAAGCAACCAACAACAAATCCGTAATTGGAAAATTACGCTCAGTCAAAATCTTTAACATTACCTCACCTACCATTCCTGTGGCCCCAACAACTGCTACTTTCATTTAATTTTGTTTGAAGCCTCAAAGGTAATTCTCAATTTTAAACTGACAAGCAAAAACAATCATCAAAATTAAAATACAACAAATTGTTGTAAATAAAACAACCGTCAATCCTTTAGCGAAACGGAATGACGGTCTTTAAAATTAAATTATGATGTAGCGGTAGCCCAATTTTATAGACCTACTATTTTTGTTGCCTCAATAGATCTCTTATATCGGCAAGTAATTCTTCTTGTGTTGGACCAGCTGGAGCTTCGGGAGCAGGCTCCTCTTTTTTCTTCATTCTGTTCACGCCCTTTACAATCATGAACATTACAAACGCTACAATGATGAAATCAATGACATTGGTCAAAAAATCGCCATATAGTACAGCAACTTCGCCCACTTTTTCACCAGCGTCGTTCATTGTTCCTTCTTTTATCACATATTTCAAATCTTTAAAGTCCGCATTGAAAAGAAGACCTATCAACGGAGAAACTATTCCTCCTGTAAATGATGCAACGACCTTGTTAAATGCGGCACCCATAACGAAACCTACGGCGATATCCACCAAGTTTCCTTTCATTGCGAATTCTTTGAATTCTTTCAACATAGTTTTATAGTTTAACTGGTTAATGTGCTACAATTTAATTAAAAAAGGGATTGACGCCAATAGAAACTGTAAAATTACAGGTTCGTAACAACTCTTTTGACTCTTGGTGAAATTGCGGTCAGGATTTCGTATGAAATAGTATTCGCAGAAGCAGCAAAATCTTCTGCCGATTTATTTGGTCCGAAAATCAAGACCTCGTCGCCCTCCTCACAATCAATGCCTGTAACATCTATCATAATCATATCCATGCAAACGTTGCCAATAATAGGAGCTGATTTTCCATTGATGTTAACATGGCCTCTTTTATTTCCATATTGTCGGCCGATACCATCGGCATGGCCAAGAGGCAAGGTTGCAGTTCTCCTATAGTTTTTGGATGTAAAGGCCCTGTTATAACCAACACTTTCGTTCGGCGCTATCTCATGGATTTGTGAAATAATGGTTTTTAAAGAGGCCACTGGCTTAAGTTGTTCTTCAAATATTTTGTCGTTACCATAACCGTATAGTCCAATACCGCTTCGAACCATTTCAAATTGAGCTTCAGGATAATTTAAGATTCCTGATGTATTTAAAATATGCCGGAATGGGGAATACCCTAACTTTTGCTTCAGTTTGTTACTGATGTTATTGAAACCGGCTATCTGCTTTTGACTAAATGCTTTTTCGGAAAGGTCTTCAGAAGCAGCCAGATGTGAGAAAATTGAAGCAACCTTCAACGCTTTTGTATTTTTCAATTTGTCCGCAATAAAATCAATATCGTTTTTCAAAAAACCCAAACGGTTCAACCCCGTATTGAATTTGATATGAACGGGATAATCGGTTTGATTTTTTTCTTCGGCAACTTTTAAAAAACTGTGAAGGATTTTTGGTGAATACAAACTGGGTTCCAAACAGTGCTCAATGGTTTCACTAAAATTTACAGGTTGTGGGTGTAATATTAGAATAGGTGCTGTAATGCCAGCTTCTCTTAACAAAATACCTTCTTTAACATATGCTACAGCAAAATAATCAGTTCCTAAAGCCTGCATTTTTTTTGCAATGACAACCATATCATTACCATAGGCAAAAGCTTTTACGACTGCCAAGAATTTGGTTTGGGCTGCTAATTTGGTTTTTAAAAAGCGGTAGTTATGTTCTAATGCCGCCAAATCGATCAGCAAGGTGGTTTCGCCAATCTTATCCATTGGTCGCTTTATTTTCGCCATCTACTTCCTCTGCATCCACATCCATTTGGCTTACTTTATCCTTGAGCATGGCTTTATAGAATGCCGCTCTGCTCAAAGGTTCGTATTCTTCAGTTTCGCCAAGTAAAACCAATTTATCATCGTCGGATTTTCTAAAACTGTAATTGGCCAGATTGCCTGTTCGAGTGCATACAGCATGCACTTTGGTAACATATTCTGCTGTAGCCATCAATGCTGGCATTGGTCCAAAGGGGTTTCCTTTAAAATCCATATCGAGCCCTGCGACCAGCACACGAATTCCGCGATTGGCCAAATCGTTGCAGACCGTAACGATTTCATCATCAAAAAACTGTGCCTCGTCAATCCCAATTACATCACAATCATCTGCAAGCAACCTAATGTTCGCCGCAGCGGGAACAGGTGTTGACCTGATTTCGTTGGCATCGTGGGAGACAACCATGTCTTCATGATAGCGAGTGTCGACAATAGGTTTAAAAATTTCTACTTTTTGCTTTGCAAACTGGGCGCGCTTTAACCTTCTGATAAGTTCTTCGGTCTTTCCAGAGAACATAGAGCCACAGATAACTTCTATCCAGCCAAATTGTTCTTTAGGATTTACCGTGTTTTCAAGAAACATACCGTATTTTTAAACGAAATTGTGTAGTTTTCTCGTTTGATTAAAAGAAAGCACAAAACTACTAAAAAAATATGCCTTGATTTACGATTAAAATTTAACCTTTTGTTCGTAGTGGCATACAAAAATTGATTTTATTTTTATTGTAAAGATTTATAGCGATGATAAGAAAATTAAGGGAGGAGTTGATAAAATTGTCCACGGACATCATTACAACAAGAGAAGACAAGGATCTGACAAAGCTTTATAACAATGCAAGGGAAATCTATGAAAAATTGGCGGTATTAAAATTCATAGACGAAAAATTGAGCGACGTTGAAGTTGATGTATCGAAAAATGTAATTGCATCACGATTTGAGAAAATGGCAAATGCGGTACTCAATGAAAATATTACCGTACCCGAAAGTAATCCGCACGAAGAGGATATTATCATACCTGGTATGGATACGATCAAGGATATGATTTCTGAAATGCCAGCCGATATTGCGGTGGAACATGTTTTTAAAGAATTTGTGGCACAACCTGAATTCGTAAAGAATGATAGGGAAATACTTTCTCCTTCCAGGGAAACAGATACGCAGACGAAAAATGGACCAAAATCCTTGAATGATAAATACGTCAAGGATCTTCAAATCGGTCTCAACGATAAACTTGCTTTTGTAAAACATCTGTTCAATGGCAATATGGAAGAATATGCCCGTGTTCTTTCACAATTAAATGGTATTGACACGGAAGAACGGTCCATTGCCTTTATTGAAAATATGGTAAAACCGGAATATAAAAATTGGGAAGGCAAGGAAGAATATGAAGCACGTTTTATGGCTTTGGTAGAACGCAGGTTTGCATGATTAATACACATCCCAATTACTTTTTATACTTTTAAGGTTACAACAACCTTAAAGAGCAAGTATGAAACTGAAAAAAATTCTTTTTTGGGTATCAACGGTTCTATTGACGGCCATCATGCTTTTCTCCGTTTATAATTACCTTTTCAACCATGAAATGATACGAGGATTTTTTGAAAATATGGGATATCCAACGTATCTGATTTATCCAATGGCGACAGCCAAAATTCTAGGATTGATTACTATTTGGGGAAATTTTTCCAAATGGCTGAAAGAGTGGGCCTACGCAGGATTTTTCTTTAACTCTTTGCTAGCATTTTTTGCGCATTACATGATAAGCGATGGGGAACACATGGGAGCTGTGCTAGCAATCCTTTTTGTGTTGACATCCTACTTCTCAGGTAAAGAAGTAAGACCGTAACTTTGGTTTATGGGAAAATTATTTTTGGTACCTACTCCAATAGGAAATCTTGATGATATCACCTTTAGGGCAATCAAAACCCTGAAAGAAGTTGATTTAATTCTTGCAGAAGACACGCGAAATAGTGGGAAGCTTTTAAAGCATTATGAAATAACAACACCACTACAAAGCCACCATATGCACAATGAGCACCAACAAATAGATTCGCTCGTAAGAAAATTACTGGGAGGCAGCATTTTTGCATTAATTTCGGATGCAGGAACACCTGCAATCTCAGATCCAGGGTTCTTGTTGACAAGAGCTTGTATTGAAAGCAATATTGAGGTGGAATGCCTTCCGGGCGCCACTGCCTTTGTTCCCGCGCTCGTCAATAGTGGACTTCCAAATGACCGTTTTGTATTTGAAGGATTTTTACCCTTAAAAAAAGGTAGGCAAACAAGATTACAATCATTGGCGGAAGAAACAAAGACGATGGTATTTTATGAATCCCCGCATAAATTAATTAAGACCCTTACGCACTTTGCAGAATATTTTGGACAGGACCGACCAATTTCAGTGTCTCGCGAATTGACCAAGTTATATGAAGAAAACATGAGGGGAACCGTTGCCGAAGTACTGCAATATTTTGAAGAAAAACCTCCAAAAGGGGAATTTGTAATTGTGGTAGGCGGAAATAAATAAAAGCTATATTTAGTTCGCCAATCCAATATTATGACCTTGATTCCGTGGTTGATTACGCTCTTTACAGTAACATTGGTTTACTTTCTCGACCGTTGGGAAAACAAATACATAAAGTCTGTTTTTGATTGGGTGCCGGCAATTCTTTTGGCATATTTGATTCCAGCGGTAACATCATTTTTATTGAACCATGACTTTTCTCAAGCTGGCATACATGAATACAGTAAGAGCTTCTTTATCCCATTGACCATTATTTCGGTCATGGCGAGTCTATCTTTGGGGCAATTGAAGGCCATAGGGTACAAGCCGATTCTTCTTTTTGTCTCTGGGTCAATTTTCATAGCTCTTTTTCCAGTGGTCTTTTTGTTTGGCTTTTCAGAAACGGTTTTGGTATCGGAGACGCTTACGGCCAATGGTTTTTGGAAGGGGATTCCGCCCATTGTTGGCAGTTGGATAGGAGGCAGCACTAGTCAATTGGTATTAAAGGAATTGGTGGAATGTCCTGAATCAATCTTTCTTTCCGTTTTGGTAATGGATAATATTCTTGTGAATATCTGGACAATTCTTATGTTTCAATTTATCAAAAAAAGCAATCGAATAAACACCTTTTTTAAGATCACTGATAAAGAACTGCCGGAGGAAATACGGACAGATACAAAAAAACCAATTTCAAAAGGGTTGACAATACTTATTTTATTGGCAGTTGTCTTTTTGGCAAATTGGATAATTGAAAGTTTTGTAGCGCAGGTTGTTTTGCTTTCTGTTTTTGGGTTGGCTTTGGGAAACTTTGTTCCAAAATGGAATTTTAAATTTTCACTAAAGGCAGGCGGAATCTTAATTTTAGGGGTAATGGCCATTTTGGGATTAAAACTCCGTTTTGAAACCTTGGGCTTCGATATGTCATTTTTTGGTTTTTTAATTATTTGGCTTTTGGGTCATTTTGTTTTTATGATGTTGGTAGCTAAACTTATGAATATACATATGGCCTGGGTTCCCATAGCCAGTATGGCAAATGTTGGCGGAATAGCAACAGCACCTGCGGTAACAGCAGCTTATCAAAAAAAATGGATGCCGCATGCCATTGTCTTGGCTATTTTGAGCATGGCTACGGGGACTTTTTGGGGAATGCTCACTATATACCTCTTAAAAACAATTGTAACCACCTAGCTATGCAGGAACTTTTAACCAATATTAGAAAATGTGAAGTCTGCAAAGAACACCTTCCCTTAGGACCTAGACCCATAGTTTCTTTTTCTGCAAAGTCTAAAATTGTTCTATTGAGCCAAGCTCCAGGTCGATTGGCGCACGTTCACCATAAACCTTGGGACGACCCAAGTGGAAGAGCCCTTCGGGATTGGCTTGGTGTCGATGAAAAGGAATTTTATGATGAAGATAATTTCGCCATTCTTCCTATGGGCTTCTGCTATCCAGGAAAGGGAAAAACAGGGGATTTGCCACCGCGAAAAGAATGTGCGCCGCTTTGGCATAATTTAGTTTGGTCACAGTTGAAAGAAGTGCAGATTATACTTTTAATTGGAAAGTATGCCCAAGATGCTTACTTAAAAAAAAGCTCAAAGAAGAATCTAACTGAAAACGTGGCAAACCATCAAGAATTTTTGCCCAATTATTTTCCTTTACCACATCCTTCACCAGTAAATCGGTTTTGGCGCTCAAAAAATCCTTGGTTCGAGATTGAGGTTTTACCCAAATTGAAAGAACAGATTTCAAAAATACTGGTTACTGGCCAAGATGTTTAGGAAACATTCAGCAATCGAGTTTTAGGCAAGCTCTTCATCCAAAAGAGAAAGCAATCTTTTTCTATCGAGTCTATTTTCAATGCTTTTTTTAACGTCCATTTTAAGAGCTTTCAATTCTGAGACTATCGCACCTGAATTTTCCGAAGAAACCCCAGTACCGTTTTTTGCAAATTTTAGGGCCCCGATCAGTTCAAGAACAACCGCATTATCGTGCTTGCTGTACAAACGTATCGGTTGGATCAAAATTCGCATAAGCTCCTTTGCGGGAATATTGTTTTGTAAAAGAGTACAATGCCCACTGGCAATGAGTTCAGAGGTGTGCGGGGGAAGTTGCATTAATTTAGCCAGTAAAATACCAAGTTTGTTTATGGCATCTATTGCTGTTCCGGGATCGTTTATTCCAGGAGACATAGCTTTGACCGCAATTTCCATCAATTCAATCAATCCACCAATTGCATTATTTCCTGCATGTCTATTGGAAGATATATGAATACAGAGCATCAGGTTTTCCAATTCTTCATCTGAGGTTGGGTTCTTTAACTTTAAAATGGTCATTCCCTCCCAAATATGTTGATTGACATAAGGAACAATAGTAATCTGATTGTTTTGTTTTTTGATTGATTCTTCCATCAAATCGATATCAAAACCACGAAAATAACCTGAACGTTCGCTTTTTATTTCCGAAGAACCCTCCACATTTATATATTTCAACCCAGTTTTATTTCCTTTAAATTCTGCGTGTTCCAACTGCAATATTGTTTCACTCCTTTTAAATATGCGATCTATGATATTGTGAATTTGTATGGCTTTTGAAATATGATGAATGAAATACACAAAAAGAACGATACAAACCACACCAAAAATGGCCGAGAACATAGTGGAAAGCCCAAGTGAATTGGAATCTACCCCATAAGCCCCTAAAGAAATAAGAATAATGATACAATACAAGAGCGTACCGATATATACGCCCAAAATCATCTGGTTTTTCTTATTGGAAACCAGTCCTGGTAGAAGCCTAGGCGAGAAATTTGATGAGGCTTGACCCAAAACCACCATGACCATTGAAAAGCTAAAAACGGTCAAGGAAATAATCCCCCCTATAAAAGTTGACAATATTAATCGTGCAGTCTCATAATCTTGAATAAATAGAAAAGGAACCTCTTCCTTTATGGAAATTACAACATCCCAGTTTTCAATGGATAGACAAAAAATGGCAAAAAAGAAAAAGCAGGCACTTATTAGAATAGGGTAGAAAGCAATGCTCTTAAGAGCATTTTTGTATATATTTTTTAAAAGCTTAAGAATGATTTTCATACTGGACAAAATACAAATATGACTACAAAGTAGGGGTTTTTTAACGCACTCACGTACTTTAATCTATGTCAATATTAACCTAGTTCAACAATAGCTGTCCAAGAAGTTCCATTAAATTAGTAATTTATTGAAGCGCGAAGTCTGCTAAATGTTTCTGGTTTCATATTTAAATAAGAGGCCAAATATTTTTGGGGAATTACTTTCAATTCTTCTGGACAACGTTGCATGAAAGCGACATAACGCTGCTCGGCGGATAGGGTCAAAAGTTCCACTTCCCGATGTAAACGCCCAAATAATATATTTTGAAAAAACAAACGCCCCCAGATGTTGAAGTCGGGAATCTTTTCAAATAACCCCTGATAATCGGTCAATGTGATACCAAGCAATTTTGAAGGTTTTAGCGCTTCCAAAAAAGTAGAGGACTGTTGCTTGGAAATAAAAGAATCAAAAACTCCGGAAGGGCTTCCAGAATAGGAAAATCCCAAAACAACTTTCTCTCCTTTTTCATTTAGAATATAGATGGCCTGCACCCCTTCGAGCACAAAATAAAAGTAGCGTTCGGTATTGCCCGCCTCGGTAATTAAATCATATTGGTCAAATGTCTTGCAAGACCAAAGTGACCTAAAATAATTTTCTTGTTCTTGCGTAAACGTAACAGCTGAAAAAAAACACTTTAAGCGAAGAAAAGTTTCATCATTCATGGACTCAGACTATAGGGTATCTAAAAATAGCTAATATCGACTATAGTCAATGAAAACTGAAAGTAGAAAAATGAAAACGTATTACGCCAGAATTTCATCGATCTGTACCATGTGCCGCTCCAAATGACAGAGCAAAAATTCAAAAGCTTCGGGAAGATAGAATTTTACAATGGGACCAATTGCCGATGTAATCTTGATTTTGGTCACATCTTTGTTCCTGCTTTTTAAGATAGATTGCTTAAAATGGTTGTGCAGGTCAAAAAATTCATCGAATACCTCATCTATTTTTTCTTCCGTCAATTCAGTCTTATCCAATAAAGGCTCAAAACGTTTCATCGTTTTCATTTTCATTTTTCTGACTCCATTTTTAGGTCGTTGTCCTTCAAAAACAAACTTTTGCCAACGCCTTGCCTTAAACCCTTCAGATTCTTTTTCAATATCTGCCGACTTCGCCAGGGCATCATTTATTTTCTCAACATACTTGCCATAGGCAATATTAAGGTGTGCAATAACTTCAACAATGTTCCAGGCTTGTGGGTTAGGGGGTGTTTTTAGCGTAGTTAAATCTAAGGTTTGATGCTTTTTTACAGTGTTTAGAATATGATTTAATCGCTGAATTTGATTTTCCGATGTGAGCACCAATGCTGCCATATGTTTGTTTTTTGGCAAAGTTCACGGTTAGCATTGCAACAAAACTTGATGTAGATCAAGAAATCGAAAAATCTAAAAGCGAAGCGGTCTAACGTCTATAATCTAATAGCTACTCCCATCATGTTTCCCTTCTTCCCAACCATGTTTTCCCAAATACTGTACTCCACTTTCTATGGCACCTTCCTCGATAGAGGTACCCATAGAATCGTTCCAGCGGTTTAAATAACCAAACAAGGAAATTACACCGAGCATCTCCACAATTTCACCTTCGTTCCAATATTCGTAGAGTCTTGCTTTGATTTCTGTATCCACAGCATTTGGAACTTGGGAGGCGGCGAGGGAAAAATCCAAAGCTGCACGTTCAGCTTCAGAGAAAGCAGGGTGGGTTCGGTACTCCCAAATGTTGTCCAACTGTTCCTGCTCTGCGCCATAGCGCTCTGCAGCCCTAATGGCATGTGCTTGGCAATAACGACATCCCGTGGCATTGCTGCTTACCCATGCAATCATGCGCTTTAACGCTGAGGTAACCCTACCTTCATTGGCCATGACTGCCTTATTGAGATTGATAAATCCCTTAGAAATAGCGGGCCTGTGTTGCATCGTTAAGATGGAGTTAGGACAAAAGCCCAACGTCTCATTAAAGAATTCGGCCAATTTTTTAGTCTCTAAATCATGTTTGGGATCAAGCGGGTTTACCAATGCCATAGATGTATGTATTAATTGTATTTTTGGAAGCTACAAGAAACAAAAATTTGACATCATGACAAATCATATCACTACCAAATGGCTGGGGGAAATGGCCTTCGAAAGTAATAATCCTTCGGGCCAAACATTGAGAATCGACGCAAGCCCAGAAGACGGGGGAAAGGGTGATGGCTATCGTCCAAAGGCACTGATGCTATCTTCTTTGGCCGGTTGCTCGGGTTTGGATGTTGCCTCGCTCATTAAAAAAATGAAATTGGAAGTGGACGGGTTTCATATTGAAACTATCGCCAACTTAACTGATGAGCACCCTAAGTATTATGATACCGTAACTATAGAATACCACTTTCACGGTGCAAATCTGAATCAAGAGAAATTACAAAAAGCTATTGACCTATCCGTAGAAAAATATTGTGGTGTTATGGAAATGTTCAGACAGTTCGCGGAGTTGGAGATTAAGACGGTTTTTCATGGATAAACACAAATACAAACTCAAAGTTCAAATACAAGTTTTAAGTTCAAGCTCAAATTTCAAGTACAATTTCAAAGCGCAAGTTTAGAAACTATGCAGATTCATAAATATTTATAAGCTTTGTAACTATTCAAATATATTTTTCAAGCTCAAACCCAAGCTGAAAACCTAAATACAAGTTCAAGTTCAAGCTCAAACCCAAGCTTGTTTTTCGTAGAACATATGAAAAATAGAAAGTTTGACCTAGAAGATAGATTAGTATCGTTTGCGGCAGATATAGCCCTTTTTTGTAAAGAATTACCCAATGATTTTATGGGTCAATACTATGGAAACCAATTGTTAAGGTCTGGTGGTAGCTCAGCACTTAATTTTGGTGAGGCGCAAGGAACAAACTCGGATAGAGACTATATTTATAAGCTTTCACTAGCACTAAAAGAACTAAAAGAGTCGAGGGTAAACCTAAGAATTATGAGTAAAATTCATTATGGCTCCGAGGAAGTACGGATAAAATTACTCGACGAGATAGAACAATTAATTAAGATTTTTGCAACCATCATTAAAAACAAAAGTAAATTTTGAACTTTAGCCTTGAGTTTGAACTTAAAACTTGCACTTGAACTTTAGAACCATGCGCTGGACCATAAAGCCCAAACCTGCTCAAAAAAACATTGACCAACTTTCCAAAGATTTGAAGGTTGATGGATTGGTGGCACAATTGTTACTACAAAGAGGAATAACTACCTACGATGAAGCGAAATCATTCTTTCGCCCACAACTTTCCCATCTGCACGACCCATTTTTGATGAAGGATATGGATAAAGCGGTAGCACGGATTGAATCGGCCATGGCTAACAATGAAAACATTTTGGTTTATGGAGATTATGATGTGGACGGGACAACATCAGTCGCATTGCTATCATCCTATCTTTTGGAACAATACCCCAATGTTGCTACCTATATACCTGACCGTTATACAGAAGGGTACGGGGTATCGATACAAGGAATCAATTTTGCCTCGGACAATGATTTTACGTTGATTATTGCTTTGGACTGTGGTGTAAAAGCTATTGAACAAGTTGCATATGCAAAAGAAAATGGAATCGATTTTATTATCTGTGACCACCATAGGCCAGGGAAAATGCTTCCTGATGCGGTCGCAATTCTCGACCCTAAACGAGAAGATTGCCAGTATCCCTATAAAGAAATCTGTGGCTGTGGCGTAGGGTTTAAATTGATACAAGCGCTCACTTTAAAACATGGGGGAGATATTGATGAACTTATTCCATATTTGGATTTAGTGGCAACCGCAATTGGAGCGGATATTGTGCCGATAACAGGGGAAAATCGGGTTCTGGCCTACTATGGACTGCACGTGATCAATTCTAATCCAAGGATTGGGTTTAAGGCAATCATTAATCAAATAAAGAAAAAATCGCTTACCATTACGGATGTTGTTTTTATTATAGCACCAAGAATAAATGCAGCAGGAAGAATGGAGCATGGCCAACATGCCGTGAACTTATTGGTGGAAACTGATTTTAACAGTGCTGAAAAATTTGCGGCTGCCATTGAGCAGTTCAATTTGGATAGAAGGAATCTTGATCAACAAATTACAGAGGAGGCCTTAGTGCAAATCCAAGAAAACGAAGAGGAAAACCGATTTACATCTGTAGTCTATGATGAAAATTGGCATAAAGGCGTTATAGGCATTGTAGCTTCCCGACTTACGGAAACGTACTATAGGCCCACTTTGGTCTTTACAAAAAGTGGAGAAAAGCTGGCTGCTTCGGCGCGTTCCGTAAAAGGTTTTGATGTATACAATGCCTTGGAGGGCTGTTCCAATTGTTTGGAACAATTTGGAGGGCACAAATACGCTGCGGGACTGACACTTCTCGAAAACCAATACGAAACATTTAAAGCACAATTTGAAAAAGTAGTTTCCGAAAGTATAGACCCCAGCTTATTGGAACCTGACCTGGCAATCGATGCCAAAATTGAATTGCATCAAATTGATGATAAATTATTGCGTATTATAAACCAATTTGCTCCTTTTGGCCCAGGAAATATGACTCCTGTTTTTATGGCGGAAAAGCTTCAGGATACGGGATATGGAAAAGGGGTAGGTGAAGACGAAAAGCATATAAAATTATCGGTTTTTCAAAAAGGGGCACCTGCTTTTGGAGCAATTGGCTTTAACTTAGGCGACAGGCTGGATAGGATCAAAAACAAAAACTCGTTCGATGCTGTTTTTTCCTTGGATGAAAATGAGTGGAACGGAAAGACCAGTATTCAGCTAAAACTTAGAGATATTCGGTAAAGTAAGTATGGACCCCTACGCAGCATTACGTTACAAGGAATTCAATATTTTTTTAGGTGTGCGTTTTGCCATGGTGTTTGCGTGGTCCATGCAATTTATTGTCATTGAGTGGCAGGTGTATTCCTTGACCAAAGATCCACTGTCCTTGGGTATCATAGGATTAATGGAAGTGATTCCTGCAGTAGGGATGGCACTCTTTGCGGGCCATATCGTAGATCAGAAAGAAAAACGAAACCTACTGATAAAGTGTATTCTTGGATTTTCGGTCATTAGCTTAGGGCTCTTTTTTTTGAGCGATCCATCTTTGGAAACAAGCTTCTCTCCAACAAATATTCTGTACGCTATTTATTTCTTGGTTTTTCTGGGAGGATTGGTAAGGGCGTTTTTAGGGCCTACCATTTTTTCGTTGATAGCACTTATTGTTCCAAAGAAAATTTATCCCAATGCTGCTACTTGGAGTAGTTCTACTTGGCAAATGGCATCTGTCTTGGGTCCAGCTTTGGCGGGATTTAGCATTAGCTGGATTGGTGTTCACTGGTCCATGTGTGTAATTTTTGCCTTTTCTTTAATGGCCTTGTTGCTGCTCTTCAAGATTTCCCGAAAACCGATTCTAAATCCAAAAATTGGAGAGCCTGTTTTTCAGAGTTTGAAGGACGGATTAAAATTCGTCTTTAATAGTAAAGCTATTTTTGGCGCTTTGACCTTGGATATGATTGCGGTTCTCTTTGGAGGTGCCGTGGCGCTTTTGCCCATTTATGCACAGGATATTCTCCATGTAGGTTCTGAAGGTTTCGGTATCTTGAGGGCCGCACCTGCAGTAGGCGCATCCATTACCATGTTGGGCTCAACCCGATTTCCATTACACAAATACGCAGGAAAGAAACTGCTTTTGGCCGTCTTCGCTTTCGGTGTTTGTATTATCGTCTTTGGGATATCCACATCCTTCTGGCTTTCCGTTGTGGCTTTATTTTTAAGTGGTGCCGTAGACGGGGTTTCCATGATTATTCGCCAAACCATTCTACAATTAAAAACGCCAGACCATATGCGCGGCAGGGTAGCCTCTGTAAACTCCATTTTTGTAGGTTCATCAAATGAACTGGGCGCTTTTGAAAGCGGATTGGCCGCAAAACTTCTGGGAACAGTATCGGCAGTAGTTTTTGGAGGTTGCATGACCCTTTTGACCGTGACCACCACAGCATTGGTTTCCCCAACATTTAGAAGGTTGGATTTATCCAAGGATGTTGAAGAACATGAGAAAGACTAGTCTTCCAATTTTTCAAGCGATAATTTTTCCCCATCAAAAACAGCGTAGGTAAAATAGGAAATCCAATCGCCAAGATTGGTATACTTTGATTTTTCATTGAGTTGAATTTCCAGGGGAAGGTGGCGGTGCCCGAAAATAAAGTGATCATAATGTTGGCTTTCCAGTTTTCGTTTGGAATATAGAATCAACCATTCTTTGTCTTCACCAAGAAAAGTAGCATCTGCCTCACCTGAGATGATTCGGTTGTTTACAGATAGATGTTGTGCCAAACGAACTCCCAAATCAGGATGCAACCATCTAAAAAACCACTTGGCAACAGGATTGGTAAACACTTTTTTCATACATTTAAAGCCCTTGTCGTAAGGTCCCAAACCATCACCATGACCAACAAAAAAAGAAGTATTATTAATTAGATACTGTTGTGGTTTATGGTAAACGGGTATATTCAGTTCCTCTTCAAAATAACCATCCATCCACAAATCATGATTCCCAACAAAATAATTGATTTCAATACCAGAATCCGTGAGTTCGGCCAGCTTCCCCAATGTTCGGGTAAATCCTTTGGGAACAACGGTTTTGTATTCAAACCAAAAATCGAACAAATCCCCCATTAAAAAGATTACGGCAGCATCGTGCTTAATGGAATCCAACCAAGCCACAAATTTCTTTTCACGAGGTAGGCTTTCTTTTGAAGTGGGCGCACCCAAATGATTGTCACTTGCAAAATAAATTTTTTTGTCTTTTGGTAAAATGATGTTTTTCATGAGTGTTTAAAGATAATCATTAACCGTTACGCATTTGTGTGATGAACCTACCTTAGGGTGTACAACAAATAGCAAGAACCAATGATCAATAGTGGCGCAGCTACCATTAACAAAATAACACTTGTTCTGTAAAGTCCCCAAAATGAGATGGTCTTAACAGTTGAACTATCAGTTTTGTCATAAATGATCTTTACCTTTTCACCGCGTTTGTACGCTGGTGGATTGGAGCTTATTGGACTTTTGTAGAACATTAACTTATTTTTTCTGTCCTTGAATTCAAAGATTGGGGTATACGTATTACCATCACTGCCATGTTTTGTCAACACATCTGAAACTATGGCGGTGGTCTTTATCCCATCCAATATTAAATTTTGGGTTTTTTGATATTGCTGTATCGAAAAATAGAGCAACACCAACCCTAAACCAAAAAACATACTGTATATTATTAACCACATGCTATATTTGTTTGTGGCCATATTCGGCTATCTTTTAAATTTTTTTCTATTTCGAAATCGAGTCACCAAATAAATAACGATTGCCGTGAACGCGACCAATGGCAATATAACATCACTATTTAAGAAAGAAAGAATATCCATACTATTTCTTAAACTTCGCCAATGCTTTTTTAGTATTTGGGGAGAGTGCCAATTTTCCCGAAGCTTCCGCTCTTTCAAGTAGCAAATCGTCCCAATGTTCTGTGCCTTCCCAGAGAATCTGCTTCATTTTCACCAAAGCTTCTGGATTATAGGAAGCCAGTTTTTGTGTATGGAAATCCAACTCTTTGTCCATTTCTGCAATAGAATCATAGACTTTGGAAAACAATCCTTTTTCTTTGGCCCAATATGCATTTTTCCATTCAGTTGGATATAATGAAAGTTCTGCCAAGCCAGATTTGCCCAGCTTTCGTTCTACTGCGGGAGCGATGACCAATGGCGCAATTCCTATGGAAATTTCAGAAAGCTTAATAGATGCCGCTTCTGTGGCGAATACATAATCGCAGGTAGCGGCCAGGCCCACGCCACCGCCTACTGTTTTCCCCTGTATACGACCAACAATAGGTTTGCGACACGCTCGCATGGCATTGATTACATTGGCGAAACCACTAAAGAATGCCTTTCCTTCTTCTAGATTTGAAATGGCTACCAATTCATCAAATGATGCTCCTGCACAAAATGCTCGGTCCCCCTCGGACTTCAAAACGATAACGGATACATCCTTGTGGTCCGAAAGTTTTCTGAATTCGTTCGACAGTCGCTCCAGTAGTTCAGAAACAAAGGAATTACTGGCAGGATGCCCAAACTCAACAGTGGCTATTCGATTTTCAATTTTTGTATAGAGGCTTCCGTTGGGTCGGGTCGTTGACATACTTATTTTTATTATTGGTTAATTGATGACAGATGACAGATGACAGATGACAGATGACAGATGACAGATGTTGGTTGTTCGTTGTTGGTTTTGTTAATTGGATTCGTACATTTCTGAACTCTGAACCCTGAACTCTGAACATTCATCCAAAATTACATATTTCCCAATAACGGCTTAAACTTCTTTCTAAACTTCCACACCAATGAAAATCCGCGAATGGCCATCCAAACTACAAAAGCTATCCAAATGGCGTAGAAGCCCCATCCCAAATATTTACCCAAGTAAAGGGCAGGAACAAATCCAAGAAATGTGGCAGAAAGCAATACGTTTCTGAGGTATTTCATTTCACCCAAGCCTTTAAAGAGTCCATCAAAAACAAAGGCCAGGGTATTCATGGGCAGTCCCAGAATCACTATAAAAAAGATACCATAAAATGTTTCGAGCACAATCGGTTCGTTTGAAAAAATATGCCCGATAGGTCTATAAAAAATAAATCCTGCCAACATTAAGAGCAGACTTATCAATAAACCATAGGTAATGATCTTTTTGGCAAGTTTCCAGAGACCTTTATAGTTTTTAGCACCTAACAATTTTCCGCCCATACTGTTACCTGCAGCACCATAACCATCTATAAAAAATGCTGCGAACAGCCAAAGGTTTATGGCAATGGTATGTGCGCCAATGTATTTGTCACCAAGTGCCGTTGCTTCACGAACAGCTAAAATAAGTGCCGTGTTCAGTGCCAAAGCCCTAACAAACAGATTCAAACTCATTATAATAAGGCGTTTTATCTCTTTATTGAACGGAAAAATCAACCGTAAGCTTATCTTGGTTTTTTTTATCAGTAGGATGAACACCAAAACGGCCATAACAGCTTGGGAAATTAAACTGGCCCACGCGGCTCCTTCCAAATACATTGCCGGAACAATATCTTCTATACCGTAAACAAAAATAAAATCCAAAATAATATTCAGCACCGCTCCGATCAGGGCAATTATCATTGGATAGTAAGTGTTCTGGAGACCTCTAAATATTCCGAAGACCGCAAAGGTGAACAATGTGAGTGGAAATCCCCAAACACGTATGGAGTAATATGAAACACAGTATTCCAATATTTTGCCCGTTGCCTCAAATAAACTAAAAATCTCTTCCACAACAAAAATTGTAGATAGAAGCAGTACAATGCTCAAAAGAATATTTAAAAATATGGCCTGGGCCGGCAAATCCCTGACTTGGTCCAGTTTTCCTGCACCAAGATATTGAGATATTATGGCTGAAATGGCGCTTCGTGTCTGTCCCAGTACCCAAATGAGCATGGACAAGAAAGAACCTACGATTCCTGCCGCAGCCAGTGATTCCAGTCCATCAACAGGGATATTCCCTACAATTGCGGTATCGGTAATGGAAAGTATGGGTTCGGCGATTCCAGAAATAGTTGCAGGAATTGCCAGTTGGTTTATGGTTCTAAAATTGACTGCTGTTTTCAAGATTGCCGCAAGTTACAGCACTAATTCATAACAGTGAAAAGGATGGGTACTTTGTTTTGGAAAGAAAATATCCCCCAATCTTACGTAGCCTCTCTTTTCATAAAATTGCTGGTTTCTTTTATTTTGTGAAAATGTATCCAAACGAACGGATTTAAAATTTTTACGATTGGAATATTCTTCTGCAAAGCTCATCATTTCTTGGGCAAATCCTTGACCTTGAAAACTTGGATGGACACTTAAACGGTGAATGTAAGTACTTTTACCATTTGGGGTCAACCATTGTACAGGGACATATTCTTTATCCATATATGTAGAAACAACAATGGTACCTATTATTCTCTTATCGTATTCTTTTACGTAGAGTTCGTTTCTTTCAATATCATTTAGAAATATGCTTTTGGTGGGATAATGTTCGTTCCATTGATAAATTCCATTGGCTATCATTTTTTCGGCACATACCTTTGCTAGATTCAATATATCCTTAATTTCAGATATCTTTGCATGTCTTATCATGGATTCGTTTTAATTAAATCGTAAATTTAAGCTATAATCATAACCACCATACAATGAATAATATACTGGTACCTATAGGAACCTCCCCCAATTCATCGGATACGCTTCAATATGCAATAAACTTTGCCTCAAACTTTGGAGCGAAGGTTTTTGTGATGGATGTATTTACTGTTACATCTGGAACGGGGAGTTTGGCGAACGTTAAAGAAAAGGTGGCCAAGAGCAGTAAAGAACAGTTAAGGGAGGTTATAGATAAAGTCAACACTAATAACGTAGAGTTGAAAATAGCCACCTATAATGGTGATATCATAGACGGCCTTAAAGAAATCAATAAGGCGGAGGGCATAGATCTGATTATTATAGCTCCAAGAAGCAATGCAATAGAGGAGGAGCTTTATTTGGGCAATACCACAGGTAGAATAGTAAAACAAACCAATATTCCTACCTTAATCGTTCCCAAGGGAACGGAATTTAAGCCTATAAAGAAAATAATGACTGCTTTTGGTTCTGGAATTGTCAAGAGGAGTAGAACCCTGAATCCACTAATAGCAATCAAGGATAAATTTAGAGCTAGTATAAATCTACTCTTGGTCAAACGACCTGGTTATTCTGAGGAAGACCTACAGGTCAATACCGCGCTTCTTGACCTAAGCCAAAATTTGACCATGACCTCACATGCCAATACATATTTAGGTGTACTGGAACATTTTCAGTCCCAAAACCCCGATTTACTTTGTGTATTCAGAAGAAAACGAGGTTTCTTTAAAAAGTTATGGGAGAAGAATACCGTACTTAAATCAGAGTTCTTTGTACCGATACCGGTACTGATCCTAAGTGTGAAAAAGGATTAAAAAGGGTATCCAATAGCAAAATTAAGAACAAGATTGTTGCTCCCCCCGTCAAAGAATGGAATTCTTGTGCGCTGCCCTTCGGGTAAAAAAGGTGTTTGAAGTGGTGATGCTAAATCCAGTCGGATAACAAAACTTTGAATATCCACTCTTAGTCCAAAACCTACACCGATTCCCAATTCTTTGGCCCAATCCTTTCCAAATTTACCTTCTGTACGCAACCTTTCATTGAATGCGATGCCCTCTTCGGATTCATCTTCGGATACTTCTGGATCATATGTCAACCAAACATTTCCCGCATCAGCAAAAAGAGCGCCTTTTAAATATGAAAAAATCGGGAATCGGTATTCCAAATTTCCTTCTAGACGAAGATTTCCTGATTGATCAAAAAATGATGTAGTACCATCATTTTCCGATGTGAACCTACCGGGTCCCAAAGAACGTATTCTAAAGGCTCGTACGCTATACGGCCCGCCAGCGAAAAATTGCTTCACAAAAGGCAAAGTGTTCGAGTTTCCGTAGGGAACACCTATTCCTGCATAAAGTCTTGTGACCAATGCCTGTTCCCTTCCAAATTTAAAATAGTACCGAAAATCAATATCTGCTTTAACGTACTGGGCATACTCCAATCCAAAAATTTCTTCCTGACCGCCGCTCAACAGGTTAAGCGCGTTGCCAGCTATGTCAAAACTTGTGGATAGAAAAATAGGCAAATCTTTATTCTCATCTACAAGTTCATTATATGTGAATGTGTAATTAAGACCTGCAATGAACTGTTGCTCAAAGCTATTCCGGAGTGCAGGATTTTCATCCAATATCTCTTCAAATTCTTCAGTGGTATCAAAAAGGTTGACATAGCTTATACTGATAGGATTCAATTCGTGGTAAACAAATCTGTTTGCGTTCCAAGTATAGCCAAAAGAGGTATTAAAGGATGTTAATGTATACAGTTGACTACGGTTCAGTATTTCTGCACCCAAACCTATATTTGTCTTTGGTACTGCATATTTAAATCTGCTTGGTGAAAAGGGGACCAATCT
Organism: Flagellimonas maritima; assembly: GCF_003269425.1. Taxonomy (NCBI): domain Bacteria; kingdom Pseudomonadati; phylum Bacteroidota; class Flavobacteriia; order Flavobacteriales; family Flavobacteriaceae; genus Flagellimonas; species Flagellimonas maritima. The sequence goes on along the minus strand of NZ_CP030104.1, from coordinate 1,564,185 downwards.
AGGTATGGTCAAACGGGTGCTAAGACCGCCCGCAATACTGCTCAAGCCTCTATTATCACCACCCGATATTTGTGTCTCATAAGCAAAACTTCCTGTAATACTCAATGTTTCTCCACCACGAAAAAGGTTTCTATTGCTATAGGTAACGGCTATTCCAGGTCCTGTAAAACCATTGGATTTGGTAACGGCCTGCAACTCGGTACGTATTGACCGTTTTGTTAGCGGTGATAAATAAATATCTGCGCTAAGTCTAGAAATGCTATCTGCTGTAATGGAATCACGCTCAGTAAATCTAATGTTCACATATTTATAGCTACCAATAGAAGACAATCGGTTACTGGTCAGTCGCGCGGTCTCAGGATTATATTTTTGGCCTTTCTCAAATAATATATAGGGTTCCAAACGTTCTGGTTTGAAAAATTCATCGTCTTGAACAAAATTGATTCCGTTGACCGACGTAGCTTTTGGGCGTATCGTATCGCTTTCTATGGAGTATTTAGGGAAGACGGTTATGGAATCTATCACATAGGGAACAATGGCTTTTTTGGGAGTATCCTTTTTTAGCCGTAGAAACAAATCAAATCTTTTATTGTCGTATTGATTCGTATCTGCCTCAAAAATTAAAAAGTCTGAATTGAAATTATAATATCCTTTACGTTTGAGCTGTTCATCTATGCGCTCACGTTCAAATTTCATCAATTCAAGATCAAATCTGTTGCCTTCTTTTATTTCTGTGTTTGATAGTGTAGTTTTAATGTCGTCATAGATGGGCAAAGAATCTGAATCTAGCTTAAATTTTTCGAGTAGATAGGGCCTTGCTAAAGATGCAGTGTAATCGATACTTGCATATTTGCTGGTACTATCAATTTCTGAAGTTACTTTGCTGTAAAAGAAACCACGATTGTCCAAACGGTTGCGCATTAACGTTTCTACCCGCAAAGGGTCCACGTCTGAAAGATATACTGGCTCTTCCCCAAATTTTTTATTCATCCATTTGTTGATAAAGCCTGGATTTTCCTTTTGGGCTTTATAATGATAGTATAGCCCCAATCGCATTCCCAAAAATTTTGTATTCGGTTTTGGCCTTAGTATCAAGCTTAATTCTTCGTTGACCTTTTTTATATTTCTGATGTTGGTATCCGAAACTGTTTTTAAATCGGCACCAGTATACAGAACTTCGGACTCGGGAATAAGTTTTTGTACACTACAAGAATAAATCCCGATTGACATAACTAAGGCAAATAGAAAGTATGTTTGACTTTTTTTCAACATAGCTACATTATTCCTTTTCTTTTTTATCATCCTTCTTATCCGCACTTTTTTCCCGGGAGTTCTTCAAAGGGTTGAAAAGTTCACTAAACCTATTGAATTCTTTATTAAATATGAGTGCAATTCCTGTTATAAAAAGTTGTCCGTCAATAATATTTTGGTATTCGTTCTTTCGGAATCCCCGCAAACGATAAATTCCGTTTTTAGTCAAAAGGTATTCCAAGCTCACATTCCCGATAATTGGTGTTTCCGATTGTCCGGCTTGGGCACTCCCTTCAACATCAACAGCGCTACCCGCGGTAACAATCAATCTATCATTGAACAATCTTTTTTTGGCATTTATGTTCAGTTGGGTTCTATCTTGTGGAGTTTCACCTTGATAGTCGGTAAAACTGTCAAGATCAAAGTCAAGTTCAAATCCGCTCTTGCCAAAAATCTTATCAGAGAAGGCATTAAGTTCTCCAGATAATACTTTGTTTACATTGTTTCTGGCAATTGCTGCGGTACCACCACTACTCCCATCACTGCCTGAATTTGGAAAAAAACGGTTTAAGGCCAATAGTGAGAAAACCTGTTTATTAAGTTCTGATTCTTGGGAATTCAATTGCTGTACCTTCCCATAAACAGCTCCTCCAATAGCTCCTTGGGAATCTTCTGGCATATCCAATCTAAAAGACAATTTAGGTTGTAAAAGTTCTCCCTCTACATTTAAATAGACGAAAAATGGCAATACTTGCCTAAACTTTCCTACTACGCTGGGATCTTGTCCAGAGGTAACGGATGTCATTAAAGGTGATGCAGAGGTTTCAACAGAGTAGATCGCAGTAACGTCAAGTTTTGCGTTTGTGGGTTCGCCTTGCCATGTAACGGTACTGCCTGGATTGATTTCAAACCTTCTATTTACAAGGTTGTAAAGGCTGGTTTCATAATGACCGTCCTTAAGTTCGTAACGTCCGGAAAGGTTGATTCTTCCATTGGGATCTATATTCAGGTTTAATTCTGCATCACCGGACACCTGTAAATTATCCCCTGTCTTTTCATCAATAATAATTTTAAAGACCGCATCATCGGCTATTTCTAAAATTGCCTCTAAATCGGTTCCTTCAAAGAGCTCAGGAACGTTTTCTTCTTGGTCATTGCGTGTTAGAATCGCATCTGGATTCTCTCGATTCACAAAAATCACAACACCATCCCTCTCTTCAACATCCAATTGTGATTCTGGAACAACATAAGTTATATCGGTAATTTTACGGATTCGCAATCTCCCTTCTACCTTTGGTAATTGTATATCTCCTTTTACAGTTACATCGGCATCAAAACTGGCTATTCCATAAAATAGTTCATTGTCCTCTTTGGTAGAATTCAATAACATGAATTGTTCGGCAACTAATTTAAGATCGAATGTTGGATTGATAATTTCCTCTGTGTTTATCTTTCCGTCCATGCTGAAGGTATTATTGTTGGCATCAGCAATTTCAAAAGATTTTAGATAAATGCCTTTATTGTCCAGTGAAATGGATTCATTGGATATTTTAAAAAGGGAATTGAATTTTGAGACTTTAAACCTAGATTGGTTAAATTTTAGTTCCCCTTCGTACTCAGGATTTTTGGTGGTTCCCGACACATCGAAATTCCCGGAAATATATCCGCTTGATTCTTTTATGGCTCCATTTGAAAATTCTTGAATAGTGGACATGCCAAGTTTGTCAAGATTCAAATCTAGATTTAGCTTGGCCCCCGTTTTGGCAGCGGTATAATCTCCTGTCAAGTCTAAATCCACATTTTCCCCATCAATCGCAAGGTTAAAATCATAAGAGTTGATATCCAATGATTTTGCATCTAAAGTGAGGTTGCCCAAAGGATTTTCCAAGACATTCAAATTATCAATTTCAAAGTCCGCCAGAATTCCCGTGGCCCCAAAAGGATTTTCTATAACAAAATCACCATTTACCTTGCCCGAAGCCAATGCTTCGTCTGGATTCAACAAACTCAAAAAGCCTTGTAGCCTAAAATTTGAAAAATCAATACCGATACGCTCTTTTCCAGATTCTTCAGCTAGATTGTTTATGGTGAGCTGTTGGGCGTTTCTACTTAAGTTGAAATTCTGAAATTCTAGAAATCCCTTAGCAATGGAAATCTGGTTGTTCAAAGGTATTGCCCAGTCTTTTTTGTTGAGAATTAGTTCCTCAGGATCGATTTTTAGATTTACGGTGTCCTTCGCCAGAACCATCTCCGCGGCAATATGGGCCAGTTTCTCTTGATCGTCAAAAGAGATAAAATCCAATAAAAGCTTTTTGTTTTTTAGGTTTCCTTCAAAATAGGTTTGCTTGATCTTAATAGGATTATATTCAAGTTTGGAAATACCTGCCGAAAAAGCTAAGTCCGTGGCGTTTCCTTTAATAAGTACGTTTAAACTGTCAATAGAACTACCAGCATAGGTTGCAGAAGGCATATGCAATTCTGCATACAACGTTTTGTTTTTACCATCAAAATCAGCATCTATGGAAATTGAATCCAAACGTTCGATATCCCTAAAAAATACATCCGTGAGAATCGGCTCCGGGCGGAGTAATGCTTTGACCTTAAGTTTGACCGTATCCGTTACAGCATTTTGGGAAGAAGTCTCTAAAAAATAGTTTTGCAACTGTTTTTTTAAGGCTTCATTAAGCCCTTTGGGCGATGTGTTTGATTCAAGACTACCTTCTAGGAATGTACTTTTTATATCAACTTCTGTTGTAATCTTATCAATATTCGCCCGTAAATCTATATCACCAACTTGATACTGGTTTCCTTCGTAAACGGCAATAGCTTCAGAAATTGATGAATTGATGGAAAAGTCCTCCGTATCCCCATTAAATTCTGCTCTCAGATTTAGGCCAGTTTTTATATTTTCACGTGTCAGCCCCAATTCGTATAGGTCGGCTCCGATGACATCTAGGTTTAAATTGATTTTGGTATCGACGGAATCCAATTCTACGAAGCTTTTTGCTTTAAAATTGAGATTTTCATCTTTAAAACTAAAGTTGATATCGCCATTGCCATCCACTATTTTTCCATTTAGACTAAGACCTGAAAAATCATAGCCCTTAAACTCAAGCTGCGAAAATTCTGATTGTAATTCTGCATCCAAAGTGTTGAGGCTGGTACCCTTGGCTGCTGCTTGCATATTAAACGAAATACCGCCCAGTTGTTCGTTTTTTAATAGTTTATCCAGCCTTATGTTATTGGTTGTTAGGTTTACATCAAATGCTATTTGATTCTTATTTACATAATTTCCTTCAATTTGTGCAGACCCATCCGGTGTTTTAAGCGAGGCATCGGCCAAAATATTTTCTAAGGAACCTCTAATATTTGCATTAATGTTTACGGTCTCTGGCAGCGAAATTCCAAGTTGATTTTCAGAAATGAACTTTGCAATATCTTTTTTTGTCGAAACAATCTGAATAGTATCCAAATCAAAGAGAAGGGAGTCTGGCTTTGTCACGTTTTTTAATTGACCACTGGCCACTAATGAGGTCGTATTGCCCCATTCCAGATTTAGAAGCGGCATTTCAATATCGGCCAATGTTCCATCCGCTTTTAAGTGTCCTGTAATTTTATCTTCAGAAGCCTTTTCTATATACATGTTATTGGCCAAGTCAGGCTGAAAGTAATAAGCATCTTGCAGTGCAAGACTTATGTTTGGAAAGCTTAATGAAACTTTTGTTGTTTGAGGATTCTCCAAAAATTCATCGACAGAGATATAATTCAAGCTCAGTTTTCCTGTGATTGAACTATTGTTTGTTTGAAGATTGAGATTTCTGAGATATGATGCTTTATTGTCTACTGATGCCTTAAAAGAGAGATTCCTTGTTCTAAAGCCACTTTTTTCTCTAAAGGAAAACGCATTTAATTGTAATTCGGCTTTTTTGGGTCGGTACACCAAATCACTCGCTTGTAAATCCAAATTGGAAACCAATATGGCGTTGGGATTGAACTCGCCGGTTTTGCGCTGTGAATTTCCCAAACGATAATCAAAAATGTTGTTTTCCATTGTTATTTCGTTGGCACCAATCTTAAAATCGGGCCATATAAACGATGTAGAATTGGGTTTTTGTAGGGAATCTGAAACAGAATTTTTTGACTCCGTAATTTTTAAAAATACATTGGAATCTATTAGTGCTAGCTCATCAACTTTAAAATCATTTTTAGCTAAATCGATTTTAGGGTCTTCCAATTGAAAATCACCGATTTTTACAGAGGTTTCAATGTCATCTGGTGCAGAACTGTATTGTGCCTTCACTTTCGATATTCTTAAATCCTCCAATTCAAAATAAGGCAGTGCCACTTCTGTAGTATCTTCGGGAACTGGAAGAACTTTATATTGGGTGTGGGATATCTGGGAATCTTCAAGTTGGAATTCAGTGGCCTTAAAACGCATATTCTCCAAGTTGAAAGAATCCATACTCAAATAAAACCCTCCTAATTTTAATTTGCTCTGGAGACCTAGAAATTGGTCATTGTATTTAATATTAAAATTTGAAAAGTCCAACGTACCAATATCAAAGGACATGGGTTTGCTTTGTGAGGTGGTAGTGGAGTCTGATGGTGCAAAAGCTTCCAACAGAAAGTTAAAATTGAACTTTTCCGTATTTTTGCCCCTTTCGATGTTGGCCCGCAAGCCATCCCACTCCAATGATTTTAGATTGATTTCATTTTTGAAAAGAATAGGGGATATAGGAAGATTTGCCTCCAATGCCTTTGAGTAAATCAGTGTGTCGCCCTGTAAATCCTCCAAGTACAGGCCCTCTAAAAATATGTTCCCTGAGAAGGTGATAAACAAACGGTCAATCTCTACCTTAGTATTGGTTTTATCAGAAACATAGTTTACCACCTTATCAACAATGATTTCTTGTCCCCACGGGCTCCTGATAAAAAGTACAAGACAAAAAAAGAATATAAGTACGACAAGAAAAATTCTGGCCATACGTCTTAACCATTTGTACTTTTTGTTTTTTTTTGCCACCGTGCTCTAAAAAGTCAAAATTGAGCTCAAAAATAACGTGTTTGAAACAGATGAAGTGCCAATACACTATTAATTATTAACCTTATAAAAAGTATTGTGCAGATCGATAGGTAGTTAGAAAACATAAATTTGAAGATTCTATATAGATTTCGTGGTTGATTTTTTATGTCTTGATTTTGATACCTCTACAAAAAGTATTTCCTTTGGGTTCTCTAAAATTCGGGGGATTAACTCAGCTGTCTAGAGCGTCCCGAAAGGGTTCGGGAAGGTCACCGGTCAGCCGAGAAAGGGATTAGAGTATAATAAGGGGGATTAGCTCAGTTGGCTAGAGCGCTTGCCTGGCAGGCAAGAGGTCACCGGTTCGACTCCGGTATTCTCCACCCAGTAAACAAGGGGCTTCAAGAGTTATTGACTTTTGAAGCTTTTTTCATTTGCAAGCAATTTGCACACAAATCTTGTTTTGAATTAAGCTTGGTATTATTTGATACAAATTGATCTATTTTAATACTTCTTCACCCTTTACAAAGTATATTTTCGAAAAAGTATCACATTTATTCGGTGCTTTAACTTCACTATTACATTAAGTAATCTAAGCCCCCTAAGAGGTCAATTAACGAAACTACTAAAAGAGACCTCGAATGGAACTTTTAAAGAAATGTTTTTCTGTCTTTTATCCTCTCCTAGAAAACGGCCGTTTTGTAGTACCGTAACATTTATAAATTAAACCACCTTTAGAGGTTTAAGCGTCATGGTTAAAGATGTAATGGAAATATAGTAGCTGGTAACTATATACAACTGTTGGGCCACATTTGAATGCAGCCAATCTGCCAAATTGAAAATATAATATTTACTACTTCTATTTGTAATCTTTAGCTCTTGTAAAGATGATGTTTCCGATGAAAAATACAGAAATGAAAACTGTGTGTTTTACCGAGAAGATGGTAAAGCTGGAAGATGGCAAAAAATAAATCCTGAATTAGAAATAAACTTTTTAAAGTCTCATTCAAAATAATTCTTTCTTTTATGGTTTTTGAAACGTGACCTGGTTCTAAGAATATTTAAAGAAAGTCTGCGAGCTACCTGATGAATTTGTTTTTGGTATCCGTCCAGTAAAAGGTTTGCTTGAACGAACGAGCTTTTATAGGACTTTTAGAGTGTGTAAACTAAACTCTCATTAAGAGGCGGATTGGGTAATCCCATTCAATTCAAATCCAGATTGCTATTTTTAATGATTACTCAAGTATTCCAAAAGAGTTGCTCTATAACTTTCTCCAATAGAGATTTCCTTATCATCAATTTCAATATAGTTTTTAGTGTATGCCGTAATCTTGGAAGTATTGACGACGTAAGAACGATGAATTTGATAAAAGCGCTCATCCAGATTTTCTAAGAAGCTACACAAACTATATTTTACGAGATATTTTGTATCGTGCAGATGAATATGCACATAGTCTTTCACGCTTTTCACATAAATGATTTCATCAAAGTTTAACTTTATCTTTTTCCTTTCTACGCTAATAAAAATGTGGTCTTTTTTGGTTTCTTTATATTTTACTTTTTCATCTTCTTCAGAATTACTTTTCCTACCTACGGTAACTTTAAATTTTTCAATACTTTTTAAAAAACGTGAAAAAGTAATTGGTTTAAGTAGATAGTCAATAGCGTTTAGCTCAAAACCATCCAGAGCAAAATCACGATAAGCAGTTGTAAAGATTACGTGTGGTTTTTGCACTAAGTTTTTAAAGAAATCGGTGCCTTTTAAAACAGGCATTTCTATATCCAAAAAGAGTAAGTCTACCTTGTGCTCTAGCAAAACATTGATTGCATCTATGGCACTTTCGCAAATAGCAACAATTTCAAAATCATTAAGTTGTTTTAGATGATTTTTGATAAGATTCCTTGCAAGCTCTTCGTCATCTACTATGATACACTTATACATTATTTGTGTTAAGCTTTAAGGTTACTGTATGGTCGTTTTCCTTATTCTCGATATGTAAATCGTAATGCTCGCCATAAACTAAATCCAACTGCTTTATGGCATTATCAAGGCCAAGTGGTTCTGTTTTTACTTTATCAATATCGGGATGTTCGGTAATAGGTTTTGTGTTTTTTACAATGTATATAATTTTCCCATTGTCAGTATTTAGTGAAATTTCAATTTTGGCATTCCCCAGTGCCTGTGCAACGCCGTGTTTAAAGGCGTTTTCCAGGAAAGTCAAAAGAATTAATGGCGCAATGCTTAAATGGTTGGTAACCTTATGTTCAAAATTAACAGTCACTCGTTTACCATATCTTAATTTTTCTAAGGCTATGTAATTTTCAATAAGTGCAATTTCTTTAGTTATCGGAACAAACTTGTCACGACATCTGTACAAGAGGTAGTCTAATATTTCAGACAACCGTTCTATTACTTCTGGTGCTCTATCAGATTTTTCTAAAGAAAGTGAATACAGATTATTCAATGTATTGAAAAGAAAATGAGGGTTTAATTGGTTCTTTAGGGCAGAAAGCTCTGCCTCCTTTTTTTGCTCCTTTAATTGTATAAATTCCTTTTGTTTTTGATAAAAACCAGCGATTATTAATAAGACAGTTGGCGTTAAAAATTTAATGACTTTGCTGAAAAAAACCTGAACGTTTGAGATACGATACCAAAAATCCTTTTGAGCATAGAACTTGGCAATTTCACTGAATGAGTCATAATATTTAGGGTCATAATAATACGTTTTAAACAAGGTGTAAATCGCGAACATCACAATCAGCAGTATTAAGAGCCAAATCATAAAAAGAGAAATCTTTTTCTTGTCTAAGAATCTTGGGATTAGAACATATATACAAGTGTATGCTGTGATGATTTGAGTAAATACAACCATTATATTAAACTCAATAACTTGAAGGTAACCAGTATATACCTCAATATTAGCGGTAAAAACAAAATAAGCCAATACACCTATCCAAAAGAGTAGATGTTTTAATGCTTTTGTATTCTTAAGTTGTTTTAATTTCTCCATCATAGATTCACAAAAATAAAAGTATTCTATTCACTTTAATTTAATAGTCTACCAAACATAATCTTACAGCAAACGAGTAGTGTGTTTTTGTAGACGAATGGGTACAATAGATTTGATAGACTCAAATAGTCTTCTGGTCTACTTATCAAAAAACGCACTTTCTGTTCCTATAGATTTGTGGGAAATCAAAACTTCAAAACAATGAAAAAAGGAATTTTAATTTTTAGCCTCTTATTGCTATGGTCAACAAAAAATACAGCACAGGAATCCGATTACAAGACTATTGAAAGCGTTATAAAAACCTATGTGGTAGGTGATAATACCAGAAACTACAAAATGTTGGAAGGTATCTTTCACGAAGGTACTACAATGAAAACATTTTCCTTAAAAGCTAACGAATACCGAGAGTATAACTGTCTTGATGTATTTAAATCCCAAGAAAATGCTGACCAACAAAAAGAACGAAACCACAGAATATCTTTTATAAATATTGCAGGTAACGCGGCCATGGCCAAACTGGAAACCGAATACCCTAAAGGATTCAATGCAGACTATTTTACATTATTGAAAATTGATGGAAACTGGAAGATTGTAAGTAAGGTTTACGCATTCGTTAAAAAAGAGGAAAACGAATGAGAAGAGTATTCTTTTCTTTTGTGCTATTAGCACCTTTTTTTTCACAAGGACAAACAGAAATAATTGGCTATTCAGAAAGCGAAATTAATGTTGATGGGAAACCAAATGAACCTATTTGGGAAACCTTACCAGAGATAACAGGTTTCTATAATTATTTGCCTACTGATGAAGGACTGGCCGAACAACAAACTCGGGTAAGGCTGTTTACTGATGATGAGTTTCTTTATGTTAGTGCTATTTATGAAGATACTGAGCCCAAAATACAAACAAGCTCCTTAAAGCGCGATGTAAGTATTGGTATTAGTGATTCTTTTATATTAGTTCTTGATACACAAAATCAAAAACAAAGTGCATTTTATTTTGCCGTCAACGGATATGGAACACAGGTAGATGGTCTTGTGGAACGTATAAACGAAGGCTATGGTTTTAGCTTAAGTTGGAATGCAGTATGGAAAGCTGCCGCAACAGCAGATGGCAATCTAAAAATGTATGAAATGGCAATTCCGTTAAAGGCACTAAACTATGATGTGGATAATCCAACCATAGGCATACAAATGTATGTGCGAGATATTAAAAAGAATGCTTGGTCAATACTTACCAATGTAAAACGTAACTACAGATTGTATGACCTTAGATTTACAAGACCATTTCGTTTTGAGCAGCTTCCAGACATATCCCCATCTCGTTTTGCGGTAACACCTTCGGTGACGGTTAATTCTTCTCAAGATGTTTTAAACGATTCAGAATCTACAATTTTTCAACCAAGCTTGGATGTGCAGTATAACTTAACATCATCGCTAAAACTTGATGCTACTATAAACCCAGATTTTTCTCAAATTGATGTGGACCAGCAGGTCACTAATCTCACGCGTTTTGACATATTTTTCCCTGAACAGCGTAACTTCTTTTTAGAAAATGCCGATTTATTTTCTAATCTTGGTGTCGGTGACGTAAATCCATTTTATTCTAGGCGTATTGGGGCCGATACGGATATTCAATTTGGTTTAAAACTGTCTGGAAACCTTACAAAAAAGACAAGAATAGGTTTTCTTGATGTACAAACCGACAGTGAGCAAGATATCCCATCTCAAAATTATGCCGCTTTGGTTGTAGAACAGCAATTAACCAATAATTTCTCTACAACCGGGTTTTTGATTAATAGACAAGAAACTGATGGATTTGAACTTAAGGAAGATTACAACAGGGTAACTGGCCTTAATATAAACTATAAATCTAATGATAACAAATGGATTGGATTGGCCAATTACGCCAAAAGCTTTTCAGACGGCATTACTGATAAGAACAGCTTTTATAATGCAGGAATCTGGTACAATCGAAGAGGTCTGGGCTGGAATGCGTCTGTGCGAAACATAGGGAAAAACTACATTGCTGATGTTGGCTTTACACCAAGGCTTTTCAACTTTGATGCAGTAAATGACGAGGTGGTTAGAGAAGGCTATACACAGGCTTCTGCTGGGTTTGAATATGAAAAGTTTTATGATTCATCACAGTCATTAAACTCATTTAGGATACTAAATTACAGCAATGATACTTACCTTGACGAACAAGGGAATTTTAACCAGTCTTCTCATTTTTTGAATTCTGCATTATTTTTTAAAGACTTATCGGCAATCTATTATGTTTTACGCTATGACGACATTGATTTAAAATACGGTTTTGACCCATTGGGCAACGGAAATCCATTACAACCCGACCGCTATGATTTTGGAAGCTTAAAGGTTGGATATAACTCAGCAAATAATCAAAATTTTATATATCAGGCCAGTCTTCAGCACGGTGAATATTATAGTGGTAAACGAACGACCGCGAGTCTATATACAAATTATCAGTTTTTGCCTTTTGCTAATTTTATACTCTCATACGACTTAAACAACATCGATTTAGATAATCTTGGTGAAGAAACGTTTCATTTGGCACGGTTTACGGGCGAAGTATTTTTTAATACACGCTTAAACTGGACCACTTATATCCAATACAATACCCAGGCAGATAATTTTAATATCAACAGTCGTCTGCAGTGGGAATATAAGCCGCTATCCTATATTTATCTGGTTGTTACTGATAATTATACTCAAGACATTGAGAGAACAAACTGGGGTGTGGCGTTTAAAATGAACTACAGGATGGATTTTTAAATTATTTAGTAAAAGTGAGATAAAATAAGAGTTTCTTAAGTAGTTTAAGAGGCGGATTAGGTAAGGTTTACAGATGTGGAGGCTTATAAGTAAACGAATCGCTTAATTTTAATAATTCGCAGATTTAAGTCAGCGTAGTATTGTGATTTTAATTTATACCAAGTCTTTCCTTTTTCTCATACTATGGGATGCGGCACAATAACCGTAAAAGAAGTTATCCTTAACCCAGAACTAGATACTACAGCATTTGAGATGAATAATTGATTTTAACAACGAATAATTCATTGTCTAAGTATATGAACAATTAATATCAAAGAAACGTCTCAAGTTAATTTATTTCTATGTGTAAGAGATTATTGAAATGCTAGGCACTAACTAATAAAGGTGTAGTTGCACAACTATACATCATTAATTCTTACGAAGGCTTAAGACCTACATTTCTAATTTAATTCATTTAATCTAAACGATAACAATTAATTAAAGCTACCTTTTAAGAGATAAATAATGAATGACTTCGAAAAGCCTAAATACAACACCATACCACGATATTGCTTCTATCTTAGAATTGGATGAGAAGGCGGTTGATTTCAAAATTCAAAAACCAAGGTTCGAAAACGAATTATTGCATCCTTACCGAGGTTCTTACTACTGCCTTCTGCTGCTCACCGAAGGTTCGGTACGTCATAGTTCCAATTTGGAGACGTTCGAAGCAAAAGAACATACCCTTATTTTTTCAAGCCCAGGAATTATCAATAACTGGGCAGCACCAACAGGCGATATTGATGGGTTTTCCTTATTCTTTACGGCAGCATTTTTCAAACGCAATGGTAGCAGTATGTTGAGGCTTAACGAACTTCCTTTTTTTGAATGGGATGCACAACATTTTCTTACCCTTACCCAATCCGAAAGTCGTTCACTTTCAGAATTGTTCAAGGCTATTGAAATCGAGGAGGAAGTTCAAAAAAAACACCGCAACCTGCTGATTCATTCATACATCACGGCATTGCTCATAAAACTGGAACGACTTTATGAAAAACAATCGAACAAAGCACGATCACGCTTTAATAAGGGGCAGCTGGCCTATGCCTATCAATGTTTGGTAAGCCATCATGTTCATCAAAATCTTTCGGTAAAGGACTATGCCGAAATTTTAAATGTTACGCCCAATCATTTGAACGACTCCGTAAAAAAAAGTATAGGCAAAACGGCAGGGGCATTGATTCAAGAAATGATGTTGCTGGAAGCAAAAGTGCTATTATATCAAACAAATCTAAACGTTTCGGAAGTAGCCTATCATCTAAATTTTGAAGACCCATCCTATTTTGGACGCTTTTTCAAAAAGCACACCCGCAAGACCCCTTTTGAATATCGAAAGGAAAGAAGTCGACACCTGTAAAAAGTACCGGATTTTCAAATAATCGTGCCAGCCCACACCTTGCTTTGAGAACTACCTTTGTTGAAGATAAAACAATAAGAGTAAGACGATTATGGCATACACGAAATTCAAAATTTCCGAACTCACACCACATCTCGGTGCAATAATAACAGACCTCAATCTTGAAACGGCAACCTACGATGCTATTTTGGTTTCTGAACTAAAGGAGGCACTCAAGGATTACCAACTACTCTTAGTCAAAGGCAAAACATTGAAACCAGAGCATCAGGTTCGGTTTACGCAAGTCTTTGGCGGTCTTGAAACCTTTCCGTTTAGGCCAACGCAGCTTCCCAAACATCCTGAGGTCTTTAGACTGTCCACAGATGTACAACAAGGCTACACGAACGTTGGGTTTTATTGGCATCAAGATGGGTCTTTTAGGGAAAGGCCGACCGCGCTTTCTGCGTTTCATCTGGTAAAAATTCCCAAAACCGGTGGCGACACGCTTTTTGCGAATGCCTACGAAGCATACAAAAAAATACCTAAACACTTAAAACCCATCGCCCATAAACTAAAAACGGTTCACGAGGGAAATATACTGCACGACCTTGTCATAGAGCATCCCGTTACGGGTAAAAAAGCCCTGTACCTAAATATGGGATTGGTACGTTCATTGACGGGCTTTGAAAAAGAAGAGGAAGCTCAGGTAACGGAACTGATAGGCAGCTTCCAGACAATTCTAGACCATCCCGAAGTGATGTACCGACATAAATATGCCGAAGGCGATTTAATGGTTTCAGACAATTATTCGGTATTTCATCAAGCCACAGAAACAGACCCAAACCAAGAAAGAACCTTACACAGAACGACTGTTGAAGGCACCTTGACCTTAAACAGAAAAATATGAATGAAAACTTAACCAATACAAAGATTGTACATCTATACGGCAAATCAAATTCCGCAAAAGCATATGAAATTCGGGACTTTCTTAATCGAAGTGTTGTCGCCTTTAAGTGGATAGAATTGAACACGCTAAAGGATTTAAAAAATGCACCGCATCTTAAAAAAGAGGACGCAGAACGCTTACCCATCGTAGAATTACCAGACGGTACCCTATTGTATAAAACAAACGTTGAAAAAGTGGCAACACATCTGGGATGGATTTCGAAACCTAAACACAAGGAGTATGACCTTTCTATTTATGGTGCTGGACCTGCAGGATTAAGCGCTGCCGTATATGCGGCTTCGGAAGGACTTCGCACGGTGTTAATAGAAAAAAGTGCCATAGGTGGCCAAGCGGGAACGAGTTCGCTTATCGAAAACTATATGGGATTTCCCAACGGCATTGCAGGAGCAGATTTGGCAGAACGTGCCAGACAGCAGGCGGTTAAATTTGGAGTCGAAATATTAATGTTAAGAGAAGGTGTCAAGGCACAGTTCAAGAATCAACAAATTCACGTCAATATGGCAGATGGCGAAATGATGATTGCAAATGCAAACATCTGTGCCACAGGCGTGGAATACCGCAAATTAAATTTAGAAAACGAAGCAAAATACCTGAACAAAGGTGTTTATTACGGTGCAGGTGCGAGCGAAGCATTTCTCTGTGAAGACAAACACATATTTATCGTGGGTGGCGGGAACTCGGCGGGACAGGCAGCGATGTATTTTTCAAAATTTGCAAAAAAAGTTTCCCTTATCGTGCGCAGCGGAAACTTGTCCGAATCCCTATCGCATTACCTGCTTACAAGAATAGAGGAAAAACCGAATATTGAAGTCTTATATAATTCCGAAGTATCAGAACTCATTGGGGAAAATGAGTTAAAACGCATACACATTAAAAGAACTCAAGAAAACACCATTGAAGAGTACGACACCGAACGCTTGTTCATCTGTATCGGTGGTATTCCGAATACCGAATGGGCAAAGGATACTGACATCATCCGCGATAAAAGCGGTTATTTAATGACTGGTGCAGACCTTTCAAACAACGGTAAATTTGTGGATTGTTGGAAATTGGAACGCGAACCATTTTTCTTGGAAACTAGCGTGCCAGGCTCATTCGCAGCAGGCGATGTTCGTCACGGTTCCGTAAAACGAGTAGCCTCATCGGCTGGTGAAGGTGCAATGGCTGTTACTTTCGTTCATAAATATTTAGAAAACTTACACAAATAGACGATGGAAGAAATATTATGTAAACATTTAGAATCCTTAGAGCCAAAGGGTTCTAAAAAAGACTATTGTGAGGAATGTGTGAAAACTAAAGATAAATGGACGCATTTAAGGGTCTGCCAGACCTGCGGAATCGTCTTATGCTGTGATGCTTCTAAAAATAAACACGCAAGTGCGCACTTCCGCGAAAGCGGTCATCCCGTAGTTATCTCGAATATGCCAAAGCCTTGGTCAAAATTTGCTTGGTGCTACGAACACCAACAAAAGAAGAACCTCAAACAACCGCGCTAAATGTATACAGGAAAAAGCTTTTCATTAAAAGAGGTATTGATATGGACACGAAGGGACATTTTAAAGTTTCTTGTCATAGCAACCATACCTACTGCTATTTATGCATTATTGGACTGGAAATGGATGGTCATCCCGTGGTTGCCTGTTGCTCTGATTGGTACAGCTGTGGCATTCTTAATCGGCTTTAAAAATAATGCCACCTATGACCGTATGTGGGAAGCCAGAAAAATTTGGGGTATGATTGTAAATACCAGCCGTTCTTGGGGCATTATGTCCAAAGACTTTATCTCTGACCTACATAGTGAGGAAAAAGTGGATGCCAAAACTTTAATTAAAATTCAGACCCAATTAATTTACAGGCACTTGGCGTGGGTTACCTGTTTGCGTTATCAATTAAGAGTGCCAAAGGAATGGGAAAATCTAGACAAGAATTACAATGCTGAGTATCGAAAAAAATATGTGATACACGAATTTGAAAACTCGCTTGAGGCCGAATTGAAACCCCTTTTGGAAGCGGCTGAACTGCGCTACATTCTTTCCAAAAAGAATAGGGCAACGCAACTTATCGCCAACCAATCTAAAGCACTTAAAGAATTACGAAAGCGTGGCCTAACGGACGACTTTCGTCATATGGAAATGGAAGCATTATTGTTAGATGTGTACAGTCATCAAGGCAAGTCGGAACGTATTAAAAACTTCCCGTATCCGCGACAGTTCGCAACGTTGAACCTTTTTTTCGTATGGCTCTTTATCCTGTTGGTGCCTTTTGGTTTGATGAAAGAATTTGATGTACTGGGCGCTAATTTCGTGTGGATGACCATCCCCTTTAGCCTACTGGTTTCTTGGGTATTCCATACAATGGAAAAAATAGGCGAAATTACAGAAAACCCTTTTGAGGGCAGTCCCAATGACATCCCGATGGCGGCATTGAGCCGAACCATAGAAATTGATTTGAGGGATATGCTAGACGAAGAAAATTTGCCAGAGCCTATAGCAGCAACAAACCACATCTTAATGTAGGTAGGAACGAGGGTAAAAATCTGTGCTTTTCAGTTTAGCTGTCAGCCATCCTATGACTATGATTTTAAACCGTACAGCTTTTAAAATGCATACGCTACCGACGTATCTTAAGAAGTATAGTGCTAGCTTTCTTGACAGTGGTATCTCTCATTTCATTTCACGACCACATCTTGAACAAGGCCTGCCTTGCAAAAAGCGCCTTGTTTTCCTGTAGATAGGCATCCATAATACGCGGTTTTCTATCCAGTAAAGGGGCGAGGGAATGTGTTTGAGGCTCTGGTATGTTCAGGGCCAGTTCATCGAGTTCTATGATGTGCGTTGCCAGCCATTGCGGTAATTTGGCTCTTTTAGTCAGCATTTTGAAATAGTCGCTTCGGCTTATATTTTTATAGGTGATGGTTCTTCCGGTAACCTTTGATAAACGCTGTGCCATCTCGTAGTGGCTCAAGGCCTCTGGGCCGTCCAGTGCAATGGTGCTACTCGGCAAAGGTGCCTCCTGAAGCAGTACGTTTACGGCAACATCGGCAACGTCCCGGGCATCGATATAGTTGCGCCGGGCATCTTCCATAACACCATAGAAGGTGCCGAATTTGCGTATGGTGTGGGTATTTCTCTCCCAGTTCTGCATAAAGGCACGGGGCCGAAGGCAGCAATATTCAAGGGCGGACTCGTCAAGGTGTTCTTCGATCTTGCGGTGCCAACGCGCCACTTCGACCTGAGCCAAAGGTTCTACAATAGGGGCAGAGAGCTTTACGATACGCTGTATGCCACATTTTTTTGAGGCATCTATAATCCTGATTTCCGTGGCGACCTGATCGGGGTGCGTGGCAGTAAGCAAAAAGACCACATCGGCGTGTGCGCAGGCGGCCTCGATCTCTTCGGCTACCGCCAAATTAGCACTTACATAAGTGAGTTTGCAGTTGTCGCGCGGAGATACGGGATAGGCTCTATCGGGACTCCGAAGTACACCGCGTACATAACAGTCCGCTTTCAACAGGCCTTCTAATACAGGCTTTCCCACCGTTCCGGTACAGCCAAAGACGACGATCGTTTTTTTATATACATCCATTAGGCGATGGTAGTTTTGGTCAAAGGTTTCATCATCGCAACGATGGCGGCACCCAAGAAGGAAGAAATGAGAATGTTCCAAATGCCCGTTTCCCATTTAAAAATATAGATGACACCTAACGCTAGCAGCACCATAGTAATGCCCAGAACAAGTGCCATTACAATACGATTTATTATAAAAATCTGCCGCTCTTGAAATTGCCATAACAGGATAAAGCAGATTACGGTGGCGAATAATGAAGGCATCGCAATGGTCGTATAACTGGCTTTCAATAAATCCGGTTTATCCAAGAAATAAGCTGGTATCGCAGAGGAGAGCAAGGGGAATAAATAGGAAGGGAGAGCCGCTTTTAAGAAAGCATTCCCACAGAAACTTTTTTTTGCCTGTGTCATCATTATAAAGGTTTTAGACTGTTTTGTAAAGACCTGATAGGGTTGAACTTGATGCCAACACTAAAGAAAGGCTGCGAAAAGGAGGTGTCAAATTCGAAGGATGTGTCGTTATCGCCATCCCTCAGTTCATAATCGCCCCAGACGGGATAGGTGCCCTTTGCCATTAATCCGAAGGATTTGGTGATCCAGAAATTGTATTCGAGTCCGCCGGAAATGGTCGTAAATACCGCATTTTCTGCCTCCGCGCCCGTCAGGACAGAGCCTGAACCGTTGAGACGAGCAGAAAAATCATTGAGGTCGCCCAGCAATTTGATAGAATGTGAGGGGTGAAAATCATATTTCACGTAAGTGTTAGGCAAGCCCAGTACAAAAGACCACTTCTCGTTCAATCGTGCCTTAATTTGGGAAATGGGTGTCAATTGGGTGGTGCCGTTCAGGGTCATATAGCCTACACCCAGACCGACCTGAAAATACCCGCCATTTCTCCGGTAAAAGGTACGTTCCAAGAACAGGTTTCCGTTGAACTCGACTTCGTCCAATGAAAAATCCCCTTTAAAATTAGAAATCGCAAAAGGCGTCAAAAGCGTGTTGAGCGACCACTTGTCCGAAAGTTTATAGGTGGCGAACAAGCTATAGTTGGCGTTATAGAAAGTCTCCAGATTTCGGGTATCGAGTGCCGCGGTTGTGGCATTGTATTCAAATTGATGCCTGTCAAGGCCCAGCGTATTGAACAAAGACAGTTTGCCTAACCGTAGCGGTGGCAGACCTACTTTGGTGGTCCATTTTTGATAATCGATGTCATCAGAAATCGCAGTTTCGGGCGTGTAGTGCAGATAGAACACATCCCTGTCCAGCACATTGACTTCGCCCGTAACTTGGGCAAATGCGCCGTAACTGAGCAGAGTCATAAAAAGTAATACCAAATATTTTTTCATCGGTTTATTATTTTAAAATTTTATAAAATGAGATGGTCGTTGAATCTTGTCGTGTATCGCGACTTTGCTTTTTGAGGAAATGAGGAGCCTCCCAAGCAGGGCAAAGTAAAATCGGAATCGCGGTATGCAATGTGTATGACCATCATCATTTAGCTAACTAAATTTCTATGGTACAAAGATGCCCCGATAAAGTGCCGGTCAAATTACCATATGGTAACTAATCTGTCTGGATGTATTTTTTGCCTTAAAAGCCATCCGGAAAGACCACAAAATGGAGTAGGATGGGATGTAGCGCATAGCTTTTCTCCTTGCTGCTGCAATGCTTAGATGGGTGTAGTACCTGTCATTGCGACGCTTTACCGCTTCGCTCTCCCTATGGTCGTGAATGTCGCAGGCTCCATTTCGCGAAAGCGTAAGTAGCATAACTTTCATCAGGAGATAGATGAAGTGTCTGTTTGAATCCTAAGGAAGAAGCGCCCGGTTTTTAGATATTCTTTCGGATGCGGCTAAGCGAATTTGGGGTAATGCCCAGATAGGATGCCAGTTGTTTGAGCGGAACCCGATTGATGGCGTTGGATTTTTTGAGCATTTCGAGGTAGCGGGTTTCCGCATCCATCACCTGAAAAGAAATCAGGCTGTTCACCACATCCAAAAAGGCATCCTCCATAATAATTCGGCCAAATTTTTGCCACTCTGGGAACTCGGTGTAAAATTCGTGCATCTTCCTCGCCTTGATGCTGAAGATTTCCGTCCTGTCGATGCTCAATACCTTTGCTTTGGACTGTTGCCCGGACCGCAGTGATTCCAAATCGGTAAAAAACTTATTTTCAAAAATAAGCCAGGCCGTAATCTCTTTTTCGGGGGTCTCAATCACGATTCTCGCACCGCCACTTGCAATGAAATAATATTTGGTGACATACTGCCCCATTTTGATAATGGGCGTATCCTTCTCAAAGGTTTTGTTTTCAAAAGCACCCAAAATAGTGTCTAGGGTCGCCTCGTCGATATTTATTTTTGAATTTATGTAGGTTTTAAGAAGTTCCATTGCCATAGCTGTATCACCCATGACGAGCAACATCAAGAGCTTTACATTTGATTTAAGTATTAGTGCGGTCTTATTTTTCCCGCTAAAATGCTGAGGTAAAAATACCATAAAATATAGAACGGAAAATTTGAACAATTGAATTAAGCACAAAATCGTTACGGGATTTGACTTGAATTCAACCATTCGGTTCAACCGCTAGTTAATAATTTTGCATCTTTGTGTAAATACATAAAGATGGACAAGCCAATAAAGAAAGATACCGAGGCCGAAATTCTGAAAGCTGCCAAAAGAGTTTTTATAGAAAAAGGTTATGATGGGGCACGCATGCAGGAAATTGCAGATGAGGCAAACATCAACAAGGCAATGCTGCACTATTATTTTAGGAGCAAGGAAGCGTTGTTCAGCAAGATTTTAGAGGAAGCCGTAGACTTGTCGGTGGCCAATATGTTTCCCGCCTTTCAGTATAACGGTACCATAATGGAAAAAATGGAGCGGTTGGTCAATAACTACATTGACACGATGAGCAAAAACCCCCATATTCCCTTATTTCTATTGAGCGAAATGTCACGCGGACAGCAATCGTTCCAGACCAAGCTCAAATCCAAAATGATGGAAAACGGGATTCTTCCCGCATTTATCCATCAATACCTTCAAGAACAGGAGCAGCGAATACTCAGACCCGTGCCCCCAAACCATTTTATTCTGACGGTGATGTCACTCATCAACTTTCCGTTTATCGCAAAATCCATCTTTATCACGATGCTCGATCTGCCGGAAAAAGACTTTCTCGCAATGATGCAAGAGCGTAAGACGATTGTAATCAATGTGCTAAAAGATTCCTTCACCCAATCTTAATATAAAATTAACCAATTGGTTAAACTTTTTTATATCTTTGTGTTAACCAATTAGTTTAACTTTTTAATTAAAGTAGATGAGAAACATTCGATTGACGGCCTGCGGGCTGGCTTTTTTCTTGTATACGATGGCCGTGGCACAAGATATGCAGGACAAAAAAATCACCTTGCAAGAGGCCTATCAATGGGCAAATACCAATTACCCGCTTATCGATGATACCGAAATCATCGACCGACTGGAGGCCGTAAACCTTGAGATTATCAAAAGGGACGGTCTTCCCTCGCTCAGTGCCAAGGGAAGGGCGCAGTACCAAACCGAAAATTTTGAGATTCCGCTGGGAAGCACCACACTGGAAGCACCCCTTGAAACCTGGAACGCCGCCCTTAATCTCAACTATGATGTGTACGACGGCGGTATGAAAAGCGCACAGCGCAGCCTTGAAAAGGCATCGGCTAACGTAGAGCGGCAATCGCTACAGGTGCAACTCCGTACCCTCAAAGACCGGGTCAACAATTTGGTATTTGCCACCACGCTTTCGCGAAAGCAAGATACCATCCTTCAAAATTCCCTCGAAGATATCAGGACCAACATCGAGACCCTGCAGGCCGGTTATGATAACGGTACCGTACTGGAGTCTGAGGTTTCCAAACTAAAGGTGCGCCGTCTTGAGCTGCTTAAAGACCAGCTGGAGGTACGCGGCAATACCGATACTTATATAAGCTTGTTGGAACAATTAACTGGCAAGACGCTTTCCGAGGATGTGCAATTCGTTACCCCCGAGGGATTGATAGTCACAGCAGGCAATGACATCAAAAGGCCCGAAAATGAGCTGTACGATAGTCAAAAATCCCTCATTGCCGCCCGGGAAGCGTCCATTGCCGCCAGTACGAAACCGAAAATATCGTTATATGCCGAAAGCGGCGTGGGAAATCCCAATCCGGTAAATTTTGCCGACTTTGAAACTTCGACCTATTCCTTGGGCGGGGTTCAGCTCAACTGGAGCCTTTTCAACTTTGGCAAAAGCAAGACGGAAAGGGAAAAGCTAAAAATACAACAGGAGCAAATCGAGGTGGATCGGGAAGTATTTCTCTTCGACCTGGAAAACCAGCGTAAGGAGTACCTCAAAGAGATGGAGACCATAGCCTCCCAAATCGAGAACAACGAGCAAATCGTGGCCTTGCGGACCGAAATTCTAAGACAGTCCAAAGTCCAGCTGGACAATGGGATTATCAATTCCAGCGAGTACATTACCCAGCTCAATGCAAAAATCAATGCAGAACAGCAACTGGAACTCAACCGTATCGAATTGCTTCAAACAAAAATCAACTACCTGACCCTTATCGGGCAGCTTTAACTTCATGAAAATGAAAGCATCCATAAAAAAATCAAAAACTCTTTTGCACCGACCGCAAGTGCCTTTTTTCACGGATATGAACTACCTCTACAATCTTCTTTTTCTCAGCCTCAGTTTAGTCATAGCATCCTGTGGGGACGATTCAAAATCTGATGCCTACGGAAATTTTGAGGCCACCACCGTGACCGTGAGCGCAAAGGGCAACGGGGAGCTTCTGAAATTCGGTATAGAAGAAGGTGACCGCGTTGAAGCCGGTCAGCAATTGGGTTTGATAGATACCACCCAGCGCTATCTGGAAAAAGTCAGGCTAAAGGCTCAGTTGAACGCCCTGAACCTGCGCACCCAGGAGGCCGGTCCGGAAATTGCCATCCTTCAGGAAGATTTAAAAAACCTGCAACGGGAGCGCGACCGTACCCAGCGACTTTTTGCGCAGAAAGCGGCGACCCAAAAACAATTGGACGATTACGAGGGCCGTATCGGGGTGGTACAACAGCAGATTGCATCCGCTAGACGCAGCGTAGGCGTGGCCAATCGGGGCGTCCTTTCCGAAGAAGAACCCTTAAAAGCGCAGATACAGCTTATCGAAAAGCAAATCAAAGACTGTAAGATTATCAATCCGCTCAGCGGTACAATACTGACCACTTTTGCAGAGCCCAGCGAACTTGTAAGCAACGGGTCGCCCCTGTACAAAGTCGCCAACCTCGATACGCTAAAACTAAAAGCTTACACCAGTGCCACTATCTTGCAGAACGTCAAACTTAACGACAGGGTAACCGTGCTGGTCGATGAGGGCGAGGACAGTTATAAGGAACTGAACGGTACCGTGACCTGGATTGCCAGTGAGGCGGAATTTACCCCAAAGACCATAGAGACCAAAGAAGAGCGTGTGAATCTGGTCTATGCCATTGAAGTAAGCGTACCGAACGACGGCTATCTCAAAATAGGAATGCCGGGCGAGGTCGTGTTCCAAAAACCCACTACGAACTAATGGCGGCAATATACATCGATAACATATCAAAATCCTATGGCGATATCAGGGCCCTTGAAAACATAAGTTTTGAGGTGGCCGATGGCGAACTTTTTGGACTCATCGGTCCCGATGGTGCCGGTAAATCCACATTGTTCAGGATTTTGACTACCCTGTTGCTGGCAGATGAAGGAAACGCCACGGTAGTGGGCCACGATGTGGTCAAAGCGTACAAAGAGATACGCAAACGAGTGGGCTATATGCCCGGGCGATTTTCACTGTATCAGGATTTGAGCGTCGAGGAAAACCTCTCGTTTTTCGCGACTATTTTCGGCACCACGATTGAGGAGAATTACGATTTGGTCAAGGATATCTACGTACAGATAGAACCCTTTAAAGACCGTTTGGCGGGCAATCTTTCCGGCGGGATGAAGCAAAAACTGGCCCTGTGCTGCGCCCTGATTCATAAGCCGGAAGTCCTTTTTTTGGATGAACCTACTACGGGTGTCGATGCCGTAAGCCGGAAGGAATTTTGGGATATGCTCAAGAGCCTTAAGGAAAAGAACATCGCCATTTTAGTGAGTACGCCCTATATGGACGAAGCTAGTCTGTGCGACAGGATTGCGCTGATACAAGAAGGAAAGATTCTATCCATCGACGCACCCGAAAAAATGATAGCTGATTTTAAAAAACCGCTGTACGCCATCAAAACAAACGACATTTATGAGACCCTGCTCTTTCTCAGAAAACAAGACTACACCGAGAGCGCCTTGCCCTTTGGCGAATACATCCACTTGATTACCAAAGAACCGATGGAAATAAAGAATATCGGGCAGCACATTAAATTGGAAAACATTCCCGTCGAAGAAGTAAAAAAAATTGAAGCCACCGTAGAGGATATCTTTTTGGATTTATCCAAAAAACCTGAGGTACCCACTAAAACCGACTGAATATGAAAGCTCAAAGCAAAAAAAACTAGGTAAATGACTAATGAAAAAGTCATAGAGGTTCAGGATTTGACCAAGAAATTTGGCGATTTCACGGCCGTGGATGCCATCACGTTCGACGTGTACAAGGGCGAGATATTCGGTTTTTTGGGGGCGAACGGTGCCGGCAAGACCACAGCAATGAAAATGCTCAACGGGCTGAGCAAACCCACCTCGGGCAACGGCACCGTAGCGGGACTGGACGTTATCAACGAGACGGACAAAATCAAGGAGCGCATCGGGTATATGTCACAAAAGTTTAGTCTGTACGAAGATTTATCCGTCAACCAGAACATTGAATTTTATGGGGGCATTTATGGGCTTTCGCGAAAGCGTATCCAAGAAAAAACGGCTGAAATTTTAGAAGAGCTGAACTTGAAGGATGTTGCTAAAAAAGTGGTGGGCGCCCTACCCTTGGGCTGGAAACAGCGCCTGGCCTTTGCCATCTCAATGGTGCACGACCCGGCCATCGTATTTATGGACGAACCCACGGGCGGTGTAGACCCACAAGTACGCAGGCAATTTTGGGAAGCCATTTATGAAGCCGCAAAAAAGGGCAGGACGATTTTTGTGACCACCCATTATATGGACGAGGCCGAGTATTGTGACCGTGTATCCATTATGGTCGATGGAAAAATCGAGGCGCTGGACACGCCCGATAAATTGAAGGAACAGTTCAACACCGAAACGATGGACGAGGTATTTTTAAAATTGGTCAGAAACTAAAAGCGATACGTATGATACAGTGGTTCAGTAAAAAATTGATGGGGCAACTTGAGGTTTTAGAAAAAAGACTTAAGGGCAAATCGGGCTTTGTACAACCAGGGCCGTATGCACGTAAAAGTTTTGACTTTTTAGCGGCCGGCGGTATGAACATTCCCGAAGAAAGCACCGAGAAAAAGACATTTTTCTTTAAAGTGTTGCCGATGATAGCACAATCAATGTTCGGTAATTTTCATATGACCAAATCTTTGGCAATGGACCCGAAAAAACCGAGAACCATAGCCAGCCCGACCCTGCTTGCCGATATTGAGACCTTTTGTAAAGCACATAAAGTGAGTATGATAGGCTATACAAAATTAAATCCCGATTATATTTTTGACCATACAGCGGTAAAGTACGACAATGTCGTTGTACTGGCGCAGGAGATGAACGAACAGCGCATTATGGAAGCCCCGAGTATGAACACCGAGGTGATGATACAAGAGACCTATAAAGATGTAGGTGGCACGGCCAATAAATTGGCGCGTTTTCTAAGGCTTAAAAAGTATGGCGCCCACGCTTCCCATTCCGTCAGGGGCAATATTATCTTGCCGCCTGTGGCACAGGATGCCGGTCTGGGCTACGTAGGGCGAAATGGGGTACTGCTTACCGAAAAATTGGGGCCCAGGGTACGCCTGGCGGCCGTGATGACCAGTATCGAAAATCTACCTTTCGCCGATAAGGAAAACAATCCACATCAATGGATACGCAATTTTTGTGATATGTGCGGGCGGTGCATCAAGAAGTGCCCGCCAAAGGCGTTATACGAAAAGGCCATACAGCGGGAAGGCGGCGCGCTTACGCACGTAGACAACAAATTATGCTACCCATATTTCCATAAAAATTACGGTTGCGGGGTATGTTTAAAGGTCTGTCCCTTTAGTCGTAGTGACTTCAGGGTCTACAAAAAGGCGTTTGAACGTAAAAAGCGAAAAGATGCCAAACGAGAAAAGAAGAATTCCTAAATACCTTATGATGAAAAAGACAATTGTACTATTCTTAATAGCAACAGGCTTATCAAGCTTTGCCTCAAAACCCGAGAAAAATCCAGTGGAAAACGGTTCCATAACCGTAACCGTCAATGGCATTGAGAAGCAAAAAGGCCAAATCGTCTTTATGCTTTTTGACCGAGAGGAAGGTTTCCCGAAAGAAGTCGATAAAGCCTTTAAAAAGGGCATCGTAAGCACTTTTGACACCTCGGCCACCTACACGTTTGAAAATATTCCTAACGGGAAATATGCTATTGCCGTTTTTCAGGATGAGAATAAGGATGGTGAAATCGAGACGAATTTTATCGGGATGCCCAAAGAACCCGTAGGCGCGTCGAATATGACCAAAATGGGGAAGCCCAGTTTTAGTAAATGTGCCGTGCAGTTGCAGGAGCCTTCCAAAAGTATCCGTTTGAAGTTCATTATATAACACCGCGATGTTCAAGGTCTTCAAGGCATTTGTAAAAAAAGAGTTCTACCACATTCTACGGGATAAGCGCACGTTGCTCATCCTTTTTGGAATGCCTATTGCACAGGTGCTGATTTTCGGCTTTGCGGTGACCAACGAGTTCAACGATACGAAAATCGATGTGCTCGACTATGCCAAAGACGTGACCAGTAATCAGCTCATCGACCACATTCAAAGTTCGGGCCATTTTATGGTCAACAATAGGCTTCTTTCCGAAAAGGAAATGGAGGACGGTTTTAAAGCGGGCGCTTCAAAAATCGTGGTGGCCATCCCCGAAAATTTTTCCGAAGATTTCTATGCCGGTGCCAATCCGCAAATACAGGTAATTACCGATGGTAGCGACCCGAACAATGCGAATACGCTGGTACAGTACGTCACCCAGATGGTGAATACCTTCAAGACCGAGAGGTCTGTCCAAGGCGGAACGCCCTATCAAATACAACTATCGACCCAGATGATGTATAATCCGCAATTGGTAAGTTCTTATAATTTTGTGCCCGGTACCATTGCCCTTATTTTATTGATAATCTGTGCAATGCTCACCTCGCTCACCATCGCCAAGGAAAATGAAAAAGGTACGATGGAAGTACTTCTGGTATCGCCTTTACCACCGGTTATTATCATTTTGGGCAAGGTTACGCCCTACGCGCTATTATCCTTCGGCATCGCTGTACTGGTCGTACTGATAGGGAACATCGTATTCGGGGTACCGGTTCTGGGCAGTTTTGGATTATTAATGCTAATGTGCTTGCTGTACGTGATTACGGCACTTTCGCTAGGAACCTTGATTTCCACCAAATCGGATACCCAACAAAAGGCGATGATGACCTCGCTGATGAGCCTGATGATGCCCTCGCTTATTTTGTCGGGCTTCATATTCCCGATGTCCAGTATGCCGCAGGTGTTACAGTGGATAGGGCATATCATCCCTGCAAAATATTTTATCGATATTTTGAAAGGGATAATGTTGCGCGGTGTGGGTATGGACTTCCTTCTTTTTGAAGTGGGCGTACTACTGTTGATGACCCTGGTCTTTCTGGTATTGACCTGGCGGAATTTTAAGATACGGCTAGAGTGAAATAAAAATTGTGCCGATTTGACCGCGCAGCAAATGTTTCGCGCCTGCTTTTCGGCAGACCGCAAAACGGAAAAATGTGAATATAAAGACCCATTAGAAATAGGTAAATGCATCGAATACGCTATCTCATACAAAAGGAGTTCAGGCAAATTGTCAGAGACAAGACCATCTTGTTGATGATGACGGTACTGCCTATCATACAGCTTATCGTGCTGGCCAGTGCCGCATCCAACGAAGTCAAGGATGTACAAGTGGTTATAGTCGATAAGGACCAGTCTGAAATCTCGCGCACGATTACGAACAAGGTAAATGCAAACGATTGGTTTACGCTGCTGGCCACGACCTTTGACCAAGATGCGGCCTTTGCCTATATGCAATCCGGCGATGCCGATGTCATTCTGGAAATTCCCAAAGATTTTGAACAACGATTTTACCGTGGCGAGGCGCCCCAGATGCAAATGCTGGTCAATGCCATCAATGGGCAGCAGGCTACGGTGGGCTCTGGCTATCTGTCCTCATTGATTGCCGATGTCAACCAGGATATTTTGATCGATGAGCCGCGACTGCTTTCCACGACCAATGGGCGGCAATCTGCGACCATCGTTTCCAACAATTGGTACAATCCGGAGCTCAAATACCCCCATTTTATGGCACCGGGCATCTTGGCGGAGCTTACCGCATTGCTCGTCATCATCCTTTCGGCAATGAACGTAGTGAAGGAAAGGGAGGTAGGCACCATTGAACAAATCAATGTCACCCCTATCAAAAAATGGGAGTTCATTCTGGGCAAGCTGGTGCCGTTTCTCTGCGTAGGGCTGGTATTGCTTACAATGGGACTGATAACCAGCAAGATTGTTTTTGGCATCCCGATTCGGGGCAGCATGTTCCTAGTCTTTGGCTACGGTATTATCAACATCATTTGTGTTCTGGGCCTGGGCCTTTTGATTTCCAACTTTGCCGAGACCCAGCAGCAGGCCATTTTTGTCGCTTTCTTTTTTGTGATGATTTTTATCTTGATGTGCGGCCTGTTTACTCCTATTGAGAGTATGCCCGTTTGGGCCCAGAAACTGACCATTCCCAATCCGTTGGCACACTTCATTTCGGTGACCCGAAAGGTACTGCTCAAGGGTAGCGGATTTATGGACGTAAAATGGGAGTTCATCTATACCATTTCACTGGCAATTATTTTCAACACTTTCGCTATATGGAGTTACAAAAAACAACAATGAGCAATATTGTTCTGCTCACTTTTTTAATGTCTTTCATCCCTTTGGCCTATGCCCAGAACGATACCATCGCCGTAGTTTCCGAAAATAAGATGGTACAGGGGATAGACAGCACCAATTTTAAAAAGTACATCCGCAGCCTGCCCGCTTTCACAATGTTCGGGGATAATTATTTCATCACCGGTACGACTACGGGCAGCGATGCGTTTACCTCGGACGGCAGCGATGCCAAATTTGAAATAGGCTTCAAACAGCGCCTCACCAATCTCGAACTGCCCTGGGAGACGTTCCCGTTTATTACCTATCGGCAAAAGGCCTTTTGGGATATTTATAAGGAATCCTTCCCCTTTCGGGAAACCAATTACAATCCCGCCCTAGGTCTGGCGAAGTTGTTTTTCAATGAAGAGGGTCTCGACTACGGACTTTATTTCGCCTTTGAGCACGAGAGCAACGGTCGCGATGGTGAGAATAACCGAAGCTGGAATTTTTTCTCGCTGAGCTATGCCAAACCGATGGGTGAGAAACTGCACATCCGTGCAAAGGCCTGGCTGCCCGTGGGCGATATGGAAGACAATGAAGACATTACCTCCTATCGCGGGTATTTCAATTTTGGAGCAACCTACAGAGTAGGCAGCGATGTCTATTTTGATTTAGATGTACAGCCCGCCTATGACGAAAAAATACAGGGCCACGTAAAGGCCTGCATAAGTTTTAAAATTTCAAAAAGCAGCAACCAGTTTGTGTATGTACAATATTTTGGCGGCTATTCGGAAGATTTGGTGGATTACAGCCAGTCGGTAAGCAATCTGCGTATAGGTATCGTCTTTAAGGACTTGTTTCTACACTTTTAACCATAACTAAACAACAGATAAAAAAACACAATCTATTTCTACTAATTGCCTTATCATACATGCAAGTCAGCACGGCACAGGATGTTAACACAAAAAGAGAATTTATGGGATTGGGCGTTCACGACGGTGTAACCCTGGGTGGCTTAGCGACAGCTATAGTAGCATTCTCGGTCTGGATATCTATTACATGCACTATTACAAGAAGGATTTTTGAAGGTGCGACAACGGGATTTTCAAATTTTCTCGGTAAGGCCGAAACCGTTGCAGGTATAGAAATCGACAATGACGACCTACAGTTTATCCCTCTGGCCGCAAGTATCAGATTCAGGCTTCTAAAAAATCTGTGCGTTGGGCCGGACATTGGTTATGCGATACCCTTGAACGATGGAGGAGACGGCGGTTTTTACCTTTCTCAGAGAGTATCTTATGTTTTTAACAACGGATTGATATTGTATGCAGGATACCGTTCCATCGCTTTGGAAGACAATCTGGCATCCGTTCAGTTTGGGTTGGGTTTTGCGTTTTAGTTCTATAGTATCGATAGGGTCGTAGAATTAATCTGATTTATTAAACCTATATTACTTGTTAACGCAAAGGAAAAAAATCTGAGCACTAATTTTATAGATACTTTAGGCCCTAAAAAGATAGTCCCATATTAGGATATTTATTGTTGGAAAAAGGAAAAGAGAAGATGCGCAATTTTCCCTTTGGATAAGTTGCAACATTGTCAATCAAACACACAGTTGCAAGGGACAATTACGACTATGTTAACCAGTATGGATTCCCAAAAATCTCAGTACGGAATGTTTCATATTTCATTGCAGTTATCCTCCAATAACAAAAGTAATCACTATAATACCTGAACTGAACTCCGTTATGGTTTATGTAATAGATAACTATAAAGCCAATGATCCACTTCGAGATTTTATAGTATCAGAATCAAAGCAAGCTGATGATAATCACAAATCACAAATTCATTCAATTGATTGTAAAGGAAGAAAAATTGCAATCCGTCATATACAATCTTATAGAATATTTTCATCTATTCTAATAGACCAGTTCTATACATACATTGAATAAAAAACTTTAGTGCCGTTAAAACTAACAATTAATAAGACTCCCCTGTATTTCCCAATCCGTCTTAAAAACTGGACAGTTTATGGAACGTGTTCATGGTATATTTGAAATTCATCGGAAAATTTGATTTCTCCTTGTCCATCCCTGAGTTCTACGTTATCTATCAGTCCCATTCCATTGAAGAAGTAGCTTATTTCCATGATTCCGTCAATGGAAGTCTTATACGAAGTAGAAAATACTTCAGAGCCGTTCAATAATATGTGAACGTTTTTGTTCGTGGTTCGGATTTCAAACTCATTCCATTGGTAGATGTTGGTGGTCAACTTGGTAAGGTCTTGGGTCCTCCCATCGTACGATTTGTCTCCTACTCTTTGGGAGAGTTCGCTGCCGCAGCCTTTGTTTCCTATCATGATCCAATAGTACCCATAGGCTCCTTGAAGGTGGATGTTTATTATAGGACAGTCTACATTCTCCAGTGGATCCATCTTAAATGAAGCCTTGTAAGTTAGATTATCCCCATCGACATCAAAATCCTTTACATGGTAATAGGCCAATTGAAAGTCCCTGTTCACATCAATACCCTTACTCCCTAAGGTTTCTGTATCAATACCCAAATAATTCTTTCTTAACCATAGGTATTTGTCGAAGGTCACGATGTTGGACATGGGTTGCCTTGCCGCAATAAACCAATTCTCGTAGGTCACATGCACGGGCATTTCCTTTATAACTTCTTCATCGGCGATAAGTTTTGCGGTGAAGTAACCGGGAATGTAGTAAATATCGGTCTGTTCCCTATTTCCCTTGAAAATTTCCACTCTCCTTGACCTATCCCAACTTTGTTGAAGGAAAAAACGATCGGCATCGATTGCTTCGATATCATATTGGAATACCACGGTATTCGGCAATTGGTTTTCGAGGGTCTTTGTATGGCCAAAGGAGACCTCGGTGACTTCAGTCCTCTTTGGCTGCCCTTTTTGAATTACCGTTGCGGCACCGATTAGAATCAAGACTATTGGAATCACCAACAACAACCCGATGGCTATTTTTCGATAACTCTTTTTTTGACCAACTGAGCGGACTTTGAATGAGCGGACTTTTTTTGCATTTCGATTTGTAATGGATGCGGATTTAAGGTTCTGCCAGTTTTTATCAAATGCCGCTGTCGAGAGGGCATTCAAAGTAGATATGTGGGGGAGACGTCGATAATCATTGGACCAAATTCTTTTTAAAGTGGAGACGCTCAATCTACAACCCGTTTTCTCCTCGATAAAAAAAGATAGAAATTCAAAGTCTTTCTGCGACCATTTCCTCATTTCCACAAGGTTGGCTTCTGCCGCAATCTTCCTTTTGACTTTTTCTAAAAGGGCACTATCGGATGGCTCCATTCAATTGATTTTTAATGTCTTGTCATTTCAAATATAAAATGAACAGAAAATGGTCGGAAATTGGTCATGGTAAAAAACATATATAAGCTAGCTTGCCTTTCATACTTAAAAGATAAATAAAAGTTGAACCTGTTACATCTATTTTCTATTTATTCTACCATTGAAAACATGGATTTTAAAGCCAAAAATCAAGAATCGGACCTTCTAAATTTCTTTTATACGCTAATTAAAAACTCATATGCATAAAATCACACCTTTAATCCTTTCACTGTTCACCATTCTGGGCTGTATTGACAAAAAGAAAAATAATGGAGCCAACCAAAATACGGGTGCTACAAATGAAAAGTTCGAAAAACTATCAAAGGACATCCCAAAATGGATGGACGAGCAAGACGTACCCAGTATTGCGGTTTCGGTCATCGAAGAAGGGGAAATCGTTTGGTCGAATGTTTATGGTCTTCAAAATGCGGACACCAAGGCTACGGACAGTACGTTGTACTTAAGTGCCTCAATTGCCAAACCACTGACAGCGGAAATTTTCCTTCGATTGGCCACAATGGGCAAGGTATTATTGGATGAACCTATGGCAGCATATTGGCTCGATCCCGATATTGAGGATGACCCCCGTGCCCAACTACTGACCCCCCGACATGTATTGACCCACCAGACAGGTTTTAAGAATTGGAGAAGGATGACCGGTGGCATACTTCGGTTTGAACGGGATCCCGGTCTTGAGATGGGGTACTCAGGAGAAGGGCTGCAATATTTGGTCAGGTTTTTGGAAAAAAAACTGGGGCGTTCTTTCAACACGCTTGCCAATGAAGTCCTGTTTCGCCCTGAAAACATGGAAAACTCCGCTATGGAAGACCAAGACTGGTATAAGGGAAGACTGGCGTGGCCTTATTTCCCAGAGGCCAAATGGATGCAACCCTTTCCCGTGGAAAAGGCATTTGGGGCCGGTGGCCTGCGCACAACGACCGTTGATTACGCAAAATTTATTTTGGGAATAATGAATGGGGATCAGGTGAGTAAGGATTTAAGAAAGGAACAATTTGAGATATCTCTAAACCAAAAAGAAAGGTGCTTGGAATCGGCCACCGTTCCAGAAGCATGTCCAAATCAACTTGGTTTTGGCCTTGGATGGTATGTGTATGCTTTCGAAGACGAAACGGTTATCGGCCATACGGGTGCCAATATGGGCGAACGGACGCTTGCCGTATTCAACCCAAAAAGAAAATCAGGTTTGGTCGCAATGTCAAATGGTTCCAACGGAAACCAGGTCATCTATAAAATCGCCGAGGCTGTTGGGGTACACCAAGGGTTCATCGACATCGAGAAGCCAAAGCAAAAACAATAATTGAACTTTTGAACAAAAAGAAAATGAAAACAATATCCATTATATGTCTAATAGCAATATTCTGCATAATGCCATTAAGGGGACAAAAAGAGGAAAAAATCGTACTTATGGATCTGGCCCATGGCCAGCGCATGTGGAACGACCCGAAACAACCTGTCCCGAATATAGGTTTTCCGGACAGTACCCGGATTCAGTACATAAATGAAGAACTTTCCAAAACACTGAAGCCAAATAATGCGAAGGTGGTATTTCTTAAAGATAGAATTACCTACAATGACCTAAAACGAGGAAACCTTCTCGTCTTACATGTTCCATCCCTGCCTTACTCCAAAAAAGAAGTGAAGAACATCAAAAAATATTTGAATAAAGGAGGTTCCATGCTTTTGGTGATGGAAGCCGATTATTGGACCGACCTTGGAAAGACCAATGTCAATGAAATCATAGAGAATCATGGTATGCAATATGGTGCCCAAAGCCGGGATACCCTAGTGGGGGGATATACGAAAAAAGGTGTCATCACTCCCCGGGAACTAAATATCACTTACGAGTTGGGACGTTCCATTGAGGGTGGCACACCCTTCGCTTTCAATAATCAGACCGATGAAGCCTTTGGGGTCCACAAAAATCTGCAGAACGAATCTAGGATTGTCGTACTGGGCGATGCCATGTGTTCCCTCTACATGACAGAATGGAAAGGAGTCGAAGGCTATAAGTGCCATGAGTTTATGGATGGCATCTACAAATGGCTTTTACAGAATTAAGTTATTAAATCGGATAGACATTTAGTCCAAGTGTTATAAAACCAACGATTTATAGGACTCTCCCAATTTTTCCCATCGGGTCTTTCAACCGGCCGATTTATTCAGCGGACAATAGCTGCAAAAAAATTACAACAGTAATAGCCCACCCAATTGTTTCAGGTTTAATTCGGCAATCTTGAGATCGTATTTGGCCCTTGCATAGTTGTTCAGGGCATTAAAGAGGTTTATTTGCGCCTGCCTAAATTCTACAGTGGTAATCTGTCCTAGACTATATTGTTTTTGGGTGCGTTGAAAATTCAACTCATTGGTACTTACGTTTTTGCTTTCAGCGGCCAAGGTATAGTGTGCGATAGAATAGGTCTCATACGCATTCAAGACCTCGGTGCGTACTTGTTCGCTTATCCTTTCCAGTTCGATTTCCCTATTCTGTCTGGTAATTTTTGCCGTTTTTATCCGAATGGTGTTCGCGCCTCCATCGAATAGGTTCCAGGACATGGTTAACCCCAAATTAATCCCGGAAGACTCATTGGCCAACGCAAAGGAGGTAGGGGGATTTTGACTCTCGTTCCATCGGTATGATCCGCTACCATTTATTTTGGGCAGAAATTTTGCTTTGTTTATCTTTATATCGAGTTCGCTCAATAAGATATTCTGATTGGCCAAAATCAATTGAATATTGTTTGTCTTGGCCGACTCGAGAATCGTTTCCTCTTGTATTGGTGGTGAAAAATTGACCGTCGTGTCGGCAACGAAACCTGAAGTCACTTCCCTTCCTACCACTAGGTTAAAGTTGCGTTTCAGGTTGTTGAGGTCCCTTACCGCATTGGTATAATTTATGCTATCGTTGTTCAGGTCCACTTGTGCGTTAAGTTCGTCGAGTGTTGTACCCTGACCGTATTTCAAGGCCTTTTGCGCACGTGTTAGTCTGTCCGTAGAATTCTGGATGTTGATTTTTAAATTCTCGACTACTTGTCTCTGAAACGCAACGTTAAAATAACTTTCATAGATGTCGATGATGGTGTTTTCTATTTGTTGTCTTTCCTGTAGTTCGCTCAACATTAGATTTTCCGCTCGCCTATCGTTGGTAAATTTTCGTTCAAGACCATCGAACAGCGTATATTCTGCGGTAATCGAGGCATTATATGATTCGGTAATGGCACCATCGATCGATGTGGCATTCCCATCGGCGAATACGACACTCTGGTTTTCATCCGAGTAGCTGACACCACCAGTGGCACTGACACGGGGCAAAAAGCCACTGTTCAGTAATTCAGTTTCTGTCTTGGCTAGTACCGTATTGTTTCTGGCGATTCGCAAATCATAATTTTTGTCCATGGCAAACGCTATGGATTCTTCCAAAGTAAATACCTCTTGCGCCAGTAGGGACGTCATAGGGCAAAAGAGGATAAAAAAAATAGCATGTTTAAAATGTTTCATGTTCCACTTCTTTTTCTTTAATGGCACGTTCTACGGACTCTCTTGGAGGTCTTTCACCTGTAAAAAGCTGTTTCACCCTTACCTTTACACTATTGGAAAAGGAAAGGAACATCGGTAGCATAAAAAGGGTGAGTACCGTGGCAATTGCTATACCGTAGGCAATAGAAATAGCCATTGGTATCAAGAATTGGGCTTGTAGGCTTTTTTCCAGAAGTAAGGGTGCCAGACCAGCTATGGTAGTCACCGATGTGAGGAAAATGGCCCTGAAGCGAGACCGACCGGTCTCGTAAAGCGCCTCCTCAAAAGGGAGTCCTTCTTTTAAATACCCGTTGAACTTGCCGGTGAAGACCAACCCGTCGTTGACCACGATTCCGACAAGACCAACAATTCCAAGAAAAGACAGTACATTAATGGGGAAACCATGCAGCCAATGGCCCCAAGCAACTCCAATAATGGTGAATGGTATCAGCGCCAGTAAGATAAAAGGTTGACTGTACGAACGGAACGCAAAGACAATGACCACATAAATCAGGAATATAGCGGCTGGAATTACCGCTACAGCGGAACCGACAATCTTGTTAGTTTCCCGATTTTGGCCTTCCGCACTGACCTGGATTTCAGGATACTTGTTTTGTACAGTCTCCGCAAAAGGACCGGTAAGGTTTGCCATAATGGCCGCGGCATTGACATCTTTTCCCGCAATATCGGCCTCGACGGTTATCTCACGTATCCCATCGGTATGATTGATCGCCACTTCGCCACGTTCAATGGTATAGGTAGCGATTTCCGATAAGGGTATTCGGCCCTCTGAAGTACTTATTTGTATGTCGTTGATGCTCTGTACCGTGGAACGATCGGTCCTGGCGTAGCGCACCCATATTTTTACTTCGTCCTGTCCGCGCTGCACACGTTGTACTTCCTTGCCGAAGAAGGCGTTCCTGACCTGTGCCATGACATCGTTCAGTGTAAGTCCGAGCAATTCGGCATTTGGTTTAAGGGATAGGCGCATTTCCTTGATTCCTTCGGGACTGGTATCCACAATGTCCTTGACACCGGGATTTTTTCGTAGCTCGTTGTAGACCATCTCCTTGGCATTGTCTAGATTTTCCCGTATATCGCCCCGCAAGGAAATCGAAATCGGGCTACCGCCAACGTTCGCTCCCGAATTAAAACTCAGTTTTTCCAGCTGTGGCAAACTACCTACCTTGGTGCGTATCTTGTCTGAAATCTCAGGAGAACCCATTTCCCTTGTTTCGCTCGGGGAAAGGTTTACCGTAATACTCCCGGTGGCACTGCCCGGGCCAATCTTTCGTACCGTATTGGAGATATGGGCACTGCCCTCCAGATTATCACCAAGTTCGTTGTTTACCTCCCAAACGGCATTTTCGATATAGCGTGCTAGGGAATCGGTTACTTGTTCGGCTGTTCCCTGAGGGGTGTTCAGGCTTATACGTATCTGGTCACTGGCATTGGTGGGGAAAAATGCGGTTTTGATGATACCACCGGCAAAACCGCCTATGGTGAGCAAGAAAAGAAAGAGTATGATTGCAAAGGATAAAAATTTATGTTTTAAACTGAACTGAAAGGCAGGGCTATAAATCTTGTCCCTCATATAGTTCATGGCCTTATCTCCATATTCATTGAGCTTATAGGTTTTGGAGGAGTCCGATAGGTCTTTGGAGTGCGCCAAATGCGCAGGAAGGATCAGGAGTGCCTCTATTAGGGAAACTGCAAGTGTCAGGCTGACCACTACTGCGATGTCACCAAAGAACGCCCCTATTTGTCCGTCTAAAAAGAAAAATATGGAAAATGCAAGGATGGTGGTCGCTATGGCAGAAAGTATCGGGGTCAATACATCCATCGTGCCCATTACAGCAGCTTTGACCGGGGAATCCCCTTTTTCAGAACGTGCATAGATATTCTCCGCAATGACGATACCGTCATCGACCAGGATCCCGATAACCAAGATCATACCGAACATCGACAACATATTCAGTGTAATCCCCATATAGGGTAAGATGATGAACATGCCAAAAAAGGAAATGGGCAGGCCAAAAGCCACCCAAAATGCTACACCTGGCCTTAGAAAAAATGATAGCAGAATGAGTACGAGAATCATGCCTACGATAGCATTTTCAAGCAATAATGAAATTCTACCCTGTATCGCCTCGGAAGAATCGGTCGTGATTTCCAAGCGCATGTTGTCGTGGCTATCATTGAATTCTTCAATATATTCCTTTACCGTGTCGGCACTTCCGATAAGGTCCTCGCTATTGGTGTTGGTAATGGAAATGTTTATGGCGCGCTCTCCGTTTAGGAACAATTGATTGGTAGTCTCACTAAAGGTGTTCCGTATGTTGGCTACGTCCCTTAAGTATACCTTTCCGCCAATGGTATTCGATTTTAAAACAATATCCTGCAAGCCACGGGCGTAATAATCCTTGTTATCGGCACGGATCAGGTACTCCTCTTTTGTCGTTTTTATGGATCCGCCGGTAATGAGGATATTGGAATTGGCGACCGCCCTTGAGACCTCCTCAAATGTTAGGTCATAATTGCGCAACATGTCCTCGGTGACCGCAATTTCGATTTCCTCCTCAGGAAAACCGGTTATCTCGATTTGGGAAATGCCATCAATACGCAGCAGCTCGTCCTCGATATCCTGAGCGGTTTCTTTAAGGATGTGAAGGGGAATGTCCTCCCCGGTAACCACGAAAACGATGGATTCCCTCGCTGGGTCCACTTTTTCCACTACCGGTGGTTCGATACCGACGGGAAATGAAGGAATCCTATCCACTGCATTCTTCACATCATCCAAAAGAACATCAATGTCGAAATCGGTAACCATCTCAACCGTAATCGTACCTGTATTTTCGTTGGATATGGACGTTACCCTATCAATACCTTGGATACCTTTCAGGTTTCGTTCTATCTTCTCAACTACGCCCTCTTCGACCTCTTCGGGAGAAGCACCTGGATAATTGACCGAGATATTGATCAAGGTTGGATCTGCCAGCGGAAAGAAAGAGGAATTCATTTGGCGGTACCCCAGATACCCAAAAATCAAAAACCCTATGATAAAGATGTTAACGGCAACCGGATATTTGACAAAATGGGCGATAAAGTTTTTCATTCTATCTCTCTTCTTGCGTAACCGGCATCCCAGGATAGGCGTTTGCCAGCGATTTGGTAATCAAAGACTGCCCATCTTTTAAACCCCTCACGACCACACTGTCCCCTACATAATTAACAGGGGTTACTTCTTGAAGCGACAATACGCCATCCTTTACGACATACACACTACCGTTTACGGTCAAAAGGTCGCTACTAATGGTAAAAACCTCCTCAATTTCCTTTCCTGCAATGAGGGCCTTTAAATATTGACCGTCCTTCAGATTGTTTCCGGTAACCTCGACGAAAATTTCAATGGTCTGGGTATTCTGGTCTATAATGGGGTTGATACGCTCTACCTTACCGGTCAATTCGGTTTCCGAACCCAGTGTTTTCAAAAGGACCTTTTGGCCCTTGTTTAAAAAATCGTTCTCCGAAGCGGGTACGGATAGGCGCAGCTCAAATACAGAGGGATCTACGAAGGAACCTAATTTTTGCCCACTTCGCACCAGCGCACCTGCATTGACATTGGCTTCCGATACAACACCTGTAAATGGTGCTCTTATATAGTATTTAAATAGACGTTCCTGTAAGTTCGAGGTATTGTAGTAGGTCTGTGTTATATTCTTGCCTATGACGAACAGTCGTTCCGCTTCGGACTGGAAAGCTGGTAACGCCTCCAAATTACCCTCTATATCGAAGCTGATGAGGTATTCTTCCCACTTTTCGGCAGCCTCGGGATATTCCATTTCCATATCGGGCAGCATGGCCGCAATTTGATTCACAAGAGAACTTTTGTTCGCCTTTAATTGGGCCTTGAACTCGTTCGCATCGATGTATAGGATTGTCTGTCCCTTTGTAAATGAATTCCCTTCCTTGAAAGGTGTATTCGTTCTATTCAGCACACCCTGAACTTCGCTAAAAAGTTCTATTTTTTCCTTGGCTTCCAGCGTTCCGGTTGCCTCTAGGCGATAGGGAAGTGACCTCAATTCAACTGCTTGGGTCTCTACAGATACGCTTTTCGGGTCGGTTTCGGCTTTTGCTTCTTGCTTTTTAGGTCCTTTTTTCATCAGGACAAAAAGAAGTACACCCAAGACAAGGATACCGATACCGATAGCGATTCCAATCGTTTTCTTCATCTTAACCCATCATGTGTTTACGCATGTGTTTACGCATTTTGGGGGCTAAGTCATCTTCATATTTTTCCATTTGTCGCTCATTAAGTACTTTCTCAAGTTCTGCGTTTTTTCTCTTGTTGATGGCCTTCATATCGCCCATTTTTCCAAACATGCTTCCATCGGCATTGATTAGATTGGCGGATTCTTCCGCATATTTAGTATTGATGGCGGCCACCTTTGGCTTTTGCTCTTCGCTAAGGTTCAGTTCTGCAGTCATGGTCTTTGTTTGATAGGCGGCCATTTCCTCGGCGTCAGTCTTTTGGGCGTTGACCGATTGTATTAGAATCAGAAATAGGGCCAATGCTACATAGTTAGTCTTCATTGTTTCTTTCTTTTATGGTTTCTATTCGTTGCTTCCTGTTCAATAAAAGTTTCAATCCTACCCTAAAATAGGCTCCGCTTTCGGGTTCCAAATCGTAAATATCCTCGTTTTCATTGTCAAGGACCTTCAAGGTGGCTGCAGGTATAAAACCTCCCTCTGCCGAAAAGGCAAGGAACTTCGCAAAGCGGAAGGTATAGGCTAACCTAGTGTTCAATCCATTGAACTGTAACTTGGTGTCGGTCAATATTCTATTGCCATCTACCGCAACGGCATCGGAGTTGTTCGCGAAAAGACCTTCTGGGGATGCCAGCAGTGCCAAACGATGACGGTCATTGATTTGATAGTTTAAGGACGTAATCGGAAGCCCGATGGAATAACTCCAGTGTTCATTCAACTTTTGACGGAGGGATAGGGCCGGTAAAAACCTGGGTTCACCAAACTGGGTTCCATACAGCAGACCTATCATTACCATCGTGTTTCTATCAAAATCCCCCCAGCGTTTCGAGGCTCCTGCCAGAATGTTGAATA
This sequence comes from Flagellimonas maritima, assembly GCF_003269425.1. Classification (NCBI taxonomy): domain Bacteria; kingdom Pseudomonadati; phylum Bacteroidota; class Flavobacteriia; order Flavobacteriales; family Flavobacteriaceae; genus Flagellimonas; species Flagellimonas maritima. The sequence continues at coordinate 1,523,119 of NZ_CP030104.1, read as the reverse complement.
CAAAATCCTCGGAAGAAACACCATCCCCGAAATTGGACATCAAAGTTGGTCCAACCGATGCAATGAAAGTCCATGAGTTACCCAATGGACGTATAAAGGATAGGTTCGCCCTTATGGCATGCATGTTTTCATAGGAATCCAAATCTATCACGTTCGTTGCCTCGTTAAACGTAAAATCGAAGTTTTGGTAGCCCAGACCCAACCCTATAATACTTTTACCGATAGGCTTGGCCAGATTAACGTTAGCTCTTATATTTCGTATTTCAGTACCCCCTAAATCGGGCATATATCCGTATTCCAATCCTGCAATCTCTATCTCGTTGGGATTGTTCATAACACCCATTTGTGCAAAGGAAGCTGTGGTAGTAAAGAGGATGACAATAAAGTAGCGTATCATATATTTTGAATTCGTTAGAGGGCAAATCTCGTTTACACCCCTGTAGTGTTCAATTCCGATAGACCAAATCCGAAAAAGACTATACCAATCGAGGAATTTCCCAGATTAAGGAAAGAAACCGTATTAGTAGTTGCTTTTTCCATATTCATAGATAAAATGGCTTAATCTATTTTTCGCTTCAGGAACCAGAAATCCTTCAGGCTAAAATTGATGTTCAATGTATTTACCCGCTCTTCGACGAGGATTCCCTCGGTAGATCCCCTATTGGTCTGCGAAAATCCAATGTTCAGCATGGATTTGGTTCGGATGCCCAAGGGGAAACCGATTCCAGCGGTAATCCCATAAGAGTCGATACTGTTTTCGGAAACCTCCAAATAACCGGTATCATAATTGAAACCCGCCCTAAAGTTGATTCGTTGCCAATACTTGTAAGAAGACGGATCGGCGATATACTCCGCTCCGAACCCGAACGTATTTTGATTGATAAATTCGCCTACGTTATCCTCTTGTTCCGTGGCGTTCCATAGGCGAATGGAATAATCCAAGTTCACGCTCAACGTATTGCTAGGCTTGAATAGGATACCGGTACCGACTTCCATAGGCAGGCTAAAACTGGGAATATCCATATCCGTCTCATTTTCGACGGGAGCCCTGGAACCGTCCAATGTCTTTCCTACAATTCTATCCTGTTTACCGGAAAGATCCGTAGGTAGATTGAGCGTCCAGCCCAGGGCCAGTTTTGGATGTATCTCACATTGCAGTCCAAGACCAAAACGAAATCCGTGGTAATAGCTTTGCTCCTCCACATTTAGGGAACTTACATTGAAACCAGAACGAACGTTTACGAGCTCCCTTTCGGTAACCGACCCGAAAAGGTAGGATAGATTAGCTCCAAGTCGCAATTCATCGGTTATCGAGTGACCATAGGAAAAACGGAAATCATTGAGTGCTCCCGAGCCGAAAAGACTACTCGTAAAGCGGTCGAAAGAGCCTTCGATATTGGTTTCTATACCCAAGAGTGAATATCCCACATTGGTATAGGGGGTAATCGATAGACCGAAAGAGGACTTGGGACTGATTGTGGAAGCTAGTGCAATATTGGAAAAGTTACTGGCAAAACGGGCCTCGTCATTGATCCGGTCGGAAACAGAACTCAGTTCCCCTAAAAAACCGAAGTCAAAGAGAAAACCGTTCTCCCCCAACGTACCATAGGATGCCGGATTGGCATTATTAATCAAGAAATCGCTGCTCAAGGCGTATCCCAATTTACCCAGTGCGCTGTTCTTTCCGATATTCGAATTGGTCGTAACCCCTATACCAAAAAGGGAGTAGGGGGATCCAGTCAAGTTGTTCAACTGGGATACGACCATTATCGGGAATAAGGCTATACTTATGGTAGCCCAAAATTTATTCATCATCATAGATTGCATAGGTTAGTTCCAAACTCGCCTCAAAATCCCTGTTTTCCTCTCCTTGCAATACTACGCGGCTCACGCTACTATTGAATTCGTTTAAAAAAAGTACCAAGGCATCGTCGCCTTCCCTGACCTCGTTCAGCTTAAAATCGATATAGCGATCGACAGGTATCTCGTAGGTGACGTCCAAAAACTCCTCGTTCTCTCCGACCAGCCTGCCAAAAATACTCCCATTGCTGTTCTGCAATTGTGCCCCTGCAAGATTGTTCCGGTCCAAAAAACTCACCACTAGGGAATCCCTAAGAGTCGTGAATTCATTATAACTTGTACGTAGCGGCTTAATCCGAAGGGTCGCCTGTAGCAGCGTGCCACTACCTTGTATATCGAAAATGTTCTTAATGGAAGGAAACTCTACTTTGACCGCATAGCCAGTGCCAGACTGGATATACGCCAGGTCTCTGGAATCAGTGGAGGAAATCTCTATCTCCTGATCGGTGAGGCCTTGTAGGTCGGTGCCGTCCGGTTGGCTGCTTATACTGTTAAATGCGGTCGGGAGTACTTGAAAAGGGTCGATTACCAAATCAAAGCTAAGCTCGTCATCCTCGAACTCCTCGGGAACGGAATAAAAGAAACGCAGGTAGGTATTATCGCTTCCCCTTGAAAAACCGATAACGGCGGTATTGTCCTGAGGTCCTGGACGCAACGCGAATCCTTTGAACACGTCCCGAAGTTCGTCGGTATCGTTGATGTCGTTATTCTGCAATAAATCGAATATGTTCTCTCCGAACTCAAAGGGGACCGATATGTGCAACGAATCCTCGTCGAAGGGTTCCGGAAGATAATTTCTGGATACAAGTGGCACCGAATCGAATTTTAAGGTGCTCGTATTATAGAAGATATTATCTTCAGGCTCTACATCCTCCTGAATAACATGCACGTTTATCTGTGAGACTGCTGTAGTGTCGTTATAGAAATAGCCGTCATAGCCCAGTATCAAAGCGACACTGTCCAGTTCAGCATCCTCGGGGAGATCGTAGATGTTCGTTGTGCTCTCGGTATTGGCTCTGGTGAGTTCGAAAAATGCAGAGGACTCCACTTCCCCAAAAAAATCATCCTTGTACTTGCCTACCAATAGTCTTTCGCTGCTGGAGGTGTTGATACTATCGAATTTGAACGTTGACATCTTTACTGTAAACGAGTCCAGAACCAAGACCCTCACGTTCGAGTCGGTAAAACCCTGACCGACCTCCAAGGAGGGAAAGTCGGACCCATCCATTGAACATGCGGCGATAAAGGCGGTCATCGCTAGGGCAATAACTATTTTTTTCATAAGCAACGAAAAAGATTAAAGAGCAAAATAAGCTGCATACGGACGTATATGGAACTATTTTATACCGGCCATGGATATCCATCTACCAATCCAACAAAAACATCTATCAAAACTTTATCAAGGTTTCGTAGAGATAAATTGCCCATAGGTAGGGAAAAATCCAAACCCTGTATATTTCTTTTCCCCTTAAGAGGTCTTGAAATTAGTTTTGGGAAAAAATAAGAGTTGAAGAACTATTTTTTCCTATTGCCGATGATATCAATAATGAGCACCATGGTCAAGGGTCAAGAATCCAAACTTCAGTTGGTCGGGGATTTTGAATACAGCCTGGTCTCGGATATAAGCGATACGGATTTGCGTACTTATAGCATTGGTTTGAAGGGAACAAAAAAAAATAGGTCTAACAAGTTCGGAATAGGTCTGCAATATGACGATTACCAGTTCCAGTATTTTGGGCGGTCAACGGGTTTCGAAGAATCCAACTTTCAAAAATTCCATACGGTACAGACCATGTTTTTCTATAAGCGTTCATTCTTCGAAAGTTGGTCCGTAGCTGCACATATCTCACCTACCTTATCGTCGAATTTCGTGGATGTTATCGACGGAGAGGATTTTATACCCAATGCCGATATCACCATTTCAAAAACTTGGAAAGACGAGAATGCATTATTGTGTTTCGCTATCGGTGCGGAATATGGGACTCTGTTCGGAATCCCAAGATGGTACCCTACATTTTCCTTCAACTATAATAGAAACAATAATTGGACCTTAATGCTCGGGTTTCCCGAGACACGAATCAGGTACAGTTTCAACGAGAGACACAGTCTTGGGGCACGGGCCAGACCGTTCGGGCTATACGCCAATAATTCGGATACTGTAATCTATCCAGGGCTCGGAGCGCTTGCCAATACAAAGCTCCGTTTCAATGGAAACGATTTTGGTCTGGAGCATAATTACGACATGGGAACAGGTTTTACAACTGTGGTCCGCGCAGGGTTTCAACAAACGAGCGATCTTGAAGTTTTGGATAACGGGAACCGGTTAATCCATGACTTTGAGCCGGACGGAACAGCTTATATAACAATGGGATTGAAGTACAAACTAAATTAATAAATCAATTACAGATGCAACACAACAAAATAATAGGAAAATCTTTTTTCAAGGGCACGGTCGTGCTATTGGCCGCTTTATCAATAGGACTGTTTTCGTGTTCGAAAGATGACGATGACGATGATAATATCGGTAACTGGGTCGACCGTTCGATTTTCGACGGCACACCGAGAAGCGGTGCTTTTGCCTTTACGATAGGTAATAAGGGATATATGGGTACGGGGTTTGATGGTGACGATAGATTAACGGACGTTTGGAGCTATGATATGGAAGGAAATTTCTGGAGCCAATTGGCCAGTTTTTCCGGACCTGCCAGAAGCTCGGCAGTAGCCTTTACTATAAATGGGAACGGTTATGTAGGTCTTGGTTATGACGGGGATAACGAGTTGGGCGATTTTTATAGATATAATGTCGGGGCGAATACCTGGGATTCGATAACCCCTTTCGCGGGTTCTGCAAGAAGAGGAGCCGTCTCCTTCAGTTCGGAAACTTCCGGATATGTAGGAACCGGCTTCGATGGCGATAACGATAAAAAGGATTTTTGGAAGTTTAATCCTTCCATCAACACCTGGACAGAGCTGGTGGGCTTCGGCGGGAACAAGAGACGGGATGCGGCTACTTTCACTATAGGAGATAAGGTTTACCTAGGTACGGGAGTTTCGAACGGTCAAAATCAGGATGATTTTTGGGTATTCGATCTAGCCGCCGAAACCTGGACACCTTTATTGGATCTTGACGACGACGACGATTACTTTATAGTACGGAACAATGCCGTCGGTTTCAGTATTGGGGACAAGGGGTACTTTGCCACTGGTAGCGTAGGTGGGACCACAGATTCAGTATGGGAATACAATCCATCGACCGATCTTTGGGAAGAAAAAACCTCGTTCGAGGGTGCTAGTAGGGAAGGTGCCATAACTTTTTACAACGGTACGCGAGCGTTTTTGGGACTGGGCAGAACTGGTTCTTTGTACTTGGACGACATGGACGAATTTTTTCCTAACCAAGAGGAGGATGAGGATGATTGATCGGAGTTAATTGTTTCATGGTTTTGAATTGGTCTCGATGTTGATTTTGGCTAGCGATAATAGGTGGATAAAGGTCTTCATGGGGTATTATTTAAGGCCTTCCTCCAATTTTAGTTTAAATGGAAGACAGAAATAAATATATTATCGCTTTTTCTCTGATTGCGCTGGTTGTGCTCATGATGGGTCTCTTCTTGGATTTGAAGGAAGATGGCACATCATACGGTCAGAGCGCGTATCGTCTGATTCTGGTTGAAAAGGATACGGGCAGTTGGTATTATGAGATTTATGATACAAAGGGTTTAATGATTCGGCAGGAATTTGTACCCGGTATTCCCGGAAATATTGATTTTGGGACCCGAAAATCGGCCGAGACTACGGGAAGACTGGTGCTCACCAAACTTCTTAGTGGAGAACTTCCAAAGGTCAATCGGGAAGAACTCAAGGAAAATGGAGTGATCAATTAAAGATTATGTATCTTCTTTTCTCTGTTAAGAAGAAATACATTTTGAAAAAAACATTGCGCATCAAAGAAGTTTGGATACATATCATCGTATGGGTCTGTTTGGTTTCATTTCCGGTCAGCGTTTCGTTTATGGAATACGGTGAAGTACGTTTTGATTTTTTTTATAGACTACTCGTGACCCCAGTTTTGGTTTATATCAACTATTTGGTTCTGGTGCCCAGATTTCTTTTGAACAATAAAATCTGGCTATATATTTTGATTTCCATAACGGTATTGGTTTCGTTTAACTTGCTTATGACCTTTGCAAGTCCCGTAGCGCCTTTTGAGAGATTTACCGAACTCGTTCAAACATCGGACATACGTCCTCTTAAAAACCTACCTTATGTCATAACTGCGATTATTTCATTTTCTTTCTTTCTCTTGGGAGGCATCTTAGGGGTAACCAAGGACTTTTATAGAAGGGAAAAAAAGAACAAGGAAAAAGAGGTTCAAAGAAAGGAAACGGAGCTCCAGTTCTTGCGTGCTCAGCTTAATCCTCATTTTTTGTTCAATTCACTGAACAGTATCTACTCTCTTGTCCGCAATAAAGCACATGAGGCACCTGAAGCCGTTATTACCCTATCGGAATTGATGAGATACATGATATATGAAGCCAAACAGGAAGAAGTTCCCCTATGCAAGGAAATAGATTATATTAAAAATTTTGTAGCCCTACAATTGTTAAGGCTTTCCGATAGCGAGAATGTCAAACTCAAGATATCAGGTGATTATAGCGATAAGAAACTTCCTCCATTGTTATTGATTCCATTTGTCGAAAATGCTTTTAAATATGGGACGGATTTTAAGGGTACGACCCACGTGGATATTCGCCTACGGATTATAGGTGATAATCTATTCTTTATGGTAAAAAATAAAATCGGGGCCTATAAAAAAGATGATAAGAATTCAGGGATAGGCTTAGAGAATATAAAGAGTAGGCTTGAGTTATTGTATCCAGAGAACCATCATCTAAAAATTGAAAGCGAAGACAGTTTTTACAACATGCAATTAGAAATAAACTTATCGAGATGAAGTGCATCATAATAGATGACGAGCCGTTGGCGCTCGGCATAATCAAATCATACTGTGAAGAATTGGGCGGTCTGGAAGTGCTGGGGACCTTTACCAATCCCTTGGAAAGCATGGATATACTTCAAGAAAAAAAGATTGACCTTGTTTTTCTTGACATTGAAATGCCACAGATAAACGGTATCGAATTCGTGAAATCGTTGGAAACAAAACCAATTTTCATATTTACAACGGCCTATCCCCAATATGCGATTGAGGGATTTGAGCTCAACGCCATTGATTATATGGTAAAACCGATACCTTTTCCCCGGTTCGTTAAATCCATAAATAGGGCAAAGGAACTTTACGAGATGCGAAGAACAATGAACGATACTCCCGCAAACGTTGCCTCGGCAGGCAGTTCCCCCATTTTGGAAGATGAATTCATATTTGTAAAGTCCGATTATGAAAACCTAAAAATTAAACTGAACGACATACGATATATTCAGGGTCTTAAGGATTATCTTAAGATACATACTTTCGACAGTAAGCCCATTTTGACACTTATGAACTTTAAGGATATGGAAGCTAAATTACCTTCGGGGAATTTTCTGCGAGTCCACCGGTCGTTTATTGTAAACGTCCATAATGTCGATTCCATCCAACGGAGCCGTATCATCATCGAAGATATACGTATTCCAATTGGAGACAGCTACAAAGAGGATTTTATGAAGAGGATTGGGCTTTGATATGGTAAAATTTGTTTGATTTTCTTTCTTATACCAACCAGGGTAAGCTAGAAAAAAACTAGATTGTAATAATCTATATTATAACGTTTTTCAGAACTGTCGGCTAGCTCACAGTTAACTCCGTTAATTCCAAAAAAACCATTCATTAATTCACTCTAATTCATAGACTAATATTGAACACTAGGCATAATATACATGATGTCTAGAGTCACATTGGTAATATTTTCGGAAGAATCATAGTCCCGCAAAAGTACCTTTTCCGTAACCAAATAAAATTACTGTTCTTTTAGCAATATCTAGCTTGGCACTATTTGGTTTAATTTGTTGTATATCAGTTATTTGTGAATAACTATTTGTTACGGTCTATTTCTTTATTCGCCTATTTTCATGCATTTATTCAATATCGATATTGAAAGAAGACAAAAGCGCTTTTGTTCATTTAGTAACCCTAAAAAAGGAAGTCAAATGGTCGTATCACAGTAAAAAGACTATTTAAAGATTTCTTGCCGCTGTTTGCAAATGCTACGTAGTCTTTATAACGAATGTTTATTAAGATCAAGGTTAGAATATTTAGTAGGCTATGTACTAAATCAAATAAACCGAGGGTTTAATCCTCGGCTTTTTTATTTAACTTGACCTTGAAGGTTGCTGAAACGATGATTTGAAATGAAAGAATTCCTCACTGGTATAACCATACTTTTTCACGCTATTCTTGTGGGACAAAGTCTAAAAGAAATAGACTCAATCAAGAAAGAATTGGCAAACCCTCAGGGTTCCGATATAAAGCTGAAGCTACTGGACAATCTTTATTCATATTACTTGTTTCAAAATCTTGATTCTGCAGAAACTTATAAAAAACGGTTGCTTTCAGAAGCCACCAAAACAATTGACCCAAAGAAATTAAGCAACATATATAATTCAGTATCAAGATATTATTATTATAGCGGCCTTTTGGATAGCTCAATGTACTATGTTGAAAAAGCTGCCAATATTGCCATGGACACTAAAGATTATCGCCTTCTTTCAGATTTGTACAGGAAATTATCGATTCTGAGTGTCAGCAGTCATGATTTTAAGAAAGCCGAGAGGTACATCTTAAAGGCGATAAAGAATGCAGAATTGGCCAAAGATTGGAAATTGAAGGCATCATCGACCCTTGTTCTAGCGAATCAGTTTTTCCGACAAAATAAATATGACCTTGCCATACAGCGATATCTGGAAATCGATTCATTATATGGTCAATATAACAATCCCGACCGTAACTTAGGGTTGGTTTATCAGAACATAGCGTTGATTTATGTCAATCTTAATAATTCAAAATCTCTTACATACTCCAACAAAAGCAGAAAACTCTTTGAATTGCTCGGTGACCAGGAAGGCATTAACTACTCCTACATCATTAGGGCCAACTATTTTGAAAAAATCGGGGACACATTGAACCAAACAGAAAATCTTCAAAAGGCAGTAACCCTATATAGGAAATCAAATGATTTCGTTAATAAGGCTGATGCACTACTAAGACTTTTGGGTGTCTACATCAACCAAAATCAGATTGAAAAGGCTAAATCCTTGATGGAAGAACTTGAACATGCGATGTGGGAGATTCAACCGTACAATGAATTAAAATCAAGATTTTACTTTGTTCAAGGCATGATATATTTGAAAGAAAAAAAGTATCAAAATAGCCGGTCTTCATTTGAAACAGCTTTAAAAATGCTTGGCGGTGACGATTCGAGATATATGGATGAATGGAGCTTGGGCTCCATAAACGGACTTGCCAAATCTTATGCAGGAATGGCCAATTATAAAGAAGCATATTCCTATCAAAATAAATTTATTTCAATTCAAGACAGTATTCTAAAAAACAACAGGGAGAAAATTACGAGAGAACTTGAAACCAAGTATCGAACTGAACAGCAAGAACAAGAAATCGCCTTATTAAAATCGCAGAACGAACTTGCTGAACAACAAAAAAGAAACCAACGCAATATATTGATGGGAGGACTCATCCTTACATCCTTGGTCGGTATTTTTCTTTTTTCAATGTATAGAAGCCGTCAAAACACCAATAGGCGTTTAAAAGAGCTGGATAAGGCCAAATCAAACTTCTTCGCCAATATATCCCATGAGTTGCGTACACCGTTGTCATTGATATTAGGGCCGGTGGAACAACAACTTGAAAATACAGGCCTAAGTAAAGAGCATAGACAAAATCTGGCCATTGCCAAGAAGAACACGGATAGATTGGCCACTCTGGTCGACCAGTTGCTGGACCTTTCAAAACTGGAATCGGGATTTTACAAATTGAATGTTTCCAAAGGATTGTTGTCAATTTTTTTGAAGTTACAGGCAGAATCTTTTTTATTCAGTGCCAGCAAAAAATCACAAAAACTGAATATTGAGATTTCCATAGATGACAAATACTATTGGTACGATACCGATGTTCTTCAAAAAGTTATAGGTAATCTTTTGGGTAATGCACTAAAGTACAGTCCCCAAAAAACCGAAGTCTATTTTAGTGCCAAGATAGTACAGGGCATCCTTTTTTTAATAGTGAAAAATACCGGCGTATCTATCAAACATGAAGAGCTCAAAGAAGTATTCAACCGTTTTCACAGAAGTCATGAAGACGAAACAGGCACGGGCATAGGTCTAGCGTTGACGAAAGAACTGATCGGGTTGCACAAAGGCTCAATTAAAGCTGAAAGTGATACTGATAGCGTTACTTTTTACATACAGCTGCCAGTACAGGAAACTGCTTTTTCAAACGAAGAAAAAACAATACATACAAAACCGGCTCCTTCAAATGAGGCACATCAAGACAAAGTCATTGCAAATACTAGCCATGTCAACTCACCTACCATAGAGAGTAATGAAGACAATGATATTATACTAATTGTGGATGACAATAAGGATTTACGCACTTACGTTTCCTCAATATTTGATAAAACGCACACCGTTGTTACTGCTAAAAATGGGAGCATCGGTTTCCAAAAAGCGCTGAAGTTTATACCTGATCTTATTATTACCGATTTGATGATGCCCAAGGAAGACGGACTGAAATTAACCGAAAACTGTAAGACCGATGACGCTACATCGCACATACCCATTATCATGCTCACTGCAAAGGCGGGGGATGAAAATAAATTGGAAGGATTGGAAACAGGTGCCGATGCCTATCTCACCAAGCCATTCAACAATAAGATTTTAAAGCAGACTGTGGAAAACCTTTTGGAAAGCCGTAAAAAACTACAAAAACGATTTAGCCAAGAGGTGATTTTAACCCCGAAGGACATATCCATCGATTCTTATGACGAACGATTCTTGGAGTCGCTTCAAAATGTAATGGACACCCAATTGGTAGCATCAAATTTTAATACAGAAGCTTTTGCAAAAGCTTTGGGAATGAGCAGAATGCAATTGCATAGAAAATTAAAAGCGCTCACAGGACAGACCACTACGGAATTTATTCGTAGCCAACGGTTAAAATTAGCTGCATCACTTCTCAAAAAAAATGATGTCAACATCTCCGAAATCGGGTATCAGGTCGGCTTTAATGATCACTCCTATTTTACCAAATGCTTCAGGGAATCCTACGGGACATCTCCCACCGAATTCAGTAAGAAGAAAACTTCGTAATCAATTCACAATCAGGGCTCTGAACTTATGTTACATATCTCATAGGTTTTGATACATAATTCATAGTCCACTATCCCACCTTCCATTATGTTTGTTATGAGTTTGATGATCGGTATAAAATCCAATCACCAATCCTTACCGATAGAACAATACGAAACACCTCAAATCAATCATGAAGAAAAAGAGGTACGAAGGCATACTGGAAGGAGTTCCCCACTTTGAGATTTATTTAAATATCAACAAATTGGAAAAAGGAAAATACCAGCTGAAAATTATACATAAAAAGAAAGTTATAAAGAGCACCGATTTTTCTAAAGAGTAATCCAATAAAAATTAAACCCCAAAAACTTACATTATGAAAACAACCCAAATAACTATCAAAATTATAATAATGTTTTTATTGGGAGTTTTATTCATTGGCTGTTCTGCCGAGGATGGTACGGACGGCGCAACTGGACCACAAGGACCCCAAGGTGAGCAAGGTCCAGCCGGACCTCAAGGTGATCAAGGTGATCAAGGAGAACAAGGGGAAGATGGGAATGCCAATGTTATTGCCTCTGACTGGATTCCTGAGGAATTTTCGGATCGTTTCATTAGCATGACCAGCTTCGGGATTGATGATGAAGCATTCACTAGCGAAATTTTAAATTCCGGAACTGTGCTGGTCTATGGACGCGATGGAGTATTCGTAGTTCCAATTCCTGTCGTTTTCGACAATCAAACCTATTATTTTGTACTTCCTGAAACCTTGGGAGAAATTAGACTTATAGCCCGTACTGTTGATAGTACCCCTGATTTTTTTGGTTTATTTACCGATTTTAGATATATACATCCCTGCCAATACTACCAGCGCAAAAGAAGGACAAACAATAGATTTTAACAAAATGACCTACTATCAGGTAATGGATTACTTTGGCCTAACATACTAAAGTTAACCATGTAATTTGCAAAATTGAGTATAAACCATTAAGACCAATAGCAATGAAATCTTTTATAAAACCAACAACACTATTTTTTATTTTTTTTTTTATTTCCTGTAGCAGCGATGACGATGGTAGCGGCGGTGAAGAAATCATGGATACCGTGGATGTCTTGGTGACAGTCAGTCCATCTGACAACGAACGCCCCGTGTCAAAAACTCCTGAATTAAACTGGGAAACATATTCAGGTGGAGCATCTACAACATACTCCTTATTCCTGGGTACTTCCGAAAATACTTTAAATGAAATAGTATCAGGGCTTTCTATGGTCGAATTTAGAATTGATGATATGAATTCTCTTGAATTGGGAACTACGTATTATTGGAAAGTAGAGGCCTATGATAATGGAGAACTGGTAGCGGAGAGCGAAACCCAAACCTTTATTACAGAGCGAATATCCCCAACGCTTATTACGGAGACTGCGGCATACGGTTCCAGAAAAGCTACTGGGGTCGTAGTATTTGATGATAAGATTTGGGTAATTGGAGGAATAGATGAATTCGACAATTCTTTAGACGATATCTGGTCCAGTGCCGATGGGGAAAACTGGGTTTTAGAAGGAAACTTGCCCTTCGGCAATATTTTTGGGCACGAACTGATAGCTTTCAACGGAAAGCTTTGGATTTATGGAGGAATTTTCGATGGGTTTCAATCCCGAAAAATCTTTAGCTCCGTGGATGGCATAAATTGGGTTGAAGAAACAGAAACGACTCCGTTTATTCAGTATCAAAACTCCAAGTTTATCGTTTTGGAGAATGAGATATTTAGGATAGCGGGCTACTCGGGAGAAATCGATGACCTTTCTGTTGAGCGCAACGTATACAGTAGTATCGATGGTCTTAATTGGGATTTAGTATCAGAAAACCACGGATTTGAGACCAAGTACGGGTTTCAAGTGGAAACCTTGAATGGTAGGATCTTTGGCATGGAACCCAATCCTGATACGGATATTAATAGTATTAGTACGAGAACAACTACAGATGGTGCCAATTGGTCGGATGCTGTTGTTTCCAATATACGTGAGCGAGGCGCAAACTCTGTGAGAACCGTAGTAATTGATGATGCGATCGTACTAATGAGCATTCCTGTGGGTGGCCCTAGCAATAGCTCCACTTTTTATGAATCTTCAACGGGAGAAAACTGGGAGTTGACAACAACCATTGGTTCGGTGCCGATCAGAGCTATCGATTGTTCACTTGTCAATCTAAATGGAGAACTGTTTTCAATTGGAGGAACAATTAGAAATAACTTTTCACAAACTAACAATACCGTTTGGAAACTTAATTGATGGTTAGGCATATCATCTCAAACTGTATAAAACTGAATTCCCAGTTTTTTGTTTTATCAGTTTATAATTATGACAAACAAGACCATAGTAAGCAATCGTATTTTGATTTTATGTTGGCGTAAAACGTTGTGTTTCTTAAAGCTTATTGATTCTTAAAAGCCAAACACCAAAATCCGTTTTTTAAAAACACTAATTTTCAAATTCTTTAAATGAGTTCAATCTTAAATCGTAGATAATCCGCTTTCTTCCATTAAATCACCTATTCGCCCATTTTTATATCTATTAAAAATATTAGAAGAAAATAAAAGGTTTTTGTTCATTTCGTAACCCTAAAAAGAGACAGGGCAGAAATTTTTTTTAAACACTTGAACGGCCAGGTCTTTTGGAGAATATTCTTGGTCGCCAATCAAAAAACATAGTCTTGATTCCAGTATTATCCAGTAAATAAAAAAAGGGGCTATGAGAAATTAGAAGTTTTTCATACTTAAGATGAACTTATGTATTGTCATTGTTCCTAAATATTTCAACGGTGAATAAAAGATGGTTTTGAGGGGGCTGATGAAGCAGCAAAATACTATCAGAGAAATCTTAGAATGTATTCAAATTTAAATAGAATACCGCTCACAAAAGATGATAGGGTCTTTATTTTAATGGGCGCTAGCCATACTGCTTTTTATCGTGATTTTATAAGTAGAAGCCCAAAGTATGAAATGGTGGACACTTTCACTTATTTGAAATAATGGGAGAGGATGAAATGCCAAGCCTACCAACAGATTAAAAGGAAAATTTAAAAATGCCCACTGTAAATTTTATTATCCATAATCGTATTTAGAATTAGCGAAGTGGTCAACTCTCCGTAAACTGCAAGTCTTGCGTTTAAGTTTTCCAAATGTTTTGGGTCTCTAACATATCCCTTCATTAGCATACAATCATGCCCTGTCAATTTGTGGCATTCACAGATTTCGGGTACGGATGAGATGTATTCTTCAAAATGTTGCACCTGACCAAAACGGATTTTTATCGAAATATAAACACTAAGCAAATAGCCCAATCGCTCCATGTTTATTTTTGAACTATAGCTTTTAATAATACCTGCTTCTTCCATCTTTTGAATTCGTTCTGCTACCGTAGGGGAGGAAAGTCCCACTTCGGTAGCAATATCTTTTAGGGCACTTCTCGCATTCGTTTGTAAGATTTTTAATATTTTCCAATTTATCTCATCAACTTTCATAAATAATGTTTTAATTCAAAAAAACATTTAAATATAATACAATTCATTGTTTATTCGTTATTAAGAAATGTGATAAGAACAACTTTAATTCTACTTTTATGGTATAAAAAATACATGAAATGACCACAAATCAATTGAATGATAATGAGTTTGATTCATATTATAGCAGATACATTAATAAATTAAAAAGCACAGTAGAACTACGGAAAGGTTTTAAAACCCAATCTGAAGTTTTGATTGATTTTTTTAATAGCATTCCAGAAGAAAAACTGGATTTTAGATATGAAAAACATAAATGGACGGTCAAGGAAATTCTTCAGCACCTAATAGATACCGAACGTATCTTTATATACAGATGTTTCCGAATAGCTCGGAGAGACAAGTTGCACCTTGCAGGTTTTGACCAAAATATTTATGTTGCCCCTTCAGGTGCCAGTAATAAACCAATAAGCGCACTTATTGCAGAGTTTAGAATAAATCGCCAAGGTTCAATAAGCCTATTGGGCAGCTTAACGGATAACAATTTATCATATATTGGAAATGCTGACGGCAATGCAATATCGGCAAGGGCTGCCGCCTTTATCATTTTAGGCCATGAGATTTGGCATATGGATATTATAAAAGAAAAATATTTGTAAATGTTGGAATTAAGAACAAACTGCGAACACTGTAACAAGAACCTTCCAAATGAATCACCTGAAGCGATGATTTGCTCTTTTGAATGTACTTATTGCAAGGAGTGTGCTATTAAGTTATTTAAGAATGTATGCCCAAGCTGTGGAGGAAATTTTGAAAAAAGACCTATACGACCAAAAAAAATGCTTCAAAAGCACCCTGCTTCATTAAAACGTGTCTTCATGCCCAAAAATATAACGGAAGCCAATAAACTGATTAAAAAATATGGTAAAATAAAACCCGAAGAAAGATGACGCACAATTTTGAAATATACAAACCAAGATTGATCGACTTTTTGGGAGTACGCCAATTCAGTAATTGGAAAGTAAAACTTTACACAATAACAAATAACCAAAGTTTTCAATCAAAAAAAAATTTAAAAAAAACCTTGTCTGAACTCCCAAACTGGTTATTGGAAGTTGATTCTTTGAAACTCCAAAATTACAAAGTGGCTTTTTTAATAGTCCATGAGGCCAGAGAAGGCACTTGGATTTTATTGAGTTGGTGGACAGGCGGTGAAATGATACAGTCAAAAGTATACTTTTCAACTCAAGAGAACCCTTTGCAAATTACTTCTTCGCCTTATAAAACAAATGCTTTGCTCTGTGTTTGGGAATTAGAGGTTTTTGCTCATGAACGTAAAGCTTGGATTGAAAATGTTCTTGACAAAAATCCAAATTTTGACAATTATCTTTTGGATCACTTATAAATAGAATGCCATAACTATCATAAAAATTAAACTTGAACAAATGTTTACAGAAAATAAAATCCGTAGTGTTTTCGCTTTTTTATTTGTATTGGCAATCTGTTTTGTAGTTGTGAATTATTCTGAAGTTCAAAAGGGTGAAAGGATAGGTAAAAACGGCATTCAAAAAGATGCTTTAAAAGATAGAAAAATATCTATTCCAAAAAACAAAATCAGACCAAGAAATGAAGATAGTCCCGAAAATACGTTTTGCACGGCCCGCTGACATTGAAACAATAATCGACTTATGCGAAGCCCATGCCATCTATGAGCAAACCGGTTTTTCAAGAAACTCAAAAGATTTTAAATTAGGGAACGATTTATTCGGAAATAAACAGAGGCTTTACTGTCTGGTTGTTGAGAGCAAGAAGCAATTGATTGGTTATGCAACGTATATGAAGCAATACTCAACTTGGGAAGCCTGTGATTACATTTATATGGACTGTCTTTTTCTAAAGGATTTTGCGAGGGGTTTAGGGATTGGCAAAAAACTCATTGCCAGAATTAAGCTAGAAGCAGAAAAAATGAAGTGTAAAGAAATACAATGGCAAACCCCGGATTTTAATTATGGGGCCATAAAATTTTATAATCAATTGGGAGCGACTTCTAAAAAAAAAGAAAGGTTTTATATGACCGTTGCTTCGGTAAGTTCAAAATAAGTATTATAGGATTCTGCTTCTTTGTACCCTCCTAAAAAGTCTATTATGGCGCAACCTTTTTTGTAGGCAGACTCTTAGTCGTAGTAATTATTATATCTTCCATTTTCATTATTGTCAAATAAAATTAGATTAGCGAGCCTTCCATCCATCATGAATTCTAAATATAAAGACAGTTATTACGACCATTTTTCTCGCCAAGCTTTTGATCGGGCCCCTATTTTTTGTAGGGATAAAAACTATATGATGCGATTTATAGCACCTTTAAAAGTTACACTCGTGAACTTCAGGATAATGAATCTACAGATAGTTTTAATAATGTAGTGTTATTTTCGAGAATAAAGTTTAGATTTTTTAAGTATGTTGGTTAATGAAATGTGTTCTGGAAAGCCAATCAAATTTTGATTGGCTTTCGCTTTATTATTACTGAATTTTCCGATTTTTGTTACTTAAAATAAAGAATACTATGGATTTGAAAGGTAAAGTAGCATATATAACAGGGGGAAGCAAGGGAATAGGATATGGTGTAGCACAATCTTTACTAAATCAAGGCATGAAGGTAGCCATAAGTGGGAGAAGTGAAGAGCGTTTACAAAATGCAGTGAAAGACTTAAATCATAAAGAAAATGTTTTAGTAATCGTTTCAGATGTATCAAAGCTCACTGACGAGGTCAATGCTATTGAAAAGGTTCTTGAAAAATGGGGACAGGTAGATTTGGTATTGGCCAATGCGGGAGTAGGACATTTTGCTCCGATAGATGAAATGAACGAAAGCGATTGGCATCAGATGGTCAATACTAACCTCAACGGTGTTTTTCATACACTCAGAGCATCTGTTGAAGCTTTAAAAAAGTCCGAAGGTTACTATATAACTGTTGCTAGTTTGGCGGGGACCAACTTTTTTGCACAGGGTGCAGGCTATAACGCAACTAAATTTGGAGTGGTGGGCTTTACCCAAGCCGCAATGTTGGATTTAAGAAAGCATAATATTAAGGTAACTACCATTATGCCAGGTTCTGTAGCGACTCACTTTAATGGCAATGATCCCTCGGAAAAAGATTCTTGGAAAATACAGGCAGCGGATATTGGTAAATTGGTGGTCGACTTACTGTTGATGCACCCACGTACCTTGCCAAGTAAAATAGAAGTAAGACCGACCCGACCCGACTTAAAGTGAAAAGACATCAAACTTTTTTCTCCACAAAAGGGATTTTTAAGTCACAGATTTCCAATATCAATTTTTTGAGGTGTTTTTCAAAAGTATCCAAAATATCGGGTGTTATGGTAATATCATTATTGATGAAAGGTTGAAACCCTTGCCCTAAATTTTTGAAGGAATAGATGCCAGCTTGTAAAACTTGTGCATTATTTTCTTTAGAATATAAATACGCATAGCAAAGCAGTTGAAATGCTTTGCTCTTGTCATAATCAGTAATCAATTCCTCCCAATCAACTACTTTTACATTTTTTGGTTCAACCTTTCCTGTCTTATAATCTATTATTCGCAAGGTCCCATTAACTTCGTCTATCCTATCCAACGTTCCTTTGAGCTTAATAGGAAATTCCAGTTCGGGAAAATTAAGCATGACTGAATATTTTTCTTCTAGCCCCAAAATCTTTACATCTTGCTCTTGTATTTGCTCTATTTCCATATCAACAAAGCGCTCTATATATTTCACTATGACCCTATAGACCAAAAGGAACTTCCCCTTGGAAACATCTGCTCCTGACAAGTTTTGTTCAAATTTTTTTTTGACTGTTGCTGAAATCCCCAATTTCATAGAAACCATTGCTTCCGTAACAAGGATTTTTCCAATAAACGGCTTATATAGTTCCTCAAGACTGTCATGAACTATTGTACCAAAAGTATTGGCTGCAATCGTCTCTTCTACCTGGTCAATATCGTTTATTTTTAAAATGTTCTTTTTATAAAATTCAAGGGGGTTTCTAATGTAATTGGTTAGTGCTGTTGGAGAAAAGCCATTTTCCGCAAAAGTTTTGATTGCTTTAAAAAGTGAAGGGCTTTTTTTAATTTCAGGTGTAGTTGGTTGGGAAATATAAACCGTTGGAGAAGCAATGTTATGTGAGGTATATTGGTTGATGTTTTCATCCGTCAGCAGTTGATTTATCAATCTACTTCGTTCACCGCCCTCAAGAACATCTGGCTCTGTATTATAAGTGATATAAACATTTTTGGCACGTTGAATCAATCTATAAAAATGATACGTGTATATGGCATCTTTTTCTTTGTAAGTAGGGAGGCCATATTCTCGTTTTACATCAAAAGGAATGAATGAATTGTTTGATTTGCCAGATGGAAGAATACCTTCATTGACAGATGTGATTATAATTGTTTCAAAATCCAGATTTCTACTTTCCAACATCCCCATAATCTGTAGTCCGGAAAGTGGTTCACCAATAAAATCCAAAGTCTCTATAGCGGCTAATTGCTTAAAAAAGCTCTTTATGGATTTAAGGTCTTTTATAAACCCGGTATCTTTTACATGTTTGTCCAGTTGGTTAAATAGTTTGTAAAATCTATATAGATGTTCAAGCTCCAAAGTTTTGTTTTCTTTCTGATATATTTCTTTTAGAGCTTCTATTAAAGATAAACAGTTACTTATCCAAAACTGGGGAGAAACTTTTTTTAGAGGGAATATATAATTGAGAATCCTGTTCAGTTCTAAATTTGCAACACCGCTCTGGGGGCGAAAATAGAGTAGGTTGTTCCGTTTGATGTCCCTTGATATGATTTCGGCAAAATTCTTTTGTTCTGAAGTTAATAAGATTAATGTATGTGGGTTGGAAAGAAACTTGAGTACATCTTTGTAAAACCACCCTTTTTCTGTTCTGGCTTCGTTCAGTTCTAGAAAAGTCAAGAAAAACGAATACAAAATTGTTTGTGCAAGTGGAATTCCCATAGTAATATTGGTTTCCTTTATTTCTGAAGGAATTGCATTTAATATAGGATTTAAAAGAGTTTCGTCCGAAAGGACAAGTGCAGTGTCTTTTAGACCTATGGTTGATTTAGAATGGATTTTCCGTAATAACTCCCCTACATATTTAGCTTGGGAAACATTCTTTGGAACGCCTGTTATTGAAATATTCTTATTGGATATATATGTATTATGAATTCCTTTAAGGGAATTTGATTTGTAGTAAGGCCAATCTCTTTTGTAGTTTCTGATGAAAAGACTTGCATCATGAATTTTATCATCAAGAAAGTACGAATCGATATCCCAATAGATATAGCTATTATTCTCTAAAAGAAAATATTGGATAATATTGGATTCAGCAGTATTTAGTGCATTGAAGCCAACAAAAACAATAGTATGATGTTCGTTTTTATCATAATTATTAATCACATTTTTAGCCGCTTCCCTGTAAATAAGACCTTGATACCCTTTTTTTTGAGCCAATAGCGATTTTGTCAGTGAGTCGTATAGTGATTCAAGATTGTTCCATTGGTTCAGATAATTTTGTATCAATTCGGTCTTCTCTTTTTTCAAAGACCAATGGTTCAACTCTTTTATTGCAGATAAATAATTTAGTATATCCTTGGGTGGTATAAGAAACCTGTCTATTTCATTAAAATCTTGTAATAATGTTTGGCCCCATTTCAGAAATGTATAAAAATCATCGTGAGCTTTTATTTTTGACGATTTATAAACTTTATAAAACTCCAATAACAATTCAATATTGGAAATTTGCTTTAATTCGGCTATCTGTAGAACAAAATCTTCAATGGATAAAATCTTAGGACTGAAGATATTTTTAGATAGAATAGAAGAAATATATTGTTTTAAAAAAATTCCAGAACGTTTACTTGGCAGCACGAAAGTGCATGTATCCAATGCTACTTTTTTCCTTTGTAGATCCTCCAATACATATTCAAGAAATTTTTGCTGCATATGCTAAAATAAAAAAGGCTCTGCATTTGCAGAGCCTTTTTCTATATAGAAAATATTATTTTCTAATAATTATTTTACCAAGTTGATTTCAACTCTTCTGTTTTGAGCTCTACCAGCTCTAGTATTATTAGTAGCAATAGGTTTCTCTTCTCCATAACCTATAGCGGACAATCTGAATTCCTCAATTCCTTTTTCTACCAAGAATTCTTTTACAGAAAGAGCTCTTGACTCAGAAAGGTTTTGGTTCAATTTATCACTACCAACACTATCAGTGTGTCCTTCAACTGTAAACTTAGCAGTTGGATACTCGTTCAAGATTTGGATGATATCCACCATTACAGACGTAGACTCAGCTTTTATGGTAGATTTACCAGTATCGAACAAGATAGTTCTTGCGTAGTCGTTCAATTGTTTCTGAACTTCGGCAGTTACTTCTGGACAACCATTGTTAGCAACAGTACCAGGTACATCTGGACATTGATCGTCTTTATCCAATACGCTATCTCCATCTTTATCAGGCCATGGACATCCTTTGTTTTCAGCAGGACCAGCTTCGTTAGGACAATCATCATCCTTATCGGCAACACCGTCACCGTCAGCATCTGGACAACCAGCTAAAGCTTCTAGACCAGCTTCATTAGGACAAGCATCATCCTTATCGGCAACACCGTCACCGTCAGCATCTGGACAACCGTTCATTTCTTTAGAACCAGCTTCGTTAGGACAGCTATCTTTACTATCTTCAATGCCATCGCCATCAGAATCTGGACAACCGTTGAATGCTTCTAGACCAGCAACTTCTGGACAAGCATCGTCTTTATCATATATTCCATCACCGTCAGTATCAGTTCCACCAAATTTGATGCTAAGACCTGCCATGTGTTGGAAATGCTTAACTAAGTAATCTTCAAAAGCATGCTTATATTGTGTTTGTAAGGTCAGACCAATATTTTCTGAAAACCAAAAATTAACACCAATACCACCATTTGCAGTTCCAGCACCAATTTCATCAACCCAAGTATAACCACCACCGATTTCAACGAATGGGTCAATTGTGGTATTCTTAAGGAAATTGTATTTAATGGTACCATCTATAGCATAGTGAGAAAGATCGTCAACTGGCTGATCTCCCAATTTCTCGATTCTGTTCAAAGAACCTCTTGCACCAACTGAAAAACCATTCCCAACGTACTTGGAAACAGATACAAAAGAAACAGAAGGCAAGATGTTCCAGTGATCAGATGCGTTGAAATACTCATCAAACAATGTTGTGCTTGAAAAAGGATTGTTCTCGTCATTAGTTGGGTAAACGTCAATCGCGTTAACTCCAAAACTAATCTGCCATGGATTATTCTCGTCTTGCGCTTGTATGTTGTTGGCTCCTATAAATACTAGGGCAACAACTAATAATTTGCTAAGATGTTTCATGCTCAAAATTTTAAGTTTAAGTGTTTATCAGCTGCAAATGTAAGTTGTTAAGAACTATTAACAAAATCAAATTTTCTTTTTTTTTAACGCATTTCATAGAAGGATTATCGCACTTAAACGATTTTCAATGTCTTTCCAACCTTAATAAATGCTTTTATTGCAAGGTCTAAATGGTGCTTTTCATGGGCTGCGGACAACTGAACGCGTATCCTTGCTTTGTCTTTTGGAACTACCGGATAGAAGAACCCGATAACATAAATACCTTCATCCAGAAGCATATCTGCCATCTTCTGTGAAAGCTTTGCATCATAAAGCATTACGGGAACTATTGCAGAATCTCCATCAATAATATCGAAACCAGCTTCTTTCATCCCTTTTTTAAAATATTCGGTGTTGTTTTGAAGTTTGTCCCTGAGCGAAGTATCCTTATCCAGCATCTCAAATACTTTATTGGATGCTCCAACAATTGCTGGTGCCAATGAATTGGAGAACAAATAAGGTCGAGATCTTTGGCGCAGCATTTCAATTATTTCTTTTTTACCCGTGGTGTAACCCCCCATGGCGCCGCCAAGTGCTTTCCCCAACGTGCCCGTAATAATGTCGATACGATTCATAACCCCTTTTTCCTCTAAAGTGCCCCTTCCTGTTTTTCCTATAAAACCGGCAGAGTGACATTCGTCTATCATTACCATTGCATCATACTTGTCCGCCAAATCACAGATATGATCCAAAGGTGCCAAAAGACCATCCATGGAAAAAACACCATCTGTGACGATAATTTTAAATCTGGCATTATCTTTTTGGCTTTGCTTCAGTTGATTTTCCAAATCTTCCATATCATTGTTGGCATACCTATATCGCTTCGCTTTGCACAAGCGAACACCGTCAATAATGGATGCATGATTTAATGAGTCTGATATTATGGCATCTTCAGCGGTTAAAAGTGGTTCAAAAACCCCTCCATTGGCATCAAAGGCGGCGGCATACAATATGGTATCCTCCGTTCCGTAAAAATCTGCGATTCTTTGTTCCAATTCTTTATGGATGTCTTGTGTGCCACAAATGAACCTGACAGATGACATTCCAAAACCATGGGAATCCAAAGCATCTTTTGCTGCTTGTACAACTTCTGGATGGGAAGAAAGCCCCAAATAATTATTTGCACAAAAGTTGATAACTTCTTGCCCTGTGGATATTTTAATGACCGCATCTTGCGGTGAAGTGATAATACGTTCTTTTTTAAAAAGCCCTGATTCTCTTATGTTATCCAATTCATTGCTAAGGTGCTCTTTTATTTTTCCGTACATAGTTATTTATTTTTAGGGGAAAATAGGGTTAATCTTTTGATCAATGTATACAATAATAGTATATTTAATTTCAAAATCCATCTCTTTTAATATTTGGGCATAACGGGCTATTTGATGTTTGTGCGACGGCGATGGTCTTCCGGTTTTATAATCGATAACGGTCACTTGGGTTCCCTTAATTGCAATCCGGTCTGGACGTAAGGATTCACCACCTGTAGTAAGTATTTCCTGCTCATTGCGTATCTCATAATCACTGGAAAAATATTCGCACAACTCGGGATGGTTTATTACATCAAAAATTTTTTGTTCTATATGGGTTGCAAAATCTACAGGAATATCCCCTGAAAGCTTCAGGTCTTCCATTACATTGCGAACGTCATCCACCGTTTTGATATGACTAAGGGCCAAATGTATCAAGTTGCCCATTTCAATAGCATCACCTTTTTCATCATCCCATAATTGACTGGATTTTGTAGAAATGGCAAAGCCGACATCTTCTTTTCCTCTAGTTATATAGTTGATATGGTTTTGAATTTCCGCTGACTGAACGTCATCATCCGTATTTGAGGATAGCGCTCCGAAAGCGAATGCCCCTTCATTATTTGGTCTTTGTCCAGATTCATGCAGATAGTAACGGAATAGATCTGAATAGGACAACGCATTATTGATGGAAGGAATGTCCGTACCTTCTTCAGATATAATGAAAAGCCATTTTTCAGCTCTTGTCAATGCCACATACAGAACATTGATGCTATCCAACTCGGTTTTTTTTGATTCATCGATATAAGCTTGTGCAGTAAGCTCATTATAATCCAATAGCTCTCGGTTTACATTTAAAAGAAACTCATCCAGGCCTAAATTTTTCTCTGCTTCAGTTGCAGCGACCCAAGATTTCTTTTTTTTCCTTTTATCATCTATTATGGAATTTGCAAAGGGGAAAATCACGATTGGAAATTCTAGCCCTTTTGCTTTGTGAACCGTCATGATTTTAACGGCATTGATACCGTCCGGAGCAGCTATGGAAAGTGATTCTTTTTTTTGCTCCCAATATTTTAGGAAAGAATGAATGTCCGGGCCGTCCCTTCTTTCAACGACCAAGACCTCGTCCATTAAAAAAGCAAGGTATGCCGATGTATCTTCAGAAAGATCAAATTGAATTATGGCGCTCTCTAAAATATTGAAAACAGATACACTTCTTAGATTTTGGATGTTGAATCCGTAGTTTTCGGAAAAAAGCTTTTCGAGTCTAGCTATGTTGGTCGAAATAAATTCGTGCGTTTCATGGTCAATTGCCGCCAAATAATTTAGAACTTGATATGCCGCCTCTTTGTCATTTTCGTTTTCAATTACCTTCAATAAGGAAATCAAAAAAATAATTTTTTCATTGTTTGCCAATAACAAGGCATCCGAAGAAATAATAGGAATATTGTTGCCCGAAAGAAAATCGGCGAGCAACATGCCTTTTTTGTTGTCCCTTACCAAAACACAAATGTCGGCATAGGGATGGTTTTTGGAAGTAACCTTGCCAATTGCTTTTAAAACCTCATTACAATAAACTTCTTCCTTATTTTCCAGATTCTTTTCTAGAAAAGATAATTGTACATAACCTCCCGGTTTGTTGTTTGTTTTTTGATTACAATCTTCCAAGAAAAGCTTTGTGTACGCATCTCTTTTTAAAATAGGAGCTATCAGGGTAAAAAACTCATTGTTGAAATTGACGATTTCATCATGACTTCTCCAATTTTTGTCCAATGTCCTGATTTCCGGTTTCACAACAAAAGGGTATGATTTATTGGTAAGAAGATTTAGAAATTGCTCGGCCCTGCCACCGCGCCACCGGTATATGGCCTGTTTTACATCCCCTACCAAAAATAACGACCCTTGCTCTTTTTTGTCGTTTTCACTTTCCAGGGCATTTGATATTAAGGGAACAAGATTGTCCCATTGCATCTTGGAGGTGTCTTGGAACTCATCTATAAAGAAATGGCGGTATTTCTCCCCCATCCTCTCATAAATAAATGGAACGGGTTGGTTTCTTATCTCGTTGGACAATAAATTATTCATTGACGAAATGGGAATGATATCCCTTTCATCTTGTATATTTTTAAGTTCTTTTGCTATTTCGTTCAGTACCGTCAAAGGAACTATATTGCCATATATATTTTTTAAGTAACCACGCCTGTAAAGGCTTTGTTTGATGGAGAGAAAACCCTCTAAAACCAAAGCTGCCAAATGAATGGTTTCCCTTTTATCGGTAGCTTTTAGGACTTTATTATCAATAAGGTTTTGTTCCAGCTTGTTATTGTACAAATTTTTGGTATTGAACTCTCCGCCAACTATCTTTTTAAAATGGTTGGGAAGTGTCTGTCTTGGAAAATCTGACGGAGCAAATCCTAAACGATCTATTTCTTGAAGCAATTTTTTTGCACCTTCAACAACTCCTTTCTCAATTGATTTTATTTGGGATGCAATATTTTTCTTAATAGTATTAAAATCTTTTAATGATTTTGACCTTAGTTTTTCCAAATGTGTGGAATGGTTTTCCTGAAAGAGCAGTTTTCCAATTTCCATAAGGTCATAAGCAATGTCCCAACTTTTGTCATCGTTTATTTTTTCCAAGGAAAAAGCAATCAAAACTTCCGTAAGTTCTTTATCGTTCCCAGCTCTTTCCAACAATTGGCCAACAGCTTCTTCCAAAAGCGATTCCGTATCCAGCTCTACTTCAAAATTTTGTGAAAGCTGAAGATCGCGAGCAAACGTCTTTATAATTTTATGGTTGAATTTATCAATTGTAGAAATTTCGAAAAAAGAATAATTATGTAGAATCCTTTTTAAAACCAGCTTTGATTTTTTTTGCAATTGCTCGGCACTCAAAGAAAGTTCTTTACAAATCTCAACAAATAAAGGAATTGGTTTTAGACCATTGTCTGCAATACTGAAACTATACAAACTTTCCAAAATACGTGTCTTCATTTCCGCTACGGCCTTGTTGGTGAAAGTGATGGCCAGAATCTGTCTGAACTTAGTTGGCGAATCATTGCCGAGCAACAACTTTAAATATGCTTTGGTCAATGTGTATGTCTTACCTGAACCGGCTGAAGCACTATATATTTTAAAATTGGAAAAAGCCAAAAGAATTTTCATGCAAAATACGGATTACCGACCTGAACTTAACACAGATTTACAAGAATATATTTCTTAAAACCTTATTTTTACAAGAAACATTAATAACTTAAAAACATACAATTATGGCTTTTGAACTACCAAAATTACCCTATGCATATGATGCTTTGGAACCTCATATAGATGCAAGGACAATGGAAATACATCATACCAAGCATCATAATGGATATACTACCAAATTAAATGGGGCAATTGAGGGAACTGACATGGAAGGAAAGGAAATCCATGATATCTTATCAGGACTGGACATGTCCAATAGTGCAGTGAGAAACAATGGTGGTGGATTTTATAACCATTCACTTTTTTGGGAAGTGATGTCCCCAGATGGAGGAGGCAAACCAAGTGGTGACCTTGCCACTGCAATTGATGACGCTTTTGGTTCTTTTGATGAATTCAAGGAAAAGTTCAGTACTGCAGCAGGTTCTAGATTTGGTTCTGGTTGGGCCTGGCTATGTGTTCACAAGGGAGGAAAGTTGGAAGTTTGCTCTACACCGAACCAAGACAATCCCATTATGCCAAACACTGAATGTGGGGGTCACCCAATTTTGGGATTGGATGTATGGGAACATGCTTATTATCTAAATTATCAGAACAAAAGGCCCGATTATGTTTCTGCATTTTTTAATGTAATCAATTGGGATAAAGTTTCTGAGAATTATAATTCAGGTAAATAAGCAGAAGAATTTTTATCTGTAAAAAGGGGCCGGGACACCAAAATGGTGTCCCGGCCCCTTTTTGTTTTCAAATATTTAAAATAGAAAAGGGTGAGGAAGCCCTCACCCTTTTCGTCCCAAATCTTACCATAAACTTAACCTACTTATGCTATGGCGGCACTAAATTACTGGTATTGTGAGAAATAACAAAAGTTTTTGGAAATTTTTTTGAAGTTAACGAAGAAAAGCAAAAGACAATGGAGAGAATATTTCGGTAACCCATTGGGGTTCAAATACAAAGAAGGCGGAGCTAGCTCCGCCTTCTTTTCCCCAAATCTTACCATGAACTTAACCTACTTATGCTATGGTTCTCCAAATGTAGTTCAAGTGGGTGCGTATATGTAAACCTTTTAGATGAAACTCTTTTAATTGGGTTGAATTGCCAATCTTGTAGTTAGGAAGTACCATTCCCGAAGAAAAGTATTACGTTGGGACTTTAAACCTATGTAAAATAAAAAAGGTGGAATAGCTTCCACCTTTTTTGCCCCAAATCTTACCATGAACTTAACCTACTTATGCTATGGCGACACTAAAATAGGTTTGACTTTTGGCCAGTGTATAAAAAGACGCCAATCTACTCGTTTCATCGACGAAATGCACACTTGGATTTCTATCTTAAAATAAGTCTGCTAATAAGCCCTTTGGTTCTTCCCTTCATAAAAATTGATAAAGGCCCTATTGACTACCTTATTTCCACCAGGTGTTGGATAATTTCCCGTAAAATACCAATCGCCTAAATTTTTTGGACAAGCACTGTGCAGGTTCTCTATGTTCTGGTAAATGATATCCACTTCCGCATTTATATCTTCTGGACTCAATATCTCAGCTATTTTTTTTGAAATTTGCTCAGATGAGAAAGGTGCGTAGAATTCTTTTACGTAGTTCACTACATTTTCATCATTTGAGTCCAATTGTTTTAAGCACTTTTCATAAATCTCCTTTATTTGATACGTGGTTCCATGGTCTTCATGAAGCGCTTGAGTCGCTTTAAAAGCTACAAAATCCTCTAACTTGGCCATATCGATACCATAACAGTCGGGATATCTAATTTGTGGAGCAGAAGAGACCACAACTATCTTTTTTGGAGATAATCTATCAAGAATTTTTAAAATACTTTTTTTAAGTGTTGTCCCTCTTACTATACTATCATCTATTATGACCAAATTGTCGTTTTCATTAACAGAGCCATAGGAAATATCATAAACATGGGTCACTAGGTCGTCCCTATTGCTGTCCTGCGTAATGAATGTTCTTAATTTAGCATCTTTTATGGCGACTTTTTCAATACGAGGTCTTACGTCTAAGATTTCATGAAGCTCTTCGCCTGTAATATTTGAGCCCAGAGCTAAAATTTGTTCTTCCTTTCTTTTGTTGAGGTAATTCTGTGCCTCCTTTACCATTCCAAAAAAAGAGGTTTCCGCAGTATTGGGTATATAGGAAAACACGGTATTAACCAAATCTTCATTAATTGATTTTAAGATTTGGGGAAATACCAGTTTACCCAACATTTTTCGTTCTTGATAAATCTCTTTGTCACTGCCCCTTGAGAAATAGATACGCTCAAAAGAACACGCTTTCCTTTCAGTAGGCTCCAAAATTTCTTTTAGCTGAACACTTCCGCTCTTCTTAATGATTATGGCATGTCCCGGGTCTAATTCCTTAATTTCATCATACTTTACATTGAACACGGTCTGAATCACAGGTCTTTCAGAAGCAACAGCAACAATCTCATCATCTTTATAATAATAGCTAGGGCGTATTCCTGCAGGGTCTCTTACCACAAAGGCATCGCCGTGACCCAATAAGCCTGCCATGGCATAACCACCGTCCCAGTTCTTTGAAGCTTTGGTCAATATTTTGGCAACGTTCAATCGTTCCGCAATCAATGGGGATGCCTCTCTTTTGTTATGTCCTTCCTTTTTGATTTGTTTATACAGTTTGGCTACCGCATCGTCCAAAAAATGACCTATCTTTTCCATCACGGTTACCGTATCTGCCATTTCTTTGGGGTGCTGTCCAAGAGTAACAAGATTCCCAAAAAGTTCATCAACATTGGTCATGTTAAAGTTTCCCGCAACAATAAGGTTACGGTGCATCCAATTGTTCTGTCTTAAAAATGGATGAACGCTCTCTATACTGTTTTTTCCAAAAGTTCCATAGCGAACGTGGCCCATCAAAAGTTCTCCTACATAAGGGATATTCTTTTTTTGGAGCGCCACATCATTATGATATTCGGGATTTTGGGCAAGGGCATTATTGATTCGCTGATTGATTTGGTCAAAAATATCCTGAATGGGCTGTTGTTGTGCGGAACGTATTCTGCTCATATAGCGCTCTCCTGGTTCCATATCTAATTTGATACTCGCAAAACCGGCACCATCCTGCCCTCGGTTGTGCTGTTTCTCCATCATCAGGTACATCTTGTTTACACCATAAAAAGCTGTGCCGTACTTTTCTTTGTAGTATTCCAATGGTTTAAGTAAACGGATCAATGATATTCCGCACTCGTGCTTAATGGGATCACTCATAACAAACCAAAATAAAAAAAGCCCCGAATATTTTCAGGGCGTGCATTTATGTTAACTCAATGTTGAATTGCGTTAAGTCCTTAAACTGTAACAAACGGTCATCAACCTCATCCTTTTGAAGTTTTATCAATCTCTCGGTTCCAAATTTTTCCACACAGAACGATGCTAGATTGGAACCGTGTATAATTGCATTCTTCAAACTTTCAAAAGAAATGTTTTTTGTTTCTGCCAGATAACCTGAAAATCCACCGGCAAACGTATCTCCTGCTCCTGTTGGGTCAAAAACCTCCTCTAAGGGCAGTGCCGGGGCAAAGAAAATATGTTCCTTGTTAAATAAAAGGGCTCCGTGCTCTCCTTTTTTTACAACAACATATTTAGGGCCCATATCCTGTATTTTAGCAGCTGCTTTAACCAATGAATATTCACCTGTTAACTGTCGTGCCTCTTCGTCATTTATAGTTATGACATCAATTTTTTCGATTACCTGCATCAATTCAGGTAATGTATTGTCCATCCAAAAATTCATCGTATCCAGAATGATGAGTTTTGGTCGTAATTTCATCTGATTTATTACACCTATCTGAATATTTGGATGGAGGTTGCCGAGCATGAGCACATCGGCATCTTTAAAAGCTTCCGGAACGATCGGGTTGAAATCGGCCATGGTATTCAGCTCGGTAATCAAGGTATCCCTTGAATTTAAATCGTTATGGTACTTTCCTTTCCAATAAAAAGTTTTGCCTCCCTTTACAATCTCTATTCCAGAAATATCAATATTATGATCAGTAAAAACATCCAGATATTCTTGCGGAAAATCCTCGCCCACCACCGAAACCACTGAACAATCCACATTAAATTGAGATGCTGCCAAACCTATAAAAGTTCCTGCGCCACCCAATATTTTATCGCTTTTGCCAAAAGGTGTTTCGATATCATCAAAAGCAACGCTTCCAACAACCAATAATTTGCCCATTTCTAAAATTTGGTGCAAATATACGCTTTAGCAATACTATTTATGACAGCTATTAGGTATTTAAGTAAAAGAAGTCCAGTTAAATATTATATAAATTATTTTCTACCAAAATCAGCGGGGATTTCACCCCACGCTTTGGTTTCCCATTTGACAATGGGCGTATTGTATGAATTTTGCTCTAACCATTTCTCGGCACGATCAATGAGTTCAAAAAGAGATTTGTTCTTGGAATTCTTTTTTAATTTGGTCCTACATTTTTTCTTTCTTACCCAACTCATGGCGATTCTGGAATCTGAATAAAGTATGCGGGAACTTTTATTGTTTTTTAGAAATGCCAAACCATGGACCAATGCTAGAAACTCACCAATATTATTTGTTCCTTGTGGGAATGGGCCTTGCTTAAAAAGTAGTTTTTTTGTTTTCGTATCTACACCTTGGTATTCCATTCTGCCCGGATTTCCGCTAGATGCCGCGTCAACTGAAATAGAATTGTAGTCGGGTTCTCCAATTTTTAATAGTTCTTCTGGGGATAATTCTTTTTTCCCTTTGGATTTCCCCTTATAATCCAAATAGTTGCCGTTGAAGGCTTTTTTAGCTGCCGCAAAATCTTGAAATGATTTGTACTGCGCTCCTTTAAAACCTTCTATCTGTGCTTTGCAATCAGCCCAAGTTTCATAAATACCTTCTCGTTTACCTTTCCAGACTACATAAAACTTCTTTTTATTTGCCATTCTACTTTAGCAATTTTTCAATGATCAGGGGAAAGTGTTCGTATTCTAGACGATGTACTTTTTCAGCTATTGCATTGGCATCATCTGATTCGCAAATAGTGGTGCTCGCTTGAAAAATAATACCTCCTTCATCATAATTCTCATTTACGTAGTGTATGGTGATACCTGTTTCAGAATCTGAATTGCGCTTTACGGCTTCATGAACATTAGCCCCGTACATACCTTTTCCACCATATTTTGGCAATAACGCAGGATGGATATTGATGATTTGATCCGGGAATTCCTTAATCAGAAAAGCGGGTATTTTCCATAAGAACCCTGCCAATATTATCAAATTAGGGTTAAGGCCTTTCAGCAGGCCAATAAAAATTTCAGGATTGGAAAATGCCGCTTTATTGAAGAAAAAGGCTGGAACTTTGAGGCGTTCACAGCGCTCCAAAACTTTGGCACTTTTTTTATTGGTCAAAACGGCAGCTACTTTTACAGTATCATTTTTTTCAAAAAAAGAAATGATATTTTCTGCATTGGAGCCACTTCCAGAGGCCAAGATGACAATCTTCTTCATTACGGATTTCACTAAATAGAGCGAGTCTTATAGTAGGCTAAAGTAGTCCACAAGAATATAAGATGCATATTTTAAGGCACAATTTATCGACAAATGGTGTATTTAATCCAAAGTTTTATATTTTTGCCACGATTAAATTTTAAAAACCGATATAATTATGTCAGACATTGCATCAAGAGTAAAGGCTATCATCGTTGATAAACTAGGTGTAGATGAGAATGAAGTTGTTCCAGAAGCTAGCTTTACCAATGATTTAGGAGCGGATTCCTTGGACACTGTTGAACTTATCATGGAATTTGAGAAGGAATTTGATATTCAAATCCCGGACGATCAGGCAGAAAACATCGCAACTGTTGGTCAAGCAATAACCTATATAGAAGAAGCGAAGTAATTTTATGATATCTTACTAAAGATTCTAAATTATCCATGCGATGGTGATCGCATGGATAATTTTTTTTTAATTTAGGTCCTAAAGCATAAAAAATAGTTCAATGCAGTTAAAGCGAGTAGTAGTTACCGGAATGGGTGCTCTTACACCCATAGGCAACAATTTGGAGGCTTATTGGGAAGGACTGAAGAACGGCAAGAGCGGCTGCGCGCCGATTACGTATTTTGATACGGAAAAGTTCAAGACTAAATTCGCCTGTGAACTTAAAGGATATGACCCCCAAGATTTTTTCGATAGAAAAGAAGCAAGAAAACTGGATAGGTTTGCACAGTATGCCCTGGTCTCATCGGACGAGGCTATTGCAGATTCTGGAATAGACCTTGACAAAATCGATAAATTTAGGGTAGGGGTTATCTGGGGCGCTGGAATAGGCGGACTTGAAACTTTTCAGAATGAAGTGATAGGCTATGCCAATGGGGATGGTACACCACGTTTCAATCCATTTTTCATCCCAAAAATGATTGCTGATATCGCTCCTGGAAATATTTCCATCAAGCATGGATTTATGGGACCGAACTATACCACGGTATCTGCATGTGCATCATCAGCCAATGCAATGATAGACGCCCTTAATTATATTAGATTGGGCCATTGTGACGTAATTGTTTCGGGAGGTAGCGAGGCAGCTGTGACCATTGCGGGAATGGGCGGTTTTAATGCTATGCATGCACTTTCAACCCGTAATGATAGTCCTGAATCTGCATCAAGACCTTTTGACGCAACTAGGGATGGCTTTGTACTCGGAGAAGGTGCTGGAGCACTTATTCTTGAAGAATACGAACATGCCAAAGCAAGGGGAGCAAAAATATATGCAGAGGTAATAGGCGGCGGAATGTCCAGTGATGCTTACCATATGACGGCACCGCACCCAGATGGAATTGGAGTAGTACGGGTAATGGAAAACTGTCTAAGAGATGCGGGTATCAGCATTGAAGAAGTGGACACCATAAATACGCATGGAACATCTACACCCCTCGGTGATGTTGCCGAGCTAAAAGCGATATCCAAAGTATTTGGGTCGCATGCACCCAACATCAACATCAATTCAACCAAATCAATGACAGGGCATTTATTGGGGGCCGCAGGAGCAATTGAAGCTATTGCGTCCATTTTGGCCATGGAAAATAATATGGTTCCGCCTACAATAAATCATAGTACTGTGGATGAAAATATTGATTCTTCCTTGAATCTTACCTTAAACAAGGCACAAAAAAGGGATGTTAAAGTTGCCATGAGCAATACTTTTGGTTTTGGCGGGCATAACGCATGTGTTCTCTTCAAAAAGATTGGGTAGTTCTTCAATAATGAAATTAACCTCAAAAATATTCAATTCCCCTCCTTATAAGGCTGGGGATTTTTTTTTGGGGATGAAAAAAATATTGGGTTTTAAGCCAAAAAATCTGAAAATTTATAAAAAAGCTTTTTTACACCGTTCCGTCAATAAAAGAGACTCAGATGGGAATCCTATGAACTACGAGCGTTTAGAGTTTTTGGGGGACTCCATGTTGGGAACTATTATATCTAAACATCTGTACAAGGAAGTTCCCGAGGGAGATGAGGGCTACCTTACAAAAATGCGCTCAAAAATTGTAAGCAGAAAACACTTGAACGAGTTGGGGAAAGACTTGAAACTTCTACACTATGTGGAGAGTAGAATTCCCAAATCGCATTTTGGGGAAAATATACATGGAAACGTATTTGAAGCTCTAGTGGGGGCGATATATTTGGATAGAGGTTACCGTTATTGCGAAAAATTTATTAACGAAAAGGTAATAGACCCCTATGTGGATATTGAGCAGCTTGAGGGTAAAGTCATAAGCTATAAGAGTTTGGTAATAGAATGGTGCCAGAAGCAGAAAAAAACATTTAACTATGATGTTTACGAGGATACGGGCAAGGATGAATTAAAACATTTTGCCGTCAAGCTCAGTATTGGAGGGCGAACAATGGCCAAGGCCAGGGCTACCTCTAAAAAGAAAGCAGAAGAGAAAGCTTCCAAAAGGGCATATTTTGCACTTCAGAGCAAAATTGAAAATCAATAACTTTAAATAAATGTAAACTCTAACGTTTTCGTAACGCTTTGTACTGTTTTCAACTAGGCTGGCACACCTATTAAGACTATATTTACGTTTCGTGTCAACGCCATGTCAACAACGCATAGAATATCAGCGGATTTTTACGATGACAATTTTCAGCTCATCGCCATACATAGTGGACTGGAAGATTTCGCTTTGGCATACGCCATAAACTTTAATTGCTGTTTACATCTAAAGAGGGTTGAAAAGGATTTACAATTCGCCCAAGATCTTTCGTTTTCTGTTTTTGATTGGGAAGACAAAATCAATGATAGGTATTGGACCTTAATATCCAACAATTGTGCTGTTGAAGTGGCGGTCTCATCCATAGGTCTTTTTGGTAACGACACTTCTTTTAGGAAAAATTATTTGATTAAAGAAAAGAAAGAGGTTGATTATTTTTTGAAAATTGATGGAGAAAAGAAATCTTTGGTAGAAGATGTCAAATCAATCAATAAAATTCCCAAAGTAGTAACAGCCTATCCTATGGCGGCACAAGACTTAAAATCAAAAAGAAACTTAATCTTTTAACCATGCCAACTAGAAAGAAAACTAAAATTGTAGCAACCCTTGGCCCAGCGACCAGTAAGAAAGAGGTTCTCAAAAAAATGATGAAAGCCGGTGTTGATGTTTTCAGGATAAATTTTTCCCATGCCTCATATGACGATGTTTCCGAGCGTATTCAAATGATACGAGACCTAAACGAAGAGTTGGGAATAAACACATCTATTCTTGCAGATTTACAAGGGCCAAAACTCAGGGTGGGCGTTATGGGCGGAGAAGCAGTTGTGGCCCCGGGCGATGAAATTACTTTTGTTACTGGAGAACCTTTTGAAGGCAGTGCCAAAAGGGTTTATATGAATTACCAGAGCTTCCCGCAAGATGTTAAAGCTGGGGAGCGTATATTACTGGATGACGGAAAGTTGATATTTGAAGTGAAGTCCACCAATGGCAAGGATGAAGTCAAAGCAGTTGTTGTTCAAGGAGGACCATTAAAATCAAAAAAAGGGGTAAACCTTCCCAACACTGCAATTTCATTACCCGCCCTAACAGAAAAAGATATAAAGGATGCCATATTCGCTATCAGTTTAGATGTGGATTGGATGGCACTTTCCTTTGTACGCCATAGTCAAGACCTTCTAGATTTACAGAACCTTATTAATAAACATTCTGAGCATAAGATTCCCATTATTGCAAAAATTGAAAAGCCAGAAGCCGTAGATAATATAGATAAAATTGTAGCCTATTGTGATGGCCTTATGGTCGCCAGGGGAGATTTGGGAGTGGAAGTTCCTGCACATGAGGTGCCGCTTATTCAGAAAAAGCTGGTGCTTCGTGCCAAGAAAGCTAGGATTCCCGTAATCATTGCTACCCAAATGATGGAGACTATGATTACGAGTCTTACTCCTACCAGAGCAGAAGTGAACGATGTTGCAAACTCGGTTATGGACGGTGCTGATGCGGTAATGCTTTCTGGCGAAACCTCTGTTGGAAATTACCCTGTGCAGGTAATCGAAAAAATGTCGAGTATTTTGGTCAGTGTGGAAGGTTCCAGTTTGATCAATGTACCGCAAACACCACCACATATTCGCACTAAACGTTACATTACCAAGTCCGTTTGTTACCATGCCGCTACCATGGCCAACGAAATACAAGCAAAAGCTATCTCAACATTGACAAATAGTGGGTATACTGCGTTTCAAATATCTGCATGGAGACCTAGCGCGCACATTCTCGTATTTACTTCAAACAAAAGAATTTTAACACAATTAAATCTTTTATGGGGAGTGAAGGCCTTTTATTACGACAAGTATGTCTCTACCGATGAAACTATTGAGGATGTGAACCAAATAGCATGTAAAAAAGGATTTTTGGAAGTTGGGGATATGCTGGTCAGTCTTGCTGCAATGCCTATAAAAGAAAAGGGTATGGTAAATACTTTGCGTGTTACCGAAATAGAAACATGCAATTTTTAAATAGATTCAGTAAGTACTAGGCAACCTCTTTTTCGTAAGCGATGAAATTTACCATTTTTCCAGAAATATCAAATACTGGAGAACCTTTTATCCAACATTTGTAGAGCGTACCATCCTTTCTGTAATTGGTCAATGTTACTTCAAATGGTTTTCTGCCCTTAATTGCTTTTGAAATTTCTTTTGAAGTCTCTTTGCAGGTTGCTTCGCCTTGAAAGATTTTAGGCTTTTTTCCTAATATTTCACTTGGCGTGTAGCCATTCATTTTAAATATGTTCTGTGTGGCATATACAATGTTCAAATTGGTGTCCGTGACCACTACCACACGTTCCTTGTCCAATATCTCGTTGCGGAAAGTAATATTGTTCTGCCATTTTTCTTTCTTGGCCAAATCGCTCAATTTTTTGGCATCTTGTAAGTTGGAGCACACATTGCTAAAATGTTGTGCATATATATCCAATGAGGTTATTGGATAACTGTTTATTTCTTTATCGCGATAAAAGTTGTTTACCGCTTCATCATAGAATTTTGTCTTTTCCATACCCCAATACTATAAAAACTTTAAAGGGCAATAAAATCTAGGGATAACATTAACATTATTGTTTAATAAATAGTACAAAAGGTGTTTTAAAACAGCTGTAAGAATAAACAAAAAGTTTGGACTAATAATGGAGAAAGCTGAACTTTAGCACAAGAAATCAAAGGATTACGATTTATGAAGTACGAATACAAGAACCCAAAAACGGGTGCGATTCTAGGAGTGACAGATGATATTAAAAACGATAGCGAACGTTTTACTTCAACCTTAAATACCATTAAATTTTTATGGAACAGGAATTCCGAACCACTTAAAATAGTTGTGGACAATATGGAATTTGAATTGTTGCCGAACCAAATAGTAACCGTTACCTATCTTCAAAACATATCTTTTGCCAAAACCAAATTACCGTTGTCTTCCATTCTCTTTAATAGGGAATTTTATTGTATTGCCGATCATGATAAAGAGGTTTCATGCAACGGAATCCTTTTTTTTGGAACTCAGGATCTGCCAATAATTTCTATTGCAGAAAATCAGTTGAAAAAATTTAATATGTGGTACGACGTTTTGGTCGATGAGTTTACCACGCCAGACAATATTCAAGGTGACATGCTACAGATGCTTTTAAAACGTTTGATAATCATGAGTACCCGTTTGGCAAAAGAACAGCTTATTGTAAAAACTTTGGGTAATGATCAAATAGATACCATCCGGAAATTTAATTTTTTGGTAGACATTCACTATAAAACCAAACGCAAGGTTAGTGATTACGCCGAAATGCTTTTCAAATCTCCCAAAACACTGTCCAACCTCTTTTCAATTTACAACCAGAAGTCACCACAGCAAATAATTTTGGAGCGCTTGACTTTGGAGGCCAAACGATTGATTCACTTTACTGATAAACAAAATCAGGAAATCGCTTTTGACCTAGGATTCAATGACCCTGCCCATTTTAGTCGTTTTTTCAAGAAAATGACACAAATGACCCCTTCGGAATATCGAGAAAACCTATCGATTAAGGCCTAAGGGAAATATAGACAAGTCGTCGGGAAATTGCTGCTAACCCTCCTCTTCCTTTTAACTACATCTTTGCCATGTAATTAAAAAGAAAGAAAAATGAAAGCATTAGAAAAATCCGTATTCAATCTTATTGAGATTTTTGCAAGTACCAAAAAACAGTTGGCACAACCTGCAATACCTGCAGATCATTGTGAGCAGAAACATCATCATGATTTCTATTGTGATGCTGAAAAACCATTCATAAATAATTCTTAATACATATAATAATCCATAATAATACTATTTAAAATTATGAGCACATTCAACGTACCCAAAAGAGAAGAAGTCAGTAGTAACAATCAAGCTTTTTTTGATAATCTGGAAAAAGCTGTAGGCTTTGTACCCAATCTTTTTGCAACTTATGCACATTCAGAAAATGCACTGGGCAATTATTTAAGCCTTTCCAATGCAAAGACATCTTTGAAAGCAAAGGAGAAGGAGGTGGTAAACCTTGCCGTAAGTGAAGTCAACAACTGTATTTACTGTCTGTCTGCGCATACTGCCATAGGTAAAATGAACGGTTTTACCGATGACCAAATCTTGGAATTGAGAGCGGGAAGAGCATCTTTTGATGATAAATTGGATGCATTGGCACGCTTATCAAGAAATATTACCGAAAAAAGGGGAGCAACCGACCAAAACATATTGGATAATTTTTTTGAAGCAGGTTGGACCAAAGAGAACTTGATAGATACCATTGTTCTGGTAGGGGACAAAACCATCTCAAACTATCTTCACAGAACAACCCAAGTGCCTGTAGACTTTCCTATAGCAAAATCTTTAGAGGCTGTAGAAGCATAATTATAACCAATAAACAATAACAGTTAAAAATAAAAAGAATGAAAAAAGCAATAACAATTTTAATGTTGGTCGTAGGAACTGTATTTTCTGTAAATGCACAGCATAAAATGATGAAGGGTGATATCAAAACAATTTCTTTGGAACAGACC
This sequence comes from Flagellimonas maritima, assembly GCF_003269425.1. NCBI lineage: Bacteria > Pseudomonadati > Bacteroidota > Flavobacteriia > Flavobacteriales > Flavobacteriaceae > Flagellimonas > Flagellimonas maritima. The sequence continues at coordinate 1,483,984 of NZ_CP030104.1, read as the reverse complement.
CCGGGAGAATTCACACAAAAGCAACTTACCGTACCACAAGGGACCTATATTTTTGATATAGCGAACAATGGGGTGGGACACGATGTAGGGTTTGTATTGGTAAAAAAGGGAGGGGATATCAGTAAACCTGAAAATCATATTCAAACCGCTTATGTAACCCAAGCAGTTAAAACAGGAACTTCGCAGACATCAAAACCCACAAAATTGGAAAAAGGGGAATATGTATATTTTTGCCCCTTAAATCCCACAGCAACGGATAATACGTTAATTGTTAAATAATCTTAGATAAAAAAGATATAGGCACCCTTTCGAAAAACGAAAGGGTGCTTTTGTCTCAAACCAACTCCATTCGTTCAAAAATTGAAGGCGCAATATTTTTGGAAAGAAAAATTGGCCAATCGTTTTTAAAAAGATGACTCTCTGTAATGGCACTTTCGTACAAAAGATAAAGTCCGCCAGAAATCTTTTCTTTCTCCGCTTTAGAAACATTCACAACATTATTAACAACTATTTCACCTAGGTATGACAAAAACTCTTTTTTTTGTTTTTGGATGGCCGCAAAAATCCTTTCTTGGTTTGGTGATAGCTCACCTAGAGTTTTAAGTGCCCAACAGCCATTGAAATCACCATCTCGGTACATGTCAGTTAAAAAATCAAAAATTGCCAGTAATTGTTCTTTACCATTCTTTCGTTCAGGCACGTAGATTTTGAACGATGTCAAGAAGGCATCGTGTCGTTGTTGTAAATAGGCTAAACAAATATCTTCTTTAGAATTGAAATGACTATAAAGTGTTGCTTTTGCTATACCACATTTGGCAATTATTTCGTTGACACCTGTCGCATTATAACCATTACTATAAAATAATTTACTGGCCGTTTTGATGATTTTTTCTCCAATGGCAGAATTTTTCATGGAATAAAAATAAGAAAAGACCGGTCTGTCTGCCATATTTATGATTAAATATTCTTCTCCACTCTAATAAAATCCCCTTGCTACCTACTTTTAGGTATAATTATGGATATAAAAAATTTAAAATTATTTAGCGTTTTTTGGGAGTTTCATATTCCATTTCATGAGTAATTTTGCAAATTAAAAATATGCCGTGTTAATGGACTTGTTGACTGCTATGCTTTGGAGTTTATCACCTTTTGGGGAATCCAAGGTGGGCATACCTTATGGAATCATGAAAGGGCTCAACAGCTATGTTGTTCTTATCACTTGTTTTTTGGCAAATCTTTTGGTATTTCCTTTAATGATGTTCTTTCTTGAGAACATCAACAGGTATTTGATAAAATGGCGCTTTTATAAAAAATCGGCTGTTTATGTTGCAAAAAGAGCAAAGACAGGTTCTGCCGGAAAAATTCAAAAGTTTGGATTTTTTGGTCTTGTCCTTTTTGTTATGATTCCTTTGCCAGGTACGGGGGTATATGCAGGAAGTATTGCGTCTTATCTTCTTAAAATTGAAAAAAGAAAAGCATTCTTGGCCAATGCGATTGGTATCTTGATTTCTTCTTTGCTCATTTGGGCGATTACCGTATTTTCAATAGAGGTAGTATAAAATTTCCACAACTAAAAATCAAACTTGAGTTGAACGGATAAGGATTCCTTGACAGGCAACTCCTTTTTCTTCTTTTTTTCTGTATTGAGGTTCGCCAGCGAAATACCCAATAAACGAACAGAGTTTTCTAACGTGGACTGATACAATAATTCTTTGGCCGTTTCAAGAATCAGGGCTTTATTGGCTACATAGTAAGGGAGTGTTTTACTTCGGGTTTGAAGGGTAAAGTCGCTATATTTAATTTTTAAGGTAACTGTTTTGCCGGCAATCTTCGATTTTTGGAGTCTTCTTTCAAGTTCAGCGGCAATATTTTCCAAACGTTCCAACATAAATATTTCGCTGCTCAAATTTTCGCTAAAAGTTCTTTCCGCACCAACCGATTTTGGAATACGATGGGGTTTCACTTCGCTGTTATGTATTCCCCTGACGACGTGGTAGTAGTATTTTCCACTTTTTCCGAAATTTTTATCCAAAAATTCCAAGGATCTTTGTTTTAAATCCATTCCCGTAAATATTCCCAGCTTGTACATTTTTTCTGCGGTTACTTTTCCAACACCATAAAATTTTCTGATATCCAAATCCTCTAAAAATTGGATTACCTCTTCAGGATTTACCGTTTTTTGTCCGTTGGGCTTGTTATAGTCACTGGCAACTTTTGCAATGAATTTATTTATGGAGATTCCAGCGGAGGCGGTCAGGCCTGTTTTTTCTAAAATTTTATTACGAATTTCACTTGCGATAAGTGTTGCAGAAGGGTTACCTTTTTTATTTTGTGTTACATCAAGATAGGCTTCATCCAAAGAAAGGGGCTCTACCAAATCAGTATATTCAAAAAATACGCTCCGTACTTGTTGTGAAATCTCTTTGTATCGTTCAAAGCGAGGCTTTACAAAAATCAAATCAGGACAGTTGCGCTTGGCTATATAGCCGCTCATAGCACTTCGTATACCAAACTTTCTTGCTTCGTAGCTTGCCGCGGACACAACACCCCGCTTGGAACCTCCGCCCACGGCAACAGGTTTTCCTCTTAAATCGGGATTGTCATGTTGTTCTACAGATGCATAAAAGGCATCCATATCCACATGAATGATTTTTCGTAAAGGAAAATCAAAGTCCATACTCAAATTTAGGCTATATTTAGTTTGATGGAACACTTGGAAATTGAACGTAAATTTTTAGTGAAATCGACAGCATTCAAGAATGGGGCAATATCAGAGACCAGAATTGTCCAAGGATTTTTAAATACCGATCCAAAACGTACCGTTCGTGTTAGAATTAAGGGAGACAAAGGCTACTTGACCGTTAAGGGCGAGAGCAATCAATCGGGCACGACCAGATTTGAATGGGAGACAGCGATAAGACATGCTGAAGCTACAAATTTAATAGACCTCTGCGAGGATACTATCTTAGAAAAAATTAGGTTCGAAGTACCTTTCGAAGGACACATTTTTGAAGTAGATCAATTTTTGGGAGATAACAAAGGTTTGGTAATCGCTGAGGTAGAATTGCAACACGAAGATGAAATATTCTCCAAGCCGGAGTGGTTGGGGACTGAAGTAACAGGAGATATTAAATATTACAATTCCCAACTCAGTAAAAATCCTTACAAAAGCTGGTAAGCTTTGCCCAAAGAATTTGCTTTTTAGTTCTTACTTTGAAAATTTTATATAGCAATTATATTATCAAAAAAAATTACGTCGCATGATTTTTATTGGTAAGAATTTCAAAAAAATCTATTCTAAATAAATTGCATTATTGCTTCAATTCATTGGCGATCCAATCAAAACTTTCTTCAATATTTGTAAAAACTTGCTCTTCGGGAATCAGATCGGGAATGATTCCGACCGAGGTCAGAATATCCTTTGGTTGATCTTGCAGCCCTGTAATAACCACCTTCATTCCTTTCAGGGTCAAATCTAAAACAGCATTTTCCAAAGCGTAGACACCTGATTGATCTACATGTGGAACCCTGTCCATTCTTAGGACCAAAATTTTTATATCATCGCCAACGGTTTTGACCTGTTCTTGAAAGTGTGAGGTAAATCCAAAGAACAAGGGACCATACAAATGCTTAATAAAGATTTTGTCCCTGAATTTTTCATAGAAATCAGTCTCGTCTTCCCAAGGTTTTTCTCCATCAAAACCGGCTAGTGTCCCAATTTGCATACCTTTTTCACCAATATCACTAGCTCTTTTCATAAATAATAAAGCTGCTAGGGTCACTCCAATGCCAACAGCCTGAATTAAACTGCCAAAAGTGGTCCATAGTAATACGATAATGAGGACAGCGGCATCTGCCTTTGGTATTACCCTCAAATGTTTTAAACCTTTTTTGTCTATTATTTTAAACCCAATAGGAATTAAAATACCGGCCAATACAGCTAATGGAATATATGCGGCTAGAGAACTCAAACCCAATAGAACTGTTAGTAGAAACGCCCCGTGCAAAGCCCCGGATAATCTGGTACGGCCACCATTGTTAATATTGACAACAGTACCCTTCGTTGCACCTGCACCAGGTATTCCACCAATGAGAGCCGCGACCATATTTCCTATACCTTGACCGATCAATTCACGGTTACTATTATGTTTGGTTTTGGTCATGTTATCCGCAATTACCGATGTCAATAAAGAGTCTATAGACCCCAACACGGCCAATACCATCCCATATTCCAATACCATAAAATAGGCACTACTGTCCACACTGAACATACCTTCCAACTGTAACGAAGGCAGACCGGACGGAATTTCTCCGATTACCGGAATATCCCACTTAGTGAAATATGCGAAAATAGAAACTGATATCAATGCAACCAATGCGCTGGGGATAGCCTTTGTTATTTTAGGAAAGATATAATAGATTAAAACCGTTAAACCTCCCAGAACCAAAGCCTGCCAATTGAACTCAGCAAATAGCCTTGGTAGGTCCATAACTACTTTTAATGTAGATTTTGGTGAGCCAAGTCCCACAAAAGGAAAAATTTGAAGAATAATTATGATTAAACCGACCCCGCTCATGAATCCAGAAATCACAGGATAGGGAAAATATTTGATGTATCCTGCAATATTTATCAACCCAAAAACGATTTGTAGAGCTCCTCCAATCAAAAAACTCAGTAGAATTATGCCCATCGCATCTTGTAGGCTTCCCGCTACTTCAATAGCATTGGCCACCAAGGCTGCAGATACGACTGTCATTGGCCCTGTAGGCCCACTTGCTTGGGTGGCCGTACCGCCAAAAAGTGCTGCCAATATACCAACAGCTATTGCACCATAGAGTCCTGCGATGGCCCCAAGTCCTGATTGTACCCCAAATGCGAGAGCTAACGGTAGTGCAACAACTCCTGCCACAAGACCGCCGGTAATATCTCCCTTTAAAAATTTAGTATTATAAATTGATTTTATCATAATGGTAAAGTTGGTTCTTTAAAAATAATAAGTAAAAAGGGTTCTATTAGAGAAATTATTTTCTTTAAACATATACTTTAAAAATACATGTGACATTTATAATTTACTTTCTCAATATAATAAAGATAGTATTACCAACCTTATATAGTCATTGGTAATTAAGAATAGCAAGAAAAGAAGAGGTTAGATTTACAATGAACTCTTAAACTGTTCCAAAAAACGAATATCATTTTCACTCAATAATCGTATATCTGAAATTTGATGAAGTAAAAGGGCAATACGGTCAATGCCCATACCAAAGGCAAAGCCTGAATACGCTTCTGGATCGATACCGCAATTCTGCAAAACATTGGGGTCGACCATACCACAACCCATAATTTCAAGCCACCCCGTACCCTTTGTCATACGGTAATCTGTTTCTGTTTCCAGGCCCCAATACACATCAACTTCTGCACTCGGTTCTGTAAAAGGAAAATAAGAAGGACGTAGTCGAATTTTTGATTTCCCAAACATTTCCGAAGTAAAATACTGAAGTGTCTGTTTTAAGTCGGCAAAAGAAACGTCTTTATCTACATATAAACCCTCTACCTGATGAAAAAAACAGTGCGAACGCGCAGAAATGGCCTCATTACGATAAACCCTCCCGGGAGAAATTGTTCTAATGGGAGGCTTGTTGTTTTCCATGTATCTTACCTGTACGGAAGATGTATGGGTGCGCAAAAGAATATCTGGGTCGGTCTGAATAAAAAAAGTGTCCTGCATATCTCGTGCAGGATGATATTCGGGCAAATTGAGCGCTGTAAAATTATGCCAATCATCTTCGATTTCGGGACCTTCGGAAACATTGAAACCGATTCTGGAGAAAATATCAATGATTTGGTTTCTAACTATAGATATGGGGTGCCTTGCCCCAATTTCGATTGGTTCCCCGGGCCTGGTCAAATCTCCAAACTTGCCCCTTGTTTCGGCGGTGTTTTCAAGAGCCGTCTTTAGCGCGCTCACTTTTTCCGTAGTTGTACTCTTAAGTTGATTGATAACCTGTCCGAATTCTTTTTTCTGTTCGTTCGGAACATTTTTGAACTCTGCAAAGAACATATTCAACAAGCCTTTTTTTCCAAGGTACTTAATTCGGAAAGCTTCTATTTCGTCTTTTGAGTTGGAAGTAAAATTTTCAACTTCGTTCAAATGTTCTTTTATGGTATCAATCATGGTCGATTTTACTATTGGCGGACAAATTTAGCAAATTGTCCTTGAATATATAGGCAATCAGGCAATGAACTGCTACGCCACCAAAAAAGTGCCATAACCAATGTGTTCCCATTTGAAAAACAGATTGTTTTAGATCGATGCTCCTAAAGAAAACGGCTAAACTAAATATCAAAACCGCAAAAATTACCCATTGCACATTTATGAACTTGGTCTTGAAGAGATACCATATTATGGGAACCACAACCGTTAGTGCGGTTATTACATATCCTGTGGAAATTCTTAACGCTTTTGGTATGGGAAGTATTCGTAAACCAAAAGATGCCCCAAAGAAAATAATCAGTAAAAGAATTCGATGCCAAGGTTTGGAAACTATTTTGAGGATGAAATAAATAATCATGGCCATGCACAGCAACATGATCGGTACCCAATCCAATAATAGCCAAAATTCATGGCTTCTGGTGGCGTGATAGATAGTACCTCCTATATAACTAACTGCAATAACGGGGAGAACCAGAGCCAGAAATAAGTGCTGTCTCGGATTTTTGTATACCCTATAGCCCCAATACCACAAAATAATGACAAAAATGGTATTGCTAAACGTATTGTACGGTTCAATAATCAGTCTTCCTTCAAGGGTTTCCCTGTAAATTGGTCCTGAGTCATTGGGGAAATTCTGTAATAGCAATAGTAATGTAGGAGACATTGATTAACGCTATTGTTCGGTTATCTCTTCTTTGTATTGAGCTCTATCCAATTTATACAGCTTTTGAAATTATTGAAAATATGTTCCTTAGGAATTAAATCCGGAATAATATCAATACGTTCCATCATATATTTGGGCTGCTCAAGAATATCCACCAACAATACATCAATATTTTTGTTCTTTAAATCCTGAAGAACATCTTCCATGGCATAGAGGCCCGTCTGGTCCATATATTGCATTCGCCCCAACCGTATTATTACGGTTGACGCAGTATACGGTATTTGTTGTGCAAGTTGCTGGAACTCGCTCGTTGAACCAAAGAAAAGAGGCCCTTTAACATGTTTGATAAATACCTCATTGGTCAATTCTTTTGGAAAATCTTTTTCATCCGCCCATTTTTTTTCGTCGGTCAATGACTTTACGTCCGATCTTTTCGCAGTTAGATCGCCCATTTTCTTCATAAACATCAAAGAAGCGAAAACCAAACCAATACCAACAGCGTATACGAGGTTCCAAATAGAAGAGAGCACCATCACCACGAGCATAATTATTACTTCTGAGCTAAGCTTTATAGGACCTAATTTTATGTCCTTAGGTAGGTAGGGAATTGCTCGGAGTCCTTTGTAATCCATTACACCGATACCAACGGTAACTAAAATACCCGCTAGTACCGCAGCAGGAATCTGTGATGCCACCGGGCCCAATGCCAGAAGTATGACCAATAAGAGAATACCTGCAACCATTCCTGAAAGTTTTGTTTTTCCGCCGGAATTAATATTCACTACCGTTCTTATTGTTGCACCTGCACCGGGGAGACCTCCGAACAATGCTGCGATACTATTTCCAATTCCTTGCCCTACCAATTCTTTATTTGGTTTATGTTTGGTCTGGGTCATATTGTCCGCCACTACCGAAGTCAATAGTGAATCAATGGCACCAAGCAGTGCCAAGGTCAATGCCGTAAAAATGTAAGGAGCAATAGAATCAATTCTGAACGCTGTAAAGATTTCCAAATTTGGTAATGGCAACCCACTGGGAATTTCTTCAATCGGTCTATAATTTAATTCAAACCCATAAGCTATACCGGACACTACTATTAAGGCAACCAAAGTACTGGGGACTGCGGTAGTGATACGTTTAAAGCCATATATAATGAGGATAGTTGCCAAAGCTAAAGCTAACTCCAACCAATTGATATTCTTCAGTGCTTTGGGTAATACTCTAAAGGTGCCCATGACTCCGGAAGCATCTTTTGCCGCTAAGGTCTTGGCTTCTTTCTGCATATCAGCTGGGGTTATTTCATCAGCTCTTCTAATGGTCTCCTCAAAATCTTCCAATACCAATATGCCTTCCCCAGCTTCTTCCCTTAGAATATTTTCGAGAATTTCTTCTTCTGCATCTGCCATGAAGCGATTTACATATTCCGTATCTTCTTTTGGATAGTAACCAACAGCGGGAAGGATTTGTGTCACCAGAATAATAACTCCTATGGCTGTCATAAAACCGGAGACTACTGGATAGGGGATGTACTTTATATATTTTCCCAAACCCATAAGACCAAGCCCGATTTGCATAAATCCCGCCAATAAAAAAATAGTCAATATTGCTGGGAGTGCCCTGCCAATATCACCATCATTAATCGCAACTATACCTGCAATCACCACCATACTTACTGCAGTCATTGGAGCAGTGGGGCCAGAAATCTGTGTGTTGGTACCTCCAAAAAGAGCGGCGAAAAAACTTATAAAAATTGCACCGTACAGACCTGCACTTGGACCTAATCCAGAACTGACCCCAAATGCTAGGGCGAGGGGAAGGGCCACAATCCCAGCGGTTATGCCTCCAAATAAATCTCCTCTAAAATGCTTGAACATGTAGTGCGTTTAGATTATATCCGTGTGGTATCCAAGATAGAGTTTTTGATAAATTATAAAAGGCCAATGAAGTGTTAAACAATGGCCTTTTGGGTTAAAGTAGTTTTCTGTCTACATGTAATTGACCTCTCCCGTTGAGATATCATACATTCCGCCAACAATAATAATTTCCCCATTCTCTTCCATTTCATTGAGAACCGGGCTTTGTCTCCTAATATTATCGATGGTCAGTTTCACATTTTTCTCGGCCACGTTATTTACAAAATCAATGTTTTTGGAATTTCGTTGCGATTCGTCCGACGGTTCTGAAATTGCATCGACCGCAGGTTTTATTTTACTGAGCAACACGGTTAGATTACCCATTTTGGCATCATCACATGCTCCTTTAACCGCACCACAGCTCGTATGCCCCAAAACCACTATTATTTTGGTGCCTGCAAGTTTACAGGCAAATTCCATACTTCCCAAAATATCATCATTAACGATATTACCTGCCACGCGTGCGCTAAAAATATCACCAATGCCTTGATCAAATATTAATTCCGATGAAACACGCGAATCTATACAACTTAAAATAGTTGCAAAAGGATATTGCCCTGTACTAGTTTCTGCTACTTGCTTCAATAAATCTCTATTCGCTTCTCTATTTTCTAAAAAGCGCTTGTTTCCTTCTTTTAAAAGTTCCCATGCAGTAGTTGGGCTCAGGGCTGCTTGTGTTTCTTTAGTTTGTGTAATCATGCTCTATATGTTTATTTTGTTCAATATCCAATTTAAAAAACTCAATGTAGCTTTCTGGGTTTTCCGCTACGCCCCTTTCGGATATAAGTTTTATCTCTATATTCTTATTCTTTGCTTTTTCAGAAAAGTCATCAAGAATTTCAATAATATCGTTGTCTAAATAGCGAGTTTTTCTAACGTCCAATTCAAGATATGAATTTTCAGGTAGACTGTCCAATTCTTTGAGGATGGCACCTTTGTTAAAAAAGGTCACTTCCTCTGCCAAGGTCATTTTTATTTTGTGCGCGCCGTTACTTTTATCTTCAATGTGCAAAAAGTGGGAGTTCTGATAACTCTTAATCAAGATGACAACGATGCCTACCGCCAAACCAAGACCAATACCTATCAATAAATCCGTAAATACGATTCCCAATACTGTAACCACAAAGGGGACAAATTGTTTCCACCCCAGATGGTACATTTTAACGAACAGACCGGGCTTTGCCAATTTGTATCCAACTATGAACAATATTGCCGCCAAAACGGAAAGTGGAATCATATTGAGCAATCTTGGTATCAGCATTACGGATATCAAGAGAAAAAAACCGTGGATAATTGCCGAGGCCTTTGTTCTACCACCAGATTGAATGTTGGCAGAACTACGCACTATGACCTGTGTCACAGGTAATCCGCCAAGTAGACCGGAAACACTGTTTCCAATACCCTGCGCAAATAGTTCTTTGTTTGTTGGTGTTGTTCTTTTATAAGGGTCGAGCTTGTCCGTTGCTTCAACACATAATAATGTCTCCAGACTGGCAACCAAGGCTATAGTAAATGCCGTAATCCATATTTCTGGATTTCCAATGACCCCAAAATTTGGAAACCTCAAAAGCCCTTTCAGAGACTCTATACTCTCTGGAACGGGAACACTGACCAAATGTTCGCTGGATATTGCCAAATAGGAATTGTCACTTGTGAGGACAAAATAAAGAATCCCGCAGACCACAGCAACAAGAGGCCCCTGTATGAGTTTAAAAACCTTGGATTTTTTGCTTAATACTTTATCCCATAATATTAAGATGGCCAATGCTATTATTGCGATTATTGTAGCACCGGGACTAATAGAATTAATAGCGTTCAAAATTTCACTGAACGTATTTTCACCATCGACCTGAAAAAATGAAAAATCTCCTTCTGGATCTTCATCGTAACCAAAAAAATGGGGAATTTGTTTTAGGATGATTATGATACCTATACCGGTAAGCATTCCTTTTATGACCGATGATGGAAAATAATATGCAATAACCCCAGCTTTTAATATACTGAAGATTATCTGGATTATTCCACCAAGAACAACCGCTACCAAAAAGTTTTCGAATCCTCCCAAAGTTCCAATTGCTGTCAATACAATGGCAGCAAGACCTGCTGCAGGGCCACTTACGCCAATTTGCGAACCACTTAGGCTCCCGACCAGTATTCCCCCAACAATTCCTGCAATCAGGCCTGAAAATAATGGAGCTCCACTGGCAAGTGCAATGCCCAAACAGAGTGGCAGTGCCACAAAGAACACTACAATACTAGCGGGCAGGTCATTTTTTATATACTTGAACATAATATTATTCTGGTTTAGTCTTTAAAATAGTATTTTACTGAAGACGATTAGCAAATGAAAGTAAAAAAATTGGATGATTGCACAAATTTCCTTGGTGGGGGGAAAGGTATTTCAGCATCGAAAATGGAAACAGTGAACAAATAGCTGCTGTGGCACAAAATTTTCTTTGTATAAACACGTGTCTTTGCTGCAATAGAATTGATTAGAACTGAATTTTTGTAATCGAAATTTTTTTCGGGTTCGTTTTCTTGTTTTTTTTCCTCTTCATTTAAATCTTGTGGAACTGCAATTTCATATTTATTATCCAATAAAAGCATAATTGATGGAGCCAATATGGAAAACATTAACAGTAATGCCAGAAATGGATAGATTATGGCTTTGAGCACGTGAACGCTTTTGGCCAAAAATAATAGTAAAGCTATCATTCTTTGTTAAATATAAATTAAAAGTCCTTAAGAAGCTTTAGATTGTCACTCTTCAACCATCCGGTTTTGCCATCGGCAAGTCTAATTTTTTTCCAATCGTTGAGCTGCTCCAGTATATTGACCTTGGTTCCTTCATGCAATGTAAATACTACTTCACTATTATTATTGGGCTCTGAAGTAATCTTCACCTCTGAGCTGTAGACAATGGCAGGATTGTCTTTTTTAAAATTTTGATATTGTAAATAAGCAATCAAAACACAGAATGCACCCAAAATCAAGGAAAAGATACTAACTATGAACGCTATACGCTTTTGAGTGGCATATCGCAAAAAGAAATAGGCAAGGTATAAGAGTACAAAAAGAATAATAAGAAAAATTGCAGAGTAGGCCCATTGATCAAAGGATAGCATATTCACAAAATTTGTATATACACGCCCTAGGTCGGTTTTGGGCATTTCTTCAATGGCATCAAGCCTCATATTCTGGGCATAGCGAAGATTATTTAAAATTTCGCTGTCATTTGGTTTTAAAAGTAGGGCCTTTTCATAAAAGTAGATACTTGGACCTATTTCGTCCAATTTATAATAACAATTGCCCAAATTGAAATACAATGCGGCTGAGTGTTCTCCATTTTCTAGGATTTGCTCATAATTTTGGATTGCTTGTGCATATTCACCTTTATTGTAGTGTTCTGTAGCTTGATTGAAAAGTGCAGTATTCTGGGCCAGTCCTACATAAAATGAAAATAGAAAAGCAAATAAGGCCAATTTCTTTACGCTCATAATTGTTTGTCCAATTTAGAGATTATATCACTTGCTTTTTCGTAGTCATTTTGCATTTGCACATCCGAGAATGGACTATAACGTGCCATTTCACAATTTTTGAGCAGACTTATGAATCCATCTATATCGTCTGAGCTTACATTTTTATCTGTGAGGATAATGGTTATTTTTTCTTTACTGAACTCAGAGGTCTCTATTTTTAACTTTGCTTTTAAATAGTTATGTAGTCCTTTTTCAAGAGCCACATAGAAAGCTTCTTTATTGCCCAGCTCTTTTTTGGCAGTGGATAGGTATTTTCTCGCAAGTTTGTTCGCCTTTTTAATTTTATTCCCCGCTACGTCACTAGCGATCGCCTCTCTTTTCTTAAAGGAGAACACCGCTATGGGAATCAATAACAATGGGGCTAAAAGTAAAAGATAGAAGTTCCCTGACCCGAAGAAATACTTTGTTTCAAGCTTGCTCAAATTTGGATTTAGTTTAATAAAGTGGAACTGTTTTCCAGTTGCCACTACCAATTGCTTATTGGTGCCCAGAGTGACGGGGTTATCGGAAGAGGCGCTTGTAGGCCCTTCCATGACTTCAATATTTATTTCTTCGGAACTCAAAGTGACATACTTTGATGTCCTTGGATTAAAATAGCTGAAGGATATACTAGGGATAGGATATTTTCCCCTGAACGATGGAACTATGGTGTAATTATTCGCTACTTTGCCTTCCATGCCAGAACTTACGGTACGTACATTTTCGTCATATTCTGGGTCGTATACTTCCAATGCACTTGGAAGTTCCGGTTCTGGTAATTGAAAGAGTTTTAGGTTTCCTTTTCCTGAGACTTCGACCTTTGCCTGTAACGATTCTGAGGCATTCAACTTATTTTTGCTCGTAGTAACATTAAAATCGAACTCACCTACCGCTCCACCAAAATTTGCAGGCTTGCCTGCAGTAGGCAAAGGTTTTACATTAAGTGTGCGTCTGCCTGCGGAAACCGTTTTACTGGTTTGGGTATAGATACGACCACCAAAGAAATCCCTCCTGTTTGTTGGAACGTCTACAAAGATTTCCAAAGAAAGTGGTTCAATCTCCAAGTTTCCTGATTTTTGTGGGTATAGCACTACCCGTTTTAAGATTACGTAGCGATATGGTTTGCCTTTGTACGTTCCGTTTTGGGCCGTGTGTTTTGTTACGGGGATGTCTTGACTCCAAAAACTGTTGTATTTAGGATTGTCCAGCGGGCGGTAATTGGTAACACTTATATTTGGACTTACATAAAGTTTGTAAACTACATTTACAGCCTCGTTTAGATAGGGATTCCCCTTGGATACTTCTGCAACTAGATGAAGGCTTTCATCTGCAACATCGTCAACCGTTTTTTGGTCACTGGGCTTATCAACAGCTGCTGTGACCTCTACAGCTTTTGAAAGGGTTTTATAAGTTTCCCCGCCAATTTCTATGGTGGCCTGCTCAATGGTGAATCTTCCCCTGGCTGTCGGCACCAACACATAGGAATAAGACTTCGAGTAACTTCGTTTGCCATTGATCCAAGAAGAACTTATGGATTGTGAGGGACCCATTACTACCTTAAAACCTTGAAAAGAGGGAGGCTTGAAATTGTCCCCGTCCTTATTCATGGCAAATTCGACCCTAAGGCGTTCGTTTATACCCAACTTTTCTTTGCTTAATCTTACTTCAAAGGTCACCTCGTTTTCTTGGCCGTACAAAGACAGCCCTGCGAACAAGGAAGTGCTTAAAAAGATTAAGAAATTAAACCACGCTTTGTACATCACCAATCCTTCTCATTTTTTATTTTTTTGCCTTTCACCTTTTTTGCCTCCATTTTTTCTTGGACTTTCTTTTCCTCATTTTGCATGGCTTCTAGCAAATTTTGAATTTGTTGCTTGGAAAGTTGATTGGGTCTTGGTTGTTGTTTTTGTTCCTCGGGGCGGTCACCTTCATTGGGCTTTTTTTTCTGTTCTTCTTTTTTGTCCCCTTCTCCTTCTTTGTTCTCTTCAGGCTTGTTTTCTCCATTATCTCCATCATCGCCTTTATCTTTATTTTCATCTTCGTTTTGTTCTCCTTCATTTTCCTTGTCATTCTCTCCCCTATCGTCCTGGTCTTTATTTTTGTCTTTTTGGTCTTCTTCGTTCTTTTTATCCTTATCGTCTTGGTTTTGGTCGTTTTTTTGTTCGTCCTGTTGCTTTTTTAGCATTTCTTTGGCTAAAGCCAGATTGTAACGGGTTTCCTCATCTGTTGGATTGTTTCTAAGGGCCTCTTTATAAGCTTCCACAGCTTTTTGATATTCTTTGTTCTTCATGAACACATTCCCCATATTATGATAGGATTTATGTTTTTCAGGTTTGGATTCTGCTGTCTCGCCCGCCTGTTTAAATCTACCAAAAGCTTCTTGGTAGTTTTCCCTATTGTAATAAGCATTGCCAAGATTAAAAGGCGCAACGGCATTTTCACCGCTTTTGGAAATGGCTTTCCTGTAGTCTGCTTCGGCAGTAATAAAATTATTCTCGGTCAGCTCTTTATTTGCTTCCCATGTAAGATTTTTTGATTCTCTAAGTGCATTTTCTGCCACTTCATCGACCATTTCTTCCTGTGCTTGCGAAGTGATAGCTAGGAAAAGCAACAGGGGCAACATCAATCTTATCTTATTCATCATCATGCTCGTTAAAAAGATTTAGTTTTTTCAACCACTTTGTTTTTCTGTCCAAAAGGAAGATATCCAAAAATAAAAATAAAAGACCTATGCCCAAGAACCATTGAAATTGATCTTTGTACTCTGCAAATTGTTTGGCCTCAAATTCTTTCTTATCCATTTGATTTAGCTGTTCCTTGATATATTCCACGGCATTTTCGGTATTGGAGCCGTTGATATATTCACCGTTGCCCCGATCAGCTATCTCGGAAAGTACGTCTTCATTAAGTTTTGTAATGACCACCTCTCCTTGATTGTCTTTTTTCAAAGTTTCAACAATACCTTTTCTTTTAATGGGGATGGGAGCACCTTTTGGTTTTCCAACACCAATGGTGAATATGCGAATACCATTTTGAGTGGCATATTCCACCGCATCCAAAGTAGTTCTTTCTGAATGGTCTTCTCCATCAGAAACGATAAAAAGAACCCTATTGGTTTGTTCTGAATCATCATAATATGTGCTTGCCAAGTCTATGGCTGCATTGATGGCGGTTCCTTGCGAAGAGAGCATGTC
The DNA here is from genome assembly GCF_003269425.1 of Flagellimonas maritima. Lineage (NCBI taxonomy): Bacteria > Pseudomonadati > Bacteroidota > Flavobacteriia > Flavobacteriales > Flavobacteriaceae > Flagellimonas > Flagellimonas maritima. The sequence goes on along the minus strand of NZ_CP030104.1, from coordinate 1,468,480 downwards.
AGTGTTCATGCTTTGAAGGAACATTTTTGCAGCTCCGTAATCAGTTGTTATGGGCAGTTGTGGGTAGGCCTGCCCGGCATATGCAATTATTCCAATACGATCACTCGCCAATTGATTGATGATTTCTGAAATCAATCTTTTTGCTTTTTCCAGTCGATTTGGAGCAATATCTTCGGCCAACATACTTTTTGAAACATCCAAGGCAAAAACAATATCCACGCCTTCACGTTTTACGGTTTCCAGTTTAGTCCCAATTTTTGGATTTACCAGTCCAATAATCAAAAAAGTAATACCCAACGAAAGAAAGATCAGTTTTAATCCTGACTTTAGATTTGATTTATTTGGAGCCAAACGTTTTAAAAGTTTCGACTCTGCAAACTGGCGCTGTGTTCTTTTTTTCCAAATTTGAAGAAAGAAAAATGCAAGTACCATTACTGGCACAATTGCCAATAGGTAGAGGTATATTTTTTCATCGAGTTGAATCATGCTTTTTAAATAAAACTTTTAAAAATTGAGTTGCGCAATGCCCATTCAATCAATAGCAAAGCTCCTGCCAAAAGAATCAATGGCCTAAACTTTTCTTCGTACTTATAGTATTTGAATTCCTCTATTTCAGTTTTTTCAAGTTTGTTGATTTCATCATAAATTTCCTCTAACTTCTCATTGTTGGTCGCCCTAAAATATTTTCCACCGGTTAGCGTAGCGATTTCTTTTAATAGTTTTTCATCTATCTCCACTTGGCGCATCCCGTATCTAAAAGTACCGTCTGGATTGTATGCGATGGGGGATAGCGCATTGCCATTGGTTCCCAGACCAATGGTATAAGTTTTTATGCCAAACTCAATGGCAAGATTTGCGGCAGTGTTCGGTTCTATAAATCCCGAATTATTTACGCCGTCCGTTAAAAGTATAATGACCTTGCTTATGGCCTTACTTTCTTTTAATCGATTGACGGAAGTTGCCAATCCCATTCCAATGGCGGTGCCATCTTCCAACTCTCCATAAGTGATTTCACGTAGAGCACGCAACACTATGGATTTATCACTCGTAATAGGTGTTTTGGTATAGCTTTCGCCTGCATACCCTACCAAACCAATACGGTCATTAGGGCGTTTTTCTATAAATTCTCCCGCAACTTTTTTAAGTGCCGAAAGTCTATTTGGCTTTAAGTCTCTTGCGAGCATACTTGAAGAAACGTCTATAGCCATAACAATATCTATTCCTTTGGTCGTCTTGGTCCTGGTAGAAATATCCTCTGTCTGTGGTCTTGCCAAAGCCATAATAATTGCTGCAAGTGCCAGAAGGCGAAGTGCAAAGAGCACTGGCCTCATTTTTGAAATTAGGCTATTGACATTAAATCCTTTTATACTGGATATTTTTAAGGATGCAACCTGATCTTTATGTTTAAAATAATACCATAGCAAAGCCACTGGAAGCAAAAGTAGCAACCAAAAAAATTCTGGATTTGCAAATTCTATGTTCTTAAACATCTAGGTCTGTGTTTTTACGTCAACGGTACTCAAAATTCTATCCACTATTTGTTCTGCATACTCATCGCCATCTTCCCACGTGATAATGATTTGCTGCATAAACCCTTTTCCTCCAAAAGAGAGAATGGTGTATTTAGCCTTTTTGGATTCATCATTGACAGGATTTTTGAAATTTCCTGTCCCAAAGGTCTTGATACCCTGTACTCCTGATTTTGTGATAAACTCTTCTTGTTTCGTAATAATATTTTTAATCCCAAGACTTTCAAAAGTTCCCAAAGTTGATCCTATGGCAGCCTCAAAATTTGGTTCGTTCTGTTCTTTATAGGTAACGGAACTGGTTGCAACAGAAAAAATGCCTACATAGCTTCCGTATGCAAAAGTCTGTAGTTGTTGAATAAGCTCTTGCGTTTCTGGAGGCAGTTCTATTTCCTGGCGAATGAGAACATCAGGTGTTTCAATTTCAATAGGGGGAAAACCATAAGAACTTGAAATCCATTCTCCCTCCAATAATTCTTTTGTTGGATACCCAAAAATGTTGTCTTTTACTTGTTTGACACCAAAAAACACCAAGGAAAAGACTATTCCAAAAAATACAATCCCTGCAAAAATGGCAGCAGTCCAATAGATTTTCTTTCGCTGTTTCTTTTTTGCCACTTCTTCTAGATATTCCTTTGTCTGAAGCAAATCTTCTTCCGTGGGCTCTGGCAGTGCTTCGTGTGTTTTGACTACTATTTGCTCTACGGTCTTTCTATTCTGTTCCGCAATGGAAGTAGATGGTTTTGATTTGGCAAATTTTACCAAATCTGCTGTTTGTAATATATTCTGGAATTGTATTAGGGTTTCGTCATCCAATTTAAGCTCGCCAGCATCCTTGAGCATTTCTAGTTTTGCTATTAATTGTCCCGTTGTACTTTCCAATGCAGAAACATTTACGTCTTCTTCCAAATATGAACGTACAATTGTGGTGAGTTCGGAATAATACTTTTTATACTCGTCTTGGATAAGGTATTTGGAATTTTCCAACTTTTTAAGCTCCAGCAGAGCACGATCGTAAGGAGGCAGCAGGGCCTCTTCCTCTTCTTGGGTCAACGGTTTTTTTCTTAAGAAAAACCAATAGACCAATCCGCCAATAATTGCAAGACCCAATAATATCCAAAGTACTATCTTCCATATTTCTGCATAACTCTTTTCAACTTCTATAAGAGGTTTGATGTCGAACATTTTCTGTTTGGTGGTATCCACAGCGACATCGGCTACTTTTATTCGGAAGGAATCCGTGAAAAAAGGTTGTTCGTTTATGGCTATCCGTTGTGATGGAATTGTATATGCGCCGCTGTCAAATTGCGTTAGTGCATATACGCGTTGAAGGATTACTTTCTTATCATTTTTGACGGTATCCATCATTATGGCCTCTACGGTTTCCAAGGGGGAGAATGTCTGCCCTTCGGGAAAATGGACAATATTTGTCGAATCGGTTTCTACGGTGATTTTATACTGTATTTGCTCCCCGATTTTAATATTAGTGGTATCTATTTCCGCTGTAACATTAGAACTCTCTTGAGAAATGAGTTCATGGGGAGTAAAAAATATGAAGAAAAAAGCCCCAAGAATCAAGAACCTATACTTTAGGGTGCCATTCAAATAATAATTTATATTTCGTCCTCCAAACTTCATTTATCCTCTTCGTTTAAAATAGCCCAATAATTTTTTTACATAGCTTTCATCCACCCTGCAATGAATAACACCGCAACCCGATTTTGTAAAAGAATCCGAGAAGTATGTAACTTTCTCTTTATGGAATTCACCGTACGCCGAACGTACTCTTTTAGAGCGGGTATTTACCAATTGCAACATTCCCGTTTCTGCATCTTGCATTTGTACCATACCCAGATTAGGGATGGATTCTTCACGTTCGTCAAACACCCTAATACCCGTTACATCATGTTTATTTCCAATAATTCGAAGCGTGTTTTCATAATCGTCTGCAATAAAATCAGACAACATAAACACAATAGCTTTCTTCTTCATTACGTTGGTAAGAAACTTTAGAGCTTGCGCTATATTGGTTCGGTTGCTTTTGGGTGTAAATTCCAGTAGTTCTCGAATTATTCGTAAAACGTGGCTCTTCCCTTTTTTGGGAGGGATATACAATTCTACTTGATCAGAAAACAAGATTAGACCCACCTTATCATTATTCTGTAGGGCTGAAAAGGCTAGAGTAGCGGATATTTCAGTAATGACTCCTTTTTTAAACTGGTTAGAAGTTCCAAATAATTCAGAACCGCTAACATCTACCATTAACATCATGGTCAGTTCCCGCTCTTCTTCAAAAACCTTTACGTATGGCTCATTATAACGCGCAGTAACGTTCCAATCGATACTTCTTACATCATCCCCAAATTGATATTGACGTACCTCGCTAAAGGTCATCCCCCTACCTTTAAAAGTAGAATGATACTCCCCACCAAAAATATGGTCAGAAAGACGCCTTGTCTTTATTTCAATTTTACGGACTTTTTTAAGTAGCTCTTTTGTATCCATTTATAAGTAAACAGTGTTTAGCCGTCAGTATTTAGTGGTGGAATGCCATTAAAAAAAACCACCAACTACAACTGCCAACTGTAGACTTTTTAGGGTACTTCTACCTCGTTAACAATCTTGTTTATGATTTCTTCAGAGGTAACATTCTCAGCTTCGGCCTCATAGGTTATCCCGATGCGGTGTCGAAGTACATCATGTACAACGGCCCTAACATCTTCAGGAACAACGTATCCTCTTCTTTTTATAAAGGCATAGCATTTGGAAGCATTTGCCAAATTTATGCTTCCTCTTGGTGAAGCACCAAAACTGATCAGGGGTTTAAGATTTTCAAGATTGTATTTTTCAGGATAGCGGGTAGCGAATACCAAATCCAAGATATATTTTTCTATTTTTTCGTCCATATAGACCTCACGTACCGCTTGTTGGGCACTTAAAATCTGTTTTAAAGTAACTACGGGTTTAATGGCTTCATTGGCACCACTTAGATTTTGCCGCATAATGAGTTGTTCTTCATTAAGTTTTGGATAATCTATAACAGTTTTTAGCATAAAACGGTCCACTTGGGCTTCTGGCAAAGGATACGTTCCTTCTTGTTCTACGGGGTTTTGAGTGGCCATTACTAAGAATGGAGCTTCTAATTTAAATGTCTCGTCCCCAATAGTAACTTGTCTTTCCTGCATGGCCTCCAATAATGCCGACTGAACTTTTGCGGGAGCCCTGTTTATTTCATCTGCAAGAACAAAGTTTGCGAAAATTGGCCCCTTCTTAATGGAAAAATCATTTTCCTTCATATTATAGATCAAAGTTCCCACAACATCTGCGGGCAAAAGATCAGGCGTAAATTGAATTCTACTAAAATCCCCTTTCACCGCTTTTGCCAAAGTATTGATAGCCAAAGTTTTTGCTAATCCCGGAACGCCTTCCAATAGGATATGACCTTGACCCAGTAAGCCAATGAGCAACCTTTCCACCATGTGTCTTTGACCAACAATAGCTTTGTTCATTTCAAGGGTAAGCAAATCGATGAATGCGCTTTCTTGGGCAATTTTCTCATTCACAGCACTAATATCAATAGTAGTGTTTTCTTCCATAAGAACTTTTGTAGTAACGTGTTATTTTAAGTGTTTGTACTAAGAAGTGCAAAATGAAAATTTATTTAAAATCCATCTGTTAATTAATGGTTAAAAAAAACCCCGAACCCCCAGTTTTGTGAAGTATTTAAGGGTTTAATTTTATACTTTCATGAAATATGGATGGTACAGAAACAGTATTAATTACCGGGGCGACCAGTGGAATAGGGAAGGCAACGGCAACACTATTGGCCAAAGAAGGATTTAACTTAATAATTTGTGGCCGTAGGAAGAAACGATTGAAAGCGCTGAAAGAGGAACTGGAAAAGTTCACGAAAGTTTATGTATCAAGTTTTGATATTAGGGATAAACTCGCGGTTACCGAAGCAGTTGAAAGCATACCAAAAGAGTTTTCCCCCATAGATATTTTAATTAACAATGCAGGGAACGCACATGGTATGGATACCATTGATAACGGAGATATTGACGATTGGGATGCAATGCTGGACATTAATGTAAAGGGGCTGTTGTATATTTCCAAAGCGATTTTGCCACAAATGGTGGAACGAAAATCAGGACATATCATAAACATTGGATCTACTGCAGGCAAAGAAGTTTATCCAAAAGGAAATGTTTACTGTGCCAGTAAACATGCCGTAGACGCTATAAACAAAGGGATGCGCATAGATTTGAATGCTTATGGGATTCGAGTAGGAGCTATAAATCCTGGATTGGTGGAAACTGAGTTCAGCGATGTACGATTTAAAGGGGATACTGAAAAAGCTGAGAAAGTGTATCAAGGCTACCAACCCTTACAGCCAGAGGATATTGCAGATATTATACACTTTACGATTACAAGGCCCTATCATGTAAACATTGCAGATTTAGTGGTAATGCCAACCGCTCAGGCCAGCAGTACAGTTGTTAGGAAAGAAATATGATCAATAAACGCCTTCTTGTAAAAAACCTACTGGCGCATAATGATGAGAATAGCTTCTATGATAAAAAAAGGTTTATTTCCATAGGAGAAAAAGAAGGCAAGGCCAAATTTCTAAAACATGTTTGTGCTCTGGCAAACAGCAACCCCATAAATAATTCTTTTATTGTTATAGGTGTTGAGGATGAAGACAACAAGATTGTAGGGGTTGATTTCTTTGATGATAGTAAAATTCAAAATCTGGTAAATGCCTATTTGGATAACCCTCCCCTTATTTCTTATGAAAATATTCCTTTTCCACATTTGCCGGAAGGTAAAGTAGTGGGTTTGGTAACTATAAAATCCAATGGAAAAGTATGTGCACTCAGAAAAAATATATGGAAATACTATGGAGGAGCCGTCTTTTTTAGAGAGGGGAGCATAAGTTTGCCAAAAGCTTTTGATATTGAACTTAAGGATATTAATTCTGATGCAGTCGCAACCATAGAGCTACATGCCCGTAATAATATTGAACTTACACTTGACGCAGTAATTAATTTTATGAATAGCAGGCATGCGGACCTGACCAGTAATTATAAAGTTTTTAAAGAACAATTTGTGGTCTGCTGGGCGGGAAACAAGAAAAAGGTTCAAAATAAAACGTATTATTCTAGAGTTGACATTGAATTGATCAACGAGCAAGTTAAACTGTTCTATTCTGCTTTGGACGAGATAACTATTGCTTATGATGAGAATTCATTCAGTACTTTGGAATTTGTACAATTGGGGCTGGGTTCCCAACAACATTACTTTCCACTGGAAGAAATGGTGATAACTTTTTCCGACAACGGAAAATACAGCATCAACAGTGAATTGGTATTTGAACCACCACAATATGATAAGAAAACATTGTACCACGTATTAAATACCAACAATACCTTGCTACAAAAACTTGAAAAGAAAATTAAACTGAACCAAGCCGAGGAAAAGGACCTTACACACCTTCCCGCCACGTACCTTCTTTGTTATTTAAACGGCTTTGAAGAAGCAAAAGAACAAATGGAACAGGCCCGTCCGTTATTAAAGCAAACAAATAAGCGAGTATATGACTCGCTCAAAGAATCCTTGCGCATTATTAGAAAAGTGAGATACAATTAAGATTTTTTTAGCCAGAGAATCTGATACGGTTTCAATTCCAACAACCCGCTCTTAAGCGATATTTTCTGTTCTGAAATCAAATCTTTTGGATTGCCCATCGTAAAATACCCTAGCTTCAGTATCCAGCCTGCTTCGATTACTTGGGGATTTTCGTCAAAATTACTAATGACCAGTAATCCATTTTCGCTTGTTGAGGTTCTTTCAAATACAAGAACGTGGTCATTGCCAGTATGGCACAAGGATAGATTGTCGTTATCCGCAAAGACAATATTTTCTTTTCTAATAGCAATCAATCGTTGCAACGTATGGAATATTTTGGATTGGGGCAAATCTTTATTTTCCAATTTTGAAATGAGTTCCCAGTCTTGTTTTGGTCTGTTTGCCCAACGGCTGTCCCCTTTTGTTGCATCATCCTCTAAAAAAGAATAGTCGTTTAATATACCGATCTCATCACCTGCGTAAATCATGGGAATACCTCCAAAGGCCAAAATAATACCGTGAAGCATGTTGATTTTTGCAACTGCTTCGTTCACTAGAGATTTATTTTTCTCAATCAATCCCTTTTCCAGTCCTAAGAGTGATGCCGCACTACCGGTGATCCGTCCATCCCCAGTTTTGGGATTGTACATAAAGAGCAATCCTTTTGAAGGAGACCAATTCAACCGCTGGCAATAATAGTCCAACAAAAATTTACGGTGCTGTTGTGGGTTCCATCCAATCTCTTCAATAAAACTATTTTCATATCCCAGTCCAATATCATCATGGCAACGGATATAGTTGATCCATGTACAGTCTTTGGGTTTGGCAGGCACGTTGCTCAGGCTTTTGTAAAGCAGTACTGTTTTCTTTGTCGCTATTGAATTCCAAAGTAAAGCCATTAAAGATGCGTTGTAGGCAACTTCACATTCATTCGCCCTTTTTTGGCCTTCTCCAAAATATTTTACGATTTCAGTTGGTGCTACAATAGCTTCGGCCAAAAATATAGTTCCTGGTGCCACAACTTGCAAACACATTCGGAACAATGCAATAAGGTCATGCGCTTCAGGAAGGTTTTGGGAATCTGTACCAATTTTTTTCCAGAGAAATGCGAGTGCATCAAAGCGTACCATGTCAACCCCCATATTGGCTAATTTTACCAGATTGGTCAACATCTCCAAAAATACCTCAGGATTGGTATAGTTCAGATCCCATTGATAATCATTGAAAACCGTCATCACCCATCTATCCATTTCAGGAATATGGGTAAAATTACCTGGCGAGGTTTCCGGGAAAACCTCGGGCAGTGATTTTTCAAACTCTTTTGGAATGGAATCGTCTTCAAAAATGTAATAGTATCCTTGATATTTTTTTTCGCCTTTTTTCGCCTTTTTCGCCCATGGAAATTCGTTGGAAGTATGATTGACAACGAAATCCAGCATCAAGAACATTTGCTGTTTTCTAAACTCTGAAGCTAGCTCGAGAAATTCCTTGTCAGTTCCATATTTTGGGTCTATTTTGTGGTAACTGTTTACGGCATACCCTCCATCGTTCTCACCATTTGGACGGGTAGTAATGGGCATAAGGTGCAAAAAATTTATTCCCAATCTTTTTAGGTAGGGAATTTTTTCTTTAAGACCTTTTAAATCTTTATGAAAATGCTCAACATACAATTGCATGCCCACCATTTTTTCTGATTGGTACCAATTGCCTTCTTCCAATCTTTGCAAATCCTGATTTTTCAATTCATCAGAACGTAAAGCGAATAACTTTGGAAATAGGTTCATCAATTCCTGAAACGCACCATGATGTTTTTCTTCTGGATAAATTGAGAAAAACAATTGTTGGATCAAGCCTAAATTTGTTGCCAATCGCAAATTGAAAAGTACTTTGGTATTCTTTTCCTTAAATCTTGAAGAAATCAATTGATGTAAGGCAGCCTGATTCATCTAGTCCTGTAACTGTGATTTATTGGGCAATGCAACTATTGCCCCATAATTGGTAGTAGTGATAGCTCCGGCCATATTGGCTTTTGCAACCATTTTCAGTAACAATTTATCGTTATTGAAGATGTTATCAAAATTGTCCAGACCTGAAATTTGTTGTAGAAGACAGCCAATAAAAGCATCACCAGCCCCAGTTGTATCGATTGGTTTTACCTTGATACTGGGAACAATCTCTCTAATGTTATTCGTGCTAAGTAGTGTTCCTTTCTTACCAAGCGTTACAGTTATAATCTTGGCGCCAACATCATGTAAAAAATCACATGCTTCATGCATATCTTCTTTGCCCGATAGCAATTGCGCCTCTTCCAAACTGAATTTACACAAATGGGATTTCTCAATAAATGGCATGCACTTTTTAACGAATTGCAGTTCGTTTTCTTTCCAAAGATCTTTCCTGAAATTTGGATCAAAACTTATAAACATCTCTTTTGTAAGGGCATCAAACAAGTATTTGCCATAGGCTTTTTCCAGAGGGCCTCCCAAAAGGGCAGTAGCAGCTCCCAAATGAAGTAAATTGCCATTAAAATCCTTTCTCAGCGCGACTTGATATTCAAGTTCCCTATCGGCTCCCCTGCTAAAAACAAAATCACGTTCCCCATCTTCGGCCAATGACACAAAAGCAAGGGTTGTAAACGTTTTGGAACGCTGCGCCAAGGAAATATCAACGCTTTCATTCTTTAAGGTATTGAGCAGAAAATCTCCAAACGGATCATCTCCAACACAACCAACAAAAATACCTCTTCCACCAAGCTTTGCTATTGCACAAGCAACATTTGCAGGTGCACCACCTGCTTTTTTAGTAAATGTGTTTGCTTTAGAAAGATTACTGCCCTGTTTTTCGGCAACAAAATCTATTAAGAGCTCACCGATACAGAATACTTTTTTCATACCTAGTATTAAAAATTAGGTATAACCAATGTAAGGAGAAAAAAACTGCTATTCCAAAATTTTATGCTCAATCACTGTAAAATAGGTCATCGATGTATTTTGACAAAGTGTTTCCTTGGCTTTCGCCTCAAGAATTTTGCCATTGGATAAAAGATTGGGCTCAAAAAGAAAAGTAACATCCATTTGATGATTTTTTGGAAGCTTTTTACTTAAACTGCTTCCAGATACAACTACCTCTACAACTTCCACTGCAAAAACATTATCTTTTTGTGTTCCGCATATTTGTTTGTCAGAACCTAGAGTGTCTACAATTTTAATTTTAAAAAGGATTTCATCGGGACCAATCATTTGTTGTTGCGTTATTGCTTCTTCTTTTTCAGAATTTTCTACTGAGGCAAACTCTCCAGATGTATCGCAAGCATTGCTCACTATAAACAATAATAATATAAATAGTGTTTTCATAAATACTTTAGCTTTAGATATGTACGAAAAATTTTAGCAGTATGGATGTTAAAAAGAGATGTCCAAAAAACTAACCAGAAAGGCTAAAATGTTTTTTGGACATCTTTAATGTATTTAGTAAAGCTATCTACTTTTTTATAATCTTAAAATTCTCATTCGTGTTTGCACCGGTTATTTTCACAAAGTAAATGCCAGCTGGACTATTGGATGCATTCCATACAAATGGTTTTGAGCTATCTTGATTGGTTTTCTCATAGACCATTTGACCGACCATGTTAAAAATTTGAGTACTTACTTTAGAATCGTCATTATTCTTTAACGCAAAATAAAACTCCTCAGTTGACGGATTTGGCCAAACAGCTGTAACTACATTGGTTTCAACATTAGCCAAATTTTGGGAAGTTTGTTCTCCGGCAACGCCTGAGGGAGCTATCTCCATTGCAGTATCCCCTTCGGAACCATTGTCAGCAGTACCAAATATTTGAAATATTTGATCTTCCTGCAATCCACCAAAAACTTGTGACTTATTGGTCCAATCAATAGCACCGGTTCCAAATAAGTCTGCAGTATCCCTAAAAAGAGATTCGTTTCCGATCAGTCCCGCTTGTGTCAACCAGAACCATTGTGTTGCGTTCGGCGAAAAATCCAAGTTAGCATACACGGAGAGCCAGTATGTACCTGATTCCAGTTGAACAGGTTCTGGAAGATCTATGCTAAGATTGGTATTGGTGGGTGCCGAGGAAAGCGCTAAAGCACCACTATCGTAAACAGTTGCGCCTGGTAGCCCGTTGTTGTTCTCATAAATAACAACGGTTGCAGTTGTTAGTAATGGATTGTTGTTTGCTCCTCCAGAAGCAACAATATTGTTTATAGTCCATTGACTTCCGTTAGGCACTATAAAATCGTCTGCAGATTGTAACAGCGCACCTCCAAAATCAGGAATCAATTGTGAAGGGCTACTACTTGTAAAGGCTTCGTTTTGTTCGTAGATCGGGAATTCGGTAAGTGTAACCGTAAATCCTTCTGCAACTTGTTCTTTTCCTGATGTTGCAATAAGTCCTATTGCTGCAGAGCCTTCTGAATCTGGAGCAAATGATAGTGAAATTACATCTCCGTTCAATTCTGCGGTAACCAAATCCGGATTTGAATTTGTCAGTTCAATGGAAATAGATCTTCCTCTTGAACTTACGAACAGGTCTTTTACATCTATTTCTTTATCTGGGCTATTTAAGGGCAACACCAAATCTGGCAATAGATAAGCGGTGCTCAACGTGGCTTCAGGTGATGGGAACGCAAAGAACTGAGCATTATAAATTCCGTTGCCGTGTGCCGCCACAGCCACAAAACCATCTTCTCTTGTTCTTACTTGTGGTACTACAACATTGCCTACTACAAAAGGTTCTTTAAACCATCGGGTACGTTCTCCGTTCAGCCAAAAGGAAACATAAAGCCCAGTACTCGTACCTGCATAGTAAAGACTGTTGTTGCCCCCTATGGCAAACCATCTTACCGAAGGCCCATTTCCTGTTCCATCACTATTCTCTTCTAGGTTACCGCTGATGCTTTCCCAAGTTTCACCAGCATTTTTGCTCATAAAAATACTTTGAATATTATAGTTGGAAAATACTGCGAATACTTTATCGGAATTGGTGGGATCTACATACATTTGATTGATATTCCCGGCGGGAAGCCCTTTTCCACTTGAGATATCAACAACAGCTTGATCATCAAGATTTGCGTTTTCAACCTTAAAAATCATTCCGCTCGATGTTCCATAGTAAAGTCGATTTGCCACAGGAAATTTGGATACGTCCAATCCTGTAATCAAAGAACCGTCGGGCGTTGCTGTTTGTGTTTGTTCTACCCAATTTACTGTCGCCTGTGCATTGGAGAACAATGGAATCTCATCCAAATTGTTGTTGCGCCACATACGATCTCCTGCAGGCATATACATAATGTTATCATTGATTGGGTCCAATAAAAACGGAGCTACAAAATCAAATCCGCTGGCACCTGCGGGTTGTACTCTTGTAAAGGATATGAATTCTTCGGCTTCGTTGAAATTGAAGCGATAGACATTTCCAAATTGGGATGAGACATATCGCGTAAGTCCTCCATCAGCAATTGCATTATATGATCCATCGCCACCAAAATCACTTTCCCATGGATCATTTCCATTGGTAGAGTTGGTAAACCAAGTACCATTATCTTGAAAACCAGCTACAACGTCTTGACTGTTACCTTCTGGGTCTATTGAAATTGCATAAGGCTGTGTGGTTATATAGCCATTGTTCAAGGATGTCCAGCTTACGGGCTCCGTATCAATGGTAATATCTTCGGTAACCTGTACACCACCATCATTTGCTGTAATAGCTTTATCTGGGTTAGAGGGTAAAAAGACTAAATTATGCTGATCAGGATGATGGTTGGGGTATAGTGCAAAACTATCTGCAAAAATAGTGTACCCTCCGATCCAACTTTCAAATCCAGTAGGTGTTGTAAAACCTGTTGTAGACCTATATAAATTGGTACCGCCCAAGAAAACTAAATCTGGATTGGTAGGATGCACTTTTATAATCATATTATAGGCTCCCTGAAGGTTTAAATTTCCAGCCACACCACCAATGCTAATAGGAAGGTTCGCTGTCAAATCTACCCATTGCTCTTCAGGAGTTTCGGCATCTGCTTGATATTTCCAAAGAAATGCTTCCCCCGCATTGCTCAAATCATATGAGAAAAAGAAAATCCTGTTTTCATCCGAAGGGTCATAGGCCATTACAGTCCTTCCAAAGGATGGAAATAATCCTTCCGGGGTTATGTTTGTCCAAGTATCACCATCTTGGGAAGTATAGAACCCGGCATTCTCACCTCCAAAAATATCCACCGTTGCATAAAGGGTTCCCTTAGGCGTTATAATTATTTCGGTTTGACTATCAAATCCACTGGGCAATACTTCTTCAAATGATCTTGCTCCGTTTTTGGAGCGGAACAGTCCATCAAATGTTGCTGCATAAAGATCCCCATTTGAAGGGTGTATGGCCAAGCTGTTTATGATATCAAATGAAGAGAGCGTGGTCACATCGTTGTCAGATATATTGTCCCGCATACGTATCCAACTTCTCCCGTTGTTGAAGGACTTAAAGATTCCTACTCCTTGGTAGAATGCCCCAGGCGCACTAGCAGAATTCCCAAAACGCTCACCAGATGCGTAGTACCATACATTTCCACGAAATTTTCTTGGATCTTGCACGATTGAGGTAATACTGGGGGACTGCCATTTACGGGTAACGCGTCTCCAACTGTCGCCAGCGTTTGTGGATCGCCAAAGTCCACCTGAAACGCCTCCAGCTAAAATGGTATTTTCATTTCTTCTGTCTAAAGCAAGTGCCCTTGTTCTTCCGCCAACGTTGGCAGGCCCTCGGTTGCGCCAATAGAAATATCTCTTTTTAGAAGCTTCTGCCCCATACGATTTTGACATCTGTGATTGTACGTCCGTGGAGTCAATTTTACCTGAAAACTCAACCTCTTTTAAACGAATGTTGTCTGGTATTGTTTTTGTAAAAGGATCCTGTACTTGTCTAAATTCATAGGATAAACGATCCATGGCACGGTCTCCCACTGCTTTTGGTTTTACCCCTGTTGGTCCTTTTTTACTATCATAAAGTTTAGACTGTTTATAAAGGTTATGCCCCTTTTGTGGTGCATCATCATGAGTTTTTTTTAAATTTTGAGCATTTAAGTTTGAAACACTTAAAAATAAAAAGCTGCATAGAAGGAATGCAACTCTGTTGAGTAGTACTTTTTTCATATAGTCGAGGTTTAAAAAAATTTAGCTTTCCAATATAGTGAAAAACTTAAAATATTGTTAAAGCCTCTTACAAAAATCGATGAAATACGCTGTTAATAAAAATATACTTGTTATATAAATTGTTTTGGAGAAGAGTTTCATATTAAACTTTTTAAAAGTTTAGGGATTGTCTTTGATTAGTTGTGTATAATTGCGGAAAAATTGATATATGCGAACATTGGTCATAGGAGATATTCATTCAGGAATAAGAGCTCTGGAACAGCTTATCATCAAGGCGAAGGTAAATTCAAATGACCATCTTATATTTTTGGGGGATTATGTGGATGGGTGGAGCACTGCAGTTGAGACCATTGATTTTCTCATTGCTTTAAAAAGAAAGTTCAATTGTACGTTTATTCGTGGAAACCATGATGAACTTTGTAGAGATTGGTTAACCACCAGTGAAGAAAACCCACAATGGTTGGCACATGGAGGTAAAGCGACCAAAGATTCTTATTTGGGAGCGGAAAAAGAAGTATGGGAACTGCATCTTCAGTTTTATTCAGATTTAAAAAATTATCATTTAGATTCTGAAAACAGACTCTATCTCCATGCCGGTTACACTAATTTAAAAGGAGTGGAGTTTGAATATTTTCAACAATCGTTCTATTGGGACCGTACGTTATGGGAATTGGTGAAAGCATTGGATCCAAATTTAAAAATAGGTGATAGGAATTTTCCAAAAAGATTGACCCATTATAAAGAAATCTTCATTGGACACACCCCAATCTCTAAATATAGAGTTGTATCGCCCCAAAATGCTGCCAATGTCTGGAACCTTGATACAGGTGCTGCTTTTATGGGGGCTTTAACCATCATGGATGTTGAAACCAAAGAATTTTGGCAAAGCGACCCCGTTCATATACTTTACCCAAAAGAAAAAGGCAGAAACTAGGACAATACCAAGTTTTATTGGATTTTAATAAAGACCTTTACTAAAAAGAGATGTTATGTCGTTAAAAAATATCCGTTTGGAAGTAATGCAGGCCATTGAACCAAAAGTAAAAGGTTTTATGGATTCATATCTTGTACCTATAGAAGAAATATGGCAGCCAAGTGATTTTCTGCCAGATTCTCAAAGTGATAATTTCTTCAATGAAACAGAACAAATACGAGAAGAAGCCAAGGAATTGGGCTATGATTTCTGGGTCACCCTTGTAGCTGACACCATAACCGAGGAGGCTTTGCCAACATACGAATCTTGGTTGATGGATGTTGAGGGAATAGATCAACATAGCGGAAAAGAGAATGGATGGAGCAAATGGGTGAGGGCATGGACGGCAGAGGAAAACAGGCATGGCGATGTGCTCAATAAATACTTATATCTATCCGGTAGGGTAAATATGAGGGAAGTTGAAATTACCACGCAACATTTAATTTCCGATGGCTTCGATATAGGAACCGACAGAGACCCCTATAAAAATTTTGTATATACCACTTTTCAAGAATTGGCAACCAATATCTCGCACAAGCGAGTAGGTAAAATGGCCAAACAAAAAGGAAATGTCCTGCTTGGTAAAATGTGTACAATTATAGCCGGAGATGAAATGCGCCACCATTTGGCATATCGCGAATTTGTAAAAACCATATTGGGACAGGATCCAAATGGAATGGTTCAGGCTTTTGCCGACATGATGAAGAAAAAAATTGTGATGCCCGCACATTTTCTTCGTGAATCCGGAGATAGTATCGGTACTGCTTTTGAACTTTTTTCGAACTGTGCACAACGTTTAGGAGTCTATACAGCACAGGACTACATTGAGATTTTGAAGAAATTGAATGATTATTGGGAAATAGGCAATGTTCGGGGACTTTCAGAACAGGCAGAAAAAGCTAGGGACTACCTAATGAAGCTTCCAGAAAGGCTACAACGAATTTCGGAACGGATGCAATTTGGGCAAGACCAATATAAATTTAAATGGGTAGAGGCGAACGGAATGATTTAGTAGTTATTCCATTTCAGTCGTTAAAACTTACCGGATTTGTGCTTGTCTTGCCATTCGGCCAGCTCTTTCCAAAGTCCTTCGAAAGCCATTTTCGCTTGCATGGGCCATGAGGCTGGGTCATGGATTCGATAACGATCCCCACCGGAATTTAAAACTTCTTGGCATTTATCGGTGGTAGTTTCGGATAGCGCTTCCCATGTTTTAATATTGAATTTATGAAACAGACCTTCAATTTTTGGGCCTATACCCTCAACTATTTTCAGGTCGTCCATTTTGATTTTTTTTCCTAATGCGATTTTAGCAGATTCCGAATCAAACTGTCTTTTGGCAAGGGAAGTATTGATTGTTGATGAAGTGACCGAAACTTGATCTTGAAATTTACTAGAGGAGGACAGTCTTTTGGTACATATTTCCAAATCTGCCCTGAGTTTGGCATTTTCAATTTCCAAAATATTTAAATAAGCAGAATTGTCTACAATTGGTATTTCCTTACTTTTTCCAATAAGATATCCTAAAACACCAGAAATAATACTTGCCAATCCTGCAATGACCAAATAGGAAATATTTATATTTTCAAAATCCATCTATTTAGGTTTATTGGCTGATTATTAATTTATTACAACTTGCTCCTGCTTTTGGAAAAAGGATTGAGCAAGTACCGAATCGAGAATGGTCAAATTATCTTGATCGTTACACAAAATCATAACAAAATAAATATTCATAATTCTATTAATGCTAAAATTAATGAATTTAATAACATGAATATGAGATTCTTAAGAAGATGAAAATTGAATTGAAACAATTTTTTGAAATCCAAAATTGTATGAAAAAAGACCAATCATACACTTTTTAAGGCAAATCATAATATAGCTTAAAAATCCTAGTGGAAATATGTTGAAATTTGCTTCAAACATTAAATATAAAACCCTATTTCTCCCGACAAAGATCCGGCATTGAAATAGGGTTCAATTTAAGTTTGAGTTAGTTAGTTAGGTTCAAAGGCTGCTTATTCTGGGTTCATCGAGGATAGCGGTCTTTTCTTTTTTTATAAATCAAATTTTATGCCTTGTGCCAAAGGTAACTCTGTGGTATAATTAATCGTATTTGTCTGCCGTCTCATGTAGATTTTCCATGCGTCCGAGCCACTCTCACGTCCCCCACCTGTTTCTTTTTCACCACCAAATGCTCCTCCTATTTCAGCGCCAGAGGTACCAATGTTTACATTCGCAATACCGCAATCACTTCCTTTGGCCGATAAAAAATGTTCGGCTTCACGTAAACTATTCGTCATAATTGCCGAGGAAAGCCCTTGAACAACACCATTTTGCTGTGCAATGGCATTTTCTACGCCACCTGAATATTTTAACAGATATAAAATTGGTGCAAAGGTTTCCTCTTGAACTATTTTAAATGAATTGTCAGCTTCAACAATAGCAGGTTTTACATAGCATCCACTTTTATAACCATTACCATCTAAGACACCCCCTTCAATTAAAATACTTCCGCCCTCAGCTTTTGCATTTTCCAAAGCTGTCTTATACATTTTAACTGCATCAACATCGATTAAAGGCCCTACATGATTGTTTTCGTCCAAAGGATTACCAATTCTTAGTTGCTTATAAGCATCTGTTATGGAATCTTTTACTTGGTCATAGATTGATTCGTGTATAATTAATCGCCGAGTTGAGGTGCAACGTTGTCCTGCAGTTCCGACAGCACCAAAGACAGCACCTATTACTGTCATTTTGATATCGGCATCGGGCGTAACTATGATAGCATTGTTACCGCCCAGTTCTAACAAGGATTTTCCCAATCTTGCTGCAACTGCCTGTGCCACGATTTTTCCCATACGAATGGAACCCGTTGCCGATACTAATGGAATTCTGTTGTCATTGGTCATTAGCTCACCAACTTTATAATCCCCATTGATCAAACAAGAGATGCCTTCAGGAAGATTATTTTCTTTTAGGACTTGTGCTATTATATTTTGGCAGGCAACACCGCACAAAGGAGTTTTTTCTGAAGGTTTCCAAACACAAACATCACCACAAACCCAAGCCAGTGCCGTGTTCCAGGCCCACACGGCCACGGGAAAATTGAAAGCGGAAATAATTCCTACTACACCCAAAGGATGGTACTGCTCGTACATTCGATGTCCAGGTCTTTCAGAATGCATGGTCAATCCGTGCAACTGTCTGGAAAGTCCGACAGCGAAATCACAGATATCTATCATTTCCTGAACTTCTCCCAGACCTTCTTGATAGGATTTCCCCATTTCATAGGAAACCAATTTTCCAAGAGGTTCCTTGAGTTCCCGAAGTTTTTCACCAAACTGTCTCACTATTTCACCACGTTGGGGAGCAGGTTTCAAGCGCCACTCCTTGAAAGCAGAAGTCGCTGCAGTCATTACCTTTTCATAATCTTCTTTGGTAGTGGTTTTCACTTTTCCGATAAGTACTCCATCAACAGGAGAATAAGAGGATATGGAATCTCCTGCACCAAAATTCTTTGTGCCTGTGGATGTACCTTCATTTATTTTGGTTAAACCTAGTTTTTCTAGGGCTTCATCTATTCCAAAAGTTGTTGCAATTTTTGACATTTATAACTTTTTAAGTGTCTATTGTTATATTTTTCAAAACTACGAATAATCCTGAGTTAGATAACGATGATTTTTTAAAGGAAATGATGAAGCAAAAGAAATATGATTCCTAAAATTGCAGGAGTTGCCTGTACCGTAAAGATTTTTTTTGAAACAGAATATCCGCCATAAATTCCTGCAACCGTTACACAACCCAGAAAAAATAAAGCTACATATACTTGCCAAAGTGGATTATCTATTAGTAGGGACCATAACAGACCAGCTGCCAAGAATCCATTATATAAACCTTGGTTTGCAGCCATGGACTTTGTTGGTTCAAACAAATCAGGAGGAAATTTTCGAAAAACTTTTTTCGCCTTAGTTGTCCAAGCGAACATTTCCAACCACAAAAAGTAAAGGTGGAGTAGTGCCACCAATGCAATAAAAAATTTGGCTATCAAGAGCATAATCAATCTTTTGCTATATATCGTTCATCAACAGGCATAACGGTTCCACAATTATTGCAGGTCCGCAACTCCTCAGAGCTATAAAAATGTTCAAAATGGCTTAGAAAATCCTTTTCAATGTCATGTAATGTAAAATAAGCTTCGTAAAGTTTATTGTTGCAACTATCGCAGAACCATAAAAGCCCATCATCTACATTCATATCAGCTCTTTTTCTTTCTACCACAAGTCCGATAGAGTCTTTATGACGTACAGGGGAGTGTGGGACTTTAGCGGGATGCAGGTACATATCACCGGGACCAAGTTTCATAGTCTTTTTTTGCCCATTTTCTTGAATGTGCACCTCTATGTTCCCTTCCAATTGATAAAAGAGTTCCTCGGTTTCGTTATAGTGATAATCCTTTCGTGCGTTTGGACCCGCTACGATCATTACAATATAGTCCCCTGCCTCTTGATAAATATTCTTATTGCCTACGGGAGGTTTAAGCGAATCACGATTTTCCTCTACCCATTTATTAAGGTTGAAAGGGGGTCTTATAGCCATCTTTAAAGATTTCAGGAAAGGTATAAAAAACCTTGGTGGCATCATAGAATTTACCAAAAAAGCCCGTACAGTATACGGGCTTCAATCATTTGGTTTGGTGTTTGTAATGCTAAATCATCAGTTTACCTTCATAAAAATCTGGGTGAAATAAGGCCTCCCATCTTTGTCCAACTGAACGCTCAAAGCAGTATGCGAATAGTTACCTTCAATAGACTTTTTGTGTGAAGAACTTTTCAACCAACCATCAAGGGCAGCTTCTGCTGTAGCATAGTGTCTTGCCACATTTTCACTTACGTCGACTGCATTTATTTCTGCTGCAATTTTTGAAGCTCTCAATTCAAAATTATCATGGCTTAGTTCATTTTGACTAATCATGTATTGGTTATGATCTTTTGCATATTTATAAGAGGATGGACTGGACTGTAATTTGGTGGTTCCAATTGATGCTCTATGTTGGTTTACCAGATCTAGAAGTTCTGCTTCAATTTCAGTTGCGTCAACAACGGTTTTTTCGCTCTCGCCCAATCCGTCAACTAAAAGTGTTCCTTCTTCAACTGTTTCGGTTTTGCTACACATGGTCAAAACCATGGCCGACATCATTACGATTAAGCCGTAATATCTCTTTTTCATTTTCAAATGTAAAGGCAGAAATCTGTTCTAGGGATTTCTTGTGTTCTGGAAACTAAACTAGGTATGGCAGGTAGCTATTCCATAAAATGTCCACAGGATTCAGAATAATCCGATAAGTGGCAAAATTGAATCGTCATTATTGGATTATTTCCCCATGGTAATTTCCTTTTACCGATAAAAACAATCCGTTTATAGGTACAATGTAGCATCTTGCTTTTCGGACTCTTTAGAAGGCTCTTTTTCATCCTGGAGTACAAGTCCAAAAACAATGGCGCCAATTTCTTTTACAGGTTCGTAAAAGATGGATTCCTTCTTTGTTTCTTCATTTACAAAGTTGAACGATGAATTTAATCTTTCAAAGAAAACCAACAGAGCACCTATAATGATAGCCACCTTTAAAGTTCCAAAAATACCTCCAGCTATTTTGTTCAAAAGCCCCAACATGGCAAAATCGGCTATTTTGGTCAAGAATTTACCTGCAAAATGGACCAATAGGACAATGGCAAAGAAAGTAATGAGAAAAGCAGCAATTTTTAAGTAGCGTTCGCTCCAGTTTAGGTTTTCCGCAAGATAATCCCCAGCAATGTAAGAAAAATGTATTGCTCCATAAATACCCGCTATAAGGGCTACCAAAGAAGCTAGCTCTACAAAAAGCCCATTTTTAAGACCTTTGTAAAGGCCCCAGACCAAAAGTATACCGATAACTATATCCAAAAAGCTCATGCGGTAGTTTTCAACAAATATAGAATATTGATTTGTACATTTACAGCTTCTAAAAAAGCAGATGTCCAGAGACGATAAACTTAAAGAAAGGTGGGATTTGTTAGTGAATAAATTATCAGATCAGTTTTCGGACGGCGACCCTCTAGAAATTGACGGAATTATTTACTTAGTGGGGGTACAGGAATTGGGCAAACTTCATAGGAGTTTCAAAAAGGACGAGAAAGTCAACCTGATGCATATTGCTATTTGCAGATTATTGGAACCCTATGGATATTATGATTTTGATTTTTTTGATGAAGATGGATGGCCACATTATAAAGTAAAGGAACAATTGCCCCCTTTGAAGGCAGGCGAACAATCGGTTCTAATGAAGGAAGCACTGGTTCAATATTTTCTCGAAAAAGAATATATAAATTAAATGAAATCCCAAAGACCATACTACGCGGTAATTTTCACTAGTAAACATACGGAAAGCGATGATGGATATGCGGAAATGGCATCAAGGATGGAAGTACTTGCACGCCAACAGCCAGGCTTTTTGGATTTTGAAAGTGCCAGGGAAAGATTGGGCATAACGGTAAGTTATTGGGAGAATTTGGAAGCAATCGCCAATTGGAAAGCAAATGTGGAGCATCAATTTGCGCAGCAAAAAGGAATAGATAATTGGTATTCCTGGTACAAGGTCAGGATTTGTTTGGTGGAGCGGGAATATCATTTTTCCAAACAGATTTAATCCTATCTTAAATTCAATCTTATCTTAAAAGCTTGGTTTTTATGTACTTTTGAAGTTTACCTTATACGAATTGCTATATATGAAAAAGAATATGAGATTTTCCAATCTGGATAGAACAGCGACCATTCAAAAAATGTCCAAAGAGCATTTTGACCTTGTTGTAATCGGTGGCGGAATAACCGGTGGCGGAATTGCCTTGGATGCAGCTTCTAGAGGAATGAAGGTGGCCTTATTGGAAAAGGATGATTTTGCTTCGGGAACGAGCAGCAAATCCACTAAATTGATTCATGGAGGTCTTAGATATCTTAAGCAGTTCGATTTTTGGTTGGTAAAGGAAGTGGGTTCCGAAAGGGCGATCGTACATAAATTGGCCCCACATTTAGTGCTTCCTGAGAAAATGCTTTTACCCCTTATTGAAGGAGGTTCCTATGGAAAATGGCTGACATCCATCGGGCTAAAGGTTTATGATATTCTTGCACAGGTAACAGGGGATGACAAAAGACAGATGCTGGAAAAAAAGGAGGCTATGAAATTGGAACCCCTTTTGCCCAAAAAGATTTTGAACGGAGCAGGGTATTACGCAGAATACCGAACGGATGACGCAAGATTGACCATTGAAAATATAAAGACAAGCCTTCAGCACGGTGCCCAAGCGTTGAACTATGCGAAAGTGACGGACTTTCTCTATGAAAATGATAAAGTAGCCGGGGTCACCGTAACCGATGAAACCACGAAAAAAAAGTTTTCCATAAAATCCAAATATGTAATCAGTGCAGCAGGGCCTTGGGTAGATGAGCTTAGAAGCGTAAACAACTCAAAAAAAGGCAAACGCCTGCATTTGACCAAAGGTGTCCATCTGGTTTTTCCAAGAAAGAAACTCCCCGTAAAACAATCGGTGTATTTTGATATCCCTGACGGACGTATGATGTTCGCTATTCCAAGGGGCAAGATTACCTATGTTGGTACAACGGATACCAACTTCAATTTGGATAAGGACAATATCAAAACTGATTTGGCGGATGCCATCTATTTGATTTCCGCCGTGAACAATATGTTCCCCGACATTAATTTGGAAATGGAGGATATCATCTCCTCATGGGCAGGTCTGCGACCCTTGATTCATGAAGAAGGAAAATCCGCATCAGAACTTTCCAGAAAAGACGAAATTTTCACTTCTGATACAGGACTGGTGAGCATTGCTGGGGGTAAGCTAACAGGCTATCGTAAAATGGCGGAAAGGGTTGTGAACCGTATCGCCAAGAAAATGGAGGAGGACTATGAGATTGAAACTCCAGAATGTACAACGGACAAAATTCCACTTTGCGGCAGCGACTTTAAGAAGTTTAAGCACGTCAAAAAATATATTGAAGAAATTTACACGAGAATCAAGGAAGACGGTTTTTCCGAATACGATGCTTGGTATTTGGTCACCAATTATGGAAAACAGACAGAAACTATTTTGGACAACTATTCAAAAATTAAAAGTGAAGACATTTCGTTAAGAATGATTTTGGCCGAGGTGCAATTTTCTATTGACCATGAGATGACGTTAAACCCGATGGATTTCTTTATCCGAAGAACGGGAAGACTCTATTTTGACATTGAAAGTGTTCGTGATTATATGCAACCTGTACTGGAGGAGTTCAAAAAAGCATATAACTATGATGATGCACAAACTCTTGCTTTTAAGGAAAAACTGGAAGAGGAGTTGGACTCCCATTCCAATTTTTCGTTGGAACGGGCCTAGGATTTTAATCCTACGATTTCCTGTGCCCATTTTATAATAAGATTGACGGTGCCTTCGTCCCATATTCCAGGTTTGCCCTCAAAAGAATCCTTTGGATCTACATGAATAGTGTTCCAATGGTCCAAACCTGGGTACTCGTAGAGAATATGATTCTTATGTCCGTTGCGTTTTAATACTTCAACAATCATTTTGTTATCGAACTCGGACATGATCCAGTCGTTGGTACCCCTTAAAATTCTAACGGGAACCGTTATTTTCTCCCACTCGCCCGCTAGGTCGAAATCCTGTAGTTGCTGATAGTATTCCATGGGTCGCCCATACATGTGTTCTGGAGAATGATAGTTGTATGCCTCAAGAGCGGGATAGGCATCCAAGACCTCTTGATAGCTTTTCTTTTCAATGAGCATTCCGTGGTACAGTGGAATATAGTAATCGTTCATTTGTTTCACGATTTCGGATTCACTGTTTCCCTTAAAATTGAGAATACGTCGCTCAATTTCGAGCATGTGCTCGTACCAAGTTTTAAAGAAGGTCCCATCGGAAATAACGCCTGCCAATTCAAACTCATTGGCCAAAAGCGGAGCCAGGGCACTTCCCATACTGGATCCGTAGACCACAATTTTTGAGGTATCGACATACGGTTTCGTTTTTAGGTTTTTAATGGCCGCTCGGTATCCTTCCAAATCCATCAAAAAATCCGATTCGCTACAATTACCCTCACTATCGCCCACACCTGGCTTTTCTATGCGCATGACGACCATGCCGGATTTTTCCACCAAATCTTTGATGGTCTGTCCCCAATTATTGCCCCTGCGCCCACTATATGTTTCAATACTGGAACAACTTAAACCCCCTATCAAGACTACGGCAGGTTGTTTTCCTGATTTTTTGGGTTTGGTGATGATTGTTCTTTGTGTAATTCCGTAAGTACTGGTAACCTCTTCGTAAAAAGTGTCGATTCCTTCATGCTTTTCCTTGCCCAATGGATTGAACCTTACCTTGGTTTCAAAAATTTGAGTACCCCGTAGAGCTTTGATTTTTGTATCGATATTTGCCCGTAGACCATAAGAAACATCACTCCAAACTTCTGCATCACTGAGCAGAACATCATTGATCTCTATAAGTAAATCATCTGGCAGAAAGCCAGCTTTGAGAAGTGGACTATTTTCATTGATGTTCACAATTTTGGCTCCGGGCACACCATTTACAGGGCTATTGATTTTGGCGTCCCAAGAGGCCCTTCTTCCCAATTGTTGGGCATTTGTGGAAATGGAT
Organism: Flagellimonas maritima; assembly: GCF_003269425.1. Classification (NCBI taxonomy): domain Bacteria; kingdom Pseudomonadati; phylum Bacteroidota; class Flavobacteriia; order Flavobacteriales; family Flavobacteriaceae; genus Flagellimonas; species Flagellimonas maritima. The sequence continues at coordinate 1,443,485 of NZ_CP030104.1, read as the reverse complement.
AAAAAGATGGTGAGAACAAAAAAAGAGCACAAGCTTCTACTAAGTTTCATACAATAGATTTAAATTTTCTTTAAAATTAGATTGCCTATTTTTAGCTATCGGACAATTTATACGTATGAACCCGTTTTTTATACGAACACAATTTATAGAATGATTTGAATATTGGTCATAATGAAATCCGCCAACAGCTTTTATCTCTTTAATTCAAGAATTGCCACTCATGGTATTTTTTGGACGCTCTATTATATTCTTTTTGGACTGATTTGGGTAAATGATAAAGGGTATTTGGCATCATTTTATTTGGAATTTATTTTACTGCCTGTTCGAATCCTGGCCGTTTATACAACCATCTATTTTTTGTTGCCCCGATATTTATTAAAGCGAAATTTTTTGGGCTTTTTTACAGGCTACACTTTAACCTTGGTGTTGGCAGGCATATTACAACGGGTTTTCATTCATTTGTTTTATGAAGAGCTGCTTTTAAATGACTCAAGTACGGGGTTATTTCATGCCATGTCATTGGTAAGGGCGATTATCTTGATCAATACAACTGTCCTTTTTGTTCTGAGCATCAAATTGTTTCAATTGTGGGCAATTGAAAATGACAAGAACAAAGGATTGGAAAGCGAGATATTAGAAATACGGTCCAACCGCAGAACACATCGTATACCAACTAAAACTATTCTTTTCGTGGAAGGCCTTGGCAATTATGTGACCTATCATCTAGAGGATAAATCGAAAATAACAAGTTATGGTAGCATAAAGGGGGCATTGCAGCTTTTGCCAAATAATTTTAGACGGGTGCACAAGTCCTATATTGTTAATAAAGCCCATATAAAATCTTACGATGGAATGAGTATAGATATTCAGGACAATTCCATTCCCAGGGGCAAAAGCATACCCGATGAGGTACTTCTCAACTGATCTTAATCCAGCTTTTCGGTTAATTTGGTAAAGACTTTCTTCGGATTTTTTTCTTGGTAGAGGATATTGTAAACGGCCTTGATTATCGGTGCCTTGGATTTTTTTTCTCGCTTTTCGTTGGATAAATAGGCGCTTTTGGTAGCGTAGTAGCCCTCGGCCACCATGTTCATTTCCATCATGGCACTCTTCACGGTATACCCTTTACCGATCATATTCCCGAACATCCGGTTTCGGCTAAAGATAGAATATCCCGTAACCAACAAATCGCCCAAATATGCCGAATCGTTGATATTGCGCTTCATTTTATAGACACCATCAATAAAACCTTTCATTTCCCTAATGGCATTGCTCATCAGCACACTTTGAAAATTGTCGCCATACCCTAAACCGTGGGCAATCCCAGCGGCAATGGCATAAATGTTCTTTAACATGGCAGCATACTCCGTGCCGATGATATCATCAGAAATTTTTGTGCGTATGTAATGGCTTTTCAATGTGTCTGCCAATAATTCAGCTTTATCAGCATCGGCACAAGCTATGGTAAGGTAGGACAAACGTTCCATGGCTACTTCCTCGGCATGGCATGGACCCGTGATCACGCCTATATTTTTAAAGGGTATTTGGTACACATTATGAAAATGCTCACCTACGATTAAACCACTCTCGGGTACAATTCCCTTTATGGCAGAAAAAACGATTTTACCGTCCAAGGAAACCTTGATATTTTTGAGTTCGTTCTCCAAAAAAGCTGACGGAATAACAAATATCAGGACATCGGAAGCGTCAATAATCGTATTAATGTTGTCACTGAGTTGAAGTTTGGAAACATCGAACTCGGCCGAACTAATGTAATTGGGGTTGTGTCCTTCCTTTTTCAAATGCCTGATTGCCGATGCACTACGCATGTACCATCCAACGTTTTCCAAGTTCTCGGAAAGCATTTTTACGATAGCAGTTCCCCAGCTTCCGCCTCCCAATACACCAAACCGAAGTTTTCTTTCCATTTATCAAAATTAGCAGGCAAAACTAAACAATATCAATTTAAATGTTAAGTGCTGATTATCATAAAGATAACATTTGTGGCATAGTGCTTGAAATTAATCAAGAAAATAGAAAAACCCAAGCGTATGAAAAATGTAAAACTACTATTCGGAATTTTATTAATCGGACTTTTAGCAAGTTCTTGTTATACAGAGGTCATAGTTGAAGATGATTTTATTGAAGCGTCGCCTTTAAATACTGCATTGGTACTGGAATCTTACGATTTATGGTATGTGGATATCAATGCAACAAGAGGAAATGGAGAAGTGCCTTTTTTACAACGAGCTTTTACGGTCTCCTTTAACAGCGGTATTTTATATGCCAATAACAACATTGCTGGTATTGGAAAAACAGGAAATGGATTGGGATTGGATGTTGGTTCCTACGGTACATTGAACGGTGTTGTCGAGATTGACCATGATATTGACCAACTTTGTCTATTGGATGTTTTTGCGGTGAACAACAACACATTGGAGTTGTACGATTCCCGTTCGGACACCTCATATACTCTAAGAGGATTTCAACGTAACAATTTTGATTATGACATGGTATTCTATGACAACATCAATTATTTTTTACAGGAATATACTGCTTGGGAAAAAACATTTACCAGTGAATTGGGAGCGTTGAACGAGTTTGATGATGAAAACTTCCTCCAGTTTTTATCTAGTGCTGATGGAGGCTTTTTTAGGTCATCTGTGGACGGTATTGAAACACCTTTAGTGAATTTACAATGGGATTTTGAAGGGGATTATCAGGTCTTCGATGTGGCCAACGATGCTACCCTCAAAACTTTAACACTGGATTATGACTTTTTGGGCAATGATTATTTTGAGCTTTACGTTATTGATGATAGTACAATTGAGTTGTATCATGTTGCAAGTGGAACGACATATGAGTTTGCCGGAAGAGGATACACACAGTATTTAAAATCGAGTTCTGCTGTTGGAAAGAAACGTTCAAAGGTTAAAAATTCTATAATGAATGTCACCCGACAGAAAAAATAGTAAGGAATAAGAATAGTGTTCGACTATTTAAACAAGTTTTTTGGTTGGTTATTTAGTTAAGAATCGCCTCGAGTAGTTTACTTGGGGCGGTTCTTTTTTTGATACCATGTTCAGATTCATTAAGTTGACAAGCCGTTCAAGTAAATGTTTATTGGATTGCCAGTGTCGCTCCCTTAAATTGCCAAATTCTCAATTCTCTTCGCATTTCAGGCTAAACCAATGATTAATAGTATTTTTGCGCCCTTAAAATTAGAGGATGAAGAAATACCTTAATCTTTTTGACTTTTCCCAAAAGGTAAATTATCGCACAGAAATATTATCCGGTCTTACCGTAGCGTTGGCTTTGGTTCCAGAAGCTATTGCGTTTGCACTGATTCCCGGGTTTTCACCACTGACGGGGCTATATGCAGCTTTTGTACTGGCACTGGTGACCTCAATTTTGGGAGGTCGGCCAGGAATGATTTCCGGGGCTACGGGTGCAGTCGCAGTAATTTTCGTGGGATTGATCTTGGAATTGAAAAACACCTTTCCCGGAATAGCGCCAACAACAATATTGAACTATGTTTTTGCTACGGTAATTATTGCCGGGATACTGCAGATTCTGGCAGGAGTGCTGCGATTGGGAAAATTTATCCGTCTTGTACCGCACCCTGTAATGTTCGGTTTTGTAAACGGACTCGCAATAATAATTTTCATGGCACAGTTCCCCAATTTTTATAAAAAGGGAACAGAAGAATTGCTATCAGGTAGTCCATTTTATATGATGTTAGGTTTGACCCTATTGACAATGCTCATCATTTGGGGATTTCCAAAACTGACCAAGGCGATACCTTCATCCTTACTGGCCATTGTAGTCGTATCGGCCATTGTACTTGGGTTTGATATCGATACGCTTACCGTTGCGGACACCATGCGCGAAGGAGAAACCATAAAAGGAGGTTTCCCCCCTTTGTCCATTCCCAACATTCCGTTTACATGGGAGACATTTATGATCATTATCCCTTATGCTGGAATTGTGGCTGGGGTAGGACTTATTGAAAGTCTTTTGACCCTAAATATAATTGATGAAATAACAGAAACACGCGGAAGTGGAAATAAGGAATGTGTTGCACAGGGAACCGCCAATATTTTATCTGGATTTTTATCGGGAATGGGAGGATGCGCCATGATCGGACAAAGTTTGATCAATACATCTTCTGGAGCAAGAGCGCGACTGTCCGGAATTACGGCAGCCGTCATGTTATTGGTTTTTATCATGTTCGGTAGTAGCTTGATAGAGCAATTGCCCATGGCTGCATTGGTAGGTCTGATGTTTATGGTAGCCATCGGTACTTTTGAATGGGCGAGCTTCAAGACCTTCCGAAAAATGCCAAATTCAGATGTAATCGTTATGGTATTGGTCACTTTGATCACGGCGGTAACACACAATTTAGCTATCGCCGTTTTATTTGGAGTTGTTATTTCTGCTTTGGCCTATTCATGGGAAAACGCAAAACGAATTCGGGCCAGAAAATATGTAGATGACAAAGGCGTAAAACATTATGAAATTTACGGCCCCTTATTTTTTGGTTCGACTACCTTGTTTGCGGAGAAGTTCGATATTCAAAATGACCCCAACGAAATTATCATCGATTTTCAGGAAAGCCGCGTTGCGGACATGTCTGGGATAGAGGCGCTGAACAAACTAACAGAGCGTTATGCCAAAATAGGCAAAAAGGTACACCTGAAGCATTTGAGCCGAGATTGCCAGAGACTGCTTAAAAATGCGGATGATATTATAGAGGTGAACGTTCTTGAAGACCCTACGTACAAAGTTGTAGTGGATAAGGTCTAAGCCGTTTGCTTATTTTCTCACCGTTCCCGTAAAAATACTGATATTGGGATTAATGGGATTACCGGATATTCTTCGCATCAATGTTATCTGACCTGTATGATAAATACAATCGGAAAGCATTCCGTTGATCAAGTTCCAATAGGGAAACGGCGTTTTTTTGTCTCCCCGCTGAAAAATGACTTCAAAGTCTTCGAAGTCTTCAGATTGTTTCCCTGAGACCAAAGTACTTGCACCTTTAAGATTTTCCAAGGTCATTTTACGCAATTCCCCATAAGAATAAATGGTAAAATCCTTTGGGCGGATATTTGGTTTGGATTCAGGGGCGTTCAATATCATTTCGGACATGCCGTAAATATGCTGTATGGTCTCCATAATACTTCTTCCTTCTTTTGAAGGCCTGTAGTCCAAGTCCTTTTCCGTTAATCCTTCAGTTGCCCAATAGTAGCGAAAACCAAGACCATCTATCATTCGGGTCATTATATTTCCAGGGCCGTAATCCTCAGGATATTCTGGAATTTCATCATAAGGGAGTTTCATGTCTTGGGCTTGGATACAAAATGTTATTAGAAGTAAAGGATAAAGAAAGAGTTTTGTCATAGTTGCGTATTATTCAATGCATCCCTTATAGAATGGATTAAAGGGATGTATTATAACGTTAAAAAGTTTATGTTGAATAGCAATATCTTGATGCAACAGTTCTTTTACGGTTTCCAAGTCTTTTGCTTTTAAAACCAACATGCCCGTATCGCTATAACGGGCGCCGATTACAATGTTTTTTTCTTTTCGCAATTGAGATAGAAACGCTGAATGTTCTTTAAAGTAAGATTGCTCATTAGGCTGTTTTTCCACATCCCAACTTTCCCCAACGGTATATAAAGCAACAAAATGTTTTTCTGCGGAAGTATCCTGTGCACAAATCCAAGTCGAAAGACTACAGAAAGCAACGGAGATTAAAAAGTTTTTCATGGCATTAGGTTTTGATTACCAATAAAGATAACCATTATTGTTTCCGAATGCTCCAAACCTCATAGAGCGGGTCACCTTTGCTACTAAAACCAGAATGATGCCAATCTTCGTCCTTTACTTCATAATTAAATTGAAGACTTGCGCCCACTCTTGAATCATCTCGGGAAAAAAACTCGATGTTTTCCGTGTACTTTCCATCTATAGTAGTGTAAGTTCCCCCACCAGAACCCATAAATTCTTTAGTGTCAGTATTGTATGCAATCCATTGAAAACGAGTATCCGAAAGTATTTTCATTGTTTTGCGGGGTCGGTCGGTATCTCTGGTGCGGAACTCCCCGTTGCGTTTACGACCGGACATTAACCAAGCTCCGGCCAAAGCACCTGAAATGCCGTCATCGATTCGAGTCCATATGCTATCATCACCCTTAATTTTTAGTTTTTCTTCGGATAATTCTATCCTAAATGAAACCATGGCACCGACCTGATCTGGATTCTTAGAATCGAATTCAACAGTTTCCGTTATTTCATCACCTTTTAAAACCCATTTCCCTCCATTCGTACTTACGAAAGCTCCTGTTTTGGTATTGAACCAAGTCGAGACCTGGTGTCCCTCGGAAAAGATGATAATATTTGTCAGTGGTTGACCCTTGGACAATAAGTTAGTATTTTCCCATGCACCAATTAAGGTTTGAGCCCATGTATTGGATAAGCAAAGAAGAAATAGGAAAATAAATAGGGTTCTGTTCATTATTGACTTTCACAATTTAGCATAACCAGTCTTCTGGAAATTCGATATAAGATAAAAAATCCGAGGTACTACAAAGTCCTTAGATATTCCAAAAGCTCTCTGGATTCCTCTTCAGTGAGATTTTGGTTTAGCATAATAGCGTTATTGTATTCTTTTAACAATGCTTTTGCAATAGGGTCTTCGCGCAGCATTCCATCTGGGTTCAAGATCATGTTCATCACCCATTCTGGGCTACGGCGTTCCAAAACCCCTTCCATTGCAGGGCCTATCATGCGTTGGTCTACCATATGGCAGGCCACACAAATGGCATTGAACTTGGCTTCGCCGCGTGATGCCATTTCAGTGTCGATTTCATTGGGCAGGTCCATATTTTTAATCGGCCCTACGCCTTTATTGTCCAAATCTATGGGAACCTCTTCGCTGGTTTGTGCTTTTTTTTCTTCAGATTTGGTACGACTTACTTCAAAACCGTCTTTTTTTTCTTCTTTTTTTTCGCCACAGCCGGCAACAAAAGCTCCTAGTGCAAGGAGTAGGATTATTTTTTTCATTGTATAGGATTGAAATGAAGTTTTATAAATTGTAACTACTAAAATACTTAATAAAGATTAACCATGTTTCTGATTCTTTGAAAGGGTTATAATTTGTATTCAATTTATTTAGGTCCAAACCTTACCAACACCTAGTTTGCATTAAAAAAATCAAGTGCTCTTTTTTCCGTGTACGTAATATTGTTTTGCCCCCAAAAACCTACATGCCCTCCATATTTGGGAACTTCCAAGTATAAATTTTGACATTTCTCGGCTTCTTTAAAAGGATAACAAGCTTCTCCCAAAAAAGAATCATCCCGTGCATTGATAATCAAACTCGGAACAGTAATGCTTTGTAGAAATTGAAGGCTGCTACACTTGGTGTAATAGTCCAATCCATTCTTAAAGCCATGTGCCCTGCTTGTGTAAAAATCATCAAAATCCAGCAACGTTTTAACGGCGGCAATATCTGATTTTTTGACTAAATCGGGAAATCGCAGCTGCTTTTGTCGGAGTTTTGCCAACAGGTTCTTCTTAAAACGTGCCGCATATAAGATATTTTTTGGTTTCATGATTTCGTTGGCGGATTCCTCCAAATTACAGGGGACAGAAATCGCAACTGCAGCTTTAATCTCTTTTGGCACCCTATCTCTTTCACCCAAATATTTAAGAAGTAGATTTCCCCCAAGGCTAAATCCTTTTAAATAAATTTTAGAATAGTTTTTTGAATTAAGAACATGTTGAATGACCTCGATTAAATCCTCAGTAGCTCCAGAGTGATAAGAACGGTATAGTTTATTGGGTTCACCGCTGCATCCACGAAAATTTACAGCACAAACATCAAACCCTTTTTTATTGAATAAATTGACACTGCCCATAATATAGGGTCGTTGCGCATTACCTTCCAAACCGTGCAGCAGGATTACCAATTGTTCTCTTTCAGCAGAGCCATAGCTCCAGTCCAAATCCAAAAAATCCCCATCGGAAAGTTGAATCCGTTCCCGTTTTTGGAGCACATCCGGGACCTTTCTAACGAGACCCGCATAAATTGTGGCCAAATGTCCATTACGTAGAAGCAATGATGGACGATAAAGACTGGAAACAATTGGCATTAGTATAAAATATTGTCCTTGGCCTTTACAGGTTCGGGAAGCTCCTCTTCATCCAGCATATCCCTAAGGTCGATTTCAATGGTACGGCACAGTGCTGTCATAGGAACATCGTTTATTCTACCTTCAAAAGGGTCTTCGCTATTGTCACCAACCACTTCCATAGTCGTGAAAATCCAAGAAATCAATATCGAAAAGAAGATTTGTAAAAAAATTAGCCAGTCCATTCCATTCAAACTGAACGTTTCATTGTGACCTTTGAAAACATTTAGTAGACCAAAGGGGATCAAAAGCACGAATATCCAAGTGAAGACTTTAGAAAAAAAAGCGTATTGTCTAGGAAAAGGAGTGTTTTTAATGCGTTCGCACTTGCCTTGCAAATTATAAAATTCCTCTAAAACACTTTGCATTTGATCTTCTTGGAACCCATCCAAGATATCATCTTTCCGAAGCTGGGTTACGTCCAAAGCTTGGTTTTTGACTAAATGTGTCGCGGGATTCACCCTTTTTCTCAAGTCGCTGAATTCGCGCATACTTACATAATTATAGGCTTCATTGCACGAAATATTGCGTTCACCATGTTTATCGAAGATTTTTTCAACCTTTCTATTTTCCTTTATACTCCATGATTTGGGTTGGCGCAATTGCACCCGTAGAGCGTTAAGCCAAGCAATATGACGATGAATCATTGATTTTTGCATTTCCCTATCTTTTTTTGGATCATCTGAATGCACAAAGGAAAGTACTTGTATGGCCCACGTTCTGCTATAGTTGACGATACCGCCCCAAATCTTTCGACCTTCCCAGAACCGATCATAACTTTGACTGTTCTTAAAACCAATATAAAAAGATACGGCAATACCGATTACAGTAATCGGCTGAAATGGAAGGTCGATAAAGGTCCACCCCAAAATAAAATATACGCCATATACGACAGCTGCATAGAGTGTGAAAAAAATGAGATTTTTCCAAGCATACCTCAGAACAAGTCCCCACCCAATATTTCTTTTTACATACATAACGGTCGATTAGAAACTAAAAATACTTAAATCTTTCATATTTGCCCCAAAGCCAAAACTTGAAAGTAAAGTTTGTTGTATTTTTAAGAGATGGAGCTACGCGGAAAAACATGTGAGCATCTTAAGACCATTTCTGAGGTGAAAAAAGCAAGAGCATATGAATGTGAGGAATGTATTGAGACTGGTGGTACATGGGTTCACCTACGTACTTGCCAAGATTGTGGCATAACGCTCTGTTGCGACAGTTCACCCAACAAACATGCTAGTAAACATGCTGGTTCCCATGGGCATGCTGTAATCAGTTCCGCAGAACCGAATGAAAATTGGATGTGGTGCTACACCCATAAAACCATTGTAAAGTATTAAAAATGAAAGACCCACGTTTTCCAGAACTTACCCAAAGACAAATCAGTATTTTAAAAGGCTACGGAACTGTAGAAAAGCACCCATCAGAAACAAAGATTTTTTCATTGGGCGATTTGCAGTATGATTTTTTTGTTGTGCTCAATGGGGAAGTTTCCATTGAAGATCCCTATAATGAAAATGAAGTGATTGTTGCGCATCAGAAAAACGAATTTACTGGCGACAGTGGAATGCTTTCCAATAGGGGCGCACAATTTCATGCCGTTACAAAAGGTGACACCACCGTTCTACGAATTGCGCCCAGAAAACTGAAAGAAGCTATTGCAAGACACAGTGATATAAGCGATGTGCTGTTGAACGCATTCTTATTGCGCCAAGAAACGGTACTCAGCGAGTTTACAGGTGGAATAAAACTGGTGGGCTCGGCCAACTCAAAAGAAACGTATGCTATTCGGGATTTTATGGATAAAAACCATATTTGGTATAACTTTTTAGATGTGGACACCTCCGATAATGCCCTTGAACTTTTGGAAAATTTCAACCTATCTAAAGAGGACCTGCCCTTCTTGATCAATAGCGAAGCAAAGGTATGTCCAAACCCTTCTTTGGAACAATTGGCACGCTATTCAGGAGTTCTCATGGATTTTGAGGACAAAGTGTTCGACCTTTTGGTCATTGGTGCGGGACCAGCGGGATTGGCAGGTAGCGTTTATGCCGCTTCTGAAGGGCTTAGCGTAGTTACCATCGATAGTAAGGCACCAGGGGGACAAGCTGGAAAGAGTTCCAAGATAGAGAACTATCTCGGGTTCCCCACGGGAATTTCCGGGAGCGATTTGGCGAACAGGGCCTACGTGCAGGCACAAAAGTTTGGTTGTAATATATCTATCCCGCACAAGGCCGAAAAAATAGAACATACGGGGAATCATTTTGTACTCTACGCCACCAATGACAAAAAAATAAAGACCAAAGCTATAATGGCTGCGACCGGAGCAAATTACCGTAGCCTTCCCATTGACAATATCGAAAAGTTTGAAGGTAGCGGGGTTTATTATTCCGCAACGGGAATGAACGCTGCTTCTTGCACCAACGAATTGGTCGGGGTGGTTGGAGGGGGAAATTCTGCAGGTCAAGCAGCCTTGTTTTTGGCGAACCATGCCAAAGAGGTACATGTCATTTTAAGAGGTGGGGATTTAGGGGCAAAAATGAGCGATTATCTGGTTCAGCGCATTGAAGCGGCCGAGAATATTCTTGTTCATCTTGATACTGAGGTCACTGAGTTGCACGGGGAATATTATTTGGAGTCGCTAATTCTGGAAAATAAATCTGGAGAAAGAACAGAAAAGAAGATTACCAACCTTTTTACGTTCATCGGGGCCAAACCTTGTACGGAATGGTTACAGGATTTAGTGGTAACCGATGAGAAAGGGTTCATTTGTACGGGACCTGGTATTGACCATAAGCATCTTCACAAATGTGCTATCTATTCCGAGAGAGAACCACAGTCCTTGGAAACGAGTATTCCAGGTTTTTTCGCCGTGGGCGATGTTAGAAAGGGTTCGGTAAAACGGGTAGCTTCCGCGGTGGGCGAAGGCTCTATGTGCGTGAGCCAAGTCCATCGATTTCTGGCGGATTTAAAAGATGTGGAAATTGTGGAAGCTTAGCAGCAATTTTTATTTTGGATAAGTTTCCAATAATCTTGCTTGCTCTTCGATAGCGGATTTAAATTCAGATTTTAAGGTGTCCACTAGCTCAGAAACGGGCATCGTGTTTTCTATTGTGGTAACGCCTTGGCCCGCGGACCAAATGGTTTTCCATGCTTTTGCTTCTGTATCCAATTCTTTTCCAAAATCTATTTTGTGGTTTTTTTTCAAATCTTCTTCGCTTATTCCTGCTGCTTGTAGACTTGCCGCTAGAAAGTTGGCATGCACTCCCGAAATAGCAGCAGTGTAGACCACGTCACTGGCCCCAGCTTCAATAATCATTTTTCGATATTCTTCGGGGGCTTTGCTTTCTTCGGAATTAATGAATCGAGTTCCCATATAGGCCAAATCTGCACCCATTTGCATAGCGGAAGCAATGTCCCTACCTGTACTGATGCATCCTGAAAGCAATATAGTTTTATCAAAGAATTTCTTTATCTCGGCTACCAAACTCATGGGGTTTATGTTTCCCGCATGTCCCCCTGCACCTGCTGCAACAAGAATCAATCCATCCACGCCTGCACCTGACGCTTTTTCCGCATGTCTCTTCTTTATAATATCGTGAAAGACGAGTCCACCGTAGCTATGGATTGCATCTACGACCTGGCTTACGGCCCCGAGTGAAGTGATGACCAAGGGAACTTGGTGTTTTACACAAAGTTTGACATCTGCTTCCAGTCTTGGATTGGTAGGGTGCACAATAAGATTGACCCCAAAAGGAGCTGGCTTTTTTCCAGTCTCATCTTCAAACTTTTGTAATTCAGTTTTTATTTGGATGAGCCATTCTTCAAATCCTTCACTGGTTCGCTGGTTAAGAGCGGGAAAAGTACCAACAATACCATTCTTACAACATTCAATGACCAGTTTTGGACCCGAGATGAGAAACATAGGTGCAGCAACGACAGGTAATGAAAGATGTTTGATGAATTCAGCTTTTTGACTCATGTGTTTCGCATTAAGTTATCTTTAAAAATAAGGTTAAATCCACGATTAGATTGGTATGGATTTTCAAAACTATGGTAATTTTACAATTATTATGCACGCATAACAAACTAATCAACTATGTTTTTTAAGGAATTTGAAATTAGGTGGAGCGATTTGGATGCCAATCGTCATTTGGCCAACTCGGCATTTATCAACTTTATGAGCCATACGCGCATGGCCTACTTGGGACAGTTGGGCTTCGACCAAAAATCCATGGCAAAATACAACGTAGGTCCCGTGGTCTTTTATGAGCATATGTACTATTTTAAAGAAGTTTTTGCCGGAAAGCCTATAAAAGTTTCTCTAGGTTTTAAAGGAATGAGCGAGGACGGAATGTTTTTTGAATTCCAGCATGATTTTTATGATGCGAACGGCAAAAACTTTGCCCGTTGCGAGATGATGGGGGCTTGGATGGATCTAAAAGAGCGGAGTTTAACAGCATTGCCACAGGTATTTTTGGATGCTTTTGCCACAATGGAAAAATTGGATGATTTTAAGACGCTGACCAAGGCGGATACCCGAAAATTCTTTAGGGTTCCAAAAGATTTGTAGAACTTTTATTGTTCCCTTTTGAAACTGTTCTTTGCCGTTTCCGCGTGATTGTATCGCGTAAGATATATCAGAAATCAGGTATTATATCAACTAAGATTCCGATTTCTCTTGAAAAACATATAATACCGCCGTATATGTAGTCTTCTGGTCTAAAAGTAATTCAACCTCAAGAGAACCATAGAACTTTTAATTTTGCCATAGATTCAAAATAAGAAATTATTTGAAGTTTGACGTGTATTCCTAATGACGATAACCACGCGATACAATCGCGCGTCAGCAGGGCATTTGCACTCTTGATTTGTTCGATTTCCTGTGGCGACAATTCTTCCGTCGTTGCAATATTCCCATCTTTTTTCAGGTCTTCCAGTTCTTGCTGTAGCTCCGCGGAGAGGTTTTCTCTACCGGGAATTGCATCTATCTGTTGCGCTATGGTAACCTCGACCGCATTGATTTGGGAAATAATATTCTGCTGTTCCCCAAAACTCACGGCCTGTGCCAATTCGTCCAGTAGTTTTTCTTTTTCCTTAAATATCTCGTCCCAAATATCCCCCAAGGCCTCGCCCAATTCCCCAACCGCCTCCACCACATCCCCCGTATCCAGAATATTATTCATCGTAGGGTCGTACTCGATCACCACGGTGCCCTGCAAGAGCTGGCGATCGGTGTTCAGGAGGATATTGTCAAAATACACAGCCAGCTTTACATTGCCCAGATAGGGAATGCGAACCAAACCTTTGCCGCTAAAGTATGGCTAGGTTATGTCAAAGAACTTTTATTTGTTATAAGCCGATATGTCAATACAAGAATAAAGACTTTATGATTTCTCCTCTATCTTATCAATAATTTCACCCAAAATTATTTCTTCTTCTTGCGTGAAATTTGAATACTGTGTAATCGAATAACAATTTGCTAATCTTTTAATTGCATCATCACGATGTTCCGGTTCCATTAAATCAATTAGGATATTCTCAAAAAATAAATAAGCATTGTTATTCCTTTTTCTTAAAATAAATATTATTTCAATTATTTTTCTTACATCTACCATATTAAAATGCTTTATCCGTTCTAATTATCCATGCTTTTGGCAAATTAAGAATTACAGCTTGATAATCTTGTCCAGAATATTCTATCCCTTGAGAGGCTGCTTTCCCTTCGCTAACCCAAGTTCCTTTTGGCACCTTAAATTCCGATATTTTTTCAAGTTTGACACCCCAGTCTTTTCTTATTGCCAACCCTTCTCTAAGGCTTTCCTCAGTCATGTATTTCCTATTTGTTAACCAAGTATATTTCTTTCCAGTACGATTATCGACACCATGATACTTATAAAAAACCTCATCATTAACAATTTTTCGATTTATATAAAATTTATTTGCAAAAGTGGCGGCAATTTTTTGAGGTAATTTTGGTCCTGGTAAATACTTAATCGTTTTTGATATTTCTTGTAATTCCAAATCATCTACTACCTCATCAATTTTCTTAACTCTTATTTTGGAAATGTTTTTAATTCCATCGTCCAATTTGTTAAAAAACTCATCCCACTGACCTTTGGTAAAATTACGCATGGCCTGCAATATCTTCTTTACCTTGACAGATTTGGAAACCCAGCCCGCTACCGGAACTAAACTGCTGGCAACCACAATAAATATTTTCCCATGATGATACCTAGCCTCATTATCGTTGTCATTCACCGTATCCCAATAACCTGCCAATTTTTCCTCTACATCGGCTATCAGTTGCTTTAGGTTTTCCCGCTCCTGTACAAAGTCCACAAACTCATCCACCTCATTGCGCAGTCTTTCGGCATCCTCGCAACGTTTGCCCTCATATTCGGTCAGTTCCTTTTGTTCTGTATACCACTGTTCCTTTACCCAGCTCCATATACTGGTTTCCGCTTGTTCCTTTTCCAGTTTTTCCAACAGCAGTCCCATCCGCTTTTGGTTCATGGCCACCTTGTTCGGCGTGCATTTTAGTTTGGCCCATGTATAGGCATAAATAAATTCCTGCATGCCTGCAGAAAGATCATAGAACATCTTGGGCAGCAGCACCAAGCCTTCCACCTCTCCATAAAGTCCGTCCGTAAGACCTGCCACAAAGGGAATATCTACTTTGCTATAATAAAAGGCATCCGCAATCGGGGCTTCCTTCCATAAACAATAAGGGAACACACCTTGACCCTTGTAGCTTCCCCATCCTTGCTCTCTGCACAGTTCCGTAGATTCTTTCAGATACTCAGCAATAGTTTTTACTTTTTCTAGCACCTCTTTATACACCACATCTGTTGACAACACAGTGTAGGCATCCCCCACAAAAACCTCATCCTCTGCCTTTTCAATACTCTTTTCAAGATTGTTATATGCCTGTATTTGATTGGCGGTATCATAACCGTCTGGATTGGGGCCACCCTGTACGGCTTCTTCTATCAAGTTTTGACTGGAAGCGTTGTAGGCATTATAATTTGCTTCAAGTTCGTCCTTTACATTTTGGGGTATGGATTCATCTGCAAGAAGTTCGTCCACATAGCTTTCCTGCTGCTGGTTTTGCTCTTGTAATTGTTCAATCTCTTCGGGAGTGCCGTTAAAACTTTCCAATAGTTCACGAATTGAGCCGACTATCTCCCCAACCGTCTCCACCACATCCCCCGTATCCAGGATATTATTCATCGTAGGGTCGTAGGCCGTAACTACAGTGCCCTGTAACAGCTGCCGGTCGGTATTCAATAGGATGTTATCATAGGTTACCGCCAGCTTTACATTGCCAAGATAGGGAATGCGAACAAAGCTCTTTCCTATAAAGGATGGATAGGTTATGTCAAAGAACTTTTTAAGTACTATATCACGAGCGGGACGCTCGAGCTAGTAGGGGTTCAGAACTTTAAAACTAAACAGGCATTTGCTAAATGATTAACGACTTTCTATCTTATCATATATCTCTCCTGTATTTGCATCTACAACATATCGAAAATCATATGGCCAGTTAGATGAGTAAACTTCTATCAATTCTTTATCTCTGTACTTCTCCATATACTTTTTGTAATGTTCAGGAGTTATAAAATCGGATTCTGTTAATTTTTCCAAATCGATTTTCCCAAAACCCACAACATTACCCTCTGCAAACTTCCACTTCAAATTACCATTAATGGTATAGCAAAATAACTCACTTGGATTATTTTTACACCTTTCTTTCCATATCTGGTGTGTTTTTGAATTATTCCAATCTAAATCAGATTCTAAAGGAGATGTATTAAAACAAACTACTTCACTTAAAGATTGAATTTTAGTTATTACCGTCTCATTAGGAAAAACAACTTCTTTATCTGCAATTTTTATTTTATTTGGAAAAACTAATTCGTATCTCATTGTTACAACTAATTTAAGTAATCCGACACATTTCCCATTGGTTTAAACCAACTCTTTGGAATTGCTTGATTTTCTCTAATTTCAAATTGAATTGAACCTTCAGGTTGATGTTTTTGTCCTGGCCAATCCTGTGGTCTTGCAACACTTTTTCTAACTTTTGTACCCGCAGGGACTTTCACAATAGAAATCTCTACTGGTTTAACCACTTTTCCTCCATCACCAATAATAGGTAAAGCAAGCTTCTTTATCATATCATCTTGCGATGTGAATTTTTGAAAATCTTCTATCGCAACTCACCAAGGTCGATTGGGATTCCAAGAATTGTGAACCCTTACAAATAAAGCTTCTTGTGATAAAACGATATCGTCAATAGAATGAGCAAAATTATACGGATTAACTAAACTGCTACTTGCGTTAATTTCTGCTAATATTTCAGATTGTGAAACTACTGTTTTACTACCTAATAGGTCTGTCTTAGAAAGCTTCGAGTAAAGACTTTTAGCTTCTGTTACCGTTAAATTATCCCATTTAGCAATTAAGCTTGGAATATCATCCACCGCATCAGCTACATTCCTCCCCAACCTTGCATTGGCCTGTTCAAAGAATTCGTCCCACTGCACTTTCGTAAAATTACGCAGGCCTTTTAGAATATCCTTTATCTTCTTGATCTTGGTAACGACTCCTATGCCCGTGGCAACGGAGAGTAATTGTACATCCAGCACAGCCCGCTGATAACGCTCCTCGTTGACAAAGGAAAAGGAAACATAGATACTAAGGCATGCTTAGATTACCAATCTATGTTTTTGTCATCTCTTAACTCTCTTATTTTACTGCCAAACATTGAACCAAATAAGAATATTTTATCGATTGATAACATCGAAACATCGATATAACTAAACATCACTCCATCTATATCTTTAGAATCTTTGTAAACAATGCTTTCTTTGTAAACCTCGTTAAAGAGACTCACTAAATCTTTGACTATTTCATAATCTCCTGTTGCTATATGCAATATTCCTTTGGTACTATCTAACTCCATCTATTAAAATTAACTTTAAATTTGGGAACATTTCGCTAAATTGCTGTAAAACCCCTTGGCAAGAGGCACAATAATCCCGTTCAGACACAATCTTTATTTCCCCTGTAACATTTGGATAAGAACTTCCCTTAACACCTCCTAAGTCATCTGCCAACTTGTTAAGCATTTTATACTCCGAATCGGTATTTCTAATCCAACCTCCGACCTCAATAGCATCGAAAATTTGAGGTTCTGTAATTGGATCAGCTGACCCACTACTCCAAAGTTTGTTGTCTACAGCTTTACCGTTAATATTTCCTTCAACATATCCAAAATTACCACTCGATGGTTTATTTATCGCTATTCGGTGATTTGAAATTCTATTTGCAGCTTCAACCAACTCATTTCCATTTCCTCTCCTTACAACGCCGACAAAACCCTTTAAAAATTCACTACTTGCATTAGCCACTCCCTCTAACCGCAGAACTTCATCTTGTAATTTAGGGGACTTCTTCAACGTTTGGTACAACAGATCCGCACCAGAGGCCGAAACAACACCAAATTGTACCCACGCCCCTACTTTTTGCCAATCTTCACAAAGGGTGCTATCCTGTCCCGCTCCTTGACAAATTACATTTGCAGCGGTCGCCGATATATCTGCCGAGGCCAGAGCAATCCTAAAAGCCCTAGCCAGTTTGGTGCTTGCAGAAAAGGCCAGCTTTAACTCCCCAACACCAAAGGCCAAAGAGGTCATATCCAGAGCAACGGTCAACTGTTGCAAAGAACGTTCGTCCTCTTGCGTGAGGACCCCTTTTAAAAGAAGGATATAGGGAATCTCTAAATTCTCTCCCGTTATCGTAAAAGTACTGAATATGTCCGTGTCGGTAAAAATGCTCTCAGAGGAACTAAAAGAGGCCCCCTGCCCTCCTCCTCCACTTGTATTCAATTGCAAACTGTACTTACCGTTACCTTTTTTTAGTATGACATATCTGCTTCCAAAATCCCATGCGCTTAACTGAAACAGGTCTGCGGTGCCTCCATATTTTTTTTTATTCAAGCTGTGGTACTTGCCAACATAGTCACTAATGGCATAGGTGAGCAGGTCTGATTCTTCATCGTCGACCCTTTTGAAGAGTCTCCTAAGATCAATGGAACGGTACACCTCGGCCATTGCACTTGTTTGTGCATCGCCATATTCCTCCAAAAAACGGATAATCAACTGCTCCTGTAGGCCATCAGTTCCTGTAGAATCATCAAGCATGCTGTTGATCAAGGAAATCCGTTGTGCCGTACTGAAATTTTCAATCTCGCACCTTGGGAGCATGGTCAATAATAGATGGGTATCGTCATAGTTGCCAGAGGAAATGTCTTGATCAATCTTCTGTCTAAGGTTTGTATAATAGAAGTCTTCCTCTGTAGGAGCGGAATCCAAAAATTCTTGTTCGAACTTGCCCAAGTCTTCTTCGGCCTGAAAGCAAATCCTAAATTCGTTTGTATTCCCCGATAAGATATCCAAGGAACTGAAAACAATACAGTGTCCGTCGTACGATGCTTCGGGCACATTTTCTAAAACTTTTCCTGACTTGATGCTATGTTGTATGGAAATCTCTTTTTTTCCGTGGTTTTCACCCGTGGTTTTAAATTCAATATCAACTCTTCCTAGGCCTAATTCACTGAGTTTTCCCCGAAAGTCGAAGAAGGACAGTCCGCGACCGTAGAAATATTCAAAGTTCTCTTCTCCATTGTTTTTTGCACACCAATACCCATTTATTATTGCCATTACATGGTGTTCCAAATTATCTCCAAAAATTCCCATATCCTCCGCAACTTCTGCAATCTCCCTGATCCGTTCCCTTCGTTCGGCATCCGCGGTAGAAATGTCCGCTATTTCTTGTGGGGTCAAGGTATTATTTGCTACTATGCTGCCTTCCTGTTTTAGCCCCTCTAATTCATCTTGTAACTCCTGCGGTAGACTTTCCCTACTCGGTATTTGGTCTATCTGTTGCGCAATGGTCACCTCTAAATCATTAATTTGGGAGATAAAATTTTGTTGTTCTTCAAAGCTTTCTGCTTCTGCCAGTTGGTTCAACAATTCTTCTTTCTGACCAAATAGCTCGTCCCAAAGGTCCCCGATAGCCCCACCCAATTCCCCAACCGTCTCCACCACATCCCCCGTATCCAAAATGTTCCGCATCGTAGGGTCGTATTCGGTCACCACGGTGCCCTGTAAGAGCTGGCGGTCGGTGTTCAGGAGTATATTGTCAAAATGCACCGCCAGCTTTACATTGCCCAGATAGGGAATGCGCACATGGCCCCTGCCGCTGTAGTAGCCCTCGCCCCCGTTCACCTGGGTCGTTGTTACGGTAAAGTCGCCCGCAACGAACTGCTCTCCCGGGGAAAGGTTGGACAAGGGCTCTTGGTTCTGTATGTCGATTTTCGGCGATATGCCGCATCGGTACAGGTCCCCCGTTTCGGTCTCCATGGCGGTGGTGAACTCCCGCACCGTGCTCCAGCCGCTCTCCCCCAGCCCGCAGTCCTTCTTCAGCTGGTACTCGTAGGGCGTTCCCGCCCTCAGGTCCCAGAGCGTGGTCCAGTTGGCGGTGGTGCGGTTGATGAACCAAGCGTTCCCCGCGCCCTTTTGCCGGTAGCGAACGGTGAACTCGGGCACCGTGGTAGTGGGGTCGTCCCAAAGGATGTTGGCCTGTGCGCTGCCGCGCACCTCGTGCCTCAGGTTGGGCGGCACCTCGCAGGGCGATATGTGCACAAAGGAGAAGATCTCGCTATGGCCCTGGTTCTCGAACGGCCCCACACCCTCGGCCCCGTCCACGGCCTTGGCCCGTACCCGCCAGGCATAGGCACGGTCGGGAAGCAATATGGGGTCGGCGGGGCCGTAGAGATAGCTGGTGGCCGTGGTGGTCGCCTGAAAAAGTGGCGGAGCGGACAAAAAGGCGGCCTGCGGGTCTATGGTACCGTCCCAGATCTCCACCAGGCTGAGCTCGTACTCCACGTTGGTGATGTTGAGTTGTCTGGGCGTCCACTGGAACACGATGTTCTGCGGGTTCGTCTCGTCCACCTGCGACCCGTTGGCGGGCAGCACCAAAAAGGGCGGCCGGTTCTGGAACAGGAACACATTGGTGCAGGAACGCGCCGAGAGGCGCTTGCCCGTCAGCACATCGAAGGCCTCCAAACAGATCTGGTAGGAGCCCTCGGGCAGCGGGCGGCCGTAGACCGTTGGGGAAATGCCCGTAACGTTCGCTATTTCAAAATATGGGGCGAGCTCCGGGGCGCCTAGCGCCAGGGGGATACCGCCGTCCAGAAAGAAGGGGCCCGCACCTATGGGGTTCGGCACACTCTGAAAATCGATTCCGCCACCCTCAAAGGACATCCGCAGTTGTACTTCCCGCCCGGTGATGTTGAGGTCGTTGAGCGCCAGTATTGCCAGCAGGGGGCCGTTGGCCTGGGCGGCATCGGCATAGGACGACAGTTGCGTGGGCGATGCGCCCACATTCCGAACCGCTATGCTGACAGGGAACGATTGGGCATTGCAAAGTGTACTATTGAACAGTAATACAAAAAATATGCAAACTCTATTTTTTTGAAAAAAACTAATAATTCTATTGGCCATAGGAAATATAAAAACCAGAAGGTAAAGGACCTATCTGATTTTAAATGTGGTGAATTGACGAATGGCCTAAATGGGTTTATGAATATGATTACGAAGTATATAATTTTTTAAGACAGCGAAGAATATGTAGAAAGCCCTGAAACTGTTATTTAATCATTCTTCATCTTTCCTTCCATAGCCAAACCAACTTGTAGGAGCTTTAATGAGGTGCCCTGAGATGATTTCATCCAACCATCGTTCATACCAATCCAAAAAATTGTTTTCAAAAGTAAAATTTGGTTTGCTACCGTCCTTATCCACATTGATGACCTTTCCTTTATGGGTACCATTTAGCACAATAGCGTGCAATGCACTGCACCCTTGAAATCCGATGGGCAATATTCCACTATAAATTTTGGCAACTTCTTTGTAATAATCTTCATCAGAAATGTTTTCGTCATCCATAAATTTGTTCAAATCGTCCCAATCCTCTTCCGTAAGCTTAGGATGTAAAATACATTTCTCTTTCAAAAAAACCTCAGGATTTGAATGAATCAGTTCATTTATATTTCTTCCTAACGGATAAATTCCATAAAAGGGGCCAGCACCTGAATCCTGGTAGGAGTTTCCACCATTTCCAATGTTCAACAAAAAAGCTTGGTAGCACCGTGGAAGCAAAACGGAGTATTTCTCTTCAAAAGCCCTGATATCTTTGATCTGTAAAGGCTGGTTAATTTGATAGTTATGACTACTTGCACCGAATACCCTAAAATCCGTATCGGTATTTCTTGCCTGGGCGAGTTTTTGTTCGATTCTTATAATCTGTTTGGAAAAATCTAGCATTCGTTTTAATAGTTCAACCTGATTTTCGTTTCAGAATGATTTTATGGAAGTAAAGTACAAACGATAACTATATTTTTTGGCAGTAAATTGATGTATGGCCCTTATAAATTAACAAATACTTATACTGATACAATAAACGTGAAAATGACTAAGGCTGATTTTTAGATTTCTTACTTGCTAAATAGACCCCTAGCAAAACCAACGTAGTGGCCAAAACCTTTATCAATGTAAGTTGGTCCTTACCGGAAAACAAAGCGAACAATATTCCGAACAAGGGCTGCACATAGACAAAAGCCCCAACCGTTGAAGCTTTTAGTTCGGTCAATGCAAAAACATTGAATAGATAGGTCATAAATGTAGTGCCGATGACTACAAAAGCAATGGAACCATAAGCCCACAAGGGCATGGAAGACCATTGTATTTCCAGAAACTCTGGCAGGGTAATCGGAAAATTAATAATAACAGCAATGGTAAACAACCATTTCATTAGAGTAAAGGGATGGTACTTTTCAATCAATTTTTTAACAACAATCAAATAAGCTCCGTAAGAAGTGGCATTGACCACGAAAAGAAAATTGCCCAAGGGGATATTGGGTGCGTCTTGGCGTATTTCCGCACCAAAAAGTATGAGCGCCACAGCACCAATAAAGCCCAATACAATTCCAAGTCCTTTGTTCAGGGTTATCTTTTCGCTCAGGAAAAAAGCGGATAGAATAACTACGATAATAGGAGTAATTGTGACCAAAACAGCACTATTGATAGGGGTAGAAAGCTCTAGCCCTTTAAAAAACGCCAACATATTTATGACCATTCCCAAGATGGCACAAACCAGGATTCTGCCCCAATCCCTTCGCTCAATTTTTTCTTTTGGCCCAAATATGGAAATACCCCAAAATAAAATAGCCGCACCGACTACCCTGAGCATAATGAATCCAAAAGGTTTTACGTGGGCTGGCATAACCCCTTTGGCAATAGTGTGGTTGATACCGTAAATTGTGGTAGCGCCAAGAGCGGCTAAAAGTGCGAGGGTTCTTTTGCTCATGAGTGCAATATGCCCTTGGCCGCGTTAACTACTTTTTTGGAATTCCCGATAAAGATTTTGTCTTCTAAAAGTATAACAGGTCTTTTTAGGAAAGTATAGTGCTCAAGGATAAGATTTTTATAATCATTCTCTGTAAGTTTCTTTTTATGCAGTTCTTTTTGGCGGAACAACATCGCTCTTCTACTGAACAAATTCTCATAACTACCTGCCCTATTTTTCATGGCTTCCAGTTGGTCTGCAGTGATAGGTTCAGTTTTTATTTCTTGAAGAGCAACTCCATCCAACGGCTCCAATTCTTTCAAAATGCGCTTACAGGTAGAACAACTGCCCAAATGGTAAATTTTTTTCATTCTAAGATTGTCTTTTTTAAGAAATCAAAATTAATTCATGCCTTGCTAAGAAAGAGCAAAATCTATAGCTTTTTGTGCATGGATTCGTGTAGTATCAAAAGTGGCAATGGCAACTTCGTCGTCAGATATGAGTAAAGGTAGTTCGGTACATCCCAAAATTACACCTTCAGCACCTTGATCTTCCATTTTTTTAATGATTTCCAAGCATTTTTCTTTAGATTCAGTCTTAAAAATCCCTTTAACCAATTCATTATATATAATGGATTGAAGGATGTCCATGTCTTTTGCATTCGGGACCAGAACTTTTAAATTGTATTGCTCTCTAAGAATCTTGGTATAAAAATCCTTTTCCATAGTAAACTTTGTTCCCAAGAGCGCAACTTTTTTCACTCCTGATTTTACAATTGCTTCACCTGTTGCATCTGCAATGTGTAAAAATGGAATTTTGATTGCTTGGGTAATGGCATCACTCACTAAATGTATGGTATTGGTGCAGAGCACTATCACATCTGCTCCAGCCTTTTCAAGTTTTTCTGCGTGGATACCCATCAACTTTCCAATTTTTTCCCAGTCACCTGAGAAAGAAAAGCGCTCAATTTCATCAAAGTCCAGAGAAGTAAGTATACATTTTGCAGAATGCGAGCCTCCCAGCTTTTCTTTTATTATTTCATTTACATATTGATAGTACACTTTAGAGGATTCCCAGCTCATCCCTCCGATTAAACCAATAGTTTTCATATTATTTTGTTTTAGATAAATATTCAGCTTCATTTATTTTGAAAGAACAAAGAAAATTTATGATTCTTCTTTTTATGGTCCTGTCTGTATTTTCCTGTTTTGGAATATTTTTCGTGGCACTAAAATATATATTGTCCTCCATGATTAATATATTTATGTTTCGCTAATTATAGATATGTAGAACTAAAAATTACAAAGCTGTCTCTAAGGCTTCAATATAGTTTTTGATAACATCTTCATTTCTTCTATAATACGTCCATTTGCCATGTCTTGTGGGTATGACCAGATTGGCATTTTGCATCGTATTTAAATAAGTTGAAACAGTAGACTGCGATAATCCAGTTTTATCTTGAATGAACCCAACACAAACGCCATCATTAAAATGGTCAATATCTTGGTGTGGCGGAAAGTTAGCTTCAGGGTCCTTTAGCCATTTTAGAATATTGACCCTGGTTTTATTGGATAATACTTTACTGATTTCGACAATATTCATGGCACAAATATAACTTAAATATTTATATATCTAAATTAATAGATATGTTGTTTTCAATTCCATTAAAATATGTTTGGGAAAAGTGTATCGGGTAGAAAATTGACTTTTTATATAATCCGATTATATTTGCATTAGCAGCTGGCCCCCCAAATCTTTATTAATATGAAAAAAACTTGCCTACGCTGCTTCGCATTTTTGGCCATACTTACATTTTCTTTAGAAAAGGCCTATTCACAAAGAAGCGATTTTTTCTTTGATTTTGTTCCAAGCTATAAGACAAACGGATACGGTATAAATGGTAATATCAACTATTTCCACAGTACCACGGATTTTTTTAGGGCCTCGTTCGTGTTCGCCTCTTCCAAAGAACAGCCCGTTGCAGGCCTTGAGTTTCCATATGATGATTACATGTTGGGCCTTGGATACTTTACAACCTTGGTTACATCGCCAAAAAAAGGATTTTTCATGTATTTAGGTGGTGGTCCCTCCTTGGGCTATAAATACATTAATCGTGGTGAAACTAATTTCCCATTTGATGCCGTGGATGCCGAGAGTTCTTTTATCTATGGGGGCTTTGCCACTTTTGAACTGGATTTTTTCCTTTCGGATACTTTCTCAATAGTTCTGCCCATTACCGGATTCTATCATTTTAACAGTTACCTTAACGACACTACATTATTGCTGGGTGGCGGAATTCGCTATTATTTGGATTAGGTGTTTTGGTGCTTATACTATTTAGAGAAATGAAAAAAATATGAGAATCAGGATTTTATTTTATTCTTCAAATATTTATTCACTTCATTGAAGGATAAAGTCAGTACGATAGGTCCATCTGCAAATGAAGCAACTTCGTATTGATTGTATATAAATTGAATCCCATCTTCCGTGTATCCAATATTTTCTGCCAAGTGAAAAATGTCTTTTTCAAACATGAAACCAGTTGCGTTTATATTTTTATCCTCGGGAATATTCTCTTGGACTCTAAATCTGGATTCGGCAAACTTTTGAAAACTCTCTAAATCGTCGAAAAGCTCCCAATTGTCCAATTCTACCGCATTTGTTTTATCAAAATTTAAAAATGTGGTTGACGCATATCCATGTGCACCTCCCGTAAAAATATATGTATTCATTGCAAGCGTTAAAATGTTCTTGTTTTCGTAAACAACTTTGCCATCAACTTTTGCCTCCCATCCAATATTATCTTCG
Organism: Flagellimonas maritima; assembly: GCF_003269425.1. Lineage (NCBI taxonomy): Bacteria > Pseudomonadati > Bacteroidota > Flavobacteriia > Flavobacteriales > Flavobacteriaceae > Flagellimonas > Flagellimonas maritima. The sequence goes on along the minus strand of NZ_CP030104.1, from coordinate 1,418,061 downwards.
GGAAATCTGGTTGCCAGTTCTTTAAAGCTATCGGTAAAAGATGCTATCGCATCGTTCAAATTTTCAATATCCTCTTCCGCATCAAATGAAAGGTATGAGATAATTTCTTCTTCTGTACTGCGATTTATGGTTTTTGCAATTGCAGTATCATCAATGGCCTTTGGAATGTTTATATCGATTTTAGGGCAAACTGGGCAATCCTCGCCGACCATTTGTAGCGGTTCAAAAGTAAGTTTATCACTATTTTCGCAACCAATGGCTATCAATAAAAGAAGGAGTATGCCTACGGATTTTTTCATGTTGGAGGTTTTAGGGTCTTCAAAAATAATACATCATTGATTACTCCAAAAGATAACGATACATTTGTACGCAGATTTAGAAAAAAAATGAGTAAAAAAGATTTAAAATTCAACAGTAGGACCATTCACGGAGGACAACATCCAGATAAAGCCTATGGAGCGGTCATGCCCCCAATTTACCAAACATCTACCTATGCACAGACCACTCCGGGCGGGCACCAAGGGTTTGAATATTCCCGTAGTGCAAACCCAACAAGAACTGCGTTGGAAAACTCTTTGGCAAGTATTGAAAATGGCACGTATGGACTGGCATTTGCGAGCGGACTTGCTGCAATCGATGCGGTTATAAAACTTTTAAACCCTGGAGATGAGGTGGTTTCGACCAATGATTTATATGGTGGGAGTTATCGTCTCTTCAAACAGATATTTGAAAAATATGGCATTGTATTTCATTTTATAGGGATGCAAAGTATTGCCGCAATTGAAGAGAAGGTTAACGATAGAACAAAACTCATTTGGGTAGAGACACCAACCAACCCCATGATGAACGTAATAGACATTAAAGCTGCATCAGCTTTGGCAAAAAAACATGATTTACTATTAGCTTTGGACAACACATTTGCTACACCATATTTACAGCGTCCACTTGATTTGGGAGCTGATATTGTCATGCATTCGGCAACTAAATACTTGGGAGGGCATAGTGATTTAGTTGTCGGCGCCTTGGTGGTCAAGGATAAGGATTTGGCGGACAAACTGTATTTTATTCAAAATGCCAGTGGCGCCGTTTGCGGTCCTATGGATAGCTTTTTAACGCTTAGAGGAATAAAAACACTTCATGTGCGCATGCAACGGCATTGTGAAAACGGAAAAGCCATAGCGGAATATTTGGCCAAACATCCAAAAATCGAAAAAGTATACTGGCCAGGCTTTGAGACACATCCAAATCACAATGTTGCTAAAGCCCAGATGGATGATTTTGGCGGAATGATTTCTTTTGTTCCCAACGGAAGCAGCTATGATGATGCGATTAAAATAGTTGAAAAATTGGAAGTTTTTACACTTGCGGAGTCCTTGGGCGGGGTCGAGAGTTTAGCGGGCCATCCAGCAAGTATGACACACGCCAGTATTCCAAAAGAAGAACGTGAAAAAAGCGGGGTGGTAGATGCATTGATCAGGTTAAGCGTAGGAATAGAGGATGTGGATGACTTAATAGCTGACTTAGAACAAGCGATAGGCTAGTAAAATTTTGCAAAATTTTCAAAAAAAGCATATTCAAATTATGCAAATAGTATAATTTAGCCGTCTAATTCCTAATCTATTAAAATAAGTCCAAAGAACCACTTTGGAATCAAAAAATCAGTAATCCGTTTTATGGAAGCAAAAATCAAAGCATTTATGGATGAGGTCAAGACCAGAAACGGTCATGAGCCAGAATTCATCCAAGCGGTACAAGAGGTTGCAGAAACCGTTATACCCTATATTGTAAAGCATGATATCTATCATGGAAAAAATATCCTTTTACGGATGGTAGAACCAGAGCGTTTGATCTCGTTTCGAGTAGCATGGGTAGATGACGATGGTGAGATTCATGTAAATCGCGGCTATCGTGTCCAAATGAATTCAGCAATCGGCCCTTATAAAGGAGGTTTACGATTTCATCCTACCGTTAATGCAAGCGTTTTAAAATTCCTGGCTTTTGAGCAAGTTTTCAAAAATAGCTTAACAACGCTGCCCATGGGCGGTGGTAAAGGAGGCTCGGATTTTGATCCTAAAGGAAAATCCGATGATGAGGTAATGCGTTTTTGTCATTCGTTCATGACCGAGCTATGCCGTCACATTGGTCCAAATACCGATGTGCCCGCCGGTGACATTGGTGTTGGCGCACGAGAAATAGGGTTTTTATTTGGAAAATATAAAAAGATAAGAAACGAATTTACCGGGGTACTTACAGGTAAAGGCCTTTCTTGGGGAGGTTCAAAAATTAGACCGGAAGCAACAGGATACGGTACCGTATATTTTGCACAAAATATGCTGCAAACTAAAGGAGATGATTTTGAAGGGAAAAAAGTTGTAATCTCCGGTTCAGGAAATGTAGCGCAATATGCTGCTGAAAAAGTTATCCAATTGGGAGCACAAGTTATAACCTTATCCGATTCAGGTGGTTACATTTATGACAAAGACGGAATTAATCAAGAAAAGCTAGAGTGGGTCATGGACCTAAAAAATAACCGTAGGGGCCGGATTTCTGAGTATGTAGAAGAATATTCCAATGCGGAATATCATGAAGGGAAAACACCATGGAATGTAAAATGTGATATTGCCTTGCCATGTGCCACCCAAAACGAGCTGGACGAAGATGATGCTAAAATGTTAATAGACAATGGTTGTATATGTGTTGCCGAAGGTGCAAACATGCCTTCAACCGCAGATGCAGTTCATGCTTTTTATAATGCAAAGATATTGTTCGCTCCAGGCAAAGCTTCAAATGCAGGTGGTGTTGCCACTTCTGGATTGGAAATGTCGCAAAACTCACTTCGTATCAGTTGGACAAGGGAAGAGGTAGATGAACGTCTTAAAGGAATTATGGAAGATATTCATGATTCTTGTATCGAGTATGGCAAAGAAGAAGAGGGGTATTGTAATTATGTAAAAGGGGCAAACATCGCAGGCTTTGTTAAAGTTGCCGATGCCATGCTGGCCCAAGGAGTAATTTAAGGTACAACGTTAGAAATACAAAATGCAAATAAAGACCTCCCGGGCTTTCAAAAGCTCGAGAGGTCTTTTCGCTTGGTGGAGAAAGTTTTTCAAACACCATTATACGATTGGCTATATATAAAGGATTGTCGTAGCTACTTTATATTGATGGTCTTTTTTGCAGATTTGGGAACCTTCAATTTCGTATCTCAAACTTTTTCAGATTATCTTTATATAGATTCAACTTCAGTAAATGCAAGTAACCACAAAGGCAATAGTGCTTTCTTCATTAAAATATGGAGATACCAGCTTGATCGTAAAAACCTTTACAGAATCTGATGGTTTAAAGGCTTATTTGCTAAAAGGTATCCTGTCCGCTAAAAGGGGAAAAGTAAAAGCCGCATATTTTCTACCCTTGATGCAGTTGGAAATTGTAGCGAACCATAAGAATAAGGGGACCTTGGAAAGTATAAAAGAGGTAAGGGTAGTTGAGCCGTACAAGACCCTACATACGGATATTGTCAAGAATAGTATGGTTCTTTTTCTTTCGGAAATGTTGGGGAACAGTATTCAAGAGCAGGAAAAAGACAGCGCTCTTTTTAATTATTTGGAATATGCCCTGTATTGGTTGGACGGGCATCCATCAAATTCAAATTTTCATATTCTGTTCTTGCTGAACATTACCAAGTATCTGGGATTTTATCCAGACATTTCCTTTAAAGACGAACAATATTTTGATTTGGTGGAAGGAAGTTTTTACAGAACACCTACACTCAATCCTTTAATTGAAGATGAAAGCTTGGTTTATTTTAAAAAATTTTTAGGCATAAATTTTGATGCATTAAATGCAATACAAATGAGCAAATCGCTTAGACAGGAACTCTTAAAAAAAGTTATTCTGTATTTTGAATTACATTTGCACAGCTTTAGAAAACCGAAGTCTTTGGCGGTTTTAAACGCAGTTTTTGAATAATATGCACTGGAAGGGTTTTGTCCTATTTTTTTTATTGGTTCCCTATACCGTATTGGCACAAGAAATTACCATTTTGGATGCGGTTACGGGCAATCCCATCTCCAATATTGCGGTCTACAATAAAGACAAATCCAAGACTGTGGTTTCTGACTTTGATGGAAAATGTAAGCTGGATATTTTCTCCAAAAGCGAGAAAATAATTTTTAAGCACATCAGTTATCAAACTTACGAGGCAACCAAAATGCGAATAGCAAGGCAGGGCAACCGAGTTTATTTGGACTTAAAATTGGAAGAACTGCAAGAGGTGGTAATGTCCGTTTCCAAATGGGAACAACAAAAAAAGGATATCCCACAAAAAATAGAATCCATAGACGCTCGGACCATTTCATTTACTACGCCCCAAACATCGGCCGATCTTCTTCAGAATAGCGGAAAAGTTTTTGTGCAAAAAAGCCAATTGGGGGGGGGAAGCCCAATGATAAGGGGTTTTGCCACAAATAGGTTACTGCTGTCCGTGGATGGTGTGCGCATGAACAATGCAATCTTTAGAGGGGGTAATATCCAAAATGTGATTTCTATAGACCCATTTACCATTAAAAACACGGAAGTGATCTTCGGTCCTGGCTCTGTCATTTATGGGAGTGACGCTATTGGTGGGGTAATGAATTTTTTTACGATAGAACCAAGACTGTCATTTACGGACAGCCTCACTTTTTCAGGAAATGCAAACTATAGATTTGCATCGGCGAACAATGAGAACACCGCACATGTGGATTTTAATCTTGGGAAACAGAAATGGGCATCATACACCAGTTTTACTTATAACGATTTTGATGATTTAGTAATGGGGGAATATGGGCGGGACTCTTACCTTCGCAATAACTTTGTTATTAGGGAAAACGGCACAGATGTTTTAGTGGAAAATAACGATCCCAGAAAACAGATAACTTCAGAGTACGACCAAATAAATTTTCTTCAAAAGTTTACCTATAAACCCAACACCACTTGGAATTATGACTTAGGCCTTTATTATTCAGAAACTTCGGACTTCTCAAGATACGACAGACTTATTCGTCCAAATAGCGATGGAGATGGACTGCGTTCCGCAGAATGGTTCTATGGACCGCAAAAATGGTTCATGGGAAATTTTCAGTTAACAAAAAAAGGAAAGAACAAGTTTTATGATGGTGTTAGGCTCACAACAGCTTATCAGTATTTTGAAGAGAGCAGGAACGACAGAAACTTTCAAGATGTGGAACGGTTTACCACACGTGAAAAAGTGGATGCACTTTCAATAAACCTTGATTTTGAAAATAAAAAAATTGGGGACCTTCGGTTGTATTATGGAGCCGAATATATCTTCAACAAAGTCAATTCAGAAGGAAGCAAGGAAGATATAGAGACCAATGAAGTTACTGAAACAGCGTCCAGATATCCAGATGGGTCCACCTGGCAGACATTCGCAGGATATATCAATGCAGAATACCGTCTTAAGCCCAATTTCACTTTTCTTTCTGGGGCTCGTTACAGTCAGGTGTGGGTAGATGCACAATTTGATACAACGTTTTATCCTTTTCCTTTTGAAGAAGCAGATTTGATTACAGGTGCTTTTACGGGAAGCCTTGGGTTCAGTTGGTTTCCTAAGGCGAATCTTCAGGTAACATTGAACGGTTCCACAGGTTTTAGGGCGCCCAACATAGATGATATTGGTAAAATTTTTGATTCGGAACCAGGATCAGTGGTGGTTCCCAATCCAGACTTGGAACCGGAATATGCTTACAATATTGAAACGGGGATACGACGTAACTTCAATGACAAACTTGTTTTAAAGGGCACTGCCTTTTATACATATTTGGTAGATGCGCTAGTAAGAAGGGATTATCAGTTTGATGGAGAATCGGAAATTGTTTATAACGGAGAATTGAGCAACGTTCAGGCGATTCAAAATGCTGCAAAAGCATATGTTTATGGTTTTGAATTTGGATTGGAAGCTTTTTTGAGCGACAATTGGTCCATTTTTTCAAATTTGACCCTTACCGAAGGCATAGAAGAGGACGATAACGGAACTGACTCTGCGGCAAGACATGTAGCCCCTACCTTCGGAGATTTCCATTTAGTTTGGCAAAACCAAAAATTAAAAACAGATTTATTCTTAAATTTTAATGGCGAAATTGATTTCAACGATTTGGCATTATCGGAACGCAGCAAGGATTTTATCTATGCAATGGATGACAACGGAAACCCCTTTTCACCCTCATGGTATACCTTAAATTTTAGGTCACAATATCAACTATCAAATACTTTGAGGACAACAATCAGTTTGGAAAACATGACCAATCAACGTTACAGGACCTATTCTTCTGGGATTGTGGCCCCTGGCACAAATTTTATTTTGGGACTGGGATATAGTTTTTGAATACAAAAAAGAACTTATAAGAATTATTTAAATCAAAGATGTCAAATTGGGCGAGAGACATCTCCGCATCGATACGCTATGGATCAAGCACTTTAATAAGACTGCCGGGTGACAAGCAAATCCAAATACCTGATTTGGAACGCCATAATTCAAGTTAAATTTTTAATTTTGCAAACTTGGAATTCTTGAAGAAGTAGCGATTAACTATGAAGTTTGCGGAATATAAGGGATTGGATTTACCAAAGGTATCAGAAGAAGTTCTGGACTTCTGGAAAAAGAGCGGAATTTTCGAAAAAAGTATTTCCACAAGAGAGGGGAAAGAAAGCTATGTGTTTTATGAGGGACCGCCTTCGGCAAACGGTATGCCTGGAATTCACCATGTAATGGCACGAACCATAAAGGATATCTTTCCACGGTACAAGACCATGAAAGGATACCAGGTAAAACGAAAAGCGGGGTGGGACACCCACGGATTGCCTATTGAGATCGGTGTTGAGAAAGAACTTGGAATTACAAAGGAAGATATTGGCAAAAAGATTTCTGTAGAGGAATACAATGCAGCCTGTAAAAAAGCGGTCATGCGCTATACGGATGTCTGGAACGAGATGACCGAAAAAATAGGATATTGGGTAGATATGGACAATCCCTATATTACCTACAAGCCCAAGTACATGGAATCTGTTTGGTGGTTGCTAAAGCAGATTTATGATAAAGGTCTTTTGTACAAAGGATATACCGTTCAGCCCTATTCCCCAAAAGCAGGTACAGGATTAAGTTCCCATGAGTTGAACCAACCGGGAACCTATCAAGATGTTACGGATACCACGGTTACGGCCCAGTTCAAAATCCCTATAGCTTCCAAAGGAAAGAAATCAGTTTGGGAAGTGTTTAGACTTTCCTCCCCTCTAGAGGGGTCTGGGGAAGCCTATTTTTTGGCATGGACGACCACACCGTGGACACTGCCATCAAATACCGCGTTGACCGTGGGACCAAAGATTGATTATGTTCTGGTTCAAAGTTTCAATCAATATACTTTTGAACCAAGTTATGTGGTTTTGGCAAAAAACTTGGTCGGTAAGCAATTTAGCGGCAAGTTCTTTGAAGCCGAAAGTGAGGAAGATTTTGCTAACTATACATCCAAGGATAAAAAAATCCCTTACCAAATTATTGCCGAAGCAAAAGGTATAGATTTAGTGGGCATCGAATACGAACAGCTTATCGACTATGTTCAGCCATATCAAAACCCTGAAAATGCATTTAGGGTCATTGCAGGGGATTTTGTAACTACTGAGGATGGTACCGGCATTGTACACACAGCTCCTACCTTTGGGGCGGATGATGCCCTTGTGGCAAAACAGGCAAAGCCAGAAATCCCACCCATGCTTGTTCTGGATGAAAATAACAACCCAGTTCCTTTGGTTGATCTGCAGGGAAAGTTTAGACCTGAACTCAAGGAATTTGGGGGCAAATATGTAAAAAACGAATATTACAATGATGGCGAGGCACCTGAGCGTTCCGTAGATGTTGAAATTGCCATCAAACTAAAAGAAGAGAACAAAGCCTTTAAGGTTGAAAAGTATGTACACAGTTACCCAAACTGTTGGCGTACCGATAAACCCATTTTATACTATCCTTTGGATTCGTGGTTCATTAAGGTCACAGATGTTAAAAACCGTATGTTTGAGCTGAACCAAACGATTAACTGGAAACCTAAAGCTACAGGTGAGGGACGTTTTGGCAATTGGCTGGCAAACGCAAACGATTGGAACCTTTCCCGTTCCCGCTATTGGGGAATTCCATTGCCTATCTGGCGTACAGAGGACGGAAGCGAGCAAATGCTAATCGGTTCTGTAGAAGAACTAAAAACTGAGATGGCAAAAGCTGTTGAAGCTGGGGTACTTGAAAAGGATGTATTTGAAGATTTTGTAGTAGGCGATATGAGCGAATCCAACTATGATAAAATTGATTTGCACAAGAATATCGTAGATCAAATCACTTTGGTTTCTGCATCTGGAAAACCCATGAAAAGGGAGTCAGACTTAATTGATGTTTGGTTTGACAGCGGCTCTATGCCCTATGCACAATGGCATTATCCTTTTGAAAATAAAGAATTGATAGATGGTGGGGTCGCATTTCCCGCAAACTTTATAGCCGAAGGTGTAGACCAGACCAGAGGTTGGTTTTATACGTTGCACGCTATTGCCACAATGGTTTTTGATACTGTATCCTACAAAAATGTAGTCTCCAATGGTCTGGTATTGGATAAAGAGGGTAAAAAAATGTCCAAACGATTGGGCAACGCCGTTGATCCATTTAAAGTATTACCGGAACACGGTGCAGATGCCACACGATGGTATATGATTTCAAATGCCAATCCATGGGACAATCTCAAGTTTGATATTGACGGCATCGTAGAAGTGAAGCGAAAGTTTTTTGGAACACTCTACAACACCTATTCCTTTATGGCCCTGTATGCCAACATTGATAAATTCAATTATTCAGGAGCGGACGTTCCTTTGAAGAACAGGCCGGAGATAGACCAATGGATTCTTTCGGAACTACATTCCTTGATTCAAAATGTGGATGAAGCATACGCAGATTACGAAGCGACCAAAGCAGCAAGAATGATTTCGGACTACGTTCAGGAGAATTTGAGCAACTGGTACGTGCGATTGAGCAGAAGACGTTTTTGGAAGCCAGCTCTTAATAATCACTCTGGAGGCGATGATCATCAAGAGGACAAAACCTCGGCATACCAGACATTGTACACCTGTTTGGTGACAGTAGCCAAATTGTCAGCTCCTGTTGCACCCTTTTTTATGGATAGATTATATCAAGATTTGAACACAACAACCAAAAAAGAGGGTTTTGAAAGTGTACATTTGGCGGACTTTCCAACTTTTGATGTGGCAATGGTCAACAAGGAATTGGAACGGAAAATGCAATTGGCACAAAAAATCTCATCATTGGTGCTATCCATACGTCAGAAGGAAAAAATCAAAGTACGCCAACCACTGCAAAGAATCATGATTCCTATTTTGGACAATGAGCAGAAAAAAGACATCGAAGCGGTTTCGGAATTGATAAAATCGGAAGTCAATGTAAAGGAAATAGAATTACTGGATGATGCTTCGGGAATTTTAGTAAAACAGATAAAACCCAATTTCAAGGTTTTAGGGCCCAAATTTGGAAAAGACATGAAGGCCATCGCCGTCGCTGTGAATGAATTGGGTCAAGAGGACATCCAAAAAATTGAACAAGAAGGCGAATTAATGCTTGCATTGAAAAATAAAAACATTAAATTACAGTTAACGGATGTAGAGATCAGCTCACAGGATATCGAGGGCTGGCTGGTGGCAAGTTCCGGTTCTTTAACGGTTGCTTTGGATGTGACCATAGACGAAAACTTGAGAAGAGAGGGAATTGCAAGGGAATTGGTCAATAGAATTCAAAATTTGAGAAAGGAATCAGGATTTGAAGTGACCGATAAAATCGATATTAAAATATTGAAGGACGGCTTTGTGGAAAATGCGGTTTCAAGTAACGAAGCCTACATAAAGACCGAAACCTTGACAGCAGAACTTAATTTTGAAGAAAAATTAGACGAAGGCATGGCAATTGCCTTTGATGAAGTGAATACAAAATTGTTTATCCAAAAACATTAGAACATGGCAGAAGATTTAAAAATAAGATATTCGGATAAGGACTTAGAAGAATTTAAAGCACTGATCGAAGAAAAAATAGATAAGGCCAAAAAACATTTGGACCTTCTCAAAAGTTCATATATGAACGACGGAAACAATGGCACCGATGATACCTCACCAACTTTTAAGGCTTTTGAGGAAGGTTCCGAGACCATGAGCAAAGAAGCGAACACCCAACTGGCAATACGCCAAGAAAAATTTATTAGGGACCTAAAGAACGCTTTGTTGCGAATAGAGAACAAAACCTATGGTATTTGCCGTGTTACGGGAAAACTTATAAATAGGGAGCGATTAAAGCTGGTACCACATGCTACATTGAGTATTGAGGCCAAGAATATGCAGAAATAGTAAAGTGCATTGGGCATTTTTTATGAAATCCCTGTTCTTGCTCACTGTTTTTTTTACTATCAGTTCCCTACAGGGGCAAAAATTGGTAAAGAAGGCTTTTATAGATGCTAGGACCGAATCTATACAGATAGATTCCAAGTATTGTTATAAAGTAAATCTTGGCACTGCAAGTACAAGCGAAGTTCGTGTCGTGGCAAGTATTGAAGGTGAATACTCAAAGGATTTATTGATCAATATAGAAAACCAAGGAACGACGGCATTGATAAGTGCTGGATTTCAGCCCAATTTTACGAACCCAAATGATAAGCTCAGTGCACATAAAGTTATATCCATTGAGCTGGATATTACATTGCCTGAATACAAAGATGTTTCCATTTATGGAACCAATAGTACTGTCTTGGCCGAAGGAAAGTACAAGAGTTTAAAAATTAAGCTATCAGATGGAACTTGCAGATTGAAAAATATTACGGAGACCGTTGAGGTCGATACTCAAAAAGGCGATATTTTTCTCGCAGCGAACAACGGGGAAATTATGGCGAAAAGTATATATGGAACAGTTGATAATGGAACTATACCGCTTGGAGAAAACCAATATATTTTGAACACTGTGGAAGGCAATATCTACTTAAAGAAAACAAAATAATATCCATACTTTTGCCCAATCTGTTTTAAAAGGAATGAATTTAAAGAAGTCCCTGTTAATCATTATACTAATTTTGGTAATTGACCAGATTAGCAAAATTTACGTAAAAACTAACTTTATTCTCGGCGAATCTACTATAGTTTTCGATTGGTTCAAAATACTTTTTATAGAGAATGAAGGCGCTGCATGGGGAACAAAGCTTAGTGATCTGCTCCCTATATCTGAATCGACCGGAAAACTGGTACTCACCATATTTAGACTTTTTGCAATTTTTGGAATTGGTTATTGGCTTTGGGACATTATTAAAAAGCAATCACCCAAAACCTTGATTTTGGCAGTCTCGCTCATTTTTGCAGGAGCATTGGGCAACATTATCGATTCTGTTTTCTATGGAATGATTTTCAATGATAGCAGTGGTCAAGTTGCTACACTGTTTTCAGATGACCCTTATGGAAAAATCTTTTATGGTAAAGTTGTTGATATGCTTTATTTTCCATTGATAGATACTACTTGGCCAGAATGGGTTCCCTCTATTGGAGGCAATAATTTTCGTTTTTTTGAACCTGTGTTCAATGTTGCGGATACAGCTATAAGTACAGGGGTGGGTATATTAATTGTATTCAATAAAAAAGCTTTCCCAAAAACAGACAAGGAGAACGCAGAAAGTTAGAATCTGTAAATTTTATCCGGTGTTATGCAATAATCCAACTTAACATCATTTTTATGAATGTCATCTATGCGGTCTTCGGCATTAAAAATTGATAAGCCTATTTTAATAGTCTCCTTTCTACATTTCCCAAGAAAAGTATCATAATACCCTTTGCCGTAACCAACACGATTACCTTTTACATCAAAGGCCAATAATGGTATAAAAACTACATCTATCTTACTTTCGGGAACTACTATTCCGTCTACTGGTTCTGGAATATGCCATTTATTTTTTTTGAATTTGGTACTATCCGTAAGAAGATAGTTCTCTATAGAACTCTCCCCTGTTATTCTAGGGACCACAATATTTTTATCCTTTCCCTGCAACATTGTAATTAAGGGCAATGTATCAACTTCTTTACTTTGCTCAATACTTAAGAAAATATGGAAATAAAAAAAATCCCAGATAGGGATTTGAAGTACATGATTGGTTAGAGTAATACTCAAATCTGAAAGGAGCGAGAAAGATTTTTCTTGCCTGAGATTTTTATATTTTTTTCTTAGTTCATGTTTCAACATCAAGTGCTGAAATTTTTTTAGGGGTCGTTACGGGGAACACTTTTACTACTCTCTGGTAGAAACCGAGAAAAAGATTTTGAAGAAAAGCATCAAAATCAAATACATTCCCAAAACGATAACATAGTTTTCCATTAAATCGTATTTATAAAGTTAAATGTAGGTAAAAGAATTGAAAATTTAACCACAAAAGGCAGATTTTATCGATGAAATGCATCTTTTTTAATAATTGGTTAACACATAAGGAATTTTTCTTACGTCTATCTAAAGTTTAAGTATTTGAAATATAGGGCATTAAATTATATTTAAACAGATAGATTATATTTCAAGAATAAGACGGATTTAAAAGAATTTTTTTTTGACTTAATCAAAAATTCGCAAAAAATCGATTTTCATCCTACTTTTCACTTTTTTATAGTATTAAAAAGGTAAAGCTTACATGCCGTTCATGAATTAAAACATGGGAATGGTTAATGCTAATAAGCAATCGGTCAATTTTAACTATAAATCACTGGTATAAAAGCCTAATTTTGTTTTTTAGGTAGATTTTAAGAGTTTATGTCCGATCCATCATCCATAGATGTTCAAATAAGTGCATTACCAGATAGCCCTGGGGTGTATCAGTTTTATGATGCTGATGGAAAAATCCTGTATGTGGGCAAGGCTAAAAACCTAAAAAAAAGGGTTTCTTCCTATTTTAATAAAAAACAGGAATATGGCAAGACCAGGGTATTGGTCAAAAAAATACATTCGGTCAAACACATTGTGGTCGCTACGGAATCTGATGCATTACTTTTGGAAAACAATCTTATAAAAAAACTTCTTCCCCGATATAATGTAATGCTCAAAGACGACAAATCTTATCCATGGATTTGTATCAAAAACGAGCGATTTCCAAGGGTTTTCCCCACCAGAAAGTTGATTAAGGACGGCTCTGAATATTATGGCCCATATACTAGCATGAAAACTGTGAGAACGCTTTTAGACCTTGTTAAAAGTGTTTATCCCTTAAGAACTTGCAATTATGATCTTTCCAAGGAAAAGATTTCTTCCGGGAAATATAAGGTATGTCTGGAATACCACTTGGGCAATTGCATGGGGCCATGTGAGGGACTTCAAGAAGTGGAAGAATATCATAGGCAGATAGCTGATATTCGGGAAATTATAAAAGGTAATTTTAAAAGCTCGCTACAATTCTTCAAATCACAGATGAAGGAACTGGCAGGTAAAATGGAATTTGAAAAGGCACAGCGCATCAAGGATAAAATTGACATACTTGAAAATTATCAGGTCAAATCCACGGTGGTGAATCCCAAAATCAACAATGTTGATGTATTCACCATAATTTCTGACGAGACCCATGGTTATGTTAATTTTCTTCAACTTTCCCATGGATCTATAGTTAGATCGCATACTATGGAAATCAAAAAGAAATTGGAGGAAACCAATGAAGAACTTTTGCAATTGGCCATCATAGAATTGAGACAGCGATTTAATTCTAAATCCAAAGAAATTTATTTGCCCTTTCCCATTGCGGTAGAGGATGATGTTAAGGTCACACTTCCAAAATTGGGAGATAAACGTAGAATTCTTGAGTTATCTGAACGAAATGCACGTTTTTTTAGACAGGATAGGTTCAAACAAATCAAAATTGTGGACCCGGATAGGCATACAAAAAGAATAATGGCACAGATGAAGGCTGATTTGAGGCTTTCTAAAGAACCAACACACATAGAATGCTTTGACAACTCCAATATTCAAGGCAGCAATCCAGTGGCCGCTTGTGTTGTTTTCAAAAATGGAAAGCCTTCCAAGAAAGACTATAGACATTTCAATATAAAAACAGTGGAAGGCCCGGACGATTTTGCAAGTATGGAAGAAGTGGTTTTTAGAAGATATAAAAGACTCCTAAACGAAGAGGAGCCTTTGCCACAGTTAATTGTTATTGATGGCGGTAAAGGACAGTTGTCATCATCATTGAGGAGTTTGGACATTTTGGGCCTACGCGGAAAAATTGCGATAATAGGAATAGCCAAACGTTTGGAGGAGATTTATTTCCCAGAAGATCCCATACCACTTTATCTGGATAAAAAATCCGAGACCTTAAAGATTATCCAGCAATTAAGAAATGAAGCCCATAGATTTGGGATAACCCACCATAGAAACAGAAGAAGCAAGGCTGCCATTAATTCTGAGCTAGAAAGTATCGAGGGGATAGGTAAAAAAACTGCAGAACAGTTGTTGAAGCGTTTTAAATCGGTCAAGCGGATTAAGGAGGCAACCATTGATAGTCTTGCCGAATCCGTGGGCATGGCCAGGGCAAAAAAAATTTATAAGTCCTTTCATTAGCAAATACGAATGAAAAACAAAATAGTCATATTGCTACTTGCTTTTTTTGGTACTTGGGGTATTGCTCAAACCACTGAAAAAGAAGAGGTGCCCATACAAGTGGGTCTTGTACTTAGCGGTGGTGGAGCAAAGGGGCTGGCCCATATTGGCACATTAAAGGTTTTGGAACAAGCCGGTGTAAAGGTAGACTATATTGGCGGCACAAGCATGGGTGCCATAATCGGTGCGCTCTATGCATCTGGATATTCAGCAACGGAGCTGGATTCGATTTTTAGGGTAACGGATTTTTCAAAATTGATTCAGGATGATGTCCCAAGAAGCGCTAAAACATTTTACGATAAGGACGACTCTGAACGGTATGCGCTCGGGCTTCCTTTTACAAACTTTCATGTTTCTTTCCCACAGGCCATCTCCGGAGGTCAGAATATCTATAATGAACTGGTCAGGCTTTTGTTTCATGTAAAAGATATTAAGGACTTCAAAAAATTGCCCATCCCTTTTTTATGTATCGCTACAAATGTGGAAACAGGTGAAGAAGTGTTGCTGGAAAGTGGATACCTGCCCGAAGCTATTATGGCCAGTGGTACGTTCCCATCATTGTTCGAGCCCTCTGAAATTGATGGTAAACTTTTGATAGATGGAGGTGTGGTAAACAACTACCCTATAGATGAAGTAAAGAAAATGGGCGCCAACCTAATCATTGGTGTAGATGTTCAACATGGCTTATCAGATAGGGAAGCATTATCATCGGCTACAGAAATCCTTCTTCAAATAAATAATTATAGAACGGTCAGTGATATGAAAAAGAAAATCGATAAGACCGAAATTTATATAAAACCTAAAATCGAGGATTTTTCCGTTATCGATTTTGGTCGTGGTAAAGAGATTGTTCTCACCGGTGAAGAAGCTGCGCTGGAGAAGTTTGCTGAACTGCAAAAAGTAGCCCAAGTACAAAATGAATCTCCACTTTCAAAAAGGATAGTCGAACCCTCTGACAGTCTTACTATCAATAGATTGATAATCAAAGGAAATGATAAGTACACCAGGGGCTACATAAAAGGAAAACTTAGATTTGACTTGGCCGAGAGGATTTCATTTGACGATTTAAAACAGGGCGTAAGCAACCTGTCCGCAACAGGTAACTTCAAGACTATAAGATATCAATTGGTATCCAATGGCTTGGGCACTGATTTGATATTAAAGCTAGTAGAAACAGAGACTAAAATGTTCTTAAAGCTTTCAGCTCATTATGATGATCTTTATAAAAGCGCTGCACTGATCAATCTCACCAAAAAGAATTTTTTGCTCAAGGACGACGTAGCATCTTTTGATTTTATTCTGGGAGATAATTTAAGGTACAATTTGGAATATTATCTTGATAAGGGTTTTTACTGGAGTTTTGGTGTTAAATCGGAGTTTACCAATTTTGATACAGATGTGGATTTTGGTTTGATAAGCTCAAACTTTGAAGTTCCCGCAGATCCAAACATTCGTGAAATAAACTTGGATGTAACGGATTTGACCAATCAAGCTTATTTACAGACCGTCTTGCAAGAAGAATTTGCCGTAACCTTAGGTTTAGAGCACAAACTGTTGCGTTACAGTACCCGAACCATAAATCAATTTGTGGATAATGGCGAAGATACTTTTGTGCCAACAGATTCAGAACGAACTTTTTTTGATGACTCAAACTATTTTAGCGCCTATGGAAAAATAACATTGGATACCTATAACGATAAATACTTTCCAACCAAAGGCATATTTTTTGACAGTGATTTTCATTTTTATCTCCTTTCCTCAGACTTTAATGAAAATTTTAAGGAATTCTCCGTTGGAAAAGCAAGACTTGGAACAGCTTTCAATCTTTTCAATAACGTAAGCCTTAATATAGAGGCCGAAGGAGGTTTTAAATTGGGAACTTCCAGTGTTACATCCTTTGATTTCGTTCTTGGAGGATATGGAAATGATTTTGTGAATAATTTTATTCCATTCTTTGGATATGATTTTTTAAGCCTTCCCGGAAACAGTTTTGTAAAATCCTATGGAAGGTTGGATTATAATTTTGCGCCCAAGAACCACGCATTGTTTTCAGCGAATTTTGCAAACGTTGACGATGATTTATTTCGTACAGGGGAATGGTTTACGGAGCCTACATTTTCTGGCTATGGAATAGGTTATGGGTATGAATCCTTTCTGGGCCCTGTTCAGATATATTATTCCTGGTCTCCGGAAATAAACGAGAACACCTTTTTCTTTAGCATAGGATATTGGTTCTAGAAAATATAATGCACTAATTATCTTATAATGATGCTATCTGCTTGGATTTTTAAAACCCATACACAAAGAAAGGTTTTCATCCATCAAAGATTAGGGAAAAACACTAAAAAACCGGGATTTTTCTTAATGGCATATTAAATATTTGTTTGGCTTTCGCCAAAAAAAGAAAAGGATAGTTAAAGTCCGTTAAAAACTTATTTTCCTACAAAAGCTTGATGTATATTTACAAGTACATAAGGGGTGGTTCCCTTATAACTTTAAGTATTGGTTTTTCATAATTTAAAGTTTGGTTGGTTATTTAGGAAAAGCCCAGTTTTAAGACTGGGCTTTTTTTTGTATAATATTTTGGAACAAGTTTTGTTTATGTAATTGTAAACTAATTTACTAAAAACACGTTTTTAGTAATTTTATCACAACATTACAGTTTATGAAATATTTTTTCATCATTTTTTCTTTAATGTTTGCAATTCATGCAACGTCTCAAAATGTACAGCCCGCCTACAAAGCTGGCGAATGGCTTAAATTTCGAATCCATTATGGATTCCTTAATGCCAGTTACGCTACCCTGAATTTGAGGAATGATACCATAGATAATACTCCCGTATACCATGTTGTCGGTAGAGGTAAAACAACTGGTTTTGCCAGTATATTTTTTAAAGTAGATGATACCTATGAGAGCTATTTTGGAAAAAAAAGCGGCAAACCCTATCGTTTTATTCGTAAAATAAATGAAGGCGGCTACACAAAAGATATTGAAATCGATTTTTATCATGACCAGGATAAAGCTGTTCTAAAAGACAACAAAAATGGAAAACAATTGGACATTCCCGTGCACGACGAAATTCAGGATTTATTGTCGGCCTCATATTATCTAAGGAACAGATATGCACTTGAGGAATTTGAGGTAGGTAAATCCATTAACATGGATATGCTTTTTGATGATGATGGAGTCTATAAATTTAAGTTGAAATTTTTGGGAAAAGAAGTCATTCGTACCAAGTTTGGCAAAGTAGAA
Organism: Flagellimonas maritima; assembly: GCF_003269425.1. Lineage (NCBI taxonomy): Bacteria > Pseudomonadati > Bacteroidota > Flavobacteriia > Flavobacteriales > Flavobacteriaceae > Flagellimonas > Flagellimonas maritima. The sequence goes on along the minus strand of NZ_CP030104.1, from coordinate 1,400,116 downwards.
TGTCTTAAATTTAGGCCCATAGTACAATCTGGTCGAGTTTTTAAGGAAAACGAAAGCCTTACTCTATGGGTTTCGAATGATCTGAACAAAATTCCGATCAGGATCAAGGCAGATTTGGCCGTAGGGTCCCTTAAGGCAGATTTAGATGGTTATAACGGCCTCAAGAACCAATTTAAAATAATAATGAGATAGTATTTAATGAAGAATGATGAGCGAATTGAGTCCCAAATCAATAAGCTTGAAGAAAAGTTCAAAAATTCTGGACAAGATTTAAGTTCTTATCTCGATGGGCTTCTTTATCAAAGATACCTTACCTACTGGGATTATATCCATTTAGATACATTGCTCAGTCTTCAAGTGCCACGTACACACTTTCCTGATGAAGAGATATTTATTATGTACCATCAGATTACCGAACTTTATTTTAAGCTTATTCTGCATGAGCAGAAACAAATAGTTGATGATAAATCCCAAAGCCTTGATTTTTTCATAGAAAAGGCAAATCGCATCAACAGTTATTTCAAAGCGTTGATATCTTCTTTCAGGATTATGATAAATGGAATGCAGCGTGAACAATTTTTACGTTATCGCATGGCACTTTTACCTGCAAGCGGGTTTCAATCCGCACAATACAGGATGATAGAGCTTTATGCTACTCCTTTGGAAAATTTGGTACATCATTCTGAGCGGGATTCTTTTTCTGCAAATGATGAAATAGAAGAACTTTTTGAAAATATTTATTGGAAAAAAGGTGCTACGGATATTAATACTGGGGAGAAAACACTTACGCTCAAACAATTTGAGTTTAGATATACCCCAAGACTTTTGAGAATATCCAATCAGGTAAAAAGCAGTACTATTTATCACAAATACCTACAATTGCCTGAGTCATCTAGAAAAGATGAGCGTTTAATAACATCATTAAAGGATTTGGATGTAAATGCCAATGTAAACTGGCCATTGATGCACATGGGTTCAGCGTACCGGTATTTAGCTAAAGAAAATAAAGAAGTTGGTTCCACGGGAGGGACCAATTGGAAGGACTATCTGCCACCCAGTTTTCAGAAAATAATTTTTTTCCCAACTTTGTACTCAGAAGACGAGAAGCTATCATGGGGAAAACAATGGGTAGATCATATTTTTAATCCAGCAAATAAGGAATTTTAAGAATGTATAAATTTTTTGGGGCACTGTTGGCACTGATGATGTTGGTGTCATGTAAAGAAGAAAAGGTATTGGTACAGGAATTGGGACCGGAAGAACCGGTTGAACAGCCAATAATAAAACATTTTGGATTTAATCTCGATGAATTCAAAGTAGTTCACGATACCGTAAGAAACGGAGACAGTTTTGGAGAACTTATGTTGAAGAATAAAGTGGACTACCCTAAAATATACACAATATCAGAGAACTTTAAAGATACTTTTGATGTTAGAAAAATAATGGTCGGTAAGCCATACGTGATTTTAAAATCAAAAGATACCTCAGAAGTTGCAGAAGTTTTCATTTACCAGAACGATCGTATAAACTATACTGTTGTTGATCTTCGTGATAGTGTAATGGCCTATAAGAGTAAAAAGAAAGTTAAATATGTAGAACGTGAAGCTTCTGGAATAATAGAAACATCACTATCCGAAGCAATTTTAGATCAGGGCATAGATTATAACGTTACGTTGAACCTTTCAGAAATCTATGCATGGACGATTGATTTCTTTAGATTGGAAAAAGGGGACAAGTTCAAGGTTATTTATAAAGAGAGATATATCAATGATACCATATACGCTGGAGCAGAACCAATAGAAGCTGCATTTTTTGAGCATAAGGGGAAACCAATATATGCATTTTCCTACGAAGCGGATTCTCTAAAACAGATGACCGATTATTTTGATGAAGAAGCCAATAATTTAAGAAGTACATTTTTAAGGGCACCGATCAAGTTTGGATACAGACTATCATCTAGATATAATTTAAAAAGAAGAATTGCATATTACGGCTATAAGGTAAGACCGCATAAAGGAACGGATTACGCTGCACCAATTGGGACACCTATCATCGCCACCGCGGATGGCACTGTCACCGAATCCAGAAGAAAAGGTGGCAATGGAAAGTATGTAAAAATCAGGCACAACGGAACCTATAGTACCCAATATTTGCATATGCGAAAGCAAAAGGTAAAAAGAGGAGAGTATGTAAGACAAGGAGATGTAATAGGATGGGTCGGTATGACAGGAAATACCGGAGGCCCCCATGTGTGTTACAGATTCTGGAAAAATGGTAGGCAAGTAGACCCACTTAGAGAGAAATTGCCTGCCGCGGAACCTATAGCAGATTCCCTGAGATTGGATTACCTAGAATATATAGATCCTTTAAAAACTCAATTGGATTGTATAGAATACACATTGCCCGCTCCAGAACCGCAAGAAAATCTTATAACACTCAATAAGTAAAATGGCACTCCCCAAAATTGACCCCACAACCACAAAAGCCTGGGAAAAACTTTCAAGACACTATCAAGACACTAAAAATCAACATTTAAGGAAACTGTTTACTGCAGATAAAGAACGTGGAAAATTATTTGTAATTCACTGGAACGATTTTCTAGTAGATTATTCAAAAAATAGAATTACACAACAAACAATGAGTTTGTTACTGGAATTGGCTGAAGAAGTTGGCTTAAAAAACGCAATAAAGGCCTATTTTAAAGGGGACGAAATTAATCAAACGGAAAGAAGGGCGGTTTTGCACACAGCGCTACGTGCTAAAAAAAGTGATGAGGTTCATGTAGATGGAAAAAATATTGTTCCTGAGGTTTATGAAGTCAGAGAAAAAATAAAGGTTTTTTCAGAAGGTGTGATTTCTGGTGATAGAAGAGGATATTCTAATAAAAAGTTCACAGATGTAGTAAATATTGGTATTGGAGGGTCTGACTTGGGACCTGCAATGGTAGTTGAAGCGCTCAAATTTTATAAGAATCATTTAAGAATGCATTTTGTGAGCAATGTAGATGGAGACCATGTTCATGAAATACTAAAAGAACTAAATCCAGAAACAACATTGTTTGTGGTTGTCTCTAAGACGTTCACAACTCAAGAAACGTTGAGCAATGCCATTACCATTAAAAAATGGTTTTTAGAAAACGGCTCACAAGAAGATATTGCCAAACACTTTGTGGCAGTTTCAACAAACACCCAAAAAATCAAGGATTTTGGAATATCGGCAGACAATGTTTTTCCTATGTGGGACTGGGTAGGAGGTCGCTTTTCACTCTGGAGTGCGGTAGGGATTTCGATTTCGCTATCCATAGGATACGATAATTATGCAGAATTATTATCAGGAGCCAATGAAATGGATGTTCATTTTAAAGAGACAGCGTTTTCAAAAAATATCCCGATTGTTTTGGCACTTGTAGGTATTTGGTACAATAACTTTTATAATGCAGAGACAGAGGCGATTATCCCATATACACAATATTTGAATCGTTTTTCCGCCTATTTGCAACAGGGCATTATGGAAAGTAACGGTAAAAGCACGGACAGATCTGGTAATAGTATAAATTATGAGACAGGAACTATTATTTGGGGAGAACCGGGCACTAACTCACAGCACGCTTTCTTTCAGCTCATCCATCAAGGCACAAAATTGATTCCTGTGGATTTTATTGGGTTTAAAGAATCTTTACATGGAGATAAAGACCACCATAACAAGCTTTTGGCCAATTTTTTTGCACAAACAGAAGCTCTAATGAACGGCAAGACCAAAGATGAGGTCAAGGAAGAACTTCAAGAACAAGAATTTACCGCCAAAGAAATAGAAGCACTTTTGCCTTTCAAAATCTTTCAGGGCAACAAACCGACCAATACTATTCTTATCAGTAAGCTCACTCCAAAAAGTTTAGGATCACTTATTGCACTTTACGAGCATAAAATATTTGTTCAGGGAATTATTTGGAATATTTTCAGTTATGATCAATGGGGCGTGGAATTGGGCAAGCAATTGGCAAAATCTACTCTTTCTGATATTGAAGGTTCCGAAATTGGCAATCATGATAGTTCTACACTAAATCTTTTGCATTTTTTTAAGAATTGATTTAGAATTTCATAAAATTACTCTTTTATATAATTTGCTGATTCAAAGATGCTTAGCTTTATACGGCATACTTTTTAATACCTAATTTCTTAACGTTATCTTAATATTTGTCAAAATTAAAAGCGAGACTTTTGCTACGCTAATTAAACTATTTAAACATAATTGAAATGAAAAAAATTTATTTGGTCATTTTTGCCATGTTTATGGCTACCATGGCTTTTTCACAGGGGGTTACCACATCTGCAATTGGCGGAAAGATAACCGACAATACAGGAGAGCCTCTTCCAGGAGCAAGTGTAGTAGCAGTACATACTCCTTCGGGAACCACATACGGTGCAGCTGCCGATTTTGATGGTTTTTACCGTATTTCAGGTATGCGTACAGGAGGTCCGTACACGGTAACAATATCATATGTGGGTTTTAATGATTATGTAAAAGAAGGTGTTTTTTTAAATCTGGGGTCTACCAGTACCATTAATTCACAGCTTTCAGAATCAGCTACAGCACTTGATGAGGTTGTTATTACCGCAGTTTCAAATGGAGTTTTCGGATCAAATAAAACAGGCACGGAAACCAATATTTCACAACGCCAAGTGGAAATTACCCCAGCAGCTTCACGTTCGCTTGCAGATTTCGTACGTTTGACTCCTCAAGCACAATTAACTGAAGGTGATGATGGTTTCTCTATTTCCTTGGCAGGACAAAACAATCGTTACAATGCCATTTACATTGATGGTGCGGTCAATAATGACGTTTTTGGCTTGGCAGGTTCGGGGACCAATGGAGGACAGACCGGGGTAAATCCATTATCTGTAGATGCCATTGAAACATTTCAAATCAATATTGCACCTTTTGACGTTAGACAATCAGGATTTTCAGGTGGATCGGTAAATGCTGTTACACGTTCAGGTTCCAATGAGTTTGAAGGATCCGCTTATTTCTTCACCAGAAACCAAGATTTGGTAGCCAAAACACCTACTGCTTTAATCAACGAGGGAGACGAGCGAGTGAAAGTTGCTGATTTTTCGGCAAATACTTATGGTATGCGCTTAGGTGGCCCCCTAATTAAGGACAAACTGTTCTTTTTTGTCAACTACGAACGTAATGAAACTGAAATTCCACAACCTTTTATTTTTAGTAATTACACAGGGCGTTCATCAGAAGCTGATTTGGATAACTTAAGTAATTTTTTACAAGGCACTTATAATTTCAATCCAGGAATTTTTGATAATAATACAAGAACGTTGGAAAGCAATACTTTGGTGGCAAAACTTGATTGGAATATCAATGAAAACCATAATCTTTCCTTACGCCATAGTTACGTAGGCGCAGAAAACCTTGAAGCAAGAAGTTCTGACAACAATGAGATAGGTTTTATTAATGGCTCTGAATTTTTTGTATCCAATACCAATTCAACCGCATTGGAATTGAATTCGAGATTTGGTAATAAGTTCAGTAACAACTTAGTTGTTGGTTTTACTGCTGTTCGTGACGATCGTGACCCCTCGGGAGATCCGTTTCCAACAGTTGAGATTCAAGATGGCAATGGTACTATTTTCTTTGGCTCAGAGCCATTTTCGACCGCTAACTTACTCAATACAGATTATTTGACGATTACCGATAACTTTGAAATATATGCAGGTCGCCATACTGTGACCTTGGGTGCCAATTTAGAATTTGCGACTGTAAAGAACCTGTTTTTTGCTTTTAACTATGGCTGGTATGAATTTACAGATGATTTTGATGATGATGGAAATTTATTGTCCAGTGGACTCAATGAGTTTTTGACAGGACAAAATGCCAATCTTTATCAACACGGGTATTCATTGTTAGGTGATGGTACCGTTGGTGACGAATCTGCTGGATCAGCTGATTTCAAGACATTTCAGGCTGGCTTTTATGTACAGGATGATGTACAGTTGACCGATGATTTCAAAGTTAGTTTTGGTGCACGTATTGATATTCCAAGTTGGGAAGATGGTACTGTTAACGAAGATTTCAACACCAATACTGTTCCAATGTTGGAAGCAGCTGGTAAAGATTTGCAGGGTGCCCGTGTGGGGCAGGGTGTAGGTACGGCAATGTTTGCTCCAAGATTAGGATTTAATTGGGATGTGAACGGCGAAAGATCTACTCAAATTCGTGGTGGTATCGGGGTATTTACTTCTAGACTTCCTTTGGTATGGCCTGGTGGAACCTACAATAATAATGGTGTTACTGGTGGCTTTATGTTTCAGTTTGGACAAGAATTTGAATCCGATTTTCAAAATCAATTTGAAGACCCACTGCCAGGTTCTGGTGGTTTGGGTGGTAACGTAGATTTAATTGCAGAAAATTTTAAACTACCACAGGTAATCAAATACAATATTGCCATAGACCAGAAATTGCCTTTTTGGGGTTTGATTGCATCAGCTGACTTCCTCTATACTGATGTTATCACAGACGTTTATTATGAAAATTTGAATATTCGTGATCCTGAAGGTTTTTATCAAGGAGCCGACATTAGACCTTTTTATAATAGGAGCAACCGTGTTGACGGTACCTATCAAGGGATTTACTTGGCTTCGAATACAGGTGGAGGTAGTGCTACAAATGCTACTTTTACGCTTAGAAAACCTTTTGAAAGTGGCTTTGCGGGATCAGTATCCTATACCTATGGGGAATCCAACAAGATTTTCGATGGTACTTCATCGCAGAACAGTTCTCAATGGCGTAATATTCAAACGGTTAATGGTAAAAACTCTAATCTACCTGTGACCCGTTCTGATTTTGCCTTGGGTAGTCGTATAGTAGCGGATGCTTCCTATCAAATTCAATGGAATGACAACATAAAAACCACTTTTGCTTTGTTGTATCAAGGTTTTCAAGGCTCTCCTTATAGCTTCATTTATAATGAATCAAGTAGGGATTTATTAAATGATGATTCTAGGGACAATGCTTTAATTTACGTCCCTGCAAATGCAGATGAAATCGTATTGGTGAATTTGACAAACTCTGGCGGAGACATTATTGCCACGCCTGAACAACAATGGAGTGCATTAAATACTTTTATTGAAAATGATGAGTATTTGAGCTCAAGAAGGGGCCAGTATGTTGAACGTAATGCCTCTCGTGGTCCATGGAGCCATATTGTAGATTTGAAGTTCTTACAAGATTTTAGCTTTAATATTGGCAGTAAGAAGCATACACTACAACTGTCGGCAGATATTTTCAACTTCACCAATTTATTGAACAAAGATTGGGGCCGGTTAAAATTTATTGATAGCGAAGTAAGTCCATTGACCACTATATCCAATGGTGATACACCTACCTTCAACCTAAATACTGGGGCGGTGAACTTAGATGGCACGCCTAATAATGTTGTTGAATTTGATGATGAGGGAATTCAATCCTCTAGATGGCAAGCTCAGTTAGGAATTCGCTATATTTTTAACTGATAATTATATAATTTTTATTTTGACCCCTACATCACTAAAGATATAGGGGTTTTTTTATGCTCAAAAATCATTACTTTTAAACCTCAAACTATACCTATGGAAATTCTACAAAACGTACACTCATATCTTGCCTATGTAGTATTGGCAGTGTTGATTTTCGCAGTTTTTAATGCCTTGATAGGTTGGCTTGGAAAAAAGGAATTTACCATGGAAAAGGACTTAAGAATCAGTCTTTTTGCCTTGATTTTAAGTCATATTCAGTTATTGATAGGTCTAATCGTTTATTTTGTTTCTCCCAATGGATTAAAAGCGATTCAAGTATTGGGTATGGGCGGTTTAAACTCGGCAGCTCGCCTTTTGGCCTTAGAACATCCTTTAATTAATATTATCGCAATTGTGTTGATAACTATAGGATGGTCTAGCCATAAAAAGAAATTGGAAAGCAAGGCAAAGTTTAAAACGATAACTATTTTTTATGGATTGGGACTTCTCCTCATCCTAAGCCAAATTCCCTGGGCACAGTGGTTCAATTAATTCATGTCATTCCCCCGTGTGTGGGAATCATCTTCTGGAGAAAAATCTGAAAAGGCTTTGATCAAGTGTAGATAAACAGGAAAATGATCGCTGTATCCTCCTGTGTAATTGGTTCCCGAAAAACTCCTAAAGGGATATCCTTTAAATCTTCCCTTTTTTGTTTTGAGGTATGCAGGGGAATAAATACCGGCTTTCCAGTATGAATATGTTTCTTTGTTTTGGCTGACGAGATTGGCAGTCATGAAAAATTGATCAAAAAGATTCCATTTATCTCTATAGGCCAAGGACCCCAATCCTTTTTTATATAGTTTTTCCATAGGGTTATAAAGTTCTAGGGTGTCTTGTGATGTTACATGGTCAGACGTCTTCAAAATTCTTTTTAGACTATCATCGCGCGGGTCGTCATTAAAGTCGCCCATCGCAATGATTTTAGCATTAAAGTCCAGTTGCTGTATGGAATCTATAATCCTTTTGTTCAATAAGGCGGCTTTAATCCTATTGGGCTTGCTTTTGACTGCTCCGCCCCGTCTTGATGGCCAATGATTTACAATAAAATAGAATGCTTCATCATCCATAATTCCACCAACGACCAATTGGTCTCTCGTGTAAATTCTATCGCCCATTGCATCAAACAATAAAAGTCTGTGGCTCTTAAAAGATGTAGGTAAATAGGCTGATTTTTTGAACAATAATGCTACATCAATTCCGCGCATATCAGGAGAATCAAAATGAACGATTCCATAATCCTTGTTGGTAAGATTGGCATGATGTATCAAATCTTCCAAAACACCTCTATTTTCAACTTCGCATAGGCCAATGATATCAGGAGAAGTGCCAGTAGTTTCCGAACCTATTTTAGAGATAACACTGGAGATATGTTTAATTTTTCGCTCGTATTTCTCTTGTGTCCATTGATATCTCCCTTCAGGAGTACGCCCGTTGTCAAAGACCAAGCTGTCGTTCACGATATCAAAAAGATTTTCAACATTGTAGAAAGCAACGGTTCTTACCTTATATGTTTTTTGGGAATTAGAAAAAAGCGGTACGAATAAGATTACTAGTAGGTATCGTAAAAAGTGCATTTGGGCTTTGATTTTAATTCAAAAATAAGTAAGATTGTCCGTTTTTCAGATATCAAAGAAAGACAATAACCCCATATTTTACGAAGTTAACCTACAATATTCTATGAGAATTGCATTATTCTTTGTAGTGTCCTGTTACACTTTATCGTTATGCGGGCAACAAGTAACAATGGTTTCTGGAACTGTTCTAGCTGAAACAACAAAAAATCCCGTTAAACATGCCGTTATAACAATTGAAGGCAATACCAAAGAATTTTCTACAGATTCAAACGGAGTTTTTCAATTGAGGACCTCTCAAATGGGAGAACACATTATTACAATCGAATCACTTGATTTCTTGCCCAAAAACTTTGCGGTACAATTGAACGGAAAACCAATAGATTTAGGAGTTATTTCTCTACAAAAGGATATTACTCGGGAAAAAACCGACAATCTGATCACTTTAACAGACAGCGACATTGCAGGGGATGATGAATCTGTCACAGGCTCTTCAGGATTATTGCAATCCAGCAGGGATATTTTCTTGAACAGGGCAGCATTCGATTTTGGACAGGCTTTCTTTAGGGTAAGAGGCTATGATTCGAGTTATGGCGAAGTATTGCTGAACGGAATGCCCATGAACAAATTTTTTGACGGAAGGCCCCAATGGAATAACTGGGGAGGCCTCAATGACGTAATACGAAACCAAGATTTTTCCAATGGTTTGGCAATCAACCAATTTACCTTTGGGGGTATACTCGGTAACACCAATATAGACACCAGGCCTTCCAAACTTAGACCAGGATTGCGGTTGTCCAGTTCTGCATCCAACAGAACATATACGGCCAGAGCAATGGCTTCATATAGCTCAGGGCTAAAGAAAAATGGACTGGCCTATACGTTCTCATCATCTAGAAGGTGGGCCAAAACAGGGTATGTAGATGGTACTTTGTACGATGCCTATTCTTTTTTTGGCGCGGTGGAATATAAATTGAACCAAGAAAATAGTTTGGTATTGACCGCTATATTGGCAAAGAACAGGCGAGGTCGCTCCTCTGCACTTACCAAAGAAGTCTTTGATTTGGTAGGAAATCGGTACAATCCCTATTGGGGAATCCAAAACGAACAAGTCAGGAATTCAAGGGAACGTGAAATTTTTGAACCACTATTTATTTTAAACCATTTTTTACAGTCTGATAAGCTCAGTTTAAATACGGGTGTCTCCTATCAATTTGGTATAAACGCAAGAAGTAGATTGGGGTATTATAATGCACCAAACCCAGACCCTACATATTACAGATATTTGCCAAGCTTTAATTTAAACAGTCCTATCGGTGCTGATTTTAACAATGCCTTGCTTTCAAAGCAGGGATTTCTGGAAAACCCCCAAATTCAATGGCAGCAATTGTATACAGCCAATTTAAATACAGCCAATGACGGAAAAGCGGCCTATTTGCTTTACGATGATGTAATAGAAAATAGCCAATTAACAATATCAAGTACTGCCGAATATGATATCAATGACGGTATAAGTATAGGTGCTGGAGTTAATTTAAAAACATTGTCGTCAGAAAATTTTGCAGAGATTCAAGATTTATTGGGAGCTGATTTTCATGAAGATATTGATTCTTTTTCCAACACTTTGAACGATGTTGACGGAAACGCAATTAAAACAGAAGGGGAAAGATTCAATTACAACTATGCAATAGAAGCATCCCAACTGGAAGCTTTTGGTCAGATAAATACAAATTTCAATAAATGGGGCGTTTTTGTATCTGCTTCGTTTTCCAGTTTCGACGTATTGCGAAATGGACTTTTTGTAAATGAGCGTTTTTCGGAAAACTCTTTCGGGAATAGTGAAAAAATATCTTTTTCAAATTTTGGGTTGAAATCGGGGGTTACGTATTTTTTATCCGGAAGACATTGGCTAAATATCGATGGCGCACTTATAAATAAAGCTCCTACATTACAGAACATATTTATAAATCCAAGAGAAAACAATACAACGGTTCCAGAAATCCAAACAGAAAAGATAACGACATTGGATGTGAGCTACTTTATAAGATTGCCTGATGTAACAGGAAGAATCACTGCATTTTATTCTCGTTTTCAAAACGCTACGGACATTAATTTCTTTTTTGTGGATTCTGGACTGGGCTCAGATTTTGTCCAAGAAGTAATTACTGATTTGGATAGGTTGCACAAGGGAATCGAACTTGGTTTGGAATATGAGGTTTCTTCCAGCGTAAAATTATCGTTGGCAGGTAACTTGGCAAGTTATGTATACGCGAGTAATCCCTTTGTTTCGATAAATTTTGATACAGCAGGTGCTGCAGAGGATTTGATAGACCCAGAAGGAAATATAGACCTAGGGATTGCCAAACTAAAAGATCTAAAATTGGCGCAGGGTCCGCAAACGGCATTTGCTTTCGGAGTCGAATACAGAAGTCCAAAATATTGGTGGGTAGGGGTTACAGCTAATTATCTGTCAGATAATTATGCAAATATTTCAACAATTACGAGGACCCAAAGTTTTTTGATTGACCCAGATACCGGAAAGCGTTTTCCAGACGCAACTGATGAAAATGTAGCCCAAATATTAAGACAACAGAAATTGGATGACTTTTATCTTTTGAATATGGTTGGAGGGAAATCTTGGATATTCAATAAGAAATACATCAGTGCATTTATAAGCGTAAACAATGTGTTTGATGAGGTTTTTAGAACGGGAGGCTACGAGCAGAGCAGAAATGGAAATTACGGACAGTTGAAACAGGACAACCTTAGTGGAACACCCTCTTTTGCCCCCAAATATTGGTACGGCTTTGGAAGAACATATTTTCTGAATCTAGCCGTTAGTTTCTGAGTTACATATATCTTGATTATGATCATAATTATGAAAAAAGGATTTAACCGCATAATACCATACCTGATTATTTTGCATATTATATCGGCCTGTGTGAACAATGGAGAATATGATGTACCAAGAAATACCTGCGAATCTGGGTTGGTGGCCAATATTACATTGGTGGATTTATTTAATATGCTAGAAGAGAAGACTTTTCAAATTCAAGAGGATTTGGTTATCGACGGCTATGTTATCTCATCGGACAGGGAAGGAAATTTTTTTGGCACATTATATATTCAGGATAATCCTTCCAACCCGACAGGTGGATTTCAGATAGATATTGATTTGCGAGAATCACATTTGTTTTTTGAAGTTGGAAGTAAAGTTTTAATTAAGTTAAAAGGCCTTTATCTAGGTTCTAACGGGGAATCATTTAAGCTTGGAGGCTCTTTCTTGGCATTTGGAAACCTTTCAGTAGGAAGATTACCTGCATTAAAAGTACATGAGCATATTTTTCTATCCTGTGATGCCGCAGTAAAAATAGAACCCGTTCCTACACAAATACCGAACTTAAAAAGTTCCATAGATAAGACTCTGGTCAGTTTTGATGGACTGGAAGTCATTGAAGAAGAACTGGACAGTATTTTTGCGATGGCTAAAAAAGAGACAGAACGTACCTTACAAGATTGTGAAGAGAACAATATCAAAATACTCAATAGTGGTTTTTCTGACTTTCAGGACGATGTTTTGCCAGAAGGAAATGGTAGTATTACAGGTGTTTTACTAAAAGATGGAGATGATTTTCAAATTGTTATCAGATTTTTGGAAGATATCGATTTTTCCAACGAACGCTGTCCAGAGATTATCACGGAATTTACATCAAAAAGTATTTTTATTTCAGAATTGGCCGATCCAGAAAACAATACCGGGGCACGGTTTGTAGAATTGTATAATGCTGCAAAAGAGCCGTTAAATTTGAACAAATGGACTCTTAGGAGATACACCAACGATAATATAGAGGTGAGTTCCACTATAGACCTATCTGAGATGATAATAGGTGCAGAAAGTACATTTTTAATATCTCCAAATGCAAGTGAGTTTGAGTTGGTATACGGTTTTGCACCAGATTTAGGAGTATCTACGAACAGCCCTGCCGATTCCAATGGAGACGACAATCTGGAACTTGTAGACCCCTTTGGTACGATTATCGATGTTTTTGGAGTCGTAGGGGTTGACGGAACAGGGACAGACCACGAGTTTGAAGATGGCAGGGCTATACGAAAACTGGAAATATCGAAGGCAAATGCAACTTATACTTTCAGCGAATGGGATATTTTTAATGATACAGGAGGTTCTGGCACAACCAACCAGCCCCAAAATGCTCCAGGGGATTTTACCCCAGGTTTACGAGAATGATTTTGATAAAACGAAAAACCTCTTGCTAAGGCAAGAGGTTTATTTTAATTGATAAAGTTTTATTTGTCCTCTTCCTCCTCTATAGGAAAATCTTCATGCTCCATAATCTCTTCCATTTGGAGAACATGGCGTTCTGTGTGGCCGGCCATAAAGACGATCAACAGTACGCCATCAATTGTGCCAAAAGGCAGATCACTGTTATAACGATTTCTTAGATCATCTTCTGTAGTTTTTACATACTCAATATGTTCTTTTCTCTTATCCATAAAAGCTTCTAAGGTAGCTTCGTGCGAACCAAACCCTCCACTTGGCTCAAAGGTCTCCGATGTTTTTACTTTATTGGTGCGATCGGTAATAAGGCCCATAAGCTGGTCATCCTTTAATTTTACGGAATCCTTCATTGCTGGATTTGCACCTGTAGCAACAGTTTTTTGGACCAGTCCTCCAAAAGCATTTTCAGAAATGGCAAGATGTTCAACACATTCAGCAATGGACCATGCGTTTTCATCCGATTTAAAATTCAGTTGTTCATCAGTAAGTCCTTCAAGAGCATCGGTCATATGATCACGGGTCTGGGTAAGATGTTTGATTGCCATTTTACGATCATCATCCGTAAGTTTTACACTGTTTGTGGTAAAGCTAAAAAGTAGCAGTAACACAATGGGTACGATAAATTTTTTCATGTTCAATAGTGTTTAAGTTTATAAGAAATTAACGTCTTTTACATAGTTCAGACGATTAAAGGTAAGAGGAATTGGACAAACTCAGGAATTTTTAGAATAGTCGGTTATGTTCAATTTAATTTTCCGTATAAAAACTTTATATGAACAAGACATCTATTGTGTTTTTTCAAACTAGAGAAATTGAAGTTTTCCCATGTCATTGTTCAATAAAAACCAGCCAATACCTCTAAATTCTAAAAAACTAAATCATGGACTCCAATACCTCTTCTAAATCTTGAGGGGAAAGAGGTTTTAAAATATAGTTGTTTACAACGTCATAATTTTTTATACGTTCCAAATCCCTGGGATCTACAGAAGAGCTGATAATGTATACCGTAACCTTTTCCCTATTATTATTGGGAATCTGAACAAAGTCTTCCAAGAACTCCCATCCGTTCATAATGGGCATATTTAAATCTAAAAAAATGACAGAAGGCAAGTCTTTGCCCTGCGAGGTCAATTCATTAAGACCGTCCATGGCATCTTGCCCATTATTAAAGACCAAAATATCATTGCAGAAGTCTATTTCTTTCATAATTCTTTTGGTTCCATAAATAAAAATGGGATCATCATCTATGATGCAACTTGTTTCTATCTTTTTCATTATTCTTTTTTTTAGCAAATATTAATCTTACGAATTTTGCGAAGAATCAAATGTCAATAGAAATTTTGTACCAACATCTACCGTGCTTTCAACTTCTATAGTTCCGTTCATGGCCTCAATTTGATTTTTGGTTATGAACAGCCCTATTCCCTTGGCATCTTTGTGTCTATGGAATGTTTTGTACATGCCAAATAGTTTTTTGGCGTGTCTTTCCAAATCTATCCCCAGACCATTGTCCTCAAAGGAAATAGTAGTTAAACTATCGTTCTCTACGGCACTTACTTTTATAACAAGTTGCCGTTTTGGAGATGAATATTTAATACTATTGGACAACAAATTAAGAAAAATACTGTCAAAGTAAGCAGGAATACCCTTTATTTTTAATTCTTTTGGAATTTCTATTGTGCAAATTGCATTTTTATCCTTTAATAAAATACTGAGATTTTTTTCTACATTTTTGAGGGTTTTAAAGATATTGACCTTTTTTACTTTTTCGGAAGCACCAACTTTTACTTGCACTACTTCGTTGAGATGCATTACGGTTTCTCCTAAACTTTCCGAAGCATTATGGAGCATCGCCAATAGATTTTCACGTTCAGTATCGTCTTTTTCAGATGATAGGAATCCTGTTAGCATGGACAGATTACTGGAATGAGATCTTAAGTTATGTGATACGATATGGGCAAAATTCAATAGACTCTCGTTTTGCTCTTTTGTGACGAGCAATAATTTTTTAGTACGTTTTTCAGCTTGTATCCTTGAGCTTATATCTAGTATTTGTGAAATAAAGTGCGATAAATTTCCTTGTATATCTTTAACCGCTGTAACTGTTAATATTGCTGAAACCAAATTACCATCTTTGTGAAAATAACGCTTTTCAATCTGATACGTAGATATCTCTCCCTTAATCACCTGCCGTAACAGTTTAAGATCAAGATCAAGGTCGTCTGGATGGGTTATATCCTGAAAAGTAAGCTTCAGTAATTCATCTTGGGTATAGCCGAGACTATTGCATAAACCTTTATTGACAGAAACCCAGCTGCCGTCTAAGCCGACCAATGCCATGCCTACTGCCGAGTTTTCAAAAGTTTTTTCAAAGGATTCTTGGCTACGTTCCAGCTTTAATCTTGTAGTTTTTAGTTCGGTAATGTCCCAATTGGCTCCAATGATGTTTTCTATATCCCCTTCTATTCCTTTTTGTGCCTCACCAAAAGCAATCAAATGAACGATATTGCCATCAGGTCTAATACCTCTAAATTGTATGTTGAACGGTTTTTCTTCAGTTATGGTCAATTCCAGCTCTTGAGATACGCGTTCCCTATCTTCAGGGTGGATCCTATTCATCCATTCGTTTAAGATATCTGATGAATCCTCCGATATCCCATACATTGCATACATGTTTTCATTACAGAGAACGACATTTTCTTTTATCCTGTAATCCCAAATACCAATATTGGCCACGCTCGTAGCCATATTTAAACGCTCCGAAATTTCTTTATGCTTTGACTCTGCTTTGATTCTTGAAGTAATATCAAGTACTTGTGCGATAAAATGAGAGGGTTTTCCCTCAATGGTCTTTACAACAGTTAGAGTAAGGATTGCATGTATCAAATCGCCATTTTTGTGCAAATATCTTTTTTCGACCCGAAAGCTTTCACGCTTGCCATCAATGACTTCCTTGAGCAACAGGGCATCTTTATCCAAATCTTCTGCATAAGTGATATCCTTGAATGTCAATGATAATATCTCCTTTTCGGAATAGTCTAAACTTTCACAGAGCATCTTATTTGCTTTGAGGATTTTACCATCAAGCCCGACCAAAGCCATACCTATGGCCGAATTTTTAAATGTGTCCGTGAAGGATTCTTCAATTTTTTCAAGTTTTAATCTAGTTCGTTTGAGCTCCGTTATATCCCAATTGGTCCCAGTCATTTTAATGGCCTTTCCCTCTTTATCCCTTTGGGTAACCGCATAAGCTTTAATATGTCTTATTTCTCCCGTAGGCCAGACAACCCTAAACTCAGTATCAAATTCCTTTTCACCGGAGATGGCCATTGCTATCTCTCTGTCCCCTCTTTCTTTATCTTCTGGATGTAGTCCTGACTGCCAAGCTTGGTATACCCCATCAAAATCTTTTTTATCGATACCATATAAATTGTACATATTATCATCCCAGACAAGTTCATTTTTTTGAATATCAAAATCCCATATTCCTACATTGGCACCTTTGGTGGCAATGGCCAATCTATCACTTATCATTTTGGATTTTAACTCAGCTTTTTTTCTTTTGTCGATGTCTTGGAAAGTTCCCTGTAGGCGAATGCATTTTCCATTCAGCATTTCGGCCTCACCTTTTGCACGTACCCAAAGTTCTTTGCCTTTTGCGGTTACGATGACCAATTCGGTATCCCAGGGTGTACCGTTCAGTATACTATCTTCAACCAATTTTCTGATTGACTTCCGGTGTTTTCCTTCCTTGTAAAAATTTATTCCTTCTTCAATAGATGGGACATAATCACTCGGCACTTCATGAATTTCTTTGGTTACTTTGGTCCAAAAGACTTGATTGGTGACTAAATCAACGTCCCAACCCCCAATGCGAGCAACGCTCTCTGCTATTTGCAATAATTCGATCCTTCTCTTTTCTTTTGTAATGTCCTCTTGAACTATAATTAATCCACCAATACTACCATCCTCATATTTCCATGGATTTATTTTCCATTTTAACCATTTTACCAATCCATTGGGAAATATAAATTTTCTACCATTATTGGAACTGGACAAACCTTTAAGGCACTCTTCGTAAATGTTTTTCAACTCGTTTGGAGTAGGTTGCATTACTTTGTAAAATGACTTTCCAATGATGGTTTTATCTAGAAGATCAAATTCTTGAAGCCATATCGCGGAATGGTTGATAAAACACATATTGCGGTCCAGTACGGCGATAGGTGTTGGGGAATCTTTAATTAGAAAGTTGGCAGATAGCGTTTCCAAATAGTACAGGTTTTGGTGGTTAGCAACTAGTTTTATACTAATGTAAGAAAATATGGTATAATTGTAATAAACCTCTTATTGGAAAATTTATTGTTTAGAATTTTAATAAAATCCTTTCAAAGTATAGACAAAGTTTATTTTTTAATAATTGATTAATATAGTTCCCTTATATGACTGGCGTCTATTTTTGTACTTTTAGAGATGTACTTATTGGCTATAAACTTTATAATAAAGTATTCAAGATATAATTAGTAACACCCAATAAAACTTTGGTTAAAACAAATTAAAACAATGGAGAACAACGAAAACTACAATTCTCAGGGAAATGCTTGGGATGTTAATGAATCAAGTGCAAAATGCCCTTTTTTGAACGGTGAGATGAACCAAGCTGCCGGTGGTGGAACGACCAATAAAGATTGGTGGCCAAATGCATTAAACCTAAATATTCTTCGTCAACACTCTAATCTAACGGATCCCATGGACGAGGATTTTGACTACGCCAAGGAATTTAAATCCCTTGATTTGAATGCCATCAAACAAGATCTTACAGATTTAATGACCGATAGTCAAGATTGGTGGCCTGCCGATTACGGCCATTATGGTCCTTTCTTCATCCGAATGGCATGGCATGCCGCAGGAACGTATCGGATAGCGGATGGTCGCGGAGGCGGAAGTACAGGAGCACAACGTTTTGCTCCATTAAACAGCTGGCCCGATAATGCTAATTTGGATAAGGCCAGATTATTGCTATGGCCGATAAAAAAGAAATACGGAAAAAAAATCTCTTGGGCAGATTTATTGATTTTAACTGGAAATGTAGCCCACGAGTCAATGGGATTGGAAATGTTCGGTTTTGGTGGAGGCCGTAAAGATATTTGGCAGCCCGAAGAGGATATTTACTGGGGCTCTGAAGGCGAATGGCTTGGAAATAAAGAACGCTACAATAAAGATGGAGATTTAGAAAGTCCATTGGGAGCGGCCCACATGGGACTGATATATGTTAACCCTGAAGGACCAAATGCAAATCCAGACCCTGTTGCAGCAGCGCACGATATCCGCGAGACTTTTGGAAGAATGGCAATGAACGATTACGAAACTGTTGCACTAATTGCTGGGGGACATACCTTTGGCAAGACCCATGGTGCGGCCAGCGATGCAGAATTTATCGAAATCGAGCCTGCAGGAGCATCCATTGAAATGCAGAGTATGGGCTGGAAGAATAACTTTGGATCGGGAATTGGAGCAGATACCATAACCAGTGGATTGGAAGGAGCTTGGACAGATACACCAATAAAGTGGAGCCATAAATATTTGGAGAACCTGTTCAATTACGAGTGGGAATTAACCAAAAGTCCGGCTGGGGCACATCAATGGCAGCCAAAAGATGGCGCAGGTGCAGGAACCATTCCAGATGCCCATGATCCAGAAAAGAAACATGCACCATTTATGCTGACTACGGACCTGTCATTGCGTATGGACCCGGATTATGAGAAAATTTCCAGACACTTTCTTGAAAATCCCAAAGAATTTGCAGACGCATATGCTCGTGCCTGGTTCAAATTAACTCATCGAGATATGGGACCCAAAGATTGTTACCTAGGTTCTGAAGTACCTAAAGAAGAATTGCTTTGGCAAGATCCAGTGCCTTCGGTAGACCATGAACTGGTCAATGAGCATGATATTGATGAACTAAAGAAAAGAGTACTTGCCTCTGGCCTAACCATTTCAGAATTGGTTGCCACAGCTTGGGCTTCGGCATCCACATTCCGTGGTTCTGATCGTAGGGGCGGTGCCAACGGTGCTAGAGTTCGATTGGCTCCCCAAAAGGATTGGGAGGTCAATAACCCAGAACAACTATCAAAAGTATTGGAAACACTGGAGGCCATTCAAAATGAGTTCAATAATTCACAGAACAGTGGCAAAAAGGTATCACTCGCAGATTTAATTGTATTGGCAGGATCAGCTGCCATCGAGGAAGCTGCCAAGAATGCCGGCCATACTATACAAGTACCTTTTACGGCCGGTCGTACAGATGCTTCAAAAGAACAAACAGATGTTGAATCATTTGAAGCTCTTGAACCACGTGCGGATGGTTTCCGAAACTATGTAAAAGGAAACTCAAACGCCAAGGCTGAAGAGCTATTGGTAGACAAGGCACAATTAATGACACTTACAATACCGGAAATGACCGTACTGGTTGGTGGAATGCGAGTCTTGAATACTAACTATGACAATTCAAACCATGGGGTGTTCACCGATAAAAAAGAATCGCTGACCAATGATTTCTTTGTCAATCTTATCGATTTGGGCACTACTTGGAAAGCTACGTCCAGTGATGAGGTTTCTTTTGAAGGATCGGATAGAAAGACAGGTAGTTCAAAATGGACAGGTTCTCGCGTTGATTTAATTTTTGGTTCCAATACAGAGCTCCGTGCTATTGCCGAGGTTTATGCCTGTGACGATGCAAAGGAAAAATTTATAAATGACTTTGTTGCAGCATGGACCAAAGTCATGAACCTAGATCGTTTTGATTTAGGTTAATCATTTCCGAAGAAAAATAGAAAAAGAAGATATAGTAATAAGACTGCCACAACCAACCTGGGTTATGGCAGTTTTTTTATAACTTTCCATTAGGTATGGATGAGAAGGAAAATTTCTTTAATCAAATTAGAAATGGCAACGTCAAATCGGTAGAGGAACTGTTGCAAGGCAATAAGCGATTATTGGAGTCCTTTGATCAAAGAGGCTCTACACCATTGGTAATTTCCACATATTATGGCCATGAAAACATCTCAAAGCTTTTGTTGGACAATGGAGCAAAAGTAGATGCTAAGGACAGTTCCGGTAATACAGCTTTAATGGGAGTATGTTTTAAGGGCTACACTGAGATTGCCAAATTATTGATAGCTTCTGGAGCCGACGTCAACCATGTCAATGCCATGGGCGCTACAAGCCTTATCTATGCAGCGACCTTCAACCGCATCGAAATTGCCCGATTATTATTGGAGCATGGAGCAGACAGCACCCGCAAAGACGCTCGCGGAAATACAGCTTTGGACCAAGCTAAAATGCAGGAAAACAAACCACTGATGGAATTATTGCAAAACTATTCTTAATATATATATAAAAATGAGCCTTGAACTGAAAATAGCACTTGTTCAGTCCGCATTGATTTGGGAAGATCCAGATGCCAACAGGGCCATGTTCGCTAAAAAAATAGCAGCTATAAGAAGTAGTGTGGATTTGATTGTACTTCCAGAAATGTTTACTACGGGCTTTACCATGAGTCCTAAAAATATAGCTTCTAGTGAAGGTTCAAAAACAGTAAAATGGATGCAGCGAATTTCCCGTGAAAAGAATGTAGCTATTACAGGAAGTATTGTATTTACTGAGAACGATGAAAATTACAATCGACTATTCTTTTGTTTTCCGAACGGGAAATATGAAGAATATGATAAAAAGCACACTTTTACTTTAGCGGGAGAACATGAGGTTTACACAGCTGGAAAATCAAAATTAATAGTTCAGTACAAAGGGTTTAAACTAAAACCTTTGATTTGCTATGATCTAAGATTTCCAGTTTGGTCAAGAAATACAGAAGATTACGATATAATCCTATATGTCGCAAATTGGCCAAAACCAAGAATTGATGCATGGGATACTTTGCTTAAAGCACGTGCCATTGAAAATATGTCTTATTGTATTGGCGTAAATAGAATTGGATTGGACAACCTTGGGCATGAATATTCAGGTCATTCCGCAGTTTATGATACTTTGGGAAATCAAATTTCTTATTCGGAAGATGAGGAAATACTCTATGCTACACTTGTTAAGCAACATATTGACTCAACTAGAAACAAACTTAAATTCCTTGAAGACCGAGATGACTTTAATCTGATATGATAAACGTCTGTTCCAGTTCCCAATTGGCACGAACATCAATAACATCCGGATAATAACTTACTTTTTCGGGCTGAATTTTTTTGAGGTAGCTACCAGTATCCCAAATCCCGTTTCCATTATCATCAAAAATTACGCGGATTGTATACTGTGCCGGTTCTAGATTATTGAACTCAAATATTTTGGGCTCTGTCGCCAGTATTTCACGAACCACTTCACCCTTGCTATCCGTTAACTGCACTATTAAAGGATAACTCGCCGAACCGCTTATATTGACACGCAAGTTTCCATAATCGGCAAAGCTTCCTGTTGAAAAAGAATATTCCAGAGAATCGTTTTCCATACCAAAAAAATCGGTTATGGCGCCTGGAAGAAACGTAAAGCGATACCGTTGGTTTGGTTCAATGTCAAAATCAAAATCAAATTTATTTTCAAGGGTATCCAAGGCGTAATCATAAGGTGCGCTAAGAGAATCACTAATGAAAAAATCAACTTTACTAGAATCCAAGTTTACCAATGGCGTATTTGCCAAAATACTAAAAGTATCCTCAAAATTGAACCTCCCGCTCACATTCGTTTTCAGTTTCAAAGAATCCAACGCTAGTTTTCTGGTTTTTACAGTGAACGTATCTATTCTTTCCAATTTAGTATTCTCTATGGTAAAAACGATTGAATCGATATCTGTAGGAGTAAGCCAATAATTCAAGGTATCCTTTTCCCGATCCTTCAATATGGTCGTCTTTACGGAATCTGGCAGATCGATCAGCGTTTCTATTTGAATATCCCTGTAGTCTCCTTGGTATCCAAAAAGAATATGATTTTTGGCAACATAACTAGGCACTGAAATACTATAATCAGGGAGTTCTTGAAATAGATTCAATAGATAAGTGGAATCAGTTGGAATCGTAATTGTATCTTGTAAAAAACCTATTTTATCCTGTCTTTGATCGAAAATGTTGTTCTTGTTCACATCTTTTATAGCGACAATGGCATATTCACCCGCTTTAAGATTTTTGAGCTCAAAGAGCGGCAAACTGTCAGAAGTACTTGTTAAATAATTAGGTGGTGTTTTATAAATTGTGGAATCTGTGTAAGCACTGTCCAACTCATAAAGCATTACACTTATATATTCATCGGCCTTTCTATTAAAAGCATCCCTTACGGCCCCGGATAAAGTTAAAGAATCTATGTAAGTGCCCGTGGAAAAAACATAGCTTAAAAAGCTATTGGGGTTTCCTTCATTATTGTCTACGATACTTTGCCCAAAATTGAGCGTATATGTTGTATTTTCTTTTAAAGTGTCCTTTATTTTAATTTCTATAAACTTGCTTGCCCCACCCAATGGTTTTACTTCTATTGGGTACTTTAATGGTGGAGAAACAATTAATTGACTTTGCACATCCTCCAATTTTACAAATTCATCAAAGGACAATTTAATTTTATCCGCTTTAAAATTGATTGAGAAATTATCAGGTTCCGCTTTTATTAGTTCAGGCGGAGTAATGTCTTCCGGTCCACCCGTTGGATTGCCTCTTCTGGCACATTGCCAAAGCGCTAAACCCATTAATATAAGAAAAGAAAAGCTCAGCAGTTTTTTTAGATATTGCATTGTAAAAACTAGTGTTGGACAAAGAAACGATTAATTTAAAAATTGAAGGGAAGCGTTAATAAAATTTAACCTAAGGAACCACGGCAATACTCAATACTGAAATATCAATGTCTTTAAGTTGAAAAAGCTTTTTTGCGGAAGCTTCTATAGTTGCCCCCGTGGTTATTACATCATCTACAAGAAGTATATGTTTAAAATGAATTGGCTCAACATTTTTTAATTGAAAAACATCTTTGGTATTCTCCCAACGCAATTGTCTATCCTTTTTTGTCTGGGTTTTTGTGTTTACAACTTTAAAAAGTATATCGTCCCTATAAGCGGCATCAATGTGTTTTGCAATTTTTTGAGCAAATAATGCCACTTGGTTATAGCCGCGTTTTTTCTCTTTATTAGGATGTAAAGGCACAGGAATTACGATATCAACAGTTTTAAGCGTACCATTTTTTTTCAGTAAATTACCATACCAATCGCCAAAAAAGCTACCTATTTGTTCTTGGTTTTTGTATTTTAGATGGTGTAAAAGATTTTTAACGATTCCATTTTTGGCGAAAAAAACGAAAGAAGCCGCTTTTTTAATAGGAATTCTCCCATAAAAAATAAGGTCTACCGAGTTTTCATCAACAAAGTTATAGTCGGTGAGTGGCAGCTCATGTCGACAAATGGCACATAATACGCTTTCTCCTCTGGATAATTGCGCATTACATCCAAAACATACCTTTGGCAATAGTATGTTGTTAATCTCGTTTAGTATCTTAGCCAACCTTTTTATAATCAAATCTTATACGCTTTAGAGTAGCCTATTAACCCATGGATGCCCAAGATAATAATTTTAACTACAAGATTATTTTTGCTGCCCTTCTTGCGGTAATTGTCGGCATTTTGATTGCTTTCTATTATAGTTACGCACAATCCAAAAACCAAATGTCATTTTTGGAACAGGAAAAATCACTTTTGGTCAAGGATTTGACTTTAATGAAAGCTGAAGTTGATCGCTTATCAGGTCTAAATGAGGTGAACGATATTGAGTTGCAGACATCAAGGTTCAAAGTGCAACAATTATTGGATTCCGTTGGCCGTCTAAACTTTAGCATTACCAAGATAAAAGAAACTCGAAAAGAACTCCGCACATTGGAAGTAAAGTTTGATAGCTTAAAGCTGAAGAACAATTTTCTTAGATATAACAACGGTTTGTTGGCAAGCCGATATGAAGAAACCCTAAAAAAGCTGGAAGAGGTAAGGGGCAGGGCAATTAATATGGAACGCGCGGAATCTCTTTTGCGCGAAACAAATAAAGAACTGACCAAGGAACTTAAAATAAAAAGCTATTTAAAACTTCAAAATGCAGAGGGCAGCGGCTTTAGATTGCGCGCAGGACGACCCTTAAAGACCAATAAAGCTTCGACTATAGAAAAACTAAGGGGCTGCGTTACTATTTTGAGCGATGCCACCGAAGATGGCGAGGTAAAGGTATTGTACCTTCAATTTCTCGATCAGAATATGAAAGTAATAGAGGACAATGCCACTACTATTTCCGTAAGTGGCAACACCTATAGCAAAAAAGTAGAAATCGTTTACACGGGCAAAGAGATCAGTATCTGTGACGCTATCACCGTTCCAGAAGGTTCTTTGGAAGAAGGAATCTACACGCTCAATGTTTTTGAGGATGAAAGGCTTTTGGCTTCTACAGAATTTCAGTTGAAATAAATCATTTCTTTTAGGGTAAAATTCTATTTTTGCCCAATGGCAAATCAGGAAGACATTTTTAAGAAAGTTATCTCCCACGCAAAGGAATATGGATACGTATTTCAATCAAGCGAGATTTACGACGGGCTCAGCGCGGTGTACGATTATGCACAGAACGGTGCTGAGCTAAAAAAGAATATCAGGGAATATTGGTGGCAAGCCATGGTACAGCTCAATGATAATATTGTTGGGATAGACGCTGCTATCTTTATGCACCCGACCACTTGGAAAGCTTCCGGTCATGTAGATGCTTTCAACGATCCATTGATCGATAATAAAGATTCCAAAAAAAGATACCGTGCCGATGTTTTGGTCGAAGACCATGTAGCCAAGATTGAAGCAAAAATCGATAAAGAAGTTGTTAAAGCTGCTAAACGTTTTGGGAACAGTTTTGACAAAAAACAATTTTTGGAGACCAATCCCAGAGTACTTGGATATCAAGCCAAAGCCAATGAAATCTTAAAGCGACTTGGAAAATCATTGGAGAAAGAAGATTTGGCCGATGTAAAAGCCTTGATAGAGGAATTGGAAATTGCCTGTCCACTTTCAGGCTCTAAAAACTGGACGGATGTAAAGCAGTTCAATTTAATGTTTGGCACCAAGTTGGGGGCCTCTGCAGACTCAGCTATGGATTTATATTTGCGTCCCGAAACTGCCCAAGGAATCTTTGTGAACTTCCTAAATGTCCAGAAAACAGGGCGAATGAAAATTCCGTTTGGTATCGCCCAGACAGGAAAGGCTTTCCGAAATGAGATTGTAGCGCGCCAGTTCATCTTCCGTATGCGTGAATTTGAACAGATGGAAATGCAGTTTTTCATTAAACCGGGCACACAAAAAGAATGGTACGGGAAATGGAAGGAAAAAAGAATGAAATGGCATCTTTCCCTTGGAATGGGGGAGGACAATTATCGCTTTCATGACCATGAAAAACTGGCTCATTACGCCGATGCGGCAGCTGATATCGAATTTAAGTTTCCGTTCGGATTTAAGGAGCTGGAGGGAATCCATTCCCGTACCGATTTTGATTTAAGCCAACATGAAAAATATTCAGGGAAAAAGCTGCAATACTTTGACCATGAGCTGAATGAAAGTTATGTGCCCTATGTTCTCGAAACCTCTATAGGTCTGGATAGGATGTTTTTGGCAGTTTTCTCCAATTCGTTGCAAGAAGAAGAACTAGAAAATGGCACAACAAGAACCGTTCTTAAAATCCCAGCAGTTTTGGCTCCGACCAAGGCAGCTATTCTCCCACTCTTAAAACGTGATGGTCTGCCAGAAGTAGCGGAAAATTTGGTAGAAGAGCTTAAGTGGGA
Source organism: Flagellimonas maritima (assembly GCF_003269425.1). Classification (NCBI taxonomy): domain Bacteria; kingdom Pseudomonadati; phylum Bacteroidota; class Flavobacteriia; order Flavobacteriales; family Flavobacteriaceae; genus Flagellimonas; species Flagellimonas maritima. The sequence goes on along the minus strand of NZ_CP030104.1, from coordinate 1,373,849 downwards.
TTTCAATATTGCTTACGATGAAAAAGATGCCGTGGGAAGGCGCTATCGTCGCCAGGATGCAGCAGGTACGCCTTTCTGTATTACTATTGACCATCAAACCTTAGAAGATAATACAGTAACCATACGTCACCGAGATACGATGGAACAACAACGAGTGAAGCTTGATGAGGTAAAGGAGATTATTAAAAAGGAAGTTGACATGCGTTATTGGTTGCAGCGTATATAACGTTAATGCTTCTTGGGGGCGAAGTATATCACCTCGTGGGGAGGCCAAAATTGCAAACAGCAATTCTGGAAGGGAAAGTTTTCAGTAAGTCATGCGCAACATAAGCGCTAATTTGAGTTTTGCGTCTCTTTCAACCTTCGCTTGCCCAATTTCTTTTTATAAAAAACCTTATCGGCCACGTAGATAGTTTTCTTTACAGTACAATACACGACCGATCGGTCTTGATTTGTAAGGGACGAGGACTTTATAATTTCTACTTCATTTTGATTTTCAACCTTGTTTCGTATAGCGTGCAGCTCTTCTAAACTATAAGTGAACTCACAATAGAGATTTTCCTTGGCAGGACGTTTAAAGAAAATTTCTGCAGATTTATCCCATACCACGTAGTCCTTCCCCAAAAGGCTTACCAATTGGACCATTGGGATTGGGTCTACTGCAGAAAACATGCTCCCTCCAAAAATGGTATTCATATAATTTCTGTTCTTATAATTGACGGGGAGCTTGATATTAATTTTCAATAAATCCTCAGAAACATAAGTAATTTTAGCTGTGCTTCTTCGGTACATAGGGGATAGGTTAAAGCCATATTTAAAAAGCTTATGCTTCTTGATATACTTGGAGCCAACCTCGGTTACTTTTTGATAAAAAGACATGGTTTGCTAGTTTAAAGAGTATTGTGTTTTGTAGCGATAATGCCCAATAATTTTAAAGTCAAAAAGCATATCCTCAAGCACCTGTCCGCGACCAATATTATGTACGATTAAATTCCGTTTCCCATCGTTCGATTTTTTATTCGCCACAATTCCTATATGTGTAATGGCTCCACCTAAACTCCAACAGACAACATCTCCAGGGAGATAATCTTTGGCTTCATCTGAAATTGATTTTTGGGCACCCTTCCGCTTAAAATAGGTCATTAGATTGGGCACCCTTCGGTGATCGATATTTTTATCGGTAGTTCGCAATCCCCAAATTTTAGGATACATGCTAAAATGGGCTTTCATATCCTCATGAACCTCCTTTTGTAAATCGATTCCCAATTTTCGGTAGGCCCTAATCACTACATCAGTACAAACACCTTTATCGCTTGGCACATCACCGTTGGGATAAGCAATGGAAAAATAACTAGGGTCATAGGTCACGTTCTGTTCAGTTAGCTCCAGGGCAGCATTGGATAATGTAAGTTGCTCAACTTCGGTCTGGGCCCATATAAAATCAAAAGTAAATAGCGCTAAAACTATAAGAAATTTTCTCATAAAATCTTGACTAGAATTACTCTGATAAACAAAATTTAAATCTAAAGCTAAGGAAAATCATTTGACTATCTCATCAATATTTTTAACGAATTTCTTCGATAGCTTTAAATGCCCATCAAAATATTTCATCTTAATAACACCGCCCTGAGCGTTGAGGTTTAGATTGATAACATAATCAAGATTTATTATATAACTTCTGTTTATACGCACCATTTCTCTACTCAATTGAGTTTGAAAGTGACTTAAACTACCTCTCAATAGAATCTTTTTAAATTTATTATCACTAAGATAGAAGATTGTAGTATAATTTTTCTCTTGGCTCAACGCCAAAATCTGATTTCGCTGAACTTGTAGGTATTTAGGATTTGTATCAGCTGATTTTAGTTTAATTTGTGAAGGCTTATCTTTAAATAAGTTCAATCTATATATCAATATAAAAATTGAAATCAGTGCAAAAGTGATTAAAGAGACTTTGCCCAGTACTGTCCAATAATCATTCAAAGTATAAACAGTGAACTTCAACCAAAGATTTTTAATAAAAAAAATTGAAATCGAAATACAAATGAAAACTATGGAATACCAAAGGGTAACATAAAATGGATTCCACTTTCTTTTTTTTAAAATGGGGGCAGCCCAAAGGTCAAAACTTAAATAAACAATAGAGGTCATTATTGAATATGTCAACACCCTGACTATACCTGTAAACGTAAAGCCGTGCTTAATATCAAAAGGTTGAAATATAAGCAAAACCATAAAACTAGTGGTTAGTATTGCTAGGGATACTTTATATTTCTGATTTACAGAGAGTGTTTTCATTGACTTAAGCTTCTTCAAATTTAAAGAATTGCAAATCAATTTGACGAGGATTGGTTTGTACATAGTTAAAACATTAAGTTGCTAGTCCACCAATTGATCGTGGCCAAATTAATTTGCAAATATTTCCTTCACCTTCTAGAGTTGTTTATCCCTATATATTCGTTTTAAGCACATATTTTCATTTCTGGATAGAAACTATGTTTCTAATATTAGTTTTAATCCTATAATCTTGTTTATGAAACTATCTTTCAATGAAAGGAAACAAGCCATATATCTGGCACTTGGTTGCGGAATCATCGGCTCTTTTACATACCCTATAATGACTTCATATCACAGAAATGATATTTGGTCACTTTTAATGGAGATCACTTTTGGACCCTTATTTATAATTAGTTGTTTAGGTTTTTATTTGTTCATCAGGCGTCATGGCAACAGTATCTATAATATAGTAGGGTTGGTATTTCTGGCATTTGCAGGTTTTTGCAATACTCTTATGTTCAATGTACAGAAGGCAATTTATAGCTCTGTCAGCGATTACAGGAAATTAACTTCACAACTATCTAAAGAAATATTTGAAAGAAGTTTTGAAATTGGGAATCTGACTCAATTGGCAATGGATTTTTGTTTTGATATATTCGTTTCTTTCGGTACTCTTTTTCTAAGTATTGCGATTTTTAAACAAAAGAAACTATCAAGGTGGTTGGCGATTGTAGGCATGCTTGTTAGCACTGTAGGACTTTATTTAAATTTATCAACTTTTCCTGAACCGCCGGCAGATTTAAAACTCCCAGACCCAGGTCCGTTTTTCGGTTTTTTCTTCGGGTTATTAATACTCAATATGATATACATTATAATAAAATCAAAGTACAATGGCACATCTTGGATTTAAATCAATAAGGTTAATGATTGTCTTAGCATTCTTGATGTTTTTTGGTTATGGATTAAAGGCTCAGGTAAATCAACCTGATTCTTACATACAGATTAAAGCACTTGAGAATGGGAACTATTTATCGCATAGAGCATGGCTAATAAACAAAAATGGTGATACTATACCATACACCAAATTTAAGGGCAAATGGTTGTTAATTGATTATTGGTCCTCTGGGTGTGTTCCGTGTATTAAAGAATTTCCTTTTTTAAACTCAAACTATAATAAGCTGCATCCTAACTTAGTGTTAATAAGTGCATACATAGGAAAAAATAAAAAAAGATGGTACAGGGATATAAAAAAATTTGATTTGCAATTTCCACATTATTATACTGGAACGACTTATAAAAACCCCTTTTTAACATTAAACCTAAGGAAACTAGGAGATAAGAGCAACGATAGCAAGCTATTAAATGTGACTCCACAGTATGTTTTGATTAGTCCTACTGGTTTGATAGTAGATAAGAATATGCCAAAGCCTTCATCTGCCAACTTTAAAAAAGTACTTCACAAATACATTGCAAATACTAAAACAGATTGAATAACTGAAAACTAAAACAATCCAACAATTTCCCCGTCATCCGTAATATCTATTTCTTCAGATGCAGGATGCGCGGGCAATCCTGGCATTCTCATAATATCGCCCGTAATCGGAATCAAAAAACCCGCACCGGCAGCTATTTCTATCTCCCTGACCGTGATGATAAAGTCTTTGGGCCGCCCCAGCAATTTTGGATTGTCCGATAACGATTTTTGGGTTTTGGCAATACAGACCGGTAGGTGATCTAAACCTAGATTGGATATTTTTCTAAGGTGCGCTTTTGCTTTGGAGGAATAATCCACATGCTCGGCACCATAGATTTCTGTGGCAATAGTTTCTATTTTGTCCATAACGCTGGACTCCCATTGATACAACGGTTTAAAATCCGAGGTGTCCGATTCAACGATATCAATAACATGTTGGGCCAGTTTAATTGCACCTTTCCCTCCTTTTTCCCAAACCTCTGCCAAGGCTACTTTAATCCCTTTGGAAGCTGCAAAATCTTTAATGGTATCGATTTCTTCTTCAGTATCAGAAGTAAATTTATTAATGGCAATCACTGCAGATACATTGAACTTGGAAATATTTTCCAGATGTTTCTCCAAATTCGGAATTCCTTTTTTTAAGGCTTCAACATTGGGCTCTGTCAGGGATTTTAAGTCTGCACCGCCGTGGTACTTTAAGGCGCGGATTGTTGTAGTGAGCACTACGGCCTTAGGTTTTAGGCCAGCACTTTGACATTTTATATCGAAGAACTTTTCTGCACCAAGGTCAAATCCAAACCCAGCTTCGGTAACGGTGTATTCTGAATGGGACATGCCCATCAAGGTTGCAAGAACGGTATTGGTTCCTTGGGCGATGTTCGCAAAGGGCCCCCCATGAATGATTGCGGGATTCCCTTCTATGGTCTGTACCAAGTTCGGCTTTATAGCATCTTTGAGCAAAGCCGTCATAGCTCCTTCAGCTTTTAAATCCTTGGCGTAAATCGGATTTTTATCAAAAGTGTATCCAATAAAAATATTGCCCAACCGCTTTTTTAAATCGTTCAGATTTTCCGCTAAACAAAGAATGGCCATAATTTCTGAAGCTGCGGTGATATCAAAACCAGTTTCCCTAGGCACACCGGATGTGGTTCCGCCCAAACCTACGATAACATGCCGCAATGCACGATCGTTCAAATCCACTACGCGTTTCCAGGTTATGGTTCTTGGGTCCAATCGTAGGGAATTTGTTTTACTTTGAATGTTATTGTCGATGATGGCAGCCAAAAGATTGTGGGCTTTCTCAATAGCGGAAAAATCCCCCGTAAAGTGAAGATTGATATCTTCCATGGGTAGTACTTGGGAATATCCGCCACCAGTAGCACCGCCTTTTATTCCAAAAACCGGGCCTAATGAAGGCTCTCGTAAAACAACTGTCGTTTTCTTGTTCAAACGGTTCAAACCTTCAGAAAGACCGATGGACATGGTTGTTTTTCCTTCGCCCGCCGGTGTTGGCGAAATGGCAGATACCAATATAAGATTGCTCTGGCTTGCCCTTTGCTTGTCAATAGCTTTTAAAGGTAACTTGGCCTTAAACTTCCCGTACATTTCTATATCATCGGGGTCTATACCGAATTTTTCAGCAATTTTGGAAATATGCTTCAAGGTGGTTTTCTTGGCAATTTGTAAATCGGACATACACTGAATTTTGAAATTGTTTACCTTTTTTTACACTATTGGCTTTTGGTCATCATTTGGATACTTCAATTTGATCAACGCCACTACTTTCCAGAATAGCGTTTACTTTGGGCAAGTCTTTCTCTAAAATGGAATTGAGATCAGCAAGGTGTTCTTCAAGTTCCGCAGAAAGTTCTTTGTATACTTTGTAAGCACCATCCGTCGGTTTTGCATCGCCGCTCTCTACACTTCTTCGTAAAGAGGCCAACCGATTGTTCAGTTTAATGGGGAAATTGAGTGGGTCTTGTCCAGATTGATTCTTTACCTGATACAGAGCTTCTTCAACCGTAGTAATTTTAGCTACGAATGGGTCAATCGTTTTTTTGAGGGCAGTACTGGAGATTTTCCCCCTGCTGGAATCGATTACCTTTCGCATTTCACGGATATTAATTACAGCTTCATTTGCTGTACTGGTCTTTTCCATGATTTTGTTAGCGAGCTTAAATTGCTCATCCAAGTCTGCTTTGGTAATGCCTTTAAGGTTAGGGTTTATGGTAACTGAGAATGGATAGGTTTTCTCGTAGTCCCCAGACTTCATACGAACCTTATACGTGCCCAAAGGTGCTTTTGGCCCTCTTTGCGGACGCGCGCTCCAAATGATCATTCCATCAAATTCGGTAGCGCCCGGATATCGTAAATCCCAAGTAAAGGTGTTGATGCCCTTGGCCGTTGTGGGTTTTGAGGAACCTCCTTTTTGCCACCATGGAAGATTTGGATCTTCTTTGTATTCAGGTTTACTGCCCGTAAAGGTATCGATCAACTGGTCTTTTGCATCCAAAATCTCGAAGGTAATCGTATCCATCTGTTCCTTTAGGTAATATTGAATCGTAGCGTCACTGATTCCGCGGATGGCATCCGAAGGCTTAAATAGCACTGCCGACTGATTCTTCATCCCGTCCGTGTACTGGCGCAAGGGTTGAATATCATCCAAAATCCAAAAACCGCGACCGTGCGAACCCAAAACCACATCATTATCCTTAATAACCAAATCCCGAATGGGCGTATCGGGTAATTTTAATTGTAAGCTTTGCCATTGCTCCCCATCGTTCATTGAAAAATAAACGCCATGCTCCGTAGCCAAAAACAGAAGGCCTTGTCGAACGTGATCTTCTCGAATCGCTCTGGCAAAATGTCCGTCCGCTATGCCGTTGGTGATTTTGGTCCATGTCTTACCATAATCGTTGGTCTTGAAAACATAGGGCTGTCTGTCGTCCACTTGGTAGCGGTTCGCAGCTACGAACAAAGTGCCCGGTCTGTGTTTTGACTCATCTATGATGCTGACACGTGAAAATTTCGGCAATTCTTTTGGGGTAATGTCTTCCCAATTTTCACCTCCATCCCTGGTAATGTGAATTTTCCCATCATCTGAACCTGCCCAAATGGTATTGATGTCGTGGAAAGAAGGTGCTAAGGCAAAAACGGTTGCATAGATTTCTGGGCCGTTCATGTCCATGGTGATTACGCCTCCCGTTTTTCCGAGCGTAGTGGGGTCCGCATAGGTGAGGTCGGGACTTATTTTTTCCCAGGATTGTCCGTCATTCGTAGTTTTCCATACATGTTGTGAACAGGTGTACATGACATTGGAATCCTGCGGGGCGAACATAATTGGGAATGTCCACTGCCAACGCTCTGGGAGTGCTTCTGCCGGCTCTCCCGAAAAAAATCGGGGGTACACTTGAATATCCCTTGATTGTCCATTGCTTCGGTCATAGCGCGTTAACAAGGCACCTTGACTTCCAGCATAGAAAATATCCAGATTTTTAGGATGTTGGGTAATCCAGCCACTTTCTCCCCCGCCCACCGCATAGTACCAACCGTGATTGGGCCCTCTTGCTTGCATATGGTCCCAGCCGTCGCTCGGCATGGCCAACGTGCTATTGTCCTGCTGTGCGCCAGCTACATGATAGGGAACATCGTTGGTGGCCATCACATGATAAAATTGCGTAGTAACGTAATCCTGTTCTGTCCAACTTTTACCGCCGTTGATGGTCACGTTGCCACCACCATCATTGGAATTGATCATACGATCAGGATTATTGGGATCTATCCATAGATCATGATTATCGCCATGTGGCGTTTGTATAATGGTATCAAAGGTTTTGCCTCCGTCCGTGGATTTGTACATTCGGGTGTTAAGGCCGTAAACAGTTTCCTTGTCCAAAGGGTCAGCATAAATTCTGGAATAATAAAATGCACGTTGCCGTAGCTTGCGCTCGTCGTTGGTACGCTCCCAGGTCTTACCTGCATCATCGGAACGAAAAACACCGCCCTCATTGGCCTCCACTATGGCCCAAACCCTATTGGAATCTACAGGAGATACGGTAACGCCAATTTTTCCGATGGGTCCTTTGGGCATTCCCGAATTTTTTGTGAGGTCGGTCCATGTATCGCCACCGTTTACAGATTTCCACAGTTTGCTATCGCCGCCACCACCCCACATTTTCCATGCTTTACGGTACACTTGCCACGTACTGGCGTATAGTATATCTGGATTGTTGCGGTCGATGATTAAATCTACTGCACCTGCCTTTGGACTTACATACAATACCTTTTCCCAAGTATCTCCTCCGTTTGTACTCCTGAACACGCCACGCTCTTCATTATCGCCATACGGATGTCCCAATGCGGCAACGTAAACGATATCTGGATTGGTGGGATGGATTCTGATCCGTGCAACGGCCTGGGTTTCTTTTAGTCCTAAATGCTTCCAAGTTTTGCCTGCATCCTCGGATTTGTATACACCATCGCCTTGGGTGATGCTACCGCGCAACTGTACTTCGCCCATGCCGATGTAGACCACATCTGGATTGGTTTCTGCAACCGCTACGGCACCTACGGATGAGCTGGTGACCTGACCATCCGTAACGGGTTTCCATTCGTTACCGCCATCTACTGTTTTCCATAAACCACCACCTGTGGCCCCAAAATAATATTCGTTGGGTCGGGTCGGGCTTCCTGCGCAGCCTAAAGAGCGACCGCCGCGGTTTGGTCCAATATTTCGCCACTCCAAACCTTCATAAAAGCTCTTGTCTATAGTGGGAATTTGGTTTGACTGGGTTTGGGTTTGTGCCAGCAGGCTAAAGCTGAAACATAGAAAGGTAAATAATAGTGAAGTTGTGTAGTGTTGTTTCATTTTCGGAAGGTGTTTCGTGTTGTTTTTGGGGTTTAGCCAGCAGCTAAAACCGTAACACTAAATATACTACAATCAGGGGAGTATTCCGAACGGGAGATGGGAGGGATTGGACTGTATGGTTTTCTGGAAAATTATGTATTTATTCTAGAGGCTATTGGCTTATTTTATCCTGAATTTAGAGTGGCACTCATAGCACTGGGATTTTCTTGCTGGGAATGGAGTTGAAAGTCCAATAATCATTAAAACCACCAAGGATTTGATTCTATTGAGTTTAATTTTGGTAATGACAGCTAATAGTCTTTACAAGTCTACCCTTTTATAATTTTTAAGTTTTAAATCATGGCCTTGTTAGCAAATGTTCAATTACAAAATTCTATTCCCCAGTCAGTATGTCCTCTACCATTCCAACATTTCCAATTCTTTTTTATGGAAAGAACAGTCCATTTATTGTTATTTCTCTTTAATTCTATTATATATTTCTCTCCTCTTACAGAATCATCCAATAGATTATCATGGATTAATGTTACTATGACATTTCCATTGTCGGAGACCTTTTCCAATAATTCTATTTTTTCATTTCCTTCGCCAGTTTCTACCGTGTTAGGATAAAATAAATTCATAACTTCCTTGGGAGATAAGTCTCCTCCCTTTTTAACCAGCAGTTGATTCAAATCATCAGAATCAATTGCTTTAAATTCTTGGTTATCATCTATAATCTCTACCGGGACTTCTTCTTTTTGGGATAATGAAGTTTTTTTATTTTTCTTGTCTGTCTCAGTATTACAAGAAATTAGAGTTAATGTTAAGAATGTTAGTATCGTTTTTTTCATAATATTATTTTTAATATTTGCTAATAGTCTCGTATAACCGTCAGTTAAGGGTTAATATGTTTTAATTTTCGGTTAAACACTGATGCTCGCAATTTCGAGTGGATTCAGCCAGCCTTGAACGAAGCCGAAGGGTAGGCGAATCTACCATAATTGCGGTTATATATTGTTGTAAGCAGGCTTTATTTCCATTTCCATAATTGGTAAAAATCTGTCTTTAATTGAGCTTTTTAGTTTTCCGACTACTTTAAATCCAACACTTTCATAAAACTTTTCAGCGTTTGGGTCAGCGTCAAGAGTAGCTTTCTTATGGCCAGTTTTTTCAATCCGTTTTACAAAGTCAGTCATTAGTATTTTTCCGTGTCCTTTTCCAATATATTTTGGTTCGATAAACAGGAAATTCAGTTTGACTAATTCATTGTTTTCGGGCCGAAAAGCGTAAAATCCAATTAGTTCATTATTTATTGTCAATTTATATACTTGATTTTCATCAATGTATTTTGAAGTAATGGTCAGTTCATCTTTCCATTCAGCTATTTGGCTATCCCCATAATTCCAGTAGTTTTTAGAACAGATTGTCAAATCTGTTATTTTTTCAGCGTCCCCTCTATGTGCTTTTTCGATTTTCATTTTTTAGCTTATAGCCAATATTGGCAGTAGTTTTTTTAATTTTTTGGTAGATATAATTTCATTTCTTCGATCTCTAATTTGTCCAAATGTCCCATTTTACTTTCGTCTTTTGTGATTAAGTGCATATGTAAAAATGAATCGTGATGCGTGAAAACTCCTTTATGTTCGGTTGAGAAGAATCCAATTATTTCAGCATCTTCATTCGCTACATTGTAATTTGTCTGTCCTTGGTGTGCTTTATCAGGTGAAGAAACTTTTGTTCCTTCTGGCAAATTCTGAATGTGAATAATGGCACTGGATACTTTTCCAATTAACTTGAAAGCAAAAGGTCTTTTGTAGTTAGATGTTTTATTGTCAATATATTTCTCCAAATCCTTAATCGTCTTGATTTCAGACGGCAATTCAATTTCATTCCATTCAGTTACGTTTCCATAAACAAAAAATGGTGCAGAAGTTTTAAAAGTTCTTTCCACGGTCATTGTCGAATCCGAAGCCACTTTTGACACGTAGCTTTTCCCATTGTTAATTAACAATTCACCAATTAAATAGCTCACAGGTCCAAGTCCATAGAGTCCGTTCTTATTGGAAATAGTGTCAAGGTCAATGCTGCTCCCTAATTCGCCTTTCCACATTACGTTTTTCATAGCACCTACAATTTTAATGTCAGGATAAGTATTTTTTTCACTCTTCTTCTTTTCTTTCGGAGTCGAATTGCAACTCATCAGTCCAATGGTAAGAAGTCCGATTGCTAATGGCTTTACGTTCATGTTGTATTTTAGTATTGCTAAAATTACTACCTACGGTCTCGTTTATAAGTAGTTGCGTGGTTAAGCGACTAATTTAGCAGACAAAAACGTACCAGGGAAAATTCCAAAGGGATTTTTCAAGTAGGCAATTGCCAAAGCAGTTAATTTTACACGTCCTTGGCAACTGGTTTTACACGATTTATTGGGTTAATTATATTGAGCTTTTGCCACCTCCAAATGTAAACCCAATAGAGACTGCAAAATAACTATTATCAACTGTTCCTATTGTCTGTTCATTGGGGATTTTAATATCAGCTTTTGGAATAAAATTATATTCCAAACCAAGTTTTGTTCTGCCCAATTCCAATCCTCCTCTTAATAGAAATCCTAACTGGTTATTGACATTTCCTTCGGTTATATTTTCGGAAGGATTTGCAATGATGACTGATGAAAATAAATAATATCCTAATCCTAAGCCAAAATAAGGTCGAGTATTATTGTTATTCAAATAGTAATCAAAAGTTGGAAGAAAAGAAATGACAGCATTATCATTTACTTCATCAAAGTTAAATGGAGTGCTATTATTATTTTCAAATTTTTGAGGATTTAATGCAATTCCAAATCTTAACCCAATTACGCCTTTCTCTGAAATTGTAATATTTGGCTCGGCATTAAACGATAAACCTAAATTTTCTGATTGAGTTTTTTGTAGGAACCCAATTTCCATTTTCAATTTTACTTGAGCGTTTAAATTGAATAAACCAAATAATAGCGTTATCAGTAATAACAGTTTTTTTAGCGAAATATATCTTTTGGCAAAAAATTGAAGTTTAAAATTTTTCATTAAAATCGGTGGTTCCGTTGTTAAAACTAAAACGTCATTTTTGTTTCATAATTGTTGCTGATTTATTTGTTAAAAAACGAGAATTTTCAAGAAGTTGCCCGACTTTAAAATTATGTAGCCTTATTTCAGGACGGGTCAAGCTTGTGTCTAAAGTGTTTGCATTTATAAAGTTGAAGATTCAAAACCTATACTTTTCCGACAAATAAAATTTATTAAAAAAGCGCAAACCTCATGGTTTGCGCTTTAATTGCGATTACTTTTTTAAATTATCAGGAACTGACTTTAGCTAGCCATTTTTACCATATTCTCAACCATTTCCGATACAGCTCCCAGCATAAAAGCTTTGAACTGTTCTTCTGTCATGTTAGGATTTTCCATAAATTTATAGTTTGAAGACCACACAATCATAGATTTGTTTAAGCCCAAATCTACTACTCTAAAGCTGTTGGTAACTTTTGCTGGAACACCTTCAACTACTTGCCAAGTGTATGTTCTTTGTTCATCATCAAACTTTATAATGTTTTCTTTAAAAGAACCTTTTCCATCAGGAGCAGTACAAACTCTACTGCCACCTGCACCTTTTGGTCCAGTCCATTTCACTTTGCCAACGAAAGATGAAATTTCATCAATGTTATCCATCACTCTAATTTGTTCCCAAACCTTATCAGCTGATAGTTCAACGGTTGATACATAGCTTAAATCTGCTTTACTGTTTTGTGCGTTCACGTTTAAACCACCCAACATTAAAAGAGTAGTTACTGTTATTGTGTTAATTAAATTATTCATTTTTAAATATTTATAAATTAATAAAAGAATTGTTCAAGGATTATTTTCCCGTTTTCTACTTGGTAAACAATCAGTTCATCAAGCTCTGCTTTGTTGCCGTCTTTCATTTTGAAAGACATTTTGTAGGGTAGTGCAATAAAATCTTTGCTGGTAATGGCATCGCCAATTTCCATTGAATGAACTTCGGCAATATTTCCTGCCATAACACTATCTTTTTCCTTAAGTGCATTTACTCCTGTTACATCCGGAAAATGAGGTGATTGTGGTTCAACGTGTTTAACCTTTTCTTGGTCAAACAAGGTGTCATAAATTTCTTCAAATTTACCTTCTCGTAGAAGTGAAGTGAGCTTTTCAGCAATTAGTTGTGTAGTCATACTTATATTATTTTTATGTTCATAGTTTAGATACAAGAGTTAGAGAGGTGTTACAAAAGTCCATATCGGTTTTTCAAAACATTAAAATGATGGGTTTGATGTCCAGAAATACAAAGTCCAATCATTCGTACAGAAGCTATGTTGCCATCCAAGGTTCCAACAGTTTTAAGTTCTCCATCTGTTAATGACTTAAAAGCTTCGATGGTATTCTCTCGTACATTTGTAAACTCTTCGAGTAGTTCTTGCTTTGATTTATTTTTTGCTCCTGCTACGGTAGTTGATTGTGTATAGAATGTAAATTTTAGCGAGTCGGTTTTGATGCCTGCTACAACCAAGGCTCTTTCCGTCATTATCAGTTCATAACTTATTATATGTTGTATTACTTCTGCTACGGTCCATTTACCGTTAGCATATTGATAATCTATTTTATCATCTGGAATAGATTGAAGGTATTGTTTCATTGCTTGTTTTGAATTTTCTAATACTTCTAAGATGGTTGTTCCTTTATCTGCTTTATCAGTATAGAATAGAATGGCTTGTCCATATTCATTTGGCATAATTTTGTCTGCAAGCATAGTTTTTGGTTTTTTTATTTGCGCATTCGTACAGCTTGTTATGATTATTAACATTATTGATATCATTGTTTTCATAACAAACTGTTTTGAGTTTATTAGTTGGATACAAGATTGCTGGTGGTGTTACAAAACAAAAAAGCCTTTTGATTTGAATTCAAAAGGCTTTACATAAAATGGATTGTACCTTTTTAAGGTCGCAAATGCTTCATTAGGTCATCATCATTTAATAATTCGTCAATTATGGTCTCTTTACCAAAATGTTTTTTAGCAGGATGATTTCTAAATAGCAAAGTGTATTTGTCTTCAATTGTCTCCATCAGTTCTACGTGATTTTCTGATGCAAAATCTTTAATTTTTTTAGCTGTCTTAACATTAAAAAGCATCTTGTTTTCATTTAAAAAGCCAATTTTTTTGAGCGCTTTGGTTTTCTTTGGACAACGACAAGGATTAGCCTTATTGACCAAACCACATTTATTATTCATGAAGTTGTAAAGTTCTTTTCTTGACCTATGTAACTTTATTCGAAAGTTTTGTGGGGAAATTTCAAAAATCTCTGCTCCTAAATTGTGGTCGATATTGAATGTATCGCCTAAAATATAAATAAGCCTTTGCTCTTCATTTAAACACATCAACATTCCAGACATACAACTAATTTGCATTTCTTTTGAAAGCTCTGCATATGCTATCTCTTCTTGTTTGTTGAGCTCTGGATTGGGGATATTGTCTAGCGTATTTCCATAATGTTCGAAAGATTCAAACTGGGGATTTTTATTCTTTCTTTTTGTTTGTAGAAATTCATTCACTACAATTCGGTACAGCCAAGTTGGAAAAGCACTTTTAAAAGAGAATTTTGAGAGATTGGTTATTACCTTAATCAAAACTTCTTGTGTTAAATCTTTGGCATCGTTTGGATTGTGTGACATTTTCCAAGCAACATTATAAATAAATGGTTGATGCTTTTTTATCAGTTTATCTAGTGCTATTCGGTCTCCATTCAAGGAACTTTTCACTAATTCAAAGTCTGTATTCTTTAGGTCTATTTTTTCGAGTGGATTATGCATCTTGTGTTGGTTTATCATTTAGATGCAAATTTTTTAATGGTGTTACAACGTTTTTTTCAGCTTGTGCCTAACAGCCTGGCCTTTGTACCACAATAGCCCAGAGAGCAGTCCCCGATGTGTTCGGGACGGTCTGAGCGACCGCAGGGATTGTGGCTCAACGCTTTGTATACGGCTTATTGCGGTAAGTGAGCTATTATTTACTGCAGTGACCGAAAGATAGTAATTTGCAAAGAATTATGATTGAGAATTTAGCTGCAATGAGCTATGCACGGTGTTATACCCAGTAGAATTTGATAATAATTAGTTTGTCAAAATACGCATGTCATTTACTAACCGTTCGATTTCTTTGTCATTTGTTCCATCATACATTCCGCGTATTTGTTTTTTCTTGTCCACCAATATAAAGTTAGGTGTATGAATAAAATCTTGGAGACCTCCATCGCCTTGCTCTACAACAGCGAAATAACTTTTTCTGGCTAATTCATAAATGTGTTTTTTATTGCCGGTAGTTATATTCCATTTAGAGTCTATCACATCATTTTCTTTGGCATATTTTTTTAGAACTGAAATACTATCGATAGCAGGTGTTACGGATAGTGACAAGAACATAATGTCTTCATTTTTTAAAAATTCATTTTGAAGTTCAGCCATATTAGTTGTCATTATTGGACAAATGGTTGGGCAACTCGTAAAAAAGAAATCGACCACATATATTTTATCTTTATAATGGTCTTGAGTTATCGTATCTCCATTCTGATTTATCAATTCAAAGTCTCCAACCGTATGATTTTTATTTGTGTTATGTAAACTTACATCTACCAATTCTGGATTAAAATCTGATGGATTATAAACTGGTAACTCTTTTATTTGATTACAAGAAAATACACAACAAATTGCAAAGACAATAAATATTGAATGTGATATATTGAGTCTCATATCAAATAATTTTCTTCTTAAGAAAATCTTTTGCCTCTTTAATTTCTGGTCTATCGCTAACTACGTTTTCTGTTAGTGCAAGTAAACTTTCAAAATATAATGTTGCTTTTTCCATGTTACCAGATTGTTTCGCTGCTATTGCTGCACCATAAATGCCATTGAATCTGTTTGGACGTCTATCTAAATTTACTTCGTAAGCAGTTAAAGCTTTTTGAGGTTTATTTAAAGCCAAGAGCATATCAGCTAAAAGTTCATCCGCTGGTAAGATTTCACCCGGAGTTACAGGATGTTTTGAGGTTAAACTTTCCATATCTGCCGCAGTAATCATTAAGGATATGGCTTCGTCATTATTCCCTTTTTTTAGTTGGAGCCATGCTTCTATGGTTTTAATTTGGATAGCGACTTGATTTGCTTTATAAGCGTCCTTCAAATCTATCAACTCCTTTTCAAAAGAACGTAGCAAATCAAGTTCGTTTTGAGCCGCTTCTATATTATTAACATGAATATTTCCCAGAGCTTTTGCATAATGAAGTAATGCTTTTTGCCAGGGGAATTGTTGCCACTCTAATCCCGCAAATTGAGGCAATTCAAGATGTGCAGCCTCTTTCCAATTTTTGTTTTCCACGGCTAAACGAGCAGGAATCGCCGCTGCTGTATATGCAATTTTAAAGTTAGGCGGAAAGATTTCCTTAAAAGATTTAAGATACTCGTATTGTTCATAAGCAAGTTTATTATTCCCTGTTTGCAGATAGGCATAAACCAAATATCCCATGGCATGTACTTCTTCATCCCAATGTGCTCCGGGTGAAATACTTTCAGCATAACAAACTGCTGATTCGGCAGAATTGAGATTAGTGTCAATTGATTCATCCCAAAGTCCCAAACGTGTAAAAATATGTGATGGCATATGTTGGGCGTGGGCAGAATTTGGAGCAATATCTGCATAGCGTCTGGCTGTACTCAATCCTAGTTTGGCCAATTCTTGATAATCATAGGAATGAATAATATAGTGTGCAATACCCGGATGGTTCGGTTCCTTTTTGAACAAATCTTCTAAAATTTTTCCAGCTTCACGTTGTTTTGAATAGGTTTTGTCTGAGGCTATTGCAGATGCACGAAGCGCCAAGGCATAGAATACAGCTACTTCGGTATCCTCGCTATTTTCTTCATACATCTCTTTCATTTTTTGGGCATAAGCAAGCTTTCGGGTTTGGTTATCGACTGATTCCCAGTTCTTATAAAAAGAACCTATGGCGTCTAAATATTGTTTCGCTTTTTTAGATTTAGGTAATTTTTGAGCTATTGCTATAAGCTTTACTCCTTTTTCTAAAACGGAGTTCGTTGGAGGTGCCCATAATCCATGATAAATACTCATTGCTACGCCCCAGTAAGCCATGGCACAATCTGGGTCTTTGTCTATTATTTTAACAAATGCTTTTTCTGCTTCAATATATTCAAAGGAGTGGAGCAAAGAAATGGCAAGATTAAAGGTTTCTCTTGTTTCGTAGCTACAGGATTCAGAAAAGTTGACATCTCCAAATTGTCCGTTACCACATAATTGTAGTTCTCCTCGCAATAGGTTTAATGATGTTAAATTTGGATTCGGTGTGTTGTTTTTACATGAAGAAATCGAAAAAAAAAGGATAGTTCCCAGAATGAGCAGTGCGCTTTTAGAATATTTCATTCTGAAAAGGTACCGAATTAATTATTAAGGGTTTGGGGCTATTGGATACAACGTTTAGTATATGAAGCGTAGCATCCCGCATGGTGCTATGATTTTATATACAGTGTTATGTCTTATTAATTTAGATTAGCAATATTTTGCAGTTCCTTATTTGATAATAATTTAACATCAATTTGAAATATGTCTGCTTGTCCATTTACGTATCTCGTGAAATAGAGAGTTTTCAAATCAGGAGAAAGAACAGGCGAATATTCCCAATCAATTGTATTTACCTTGCCTGTTGTATCGACTGGAGTCGGGGTCGTCCATTCATCATTTTCAAAAAGAGTTAAAAAAATATCGCCATTACCTACAGTATTATGTCCCGCGCTCATAAATAGCATTGCATTACCATTATTAAAAATATACGGTTCGCCATCAACTTTTTCACTACTTACTGATATATACTTTGCCGAATCTTCTGTTGCTCCTAACGGTAATGAGTATATATCAACGTCATTCAATCCTTTTCCTTTTCGATCCGAATGGAAATAGATTATGCCATTAGAACTTTCCGCTCCACTCTCAATTCCATTGGTGGAGAAATTTCCTTCCAAATGAATTGGCTTTGACCACATATCATTTTTCAACTCTACATACCAGATGTCATTGGAGGCTTTAATTTTGTCATTCTCGGATGGTCTTTTAGATGCAAAAAATAATCTGCTTGTAGTTCTATCAAATCTAGGATATTCATCAGGATATACTCCTGAGAATGGAGCTATGATTGGTTTTGTCCATGAATTATTTTCATACCTAGAAAACATGAGTGTATTTCTATCCTCAGATTTAGTAAAACAGATCCAATTTTCAGTTATGAATGTAAGCCCATATTCATTATAGTCAACGGTGCAGATAATACCGTCTGCAAATTTTTCTTGGGCATTTGTTACTAAAACACTAAGCATAGTGAAGAATATTAATATGTGTTTCATAATTCTTTATACTTTTTTATTCAAAAATAAGACATAACAGTCTCGTATAACCGTCAGTTACGGGTTAATATGCGTCAATTTTCGTCTTAGCACTGACGTTATCAATTCCGAGTGGATTCAGCCAGCCCCGAGTGTAGTCGAGGGGTAGTCGAATCCGCCGTAATTGCGGTTATAGAATTTTGTACACTGTTATTTATATTTTCTTCTAGCAACAAGATATTCTTTTCCATTTACTGATTTATACTTTTTAGTCCAAAGGCCAATCCTGTTATATTTGTATCTGAAATACTCATACTCATACAAAAAAGGTCCTCCTGTCATTGGGATTGGAAATTCTTGTGTTGGTTCATATTCTCTGTGAATTTCAATCACACTATTTCGGTCGTCATATTTATAATATGATGTAGCTTTTTCGTTGACAGTTTTTCCGTTCAAATCGTCGTAAGTACTGAATTCTGTTGATTTAATAATATCTCCTTTTTTATCATATTCCACCAGTTCTTTATAAGGCCAAGCTTTGAAATCAGATTCCTCAATTCTTTCAATCAGTTTGGGTTTTCCCAATTTGTTGAAGTCAGAATATTTTTCGGTCATTCCAAAATCAAATTTCTTTCTTACAAGCAATGAGTCATAATATTCCAATTTAAGGTTTGAAATATCGTTTATCTGTCCTTTGTTGATGTCAAAGGTATTTGTTTCACGTTCTACATTTCCAAATCGGTCGTATTCAAATTCCGTTCGGCTTCGTAGTTCATTTTTCCAATAATTTTCTCGTACTGAAACAATTCCGTTTATAAGATAAAATTTAGAACTCCATTTTCCCATTTCTATGTTTTTCTCAACATAGAATTCATAATTTTTCAATAATTCAGATTCACTTTTTTGAGCAAAGGAATTATTAAAAATCAGAAGGGTAATTATACTTGCAAGCAGGTTTTTCATTGATGGTGTACAACGGTCTCGTATAACCGTCAGTTACGGATTTTAAGTTACTGTTTTTTGGTTTGGCACGGACTTTAACAATTCCGAGTGGATTCAGCCAGCCCCGAGCGTAGCCGAAGGGTAGTCGAATCCGCCGTAATTGCGGTTATACATTGTTAGCCTTTCGTTTTTTATTCAGTTTTAGATTCCGCTTTTAATTCAGTCAGTTTTTTATATCTCAAATAGCCCAATATTCCTAAAATAACCAAAAGTATCGCTGTTGTATTTAAATCCAATTGAAAGTCAGTCGAATTTACGCTACCATCAGATTCAGAACGCAGAATTAATCCATATCGAAAATTTTCGAAAATCAATTCAGTTCCGAACATTTGAATTCCATAAAAGATTATAGTTCCAATGTATCCATAGACGTTGTTTTTGAACAATAAAATTAAAAGTCCGATTGAAATTATAGTTCCGCCAATTATGTAGATATTGTTATTCAGTCCCATATCGTAAACCAAGAAGCAGAAAATCATAAAGAGCATATTTATGATACTGATAATAGTAATTATAATTCCGTAGATATTTTTTTTCATTGAGTTAAGTTTGGTTGAATGAAGGCTAACGGTCTCGTATAGCCGTAGGTTACGGTTTTTAAGTTACTGTTTTTCGGTTTGGCACGGACTTTAGCAATTCCGAGTGGATTTAGCCAGCCCTGAGCGGAGCCGAAGGGTAGGCGAGAACTAGCAATTACTTATAGCCATTGTTAGCCACAGTTATTTTATCTTTCTAAATGTCAAACTCATTCTTCCGTTTTCAGTTTCAGATTTCGGAATTGAGTGTTGCCATTCGTCTTGTAATTCATTTGTCATATAAATGAATGAACCTGAAGGAAGTTCAAAGTCTTTTATTATATCGCGATTTTCAATATTCCTAAACCTTAATATTCTGGTTTCTCCAATAGAAACTATTCCAACTCCTGTATTCTCCTCTAAAATATCTGTTTGGTCAGAGTGAAATCCCATTTTAGATTTACCGCCCAAATAGTAATTAATTAAACAATTATTCGGTTTGAAATTCAGTGTGTTATTTATCTTTTCAATTATTTCATTCAATTCAGCCGTAAACTCTTGAAAAGGATAACTAATTTGAGAATAATTATATGCTTTTCCGTAACTCGCTGTTTTGCGAGCAGACATTCTCTCATCCCATTCAACATTGTTTTTTAAACTATTAAACAATTCGGTTGGATTGTCAATATAATTCTCTATAAATGTTATTCCGTTCATTTTTTCTAATTGTGGCTAACGGTCTCGGCTATGAACAGTTGCGTGGTTTAGCACTAACTTTTGCAAGTACACACCGAACTGAAAATCCGTGAGGATTTTCAGAAGTAGGCGAGAACAAGCAATTACTTATAGCCATTGTTGTGTGCAGTTTTTATTCGGTTATTCTGTTCTTTAAATCCATTCGTTCGTGCAATATCCTCGTTATTTCAACATAATTTTTTTCCGCCGTTCTGTAAAATATTATGTGTCGATTTGTTTTCATTCCGAGAAGTTGTTTGGATATTCCTTCATAGTTTTTTCCCAACTCTGGATTTTCTGCGATTTCTTCACAGTTAGAAATTAGTCCATCGTAATATTTGTCAGCTTGTTTTTCAGACCAGACTTCAAATGTATAGTCCCAAATCTTAGATAAATCCTCGACAGCTTTGTTGGTCAGTTTATATTCAACCATTCGAGCGCTTTTTCGCTTTTAAAGATTCCAAATGTTTTTTTGGGTCAAAATCGTGAGCAATTCCGCTGTCAATTCCTTCTTGTATTGCGTTTTTTAATGCAATGACTTTACTTTCTTCTTCCTCTAAAAGTCTTAGTCCAGCACGTATGACCTCACTAACGTTTTTAAATCTTCCTTCACTTATTCGGCTTTGAACGAATTGGTCAAAATAGTTTCCGAGTGATATTGATGTGTTTTTGTTCATTTGACATATTTTTCTCAAATATACCAAAAATTGGTATTATAACAAAATTTTGCTCAAATTGCACACAACGGAAGCGCTATACGCAGTGCGGCCGTGGATTTTGTTCTGTTGGGTATCCAAGATAGCCATAAAGGGCAAAATACGGGTAAGGCCGTGCCAAATTGCTTATGGCCAGGTGTTCGTGTCAGTTCGACCCTGCGCGCTGTCTTATCCGGCCGTGCGCCGGACCTGGAGAGGGGGAAAACCAATTTGGTACAGTGCTTCCGTTCAGGTCGATTTCCCGTGGGGCGGGATTTTGCGAAGCAAAATATAGCAACGCGGGTCGGCACCGGCCGAATTGACCTGAACTTGTTTGTGTATGATTTCGTTGCGTGGTTAAACCACTAAAATAGCAAATAAAAACGGACTAGAAAATTCGGAAGAATTTTCGTAAGTAAGAACTGAACTAGCAATTAATTATATACCATGTTGTTGACAGTACTTTATCAGTTCAAAAGTTCATTGACATACTGAATACTTTATTTTTTGAGGGAGGGCAGATTGCTGACAGTCGGAAGCAAAAGATAACAAAATCTATATAATTATTTATAATAACAATTTAAAAAGATAAAACTATGGAAATAATTAAAATATATTTAGCAGTAATTTGTTTATTACTAATGCTTATCAATATTCAGATAGCGTTGAAAAACAATAAAAAATCATAATTTAACACCTAAATATTTACCCCTCGGATACTTGAATATTCGAGGGATATTTAAATCGGTTGGAGTTGGAGCATTTTGCTTGTTTTCTCCTATCGGTTTTACCTTAGTGCCTTTACCCTTCTCCATACCATAAATAGCAAATCCATTAGCTTTTTCATCTAATAAAAATCCAGTTAAATAAGCCTCCCCTTTTCTATATTTAATTTGAAAAAACACCTTTCTTTCTCCTTTAGTAACCATTTCAAAGGTAGTGTCGTCATTATTATATTCATAGTTATTATCAAAAATAGTCCATACGTTATCTTCTATTACTGCTATAACTTTTCCGTTTAAATCTCTTATTATGAAATTAATTAATAATGTATTATTTTCATAACCTAATTTAAACCAAGGGCCATAATTACCTATTCTAAACACACCACTAACAGTAACAAACCCTGCAGCCCACTCTTTATCTCCCAGTTTTATTTGCATTCTTGGTGAGCTGCTAGTTTTAATATCCCCAAATTTAGCATTTACCCTTTCAATTAAGGCTTCCTTTTTTGTTTGTCTGAAAGAGTTTATAGCAATAAATATCGTAGCAATTATAACAGCTATTAATGTGATTTTACCTAGTATGTCTATGTTTTTCCACTTATATGATACAAAAGCGGTTAAAATTGCAGCTATAAGACTAAAAATAATTTCAAGTGATTTCATATTATATAGGGTTTTAATTTTATTTGAAATTCTTTTTAATCCGTAAACAAGCTAAAAAAAGAAGGGAAAAAAATAAAGAGATTTCAGTAAGTCAGTATAATATTATAACGTTCAGCCGAATTCGACATCATCGTTTGTATATATAAACCTAGCCAAAAAGGTAAGTATATCCAAAGAGAATCTTAGGTTATCTTACACGTTTTTAGGTAAATTATGATAACCTATTCTTTTTTGATTATCAACACTTTTTAAGCATACCGTTGTCCACATCCTTTTAAAAATACCCAGTTATCCCGGTTCAGCTTGGGCGCATATAAGTAAGAAATGTATGCTTAAAAAAGATACCCCAACCGCACTCCACCAAAATAGTTAAGCTCTATAATTATAGTTTATGGATCGTAAAGAAAGCCTCTTTAATCAAATAGTAAAGGCCTGATAGGTATCGTTGTTCTAAACGAATCATTTGATTATTGAAATAGCTTCTCTTACTTGCAGCATATCTGGTTGATGTTTTTCACATTGCTGTACAGCATTTTCAAGTTTGGGTTCAATAAATTCATTATAGTCCTTACAGGATTTAAAAATATTGAACTCCTTATTTTTGAAGTCCCAAACTATTCCTTTTCCTTTTATAAGACCTTGATAAACCGCCCCTCCAGCGACTCCAAAGTTTACGGCAGTACCTGCAGCCCATTTGTTGACCAATTCGGCTTCGGTATATAAATAGTTTTCACCACCCATGATGGCCCTTACAAATGAATTCTGTAAGCTTGAACTTTGAGCTCTATCATCTTTGTTCCGGTTTTTGAGTATTGCTTTAATTTGGAAATACAGGTTACCGTTGTAAGATATGGCAAATACATTTTTAATCTTTTGAGAGGTTTTCTCTGAAAAGAAATAGCAATTATGCACTTTGGAAGTTTCAGGAAGCCTGTCTCTTCCAAAAAGGCTTACTGCTTATACGCCATCAAATTGACTTGGAGTCTTTTTTATAAAATCGGACTTGTTAACATAAACTCCTTCGGGGTAATTAGGATAAAAAAGTGTATCAGTTTGGATAGTTGTAGTCTCGGAATTTTGCCCAAAGGAATAAAGAAAACAAACTAAGAGAGTGACTAAAACCAAGAGATTTCTATTCATAGCATTTAGCAAACTTTATTTTATTAAAATTGGTTTATCTAGACATCTATAAATATAGTAGAAAAGCATAAGATTTTATGGAGTTAATCCTATCTATATTAAAAAAGATACCCCAACCGCACTCCACCAAAATAGTTCCTATCGTTCCCAGGATAAAAGTAACGGGGTTCCGCTCCACCAAAACTATTGGCATTGATCAACACCGATTGCGCAAACCGGGTATTGAAGAGGTTATTGGCGCCAAAATTTAAGCCTAAGGAGAAATGTTTGCCAATAGGGGTGCGGTAATTTAAGCGGGTATTAAAAACATGAAACGCCTCACTTTGTAAGGTGTTGGCATCGGTCAATGGAATTTCGTCCACATACAGGTGGGTCAAGCTTGCACGAAGTCCTTCCATATACATAAAATCAATACCCGAGCTAATACGGTGTCTTGGAACACCTGTCAACGGATTGCCCGAAAAATCAGCATCACCATCTACAAAATCCACAAAGCGATGGTCGTTCAAGGTATAGCCAATATACGGGGAAAGCAATATCTTTTTGGCAATGGGGATTTGGTATTTGGCATCCAGTTCCAGACCCTGGTGGCGGGTCTCCCCCGCATTTCGGCCCACAAATTGGTCTTCGCCCACGCGTTGGGCGACCAAAAGATTTTTAATATCCATCCGGTAGAGCGTTGCTCCAATGACCAATTTTCGGTCAAAAAGATTGATTTTACTGCCCAATTCATAACTGGTTCCCGTTTCTTGGGCAATATCGGGATTGATGATGCCGTCCGGGGTAAGGGTTTCCTCCAAACTGGGGTTGGAAAATCCACGGCTCACATTGGCGTATATATTTCCGTTGGCGAAGGTATAGCGCAAGCCAAAACTGGGGAGCAGGATATCATCAAAGTTTCGTTCGGCAGAGGTGTTGTCCGCACCCGTGTTGAACAAGTCCCGAAAGTCGTAATCCGTTTTGTTATAAGTAAGCCCCATTTGTGCCGAGAATTGTGCCGAAAATGGATAGGTTAGCGTTCCAAAGAGGTTGAGCTGCGTCCTAAATTCCTTGTTTTCACTGATTTGATTCCCCCTAAAGCTACCATCACCATCACGGTCTCTAAATAGATTCCTAAAAGTGCTCCATTCGTATTCGTCCTTGTACAGTTCCCCGCCCAGAACGTATTCTGCCTTCCCAAAATTTCCTTCAAAAAGACTTCGTAGCCCAAACCCGTTGGTAATTTCTTCCAGAATATTGAACGGTCGCGGTTCATTTTTATCGAGATAGGTATAGAAAACGCTGGTAGTGTTCTTTAGCTTATCCGTAATTTGATAGTGATGGTACAAGCCGGTCAAGGTATATTTATTGGCTTCAAAACCTCTTGCGGCCAACCAATTGGCGGCCGCCCTGCGTGGGTCTTCCCTAAAATCGGTTTCCCCTAAAGAACTGGGAATTTGTGCATTGTAATCGATATGGTTGACCAAAATGCCGAGGGTGCTTTTTGAACTCAGGGCAAGATTGGAATTGACCAGAATCCCATCCCGAACAAAGCGATTGTTCTGCCGAAAACCATCTGTCTCCAAACGATTGTAGCTCACTTTAATGCCGAATCCCTTATCTTGATGACTGACGGAGACATTGTTTTTGAACATACCGTAGGAACCTGCGGTAAAATTGTTACCCAATCGGGTTGTTCCTTCGCGGGCAAGTTTGGTATTCAAGAGAATGGCGCCACCCAGATTGGCACCGTAGGCTGTTCCTTTGGGTCCTTTAATAACTTCAAGCGATCCCAAATTTTCCAAGTCAAAAGCTTCAATGGTAGAGAAACCCGTTCCGTTGGTCACGGGAATTCCATTAAAATATAGACGCAGTTTGTCGGTGCCAAAAGGCGTGCGTGCCCCAACCCCACGAATGGTGATACGATTGGTGTTGAGCGCACCTGAAAGTACATAAACCCCAGATATTTGATTTATCCCCGAAGGAATGTCCACGGGGTTGAACCGTTCAAAAGTTTCGGTGCCGATAGCTGAGGAAGGAGTAATCCCAACTGCTTTTTTTGAAATAACCTCCTCGGTCAAGATGATTTCATCCAAGCGGGTGAGGGTATCGTTTTTTACTTGCTGACACCAACTTTTAATAAAAAATAAAAAACAAAGACTTAGACAAAGATTTCTCATGGGCTGGGGGAACACTATTTCTTCAGGTTGATTGTTTTTCCTTTTTTGGCACTTTCCCTTGCAGCGTCCAAAATTTCCATGACCACCATATTGTTTTCCAAAGAGGACAAATCGTAGGGAGCAAGTTGGTGTTGCCCTTTTACTACGGTCGCCAATAGGGAAAAGGGGTCGTTCAATGGATATTCCCGCTCAGCAAGGTTCATTTTTTCTTCGGAAAAACCATCATAACCTTCCGCGATACGAATACGTAATTCATTTCTATTGTCCGCATAAAGTGCTCCGGTAATACCATAGATTTCCATATCCTTTCTACCAATGGGCCAGTTCCAAGAGGCCTCTATTATTGCCTGAGAATCATTATAGGTGAGAATAAGGGTAGCCTCATCATCTACCTTTGGGTTGTTCTTCGCCTGCAACTGTTGGGTTACCGCAGTTACCGTATTTGGTTTTTCACCATTTTTCAACCAAGTCAATAAATTGGCTCCGTAACATCCAAAATCCATGATGGCGCCTCCTCCGTTGGCGTCCGGGTCCAACAACCAATCCAAAAACTCACTGTTGATTCCCAGTTTTGCAGGACCTCGGTGCCCGTCACGAACCGTGACCTTTCTCAAATCACCTATGCTGCCCGCTTTCAACAATTCCTTTGCTTTGTGATTGGTAGGATACCAAGTGGTTTCATAATTGGTCAAAAGGTGAATGCTGTTTTCTTCCGCCAAGGTTTTCATTTTTTTGGCATGTGCCAAACTGACCGCCAACGGTTTTTCAACCATTACATGGATTCCTTTTGGGGCAGAGGTTTCGACCACTTCCAAATGCTCATGGATGGTACCAAAGGCGGTCACTGCCTCGGGTTGTGTTGCGATGATCATTTCTTCAAGGGAGTTGTACACCAAATCCATGGAGTAGCCGTGCTGTTTTGCGTAGCGTTCGGCCAGCTCCCGGTTGGGTTCCGCAATTCCCACGATTTCGATATCACCGATATCGTCCCGTCCCAAAATCCAGTGCACGTGGGTATGGGTAAGCCCTGCAACACCAATTCTAAGTGGTTTTTCTTGGGCTGATACTGGTAAAAAATTCATGATGAAACTTAAAAAGGAAACAATGGCTAAGCGAAACATAAAAGGTCTTGAATGATGGGGAGTGTTTAAATTTCTTTTTTCTTATCCGAAATTGTACCAGAAACTATTATAATACTTTTGTAATGTGCTTTTTGTCTCCTTGAACGCAGTCGAAAGGTTGACAAAAACATCTCGACTGCGCTCGATGTGACAGTTGGATTTAATACTGGTATAATAATATAGAATCATTTCTTTTTATAGTTATAAAGGTTAAGGCGTCACCCTGAATTCATTTCAGGGTCTCACAATATTAATTCATGAATCCATAATGAAGACGAAATAAAATTACGACTAATTGTCCAGTTCTTGCAGGAGTGTCGCTGTATCTTTTATAGTTGCAAATTCGTCTTTAAGATTGGCCAACGCAATTTGATGAACGGTCTTTGCGGATATGGGTTCCCCATCAATTCCAATTTTATTGAAGGAGGCCGTGGCATCTGAAATCAATGTTGTTTTAAAGCCAAGATTTGAAGCCATTCGCGTTGAGGTAGAAACACAATGCTCCGTGGTCAATCCGGCGATGACCAAATGTGTAATCCCTTTTGCCTTAAGTTGGGATTCCAGTACGGTTCCTATAAAAGCGCTGTTCACGTTTTTCTGTATGATCGGTTCATCATCTTTTGGCGCAACCAAAGGATGAAACGCATTTCCTTTTTTGGTGGGGTGTAAGGGAGATTCAGGGTTTGTGGAGCAGTGTTGAACATGAAATAAGGGCAAGTTTCCCTTTCTGAATTCATCAAGTAGTTTGCTACAGTTTTTTTCTGCATTTAAATTACTACGTTCTTCTCCATAGTAATCGGTTTCTTGTAAACCTAGCTGTACATCGATCAATAATAGGGCAGTCATGGAAAGAAATTAAATTTAAAAATAGGTATTAAAACCTAAAACCAATGGCGAGTCCACCTCGATACATAAAGGTATCCTGAAAATCCTCTGGATTGATGTTTCTTCCAAAACCACCGAAGATTTCCAAGGTAAATTTTTCGCTTCGTGTTGCCCATTTATTTCCCAGACCCAGACCCAGTGCTAATGTACTATAGTCGTTGTTCCTAAGGGCATTAGGGTCATCAACTTCATCCTCGCCGGTGTAATACAGGCCAAAAGCTTCGGCAAAAAAACCACTACGGGGCTGGTAACCAAAATAGGCCCTAAAATTGGTACCAATTCCAAAGTCGCCGTTGTATTCCGTGGCATCGCTATTAAAGTATACCGTACCGCCAATACTGGTATCCTCACCAAGAAAATATTCGTACGAACCCTCTACGGCACCTGTAACCAGAAAAAGACCAGCGTTCAATTTTACTTCGTGGTCGTTGTCAAATCTTGGATAGGCTTGCGCATTCATGAAATAACAAGAAAGAAAAAGACCTAAGAAAAAGAGTTTTTTCATGATTTTCGTTTTTAAATCCAGCAGTAGGAATCAATTAACGTTCCACAATTCAAATTTAAACCATGTCCGTTGAAAAGTCGAATTTTAAATAGCGAAACACAATGGCTATTTTTAACAAAAATTTGAAGATGAAGATCGTATCCTACAATGTCAACGGAATTAGAGCGGCCTTGAACAAAGGTTTTATCGAATGGTTACAAGCTGTGGACCCGGATGTGGTCTGCCTTCAAGAGATCAAGGCCATGAAAGAACAAGTGGATGTTTCTCTTTTTGAAGCGGCCGGGTATAATTTTCATTACTGGTTCAGTGCCCAGAAGAAAGGATATAGTGGGGTGGCACTGTTATGCAAGAAAAAACCGGACCACGTAGAATATGGTACGGGGGTCGACTATATGGATTTTGAAGGGAGGAATATCCGAGCTGATTTTGAGGATATTTCCGTAATGAGTATGTACCTTCCCTCTGGTACCAATATTGTTCGGTTGGAACACAAACTAACGTATATGGCAGATTTTCAAAAATATTCCGATGTACTTAGAAAAGAGCGTCCCAATTTGATAGTTTGTGGGGACTACAATATTTGCCATGAGGCCATTGACATTCACGACCCCGTTCGGAATAAAAATGTATCCGGGTTTTTGCCCGTGGAGCGGGAATGGATAGGGAATTTTATTGATAGCGGCTTTATTGACAGTTTTAGACATTTTAATACAGAACCGGACAATTATACCTGGTGGAGCTATCGTGCCAATGCGCGAGCCAACAATAAGGGCTGGCGACTGGATTATGGTATGGTAAACGAGACCTTAAAAAATAGATTGAAAAGATCTGTTATTTTATCTGATGCCAAGCATAGCGATCATTGTCCAATTTTGTTGGAAATTGAAAAATAACAATTGCTTTAAATGTTGGGTTCAACTATTGAGTATTTTTGCAATTCTAAAAAGATAGCTAGATGAAATACACCAGACTCCCGCATACTGACATCAAAGTGAGCAAAATCTGTTTGGGCACCATGACCTGGGGAAGACAGAACAATGAAGAAGAGGCCCATGAACAAATGGATTATGCTCTGGAGGAGGGCATCAATTTTTTTGATACGGCAGAGCTGTATCCCATCCCTGCCAAAAAAGAGCTTTACGCGGTCACCGAAGAGTTGATAGGAAACTGGTTCAAAAAAACAGGAAACAGGGATAAGGTGGTATTGGCCACTAAAATAGCGGGAAGAGGTGGTCCGGCCCAATTTATAAGAACAACAGGTTTTAGAAAAGACGCGATTATCAATGCGGTCGAGGGCAGTCTTGAAAGATTGCAAACCGATTATATTGACCTTTATCAGCTTCATTGGCCGGAACGAAACACCAATTATTTTGGACAGCGAGGATACAATGCACATGCCATTGATGCTTGGGAGGACAACATTCATCAAGTTTTGGAGACATTACGTGATTTGGTTTCCGAAGGAAAAATTAGGCAAGTTGGAATTTCCAACGAAAGTCCTTGGGGCACCATGCGTTTTTTGGAAGAAAGCAAAGTGCACAGAAGTTTGCCCAGAATGCTGACCGTTCAAAATCCATATAATCTGTTGAATAGGCTCTTTGAAGTTGGAATGTCTGAAGTTTCCATGCGTGAAAATATTGGGCTTTTGGCCTATTCCCCACTTGGTTTTGGAGTGCTGAGTGGAAAATATCTCGACGAAGTCAAACCTAGGAAGGCACGGATTACGCTTTTTCCCAATTATAACAGGTACAGTGGGGACAATGCTACACGGGCTACCGAAAAATATAACCAATTGGCCAAGGATAATGATTTGAGCCTTACACAGATGGCTTTAGCTTTTGTAAATACGAGACCTTTTATTACCAGTAACATTATAGGTGCCACGACCATGGAGCAGTTAAAGGAAAACATTGGGAGTATCGATGTTGAACTTTCCGATGAGGTTTTAAAGGGCATTGAGGAGATTCATAACGACATTCCAAATCCAGCACCTTAACTTACATCAGTTCTATATGTATTCCGGTGTTTGATTTTTTTTCAACTATTTAAAATTTTATCAGGTCGAGCGCAGTCGAGACCTATTGAAGAGGTCTCATTTTAAAGACTTATCGGCTGCGCTCGAAGTAATATCGATTTTGTTTATTTGATATTGAACCCATGTAAAATCAAATGAACAGGACATTGACCACATCCTCAATCTTTGATACCAACCGTAACCGAATGGAGGTGTTTTTAATACCAATTTTATTGCTTTTGGACACATAGATTGTAGTAAATCCCAATTTTTCGGCTTCAAGAATACGCTGATCTACCCGCTGCACCGGCCGTATTTCTCCCGCAAGTCCTACCTCTGCGGCAAAACAGGTCCCCTTTTCTATGGGAATATCTGCATTGCTGGACAATATGGCCGCAACCACAGCTAAATCAATAGCGGGATCATCAACAGAAATTCCACCTGTAATATTTAGGAACACGTCTTTTGCTCCCAACTTAAAGCCTGCCCTTTTTTCAAGAACGGCCAAAAGCATATTCAGGCGTTTGGCATTAAAGCCCGTTGCAGAGCGTTGCGGAGTTCCATAGACTGCCGTGCTTACCAAGGCCTGAATTTCAATCAACAATGGTCGCATGCCTTCAACGGTTGCTGCAATTGCCGTACCACTAAGATCTTCTTCATTTTTAGAAATGAGTACTTCAGATGGATTGTTCACTTCGCGCAATCCGCTTCCCTGCATTTCATAAATTCCCAATTCTGCAGTAGAACCAAACCTGTTTTTAAGAGAGCGAAGAATCCGGTATACATAATTTCTATCCCCTTCAAATTGAAGAACGGTATCCACCATATGTTCTAAAATCTTTGGTCCGGCAATGGTTCCATCTTTGGTGATATGACCGACCAAAACAACGGGAGTATTGCTTTCTTTGGCAAATTTGATTAGCTCGGCCGTACACTCTCGTATTTGTGATATACTGCCTGCAGCAGATTCAATATAATCAGTATGTAAAGTTTGTATGGAGTCGATAACCACTAAATCCGGTTCCAAAGCACCGATTTGTTGGAAAATATTTTGTGTTTTGGTCTCGGTAAGGATATAGCAACTTTCACTATCGGGATGAATTCGATCTGCCCGCATTTTTATCTGTTTTTGACTTTCCTCACCGGAAACGTAGAGTGTTTTGTAGGGAAGTTTCAAAGCAATTTGCAAAAGCAACGTACTTTTTCCAATACCGGGTTCTCCTCCCAATAAAATCAATGAGCCAGGAACAATACCTCCACCCAAGACCCTATTGAACTCTTGGTCCCTTGTATCCATTCGGATTTCACGCTCATTGGTTATTTCGGATATTTTTAGAGGTTTTGGAGCTTTCTTGGCAGAACTTGTAGTGTTTTTCCAACCTTTTTTATCCTCTTTTTGGACTACTTCCTCAACAATCGTATTCCATTGTTTGCAAGAAGAACATTGCCCTGTCCATTTTGGGTATTGTGCACCACAATTTTGGCAGAAAAAAGCTGTCTTGGTCTTTGCCATGAACCGTTTTGGTTTTGGCTAAAGATACTGGTTTTGATGGATTTTTAGAGGCTTGGATTATTCGATTTTTGGAAGCCTGGATTATTAGGTCGCTCAACCTAATGTTTCATGTTCACTTGTTCGATAAGGATATTCCAACTATCCAAAAAATCAGGGAATTCAAGAATATAACCATATGACTATTGGCAGATTAAAAATTAAAGTCATATGCGAACCTACAACGAGTTCAGGTCGAATTTCTAAGAATCTAGAATATCAATAATCCAAACATCAAGAAATCTGAACAGCTAAACAATCCAATTGACCAAATTAATATCCAAAATCCGCTTTGAGGGCATCTATTTTTTCAAGGGCCATATCCTTGGTCAAAAAGTCTATTTCTTTCATCTGAAAAGCTTTTTCAAATGTTTTGAACGCTTTTTTGGGTTCTCCCAACTCTTCATAATATTCTCCTTCAATATAAAAGCCCAACATGGTATCAGGAAATTGTTTTTTGCAAAGTTCAGCCAACGGTTTAAGCGATTCAACATCGTCCTTTTTTAAACTGGCGGCATAGATGGCCATAATGTCATTAAGTTCCACAGGTTTTTGAAAACCGAACAGTTCTTCGATCATGTTATATCTATCTTCCAAATATTTAAAGACCGGTTCGTCGGAAGTCAATATCTCCGTCTTATATTCTTTTGGACTGATGGGTTTGAACATTTTAAAGGTTCTTTCCCAAGCCTTTCCCAGACCGTAGGTGATAACGGAAATTTCGTTCGCATCAGCATATTCATCCAAAGCGTAATGGATGTTTTCTTTGGCCAAACTTTTAATTCCCCTGTCCAATTGTAGAAGGTTATTGGTGATTTTATCCCTATTGCCCGCTGCTATAATAGTATAGAAAATATGCTTGTCCATTGTAGATAAACGCTCTGGAATCCTGCTTTCCATTTCTGGGGCCAAAAGGGGGGAAATGCCCACATAGGAATTAAAAAGTGAACGCTCCTTAAAAAGCCAATAGTTTATAAAGTTTGCCGTAACATCATACCCTATAATCATTTTGAACGGTGCCGTGCTGTACTGTGTATCTAAATAAGGGATGATTTCCATGCCCAAAAACTCAAAGAAAAGTTTTCCTTTTTCTGAAGGCAGACCACTTGCTTCATCGAAGGCACAGTCTTCCCAACGCTGTTCATCTTCCAGCTGGTCTATGCCAACAATTATGGTCTGTGGCATTCCTTGGAATTGACTGTTGAATTTTGAAATGGCCACTACTTGGTCAAAAAGATATTCGGCATCCAATACCAAAATCAAGGGATACTTTTTTTCTTCGGAATAATCTTCTGGAAAATAATAGGAAACGTTTCTTCTTTCCTGGAGTTTGAACGATTCAAAAATCTCTTTTTTTACCTGTGCGCCAAGATTAAAACACAGTAGGCCTATTAATAAAAATAGACATCTTTTCATTTTGGTCAAGTTTTAGGTGGTTGGGGTTTACCTGTTTCTATTTAATAACGGTAATACAATAAAGGATATTGTACCAAAAATGACGACCATCAATGTTTGGGCGGTCCACATGATCCAACCGTAAGCATCGCCAGAGGTCTTGCTAACGCCATAGACCGATAAAGCTGCGGTTACTACGATAGGAAAAAGTCCCAAACCTCCATTGGTGGCCGCCATTGCAAATGCACCAGCTACAAATGCAACCAAAAAAGCACCTAATGGAAGATTTGTGGTTTCGGGCACCGTGAACTTAATGACCCAGAACATAGCGATATAACAAATCCAAATAAAAAAAGTGTGAAAAATGAAAGCCCATTTGTTCTTCATCTTGAAGATGCTTAGAACGCCTTCCAAAAGTCCGCTAAGAAAGTTCTTGACTTTAACTGCAAAGTTGGAAGTTGATTTTTTGATAATGCGAATAGCTATCAAAAGTCCAAGAATACCTGTAACCAAGAGCGCCAGTGAGCCTACCAAACCTATTCCCTTTTCCTGAAGAATCCCCAAGATTACGTCTGTCTGAAATAGCAGCGCGGTAACTATAATCAGCATAAGCATGATGACATCGATAATCCGTTCTGTAACAATGGTTCCAAAGCCTTTTTCAAAAGGAACGCTTTCATAAGTGGTCAATGCGGTAGCTCTTAAAAATTCTCCAGACCTTAGCACCAAGGTATTGGCAAAATAGCTTGTAAGAATTATAAGAACGTTGTTAATCAACCTAGGCTTATACCCTAAAGGACTTAAAAGATAGTTCCAGCGAACCGCTCTTGATATATGGCTTAGGATACCAATTAATATTGATAAAAAAACCCATTTTAAATCCGCATTTTGAATAGACTCGAGAATTTTAGTTCTATCTTCCGGAGAGGTTGAAGAAAAAGAATAAAAAACCAAACCTGCCCCTATAAGTATGGGCACAGCTATTTTAAGGAATTTCTTGAGTGAGCGGCTCAAACTATTTTAGGAGATTGGTTTCTTCGTTGGGGAAAACTAAAGCGGGATTGAATGATTTTGCCTCTTCAATATCCATTCTTGCGTAAGTTATTAAAATAAGGATATCGCCAACAGCCACCTTGCGGGCTGCCGCGCCATTAAGCGTTAGTTCACCGGAACCCCTTGGCCCGGGTATTGCATAAGTTTCCAATCGCTCACCATTATTGTTGTTTACAATTTGGACTTTTTCACCTTTGATGACATTGGCCGCATCCATCAAATCTTCATCGATAGTAATGCTGCCAATATAATTTAAATCAGCACCGGTAACCTTTACTCTATGGATTTTGGATTTTACAACTTCTATTTGCATTGTGCAAAATTAATTAATTCAATCTTAGATTGTCTATTAAACGAACATCATCCGCATAAACGGCAATGAATGCCCTATATTTTTTTTTAGGTTGTACTTTAAGGATTGGGGTCAAAGTAGCTTCATCTGCAATCTGAAAATACTCTAAATCCAATAAAGTATTTTTTTTGAACTGGGACTTCACCCAATCTGTAATTTCATCTGCACTTTCTGTGCCAAATTTTCTCTTGGCAGATAACAATACTTTGTATAGTAAACCTGCCTCTATCCTTACTTCTTTTGATAGTCTTTCGTTGCGCGAACTCATGGCAAGCCCATGTGGCTCACGCTCGATTGGGCAACCAACTATTTCAATGGGCATGTTCTTGGATTCAACTATCTTTTTGATGATCTGGAGCTGTTGAAAGTCTTTTTCTCCAAAATACGCCCTGTCCGGTGAAATTGTTAACAACAGCAACTCAACAATAGTTGCAACACCTTCAAAATGTCCTTCCCTAAACTCACCTTCCATAACTTTGTCCAACCCATCGAACTGATAAGTGTTTGAAACAATACTTTCACCATAGATTTCATCGACGGTGGGAGTAAAAACAATAATATTGTCCGATTGGTGTTCCAAAATGATCAAATCCCCTTGTAAATTTCTGGGATATTTTTCCAGATCAGCTTTTTTGTTGAACTGTGTAGGATTAACAAATATACTTACCACAACCAAATCGTTCTGGAAAAGCGCTTGCTTTATTAAGGAAACATGACCTTGGTGCAACGCTCCCATGGTTGGAACCAAACCAATAATATTTTTGCCGTCCTTCTTTTCTTTTATGTAAGATCTAAGTTCCCCTTTGTGGTCAAATACGTGCATAAAGTTATTCCAAAACGTGCAAAAATACTATAAATACTGCTAATCAGCATAATTTTTGTACTTTTGCAGCTACGTTTTTCAGACAAGCAAAATAAAGTGTTTATGAATGGTAAAAAGATATTGTTTGTATCTTCTGAACTAGTACCCTACCTCCCAGAGAATCAAGTTTCCCTAATGTCCTATGAAACCCCAAGAATGGTCAACAGCAATGGGGGACAGATACGTATTTTCATGCCTAGATATGGAAATATCAATGAAAGAAGGCATCAATTGCACGAGGTAATTCGCCTTTCGGGGATGAATTTGGTCATCAATGATATGGATATGCCTTTGATCATAAAAGTTGCATCAATCCCAAAAGAACGTATTCAAGTATATTTTATAGATAACGAAGAATACTTCAAAAGAAAAGCGACATTCACTGACGCTAACGGAAATTTGTTTTCAGATAATGACGAACGCGCCATTTTCTTTGCGAAAGGAGTTGTGGAGACAGTTAAAAAATTGAATTGGTCTCCTGATATCATTCACGTGCATGGTTGGATGGCATCCTTGCTACCTTTATACTTAAGAAACTATTATGCAGATGAACCTTTGTTCGCTGATAGTAAAATTGTGACTTCGGTTTACGATAAAGGTTATGAGGGCGAGCTGGATGGTGAAATGAAGAAGAAAATTGCTTTTGATGGCATTTCAGAAGAAAGTATAGCCTCGTTGTCAACTCCTGACTATAATAATTTGTTAAAAGTTGCAGTAGATTATTCCGATGCGATTATTTTAGCCTCGGAAGAGGTCTCGGATGAGTTAAAAAATCATATTGAAAGTCTTTCCAAGCCAGTACTGCCTTACGTATCGCTGCAAGAAGCGGAGGAGGCATACACAAATTTCTATAATACGGAAGTTTTAAAATAAATTGCATGGTTTTTTTTAGGATTATCAAGTTTTCAACTTTAGTTGGGACTTTCCTCATATTAATGGCTTCTTGTGAAGAAGAATTGGAAACTTTAGGAGAAGGTGTGGTGGCCGGTGAGCCTTTTACCACTGATAGTGAGATTTTTGAGGTTTTTGCATACAATAAGGGAATTGATGCGGTGCAGACCAACGGACTGCCTTTATATCAACTGGGCGTGTTCAATGATCCCATTTACGGGAAAAGAGTAGCAAGTATCACATCTCAGCTTACCTTGCCAGGTGGGCAGGGAAATCCGACATTTGGTGATTCCTCACAAGCTACCGAAGATAATGCCGATAACGATGATTCCGCATCTACCATACCAGAAAACGAAGAAGTAGCAAAGGTTACTTTATATATACCGTTTCAGAGACCACCAGCTACTTTGAGAGACAGAGATGGGGATGGTGTGGAAGATGGGCTCGATAATGACCCTGACGACCCTAATTCTGATGAAGATGGGGACGGAGTTGTTGATAATGACGAACGCATTTTAGGTTCAGACCCATTTGACCCAGAGGAAGACGGGACCGGAGACGATTTTGTTCCCAATAATTTTCCGATAACGTTCGATTTGGATAGTATTTTTGGTGACAGGAGCAAGCCTTTTGACTTAAAGGTGTTTCGTTCAACTTTTTTTCTTAGGGATTTAGACCCCAACAGTAATTTTGAAGAACAGCAACAATATTTCTCAAGTCAAGATTTCAGTGCTTTTAGGGGAGATGTTCTTTTTGACAGTACTAGTGGTGTAGAAGGACAAGATCCAATTTTGGTAAATAATGTAGAGGAATTGGTTTATGAAGAGGACGATCCTGAAACGGATGAGGATGAGTCTACCCAGATAGCTAACAGAATTCCGCCAGGTATAAGCATAGATTTGAATACTGACCTTTTCCAAGAGATTTTGGACAAAGAAGGACAGTCTGAACTTTTAAGCCAAGCTAATTTTAACGACTATTTTAGGGGGATACAGCTCGTTCCAGGTTCAGATACCGAAGAGTTGATGTTCTTGTTAAATCTTGCTCAGGCGACTATTACCATTACGTATAAATTTCAAGATTACAACACAACAGAGGAAGAAGAAGAAACTGTGGAGCGGGATTTTGTCTTGGGTTTTCTTGCATTAGACGGTGCCGGAGGTGTAATAGGTAATGCAGTTAATACTTTTGACAATGAAACATTCCCAGCGGATATTTCCAATGCATTGGAAAGTGATGAGAATGCTTCCAGAATTTACATAAAAGGAGGTCCGGGAGCGATTACAGAGATAAGATTATTTGGTGAAGAAGAGGATTCCAAAGTGCGTGGTCAGGAGTTTATTGATCAAATTAAAGCCAATAATTGGATTATTAACGAAGCCAATCTGGTTTTTTCTGTTGATCGGACGACTTTGGATGCAGCTTCAGGCAGTGTTATAGAGCCACCTAGACTTTATCTTTACAACGGTGAAACCAATCAGGCCATATACAACGCATCAACGGAAAGAGATGAAACAGACGAACCCCTTGGACGTTTTTTGAATTATGATGGAATTTTACAGAAAGAAAGTGGCCAAGGAATTCAATACAAAATTAGAATCACCGATCATATCAACGATATAATTGTCAGGGATTCTACAAATGCCAAGTTGGCACTTACATTGACTTCAGATATTCGAATTCCTGCTGTTTCGGAAGCCATGGGTGCAAATCAAACTACAATAGACGTTCCTTTAATGTCTACAATCAATCCTTTGGGCACCGTTTTGTTCGGCAGTAATGTAACTCCCGCAAATGAAGATAAGAAATTGAAGTTGGAAATATTTTATACCCAGGCCAATTAAGGATATACCATTTATAGATTTTTTTTGTTTTATAACATGTAGAATAGCAGGTTTTCTTTAATAGATTATACCTTTGCGTTCTCAAAACCAATAAAGGTTTACTGGGCTTAATATCAATCTTATGTGTGGAATTGTTGGTTACATCGGTCATAGGGATGCTTATCCCATAATAATTAAAGGATTGCAAAGACTGGAATATCGCGGATACGATAGTGCAGGAATCGTCCTTTTTGATGGAGAAAACACACATCTCTCAAAAACAAAGGGGAAGGTAGAGGATTTAAGGAAAAAGTCTGAAGCTACAATATCGATAAACGGCAAACTTGGTCTTGGCCATACAAGATGGGCAACTCATGGTGTTCCAAATGATACTAATTCCCACCCGCATTATTCCAATTCTGGAGATTTGGTTATCATCCATAATGGAATAATAGAGAATTACGAGTCCATAAAAAAAGCATTGATAAAACGTGGCTATACGTTTGAATCGGATACGGATACGGAGGTTTTGGTCAACCTTATAGAAGAAGTCAAGAAAAAAGAAGGTGTCAAACTTGGAAAAGCGGTTCAAATAGCCCTTAATCAAGTTGTAGGAGCATACGCTATTGCAGTATTCGATAAAAACAAGCCAGATGAGATAGTGGTTGCAAAATTGGGTAGCCCACTTGCAATTGGAATAGGGGAAAATGAATACTTTATTGCTTCGGATGCGTCGCCTTTTATTGAATTCACCAATAATGCCGTTTATTTGGAAGACGAAGAAATGGCCATTGTCCGTATTGGCAAGGAAATAAAAATGCGTAAAATTAAGGATGATGCCATCGCCTACCCTAATATTCTTGAGCTTCAAATGAACCTTGAAGAAATTGAAAAGGGTGGCTACGATCATTTTATGCTCAAAGAGATTTATGAGCAACCCAGAGCTATTTTGGATACCTATAGAGGACGTTTATTAGCCGACCAAGGGTTGGTTAAAATGGCGGGCATAGACCAGAATCTGGAGAAATTTTTGAATGCAAACAGAATTATTATTGTTGCGTGCGGTACCTCATGGCATGCTGGACTCGTAGCCGAATATATCTTTGAAGACCTTGCTAGAATACCTGTAGAAGTTGAATATGCTTCCGAGTTTAGGTACAGAAATCCCGTAATAACAGAAAACGACGTTCTTATAGCTATTTCGCAATCTGGTGAAACAGCAGATACACTCGCGGCCATAAAACTGGCCAAGGAAAAAGGTGCATTTGTTTTTGGTGTTTGTAATGTTGTGGGCTCTTCAATTGCCAGAGAGACCCAAGCTGGAGCTTATACCCATGCCGGTCCTGAAATTGGAGTGGCTTCAACAAAAGCATTTACAACACAAATTACCGTGCTTACACTGATTGCTTTGAAATTGGCCCATGAGAAGGGAGTTTTTTCACAGTCAAAATACCACGAATATTTAACGGAACTGGAAGGAATACCTTCAAAAGTGGAGAAAACACTCGAATCCAATGAAATTGTAGAGAAAATATCAGAAATATATAAGGATTCAACAAACTGCCTATATCTTGGTAGGGGATATAATTTCCCCGTTGCTCTTGAAGGAGCCCTCAAGCTAAAGGAAATCAGCTATATCCATGCAGAGGGTTATCCGGCAGCAGAGATGAAGCACGGACCTATCGCCTTGATTGACGAACAAATGCCAGTGATCGTTATAGCTACAAAAAAGGGACACTATGAAAAGGTAGTGAGCAATATCCAAGAGATAAAATCCAGAAGTGGGAAAATCATTGCTGTGGTGACCGAAGGCGATAAAACCGTTAAAGAGTTGGCAGACCATGTGATTGAAGTTCCCGAAACATCAGAAAGTCTTACGCCATTGCTAACAACAATACCCCTACAACTACTCTCTTATCATATAGCGGTAATGAGGGGATGCAATGTAGATCAGCCCAGAAATTTGGCCAAATCGGTTACCGTAGAGTAACTTTATAAAAACAAGAAATACTTATAAAAGCACTGATATCAGTGCTTTTTTTTGTTAAAATCGTAGAGATTGTCATTTTTTTTTGGCAAATAAGTACTATGCATGCATAATTTTTTTCAATTTTACAGCATGCAAATGAAAAAAAATGTATCTTCCGCTTCCAATGATTTACATTTGCTTAAAACTAATTTAACTCTAATTCGAGACCAATGAAAAGACTAATAGGCATTTCCCTCATGCTGTTCGGTGTTATTACTTATGCGCAGACTACAGTACAGGGAAAAGTAGTTGATGAAAGTAATGAACCTATACCTGGAGCCAACGTAGTATTAATGGGTAAGGCCGAAGGGACCACTGCCGATTTTGATGGTAATTTTACATTTAATACTTCAGAGCAGCCCCCATTTAAACTAAGATTTACGAGTATTGGATTTTCTGATTATATCGCGGACGTTACTTCCAACAACCAAACGCTTACTATTGTATTGACAGAGACATCCACAATCTTGGATGAAATTGTTATTTCAGCGTCTAGAACACCAGAACGTATTTTTGAATCCCCCGTTTCTGTT
Organism: Flagellimonas maritima; assembly: GCF_003269425.1. Lineage (NCBI taxonomy): Bacteria > Pseudomonadati > Bacteroidota > Flavobacteriia > Flavobacteriales > Flavobacteriaceae > Flagellimonas > Flagellimonas maritima. The sequence continues at coordinate 1,333,169 of NZ_CP030104.1, read as the reverse complement.
GAGAGGTTTGGTCTAAAAGAAATAAAAAATACTACGGCCGAGTCCTTTTATGGCGGTCTGCAAAACTTAAAGGGTGTTGACATCAATACCAATAGTTTAACCTTTCAGTCTATAAATACAAGGGGATTTGCAACCTTCGCAAATAATAGGTTTTTGCAGTTGGCAGACGGTATGGACAACTCTGCCCCAGGTCTAAACTTTGTCCTGGGTAACTTGGTGGGAATGTCGGAACTGGAAGTACAGAGTGTAGAGATACTTCCCGGCGCTTCTTCCGCACTTTACGGTGCTGGCGCTTTCAACGGTATTCTGTTCATGCAAAGTAAGAGTCCTTTTGATTTTCAAGGAATCAGTGCTTATGCAAAAACGGGAGTAACTTCCCAAGAAGCTGCGGGCGTTAATGCATATTACGACTTTGGAATAAGGGCGGCGCATGCATTTAGCGATAAATTGGCGGTCAAGGCAAATCTTTCCATATTGAAGGGAGAGGACTGGCATGCTGTAAATACTACGGATATCGATAATCCAAGCGCTGATAGAACTGATCCAAATTTTAATGGATTGAATATTTATGGCGATGAGGTCTCTACACTTTTGAATTTTGATACATTAGCTGGATTGCCTTCTGGTACTGTAGGTTCAGCCAATGTTTCCAGAACAGGGTATGCGGAAAGCGATTTGGTAGATTATGGAGCAGAAAGTGTAAAGACTGACTTTTCAGTTTTTTACAGACCTTTTGCAGATGATTTCGAGATTATTTATCAAGGTAGGGTAGGTCGCGGTAATACAATCTATCAAGGGGCCAACCGATATGCAGTCCGAAATTTCATCTTGCAGCAACATAAAATTGAATTCAGAAATAAGAATTTTTTCTTAAGGGGCTACATCACTTCTGAAAATTCTGGGGATTCTTATGATACGCGTTTTGCAGCGATTAATGTGAATAGAAGCTGGAAAAGGGATGCTCCAAATCCTAACGATCCCAGTGAAAGGTCTTGGTTTGGGGATTATGCCGGAAGGTATATACCTACATTCTTGGGACTTGTTCAACAGGGTACTCCACGTGATGACGCTTCAGTACAAGCACATGCGGCAGCAAGACAATTTGCAGACGAGGGAAGGTTGATACCTGGCACTCCAGAATTTCAAAGTGCATTTAATTCTGTAATAGCAGATGGAGATTTGAGTACGGGTGCAAAATTTATAGATAATACCAAGTTCCGTCATGTCAACGGTAATTATAATATAGCCCATTTAATAGATAATTGGGCCGATATTCAGATTGGTGGATCATTTAGAGAATATGAACTGAATTCAAGCGGAACAATTTTTACGGACATCGATGGCCCGATAACCTATAATGAATATGGTGCCTACGCACAATTACAGAAGAAATTTTTGGAAGAGCGTTTAAAATTTACAGGTTCAGTAAGATATGACAAGAACGAATTTTTTGATGGATTCTTCTCCCCTAGGGTTGCCCTGGGATATACTGCTGGTGAACAAAGAAACCATAATTTTAGGGTTTCGGCACAGCAGGGCTTTAGAAATCCTACGACACAGGATTTGTTCATTGGGTTAAATGCTGGGGCAGCTGTACTTGTTGGTTCGGCACCGGACAATTTGGATAGGGATATCAGAACTTTTGGAGTAAGCCAGAGTGGACAAGATTTGATAGGACAATCTACAGTCCAAATAGTGGGCAGGGCAGCATATGAGAATGCTTTTTCTGTGAGTTCAGTTTTAGCGGGGACCCCACAAGCAATTAACACGTCGTTGATCCAACCAGAAGAAATTACCACATATGAGGCTGGATATAGAGGCCAAATAGGGAAGTTCACCATTGATTTAAGCGGATATTACAATAGGTACAAAAATTTCATCTCTACGGTAAACGTTTTAGTGCCGCTTTACGGAGAAGCAGGAGATAATTCCCTCTCTCTTTTAGCGCTACAAAATGGGGATAGACAGGCGTACCAAGTATATACCAACTCGGAAGCAGATATTGATTCATGGGGAGGTTCAGTAGGTGTTGACACCAAAGTGTTGGGCAACTTTGATTTGGGAGTCAATTATACGTATGCAGAGTTTGATTTTGATAGGGAACGGTTTCCGGATTTTGAAACCAACTTCAATACACCAAAACATAGAGTAAAAGCATCTTTTGGGAACACAGAACTTTTTAAGAATTTTGGTTTTAACGTTAACTATAGATGGAGCGATAGTTTCTTCTGGGAAGCTACTTTTGAAGATGGTGATGTTCCAGCTTATACTGTACTGGATGCGCAGATCAATTATTCTGTGCCCAGCATCAAATCTATTTTTAAAGCAGGAGGCTCAAACCTTTTGGGAGATGAATATTTTCAAGCAATAGGCACAGGTTTAGTGGGTTCAATCTATTATGTTTCTTGGACCATAAATCCATAAGAAAAAATATAAAATTTTAAGAAAAGGTGCTGATTGTTTCAGCACCTTTTTTGTTACTAAAAAAAGGGTTTATAAGTTTCTGTTTAAAAATGGAAAAGTATATCTTTGCAGCCGGAAAAAAAGCAGTTTTTTTCTTCGTATTCAATTAAAAATAAACACGGTAATGTCGAAAGTTACAGGTAAGGTTGCACAGATTATAGGCCCGGTCATTGATGTTGAGTTTGAATCGGGAACAGAAATCCCAAAAATTTATGATTCCCTTGAAATCAATAAAGCCGACGGTTCCAAGTTGGTTCTAGAAGTTCAATCCCACATTGGTGAAAATACAGTTCGGACCATTTCTATGGATTCAACGGATGGTTTAAGCCGGGGTGTTGAAGCACATGCTACAGGAAGTGCAATCCAAATGCCAATTGGCGAAGAGGTTTATGGACGTCTTTTCAATGTAATCGGTGATGCTATCGATGGAATGGAAAATCTCCCAAAAACTGGGGATAACGGACTGCCAATTCACAGAGAAGCGCCTAAGTTTGAAGATCTTTCCACCTCTACCGAAGTACTTTTTACAGGAATAAAAGTGATTGACTTAATTGAACCTTATGCAAAAGGAGGTAAGATTGGATTATTTGGTGGTGCTGGTGTAGGTAAAACGGTATTGATTCAGGAATTGATCAACAACATTGCAAAAGGACACGGTGGTTTATCAGTTTTTGCCGGTGTTGGAGAAAGAACACGTGAAGGAAACGATTTGCTTCGTGAGATGTTGGAATCCGGTATTATAAAATATGGTGATGATTTTTTACATTCCATGGAAGATGGTGGATGGGATTTATCCAAAGTGGATAAAAATGCAATGAAAGAATCCAAAGCGACCTTCGTTTTTGGACAAATGAACGAACCTCCAGGAGCACGTGCCCGTGTTGCGCTTTCAGGTCTTACAATTGCAGAATACTTTCGTGATGGGGCAGGCGATGGACAAGGGAAGGATGTACTTTTCTTTGTAGATAACATTTTCCGTTTTACGCAAGCAGGTTCTGAAGTTTCCGCACTTTTGGGAAGAATGCCTTCCGCGGTAGGTTACCAACCAACTTTGGCTACAGAGATGGGTGCTATGCAGGAGAGAATTACATCTACTAAAAGAGGTTCAATTACATCGGTACAAGCAGTATATGTACCTGCAGATGATTTAACAGATCCAGCTCCTGCAACAACATTTGCCCACTTGGATGCGACAACGGTACTTTCACGTAAGATTGCTGAGCTGGGTATTTATCCAGCGGTGGACCCATTGGATTCAACATCAAGAATTTTGACTGCCGAGATTTTAGGAAAAGAACATTACGAGTGTGCGCAACGCGTAAAAGAATTATTGCAACGCTATAAGGAACTACAGGACATCATTGCAATTCTTGGTATGGAAGAACTTTCAGAAGAAGATAAATTAGCAGTAGGTAGAGCAAGAAGAGTACAACGTTTCTTGTCACAACCTTTCCATGTTGCTGAGCAATTTACCGGTATTCCCGGGGTATTGGTAGACATTAAGGATACCATTAAAGGGTTTAATATGATTATGGATGGCGAGTTGGACCATCTGCCAGAATCTGCCTTTAACCTAAAAGGAAGTATCCAAGATGCAATTGAAGCTGGGGAAAAAATGCTGGCTGAAGCTTAATATAGCACAGAGTAATTAGTAGTGAGTAATCAGAACTACTCCATACTAACTACTTAATACTAACTACTTAATACTAGAGTCATGTATTTAGAAATAGTATCACCAGAAGCCACCTTATTTTCAGGAGAAGTAACTTCAGTTACTGTTCCAGGGATAAATGGTGAATTTCAAATGTTGGAGAATCACGCGCCGATAGTTTCTTTACTTCAAGAAGGCAATGTAAAGTTTCAAGGAAATATTACTATCGATGAAGATTTTCAAAATAAATTTTCCAAAGGGGCAAATGGAGAAGCCATGCTGCCTATATCCAGTGGAACTATTGAAATGAAAGAAAATAAAGTGATTGTCTTAGCAGATTAGACTATTCATAATCAAAAATGATAAAAGAAGCCGTTCAATGAGAGCGGCTTCTTTATTTTAGTGCAATAAGTGACCATTGTTTATCTTGGGTGCAATATTGCTTTAGTTCCTTAAATCCAATTGCCTTGTTTGCATACAAAGAACGTTTATTGCTGGTATCCACTTCCGTAATAATGATATCAAAACCCTTTGGCAGACTTTTTTCATCTCTTTATATAGATTTCTAAAAACACCTTTGCCTCTATAATGTTTAGCAATGCAAATTTGACCCATAACCATGTAGTTGGTGTTCATATTTACCACTTTTGAAATTTCTCTGAACATAGGTTTCAATATTTCAACAGAATCTGCAAACCTGGGATGCATGCACAACGCATAACCAATAATCAAGTCATTTTCAATAGCTAGAATATGGCCGCATGCATCATTCATCGCTTTCAAGACAACAAAAGAGTGTTCTACTGTTAAAAAACCTTGATAGGATTTTTCCTTTTCAGTTAGATTTTTGGCAAGATTTTGTTTTTGTAAAAGAAGAATTTGCTCAAGTTCCTTTTTTGAAGATGCTTGCTTGTAGGTAACCATGCGCTACAAATTTCAATAAAGATAGTACATTTGGAACATGGCAAACTTCCCCAAAAAGCTGCAGCGAAAACTTGAGAAAAGAAAGCAGGAAAACGCTTTAAGGGCGTTACCTGAACCACAGCGATTAATCGACTTTTCTTCCAACGACTATTTGGGGTTTGCAAAGAAAAAAGAGTTTTCCATACAAGCAGCAAACTTATTGGAAGAATTTGATGTCCTTAAAAATGGAGCCTCTGGCTCCCGGTTACTTACAGGAAATCATAGATTGTACAAAAAACTTGAAGACTTCCTAGCTTCTTACCATCGGTCAGCATCAGCACTGGTTTTTAACTCTGGATACGATGCAAATATTGGATTTTTCTCATCCGTACCTCAACGGGGAGATTTGGTTTTTTATGATGAATTGATACATGCCAGTATACGTGATGGCATAAAAATGGGCAATGCCAATGCCTTCAAATTTGGGCACAATAATTTGGAAGATTTGAAATTGAGTATTGAGCGTATTCTAAACACTACCGATGGCAAATCAGAGATTTATGTCGTTACCGAATCCGTTTTTTCCATGGATGGAGATTCCCCGGATTTGAAAGTATTTTTAAATTTTTGCAAAGAACACGGTTATCATTTAATTGTTGATGAGGCCCATGCTACTGGAATAATGGGAAATGGAAGAGATTTAGTCTCTGGGTTAGGTATTGAAGATGGGGTTTTTGCCAGAATCATCACTTTTGGAAAGGCCTTGGGTAACCACGGAGCCGCGGTTTTGGGAAGCTCAACGTTAAAAAAGTATTTAGTTAATTTTGCCAGGAGTCTTATTTATACTACGGCCCTTTCCCCACATACCTTGGCATCCATACTATCTGCCTATCAATATCTAGAATTAAGGGGCATAAATGAGCGGTCAAAACTACAAGAGAATATTCTTTTCTTTAAGGAAAAGGTTAAAGTGCTGAACTTAGCAAATGATTTCATAGAAAGTGATTCTGCGATCCATTGTATGATAATCCCAGAAAACGAGAAAATAAAGCAGGTTTCAAAAAACCTTCAAAAAGATGGATTTGATGTGAAGGCGATTATTTCTCCAACGGTAAAGAAGGGACGGGAACGACTAAGATTTTGTTTACATTCATATAATACTGATAAAGAAATATCAGGAGCTTTATCAAGCTTAAAAAATCTAATTGGATAATGAAACAAGAATTTTATATACTTGGCAGTTTTGAGTTTCCTGCTGATGTACAAATCATAAAAGGTAAACTTGAATCTGAGGGTATACAAGTTTTTTTAAAAGATGAGAATACTATAAACTCAGACCCATTGATCAGTGCAGCTATTGGTGGAGTAAAGTTATTGGTATATTCTGTTGATAAGGATAGGGCCAGGACAATATATGACGACATTCGTAATTATGCGACGGACAAGGATGGAAAACCTATTATCTGCCCTAACTGCAGTGCCGCTAAATCAGAAATATACTATTCAAGAAATAGTATATTTTATAAACTCTTCCCTTTTTTTGAGCCCAGAAAATATAAATGTGCACAATGTAACTTCATAACCAAACCAAACCAATGAATTTTTTTATTACCGGAATATCCACCGACGTTGGTAAGACGCTTGCTTCAGCCATAATTGTAGAAGCTCTTGAAGCTGATTATTGGAAACCTATACAGGCTGGGGACTTGGAATATTCGGATAGTCATAAAGTTAAAGAGCTAATTTCGAATAACAAATCCAAAATCCACAAGAACAGCTATGCCCTCCATACACCCATGAGTCCACACGGAGCAGCTGATATTGATGGGATAAAAATTGACTTAAAAAAAATAGTTCCGCCACAAACCGAGAATCATTTGGTTATAGAAGGAGCGGGGGGACTATTGGTTCCATTGAACAATACGGACACCATTTTTGATTTAATTCGACCAGACTATAAGGTCATTGTAGTTTCCAGGCACTATTTGGGCAGTATCAACCATTCACTTTTAACTATTGAAAAATTGCAGGAAAAAAATTTGGAGATAGGGATTATTTTCAGCGGAAATGAACACCCAACTACAGAAAGTATTATTTTGAACAAGACAGGAGTTTCATTTCTCGGCAGGATCAATGAAGAAGATGCTTTTAATAAAATGATCGTGAAGAAATATGCTGATCAGTTAAAAACCGGATTGGAATCATTCTAGTCTTTGGTAAATCAATCCTCGATCTATAGTTTTTACTAAAGTGTAATGTTGGGCCAAATATAAATCTATGTAAAAATTGAAATCTACCAATTTTTTGTCGAAAATCCTTTTCCCATTTCGTGCGACAATAATTTTTGGCTGTAAAACCTCTAAAATATAGCGCAGTTCTTGCATCCCAGTTTTTCTTGGGTTTTTCATAAATGGGAAAAGCTCTTCCCTGGCTATACTACTGGGATGCGTGGCAGCTTTGGTTGGTGGGTTTACTCCCAAAACCCAATATCCAATATGATATTCCGTAAAGAATATATTTTTGGTCTCTAAATTATTTTCACTGATATAGTTAGGAACTTCAATGCCCTCTCCGTTATAATAAGTACCCTTTTCTGTTTTATTGGAAATGATATTCACATATTCCAAGTATGCTTCAATGGGTAGCAGGAACAGCAGTAATATAATGACACCTATAAACTTTTTGGGTATAGCGGAAACCTTGCTTGCGGCTATACCCGCTAGAATCAGTAAAAAAGGATAGATTTGAATCAAATAATGCCCGTTTACTTTCCCAGCTTGCATGAAGGAAAGTAAAACCCCGATAATGATAACAGCCAGGATTTGTATGGGCTTGGATTTAAAATTTATGGTCTTTGTCTTCAATCCAACAACCAACAAAAGCAGTACTATAAAAACAAATGGTAAGGTTTTTGAAATTGAATGGTGTTTTGAACTGGAATATGCCAAAGGAGCCTCAAAAATAGATTGCCACCATGTTGATATTTCACCTTGTAAATAGTAGGGTATAGCAGTTAGTATTACCAATAAAATAAATCCTATACCTATAAAAAAAAGATGTTTGAAATACATCCAAAACTGCTTTTCATTAATTCCTTTCCAGATCAGATAAATACTCAAGATAAGTAATGGGTAAGCCATATTCAATTTTGATAGCACGGAAAGCCCAAAGCTTAAACCAACAAAAAGATACCAAACCATATGTTTTTTGGTGAACAAAACATAAATGCCCATAACAAAGAATAGAATAGAAATGTGTTCGGACATGACTCCTTGCAGACTACCAAAAAGACTTTGTAAAAAAACACAGAAAACAGCACACCAAAAAGCAATTTTTTTAGATGTCAGTTTTGTAGCAATGCAAAATGTAAAAAGAGCTGTAATTGCCACAATGAGAGTTCCAAAAAAACGAATGGCAATAAAACTTTTGCCAAAAAAATAGATAACCATTGCAAAAGACAGAAATGTTATCGGGGGTTTTAGATCCCAAAGTTCTGTGTATGGCAAATGCCCTTCTACCCACGATTGTGCCATTATGATAAAAGTACTTTCGTCCCGGTCTATATAATCCCTAAAAAAGAATGGGAATCTAATAAAAAGAGCAATCAATAATAGTAGTAGAAAAACTGTTTTCCAATTTAGATTTTTGTAATCAGGAACAAGGAATTCGTTAACCTTTTTAAGCACTTTTAGGATAGAGTTTTTTACGTTTTAATCACGATCTTTGCAAGATAGATAAATTGAAGCGTTTGACTAAACCTGTTACATCGAAAAAAATTGCCGAAAGGGACAAAAAACACTTATGGCATCCACTTACCCAACATAAAATCCATTCAGAAATGTTGGCAATTTCGAGTGCAAAAGGAACAATTCTTTACGATGAGGAAGGAAAAGAATACGTGGATGGAATTTCTTCATGGTATACATGCATGTATGGGCATTGCAATCCTTATATTCTGAAAAAAGTGAGTGCCCAGATGCAAAAACTGGATCAAGTAGTTTTCAGTGGTTTCACGCACGAACCAGCGGTAAAGCTTTCCGAAGAACTCATCAAAATCCTTCCTGTCAATCAAGAAAAACTCTTCTTTTCCGACAATGGTTCCACTGCTACCGAGATTGGGATTAAAATGGCCCTGCAATACCATTTTAATAAAGGGGAAAAACGAAATGTACTTTTGGCTTTTGATGAGGCGTTTCATGGAGATACATTTGGAGCCATGTCGGTTTCCGGTCTATCCGTTTATAATGGTCCTTTCGAGGATTTCTTTATTGAGGTGAAGCGGATTCCCGTACCAACTCCAGAAAATATTGAGGATGTTCTAGAGATACTAAAAGATAGATTGAAGAATAGTTCCGTAGCTGGTTTTATCTACGAACCTTTGGTACAAGGTGCAGCAGCAATGAAAATGCATTGCCCTGTTGGTCTTAACATGATTTTATCTCTTTTAAAAGAGCACAATGTACTCACAATTGCTGATGAGGTAATGACGGGATTCGGAAAAACCGGAAAATTTTTTGCATCCGATCACATAGAAACAAAACCGGATGTTATATGCCTTTCAAAAGCACTGACCGCAGGATTATTACCAATGGGGCTTACTACCTGTACGCAAGATGTATACAGTGCATTTTATAGTGACGAGATGGCCAAAGGATTGTTTCATGGACATACCTATACTGCTAACCCTTTGGCATGTACAGCGGCTTTGGCAGCCTTGGAATTACTCCAGACCGATGAAGTTCAGGATAATATTGAAAACATTATCCAGTGGCACAAACAATTTAATGAATCGATCAAAAATCATCCTAAAATAGCTGCTACCCGCCAATTGGGAGTTATATACGCTTTGGATTTGAACGTAAAAATGGAACGTTATGGTAATTTAAGGGACAAACTTTTCAAACATTTTATGGACAATGGTGTTTTTCTTCGCCCACTTGGAAATACTATTTATATTCTGGCACCATTTACAACAACCAAAAAAGAAATGGAACAAATTTATAGCGCTGTAAAGTCCGCCATTGAAATGATATGATTCATGTTGAAAGAACCAATTTCCATTACCGCAATAGCTTCGATTTCTTCATTAGGGGATTCTCTCGAAAAAATATGGAACTCCTATCTAAATGACAACCATAATTTATCAAAAACCAGGATTGGTGAGCAGTATGTTTGGGCATCTCCTCTGCCTGAAAACACTATATCTAAAATAGAAGCCTTAAAAAATTCTAACGATACTTATAAAAATTTGGATGAATCTGTACTTTTCGCCATTTTTTCGGCAAGAAAAGCCATTGATAGTGCAGGTTGGAGAGGCACAGTTGATTTTGGAATCAATATCGGTTCTTCACGTGGGGCGACTTCACTTTTTGAGAAATACCATGAAGAATTTCTAAAACGGGGAAAATCATCTACCTTATCTTCCCCAACAACGACCTTAGGGAATATCTCATCTTGGGTAGCGCACGATTTAAAATCCAAAGGCCCGGAAATCTCACATTCCATTACCTGCTCCACGGCATTACACGCTTTGTTGAACGGTATTGCGTGGATTCAGTCTGGCATGACAGCTAAGTTTTTGGTTGGAGGCAGTGAGGCTCCATTAACACCTTTTACCATAGCCCAGATGCAGGCTTTAAAAATTTATGCCCCCTTCGACTCCGCTCAGGGTAAAAATTTGATAGCTTCGACTCTGCTCAGCTCCCAAGGAGATAATCCAAAACAGGACAATGAGGTAGCTGAGCGTAGTCGAAGCACAGGAACAGAAAATAAGGTAGCTGAGCGTAGTCGAAGCTACCCCTGCCAAGCCTTAAATTTTAACAAGAAAAAAAACTCCATGGTATTGGGAGAAGGAGCAGCAATGGCTTGTTTGGAGAGCGGAAAACAATCAAATGCACTGGCATTGATTCAAGGTATAGGGTATGCCACGGAACCTCTAAAACATAATGTATCTATCTCTACAGATGCACAGTGCTTTCAACAATCCATGAAAATGGCTCTTGGCAGTTTATCCCCAGAAGACGTAGATGTAATTGTGATGCATTCCCCAGGAACCGTGAAGGGTGATTTATCAGAATTGAAAGCAATTGAAAAAGTGTTTTGTAAAAAATTACCTTTTTTAACTACCAATAAATGGAAAGTGGGACACACTTTTGGAGCCTCGGGGATGTTGAGTATAGAAATGGCCATTTTGATGCTCCAATATCAAAAACATATTCAACCTCCATTATATCAACAAGAAGTAAAGAAAGAATCCATACAAAGAGTAATGGTCAATGCCGTAGGGTTCGGGGGGAACGCAGTTTCCGTTTTACTTTCTAAATGGACGCCCTAAAACTTATGATATGAACAAGAGAATTATTGGTTACATTTTAATAGGTTTGGCAGCTCTGGCAATGATTTTAAAATGGACTATTTTAAAAAACAGTGAATACACACATATCCTGTGGATTTCCCAATTAATTTTTTTAATTGGAGGTTTTTTGCTCCTTAGAAATGAAAAAAAGTAAATCAGCGATAGAATATAGCTACTTATTTTTTTAGTATATTCATTCTTGTCCAAGAAGAATTAAAATCCCTGAATTATAATTTCTAGTTGAATTGGCCTATTTTTGAAAGTAGATACAGCCTAAGTTTATGAGCGAATTAAGACACAACTGGACCAAAAAAGAAATTCTAGAAATTTATAACAAACCTTTAATGGAGTTATTGTACGATGCAGCAACTGTACATCGAAAACGCCATGACCCCAATACAGTCCAAGTTTCTACCTTGTTATCCATTAAAACAGGGGGTTGCTCAGAAGATTGTGGTTATTGTCCACAGGCAGCAAGATACCATACCGATATTGAAGGAAATGATTTAATGGGTGTTGAGCAGGTAAAGGCACAAGCATTAAGAGCCAAATCTTCTGGAAGTTCAAGAGTTTGTATGGGAGCCGCATGGCGTAACGTCAAAGATGGTCCAGAGTTTGATCAGGTTCTGGAAATGGTTCGGACCATAAATAAGTTGGATATGGAGGTTTGCTGTACTTTGGGAATGATTACTGAAAATCAAGCAAAACGACTGGCCGAAGCAGGACTGTACGCCTACAATCATAATCTGGATACCTCTGAAGATTATTACAAAGATGTTATCTCCACACGAGCTTTCAAAGATCGCTTGGACACTATAGAAAATGTACGGAAAAGCAATGTAACCGTTTGTAGTGGTGGTATTATTGGGATGGGAGAGAAATTGGAAGACCGTGCAGGAATGCTGGTCGCATTATCATCATTGAACCCTCAACCAGAATCAGTTCCCATTAACGCTTTGGTAGCAGTTGAAGGAACTCCTATGGAAGATATAGAACCAATTTCAATTTGGGAAATGGTCCGTATGGTTGCCACAACTAGAATTGTGATGCCGGAAACCCAGGTTAGATTATCGGCAGGCCGAACCGAAATGAGCAGGGAAGGGCAGGCTATGTGCTTTTTTGCCGGGGCCAATTCCATTTTTGCCGGCGATAAATTGTTGACGACCCCTAATCCAGATGTAAATGAGGATATGGAAATGTTTAAGCTATTGGGGTTGAATCCACAAAAACCCTTTACCAAAATTTCACAGCCCAAAACAGTTGAATCCGCCGATTCCCAATACCAATCATTGGGTGAAAAACCAAAATGGTCACGGCCAGGGCATACCATTGAGCGAAACGAAGAGGCAAAGCAAAAAGCTAAATTGGTCTCAGAGGATTAACCTTTGGGATACAGTTTAAAAACCTTTTAGTAATTTTACTGTTTCAAAATACTTTAAATTTTGGAACTTGACCTTAAACAAATCCCCAGAGTAAAGACACTTTCCAAAGAGGAGTTTCTTTCAGAATACTTCAAACCACAAAAGCCAGTTGTAATTGAACGCTTTATTGAGGACTGGCCCGCATACTCCAAATGGAATCTTGATTATATCAAAGAAGTTGCCGGACAAAAGACGGTTCCGTTGTATGATGACAGGCCCGTAAAACATGACGAAGGCTTTAACGAGCCGCATGCTACAATGAAGATGTCGGATTATGTCAATCTTCTAAAAACCGAGCCGACCAAGTTCAGAATTTTTCTTTGGAACATATTGAAGGAAGTGCCCCAGTTACAAAAGGATTTTACATACCCGGATTTCGGGTTGCGTTTGATGAAGGGATTGCCCATGCTTTTTTTTGGAGGTTACGATTCCCACACTTTTATGCATTACGATATCGACCTTGCAAATATTTTCCATTTTCATTTTGAAGGGAAGAAACAATGTATTCTTTTTCCTCAATCCGAAACCAAGTTTCTCTATAAAATCCCGCATTCACTTATTACACGGGAAGATATTGATTTTGCCAATCCTGATTTGGAAAAATGGCCTGCGCTAAAAAATGCAAAAGGCCACATTGCTCAGTTGGAGCATGGTAATGTTTTATATATCCCAGAAGGATACTGGCATCATATGAAGTATATTACGCCAGGTTTTGCAATGAGTTTACGGGCTATCGCTAGAAAGCCGCAAAATTTTGGGAAAGCGGTCTATAATATTCTGTTTATGCGTCACTTTGATGGTGTCATGCGAAGAATCAAAGGGCAAAAATGGATTGATTGGAAGAATGAACGGGCAATTACGCGCACCCATAATCTCCTATTTGGAAAATGATTATGGATATACCTAATATTTATATCAGTTCCCTAAGTTTTTCATAAACCAAATTACTTTCCCAACCACGGTAGAGTAAATAATCGGCGAGCTTCTTTCTTCTTTTTAAAATATTGGATTCACTGATTTGTGCCAATCGCTTTTTGGCCAGCTCATCGAGAGTGGTATGATAATCTTGCTCGTTTATTTCTGATAATGCACTATTTATATTATATCTGGAGATCTGACGAAATTTGAGTTCATTGATAATTCTGTTTCTGCCCCATTTTTTTATGTTGAACTTTCCTCTGGCAAAACTTTTGGCAAAACGTTCCTCGTTCAAATAATTTTCCTGGATAAGATGGGTCATGATTTGATCCACTGCTTCGGGAATCATGCGCATTGCCCTTAATTTTTCCTGTACGTCCTTATGGCACCGCTCTTGATAAGCACAATAACTTTCCAACTTTCTTTTTGCTTCGGTAAGGCTATACGCTCTATTGTGTGTCAAATCGATAAAAAAAAGGGTTTATGATTTTTCTCTTAAATCTAGCTCGGCCTGCATTTGTTTGGCCTGTTTTAGATTGAACAGAATTATTGGGATTGAAGAAAAAGCTACTACTAAAAGGGCCAACATTGAATTGTTCTTCTTGACTATTAAAAGATATAGGACTACAACCAATAGCAATATGGAGGTTCCTGCCAGCATACCTACAATTACCTTTATGGTCTTTATTTTTTGTCTTAACTCGTTAGAGGACTGAGATTCCAATTTTTCTTTTTCCATTGTAAATCAGATAGGCTTTATAAGCGGTTTCAATATACTAAAAACAAAAAAAGCGACCCCATCTCTGGAGTCGCTTTGTATTTATTATCTTATGGTTTTACCGTCTTTATCCTTAAAACGATATTCAAGGTAAGTATAAGCATCTCTGGGTTGGATCTTAACCCATTTCTTATATTCCACAAACCACTTATAACGTGGAGATGGAAATCCTTTTGTAAGATAAGCCGCTATAAAGGGATGTATGTTCAGAACAACACCATTGTTCTTCTGATTTCCTTTCATAATTCGCTCTAAATCATGATTGATTTTATCTATCAACACGATAGGAGCCTCTACTTCGGCACCTGAACCATTGGGATTTTCCTCACTGGTCTTGATGTTCATTTCTGGACGAACCCGTTGTCTGGTAATTTGAACCAGACCAAATTTACTTGGTGGCAAAATCTTGTGTTTTGCCCTATCGTCCTTCATTTCGTCTCTTAAGTGATCAAACAATTTTCTTCTGTGATCACCTTTGACCATATCGATGAAATCAATAACGATAATTCCACCCATATCGCGCAGTCTAAGTTGTCTTGCAATTTCGGATGCTGCGGAAAGATTAACTTCCAAAGCAGTATCCTCTTGATTTTTAGCCTTGTTGGAACGGTTACCACTGTTCACATCAATTACATGAAGTGCTTCAGTATGTTCTATCACAAGATATGCTCCGCGACTCATGGAAGCCGTACGGCCAAAAGAGGTCTTGATCTGGCGCTCAATTCCAAATTTTTCAAATATAGGGGACGAGCCAGAATATAATTTTACAATAGACTCTTTTTGGGGCGCAATTTCATGCAAATAATCTTTGATTTGATTGTAAAGTGTTTCATCGTCAACATGTATTCCAGTAAAGGAATCGTTGAACACATCTCTTAGTATGGAAGAGGCCCTGTTGAGCTCTATCAAAACTTTGGATGGATGGGATGCTTTTTGCAATTTCATGCACATTGTCATCCATTTGGATGACAAGTTCTGAAGATCTCTATCCAGTTCTGCAACTTTTTTGCCTTCTGCAACGGTACGTATAATAACTCCAAATCCTTTTGGCTTAATACTTTTTACAAGTCTTATAAGCCTATCTTTTTCTTCCTTGCTCCCTATTTTTTGTGATACGGAAACACGGTCAGAAAATGGGACCATGACCAAGTAACGTCCCGCTAGTGAAAGCTCTGAACTAATTCTTGGTCCTTTGGTTGATATGGGTTCTTTTACAATTTGTACCAATAATGACTGATTGGCCTTAATAACTTCGTTAATACTGCCATTCTTGTCTATATCTTTTTCAAATGGAAAATTTTTTAGCGAAAAGTCCTTGAGCTTTCCTGTCCTAACTTTTTTAATGAATTGTAACATGGAGGACAATTGTGGTCCCAGGTCATGGTAATGCAGAAATGCATCTTTTTCATAACCTACGTTTACGAATGCCGCATTTAAACCAGTGACGGGTTTTCTTATCTTGGCTAGGAAGATATCCCCAACAGAAAAGTTGTTGTCATCCTCATCTTTATGCAATTCTATTAATTTTCCATCTTTTAGTAAGGCAAAATCGACTGCATCAGGACTAGATCTTACGATTAATTCTCTATTCACCTGAATCGATTTTAATTTATCCGTCTAATGATCGGGATAAATGATTAAAAAATATATGTAGATCGGTTTTATTGCAAACCGACTGAAATTCTTTTGTTGAATCTCTATGTCAAAGAACGTTTGTGCTTAAAATGAAAAAGTAGTTGTTACAACTACTTTTTCTTGTGTCGGTTAGCTCTCCTGCGCTTTTTACGCTTATGGGTAGCTACCTTGTGTCTTTTTCTTTTTTTACCACTCGGCATATGGCTCTTTCTTTTATATTAATTATATTATTTTACTTGAACGTTGCTTTTTACACCCTCAACAAAAACCTTTGCGGGTTTAAAGGCAGGTATGTTGTGCGCAGGGATTTTTATGGTAGTGTTCTTTGAAATGTTTCTACCGGTCTTTTCTGCTCTCGTCTTTATGATAAAGCTCCCAAAACCTCTTAAATAAACATTATCACCATTCTCCAATGAAGTTTTTACCTCCTCCATAAAAGATTCAACTGTTGCTTGTACGTCTCCTTTTTCAATACCTAGTTTTTCCGAGATTCTAGTTACAATATCTGCTTTCGTCATTTCGTATTATTATTTTCTTATTTTTTAGGCTTGCAAATATAAAAATTAAAATTAATCTTTTGTTTAAACCCTTTAATTTTAAGTATATAAACTATTACATTTAACCATTAGTATTTTCCTTGATGTCTTTTTCCCAAAAAATTTTGAAATGGTACAGTGAGCATAAGCGTGAACTTCCATGGAGATCAACCAATGACCCCTATAAAATTTGGCTTTCAGAGATTATGCTGCAGCAAACACGTGTTGCCCAAGGAACACCCTATTATCATAAGTTTTTAAAGGCTTTCGCAACAGTTTACGATTTAGCAAATGCTGAAGAAGAACAAGTACTAAAACTTTGGCAAGGTCTGGGATACTATTCCAGAGCTAGAAACCTCCATGCTACGGCAAAAATTGTGGTTGAAGAGTATAAAGGAAAATTTCCCACTACCTATAGAGAGCTCAAATCATTGAAAGGTGTTGGGGATTATACTGCCAGTGCCATAGCTTCAATATGTTTTAATGAGCCAGAACCTGTTGTAGATGGGAATGTTTATCGCGTGCTGGCCAGATATTTTGGTGTGGATTTGCCCATTAACAGTACAAAGGGAATCAAATACTTTAAAGAATTGGCGCGCGAAGTAATGGATGCCAATAATATTCGGGACTATAATCAGGGCATCATGGAATTTGGAGCAATTCAATGCGCTCCCAAGAAACCGTACTGCTTGTTATGTCCTTTGAACAATAGTTGTGTGGCGCTTCAAGAAAACAAAGTGAGTGCCCTGCCCGTAAAGCTCAATAAAACAAAAGTTAAGAATAGGTTTTTTAACTATTTGGTTTTTCAGGACGATACAGGAAAGACTATGCTCGAACAACGAAAAGGCAGGGGTATCTGGCAGAACCTATATCAATTTCCCCTGTTGGAATCCGAAAGGATATTGGATAAATCAGAAATAAAAGCACTCATAAAACACCAAAAGGGAATTCCCAAGCACAATAGTACCCTATTGTATAACGAGCAACCTATAGTCCACAAACTTTCCCATCAACACCTGTATACCAAATTTTGGATTTTAAATACAGAAGATGCTTTAAAAGATGGAGTTTCTTGGGAAAATATCAGTTCTTTTCCAGTTCCTGTTTTGATTGCCGATTTCATTAAGACATATAAAATTTAGTACTTTTGACAAATTAAAGAATTATGAGCGGAACATTGAACAAAGTGATGCTGATCGGGCATTTGGGAGACGAGGTCAAAATCCATTATTTTGAAGGAGGAAACTGTATTGCAAGGTTTCCTTTGGCCACCAACGAAACATATACCAACAAGCAAACAGGGGAAAGGGTCACCAACACCGATTGGCACAACATTGTCATAAGAAATAAAGCTGCGGAAATTTGCGAAAAGTATTTGAGCAAGGGTGATAAGGTATATCTGGAAGGAAGGTTAAAAAATAGACAATGGCAAGGAGAGGACGGCAACACCAGATACACTACGGAAGTACACGTTCAAGATTTTACTTTCTTGTCCACAAAGAAAGAAAGTACGGAGAACGCACAGCAACCAGCTGGTAAAGTAGCACAGAATGAACCCGTAAGATCAACGACCGGTCCCTCTGGTACCGAAAAACCTGAACAGGACGATGACCTACCATTCTAAAACTAAGTTTAAAGCACTATAAATTTGGACCCTGACCCCTATTGTTTGGCGTTTTTCCTAACCACCTTTAGCGGTATCTTCACCATAAAAGTGATCGTACTCTTTTTGCTTCTTTGCTGCTCTGCTCTTATTTCTGGTGCTGAGGTGGCCGTGTTCGGCCTTTCCCAAACAAATTTGAACGAATTTGAAGAAGAGGATGCATCTAGGGGCAAGCTCATTGTTCAGCTTTTGGAAAAACCAAAAAAGCTTCTGGCAACTATATTGATTACGAACAATGCCATAAACATTGGTATCGTTTTACTTTTTAGTTCTATTGGTGATACTATATTCAGTGAGATTGATCAGACCCTTTTTGGAGTGCTTTCTGTTCGCTTTCTTTTGGAAGTTGTTGTGGCAACTTTCCTTATATTGATGTTTGGGGAAATACTGCCAAAAATATATGCCAACAGGAACAGGGTGCAATTTTCACAGTTTGTGGCCATACCCTTAAAGGTATTGAATACGATTTTTACCCCATTGAGCGCCCCCATGCGTTCTGCAACGCTATACCTTGAGGAAAAACTGGGAAAGCAGAAATCCAGCTTAAGTGTTAACCATCTATCTCAAGCCTTAGAATTGGCTTCAGAAGGAGATACAACCAAAGAAGAGCAAAAAATATTGGAAGGTATTGTAACCTTTGGAAATACAGATACCAAGCAGGTAATGCGCCCGCGGATAGATATTTTTGCACTTAACGAAGAAATGAAATTTCCAGAAGTCATTGAAGAAATAAAGAAAAATGGATATTCCAGGATTCCTGTTTTTTCAGAAAGTATGGACAATGTTCTTGGTGTACTTTATGTTAAAGATCTATTGCCCTACATTGACCGTAAAAATTTTAATTGGATGTCCTTGATACGGGAGCCTTATTTTGTCCCTGAGAATAAAAAGTTGGATGATCTGCTATTGGAGTTCCAAGAGAAGAAAAATCATTTGGCCGTTGTGGTAGATGAATATGGGGGTACATCAGGAATAGTGACTCTAGAAGATATAATCGAAGAGATTGTAGGGGATATCAGTGATGAGTTTGACGACGAGGATTTGATATTCTCGAAATTGGACGACTTTAACTATGTGTTTGATGGAAAAACAACTTTGAAAGATTTTTACAGAGTTGTTAAAATAGAGAACGAGGAGCTGTTTGAAGGTAAAAAGGGAGAATCCGAGACCATTGCCGGCTTTGTTTTGGAGATTTCGGGAAATTTTCCAAAGTTGGGAGAGAAAGTACTTTTTAAAGATTATCGGTTTGTAGTAGAGAGCTTGGACAAAAAAAGACTAAAACGTATCAAAGTAACATTGCCAAATGAAGTATAGTTGGACTGCATATCTTATTATTTTAATTTTTATCGCAGGCTGCAGAGATGAGGTTTTGCCCAAACCTGGTGCCATGTTACGTTTGGATTACCCCAATGCACAATATCAACATCTGAAAACCAATTGTAAGTATACTTTTGAACTTAATACATTATCAAACCTTAAAGAAAACAAAGACTGTTCTTTAATTTTGGATTATCCTATGATGAAAGGCTCTGTCTATATTACTTATAAGCCCGTAAGAGATAATCTGAAAACCTTGCTTACCGATGCTCAAAAACTATCTTACGAGCATGTGGTAAAAGCGGATAATATTGTGGAACAGCCCTTTGTCAATACTGATGAAAGAGTCTATGGTATGTTTTATGAAGTAAGCGGTAACGCAGCATCCCAATCACAGTTTTATGTAACGGACAGTACGGACCATTTTGTGACCGGATCACTCTATTTCTATGCCAAGCCCAATTATGATTCCATTCTTCCTGCAGCGGTTTATTTGCAGAAAGATATCAGAAGGATTATGGAAACATTGCGTTGGAAAAAATAGAATTATTTTTCTTTTTCCAATAAACTTTCAGCCTTTTCAATACTGGAATTTATCTGTTCCTTCAATGCCTTAACATTTTCTTCCTCTTCATTCAACCATTCTTGTTTTTGCGCACTGAGCTCCTTTCCATTAAGAATTTCATCAGAATCAAATCGGCTGCCAAAAGATTGCATCCAATCCATCATTGCAACATTGGCCTCTTGTAAATCTTTCATCGCCGCTTTATACTGTTGTCCGGTTTCAGTAGTGTCAACCTTACTTTTTAGTTCACCGACCAATTTGCCCAACTTCCCCATTTTTGGCATTACTTCGTCATGGATTGCCATTACGTTTTCCATCTGTGTTGATTTTTCAGAAGCTTTTTCTCCTTGTTTGCAGCTAATTGCCAAAAACAAGAAGGCGGCCAAAAATATACTATATTTCATTTTTCATATTTTTTCAAATGTATCTATTTTTCAATATATGGTTTTAATCCTTCATCGAACATTTTCTCGGTCATAATGGTTACCACGCGGTCAGCTTTGTCGGGATGGCCACTTTCAAAAGGGGGTTGGGGATCATATTCTAGGTTCAATGCTATAAATTCAGCGTAATTTCTACCCAAAATTTTATCTACGATTGCCAAGCCCATATCTATGCCCGCGGAAACACCTGCACTTGTCCAGTACTTACCATCATTGGTATAGCGTTCCTTTACGAAAGTTGCTCCGTATTGAGCTAACTTTTCCTCTGCACGGTACCAATGCGTAGTGGCCTTTTTACCTTCCAACAGTCCTGCAGCACCTAAAATCCATGCTCCCGTGCAGACGCTAACGGTATATTTGCTGTTCTGGTCTATTTTACGTATCCAATCCAATAGTTCTTGGTCCTTGGTAGCTTGGTAGGTCTGGATAAAGCCACCAGGTATGACCAACATATCCAACTGGTCTATATCTTCAATTCCATAATCAACTTCAATTTTTATATTATCGCTACTTGTAATAATTCCTTTCTCCCGCCCGATCAGAAGTTTTTTTGTAGGATACATGCTGTTCAATACCGAAAGTGGCCCCAGTGCGTCCATAGTAAAAAAACCATCATAAACGAAAATCCCAATGGTTTTCAGGGTATCTGTAGGAACTTCATAAAGTAAGGCCATGGATTCGGTGTGTCCCATGTTTTCCAATTCTTTATCGGAATAAGGTGTCCCATCAGGTTTTAGATTTCGTTCTGTTTTTTGTTCTGCAACTTCTTTTTTTTCGTCTAAATTGGCAGTTGACGCTGTTTTCTTTTCCTCACATGTCAAAAAACCTAATGCCAATATAATTATAATTGATTTTTTCATTCTATTTTTTTAAGAATTGATTAATGTTTTAAAGTTCGAAAACTGGGTCTTCGAGCTTTATTCAATCAAAATGCGTATTGTGTTCCGAACGTAATGGTCTCCTTTGTTCTTAATTGGATTCCATTCAAATCTTGGTATAGTGGATATCCAAATTCAACGCCAAACCTCAAATTCTTAAGCTTGCCCGTTGGAACATAAGTGTTTATACCAATTCCTGAATTGATAAAAGTTCCACCAGAATTATTGGTATCAGCGGTTATAACCATCATCGGGTTCAAATTTGGGTCTTCACCTTCAATCTCGCCTACAATAAGTCCCTCCAATCTCGCAGAAATACTTACCCAATCGCTTGCTTTTACGGCAACCCAATTATTTAGGCTGTAGTGGTTTCCGTAACGATATTCCCGATCATTTTCTCCAAAACGGAAAACTCCCCTTATTTGACTTCCCCAAGAAAGTGATTCATTTTGACCCAAATAAGTCAATGCCAAACTAGGATCAAAGGTGCCACTACCAATTTGCATTGGGTAAGGCAATTCAACTTCGTTTGGAGCGGTAGCTGGAGTAACATCACTTTCCGTAATACTTCCTGTGGGAATTGAGATGCCAAATTGCCCATGTAGTGTTTGCTTATTTTTATTGAAGAACCTATAAAGGATTGAAAATTGAATGTCCCCAAAACCATTGGCTTCAGTTGTAAATGTTCCGCCCATTCGCGTAATATGGTCCATCTCCATGGATAAATAATTGAACATTGCCATTAAAGTAACTTTGTTGCTAGGGGCGTACATAACGCCCAACATATGCATGTTCATTGGCATTTTTGTTGGGGTGACCATATAATTTGCCAAGGCATCATTAAAAGAGGCATTATCACTTCCTTGCTTGAGTTCATCCATGTTCATATACATGTAACGATAGGAAAACATCCATTCTCCTTTGCCATGCATGTGGTCTCCCATCACAGAGATGGGTGCATGTCCGTCTGGCCTGCCCGCAGACCATTTTTCAGATTCATCAGTTGTTTCTTGTGCATAGAATGCAGCGGTGGCTATTAGAAAAATAGCCGATATATAATTTTTCATCAGTTTATAAAATTGAATTGTAGGTGATTATTTTACAACATATGTTGCATCACCTAAAGAAATGTTTGTAAGCTTATGTTAAGAAAGGGCGCTGGGTGGATGAAAGCTATAAGAAGTGTATAAATAGGTATAGGAATTCCTGTAAACAAAATCATTTTGCTTTGGAACCGTATCCTTTTTCTTAGAGTCAAAAAATAATACATCAACAAAACCTATAGGGTATTCTTCCAAGGCTATTTTTGGAAGGTTCTGTTTTTTCTCGTCGTTCTGTTCGGAAAGGCGTTGCATAAGGTAACATTTACCATTACACTGTAATTCCACCTTGTCCTTATTGATACATAAAAACTCAGTAATATAGTCTTCGTAGATAATGTACTCCAACATGGGGCCAATAGGGCGGACCATGGCCATTAAGTAGAGCAATACGAATCCGTATACAATTGAATGTTTCAATTTTGATGCTTTAGCAACGCTAAATTAAGCTATAAAACACAAAAAAGTCTCAAATAAGATGCACTTTTGCATCTCTCAACATTCAACTGTGGGCAAACAAAACCGTAAGTGGGTTTATCTTATCGTACTTTCTGTAATCTGGGGCACATCCTATATATTAATAAAGAAAGGATTGGAAGGTTTTAGCCCAATTCAGTTGGGAGCTGTACGGATTGTTATGGCAGCTCTTTTTCTTTTTATTATCGGATTTAGATCTTTAAGAACTATTTCAAAAAAAGAATGGTTTTGGGTAGGGGTTTCCGGTATAATAGGAAGCTTTGTCCCAATGTTTTTGTTTGCTTATGCCGAAACCGAAATAGATAGTAGTATTGCATCCATATTGAACTCCCTGGTTCCTCTTTTTACTTTATTTATTGGATTAATGGCTTTTGGGGTTAAATTTACCAAGAACCAGTTTTTAGGGGTTACCATCGGATTAGTGGGGGCAGCTTTTCTTATTTTCTTCGGGACAAAAGTGAATCCAGATCAAAATTATTGGTATGCAGGATTTGTAGTTATTGCCACCATTTGTTATGCGTGCAACGCCAATATTATTAAAAATAAACTTCAGGATGTTTCCCCAATGGGTATCGCAGTTGGAAATTTTTCTGTGATTTTGTTGCCAGGCATAGTTATTCTGTTTTTTTCAGGTTTTTTGGATAAGGAAGTAGTTGAAGGCCCATATTTTTTGAGCTCATTGGGTTACATCGTTATTCTATGCATAATGGGTACCTGTGTCGCGAAAGTAATGTTCAACAAATTGGTTCAGATCTCCAATGCGGTATTTTCTGTATCGGTGACGTATTTGATTCCAATTGTTGGTATTTTTTGGGGCTTGATCGATGGCGAAAAATTCTCGATCAAACAGTTATTGGCAGCTCTGGTAATTTTGTTGGGAGTTTATCTTGTGAACAAAAAAAAGACGCCACAAAGGGCGTCTTCCAATAAAAATTGACTTTATCTTATTCAAAATCAGCAGCTGAAACTCCTTCATTAACTTTGATTTCCTTTACAAGAAAATCGAAACTTTGTGGTCCCATAGTCTGTGATAACTTAAATGGAAATTTGATTCCTGATACATCTTTATAATCACTATACTCCAGCGTATTTATCATTTGCTGTCCTTGTACTTCTTCAGTTCGTACTTCTTGAAGCTTAAGACCGGTTTCCATGTCATAAAAAGCGGATTTGGCATCTGTTATTTTGAGTTTATAGGCTTTTTTATCACCAACGGGTTCAACGCCCTCCAATGTTATATTGCCTGCCGCCAGATAATTCAGTTCAGGAAAAGCTGCCGATTCCTCTTTTACTTTAACTATTTCTTCATCGGAAAGGTCCTTACGCTGACCTTGAGCCACCATATAGCCCTTATCTCCATCCAAAACCTGTTTTTGCATGGAGTTGCCCATCACTTTTATATCTTGCATAAATTGGTCTTTGGTGGTTTTTTTCATTTCCAGTTCCAATTTCATTCCCTGCATTTCTGCCTCTGCAATCATGGCATAAGATTCAACAGCCTCTAGCTTTTCCTTACCTCCTATGGCTTCTATATATTTTGCAAGTATGGCGTCAACAGTTATGCCTTCAGGAATCGCAGCTTCATAGTCGGGCTTTTCTGTTTTGTTCGCATATTTATCATAATAGAGAACAGGTAATTTTTTGCCATCAAAACTTACCTTTTCAAGATTTTCCAAGACTTCACTTCCTTTGCCTGTAACCACAACCCTTGCATTATCAGTGGAAAAGTATTTTTGCGCAGCATTTTGTACATCTGCAATTGTAACGGCCTCAATTCTTTCTAAATAGGTCTTGTAAAAATCCTCTGGTAAATCTTCAGTTTCTATATTTAAAGCATAATTTGCAATTGTTTCAGGCTTTTCCAGTGCCATTACAAAACTTCCTGCATATTTAGCCTTGGCATTTTTGAGCTCTTCATCACTTACCGGCGCAGTAATCATATTATCGATTTCACCCAAAATTTGGACTACGGCACTATCAGTAACTACATTTCTTACTTCTGCGTAGGCACTGAAACGCATAGGACTGTATTTATTATCTCTAACGGAAGAATAGGAACCATAGGTATAACCCTTATCTTCTCTCAAATTTTTGAAGAGTCTTGCCTGGGAACCACCTCCAAGAATTCTATTGGCCAAAAGGGCATCCAAATAATCTTCGTCCTTCATTTTGAGTTCGGTAATATTTTGCACGGCCACTTCGGACTGTACTGCATTTGGAACATCTACAAAGTTAATTTGAGCATATTGTGCATCAGTTGGTTTGGAATAACTAAATGAGGGAGGAACCGCTTTGGACCAAGGTGTAAAATACGTGGTCACGAGTTCCTTTACATTGTTAAAATCAACATCCCCAATAATTACCAGATAAGCATTGGCAGGTACAAAGTATGATCTGTAATGCTGTTCTACATCTGCTAGCCTAACATTGTTAACGGTTTCCTCGCTGGTAATTTCACCATAAGGATGATTTTTACCGTAAGCAAGAGCCAATTGAACCCTTGTAGCAATGGCAGAAACATCTTTTTCCTGTGATTTTATTCCTGTAAGAAGCTTATCTTTTTCTTTATCAAATTCATCCTGTGTAAAATTTGGATTGATGGATGCGTCTGCCATAAGCTCCAAAATTCTAGGGAAATATTTTGAGAGACAGCGTGCCGATGCACTTTGGTCACCTATACTTATGGTTGCACCAAGAAAATCTACCTCTTCGTAAAACTCATCTTTAGGAATTGATTTGGAGCCTTTGCCCATTAAGCTTGATGTTAAATCTGCCACGCCCGCCTTGTTTCCTTGTAAAATTGGAGGGTTGTCAATAGTCAATTGCATGGAAACCCTTGGTAATTTGTGGTTTTCAACGACCATGACCTCTAGCCCATTATTTAAGCTGAAGCGTGCTGGTTCTTGTAAATTTATTTTTGGTGCAGGTCCTGGTTTTGGTTGTTTGGTTCTATCTATTTGTCCGTACGATACCATCATAAACAAGGATAGTAAAGAAAGAATTATATACTTTTTCATTTTAATTGGCTTCTTTTTGTTCTGGTAAATATTCTAGCTCCAACCTTTGATTTGTATTGAGATATTTTTTAGCAACTTCCATGATTTCTTCTCGAGTAATGGAGCGGTAAATATCTATCTCTGTATTGATGAGGTTGGTATCATCACGAAGCATATAATTTTCGGCAAGGGAATTCGCAATTCCTTGAATGCTGCTGTTTGCATTTACAAACCTGTTTTCAAACTTATTCTGTAGCTTTTGATAATCTTTTTCAGAAATCAATTCTGATTGTACCTTTAAAATTTCTTCATCAATTTCTTTCTTTAAATCCTGAATGGAATTTTCGCCCACTGGAAGGGCTCCCACAATATAAGAACTATAATCTTCGGCATCTATTGGCACTGAAAATATTTGAAGCGCCATTTTTTTCTCGTCTACCAATTTCTTGTAAAGCTTTGAACTTTCCCCGTCACTTAAATAAGTTGATATCATATTAATGACATATGCCTCTCTTTCCGCTTGACCAGGGGTTCTATAAGCCAATAATATTGCAGGAATCTGAATATTTGGGTCACGGTATTCAGCATTTATTGTTGTCGTAATGGGGTCTTCCACTATTTCTTTTCGCTGTATATCGGCTCCTCTTGGAATTGGTCCAAAGTAGTCGGAAATCAATTTTTTTGTCTTTTCCTTATCAATATCCCCTGCAACTACCAAAACGGCATTGTTCGGAACATAGTAGACTTTATTAAAGTTCTTAAAATCATCCAGCGTTGCACTTGCCAAATGGTCCAAAGATCCGATTACCCCCCATCTGTAAGGATGCTTTGTATAGAGGTTCTTCAAAATCTCATCGAAAAAAGCTCCATAAGGGGAATTGTCCACCCGTAGCCTTCTTTCTTCTTGAACCACTTCTTTCTGCGTATCGACACCTATTTGGCCTATAATGGGGTGAAGCAATCTTTCAGATTCCAACCAAAGGCCTGTTTCCAGACTATTGGACGGGAATGTCTCGTAATAATAGGTTCTATCCAAAAACGTATTGGCATTTCCGCTACCGCCGTTGGACGAGACTATTTTGTCCCATTCCCCACGTTCTATATTCTTTGTTCCCTCAAACAAGAGATGTTCAAAAAAATGGGCAAAACCTGTTTTTTGTGGATCTTCATCTTTAGACCCCACGTGGTACATAACTGCTGTAGTTACTACTGGCGCAGTATTATCCTGATGTAAAATCACATGCAGGCCATTGTTTAGATCATACTCTTCAAAAGTAACTTCTTGAGCTACAAGAAAATTGCTTGCTGTGAGTATGAAAAATGTTGATAGTAAGAGTTTTTTCATAATAGCGAACTTTGTGTTTATGTATTAAATGTATTTGTATAAATAAAGCGATGGAAGTTACACAAAAACAGTTTAAAATATAAAGGTTAAGCAGAATACACACCAAGTCTTTAACAAGATTTTTAGTATAATTCACCAACATTCAGTAAATTAAACATCCACCAAAAATTGTAAGAAATGAAAAATATAACACTGCCTATCCGTTTTGGAATAGTTACCAGTGCCTGTCTAATGGCTTATTTTTTGATTTTATCCCTTATGGGCAAGCATACCAATGTCTTTTTTAGCTTGTTTAATGGAGTTATCACGGGGTTTGGAATCTATGAAACCATAAAATATACAAAACTAAGACTGGGAAAGGAATTTTCTTATGGAAAAGGTTTTACGGCAGGCGTTACAACAGGTTTTGTGGCTACCTTGCTTTTCACTGTTTTCTTTGCACTATATGCGACTGAGTTGGATGTTGATTTTTTAGACGAACTCTCCAAAGTTTGGTCAAAAGACTATGCTAATTTCGAAGGGATAGTTTTCTTTACGGTAGCTATAATGGGATTTGCAACTGCTTTGGTTTTAACATTGTCTTTTATGCAGCTTTTTAAAACCTCCAATAATCCAAAAAAATAATGGGTCAAATGGTTGAATATAACTTGTGAATTAAGGATTTAGCAGTATATTTGCACCCGCTAATTTTGATAAAGCACAAATAAATAAATTTAATAAACGCATTATGTACGCAATTGTAGAGATGGCAGGGCAGCAATTTAAAGTTGCAAAAGACCAGAAAGTGTACGTTCACCGTTTGCAGACAGAAGAGGGTAAAAAAGTAACTTTTGATAAAGTGCTTCTTTTGGACGACGCAGGTGACGTTACCGTTGGCGCCCCGGTCATAGAAGGTGCGGCCGTAGAGGCCAAAGTAATAAAACACCTTAAAGGTGATAAGGTAATTGTCTTTAAAAAGAAAAGACGTAAAGGATACCGTGTAAAAAACGGACATAGACAGTCTTTAACAGAGATTGTTGTAGAAAGTATTTTGGCCAAAGGAGCTAAAAAAGCTACTTCAACTAAAGCCAAGGCAGAAAAACCGACTACAGAAGTAAAGAAAACTACAGAAGCAAAGAAAGCTAAAGAAACTAAGGTTGAAGCTCCAAAAAAAGAGGCTTCCAAAAAGACCGAGGATTTGAGTGCAAAAACGGTTGCTGAATTGAAGGAAATGGCGAAAGCCAAAGGAATTTCCGGAATATCTTCAATGAAGAAAGCAGAATTGATAGAAGCTTTAAGTAAATAAGAAAAGAACTAAAAATTATATATCATGGCACATAAGAAAGGTGTAGGTAGTTCAAAAAACGGTAGAGAGTCAGAATCAAAACGCTTAGGCGTTAAGA
Organism: Flagellimonas maritima; assembly: GCF_003269425.1. Taxonomy (NCBI): domain Bacteria; kingdom Pseudomonadati; phylum Bacteroidota; class Flavobacteriia; order Flavobacteriales; family Flavobacteriaceae; genus Flagellimonas; species Flagellimonas maritima. The sequence continues at coordinate 1,304,343 of NZ_CP030104.1, read as the reverse complement.
TTTTTGGTGGACAAGCTGCCGTTGCCGGTAACATCATTGTTAGGCAACGTGGCACCAAGCACAACCCAGGCGAAAATGTATATTTAGGGAAAGATCATACATTGCATGCAAGAGTAGATGGTATTGTAAAATTTCAAAAGAAAGCTGGCGGAAAATCATTTGTTTCCATTGAGCCGTTTGAGGCTTAATAAACACCTCTTACTATTATATAAAAGAAACCTCGCTAACCAGTGAGGTTTTTTATTTTTAAAAGTTTATTTTACGTTTTCTAGCAGTGATTTCCCAGGTATTGGTCTTTTGACCATTTTCGATTACGGATACTTCATCGTGAAGGTTTATGGTTGGACAAACATGGTAAGGAACGCCATAAAGGACATCGCCGATTTGAAGCTCTTCCCAATTCCGAACCTTTAGAACACCGTGCTCCTCACTTTGCGAGAGCAATTCATAATCTTCCAAATTAAGAAACTTTACCCTTTTGTCGATTGGGTTTTCCGGTGCAACAGATTTATGGCCTAAATCCAATGTAACAATACCTTCGGTAGGTTTGGAAATGATTCGGGTTACCAACAGTGCGGCGTACTTAAAGTTTTGTTCCGTTAGCTTTTCACTGTATCCCCAATCCCAAAGCACGCAGGTTCCAGGGCTGGTAATTCGGTCTTTGTTCAATAGGTGAGAGGTAAAAGAAGGTGTTCCCCCACAAATCATCTGAATCGAAGGATACTCTTTTTTAAGATTTTGGAAATAATCGGTTACCGTTACAAATCCATTTTCTATTTTTTCGTTTCGGGTTGAAAAATCAGCATCGCGTAAATGTCCATCATATACATGTAATCCTTTAAATTGAAGCGCCTTGCAATCCTTCAAAAAAATAATAAGCTTATCCAAGTCTGTCCCAATCTTGATTCCTGAACGGTCCATACCATTATTGATATCAATGTAAATGTTGACTTTTATATCTATTTTGCTGGCTTTGGAGTTCAATAATTCGGCCGTTTCAATAGAATCGATCAGAGTCGAGAACGTCGTTTCTGAAAAATGGGAGATCAAAGAAAGAAATCGGTCTACTTTGGGCCCTACCAACTGGTGCGCAATCAAAACTGAATTTGCTCCCGTCTCCGCAGCGATTTCTGCCTCGGAAATGGTCGAAGCCTTAAAGTTGGAGATCCCAGCATCCATCAACAATTGCATTATTTTGGGCATTTTGTTGGTCTTGACATGTGGCATCAATCTTTCAACCTTGCCATTGACCAAAGCGACCATTTCTTTGATATTGTGCACCACATGGTTTTTAAAGATCGCAACTGAAGGCGAGTCTATCGTTTCTACGTTTTCTATTTCAAACCATTTATTATCCATTCTTTATAAAAATTACCATCGCTGATTTTTAAAACCGTTCATTTTAGCAAATTCGACCGTAGCTACAAGATAATCCTCTAGATTATACTTGGGCAAGGGCAAAATACTTTCCAACAACGTAGTATCCCACTCATAGGGTTTTGAAGTCAGGTATGGTGTAAGATGCACCCCAATGGTCTCATAATAAAACTGTTCCAACGAACTTTCAAATTCAGATGCAGTAGTAATTAGCTCTTGCGTAAGCTTAAAATTTTTAAAATTGACCGTTTCCAGGATTTTTGAAATTCCGTTAAAGATATTGGTGCCTTCAGAATTAACGATATTGAGTTGTTGAACATTGGTATCAAATACTTTGGCAATTACCTTGGCTGCATAATCCGTAGGGATAATATTTAGTTTACTATCGATATTTGCCTGTATCCGTACAGAATCGACCGAGGTGTTACGGTAGAAGAACTTTGCAAAAAGGTAGAATACCATGTACTTTGAAATAAAGAAACTTGGTTTGTCCATAATATTTCCGCCCAAAACACTAGGGCGCAATATCTGAATCGGGATTTCTTTTTTGATTCCTTCTTTAACCAAAAATTTTTCCGCTGCATGCTTTGATGCTTCGTAAAAGTTGCGATATTCCTTCTGTTCTACATTTACGTAATTATCGTTCAATAACCCATCTAATTTACCGATGGAAAATGCAGTGCTTATGTATATGAATTTTTTAAGGTAGGTCGAATACACTTCGAATATAGACTGGGTAAGTGCAAGATTTTCTCTAAAAATCTCCTCTTTACTATCAGGATTTACGGAAAGATTAACGTAGCCTGCCGAGTGAATAAAATAATATTTTTTGTTTTCCTCAAGAAATTTGTTTGGTTCCAACAACCTATCCGCACCAATTACGATTGTTTTTTTAGTAAGCTCTTCTTTATGCATCCCAATAAATTTTGGAGCTGCACTACTATCAAGCATTTTTAAAACCCTTTCTTTTGGGGAAGTCAATTTTTTCTTGCGTACAATGAGGTATACTTTTTCAAGAATATCAAATCTGTTTTCAAGTAATGAAAAAAGAATTTGAGAACCGAGTGTCCCTGTTGATCCAGTAAGGATGATATTCATTCGAGAACAATTAAAAGTGTAAATATCGCATATAATAATAAACCCTTGCAGACCTGCAAGGGTTTATTGGATTTATCTCTATTGTAAATCCTTCCAAAAACCGGAAAGTGACTAATATCTGTAATATTCCGGTTTAAAGGGACCTTCAACCGTTACACCTATATATTCCGCTTGGTCTTGTTTAAGCTCCGTTAGTTCGGCACCCAAACGCTCCAAATGTAATTTTGCTACTTTTTCATCCAGGTGTTTTGGAAGCATGTAGACATCATTTTCATAGTTGTCACTATTGTTCCATAACTCGATTTGTGCCAAAGTCTGATTTGTAAATGAATTACTCATTACAAAACTTGGATGTCCCGTTGCACAGCCCAGGTTTACCAATCGACCTTCGGCCAAGATAATAATGTCCTTACCGTCAATGGTATACTTATCCACTTGTGGTTTAATTTCATCCTTGGTATCGCCAAAAGTACCGTTTAACCATGCCATATCTATTTCATTGTCAAAATGACCAATGTTACAGACAATCGCCTTGTCCTTTAAGGCCTGGAAATGTTCTTCACGAATAATATCTTTGTTTCCCGTTGTGGTAATTACAATATCGGCTTTACCGATTACCGTTTCCAGTTTTTTGACTTCATACCCGTCCATACAGGCTTGTAAGGCGCATATTGGGTCAATTTCGGTAACGGTAACAATGGCACCTGCCCCTCTAAAGGAAGCAGCGGTTCCTTTTCCTACATCACCATAACCTGCAACCACTACACGTTTCCCTGCTAGCATGGTATCCGTGGCACGGCGAATGGCATCCACGGCACTTTCTTTACATCCGTATTTATTATCAAATTTTGATTTGGTAACGGAATCGTTGACATTGATTGCCGGCATGGGCAGTGTTCCATTTTTAACCCGTTCGTACAACCGGTGTACTCCAGTAGTAGTCTCTTCTGAAAGCCCTTTGATACCGGAAGCCAATTCTGGATATTGATCCAGAACCATATTGGTCAAATCCCCACCATCATCCAAAATCATGTTCAGAGGCTTTCTATCTTCCCCAAAGAACAAGGTTTGCTCAATACACCAATCAAATTCTTCCTCGTTCATTCCTTTCCAGGCATAAACGGGAACTCCAGCTGCTGCAATAGCTGCCGCTGCATGGTCTTGGGTAGAAAATATGTTACAGGAACTCCAGGTTACATCTGCGCCAAGTTCGACCAAGGTTTCGATCAAAACTGCTGTTTGAATTGTCATGTGCAGACATCCTGCAATACGTGTACCTTTTAAAGGCTGTTCATCTTTATATTCTTTTCTCAATGCCATAAGACCGGGCATTTCGGCTTCGGCAAGGTTAATTTCTTTTCGGCCCCAATCCGCTAAAGAGATATCTTTCACTTTATAAGGTACATAGGGAATTGTCTTTGTGCTCATAGCTTTTTTTAAATTTACTTTTGTAGTTTCGCTTAACAGCCAGCAAAGGTACAAATTACTTAACTTTTAGTCGTGCCCCTTTACAAAACCATAACAGTCTCGTCCACTACCCAAGTTTTTATTTGGAAGGTTACCGAACCTGAAGAGGAACTACAGCATAATATTCACCTAACGCCCCATTGTCAAGATCGAATGAACGGTATGAAGTCCCAAGCGCATCGAAGGGCCTTTCTGAGCATACGGCATCTACTGGCAGAAGCGGGTTATTTGGATAGTGATTTATTTTATGACGAGGTGGGGAAACCACACTTAAAAGATGGTAATTACATTTCTATTACGCACTCCCATGATTTTACGGGAATCATAATTAGCAATACCGACGAGGTTGGAATAGATATTGAAAAACAACGGGATAAAATATTGCGCATAGCCCACAAGTTTACTCCAATACAAGAATATAGGACTTTGGCAAACACAGAGGCCATAGTTAGAAAATTGACCATTGTTTGGGGTGCAAAGGAATCGCTATATAAAATTAATGCAACCCAAGGGCTTAGTTTTTTGAGACATATTGATGTCACTGATTTTCTGTTTGATGATAGAAAAACAAGTGCTCAAATTTTGTACAAAGGGAAAGAATCACATTATCATGTTGAGTTTTTGGAGTTTGAAGGTTTTACCTGCGTTTATGCCTTGCGTATGATAGGCGGATAGGATTTCCTTTAGTAGCTTTGCCATTAATTTTTGATAATGAAAATATCTGTTGAACTTGCGTTGACTCCCCTACAAGATGATTTTGAGGCACCTATCATAAACTTCATCCAAAAACTTCGAGCTTCTGGACTTACCATTTTAGAAAACCCATTGAGTACCCAGGTCTATGGTGAGTACGATGAGGTGATGAAAACCCTACACAAGGAAATAAAAGATACGTTTGAAAATGTCGAGCACATACTACTTAATATGAAGATTGTAAAATCTGACAGAAGCGGGTATGAGCCACATTTTTGATTGGATTTTTGCACAATACGAAGGTGTTCCAACACATTTGATCGTGTTGGAAATGATTGGGGTGGTTTTTGGACTGCTCAGTGTTTGGTACTCTAAACGCGAGAATATCCTAGTCTTTCCTACGGGCATCATCAGTACGGGAATCTTTGTATATATCCTTTTGGTCTTTGGTCTGTTGGGCGATATGCTAATCAACGCGTATTATTTTGTTATGAGTATTATAGGATGGTACCTGTGGACCCGAAAAGTGGATGCTACACATTTTGTTCCCATTACCAAGACCACTTCCAAAGAAAAGAAATGGTCGGTGCTTTTATTCATTGGGGCCATTGTCTTTGTATTGGTCGTTTATATTGTATTTAAAAAGTTCGATACGTGGACCGCCTATGTGGATACCCTCACTACGGCTATCTTTTTTGTGGGAATGTGGTTGATGGCAAAGAAAAAATTGGAGAACTGGGTCTATTGGATCGTTGGTGACATTATCACCGTGCCGCTATACTGGTACAAAGGACTGATTTTCAGTTCTTTGCTGTATTTTTTATTGACTATAATTGCTATTTTCGGTTACAGAGCATGGAAGACAAATTTGGGCAAGAGCCCTCAAACCTTATTAAAGTAGTTCTTTTTGGCCCTGAGTCTACAGGAAAAACTACATTATCACAACAACTGGCAAGACATTATAACACTGTGTGGGTGCCCGAATATGCGCGAGAGTATCTACAAGATAAATGGAACAACGAACGTAAAACCTGTGAACCGCAAGATTTGTTGCCTATCGCTGAAGGACAGATCCGTTTGGAAAATGAGTTGACCAAAAAAGCTACAGATTTACTGATTTGCGATACGGATTTATTGGAAACCAAAGTATATTCCGAAGCATATTATATAGGTTATTGTGACCCTGTTCTGGAAAAGTATGCGTTGAAGAATACCTATGACCTTTATTTCTTGACCTATATAGATACCCCGTGGGAAGCGGACGACCTTAGGGACAAGCCCGACGAAAGAAAAAAAATGTTTGCATATTTCCATGATACGTTGAAAAAATACAATCGGAATTTCGTTATCTTGAAAGGAGATAAAAAAACAAGGCTCAAAACTGCAGTAGAACATATAAATAAACTTTTGGAACAATGACCGACTTTAGTCAGCAAGACTTAGAACAACTAGAAAAAAAAGGAATTTCCAAGGAAAAAGTACTCGATCAAATAGAAACGTTTAAAGAAGGAATCCCATTTGTGAAATTGGAAAGGGCCGCTGTTATCTCAGACGGTATTTTAAAGTTTTCCGAAAAAGAGGAAAAGGAGCTCATTCAATATTTTGAAAGCGTTCGTGGTGACTTGGCACTTCTGAAATTTGTTCCAGCTTCCGGAGCGGCATCTAGAATGTTTAAGGCGATGTTCAATTTTTTGGAGGCCTATGACCCTTCCCAAGAAACACTTTCAACTTATATTGAAAGGACTGGTGATACAGCGGTACAACAGTTTACGTCCGAAATGGAAAACCTTCCGTTTTACGAGCATATTATGGATAGGGTCTCAGCAAAAGCGAACAATTTAGATGAAAAAGCCTATCTGTTCGTAAAGGAAATGCTCATGGAAGATGGACTTAATTACGGGTTTTATCCAAAAGGGCTATTGCCATTTCATAACTATGGCAAACAAAGTGCAACACCGTTCGAAGAACATTTAAAAGAAGCAGCACTTTATGCAAAAACAGGAGGTAATGCCAATCTTCATTTTACAATATCCGAGCAGCACGATGCCATGTTCAAAAAAGAACATATGCAGGCAGGGCCAAAGATTTCCAAAGAAACAGATACCCAATTCAACATCACATATTCCAATCAAAAACCATCTACGGATACCATTGCCGTGGATATGAAGAACAAACCATTTAAGGACAATGATGGTTCAATGCTGTTTAGACCAGGAGGCCATGGTGCCTTGATAGAAAATTTAAATGATCAAGATGCCGACGTTATTTTTATAAAAAATATCGATAACGTAGTGATTGATGAAAACTTACAGGAAGTAGCCGACAGTAAAAAAATACTGGCGGGTGTTTTAACTAAAGTTCAGGCAAGGGCGTTTGAATATGCTAAAATGCTTGAACATGATACTGTTTCCAATGAAAAACTCGATGAAATCAAGACATTTTTAGAGAATGAATTGAATGTACGGTTTTCCGATAACTATGAAAAGTTGAATCCAGAAGAACAGCTAGTTCTGGTAAAAGACAAAATAAATCGCCCCATTCGTGTATGTGGCATGGTAAAGAATGAAGGTGAACCTGGCGGCGGCCCTTTTTGGATATATGATTCAGAAGGAAATGTTTCACTTCAGATTATTGAATCCGCTCAAATTGATACCTCCAATAAAGAACAAGCATCAATTCTGAAAAATTCAACGCATTTTAACCCTGTCGATTTAATTTGCGGTGTAAGAAACCACAAAGGCAAGAAATATAATCTGTTGGATTTTGTAGATGCCAAACAAGGATTCATCACAGAAAAGACAAAAGAAGGCAAAGAATTAAAAGCATTGGAACTTCCTGGATTATGGAATGGAGCCATGGCATTTTGGAACACTATTTTTGTAGAAGTACCGTTGGTGACCTTCAATCCGGTGAAAACGGTCAATGACCTTCTAAAACCGACTCACCAAGCATAATAAAAATTATATTTATTTAAAAAGACCGTTGCTGGAAACTTCAGCAACGGTCTTTTTGTATACGCAATGTGACCTTTTTTTAAATCTGTGTCCTACAATACGTATAATGGACATCTGGGCGTGGGTGCCTAGATTGTCTTGGTTGGTTGATTTGGTTGAAAAGGCCGTACATCGTACGGTCTTTTTGTGACCAATGTTCAAAAAATGTGTCCAATAAATAGAAGTAAAAAAGATGCCTTATATAATAGCTTTGATTCTAAGTGTTCTATCCTTTATAATATCAATTTTTTTATTGGCTTCTTATTTAAAAAAAGAGTACAAGGAAAAAAAAGACAAATAATTCGGATGATGCTATGCAAACACTAACCATGCATTATCCATTTTGCTGATAAGGACTATGAAGAGTTTCTTACCGAGAAACAAATGAGATGATATCGGCAAAAGTTGGAAAGGCTGCGCAAGCAGCCTTTTTTTGTATAAAAAATACACATGAAAAAGCTGTTGTATACACAAATACACAGTATCGTTATCTTTCAAATATTATATAACCAATTCATTATCAGATGATTGAATGAAAAACGATGATGTAAAAAATGTTGGCACTAGATTTTCATATAGGTTAGCAAGTTTAATTTTTAAATATATACACAATGAGAAAGTTATTTTTTGCAACTGTTTTATCTTTTGTAGGTCTTACAGCAATTGCCCAAGAAGAAACTGCTGAGCTACAAGCAGACGAAACAACTGTAGTAACTGCAACACAGGATTTTGAGGAAATCAGTGTTTCCGATCTTCCAGAAGCTGTTACAGCTGCTGTGGCAAAGGATTATCCAACCGCAACTGTGAATAAAGCCTATAAAAATGCATCTGAACAATACAAATTGGAGCTATCGTTGGAAGATGGGACTTCAGGAACTTTGTATGCCGATGCTGAGGGAAATTGGATAGAGATATAACACAGCTTTGATTAATCGTGTTAGGTTAGTTTGGTTAGGAGAGGTCTGCTTTTGGTGGACCTCTCCTTTTTGTGATAATTTTACCACGCCCTCAAAGTCCATAACCTTTGCAGTATCGTATATTTGATACTGAGATATGCCCAAAATCTTAATCATTGAAGATGACACAGCTTTTTGCCAAATGCTCCATAAGTTTTTGGCCAAGCATAATTTTGATATTTCCACAAGCTATACAATTATCGATGCCAAACAGCAATTAAAGGCTAATCTATTTGATGTTATCCTATCTGATGTAAGACTGCCCGAAGGAGATGGAATTGCATTACTTTCAAGAATAAAATCCGAATTTCCCAGTACACAGGTGATTTTAATGACGGGTTATGCAGAAGTAAAAACTGCGGTAAGTGCCATGAAAAAAGGAGCATTCGATTATATATCCAAACCTTTTACCCCCGAAAATATTCTCAAGATCATTACCAGTGCCCTCAATACAAAGGTGCCTGAAAGAGTGCAATCCGTAAAAACCGAAGATACCAAAGAACAATCCGAGGATTCGACCCAATCGGGAATTATTATTGGAACCAGTGATGTTTCAAGAAAGTTAGAACAGTATATAGATTTGGTAGCTCCGACAAACATGTCGGTTCTAATTACCGGAGAAAGTGGAACGGGCAAGGAAGTCACGGCCAAGGCCATTCACGATAAAAGCAAGCGAAAGTCCAAAAATTTTGTAGCAGTGGATTGTGGAGCCATTCCCAAGGAAATTGCGACCAGTGAATTTTTTGGACATGTAAAAGGGAGTTTTACGGGAGCCATTGATGATAAAATGGGTCATTTTGAAGCTGCGAACGGGGGCACGCTTTTTTTGGATGAAATAGGAAATCTTTCCTATGAGAACCAAGTGCAATTGCTCAGGGCCCTTCAAGAAAGAAAAATAAAACGGGTAGGCAGTACAAAAGAGATTTTTGTAGATGTACGAATCATAACCGCTACCAATGAAAATTTATTGGATGCTGTTGCCAAAGGCAGTTTTAGGGAAGATTTGTACCATCGTTTAAATGAGTTTTCCCTTGAAATCCCATCACTAAAAGAGCGTGATGATGATTTGATGCTATTTGCCAATTATTTTTTGGACAATGCGAACCGGGAACTTGATAAAAATGTAATCGATTTTTCAGAAGAGGTCAAACATACGTTTCGCAACTACACTTGGCCTGGAAACCTTCGGGAATTGAAAAATATAATCAGGCGTGCAGTGTTGTTTACAGAAGGGGGCACAGTTGCGTTAAGCTCCATCCCCAATATGATTGATGATGAAGTTGGCAATTTATCCCAATCCAAATTTTCTAAATCAGACTATGAAAAGGAAAAAATTCTAAACGCCTTGAAACAAACCAATTTTAACAAGAGCAAGGCGGCCAAATTGCTACAGATTACCAGAAAGACACTTTACAATAAAATCAATCAATATCAACTGGAAGTGTAGGCAAGAAAGCACGGATTGCCTTTTCCAGATTTAAAATCGAAAGCTTCAACTTTTTAAAATCTTGTACCGTTTTTTTATGGGACGCATCGTGTGAAAGACGCTCAAATTTTTCAAGAATCGGAATCGCGCTATCCACGTTCAGCTGACGGAACATCGGCAACATTTTATGGGAAATCGATTTTATCTCGTCGTAGCTTAGATTTTTGACCGAAAACGAAAGTTGCTCCGTATTATCTTGAGTGTCTTCAAGAAAACGTTCCAAAACTTCCTGAATGCTTTTAGGGCTGTCCAGAAAAGATGAAATAATTTCTAAATTGAACACTTTAGAATTGGATTTGATTGTATTACTGTCCTGATCAAGCTCGGAAGCAGTGTGGTGATGGGATAAGTCCAGAAGAGTGGTAAGTGTACGTAACAAAGCCGTATGGGCAAACGGTTTTTGTAGTACTCCGGAGAAGCCGGTATTTATATAACTGTCCTTATCTACGTTTCTTTGTCCCGTCATGGCGATAATGGGCTGATTTTTATAATGCTCGAATTGCCCCGACTTTAATCTTTTTACCACCTCGTAGCCATCGACCAAGGGCATTTGTATATCGGTCAAGACCACATCATAACAGAAATCATCCAAGGAGCCTAAATCCTCAAAATTTGTAAAAGCCTTAACAGACATCTCATGGATACTGCATACTTCTTGCAAAAGCCCCAACAGTGTTTCGTCATCATCAAAAATCAATAAAGAAGGTTTTTTATGATAATTAGTTTGTTGCTGTTTTTCGGCAATAACCTCAGTACTCGAAAATTCAAGGGGCAGGGAAACCGTAAAAGCGCTTCCTTTGCTTTCTTCACTTTTCAAGTGTAGAGTTCCACCCAGTAAATAGGTCAATTTTTTGGAAATGGTCAATCCCAGTCCATACCCGCCGTATTTTTTTTCGATGGAATCGCTTGCTTGTGTAAATTCATTGAAAATCAATTCTTGCTGTCCCCGTTCAATTCCGATGCCCGAATCAAGAACGGTAATGTCCACAAATGGGCGAGCATCTTTTTTTATGATTTGGGCCGTTACCTTTACAAATCCTTTATCGGTGAACTTAAAGGCATTGCCGAGCAGATTGGTCAGTATTTGGCGTATTCTAAAAGGATCCCCGATTATAGGTTTTTCCAAATCTTTGGGAATTTCCATTGTAAACGCTATAGCTTTTTTCTGATAAACTTCTTCAAAACCCGAAGCCAAGTCCGCAATCAAGTCCTTGAGAACGAAAGGCACCTTTTCAATCTGGATTTTTCCAGCTTCCAATTTTGAAAAATCCAAAAGATCATTTACCAGATCATCGACATATTTTGAAGCGGATTTAATGTTTCGTATGTATTGCTGCTGATTGGCGCCCAAGCCACTGTGCTCCATCAGTTCGGTATATCCGCCAATAGTGTTCAGTGGAGTCCTGAGGTCGTGGCTTACGGTAGATATCAACTGTTCCCTGCTCTTCAACAAGGATTCGGAATATTTCTTCTCCTTTTCCAATTGTTCCCGATACCGTTGCACTTTCCAAAAGTCCCTGGTGATCAAAAAAGTAAACAAAGAAACCACGATCAGCCCTAAAATAACGGCCATCCCGGTTAAACGAACGCTCCGCTTTAGTATTTGCTCCTTGTTGACATTATCCAAGTAAGCGTTCATGATAATTTCCTGTTCCAAATCGGAAATCATGCTCCGTAGTTTTTGGGAAAGTTCCAAATCGGCCTTATAAATCTGAAGCTCTTTTCGGATTACGGACTGTTCCATCCTTGTATTTTCCAATTTTGCCTGCTGTAGCAATGATTTGGAGAGTTGTAATAAAGAATCTATATCTGCGGTAGGTGCATTCTCTTTATCTTCTGATGGAATATTGTTATTAAGAATGGTCACATATTCTCTAATGGAGTTTTGAGTCTCTAAGGACAATTCTGTAAAATTGGGAACAAAGGTTTCAGGCGTTATTCTGCCCAAATCAACCTCCATTTTATTGAATTTTTTCAGTAAGGAATCAAGAGGGGCACTTTTTGTATTTCTAACTTTTAGATTTCTAAGTTCCGCATTATTATAAACTTTCTGTTGCAACAGTTTTTGAACACTATCCAGTTTTAATATCTGATTTTCGTTGGCGGTAAAGAGTTTTAAACTATCGATAGAATTGAATATGGAGTCTACTTTTTGGGCATACGCATTAAGATTTGCCCTTTCTTTGGTCTGTAATGCCAGCTTTGATAGATTTTCGGCTTCGTACAGTTCGGTCAACAAAGAGTTGGTTTTTAATAACTTATTATTTTCCTCCTCTTTATTCTGAGAAGCATTGTAGTTTTTAAATTCTAAATAAACAAAAAAGGCCGCCAAAAACGCCAATACACCTAAAACTAGATAGCTGGTAATTATTTTAAATGTAAATCTACGTTTTGATTTGGGGTACATATCAACCGTTCTATTTTAATATACGTAAAGGCATAGGGATATGGGTTGTTCCAAAAAGTTAATTAACGTTGTTTTTGTTATGAAAAGTGAATGCAGGGAATTACATTTGCTCCATCTCAAAGGGGTGCTTTTGATAAGTGCTAAGTTTGAAGTCTAATGTTTTAAGTTGCGAATAGTATTTCTATTGACCAATTTACCACTTAAAACCAACAACTTAGAACCTAGAATAAGGCTGAGATTATACCCAATGAACCTGGGCGGGTAATGCCGCCAAGGGACAGCAGAGCGTTGAAGAGTAGACGTCATTCTGAATTTATTTCAGAATCACATCATCAAAAAATGAGACCCTGAATCAAGTTCAGGGTGACGAAAAACTCCTTGGGTCGCTCAAAAAAATCAAATACTAACAAGGAATAATGGCCCCTTTTATTCGTAAAATTTTTTACGGATGAAACCATTCTATTCAAATTCTTATGAAGCAACCACTGTAGTTAAAAGTGGTTCAATGCGACGGTCAAAAACAAACAAACGGCATCGCATTAAAACATTTCTTACAATTTTTACCAGTTGTGGATTTGCACTCTTGGCAAGTGCACAGGAAAAACCCAAAGACTCTTTAGAAGGTAAAAAAATCAATCTGGATGAAGTTGTAGTCTCCGCTTCGCGGGCTACGGACAAGATTCCTGTTACATTTACCAACATCGACAGGGAAGAGATACAGAAAGTAAATTTAGGCCAGGATATCCCCGTGTTGTTAAATTATATGCCTTCGGTGGTTTCCACGACATTTGATGGTACTGGAATAGGCCCGACCGATTTTAGGATTCGAGGAGCGGATAATTCCCGTATCAATGTAACCATTAACGGAATTCCTTACAACGATGCAGACAGTCAGACCACATTTTTTGTTAACCTTCAGGATTTTGCATCGTCTATCGAGAACATTCAAATTCAACGGGGTGTGGGAACGTCCACGAACGGAGCAGGAGCTTTTGGTGCAAGTGTCAATATTTTAACGGACAACTACTCGGAAGAAGCTTTTGCGCAGTTATCCAACAGCTTCGGAAGCTTTAACTCAAGAAAACACTCCATTCGCTTTGGCACAGGAATGTTGAACGACCACTTTGCCTTTTCTGGAAGGCTTTCCAGGATAAAATCAGATGGATATATTGACCGTGCATTTTCAGATTTAAGGTCTTATTTTCTGGATGGTGTCTACAAAGATGAAAATACCTTGATAAAAGCCGTGGTTTTTGGTGGAGAGGAAATTACGGGACTGTCGTTTTTTGGACTGAACGCGGCAGGGCTAGAAGAAAACAGAACCTTCAATAACGACGGTCTTTATTTGGATTCGGATGGAAATACGCAGTTCTACGATAGACAGACAGATAATTACAAGCAAGACCACTACCAATTGCACATTACCCAACAATTTGATAAGCATTGGACAGGGAACATATCGTTACATTATACAAAAGGACGTGGATTTTTTGAGCAATACATAGAATCTGACCCTAGCTTTTTTAACGGGGATTTGGCATTTTACAGATTGCCTAATTTCGAGTCCAATGGTGAAACCATAGAGCGTTCAGACTTGGTCACGGAACGTTTTTTAAACAGTAATTTTTACGGTACCGTGTTTAGTTTAAATTATAATGACTCCAAATGGGATGCCGTTTTTGGCGGAGGCTTCAATCGTTACGATGGCGAACAATATGGTGAGGTCACTGTTGCCGAATTTGCACAATTGCCAAGTATTCCTTTCCGTTTTTATGAAAATGGCAGTGATAAAAGAGATTTCAATGTGTATGCAAAAGCTACCTATCAACTTAATGGGCAATTTTCTTTGTTCGGCGATTTGCAGCTAAGAACAATTAACTACGAAGCTTCAGGAGGGCTGTTCGACCCTAGTGGTGCATTGAATGTGGATGAGAATTTTTCATTTTTCAATCCAAAAACGGGAATCACGTATAGGCCCAATAATCAAAACAGTATTTATTTCTCGTACGCACGTGCGAATCGCGAACCAGCACGTGTAGATTTTGAAACGGGTGCTCCAGAACCTGAAAGCCTGAACGATTTTGAATTGGGGTGGCGCTATATCTCCCCAAATTTTCAACTGAACACTAACGTTTATTACCTCGATTTTAAGAATCAGTTGGTATTGACGGGAGAATTGGATGAGGTAGGTTTTCCTATTCGCCAGAACAGCGGTCAAAGCTATCGTTTAGGTTTGGAAATCGATGCCAATATTACATGGGATAAATTCAGTATTCGACCCAATCTGGCAATCAGCACCAACAAAAACCAGGATTTTTTGGTCGAAGATGGCACTGATGGCTTTACCAATTTAGGCAACACCAATATTTCGTTCTCGCCCGAGATTATTGCAGGAAACATTTTAAGCTATAATGCTTCGGATAACTTTAGTGCAAGCCTGTATTCTAAATATGTTGGGGAGCAGTTTATGACGAATACGGATTCCAATGCTATAGACGCTTATTTTGTAAACGATGTAAACGTGCAATACACATTAGCGAATATTTCAATTATAAAGTCGATTGTTTTCACTGGGCAAGTGAACAATATTTTTGATTTGGAATATGAAAACAACGGCTATGTATTTTTTGGGGAATCGTTTTTCTATCCACAGGCAGGAATCAATTTTCTTTTAGGAGCAACATTAAATTTTTAAGGATATGGAAAAGTTGAAAATAGCATTGGATTGGACCGCAAACACGAACCATAGCGGTTTTTATGTGGCACGGGAAAAAGGTTTTTATCGGGAGTATGGAATTGATTTGGAGATAAACACGCCAGAAACAGACGATTATAGCAAAACACCTGCCAAAAAAGTGGAATTGGGAGAAGCTGACATAGCCCTTTGTCCGTTTGAAAGTATACTGAGCTACAATACCAAAAAAGACCACTTTGATGCCGTAGCCATCGCCACAATTTTTAAGAAGGACATCAGTGCAATCACTGTTTTGGAAGAAAGTGATATAAAAACTCCTAAAGATTTGGATGGAAAGGTTTATGCTTCCTACAAAGCACGTTATGAAGACGATATCGTAAAAAGAATGATACGAAATGACGGAGGTACGGGCGACATCAAAATTGAATACCCTAAAAGATTGGGTATCTGGGATACACTTATAAATGGTTCCTTGGATGCTACCTGGATTTTTACCAATTGGGAAGGGGTTCATGCAAAATCCAAAGGGGTTGCACTGCGAAACTTCAAAATGGGAGATTATGAAATTCCTTATGGCTATTCTCCAGTGATTTTTGCAAGTAGAAGTAAAGTCGATAGTAATAAAAAATGCTATCAAGATTTTCTTAGTGCAACAAAGCAAGGTTTTTTATACGCTATAGAATATCCGAAATATGCAGTAGATTGTATTAAACCCCACATAGCCAAAAGCGATGCCGATATCGATTTGTTGGAAAGTCAAAAGCTCTCAAATACATTTTATGGCAACCAAAACAATTGGGGAATGATGGAAAAGGAAAAGGTGGATTTATTCTTAAATTGGTTGTACGATTCAAATCTTGAAACAGCTGGATTGAAATATGAAGATTTAGTTTTTATAAACTTGCTGTGATGAATTGAAAAATAGCATGATATGGACAATTTAAAACCGTTGCGGTGGGGAATTATTGGTTGCGGAAATGTTACCGAAGTAAAAAGCGGCCCGCCCTATAAAAACACGAAAGGTTTTGAATTGTCCATGGTAATGCGGCGTAATGCAGAAAAAGCAGCGGATTATGCCAAAAGACATCAGGTGCCGTTTTGGACGACCAATGCGAGTAAAGTCATTGAAAACCCTAAAATAGATGCCGTTTATATAGCTACACCTCCAGATACCCATAAGCTATATGGTCTTCTGGTAGCAGCAGCTGGAAAACCTTGTTGTATTGAGAAGCCTATGGCGCCATGCTATGCGGACAGTCTTGAGATTTACAACGCTTTCCAGAAAAACGGAATTCCACTTTTTATTGCCTATTACCGTCGTTCTTTGCCCAGGTTCAATAAAGTTAAGGAATGGTTGGATAAAGGTCTGATAGGAGATGTAAGGCACATTCGTTGGTATAAGAGCAGAACGCCCAGTGAACTCGATTTGAGCGGGACATACAACTGGCGCACCGACGCAAAAATTGCTCCGGCTGGCTATTTTGATGATTTGGCAAGTCACGGACTTGATTTGTTCACCTATTTATTGGGCAATATAAAAGATGCGAAGGGTTTTGCCGTGAACCAACAAGGATTATATTCGGCCAAAGATGCCGTCACGGGCAGTTGGCTCCATGAAAATGGAATAACCGGAGAAGGCAGTTGGATTTTTGGGGCCAATGAACAACAGGACAAGGTTGAGATTTTTGGTTCCAAAGGTGAAATACGGTTTTCTGTATTAAATGAGTTACCAATAGAATTAATAAGTCCGAAACTGAAGGAATCTTTAATTATTGAACATCCCAAACACTTGCACCGATATCATGTAGAAAATATACAAAAACATCTTTCAGGAATAGCACAGCATCCATCAACGGGAGCCACTGGGCTACATACCAGTTGGGTAATGGATAAAATCTTGGGGAATTAGTAGCGTCTTTATGATAGTTTTATTTCCTTGCTAAGGGCTAAGGGCTAAGGGCTAAGGGCTAAGGGCTAAGGGCTAAGGGCTAAGGGCTAAGGGCTAAGGACTAAGGGCTTAGGGTGTATAGCCAATTTAATTTAATTAAATACCGTTACAGTATTTCCACTTAGCGTTGTTCTATAAAAGAGTAGGTCATAGTATCTATTCCCGTCATCTGGCCTGTTCAACTGTTGTCCTGTGAAAAGACTGTAGGTGAAATCCTCGCACTGGCAAACCACGTTTTGGCCATCTATTTCCATCGTGGAACAATTATTTGGTGCATGATTGGGACAACTTGCCTCAAATGCGATGAAGTTATTGTCTATTGAAGTTTTCATTACAAAAGCTCCTCGTGTTCCTACTCCACTGTTCCCAACAAAAACAGGATTTCCAATAGTATTCAGATTGTTGTAAAGTGGAAGATTTAAGTTTAGCTCAAATCTAAAACTCACTTCTTGGAGAAAAGGATTTCGGTTGGTATCATTGGAATCACAAGAAATTATAAAAGTCAAAAAAATACAGCTCCAGAAGCGCCTCATGGTATGGATTTCAAAACATTAGTTGGACAAATTTGAACAAAAATTACCTATATTTGCGTTAAATCCTCGATAAAAATCCTATGCGTGTCATAGAGGTGGTCGGGGATTTTTTGTATTTACAACGATGAAGTACATTGGGAAAATTTTCATTTTCTCCAGTGTCCTTTTGCATAAAATATTACGATATGAGTAAAATATCTTATTATACGGAAGAAGGATTAAAAAAATTAAGGGAGGAACTCAATTATTTAAAAGACGTAGAGCGGCCCAAAGCCTCGCAGGCCATTGGTGAAGCAAGGGATAAAGGGGACTTGTCTGAAAATGCGGAATATGATGCCGCAAAAGAAGCACAGGGACTTTTGGAAATGAAAATCTCCAAAATGGAAGAAACATTGGCAAATGCCAGACTTATTGATGAATCGCAACTGGATATCTCAAAAGTGTTGGTGCTGTCGACAGTAAAATTAAAAAACCAAACCAATGGTATGGAAATGAAATATACATTGGTGGCAGAGAGTGAAGCAGACTTAAAAAAGGGGAAAATATCCGTTACTTCCCCAATCGGAAAAGGTTTATTGGGAAAGTCTGTTGGTGATGTTGCCGAGATTACCGTACCCAATGGAACGTTAAAGTTTGATATTTTGGAGATTACACGGGATTAACATCCACTAATTGGTTATATTTAATCCTGTCACCCGACAGGATTTTTATTGTTCAGGACCAAACCACACCAGGCATGCCAAGTATTTTTACCAAAATAATCAATGGAGAAATTCCCTGTTATAAAATAGCAGAGGACGAGGATAATTTTGCATTTCTTGATATAAACCCAAATTCCAAAGGGCACACGCTTTGTGTACCAAAAAAAGAAGTGGACAAACTATCGGATTTGGATGAAGAATCCTATACTAAACTTATGGCATTTTCCCGAAAAGTGGGCAAGGCCATTGAAGCTTCAGTGCCCTGTAAACGTGTGGGGATGACGGTTATTGGCTTGGAAGTCCCGCACGTCCATGTACACCTAATTCCGTTGCACACCATGAAAAACGCCACTTTTCAGTATAAAGAAAAAATGGAACCTGAAGAATTTGAAACGATTGCAGAAAAGATTAAAAATAACTTTAAATAAAATTGTTTTTAATCTATGCATCATAAAACTATTGTCCCAAATACCTAACAAAGCATTATAATCTCTATAATTAGTAAATTTTTTAATTCCTAAATTTTATAGTATAAGAAAAAACGCATAATTGTACTAAAATACTTATATTTAAGTATAGAATTTTCTTTTTAGCCTACACTATCCCATATGCGTAATTTTCCACATTACAAACAGCCCGATTTTAAGGACTGTGGCCCTACGTGTTTAAAAATCATAGCAAAATTCTACAAGAAGATAATTTCCTTACAAGAATTACGAGATTTAAGTCAAACCAATAGGGCAGGTAGTAATCTTCTTAGCCTAAGTGATGCCGCGGAGGAATTGGGTTTTAAGTCATTGGGAATAAAGATCTCGCTACAACAACTGAATGAGGTCCCGTTGCCTTGCATACTTCATTGGAACAAGCACCATTATGTTGTTCTGTACAAAATAAGGAATACGACCTATTATATTTCCGACCCTGCGCATTCATTGTTGGTTTACAATAAAAAGGATTTTTTGGAAAATTGGATAGGTAATAACTCAACTGATAGCACTGAAGAAGGAATTGCATTGTTATTGGAACCCACGCCAAAATTCTATGGCTCCAATTTTGATAATGAAGAATCCAAACTTGATTTGGCTTTTCTATCCAAATATGTTTTTAAGTATAAAAAACTGATATGGCAACTGGTTATTGGTTTAATAGCGGCAAGTTTACTTCAACTTATTTTCCCTTTTTTAACACAGAGCATTGTAGATGTAGGGATTAAAAATCAAGATGTTCAATTTATTTACCTTATACTTTTTGCACAATTGGCTCTTTTTATTGGAAGGACTGCGATTGAAGTTGTCAGGAGTTGGATTTTATTGCATCTGAGCACACGTATAAATATTTCTTTGGTGTCTGATTTCTTTATCAAGCTCATGAAACTGCCCATTTCTTTTTTCGATACAAGGATGACGGGCGATATACTTCAAAGAATCAATGATCACAAGCGTATTGAAAGTATTTTGACCACCTCATCGTTGAATATACTTTTTTCAATGGTAAACCTTGTAGTATTCAGCCTTGTTTTAGCGTACTACAATCTAACGATACTCGGCATTTTTTTCTTGGGAAGCCTACTGTACTTTTTATGGATTATCATCTTCCTTAAAAAAAGGAAGACATTGGATTATAAGCGTTTTGCCCAAGTAAGTGATGAACAAAGCAAAATCATCGAACTTATCAATGGAATGCAGACCATTAAACTACACAATGCTGAAAAGAAAAAGAGATGGAGCTGGGAATTTTTACAGGCAAGAATATTTAAAATCAACATAGAGGGATTGATTTTGGAACAATACCAAAGTGTTGGGTCTGGGTTTATAAATGAGCTCAAAAACATTCTTATTACCGTTTTATCAGCTAAACTAGTTGTTGATGGAGAGTTAACATTGGGCATGATGCTGGCCATAACATATATAGTCGGTCAGCTCAATTCCCCGATAGCCCAACTGATAAACTTCATTAGGGAACTGCAAGATGCCAAAATTGGACTGGAACGCCTTTCGGAAATCCATAATAAAGAAGATGAAGAGCCTGATAGCAGTTCTAAAATTCAAAATATCCCTAATGATTTCGGTTTTGAAATCGAGAACCTCTCCTTTAAATATATTGGTTCGGATGCAATGGTTTTACAGGATTTAAACCTGCATATTCCCCTTAAAAAAGTAACTGCGATCGTAGGGGTCAGTGGCAGTGGAAAAACAACTTTAATGAAATTATTGCTCAAGTTTTATGAACCCAACTTGGGCACCATAAAATTTGGGCATCACAATCTTGCCAATGTGGCCCAGAGAGAATGGCGTGAGAAATGTGGAGTGGTAATGCAAGAAGACTATATTTTTAATGACAGCATTGCTAACAACATCGCTGTAGGCGTGGACCATATTGATAAGAAGAAGCTAGGATATGCAGTGGATGTTGCCAATATAAAAAAGTTTATTGAAGAATTACCACTGTCTTACAATACAAAAATAGGCATGGAGGGGGTGGGTCTCAGTACAGGCCAAAAGCAAAGATTATTGATTGCCAGAGCAGTTTATAAAAATCCTGATTATCTTTTTTTTGATGAAGCCACTTCCGCACTGGATGCCAATAACGAAAAAGTGATTATGGAAAAACTGAACGAATTCTATAAGGATAAAACCGTTATTGTTGTTGCGCACAGGTTGAGTACCGTTAAGAACGCACATCAAATAGTTGTCTTGGATGAGGGTAAAATTGTGGAAGTGGGAAATCATTCACAACTTATAAAGAACAAGGGAAATTATTACAATCTAGTTAAAAACCAGTTGGAACTGGGTAAATAAGATGCCAGAACATTTAAACGATATAGAATTAAGAAGCGAGGAAGTACAGGATATTCTAACACGTGTGCCCAGTTGGATGGTGCGCTGGGGGAATACACTGTTCCTATTCCTGATTCTTTTGTTATTGTCGATATCTTGGCTAATAAAATACCCTGATATCATTACCGCCGAAGCAATTATTACCACCAAAATACCTCCGCAAAAAGAATATGCCGCCATAACTTCAAAATTAGATACCATATACGTAAAAGATTCACAACCTGTTTCCAAAAACAGCATATTGGCGGTTTTGGAAAATACGGCCAATACCGAAGATGTTCTTTATCTTAAATCGATTCTGGATACCGTAAAGTTCAAGGACAGGTCATTTTCATTTCCATTGAACGAACTGCCAATATTGTTTCTTGGAGATATCGAGGAAAGTTATGCCCTTTTCGAAAATAATTACTCACAGTATATGTTGAACAAAGAATTACGACCTTTTTCCAACGATGCCATGGCAAATAGAATATCCTTATCAGAACTAATGGGAAGATTGGGAAGCTTAATGGGACAATATAGTTTGAACGAATCCGAGATGAGCTTGAAGAGGAACGATTTGGAACGGAACAAGAAGCTTTTTGATAAAGGAGTCATTTCCGCCCAAGAATACGAAAACAAACAACAAGAGTACTTACTGGCGGAACGGAATTTTAAAAATCTTGGCGTTACAATTTCACAAGTACGTGAAGCGATAGGAAATGCACGTAATACCTCAAAAGGAACCGAGATTTCAAAAACTAAGGAGGAACTGCAGCTGCTCAAAAGTTCCATTCAGTCATTAAATCTACTAAAAAAGGCAATTGTGGATTGGGAAGATATATATGTCTTTAAATCCAATATGAATGGAAAAGTATCTTTTTCAAACTTCTGGAGCAAAGGCCAAACTGTTGCCCAGGGGGATTTGGTATTTACGATAATACCTACGGAAAGTTTACATTATTTGGCAAAAGTAAGAGCTCCATCCCAAAACTCTGGTAAACTAAAAGTAGGGCAGCATGTAAACGTCAAACTTCAGGATTATCCCGATACAGAGTTCGGGGTACTTTCCGGAAAAGTGGAAAGTATCTCTCTTACACCCGATGAAGAAGGTTTTTATCTAATAAATGTGTCTCTGCCAAAACAGTTGATTACCAGTTATGGGAACGAAGTGGAGTTTAAACAGGAAATGCGGGGAACAGCAGAAATTATAACCGAAGATTTGAGATTGGTCGAGCGTTTTTTTTATCAATTCAAAAACTTATTGAATAATTAAAAAGGAAAACTTTACACGCTTTTTGTTCACAAAAATCACTTGTATTTATTTTTCTCGGCATGGGCGATAACCTATGTATGCCGACTAATAAATCATTCAACAATAACAACATAATAGTCAAAAGAATTATTAGTGTGAAAGAGTTATGGAAAATAAAATCTTAATTTAACTTATATATGTGATTAGCTAACACCCTCCAAGTAAAAATAAATCCCCGTGGCCACTAAACAAATTATAAGCACGAGCACTATAAAGAACAGGGTTGTAAACCTTACCGAAGTTCTGTCTGGGCTTACCAATTTGTTATAGTAATCAAAAACCCTTTCAATATCAGGAGTCCAGTTTACGGGATAAATAATGGAGTAACATTTTTTGCATTTTATCTCATGGGTTACTTCATCAGTTGTTCTATGGTAAAAAGCGTTGTAAGTGTGTTTTTGATAGAAGGAAATCTTTAGTTCTTGGTTAAAGCATTCCGGGCAGTTGTTGGTGATTTCCGCATCCTTAATTACAATCTTTTTTTCCTTTGCCATAGTTTATCAGACTTTTGCTCGCAGGGAGATTTGCATGATTGTTCCTTCTTTGCTTGACGAAAGTACTTTAATTTTTCCTTTGTGGTATTCCTCCACAATTCTTTTTACCAGTGAAAGGCCCAGTCCCCAACCCCTTTTTTTTGAAGTTACCCCTGGATTGAAGATATTCTGAAAATCACTTTTTGAAATTCCGTGGCCAGTATCCGATACCAAAATATTGACAAATTGACCCTTTTTTTCAATTTGAATGGCAATATTGCCCTTCCCTTTCATCGCATCTATACCATTCTTAACGAGATTTTCTATGCTCCAATTGTACAAAGGTGGATTTAAAAGTACAGGCAGTTCATCAATTTCAGAACTAAAGGCAAAATGTATGAGTTTGGAACTTCTACGCTTTAGGTATTCGTAGGCCTTCTCCGTCTCTTTTACAATATCATGTACTTCCAAATCCGGAATCGACCCAATTTTGGAAAAACGATCCGTTATGGTTTCCAACCGGGTAATATCCTTTGCAATCTCTTTGGTGATGTCAGGATTGATTTTTTCGGATTTTAAAAGCTCGTTCCATCCCAATAAAGATGTCAATGGCGTACCTATTTGATGTGCCGTTTCCTTCGCCATCCCCGCCCAAAGTTTGTTTTGTTCCGAAGCTTTGTTGGTCTTGAAAAAGAAGAAAATCACGGTTCCAAAAAGAAAAATTATCAGAAGCAAGGCCAGGGGATAGTACTTTAATTTGTTCAAAACTTCAGAATTCCCATAATACAGTGTTTCCAAAAGCTCCCCTTCCTGGATAATGTGTATGGGCTCGTTCTCGCTTTCAAACTGTCTTATCTTCCTTTGGATATAGACAGTGTCCATCGCTTTTTCCAAAGAGATGTTGTGTGTTTTAATAGACCCTTCTTCGTTTACCAAGATCATGGGTGTAGAGGTATTGTTTCCCATCACTTTTAATGTAAGGTTTCCCAGTTCTTGGTCTACGGAGGATTGGATCAGTTCCAGTTGGGCAGTTGCCCATATTTCCATCTTTAGGCGTTCTTCCTCTTTAAAATTTTTGAAGAAGCTGTTGGTATTCCACAGAATAAGGCTTACGATAACGAACGATGAAATCAATAAAATGATATTGGAAGCCTTTTTCCTAGGGTTGAAATTCATATTCGAGAACAATTCTGATTAAAGATAGCGGAAAATGTAAAAATATGTTGATACTTCATTAGCAAGTATGGTTTTTATTAGGCTTCATTTTATGTATTTTTGATGCTTATTGAAAAGTAGATAAAATGGAAGTTCAGGGAAGAATTAAAATGATCGATGAGACCAAAACCTACGGTAACAACGGTTTCAGAAAAAGAGAAGTTGTAATCACTACAGAGGAACAGTATCCTCAACATATACTAGTGGAATTCGTACAGGACAAGTGCGATTTACTCAACAACTACAGTGTTGGTCAAATGGTAAAGGTCAGTATTAACCTAAGAGGTAGGGAGTGGGTAAACCCAGAAGGTGAGACCAAATATTTTAATTCCATTCAGGGCTGGAGAATTGAAAATCTTCAAACAGAGGCCAGTGGAGACAACGTCCCTCCCGTACCGCCCATGGAAGCTTTTGAACCTGCGGATGATGTGAACGAAGGAGAGCACGACGATTTACCTTTCTAATACACTTTGGGCCTTACCAAAGTTATAGCGCTTGCTTTTAGAAGGTATTTGCCTTCACCATTTACAATTGCAGTATTTCTTACGGTGCTAACATTGATTTTAGCGCTGGTCTTTACTGAAAATACTTCAGATAAAAACCATGTTGTTCTCCTTCTATCCTATTGGGAAAAAGGCATATGGAACAATGGTTTGTTGGTATTTGCATATCAGATGATGCTTATTTTGGTTTTGGGCCATGTTTTGGTTTTGAGCAGACCAATGGAGCGTTTGATATTGGGAATTACCAAATTTGTAAAGAACACGTCCAACGCAGCGGTTTTGGTTGCATTGCCAACCATGTTGGTTTCTTTTTTCAATTGGGGGCTGGGACTCATTTTTGGAGCTATTTTGGCACGAAAAGTCGGTGAATATGCGCAAGCGAACAATATACCCATAAACTACCCCTTGATCGGGGCTTCAGGCTATGTTGGTCTAATGGTTTGGCATGGCGGGATAAGTGGTTCTGCTCCAATAAAGGTTTCGGAGATGGGGCATCTTCAAAATCTACTGGAAAGTATTTCCGATATAGCTATACTATCGCAATTGCCAGAAACTATTTCCACTTCGCTCACCGTTTTTAGCTATTGGAATCTTATTTTGTTTGCCGTCGTTGCCTTTTTCATATGTATTTTGGTCTATTATTTGGGAAAAAGAACAAGTCACACAAAGATTGACTTAAAGGAATATAGGTTTAAAGCGATTGATAAAAACAATCTTGAAGGGGCTGAAAAACTCGACCATTCCAGAATTGTAGCAATCGGTTTTGGTATTTTGATCTTCATGGCTTTCCTTTTGCAATACCTGCCGTCAATAAGAAATTTGAACATTACCCCCAATATGCTCAATTTTTTCATGTTGGGTTTGGCAATTGTTCTTCACGGAAACTTTAAAAGTTTTTTGCTTGCCGTGGAAGAGGCGATAGGGGATACTGCAGGAATCTTAATCCAGTTTCCGCTGTATTTCGGGATTATGGGAATTATGGGCAATAGTGGGATGATTACAGGTATTTCTGATTTTTTCGTATCCATCAGCACAAGTACGACCTTGCCTATTTTCACCTTTTTTAGTGCAGGTTTGGTCAATATATTCGTTCCCAGTGGTGGAGGCCAGTGGGCCGTACAGGGACCACTTGTGGTCGAATCTGCGTTACAGCTTGGGGTTCCATTGCCAAAAGCGATTATGGCCTTGGCCTATGGCGACCAGGTTACAAATATGTTTCAACCGTTCTGGGCTTTGCCCCTTTTGGGAATTACAAAGCTAAAAGCTAAAGAAATTTTACCTTACACATTGATTTTCATGCTTATAGGAAGTGTAGTTTATATAGGAGGGCTTCTTATATTCTAGCACTTTTTCCGTAATTTTATTAAAAATTGCATCTTGGAAAAAAACAAAACAAATCTCCCGTTGTTTTTTTTGGGTGACCGATTGGAGTTCCCCCCTATCGAAACAGCTACCGAAGATGGGCTTCTGGCAGTTGGTGGCGATTTATCCTCAGAACGCTTGTTGTTGGCCTACAAGAACGGAATCTTCCCTTGGTTCAATGAAGACGCCCTTATTTTGTGGTGGAGCCCAGACCCCAGGATGGTATTGTTTCCATATAAAGTGAAAATTTCAAAAAGCATGCGTAAAATTATGCGCTGCAACAAATTTACCTTCACGCAGAATTTACGTTTTGAAGAGGTAGTGGATAACTGCGCAAAAGTGCAGCGCAAGGGGCAAGAGGGCACATGGATTACACCAAAAATGAAATTGGCATATTTAAAGCTTTTTGAAAAAGGGTTTGCCAAATCTTTTGAAGCATGGCAAGGAAATCAATTGGTAGGTGGACTTTATGGTGTGGATTTAGGAAACGTATTCTGTGGTGAAAGTATGTTCAGCACCCAAGCAAATGCTTCCAAGTTTGCATTTGTTAAAATGGTCGAAGCATTGGAAAAGAAAAATTATAAACTTATAGATTGCCAAGTCCATACAGACCATCTTGAAAGTTTGGGAGCAGAACTGATTTCCCGAGATGCTTTTATGGAAATTTTAAAGGGATAACTGAATGTTGGTCAATAAAAACACAACATTTTGTGGAAAGTCTGAAGCAAAGTCCTCCATCCGATATTCCAACCCCGCCTGAACTTTCAGACCTTTTTTGAGTTGCCAACCTATTTGTCCGCTGAGTCTCAAATCAAATTCCGGGGAATTTGCTTTGGCTACGCTTAGCAGATTTTCAAAGCTACCTACAAAATAAGGTTCGCCCATGTTCAACTCTTCCCCTTTTAACGGAAAATCCAATGCAAACCTATATCGGAATCTATGCGTTGTCAAATTTCTGGTAATACGCTGTTCTGAACGCAAGCGATGCCCATACCTTATTACAAAAGGCCGTTTTGTATAGTTATACTGTTGTGTTAGACGAAGTTCGTTGCTGCTGTCTTCAAAAATATCCCTAAATCGGTATTGTATTCCTAGTGCCACACTTTTATTATCGGCCACTTTTAAATTGGAAAAATGTACCACATCGATTTGCCTTACATTGAACCCGTAGTCTCCTTGATCAATAAGATAACTTCGCTTTGCCACGGAAAAATTATGCGAATAGGTCTTGGTTACGTCATAATTTATTGCTGTTTGGGGCTGCCAATAACTGGTTAGGTTTTCTTGGGAAAATGAAGATAACGCCATAAAAAAGAAAATAAGCGGAAAAACCCACCTAGTACAAAACATGGTCATATGCGGATGATAGGGATTTCCTTAGCTTTAAGAACATGCCTTTAGCATCAAATAGCGCTTCATAAGTTTGATAACCTTTGTTTGCTTTTGAGGCGAAGACAATTTCGTAATTGATATGGGGCAATATTAGATTTTGAAAGGCTTGGTATATGAGTTCTTTTTCTATAATCCCGTTACTACGATACTGTTGTTGAATTTTTTTGATACGTACCTTTTCAAAATTATCTTGTAAATAGGTATTGATTTTTTTCCAGCTTTCTTCTGGAATGTCTTTTTCTTCAATTATAAATTCTACATCTTCCAACTTTCCATTTTCATCAAATTCTACACTATAATGTAATCTTCCTTTCTTAAACTTGGCCTCATAACTTTTTTTAAGGCTATCGGTTTCAAAATAGTAGCGAATCCTTTTTGCGGATGCCAGTTGTTCTGAAATCAGTTCATAGGCGTTGGAAGGAAATTCGGGTTTTGATATCCGAAATTCTTTCTCGTTCTTGTCCTGCGACCAACAAATGCAGGTCAATGACAGAAAACCAATAAAAAACTTATACTTTATCATATCTAAAACAACTTATCTCGTGATCATTGACCATTCCGGTAGCTTGCATATGGGCGTATACGACCGTACTTCCCACAAACTTAAACCCCCTTTTTTTCAAATCCTTGCTTAAAGTATCAGAAAGGGAAGTGGTAGCAGGTGCATTTTTATAGTGTACCACTTTATTTTTAATAGGCTCATTGTTTACAAAACCCCAAATATAATTGCTGAAACTTCCAAATTCATTTTGTACTTCCATAAATGCCCGAGCGTTAGATATAGTGGCATTTACTTTTAATTTGTTTCTGATTATACCTGAATCATCAAGAAGCTCATCAATTTTTCCCTGGTCATATTCAGCAATCTTGGCGTAATCGAAATTGTCAAATGCCTTTCTGAAGTTCTCACGCTTTTTCAATACGGTAATCCAACTTAGGCCGGCCTGAAAAGTCTCCAAAATGAGAAACTCGAACAAGGTGTCGTCATCTTTTACAGGTACGCCCCACTCTTTATCGTGATATTCTTCATAAAGTGAATCGCCTTCGCACCAGCCACATCTATTTTTTCCCATTGAAAACTTTTATTACTAAAATATACCTTTTAGAAGTTTCAATTTATAAAGGAATTAGTTCTCTTGCAATGATAGCTTCATTAATAAGCGAGTACAGTCGACTTTGTCCCCTGTAGAAATCATTTTTATCCTTTCGTTCCAAAATCGCTTTGTACCTACCGTTGCTCATTTCCAATATACCGATGACGACAACTGTTTGATTAATAATTTTATGTACGGGTAGATTTGGTGAATTTTCGGGAATGTTTTCCAAGAGAGAATCTGCAATAAACAAATATGACTTATTTTTTGGGTTGCCTATTTTAAATAAAGCACCAAGTTTAATATCGTAATTTTTACGATAAGTTTTGGAAGGAGTATTCTCAATATCACGATTTGCAAAAATAATGGGATGCTCTGTCTTTTTCATTCATCATGGCTTTAGATTACTGAAAAGATTGTATAATGAACAAATAAATGGGCATTCCCAAGGTAATATTGAATGGAAAGGTAAATGCCAAGGCCATAGGCACATATAGGCTTGGGTTTGCTTTTGGGGCAGCGATACGCATAGCTGCTGGAACCGCAATATAGGAAGCACTTGCAGCCAAAATTGAAAATAAAAACCGATTGCCTAGACTTTCTGTTATAAATTGACTGAACCAAGCTACAAAGCAACCATTGAGTACGGGTAGGCCTATTGAAAATATTAACGCGAACCAACCTTTCTTCATAAAGTCGCTCAATTTTTTCCCACTGGTTATGCCCATATCCAAAAGAAAAACTGCAAGGAATCCTTTGAAGATGTCAGTAGTAAATGGTTTTATGCCTTCAGCTTGATTCTCATTGGCGAGAAAACCAATAGCCAAACTACCTAAAATCAATAGGACACTACCATTGGTTACCGAATGATGGAGCACTTTTTTAAAACTTCCCTTGTCTCGTTGCCCTTTTTTGAAAAAAGCCATTAACAATACCCCAATAATTATGGATGGAGCTTCCATTAAAGCCATGACCGCTACCATGTGACCGCCAAATTCAATGTTCTCTATTTCAAGAAAGGAGATGGCAGTAACAAAAGTTACCGCACTAACGGAACCGTAAGCAGCAGCAATGGCTCCTGAATTTTCAACACTGAACTTGCGCCTAAGTATGAAATAAGCAAAAACAGGTATTGATATGGCCAAAAAAATACCGAAAAGAAGTGACCAGATGATTTCCATGCTGAAATCACTATGGGAGAGCTCAAGCCCTCCCTTGAATCCTATTGCGAACAGTAGGTAAAGTGAAATAAATTTAGAAGAGTTTTGTGGGATTTCTAGATTACTCTTTAATTGAACTGCCAAAATTCCCAGAAAGAAAAAAAGTAAAGCAGGATTGGTTAGGTTATCAATTAGAAGGTGTAAATCCATTCAAAACTATTCTTCCAAAGAAATTTTTAGAATACCATCAATTCGAAGTCTTTTCCCTTCGCTTCTCAAACTATTGATAAATTCTTTAGCAACTCTTTTTTCTTCTTTTAATTCCGCTATCCTTTCGTCCGGATATTTGGTGTTTGCTTCTTTATCACCCTCACACCAAGATAGTCTTTGAAGTTTGTGAAAATTTATCTTTTCATCTAAAAGTGCAGTAATGACATCACAGGCTTCAGATGGTGTAAAGCTACCATCTACCAATTGTATTTTTTGTTTTGTTTCGATTAAAGTTTCCATTTTATCTTATTGTTTAATATTAATATCTTTTTGTTTGTCTTTTTCCAATGATATTGATTGATAGCAATCCAAATATGATTGACATTGAAATGCTAAGCCACCCAAAGAATAGAAAATTATTTAATGCTGAAAGAAGTAAGATTCCAGTAAATAAAAATCCCATTAATGCATAGTAGATTGGATAGTACTTTTCTTCATCAGTGATTCTGGATTTTGTCTCTTCCAGTTTTTGAGATAGCGTTGATGGTCTGTATTGCATGATATTTTATTTTGATACAAAGATCAATGATATTTATCATATATTTTTATTTATATTTATTATGTTTTATATAAAATATGTTTATGAATTATACTTTGCACCAACTTCGTATTTTTTCTAAAATAGCTGAAAAACAGAGTATTACGAAGGCATCTGAAGAACTTCACTTGACACAGCCAGCAGTCTCCATTCAATTAAAAAATTTTCAAAATCAGTTTCCAATTCCATTGACAGAGGTAATAGGGAGGCAACTATTTATCACCGATTTTGGCAAGGAAATCGCATCGGCGGCAAAAAGGATTCTTAATGAAGTAGACCGTATCGACTACAAGCTACTCACATTTAAAGGAGAATTAGCGGGGAAATTAAAAATATCTGTCGTTTCAACGGGGAAATATGTGATGCCTTATTTTTTATCAGAATTTATGCGTGAGAATTCTGGAGTGGATTTGAGCATGGACGTGACCAATAAAGCCCAAGTAGTTGAAAGCCTCGAAGAGAATCAAGTTGATTTTGCCTTGGTGAGCGTTTTGCCCGATCATTTAAAACTGGAAAAGATAAGCTTAATGAAAAACGTGCTCTATCTTATTGGCAACCCTAAATATTTTGAAAAAGTAAAATTGACCAAAAGTGCGTTCTCTAAGGATACCCCTTTAATTTTTAGAGAGAAAGGCTCAGCCACACGTGCAGCAATGGAGAACTATTTAGTAGAAAAAAGCATAACTATTGCCAAGAAAATAGAGCTTACTTCAAACGAAGCGGTAAAACAAGCGGTAATCGCCGGTTTGGGTTGTTCCATTATGCCTTTGATCGGACTTAAAAATGAATTGAGCAATGGTGATATGAAAATAATTTCCTTAAAGAATCTACCGATTACAACTATGTGGAATCTGGTCTGGTTAAAAAACAAAAAATTATCACCGATTGCTTTGGCACTATTGGAATACCTCAAAGCTCAAAAACAAGAGATAATCGATACCAATTTTGAATGGTTTGACAAGTATTGAACCAAAAACCAAAATATTATTTTACGATTATGTTGACAGTACTATGGATTTCCAATTTTTTGCCATGATTTCTGGCTTTTACCACTAGTTCGGTCACCTCTTGTTTCGCAGCTTTAAGATCTTCTATTCTTTTTTGGGATTTTTCAGGGTCACTGTTTTGGGTTTCCTTTAAGTTCAATAGTTGAACCGTATGAAACTTTATTTTATAATTGAGCAGTGATAACAATACTTCAGCAGATTCCGCAGGCTCAAATTCACCTTCAACCAATCGTACATTGTACGATTGGTTTTCAGCGTTTTCACAAACAGTTTTCCGTGATTGTGTATTTTTATTGCCCTTGAGCCATTGAAAAAGCCTGTTTTCCATCAAAAAAGTAAAGATTTTCAGTTTTTATTACATCAATATCATTTGTAATTGCTCTACCTAAAAGTTCTACTACTTCAGAATTATTAATGGAACTTTCATCTGTTGTAGCGAAACGACACCTCCAGTGGTCTGTGCAAAAAGTTTCTTCAAAACCATTTGGCCAAACCTTGACCCCTCTATTGGTAATGACCTGCAACTTTAATTTATCGTTCTCCATCTTTTGGAGTTTGGCCGCAATTTCATCTGGATCTGTTCCTGACCAGTGAGCAAAAACGTCCACACCTTTCAATTCCTTTTTAAGTGGTTTTTTTCTTGGAGTGGTCGGCAAATCCAGAGGTCCTGTTTTTTCATACGATACACTCTTTAGAGTATTTGGTTTTTGACCAAGATTGGAAATTACCGCCTCGGCAAATTCTTTTGTGCCAACTTTTTCTTTACTGGTTTTCTCATCAAAGATATCATAGGTATGGATACCATCTTCCATGGTCTTCAACCAAGCGTTTTCAACTTTTTCGGCTATGTCATTTTGTCCTAAGTGATTTAGCATCATGATTGCTCCCCTCAAAAGACCGGATGGGTTGGCCAAATTTTGTCCTGCCCTACGTGGTGCGGAACCGTGGATAGCTTCAAACATAGCACAAGTTTCACCGATATTGGCAGATCCTGCAAGACCAACTGAACCTGTAATTTGTGCAGCTACATCAGATAATACATCTCCATAAAGATTGGGCATTACAATTACGTCAAAAATCTCTGGTGTATCGGCCAACTTTGCAGCACCTATATCTATTATCCAATGTTCGTTGGTAATATCTGGATATTCTGCAGCGATTTCGTCGAATACTTTGTGGAAAAGTCCATCGGTCTGCTTCATTATATTGTCCTTTGTAAAGCAGGTGACCTTTTTTCTATTATACTTTTTTGCATATTCAAAAGCATATCTGACTATTTTTTCACAGCCAGGTCTGCTGATCAATTTTAAACACTGCACAACTTCATCCGTTTGTTGGTGTTCGATACCTGCATAAAGGTCTTCTTCATTTTCCCTTATAATGACAACATCCATCTCAGGATGTTTGGTTTTTACAAATGGGTGAATACTGCGACAGGGCCTGACATTGGAGTAAAGCCCTAAGGATTTTCGGGTGGTAACATTAAGGCTTTTATAACCACCGCCTTGCGGTGTAGTTATGGGCGCTTTTAAAAAAACCTTATTTTTTCTTATGGTATTCCATGCGTCTTTGGAAATTCCAGAAGTGTTTCCTTTTAAATATACGTTTTCGCCAACTTCAATTTCATCCATTTCAAGCTGTGCTCCAGCTGCATTAAGGATTTTTAAAGTAGCATCCATTATTTCGGGACCGATTCCGTCTCCTTTAGCAATAGTAATTCTATCCATTTGTTAAAAATTTTTGACAAAAATGCGAATATGTTATTATATAATTTTATTTATATTAATTATATAAAACATTAATTTAATTTATATATAATTTAATTTTTCAATTTTCTAGATTTCATTAATTATCATTGCTGACCTAGATTTAGTCTGTTGTAATTATTCTTTATACTTATGCTTTTTCAGTTTTTTTTCTAAGATTTTTACTTTGTTTCTCATCCATATAAATTATGGGCATTGCATAGATAAGAGGTGGGTTCTTTATGAATTTTCTTTGAATTCTCTCATTTATTTTTGTAAAAAGCAGGGCTTTTGTTGTACCCATTATCAAGGTTTGTTCAAAACTTTCTTTTTCGTCATTACGACGTTGTTTGTAAAGTAGTTTATCTGAAACCAGAGCATTCAGCATTAATCTTTCCTCAATTAAGAAATCCACGATTCTGGTCGCTTGTTCAGAAGAATTGCAAATAATATGGACTAAAACCATGAGTGATCTTTATCAGAAATTGAGCGTAAGAGCTGATTTAAATTAAATGTGTAAATATACCAACCTGATATGGTATTATCATAGAGGTTTAAGTTCCCCACTATCAATTGCAGCATTAAGATGGGCGGTAAAAGTTTTATAGATTCTGAAAAACTTTTTACCGTTGGATTTCTCGATGGTAATTATGGGGTTTTCATCGTTGGAAATATCGGTTACGGTTACAATGGATTTATCCAAGCTTTTCATATTTGGAATCCCACCTCTTTTAATAATAAAATTTTTCCTTGGAATTTCAATAAATCGATAAGATGAGCCTAAAGGCTCTGTAATCATAAGTTGGTCACCAACATCGATTGAACGATTGTTGTTTTCTTGTGCATTTAAAGCAAATGCCGAAAAAAGTAAGGCCAGTGGAATAATTACAAATTTCATACTTATAATGGATTAAGGTTGGAACTGGAGTTCATGTTTTTTACCAATACGGCTTTGATGGTTTGTTTGTACCCATAAAAATCCTTTCCGTCCTCTCTTCTTAAAACCACTTGGGTGGTACCGTTGGGCATAACATCCATTTGATCTACAACTAAAATATTCCCGTGTAGGTTTATGGTAAAGCCAAAACCAGAAGAGGAATTTAAAGAATTGTTCAACATTACAACATCTGAGTAAGGTATTTCCAATAACATCCCGCTCTCAGAATCACCTCTACTCTCTGTAAAATGTTTAAAAGTTATATGTTTATAGCCTTCTTGGGCAAAACCCTGTAAGCCAAATAATAGAGAACACGAGAAAAGAAGTATTAGTTTTTTCATAACCCAATTTTAAAAAATTAACTGAAGTAAAGATAAAATAAAATAGCATTGCCTCTGTTAATAAGTAGTTAAACTATTAAAGCATAATAGTATTACTTTTATATTTGTTTATTGAAAAATCAATTATAAAGATATGGAAAGATTAATGCAGTCCATCAGGATAGATATTCCGGATAAGATTTATGTTAAAGATCCCGAGTCATCAAATTTGGGAAAAAGAATCATTGAACAAAGTATTTTAATGATAGACGAGATGGGTTTTGAAAGTTTCACTTTTAGAAAACTTGGACAGCGAATAAAATCCAATGAGAGTTCCATTTATCGTTATTTTGAAAACAAGCATAAACTTCTCCTTTATCTTACATCATGGTATTGGGGATGGTTGGAGTATAAAATGGTTTTTGCCACAAATGGAATTCCCGATAAAAGGGAAAAGCTAAGAAAAGCTTTGGAGATTTTGACACAAACTGTTGAGGAGGATGTCTCCTTTTCTCATATTAACGAAATTTTATTGAGTAAAATAGTTATTAATGAATACTCAAAATCTTATCTTACCAAAGAAGTAGACCAAGAAAACAAAGATGGCTATTTTGTTATCTATAAAAGGTTGATTAATCGCTTATATGAAATGATTGTGGCTCTTGATAATGAATATCCTTATCCCTCAAGTCTGGCAAGCACCGTCTTGGAAGGATGCCTACATCAATATTTTCTTCGTGAGCATTTTCCTATGTTGACAGATTGCAACCAAACGACCACACCTACACACTACTTTACCGATTTGGTCTTTAGGGCCTTAAAACCAAAAAATAATGGCTAAAAATATTCTTACTGCTTGGCAACGATTAATTAATATGCTGGCATTGGATAAGAAAGATGTACTTCAAGTTTTTTACTACGCAATTTTCGCAGGTCTTGTAAGTCTGTCTCTACCCTTGGGTATTCAGGCAATCATTAATTTGATACAAGGTGCACAAGTAAGTACATCATGGATAATCCTTGTTATTCTCGTTACGCTTGGTGTTGCCTTTACCGGCTTACTTCAATTAATGCAGATTAGAATCATTGAAAACGTTCAGCAGAAAATCTTTACAAGAGCATCTTTTGAATTTGCTTATCGTTTTCCAAAAATCAAAATGTCCGAGTTGAGGAATTTTTATCCACCGGAACTTGCCAATCGATTTTTTGATACCCTCAACGTACAAAAAGGAATTTCCAAATTATTGATAGACTTTCCAACAGCATTGTTACAAATCATATTTGGGCTTATTTTATTGTCGCTGTATCATCCATTTTTTATCATTTATGGTGTTCTTTTACTGGTGTTGATTTACGTGGTCTTTAAATATACAATCACCAAAGGTTTGGAAACTAGCTTAAAGGAATCCAAACAAAAGTATAAAGTCGCCCATTGGATTCAGGAAGTTGCAAGATGTATAGTAAGTTTTAAACTTTCTGGAAAAACGGAACATTCGCTTAACAAAAACGATGCTTTGGTAAATGGTTATCTGGCGGCCAGGGAAAGTCATTTCCGGATATTGGTCTTGCAGTTTATCCAGATGATAGGTTTTAAGATTTTGGTTACAGGAGGTCTTTTGATTATAGGAGGTCTTTTGGTACTGAGCCAAGAAATGAATATTGGTCAATTTGTAGCTGCGGAAATAATCATTCTTTTGGTCATAAGTTCGGTGGAGAAATTAATTGTTGGGCTGGAATCATTTTATGACGTACTTACATCATTGGAGAAATTGGGACAAGTGGTCGATAAGGAAGTAGAGCCGGAACAAAAGGAATTGGAGCTGTTCGAGCAAGAAAACTTTAAACTGGAACTTGATGATATTGTTTATAAGATACCTGGGAGCGATCGCAAAATTCTTGATGGCCTTTCCCTGACCATCCATAAGAAGGACCGTATTCTCATAAAGGGAGCCAATGCGTCAGGTAAATCTACTCTATTGCACGTTATTTCTGGATTGATAGAACCGGACCATGGTAATATTTTTGTAAATGAAGTAAGGTTAAAATCAGAGAACTTAAATCATTACAGGTCCCAGATCGGCCAATCATTAAAAGAAGAAACTCCTTTTGAGGGTACTTTATTGGAGAACATTACATATAATGATCCATCCATAAGCAAAGAGGATATAATATGGGTCTTAGAAGCAACGGGCCTACAGCAAATTGTAAAAGATATGGAAGATGGTCTGGACACAATAATTTATCCAGAAGGAAAACAGATATCCTATACTTTTGCCAAAAAAATCGTTTTAGCGAGAAGTTTGGTAAAAAAACCCAAGCTTTTAGTATTGAGGGATCCTTTAGATCAGTTTGATCATGACGAAGTTGAACGTATCATGGATTTCCTAACTGACCCAATTCATCCGTGGAGCCTGGTCATTGTAAGTAACGATAAAAATTGGATCAGCAAATGTGGTAGGGTCGTTACCATAGAGAATGGAAGAATAAAAAGTAACACATAGCGTCATGTTAAATATTTCTAGAAATCCATTAAATAGAACAGTTGACTTTTCAAGTTTTAAGGCGCTGGAACGAGTGTCATATCGTAAGCATTACAAACATTTCAATCGCTTTTTGATAGCGTTTGCTTTAATTTTCTTGATTATTCTTTTTCTGCCATGGACTCAGAATGTAAGCGGAAAAGGGTTTTTGACAACACTTACGCCTGATCAAAGGCCGCAGACTATACAATCCCCAATACCTGGGCGTATTGAAAAATGGTATGTGCGCGAGGGCGATTTTGTAGAGAGAGAAGATACAATTTTATTTATTTCCGAAATTAAAAACGAGTATTTTGATCCTAACCTGGTAGAACGGACAGGGCAACAGATAAAGGCAAAGGAAATGTCGGTCACTTCATACGAAGAAAAAGTAAAGGCATTGAATACACAAATCGGTGCCTTGGCCAACGAAAGAAGTCTAAAATTGGAGCAAGCAAGAAACAAGCTCCTACAGGCAAAGCTCAAGGTTAAGAGCGATAGTATAGACCTAGAGGCTGCAAAAACCAACATATCAATTGCACAAAGACAGAATGAACGTACCGTACAACTGGAATCAGAAGGATTAAAAGCTGTTACCGATGTCGAAGAAAAACGTTTGAAATTACAAGAAACACAGGCAAAACTTATTTCCCAAGAAAACAAACTTTTGGCGAGTAAGAACGAGGTAATCAATGCAAAGGTTGAAATTAATCGCATAAAGGCCGAGTATACCGATAAAATCTCAAAGGCCCGTAGTGATATGTTTACGGCACAATCCAATCAATTTGATTCTGAGGCACAGGTGACAAAATTGGAGAACGAGTTTACAAATTATTCCATTAGAAACGATTTATACTACATTAAAGCTCCACAAAGTGGGTATATAAACAGGGCAATACAAGGAGGAATTGGCGAAACATTTAAAGAGGGTGATAGATTGGTGGGTATCATGCCCGCCAAATACGATATGGCGGTAGAGACCTTTGTAGAGCCCATTGACCTTCCATTGATGCATTTGGGAGAAAAAGTGCGCATTCAATTTGATGGATGGCCCGCTATAATATTCAGTGGATGGCCAAACGTGTCCTATGGAACTTATGGGGGCGTTGTTGTGGCTATTGAGACCTTTATCAGCGATAACGGTAAATATAGAATTCTATTGGCTCCTGACCCTGACGATTATGAGTGGCCTCAAGACCTGAGGGTGGGCTCAGGCGCAAATACCATAGCACTGCTCGAAGATGTTCCTATATGGTTTGAACTTTGGAGGCAGCTAAACGGCTTCCCACCAAATTATTATCAACCCGAAAATAAAGTGGCCGATGCTAAAAAGAAATAAGCAGCACATCCCATTTTGGATACTCTTCTTTCTATCAACCTTTTATACTCAGGCACAACAAGATTCAATAGTGCTCAATTTCAAGGAGTATTTGGGGTACGTAAAAAAATACCATCCCATTGCCAAACAGGCACAGTTGACCATACCTATAAGCCAGGCCAACTTAATGAGGGCCCGAGGGGGATTCGACCCCAAAATAGAAGTGGATTACGACCGTAAGGATTTTAAAGAGACCGAATATTGGGATAGACTCAGTACAACATTTAAAGTACCCACTTGGTTTGGTATAGAACTCAAAGGTAATTTTGAGCAAAACCAAGGAGAATTTATAAATTCTAATGAAACCGTACCAGATGATGGATTGTATAGTGCAGGCGTTTCCATGTCTTTAGCCGAAGGATTTTGGATCAATGAAAGAATGGCGACCCTAAAACGTGCAAAATTATTTCGTGAACAATCTAAAGCAGACCAAGATTTATTGGTGAACGAAATATTGTACAATGCTTCCCTAGCATATTTTGACTGGCTAAGGGCATATAAAGATGCAATGATTTTCAGTGACTTTTTAGAAAATGCCGAAGTACGTTTCCAAGGAGTAAAACAACGGGCTTTAGCTGGCGACATTGCGGTAATTGATACTGTTGAAGCTAAAATTGCAGTGCAGAATAGGGCTTTGGGACTAGAGCAGGCAAAGGTGAGGTTCATGAAAAGAACCTTGGAACTCTCTAATTTTTTATGGATTAATGACGTTCCAGTCGAATTGCAACCTGAAGTGATTCCTGATGAAAATGTAGCAAGCGAGATTGATGTGACATTGGAGATAATGGGAAAGCCTCTGGACAGTTTTACATTGGAAAACCATCCCAAATTAAGGTCTTTAGAATTTAAAATCGATGGATTAACCGTAGATAGACGGTTGAAGGCGAATAAACTTTTACCGGTATTGGATGTGGAATATAATTTCTTGACGGAAACTCCCGATCAGATCAATTCCCTTATCGTAGACAACTTTAAAGGCGGTGTTACTTTTCGTTTACCGCTGTTCTTACGAAAAGAGCGCGGAGATTTAAGACTCGCAAAATTTAAGTTGCAAGATGCAAGGTTTGAACGTGATAATGCATTGGTAGAAATCCAAAATAAAGTAATTGCCATTTATCGGGAATTGGACTCTTATACAACCCAAAATCAGCTTATCGCGGATATTGTAACCAATTACGAAACACTCTTGAGGGCAGAGGAACGAAAATTCAGTTTTGGGGAGAGTTCTTTATTCTTGATCAACTCGCGCGAGAGTAAATTGATTGATGCAGCTTTAAAAAGAAACGAAGTACAGAATAAATTTTTCGATACCAAGGCAATGCTCTTTAAGAGTTTGGCCATTAATCCTGAAACTTTGTAGTACATGTAACAACGGCTTATAAATCCTAAGATTTTAATTAGTACGGTAGAAACAATGAAGGTAAATTCACATCTTAAGGATATTTTTTTCATCATCACTGGGATTTTTTCGGCAGCTTTTGGTCTTGAAAGCTTTCTATTGCCCAACAGATTTATAGATGGTGGCGCTACGGGTATTTCTCTTTTGGTTACAGAAGTTACATCCGTCCCGTTATGGGCATTGATTATTTTGGTCAACATCCCCTTTTTGGTACTGGGATATAGGGTGTTGGGAAAACAATTCACAATAAAAGCGATTTTGGCAATTTTAGGTTTGGCCGTTGTATTGGTATTCGTCCAATTCCCAGAAGTCACACAGGACAAATTATTGGTAGCTGTTTTCGGTGGGTTTTTTCTTGGAGCGGGAATCGGACTATCAATTAGGGGCGGAAGTGTTCTGGATGGTACAGAGGTCTTGGCAATTTATTTGAGTAAAAAGATGGGAGCCAAAATAGGGGACGTAATTATCATGATAAACGTAGTCATTTTCTTGGCAGCTGCATATTTGTTGTCCATTGAAGCTGCATTATACTCTATGCTTACATATTTGGCAGCATCAAAGACACTCAACTTTGTACTGGAAGGTATTGAAGAGTATACGGGAGTGACCATAATTTCACCAAAAAGTGAAGAAATCAGGGTAATGGTAACAGAGAAGCTGGGCAGGGGTCTAACTATTTATAAGGCAAGTGGCGGGTATGGAAAAAAAGGGGAACATAATCAATATGATGTTATATATACGGTAATCACAAGGCTGGAAATAAGAAAATTGAATATTGAACTTAACGCAATAGACCCAAAAGCTTTTGTAGTCATGAATAGTATAAATGATACAAAAGGCGGAATGGTCAAGAAAAGATTGTTAAAGAATTAGCCATAAAAATTCTACTTATTGCTCTGGAATGCTGTAAGTTTTTTAAATAGAATACTACCAATGAACTCATTTAGACTTTTTCAATTGGCTAAAAAATCGTCCTTTTTTGCCCGCTT
This sequence comes from Flagellimonas maritima, assembly GCF_003269425.1. Taxonomy (NCBI): domain Bacteria; kingdom Pseudomonadati; phylum Bacteroidota; class Flavobacteriia; order Flavobacteriales; family Flavobacteriaceae; genus Flagellimonas; species Flagellimonas maritima. The sequence continues at coordinate 1,263,557 of NZ_CP030104.1, read as the reverse complement.
TTCGTCTTTTTATCCTTCCATAGCCCTGCTATGCAACTCAAAAAAAGTCATCGATCAAGCAAAAAATCACTGATTTTCGCTTCAATCCAAAAAGTTTAAATGAGTTCAATGACAAAAATCACGTTTCAAATATTATTTGGAGCTTATTTTTGAAAAAAATTATGGTCCAAGTTGAAAAAATATGCAGAATGAAAAATTAGGCCTTATTAAAAGAAACATTGCCATGGGCATGGATTATGAGGCGTATAGGAAGCTAGTACATGATTTGGCTAAAAATGGAAAAACCACGGGCGACGACCCTTCGGAGTCATTGGTAAACTATACCCAACTCAATGACCGCAGAATGAATCGTTGGGACAAAACCTTGAAAATACCTATCAACATAGCGGAAAGGGTTTCAAAAATGAAATCAAAGCTTACCTTTTTGGTAATAAGTGAAAGTTGGTGCGGAGATGCTTCCCCAAGTTTGCCCGTATTAAATAAAATTGCTGATTTAAATCCAAATATTGAATTCAAAATCGTTCTTAGAGATGAAAATCCAGAATTAATGGATAGCTTTTTGACCAATGGGTCAAGGTCTATCCCAAAATTAATCATCTGGGACAGAGAGAATGACCATATTATTGGGGAATGGGGACCAAGGTCAAGTTTTGCAACCAAACTAGTTGAAGACTATAAACGTAAAAACGGTAAGTTGACTGCAGAATTCAAACAAGACCTTCAATTGTGGTACAATAAGGATAAGGGTTTGGATATTATAAATGATTTAGCAGGATTACTTCCGCTGAAATAAGTAGGTAATAGTTCCGATCTGCGTATTTTTGGAATCAGGACTGAACCTTGCCTTTAATGCATAAGCTATTGCATTATCTACCAAACAGCCATTGCTCGTACCTGAACTCTCATTGTTAAAATCAGCCTCGATTACGTAACCGGATTCATCCACCTTTATGTTGACTACCACTTTTCCACCTTCAATACAGGTATAAATTGGAGGCGGTAGGGAATACGCATTACGATCGATCAAGGAATAGGAAATGGATGTGCGTTTATCTTTTAGGTTATTTGTAAACTCCTCTTTTTGGGCTTCACGCTCACCCAATTTTTGTTTTTTTTCCTCTCGTTTTGCAGCGAGTTCTTTTAGATGGGCCTCAAATTCGCTATCTGATCCCGTAAATTCACCTTGCTCATTATTTAATGCACGCTCTTCCAGAATCTCTTCCAATGTTTTTAGCGGCTCAGGATTTCCTACGGATGGTTTTGCAGTTTCATTGAATGCCATATGGCTTTTGATCGGGTCGCTATTGGCCAGCTCTTCCAATCGCTCTTCCTCTTCTTGCAACAACTCCTCAATATCCTCATCTGCCAAACTCATCTCAATAACATATTCTTCTTCCTTTACGCCCCCCAAATGAATGTTGTATAACAACAATACAATGAGCGACATGGAGAAAAAAGTTATTAATAACGATAACTGGTTTCTGTTGAGGTTCATGGTGATATAATAACCTTGTTTTTTTAAAAATATTACATTTCAATAAGTATACCTAAGCGGTATTTATAAAGGATTTTAACTTTTGTCCTGCAGATTTTCCTTGAAAACCGATGGTGTTACAGCATTAATTACGTTAAAATCACCTATTCTGGTTCTTCTGAGTGATGATAAATATGCTCCTGATCGTAAAGATTTTCCAAAGTCATGCGCTAAAGAACGAATGTAGGTTCCCTTACTGCACACTACCCTAAATTTGACTTCCGGTAAACTTATGTGTGTAATTTCAAAATGAGAGATTACTATTTTTCGTGGTTTGATTTCAACTTTTTTTCCTTCCCGAGCAAATTCGTAAAGTCGTTTACCATCTTTTTTCAATGCTGAAAATATGGGCGGAACCTGTTCCATTTCTCCAAGGAATTTTTGTGCTGCCTCAACAATTGACTTTTCTGAAATATGTTCTACAGAAAAAGTTTGGTTCACTTCGGTTTCCAGATCAAAAGATGGCGTAGTGGCTCCTATGGTAAAAGTGCCCGTATATTCTTTGGCCTGCCCTTGAAGCTCAGGAATTTTTTTTGTGAATTTACCTGTGCAAACAATCAATAGCCCTGTTGCCAATGGGTCCAAAGTACCTGCATGGCCAATTTTGATTTTTTTAAGATTGAATTTTTTACGAAGCACCCATTTCAATGAATTGACCGCTTGAAAAGAAGTCCATTCCAAAGGTTTGTCTATAAGTAGAAGCTGCCCATTTAAGAAATCCTCTTTGGTTTTCAAGTGGATACGTATTTAATTTATAATTGAATCAGCAAAAGAAATACTTATCCCCAAATACTCCATGCAATGGCAATAAGACCAACAATCAAACAATAAATGGCAAAATAACTGAGCTTGCTTTGGCGTACCAATTTAATCATCCAGGTACAAGCGGCTAGCCCTGCCAAAAAAGCTGCAATAAAGCCAGCACCCATGGCTGCAGTTTCACCACCTTCAAAATTAATTTCGCCGCTCAAAATATCCTTTGCCACTTTCCCAACAATTAAGGGGACGACCATTAAAAAAGAGAAGCGTGCGGATTTCGTTTTATCGACCCCCAATAATACTGCGGCCGAAATTGTGGCACCACTTCGTGAAATGCCCGGAAGCATAGCCACTGCCTGTGCCAAGCCTATAATAAAAGCGTTTTTGAAAGAGACATCCTTTCCAGTAGTTTTTGCCAAATCTGCCAAATATAAAAGCACAGCTGTAACAAGTAACATTATGCCAACAATAATAATGGCACCATCAAAAAAGACCTCCATAAAATCTTCAAGAAAAAAACCTACCAGGGCGGCGGGAATCATTGAAATGATAATTTTTATTGAAAATTGGGTCTGCTCGTTCCAGTTGAACTGAAAAAGCCCTTTGATGATATCCCACACATCTTTTCTAAAAACAACAATCGTACTCAAAGCGGTGGCAAAATGTAAGATTACAGTAAACAAAAGACTTTCTTCAGGGAGTGAGTCATTTCCTAAAATAGCTTTGCCCAACTCCAAATGTCCACTTGATGATACAGGTAAAAATTCGGTCAGTCCTTGTATAATACCAAGGATGATAGCATCTATAATATCCAAACTACTTTTGCTTTTTGTTAGGGTTGAGTAAAATGGCGTATACTTGAATACCCAGACCGATTAGAACCAGGGTCGGTGCCAATCGTATCCTACGAAAGTTATAAATATCCGGATTGAAAACATTGGGATTATCACTTCCGCCCCCTGTCATCAGTATAAAACCAAGTGCAATAAGGGCCAACCCTATAAAAAGAAATATGTAATTTCTTTTCTGAAAGATAAACTGGGGATTTGGTTTTGGAATATTCTTGTTTTTCTTGCTCATGGCGCAAAGTTAATAATAAAGATCATCTGTCCTTAAATTCAAAAAGCGTTGGGTGGCAATGTGCGTACTTGCCCAGGATATAATGACCCCAAGACCAAACACCCCAACAAACAATGCAGCAAGAACCACTAAATCTTGAAACAGATTGAGTTCAGGAAAAGTGGCATTTACATAATACAGAACAACACCAAGTGCAATTAGTGCCAGAGTTGCACCCAACATTCCCAATTTTATGTTTGTCCAGATAAAAGGTCTACGTATAAAAGTTTTTGTTGCACCTACCATTTGCATGGTTTTAATGATAAATCTTTTAGAATAAATGGAAAGCCGTATGGAGCTATTAATCAATAAAACCGCAATCAATGTAAAAGCGGCACTCGCGACAAGAATCCATAAGCTTATTTTTCGCACGTTCTCGTTTAATAAAGAAATGAGGGGCTTGTCATAGCTTACTTCATCTACATAGGTCTTGGAAGCTATATCATTGGCAATCTCTTCAATTTGCCCAGGCGATACAAAATCAGCTTTTAAATTTACATCAACTGAGTTTTTAAGGGGATTATAACCCAAGAACTCAGTAAAATTTTCGCCGATATCCTCACTATATTGTTCAGCGGCATCTTCTTTGGAAACGTAATCTGCTGATTTAGTATAATTCGCCAATGCCAGACTTTTCTGGAGTTGATCAATTTCAATGGGCTTGGCATTGTCCTTTAAAAAAACCGAAATGGTAATCTGCTCCTTAAAATGATCCGCGAGTTTTTTGGTATTGATTACCAAAAGTCCCAAAGCCCCAAGTAAGAACAGCACCAATGCAATGCTCAAAACCACGGAAAAATAGGATGAGATCAGTTTTCTTCGTTGATATCGTTCAATATATTGGCTCATAAAGGAAAATCAATGAATTCATTTAAAAAGATTAAATGGGTTCAATATGTAAAAATAGAAAAGTAAATCGTAATTAGGGGATTAAAGCTATTTTTGCAATTCGAAAAAGACGTGAATACCTATGAACTACAATTTTCGTGAAATTGAGGCCAAATGGCAAAAATATTGGGCAGAAAACCAAACCTTTAAAGCGTTTACGAATTCTGAAAAGCCAAAGTACTATGCGCTTTCCATGTTTCCCTACCCATCAGGGGCAGGATTGCACGTAGGACATCCGCTCGGATATATTGCCACCGACATTTATGCGCGTTATAAAAGGCACAAAGGATTCAATGTGCTTCACCCTATGGGATATGATTCGTTTGGTCTGCCTGCCGAACAATATGCCATTCAAACAGGTCAACATCCCGCTGTTACAACAGAAGCCAATATAAAACGTTACCGGGAGCAGTTGGATCAACTTGGTTTTTCTTTTGATTGGAGCCGTGAGGTGCGTACCTCTGACCCTCAATATTATAAATGGACACAATGGGTTTTTATTCAATTGTTCAATTCTTGGTATAATAAAGACACGGATAAAGCTGAAAATATAACAGAATTGGTTTCCATTTTTGAAAAGTATGGCAATAAAAAAGTAAATGCTGCTTGTGATGATGATACACCGATTTTCAGTGCCAAAGATTGGAACGGTTTTTCAGATACGTCCAAGCAGGAAATTCTATTAAAATATAGGTTGACATATTTGGCCGACACCGAAGTTAACTGGTGCCCAGCATTGGGAACGGTATTGGCCAACGATGAAATTGTGAACGGTGTCTCCGAAAGGGGGGGACACACGGTAGTAAGAAAAAAAATGACCCAATGGAGTATGCGCATTACCGCATACGCCCAACGGCTGCTGGATGGTTTGGATACAATTGATTGGCCACAGCCATTAAAAGACTCCCAGACCAACTGGATTGGTCGCTCAGAAGGAGCATCGGTCACTTTTAATGTAATTGATAGTCTGGACGCTGAGCGTAGTCGAAGCGACCAAAATGTGATTTCGACTTCGCTCAATCACCATCGTGAGATCGAAGTTTTCACCACCCGTCCCGATACAATTTTCGGTGTAAGCTTCATGACCTTGGCTCCCGAGCACGAACTTGTTGCAAAAATCACTACGCCAGAACAAAAAGAAAGCGTTGAGGCTTATGTTGAAGCAACGGCAAAACGTTCGGAACGTGACCGTATGGCAGATGTAAAGACCATTTCCGGAGTGTTTACGGGCGCCTACGCAGAGCATCCATTTACCAAAAAACCTATACCCATTTGGATTGGGGACTACGTTTTGGCAGGATATGGTACAGGAGCGGTAATGGCCGTTCCCTGTGGTGATCAACGCGATTATGATTTTGCAAGACATTATGGTATCGACATCCCCAACATTTTTGAGGGAGTGGATATTTCTAAAGAGGCCTTTTCAGATAAAGCAAATACCGTTATTGCGAATTCGGATTTTTTAAATGGGCTCAATTATCAGCAAGCCGTAAAAAAGGCAATCGAAGCACTTGAAGAATTGGGGCAGGGCAAAGGACAGATAAATTATCGTCTGCGGGATGCAGTCTTTAGCCGTCAGCGATATTGGGGCGAACCATTCCCGGTGTATTATGTAGATGGAATGCCACAAATGATAGCCTTGGAGCACTTACCTTTAAAGCTGCCCGAAGTTGAAAAATACCTTCCAACAGAAACGGGCGAACCTCCTTTGGGCAATGCTACACATTGGGCGTGGGATACTGTTGAAAATAAAGTAGTCAGCAATAAGTATCTCTCATCCGCTGGGGGAGAGCAAGAGGCGGAACAAACAGTTTTCCCGCTCGAATTGAATACCATGCCAGGTTGGGCGGGCAGCTCCCAATATTTTAATAGATATATGGACCCACATAATGACGAGGCTATCTATTCACAAGAGGCCATCGATTATTGGGAAGATGTGGACTTATATATTGGAGGTAGCGAACACGCTACGGGCCATTTATTATATGCCCGTTTTTGGCAAAAGTTTTTGTTTGATAAGGGCATTGCCCCTAAAGATGAATTTGCCAAAAAATTGATTAATCAGGGAATGATTACGGGGACAAGTGCTTTTATTAGTGTAGTTTCAATCCAAGTTCCTTTTGACAGAGATTTATGGAAGAAACATCATAGCGGAGAAAAATCCTCAATAATTAAGTTTGTTGAAAGTCTTTCAGATATTGTGGTGTCAGCAGATATTAAATTGGAGGTAGCAGATGAATATGCTCCAATTATTGTAGGCGCGGATAAAGAATTTTATGAAAAGTTGTCAGTTTTAAAAGAACTTTTTGAATCAGAATATAATGAAGGTTTTGATTTGAACCAATGTGAATACTTCTTAACTAAAAAAAGAATAGATGTAGGATATGTCAATGCTTCAGACGATTTGAATTTTTTTGATTTTGTAAAAGATGATAGATATAAAGAATTTGAAGATTCCGTTTTATTAAAACGGAATAATACAATTAAAGTGTCTCGAGAAATCGAAAAAATGTCCAAATCCAAATATAATGTAGTTAACCCAGATGCAATTTGCGAGGAATATGGAGCGGATTCATTGCGTTTGTACGAGATGTTCTTGGGGCCATTGGAACAATCCAAACCATGGAACACCGCTGGAATAACCGGAGTACATTCTTTTCTAAAAAAACTTTGGAAGCTCTATTCCCCATTTTTCGATAGCCTGCACGAAGGGGACACTGAGCGTAGCCGAAGTGTAGTTGAAGCAGAACCATCAGCTGAGAACCTGAAAACGCTCCATAAAACCATCAAAAAAGTAGAGGAGGACATTGAGAATTTTTCGTTCAACACCTCGGTTTCAACCTTTATGATTTGCGTTAATGAACTTACAGCTCAAAAATGTACCAGTAAAGCTGTTTTGGAACCATTGGCTATTTTGATTTCACCTTATGCGCCACACATTGCGGAGGAACTTTGGGAAAAGCTGGGGCATACAAAATCCATAGCTGAAGCACCTTTCCCAAAATTTGAAGAAAAGTATATAGTGGAGAGTAGTAAGGAATATCCAATTTCTTTTAATGGCAAAATGCGCTTTACCATGGAATTGCCCCTAGCTATGGGAAAGGATGAAATAGAAGCTGCAGTTATGGCCCATGAAAAAACTCAAGCACAATTGTCTGGTCGTACTCCAAAAAAGATTATTGTAGTCCCTGGGAAAATCGTGAACATTGTTGGGTAAATGATGTAAAGCATAGTCATGCTGAGCCCGTCAAAACGTATTATAGTAATCTCCCAAATAATTCGACTGGTGAAGTATTACGTATATTGACTTTATGGAAACCACTGAAATCATTGGCCTCACCGCTGCAACACTGACTACATCCGCCTTTGTACCACAAGTATATAAGGCCTTAAAGGATAAATCCACGGCAGATATATCGCTTACCATGTATATTGTATTGCTTGCAGGGCTGATTCTTTGGATAATTTATGGGATTCACCTCAACAGCTTGGCAATCATCTTGGCCAATGTGGTTACGGGAATACTGGCCATAACAATGTTGATTCTAAAACTTATACATAAATAAACTTTTAGAGTAGGGAATCGAATTAAGATAAACATTTTTCTATACTACCCCTATTTTTATAGGGGTAAAGATTTAAAATATATGTTTTTAATCGATTTACCCCCACTTTTTATCTAATCAATATTTTATTTTTCAATTTTTTATACCACCTTTGAATCATTAATCAAAACAATGGATAAAATGATTATAGGGGTTCCCAAAGAAATCAAGAACAATGAAAGTCGGGTCGGAATGACCCCTGCTGGTGTTTTCGAATTGGTAAAGAACGACCATACTGTTTATGTACAAGCAGGAGCTGGTGAAGGAAGCGGTTTTTTTGATCAAGACTATCAACAGGTCGGTGCTACTATTCTAGATAGCATTAAGGAAGTATATGCCTTGAGCGATATGATAGTAAAAGTAAAAGAACCTATTGCCGAAGAATATGGATTGGTTCGCGAGGGACAAATTGTATTTACCTATTTCCACTTTGCTTCCAGCGAGGCATTGACCAAAGCAATGATAGCCAGCAAATCAACTTGTATTGCCTATGAAACAGTAGAAGATGAAGAAGGAACCCTACCATTACTGACCCCTATGTCCGAAGTTGCGGGCCGAATGGCAATTCAACAAGGTGCTAAATATTTGGAGAAACCTGCCAAGGGAAGGGGCGTACTTTTAGGAGGAGTTCCAGGTGTGGCACCAGGCAAGGTTTTGGTATTGGGTGCTGGTACTGTTGGAATTCAGGCTGCAAAAATGGCAGCAGGATTGGGTGCACACGTAACGATCGTGGATGTAAACATGAAACGTCTACGTTATGTAAATGACGTGATGCCCAGTCACGTGGTAACGGAATTTTCAAACGAGTTCAATATCAGAAAACTTATAAAGACCCACGATTTAATTATCGGCGGGGTTCTTCTGAAAGGTGCCAAAGCTCCAAATCTAATCACTAGAGATATGCTAAACGAAATGCGCCCCGGTACGGTTATCGTAGATGTTGCCGTAGACCAGGGTGGATGCGTAGAGACTACAAAGGCAACTACCCATGAAGATCCTATATATATTATTGATGATGTTGTGCACTATTGTGTGGCAAATATGCCTGGGGCAGTCCCTTATACCTCCACTGTTGCCTTGACCAATGTAACATTGCCCTATGTATTAAAATTGGCCAATATGGGTTGGAGAAGTGCCTGCAATTTGGACAAATCACTCGCAAAAGGACTCAATATTGTAGATGGTGAAGTCGTATATCATGAAATTACAAGAGCTTTTGATTGGGAGCCCGTGCTAGCATAACATACATTTTGTCAGTTAACGACCCCGCTCAGAGAATGGCGGGGTTTTTGCTTTTAAGTTGGTATATTTATATCAATTAAAATAGAAAAATTATGATGACATATTATATATTGATCGGTGGAATTGCCCTAATAAGTTGGTTGGTCAGCAGCCGATTGAAGAGCAAATTCAAAAAATACTCAAAAGTCCATCTCCGCAATGGTATGAGTGGTGCGGAAATCGCCCAAAAAATGTTGGATGACCATGGAATACGTGATGTTAAAGTGGTATCCACGGCAGGAATGCTCACGGATCACTATAATCCAAAGAACAAGACCGTTAATTTGAGCGAGGGTGTTTACAGTCAACGTAATGCATCTGCGGCTGCGGTCGCTGCGCATGAGGTCGGTCACGCAGTACAGCATGCACAAGCCTACGAATGGTTGACGATGCGTTCTAAATTGGTGCCCATAGTTAGCATTACATCCAGTATGTCTACTTGGGTTGTATTTGGTGGTTTAATGTTGGGCGCAGCGGCCGGGGTTGGTTTTGGATATTACATTGCTATAGCTGGACTTGTTATGATGGGATTGGCAACGCTTTTTAGTTTTATCACTTTACCAGTGGAATATGATGCCAGCAATAGGGCTTTGGCCTGGTTAAAGCAAAAGAATATGGTAAGCCAAGAAGAATATGCCGGTGCAGAAGATGCACTAAAATGGGCTGCAAGAACCTATCTGGTAGCTGCTTTGGGAGCGCTGGCTTCTCTGGTTTATTGGGCTTGGGCCGTTTTTGGCGGAAGAGACTAAATTTCTTTATAAAACAAAACACAATACCTGTTCGGAGTAATTCGAACAGGTATTTTTATATTGAAATCTGTCTATCTATCTGTTGATTCAACGAAATAAAGGTTTCTGTTCTGGAAACTCCTTCAATTTGCTGTATTTTTTTGTTTAAAAGAACCATCAAATGTTCGTTGTCCTTACAAAGCACTTTTATAAGAATGGACCAATTGCCGGTAGTATAGTGGCATTCCAATACTTCAGGAATCTTTTTAAGCTGTTGTACGGCTTGCGGATTCGCCATGGCCTTGTCCAAAAAAATCCCGATGTATGCCATTGTGGTATATCCCAATACTTTTGGGTTGATGATAAATTTTGAACCGGAGAATAGCCCAGATTTTTCCAATTTGCGTAAGCGTTGATGGATTGCCGCACCAGAAATACCGATGTTACGGGCTATTTCCAAAATAGGCCTACGGGCGTCCTCCATCAAAAAACGTAATATTTTTTTATCAATACCGTCTATTTTTACCGAACTGTTAGGCTTCTTCACAAAAATGATTAAAGATTGAAGCTAAAGATACCGAAAAACTGGAAAACGTTAATTTGCTATAGAGTCTGGATTATACCCCAAATAGGGGACCTGGTGTTCCTTAAACTTGATGCCATACGACTTGAGTTCAGAAAGTATAGGTTCGTATACTTCTTTCTTGATGGGAATCTGAACCCCTGGACTCGTAATTTCTTTGTTCAGAATCTGAAGCGCTGCAATCGCTACGGGCAGTCCCACGGTCTTTGCCATAGCCGTATAGGTTCGATTTTCTCCCAATACGACCATATTGGCGTCTATTTGTTTTTTTTGACCGTCTATTTCATAACCAAATTTATGATACATTACGATCATATCTTTTTCGTCCTCTTGCAACATCCAACTATCTTCTAGGATATACTGCAACATTTGTGCTGGAGTAGCATTCTTTAAAGGTATTTTTTTAGTGCCATCAAAAAGGTTCAGCTCCATTAATTTTCCCCAGCGAATGTCATCTTGATCAATTTTAAGATAGTGGCGGAGCTTGAGCTCAACGGAATCAGTTGGAGAATAAGGTAAAAAAAGGTTTAAAAACTCACGATAGGACATCCCTTCTGAATTTTCAACCGTATAGCTATCATCGGTCAATCCTAGTAGAACGAACATCTGCCAAGCTTTGGAAAAGCCCACTCTGCGCATTGTACCACGGTAAAGTGTCAAAACATTCTGTAACCCATAGGCATCCCTATATTTTAGAGAATCCCTATTTGGATAAACCTCAAAAGTTCCATAATCAGCTATATCTACCAATTCGGTCCTACGAAACAGTTTTTGATAGGGAATATACTTGTAGGTTCCCTCCTGAATAAATTTAGCAGCCCCACCTTGACCGGCGACCACAACATTTCTCGGGTTCCAGGTAAATTTATAGTTCCAAAGATTGGAATCGTTTTCAGGTGCTACCAACCCTCCTGTAAAAGATTCAAAAAGCAACATTTTCCCACCATTATTTCTTATACGGTCGATTATCTCCATGGCACTCATATGATCAATACCTGGATCAAGTCCTACTTCATTTAAAAAGATTAGCCCTTGCTTCTTGGCATCCCCATCCAGTGCAGCAATTTCTTTGCTTACGTAAGATGCGGTAACAAGATGTTTTTTAAAATATATGCAATCTTCTGCTATTTTGATATGCAACCTTGCGGGTAACATTGAAATAACCAGCGAGGAAGCTGCTATTACTTTTTTTCGCTGTTGATCATTAAAGATGTCAAGCGAGATTACATTACAATTTGGGTGAGATGAAAACTCTTTGGAAATGTGTTCGGGATGAAGGTCACCGATAACCAGTTGAAGATTTTCCACATTGGATTTTTTAAGAATATAATCCAAGAGATAAGAGGTTGACTTACCTGCTCCAAGTACCAAAATAGTGCGAGCCATAGGTTTTGTTTACTTTTGATTAAAACGAATACTAAAGTATCAAATTGTTATATTTTTAAATATTAAAGCTTTTAAAGTTATGAACAAAACAATTTTGACCAGTGGAATCTTGCTTGGTATTTTGGGAATAATCTTAGGTGCCTTCGGTACGCACGGCTTAGAAAAAATAGTCAATGCCAATGCAGTTGCCAGTTTTGAAACTGGGGTCCGCTACCAGATATACCATGCACTTTTTCTATTGTTTTTAGGGTCTTGGGAGGGTTTGGGCAATAAGCAAAAGAAACTGGTTTTTATAACCATAATTTTAGGGGTGCTACTATTTTCGTTTTCAATCTATTTGCTCGCACTGAATGGCTTAACTACCTTCGATTTTAAGCAAATAGCGTTCGTTACTCCTGTGGGCGGCACTTTTCTAATTTTTGGTTGGTTTCTTGCGGGATATTATATTTTGACCGGAAAATCGGTCAAATAAACTATCAAAATAGTCCTGAAAAGTTATAATTTTCTAGCTTTGCACCAACTAAAAACTACAAAAGCATGGATGCTCATATCCCAGTGACGAAATCGATTTCGTTAAATCAGTATGGAATACAGCATACGAACATACATTATCAATTATCCTCCAAGGAACTCCATCAGCTAACCATTGAAAAAGATATGGGCAAAGAAGCTTCTTCCGGTGCCTTGGCTGTTAATACCGGTGAGTTTACAGGAAGGTCTCCAATGGACCGATTCATTGTTAAGGATAATATTACGACAGATAAAGTTTGGTGGGGGAAAATTAACATACCTTTTGAAAATGACAGATTTGATCAACTTTATGACAAAGTAATTGCTTACTTGAACGAAAAAGAACTTTTTGTACGGGATTGTTATGCTTGTGCGGATGAGGATTACAAACTTAATATTAGGGTAATCAATGAATATCCGTGGTCAAATATGTTTGCCTACAATATGTTCTTGAGACCAACAGAGGAAGAACTGAAGAATTTTGACCCTGAATGGACCGTTATCAACGCCCCAGGTTTTATGGCAGATGCGGAAGTTGATGGCACAAGACAGCATAACTTTGCAATTCTAAATTTTTCCAGAAAAATTGCATTGATAGGGGGCACGGGATACACGGGCGAAATCAAAAAAGGTATCTTCTCTGCTCTAAATTTTATTTTACCTGTCAATAAGAATACCCTTCCAATGCACTGCTCAGCAAACGTGGGTGAAGCTGGTGATACGGCACTCTTTTTTGGCCTTTCAGGAACTGGAAAGACAACGCTTTCCACGGACCCTGACCGAAAACTGATAGGGGATGACGAACATGGATGGACCGCAGGGAATACTGTATTTAATTTTGAGGGAGGGTGTTATGCAAAAGTCATTGACCTCTCCCAAGAAAATGAGCCCGAGATTTATGGAGCCATCAAACAAGGCGCTATTTTGGAAAATGTTATCATGGACAAGAATGGAGTCGTAGATTTCTCGGATACTTCAATAACGCAAAATACCAGGGTCAGTTACCCAATCTATCATATTGATAACATTCAGCAACCATCCATAGGCAAAAACGTAAAGAATATTTTCTTTTTAACAGCCGATGCTTTTGGAGTCTTGCCCCCAATTTCTAAATTAACGCCAGCTCAAGCTGCATACCACTTCATTTCTGGGTATACGGCAAAAGTTGCGGGTACAGAGGCAGGCGTTGTTGAACCGCAGCCCTCTTTTTCAGCTTGTTTTGGAGCGCCATTTATGCCGTTGCATCCGGCTAAGTATGCTGAAATGCTGAGCAAAAAGATGCAAGAATCCGGGGTTGATGTTTGGCTAATCAATACGGGTTGGACAGGTGGTCCTTACGGTGTGGGGACAAGGATGAAATTAAAATATACAAGGGCCATGATAAGTGCGGCATTAAGTGGGGCGCTTGGGCTCTATAGCTACGACAACTATCATATCCACTCCGTGTTTGGAGTTGCCCAGCCCAGGGAGTGTCCAGGAGTACCAACTACCGTGTTAAGTCCCAGAACTACATGGAACAATGATGAAGCATATTACAAAACTGCATTCAAGCTTACCAATGCTTTTAGGGAAAATTTCAAAAAATTTGAATCCTACGCCAGTGAGGAAATAAGGCGTGGAGGTCCGCAACGGTATGCGTTTTAAACAGAGAGGGCCCGGTCATTGACCGGGCCCTCTCTGTTTTATATAATCTACCAGTTATTTATTTACACTGGTTATATATTTCTGCAATGCCATTGTCATTGATGGAGTCTCTGGCGTTGGTGCTTTTATATCGATTCTAAGACCTGCGTCCGTAGCAGCATCAACTGTACTGTTGCCAAAAACTGCAATACGGGTACCGTTTTGCTCAAAATCGGGAAAATTTTTCAACAAAGATTCAATCCCAGAAGGACTGAAGAATACTAAAACATCATAAGTTACTTTTCTTAAATCCGATAAGTCACTAATGACAGTCTTGTAAAAAATCCCACGTTTCCAGTCTATGTTTAGTTCGTTGAGTGATTGTGGAACAATGGACTTGAGCGTGTCAGAAGAGGGCAAGAGGAATTTTTCATCCTTATATTTTTTGATGAGCGGAACCAGCTCATTAAAAGCTCTTTTACCCACATAGATTTTTCGTTTTCTGTAAACGACATATTTCTGCAGATAGTAAGCTACAGCTTCGGACTGGCAAAAATATTTCATTGTGTCAGGAACCTTAAAACGCATTTCTTCGGCAATTCTAAAAAAATGATCTACCGAATTTCTGCTGGTAAGGATTATGGCAGTAAAATTGTTCAAATCAATTTTTTGTTGCCTTACACTTTTCGCCTCTACTCCCTCAACGTGGATAAAAGGTCTAAAATCCACCTTTACTTTTTCTTTTTCAATTAATCGTGAATAGGGAGAATTTTCGATTTTGGGTTCTGGCTGGGAAACCAAAATTGTTTTTACTTTCATAAGCTTTCAATCTTTTAGATAGCTTCCAACTATTACTAGGGGTGCAATTTCGAGTGTGCAAAGGTACAAAATAAAATAGAAAAAATTGGCTAAGATTACATTTTGATAGTTCTTTAAGAGTCTTGCCAACCCAATGAAATTAATTGAAAGAATTAGAGTTAAAGCAATGGAAATGATCATTTTTGAGTCTTTTGTCACATAAACCAATAGCACATTACATACAAACATTACCAAACTGCTATGGTTGAGATAGGTGGTTTTATTAAATAATAGTTCAGAAATCAACCCTTGGGTATCAAAAACAAATCCTTTTGCAAATTGCAAAAGCATTTTGGAAAGCTGAAATAGTATCAGAACCCCCATAATAATAAAAAAAGTATGAAAATTGTTTTCTTGCAGTGTGAAGAAAGTTTTATAAAGCAAAAAAATAAATATTGAAAAGTTTATCAGTTGAAATAGGGTCATCAGCATATGAAACCAATTTAAAAGACGTCCTTTTTTGTTGTGCATCACAATATATCTATTGTTGAAAGGTAAAATGATGAAGCTCAAAAATTTGTTTTGAAAAAGATATTTTCCAAATGCCAAGAATACTAGACTTAAAAAAAGGGTGATGGTGATCCAATCTAAAGTTTCAACAGTTTTATATATGGGGTTCATTCTTCTATTTTGACAGGTGTTCCATTAAGTCCGGGCAACAAATTGTTTTCAGAAATTACCACTCTAAAATATACAGCATTTTCCATTTTGGGAAATGGTAATTCAAAATGAAGATTTAAAGTATCCTTGGATTTAAGCAGACGTATTGTTTCCGAATTTTTTTTGGGTGCTATTGGCAATAATTTTTTTACTTGTTTATATGCATTGGAAAATGCCACACTGAATTTGAGCTCATCCAAAGGAATATCAAAATCGTATGGATTATATACCTTCAATAAATATTGATTTTCCTTTTCCTTTTTTTCCACAAAGGCTTTGAGGTCACGATAGGATTGAAAATCATCTATAAAAGTTCCGTAAAAAACCGTACTGTCCGGGTGCGCATATGTAATATCTCCATTATTGGCATATTTTGTCACGTAAAGTATTTTTTTATTTCTTACCCTTTCTTCTGAACCGTCAATGGAATATTGATTTTTTCTATACATATAGTTGTTCAACGAGAATGCAGGATCACCGGAATAAAATTCGTACATGGGTGCGCGGCGGTAAGAATTTTCAAATACTATGGGTGCATTTTTGGACTTGCTATGCAAATCGTTTACCCAAACCTTGTTGCCATGGGTTTCAAAAAGAATGGGCAATAAAGGTTTATGGACCATCCAAACCCTAGCATATAGCAGCAATACCAAACTGGCAATTCCCATTCTGAACATCCATTTTCTGCTTTTGGGATTGATGAGTAAATGGTTAAATGCAATTACCGCCATGGGTATGGAAATAATAATTATCCATTGTGTCTGTACCCTTCTGTTAAAACTAGAGATAAAGAAAAACAAGAGGACCCCGTAGGTCAAATAAAGCAGGGCTCTATTAAATTTATCAGATGGTCTTGTCTTGATTAGGGCATAATATACCCAATAAAAAAGCAGTCCAAAAATAGCAATAAGATTTACAAAATATCCCAAGGTAAACTTTGTAAATGAGTAAGCTTGGTTTGGACGTTCATAGAGATGGTATTTAATGGAGACAAAGTCATTATTGTAAAGCCATACAAAATGCGGTGTAAAACACGCCAATGCCACAAAAACAGCTAGCCAGGCTTGCCAGCTCTTTATAAGTTTAATATTGGAAAGGAAAACAAATAAAATCACCAAAACTGCATGATACTTACTATACATCAAAGCTGCCATAACAATGCCCAGACCTATGGAAACCAAAATAGTGGGATTGTCCAGAAAACGTTTGTAGAGTAATAAAAAAAGCGCAGTAAAAAATAAAAGCGGAGTGTCCGGAAGGGTTAAAAATCCATAGGCGTTCATCAAGGTCATTGAAAAAACCAAAAGGAAAAAATGTACTATGTAATCTTTCTTCTTATGATTATCAATGAGCTCCCACAATAGGGCATAAGTTCCAGCAGAAAGAATACAGCTCATAAAACGGACTCCCAATTCACCATTAAAAAAGAAACTGCTCAACTTAATTAAAAAAGCAACCATGGGCGGATGATCAAAATAGCCCCAATCCAACTTTTGCGAGTAGTACCAATAATAGGCCTCATCGTAAATTAGTTCTGTAAAATGACTCTGTACAAGATTGAGAACAAAAAGAAAAGCCAGAAGTATAAGGAAAAGCCTGGGAAACTTTTGAGTCATCAAATGGTTTTTAGATGTATCAAAGTTACAAATATTGACAAATACAATGCATAGTAATAGTTATGGTAACTTTTAGCCACTAGTGATAAAACCGTATTTTTGCGCTCTAATCTTGTTTAAATGGCAGACGGTTTAGTAATAATACCCACTTTCAACGAAATTGAAAACATTGAGGCCATCATAAGAACCGTTTTCGATTTAAAAAAGGACTTTCACGTTTTAGTCGTAGATGACAATTCTCCTGATGGAACTGCCGAAAATGTGAGAAGGTTGCAAAAGGAATTCCATGAATTTCTTTTTTTGGAGGTCCGTAAAGAGAAGTCCGGTCTGGGAACTGCATATATACATGGATTTAAATGGGCGCTCCAAAGAGATTATGACTATATTTTTGAAATGGATGCCGATTTCTCCCATCGCCCCGCAGATTTATCAAGATTACATAGGGCATGTTTAAATGGTGCGGATGTTGCGGTCGGTTCTAGGTACAAAAAAGGTGTAAATGTGGTAAACTGGCCACTTTTCAGAATTCTACTTTCCTATGGTGCTTCGTTTTATGTGAAGATTATTACGGGAATGCGCGTTCACGATCCCACGGCAGGTTTTGTTTGTTACAAAAAAGAAGTGCTTCAAAATATAAACCTGGATGCGGTACGATTCATAGGGTACGCATTCCAAATTGAAATGAAATATAGAGCCTATTTAAAAGGATATAAAATTGAGGAAGTCTCCATTATTTTTACGGATAGGGTCAATGGGAAATCAAAGATGAATTCCGCAATAATCAGAGAAGCTATTTTTGGAGTTTTTGCCATGAAGTTTAGAAGTATATTTTATAAAAAGAATTTTTAAAATGTTGAAAATCCTGTTGAAGAACACCAAAGTTGTCAATGAGAATCAAATCTTTGAAACCGATATACTATTGGAAGGGGATTTAATAACTCGTATTGATACCGATATATCAGATGATACCGCTGAAATCATTGATATGAATGGAGATTATGTATTGCCGGGGGTTATCGATGACCAAGTTCATTTTAGGGAACCGGGCCTTACCCACAAGGGGGACATAGCTACGGAAAGCAAAGCGGCCATTGCAGGTGGGATTACCACTTACATGGAGCAGCCGAACACAAATCCCCAGACTACTACAATTGAAAAGTTAGAGGAAAAATTTGCAATGGGTGCAAAAAGTTCTTTTGCCAATTATTCTTTTCTCTTTGGTGGCACCAATGATAATTTGGAAGAATTAAAACGACTCGATAAAAATGCATGTTCGGGCGTAAAACTTTTCTTGGGATCTTCAACCGGCAATATGTTGGTGGACGACGAGGAGGTTCTGGAAAAGATTTTTAGGAATACTGAAATGGTTATCTCTGCACATTGCGAAGATGAGGGTACGATTCGTGCAAATATGGAAAAATACCGGAAAAAATACGGCGACAATATCCCCATAAAATCACACCCGTTAATCAGAAGTGAGGAAGCCTGTTACTTATCTTCTTCAAAAGCCATTTCCCTAGCTAAAAAAACTGGGGCTAGATTACACGTTTTTCATCTTTCCACTGGAATTGAGACGGCCCTTTTTACAAATAAAATCCCTCTCGAAGAAAAGAAAATCACCTCAGAGGTCTGTATTCACCATCTTTGGTTTTCAGATGAGGATTATGCCGAAAAAGGAACATTGATCAAATGGAACCCCGCCGTAAAGACCAAAAGTGATAGGGAAAAGCTTTGGGAAGCACTCTTGGATGACAGAATTGATGTTGTGGCCACGGACCATGCCCCCCACACCCTTGAAGAAAAAAACAATCCATACACTAAGGCCCCTTCTGGGGGGCCACTTGTGCAACATGCTTTACAGGCAATGTTGCAAAAAGAAAAGGAAGGCAAAATTGATTTAACCAAGATTGTGGAAAAAATGTGCCATAATCCAGCAAAGCTGTTTGATATTGATAGGCGTGGTTTTGTTAAAGAAGGGTATTATGCCGATTTGGTACAGGTGAACAGAAATTCCAACGAACATGTTGAAAAGTCCAATGTTTTGTACAAATGTGGTTGGTCACCGTTTGAAGGCACAACTTTTGACTCCAAAGTGGTACGTACTTTTATCAATGGTCATCTAGCATACGAGAACGGGAATTTTTCCAATGAAAAGAACGCAAAAAGACTCACATTCAATAGATAGAAAATGAAAAGTATGTTTTTGCCCTTATTAGGACTATTATTTTTTTCATGTGGTGAGAAAGTAGTGGAAAAACCTGAAAACCTTATTCCAAAAGATAAAATGGTCAATATCTTATATGACCTATCCATATTGAAGGCATCTAAGTCATCATACAGAAATATGATGGACGAGGTTGGAATAGAAACTATGGATTTTCTTTACAAAAAATATCAGATTGATAGTGCACAGCTCTCACAAAGTAATTTATACTACGCCTCCCTTCCTTTGGAATACCAAGCTATTTATGAGGAAATCGAAGCAATTTTGAAAGAAAAACATGCGGCATTGGAAGAGACCACGCAAAATCGAAACGATAGTATTGCAAAAACCCGAAAAGTCGACTTGGACTCCATTAAAAGGCCAAGCACAACTAAAACTGGAGATAGCATTAACGCTCCAAAAACTTAGTGCAACAAAAATCGATTGCGTTGTCCAAGTCCTCAAAACTGAAATCAATGGCTTTCTTTATTTTTTCACTGCTATAAACTTCACGCTTGTAAAGTCCTTTGGCCATGTTTTTACTCAATCTTCTCCGTTTTCCTAAAAGATTGCTTCGCAACCAATCTATTCGCCAAAAAATCTCCAATGCTAAAAACGATATTTTTTTTGTTGGAGATACTACACCCAATTTTGGTGCTATTTTTTTTAAAAGCGTTTCGTAAGACAAATTCTGATTGACAAGAATAAAACGTTCTTTTTCAACTTTGGATTCCATAAGCTGTATCATAGCATTGATAACATCATTTATGGAAACGAAACCTGTTCCGCCGGGAATATATGATTTCTTGCCCTTTGATGCATATTTAAAGAAAGTTCCACTGCCTGTGTTCCAAAAGCCAGGACCAAGGACTACTCCAGGATTTACGATTACCGCAGGAAGTCCCTCTTGGGAACCTCGCCAAACTTCCAGCTCAGCTTCGTGTTTTGTTAATCCATAAACGGATACGTTCGTATTGCTCCACTCATTGTTTTCATCGACTTTACCTCCATTGATACTATGGCCTACTGCTGCTATGGAACTCACATAGCATAGTTTTTTTACATGATGTTCTATACAAAGGTTGACAATGTTCGCAGTTCCCTCGATATTGTTTTTTACCAAAGCAGGATAATCCTTTGGATCAAAAGAAATCTTTGCGGCACAGTGGTATACGTATTCAACATCCTTAAAGGCTTCTTGCAACGATACAATATCGGTGATATCTGCTTCTACCCATTCTATTTTTTTCAAAAGTGAAGAAGCATTATCGGAATAATATCCAAAAACTGCTAATACGTTATTGATGGAATCCTTACTTCTATAACAGGCCCTTAACCGTTTACTTTTATTCAATAATTGAAAAAGTAGATGTGAACCAATTAAACCAGTGCCTCCAGTAACTAAAATCATTCCATAAAAATACCTATTTGTACTGTAAATTTTAATTGATGTAAGAAGTTCATTTTATATTTGCAGCTATTCTAAAAGATTATGATGCCGAAAAATTTTGTTCAGGAACTACAATGGAGGGGAATGGTGCACGATAGTATGCCAGGTGCGGAGGAACACCTTATGGAAGGTATGCAAGCGGCGTATGTTGGAATAGACCCCACTGCAGATTCATTGCACATAGGGCATTTGGTAAGTGTTATGATGTTAAGGCACTTTCAACTGGCAGGGCACAAACCGTTCGCTTTGGTCGGTGGCGCAACGGGTATGATCGGCGATCCTTCGGGTAAGTCTTCGGAACGCAACCTTTTGGATGAAAAGACACTTAGACATAATCAAGAAGCTCTAAAAAAACAGCTTGGCCGTTTCTTGGATTTTGAAAGTGATGAGCCCAATGCCGCTGTTTTAGTGAACAATTATGACTGGATGAAGGATTTTTCCTTCCTTGATTTTATCCGCGATGTTGGAAAGCACATCACCGTAAATTATATGATGGCAAAAGATTCTGTAAAAAAACGACTTTCCTCAGACGCCAAAGAGGGCATGTCTTTTACAGAATTTACATATCAATTGGTGCAGGGATATGATTTTTTATACCTGTACCAAAACCACAATTGTACGTTGCAAATGGGCGGTAGCGATCAGTGGGGAAATATTACTACGGGAACAGAGCTTATTAGAAGAATTGGTGGCGGAAAAGGATATGCGCTAACCTGTCCTTTGATTACTAAAGCTGATGGCACCAAATTTGGAAAGACCGAAAGCGGAAATGTTTGGTTGGACCCCGAAAGAACTTCTCCTTACAGATTTTATCAATATTGGCTCAATACTTCGGATGAGGATGCTGAGAAATACATAAAGATTTTCACTTTTTTAAACAAAGAGGAAATTGAAGATTTGATCAGTGAACATAAAAAAGTACCGCATCTAAGATTATTACAAAAAAAATTGGCGGAAGAAATTACCATTAAAGTACATTCTAAAATTGATTTGGAAAATGCAATAAAGGCAAGTAATATACTATTTGGAAAATCAACTTCCCAAGACCTAAAGCATCTAGATGAGAAAACCTTTCTAGACGTGTTTGAAGGTGTGCCCCAAGCCAATATTTCCAAAGAGGAACTGGAACAAGGGCTCGATATGATTGGCGCACTAGCCGCTAAAACAGGCTTTTTGGGTTCAAATGGTGAAGCTAGAAGAGAATTAAAGCAAAACTCCATTTCTGTCAACAAGGAGAGAGTAAAGGAAGACTACCTAATTACGGCATCTGATTTGATCAACAACAGATTTGTATTGCTTCAAAGAGGCAAGAAAAATTATTTTGTATTAATAGTCAATTAAGTTGATTCTTTGGATTGAACGCAACCAAAAAGCGTTTTTCATCTCTTTATTTTAGAATTTGTTTGGACTTTTTGGATTGAAGCGAAAATCAATCTTTTTTTATTCGATTGAAGGTTTTTTTTAGAGGTGCATACCTGTGCTGAGCGAAGCCGAGGAAGAAGGGTCACGGAAGAAAAAAGACAAAAAGCGAGTGGAAAAGTCTAAATGAGTTCTTGTAAAACTTTATCAAATGAAAATACTTGCGATATTCTTTTCTTTCTTTTTGGTGGTAAGTTCTTGTAGCGAAAGTGACCCAGAAGATAAAAATGCAAAACAAGTTCCGCTTGAAGGTAGTGCACAAAAATGGGAACTGGTGAGAATGACGGGAAGCATGATTAATTCCGAGACAGTTGGAGATGATATGGATTGGCAGGAATATTATATTTTAAGACCAGACAGCACGTTTTTAAAGCAAAGAGAACATAATGGCGGCAAGACCACGGCAACAGGATTTTATAAATTGGTTGAACAGGAAAAAGAAAGTTATTTTGAATTGACCTTTGAAACAGGAAAAGAACTTGTTGCCAGTTGCTCTGGAAACGGAAAAGAAACTTTGATGTTCACCGGTTATATGCTCTATAGCACTTGGAATGCCTGTGATGGTCCGGGATTGGAATATAGACTGGCCAAAGAATAAATTACAGGGCCATCAGATTACATCCACGAACATCCGATTGGTCAAACCTGCCCAAAATTTCAAAAGAGCCATCCGTATGTGTTTTTCCTAAATCTTCAGTGGCTATAAAAGAACATGAATACAGGTTTGCCAAATCGATAATGCTTATTCCACCTGTTGTATCATTATTCTGTATGGTGAGGGGATCTTCAGTATCCCTTGCATAAATTTTCATCCAAGGAGGGGTTTTGAACAATCCATCTCCTTTGGAATACCCTTGGGACAACAACTCTGTCATTCCATATTCTGAATGGATTTTTTCAACTGAAAAAGCATTTCTGAGAATGGCATGCAGTTCTTCACGTATCAGTTCTTTTCGCCTGCCCTTCATTCCTCCCGTTTCCATAATTATAGTATGTTTTAGATGTACGGGAAATTGTTCTGCCAAATCCAATAGTGCAAAAGAAACTCCGATCAACAACGTTTTTATTTGCTCTTTTTCCAGTTGAAGCAGTTTTTGGCTCAATTTTTTTAAATCATAAAGATAGAATCCACTGTCTGGATGTTTTGATTTTGAAACAAAATCATTAACCATGTAAACCAATGATGAGGCATCGCGTTCAAGGTAGGAAGGCAATAGCGCCAATATACAGTAATCCCCAACAGGCCCATAAAAAGTATTGAAACATTTTGTGTAACTCTCTTTATAAATCGATATATCCACAATAGAATGCTTGCTCGTAATATTGCCCATTGTTCCACTACTTTCAAAAATGGCTTCAGGTTTTTTTTCAGATGAAACTACGTTGCTCTTTTTGAAAAATTCAATAGGCAAAAAAGGTATTTGCTTCAAATTAAGAATATCTTCAGGAGACTTTTTCAGAAGATTACAATAGCTTCTATAAATAACATTATGATTATACTGAAATTTAAAAACTTCCAATGCCAACGATTCAAATTCTGCAGGTTTGGAAATCGAGAAGATATTTTGGATTAACGTTTTTTCCATCTGGGGATAAAAGTACCCCAAAAATAAAAAAGCCCTTCTATTGAAGGGCTTTGTGAAAAATAAAATTTTATTTAATGACCAATTTCCTTGTCATGGTTTTTTCTTTTTCGGTTACTTGGAGTACATATACCCCTGGAACCAATCTAGATATATTCAAAGTGTTGGTCGAAATTCTGTCTGTAAGCACAATCTCTCCGAAAACATCGTAGATTTTGATCTGCTTGCTTCCATTGGTTGAGGTAGTAACGTATATTTCCTCGCCATAGGCAGGATTAGGGTACATTTTAAAGCCCTGTAGTTCTTGTACCTGCTCAGTATTGACACTGACCAGTTCTTGGCCAAAAGTTAATAAAGGAAAAGCCATAAGTAGCATAAAGTAGATTTTCTTCATATAATCGCTGATTTGGG
Source organism: Flagellimonas maritima (assembly GCF_003269425.1). Lineage (NCBI taxonomy): Bacteria > Pseudomonadati > Bacteroidota > Flavobacteriia > Flavobacteriales > Flavobacteriaceae > Flagellimonas > Flagellimonas maritima. Next base: position 1,239,341 of record NZ_CP030104.1, on the reverse strand, counting down.
ATAAAAGCAATATAAATGTAAGTATAGCCTTTAAATTATACCATATAATGTTGTGAAACAATGAATTATGTAGGTCAACCTATAAAAGACAGTATTTTTAAAAGAAAATATAAGGACTACTTGATGATAAGTTTACGGGTAGCTACTTTATTTTTCTCAAACACCCTAAGAATATAGACCCCTTTATCCAAGTTGGAAAGATTCAACTCCCTACCTAAAATAGTAGTTTGTAGTACCTGTGTTCCCAAAACATCAAAAATAAGTATTTGTTTAGGTGCATTTAGTGCAGTCTCAATAAAGACCTTGCCCTGTGGTACGGGATTGGGATATAGCTTAAAACCTTCAATATCCGCAGTGCCCTTGGCGTTTTGGGAAAAACCAAGAGTGCAAATAAATAAAAAGAAGACTAGGTAAAGGTGCTTCATATAAGTATTGGTAACAAAGGCTATGCCACAAATATAGATATTTTGAAACCTGATTTTGAACTGTTTGACGAAAAATAATGCACTTTTCGATAAAATGTAGAAAAGAAAAGCCCCGCATTGCGGGGCTTTTTAAGTGTTATTTAATACCGTTTAATTAGTTGATGCCCACTGTCCATCCAGCGCCCCATGTAGCAATGTCGGTTCCAGTTGCATTGGTAGCATCACCACCAATAACATCAGCCTGTGCTGGCGGCGATGGGTTGGCAAAATCATCTTCATACAAAAACTCATCGGTTACGCCTGTAAAAGATACATCCGTAAATTGTAAATCATCAGGTATGTTTGCAGAAGTAATATCTCCAGAAGTATCATCTTCTACAACAACACCACGCCCAAAGTCTTCAATTGTTACATTGGTAAAAATGCCTCCAGTTCCTGCACGCAATCGAAATGCACGGCTATTATCGCCACTGCCGATTACAGTTGCATTAGTAATAGTAGGAATAGAAACGAAGCCTCCAGAATTCTGGAAGTCCGTATTAAATCCGTCCATTTCAAAGCCACTGTCACCATCCAAAGTTTGTTCAACATAAACATCTGTAACCGTTCCTGAGTATCCTTCAGTCCAGTCGACAGAATCATCTTCTGCTCCAACAATTGCCAGATTGTTGACGTTGACTGTGCCGCCAAAGAACTCGATACCATCATCTGAGCATTGGAATACCTGTACGTGGTTAATATTGGTTCCACTCCCTACAGCATATAAGGAAAGTCCATTCAATTCTTGAGTTCCGTTTATGGCACCACCTACATACTCCAGTCTAAGATAGCTTATAGAACCTGAATTATCATCAACAACAGAACCTCCATAAGGAAGTTGACCAACCTCACTTGTAGGAAGGTCATCTGGAGTAGCAGGGTCAATCAAGTTTGTTGTAGACTGTCCTAAAATAACTAGGCCACCCCAATCTCCGGGTGTAGGAGTAGTTGCAGCAGAAGTCATTACGACTGGATTTGATGCAGTTCCGTTGATTTGTATTTGAGAACCACGAAGTACTGCGATGTAATTTTGGACTCCATTGGGCTCGGCCCTAATAACAGTACCTGCTGGAATAGTAAGTGTTGCACCTTCGTCAACAAATGTTGCAGCAGCTAAACGATAAGTGACATTTGCGTCCAGGGTAGTATCTTCGGTAATAAAGCCAAAAAGGTCTTCGGTCTCGTCGGTATCACCGCCATTTCCACCTCCAATGTTGTTTACGACACTGTTATCGATTATTTCGATATTTGGTGTGTTGTCCTCTTCACAGCCCACAGTAAAGAGCGCTAGTATGAGTAAGCTTGATAGAAATCTGATTTTCATTTTTAAAGGATTTAAAATAGTTATCATCTGTAGTTAAAATTTATATTTAAGTGATAAACCTACGTCAATACCATCTCTAAATTCAGTGATGATTAGTCGGTTTCCAATTTGGTCTGTTTGTGAAAGTGTTATATCTGGATTGAGCAGGTTTCTAGCGGTTAACCCCAACTCAAAGTTTTTGGTGATCGGATTTATGATTACAAGATTGAGAGTAGTAACGGATTCCTCTATAATATCTCCAACAGTTCCCGCACCCAAAGCAAATATTCTATCTGAAAAATAGGAGCCTACAAGCGTTGCTTTAGGTTTAAAATTTCCTATTGTAGGGGTGAAACTAAGATCCGTATTAAAAATAATATCCGAAGCACCTTCTAATTCGCTCTCAGTTCTGTTAAAACTTGTCGTAAATGTCCCGCCTATTGATCGGAGGTCTTGTTTGGTATCGGTCCATGCTAGATTGAACCCTAGATTTAATAGGGGTTCATCTTCAATGTTTTTTAAAATATTTTTTCGAAATTCCAACTCGACACCAAAAACGTCCGCTTGGTCCCCTGTTCTAAAGTAGCGTTGATCTCCAGTGGCGTCTCGGGCGGTAACCCTGTTTACTGGATCGTTGATTTGCTTAAAGAAAACTCCTAAAGAAATGATTTCCCTAGGGGTTAAAAACCACTCATATTTTAAATCATAGTTGAATATCTCTGAATAATTAGGCCCTGTTCCATCTACACCACCAAGAAGATCTGGATTTCCACCATAACGGATAACAACATCCTCATAGACAAAAGGGGCTACCTCTTTAAATTCAGGGAATGATGCTGTAATACTGAATGAACCCCGTAGATTCATATCTTCGTTGAGAGCATACCGCGCATTTAAACTAGGTAAATATAGATTATCATAGGAGTCTACAGTTGTTAATATTCCTGGTTCAATAATATCACCTTGAACATCGTATGTGATTTCTTGCTGAAAACTCTCTATCCTCAATCCGGGCACCAACAATAGTTTTTTATCCAGAAGTTGAATTTCAGCGTTTATGTGACCTGCATAAACCTTTAATTCACCTGAATATTGACTATCTGGCAATCCTGGTCTATTGACAGTACTTAATCCCGGTATGGGATTTAAGGTAACCAGGTCCCAAAGACCGCTTCCGTCCGGTACGTCTATATTTGAGACATTGAATATTTCATTCAAGTTGTTGACATCCGTAATCTCCAAGTCATTATCAGTAAACTCGTACCCATACCGAATTGCGTTGAAATTACGAACTTTGCGTCTTCCAGAATAGCCAATGTTTAGAGCAAAGTTTTCTGAAAACTCCTTCTTCAGATTGATAAATCCATTAAACTCATCATCCTCTATTTCCTGAAAAAATCTTTGATTGTCGAATGCTACGTTATCAAAAAATATAGGATTCGTATTTGGATCATTGTCTAGGGCAAATTGATAATTTTGTAGAGTAAAACGTTTACGGTCAGGTTCGTCGGAAAGTACCTTATTATACCCAAACCCCCAATTGGCCTCAATACCTTCATCGGCAAACTGACCAAGAAGTTGGTTTACAAATATCTGGTCTTGATTGAAACGACCGTTGTAGATAAAAAATCCTTCGTCAGCATCTCCGATATCATCCCTAATGGTACCTTCACCATTTCTTCCAAAGAACTCCGTTTGATCTTGGGCACTGTTAATATAAAGTGAACGATACTGCAATTTAAACTTGTTGGAAACTTTATAATCGATATTTGCCAATGCCGTTGTGGTCGCGTTATAAACATATTGATCCACGTTGGGATAAGAGGAATTTACCGTGTTTGTAAAATCACTGGCCTCACCTTGTCTAAATCTCCAGCCATTGGCAAATGATGCAGTTCCAAAGAAGCTTATTCTGGACTCATCGCTTAAATCAACGGAAAATCCACCTTCCAGACCAAAATTTGTATTGATTGGAGAACTTGTATCTACAGGATCAACAGGTTGTCCCAAAACAATGGCAAATGGATTGTTATCATATCTATTATATCGACCAAAGTAACTTACACCTTCGTTCAATAGGAAATCTTCCCCAATTGCTGTTGAATTAATACCAGAACCAACATTAACACCAAGATATGCCTTGCCTGTATGGGCTTTTGAAACAATATTTACATTACCGGCCGAAAAATCTCCGTAGAAATTTGTAGAGTAGGCTTTACTTACACCAATACTTTGAATTACATCCGAAGCAAATAGGTCTAAATCTATGTTCTTTTTATTTACATTGGTTGAAGGTAACGATAGTCCATTAAGAGTTGTGTTCTGGTAACGATCACCCAAGCCCCGTACATACACATTGCTTGACCCTTGTTGCTTTGAGATACCGGCAATTTGTGCCACAGCGGCAGCTGCATCACCAATACCTCTTCTGGTTAGCACTTCAGCTCCAATGGCCTCCTCTATGACCAAGGCATTTTTTTGCTGAAGCAATAGAGCAACCTCAGAATCTTTCCGGGCCGAAGTAGTTACCACAACCTCATCCAATCCAACACTACTGGCCCCCAATCCTGCATTAATTTCCGTAACCTTATCCGCCTCCACTACAACATTGGGAATTTCCAGGGTTTCATACCCTAAAAAACTAACGACTAGCGTATAAGTACCTGGTTCAACATTTGCAATTTCAAAAAGGCCGTCAATATCTGAAGTGGTTCCCTGAGTTGAACCTTTTATAAGAACATTTGCAAATGCAAGCGGTTCATTATTTAGCTCTTTATCAGTTAACTTACCTACAATACTGCCGTTCTCTTGAGCAATACTGACCAAGGTGAAAAAGGAAAAGACGAATATCAAATAAGGTTTCATATAGATTCTGTATGGATTAGAATTCGCAGGCAAAGAAAGCTACGCCCTGTAAAAGCGATGTTAGGTGCATGTTAAGAGTTTATTTGAAAACTGTTACAATAATGTTATGACATTAAATGAATGTTAAGCATTAAAGCCGTTATAGTATTATATTTACATTTGGGCGATCAACATAAAAAAATACCACGCCATGAAAACAAAGGATATTAAAATTTTACTGGTTGATGATGAGCCCGATATTCTTGAGATCGTAAGCTATAACCTATCTTCCGAAGGCTATGAAGTCTACACTGCCAAAAACGGTGTAGAAGGCGTGGCTAAAGCAAAAAAGAAAAGCCCGCACCTTATTATTTTGGATGTTATGATGCCAGAAATGGATGGCATTGAGGCATGCGAGATTCTAAGAGGGACGCCAGGACTCGAGAATACGATAATCACATTTCTTACGGCAAGAGGAGAGGACTATTCGCAAGTTGCCGGTTTTGATGCGGGCGCGGACGATTATATTACAAAACCCATAAAACCTAAAGTTTTGGTGAGCAAGGTAAAGGCTTTGCTAAGAAGGCTTAAAGAAGATAAAAAAGATGTTGAGGACATTGTTAAGGTTGGCAATATTGTAATTAATAGAGAGGAATATAAAATCATTAACAATGGTGAAGAGATAGTACTTCCTCGAAAAGAATTTGAATTATTGTCACTTTTGACCTCCAAACCGAGCAAAGTATTTAAGCGGGAGGTCATCTTGGATAAGGTTTGGGGCAATGAAGTTGTTGTAGGCGGCAGGACCATAGATGTTCATATCAGAAAACTTCGTGAGAAAATAGGGGACCACCACTTTAAAACCGTAAAAGGCGTGGGGTATAAGTTTGTACTGTAATGGCTATTAAATTAAGGAAATCGTATAAGTTCGCCTTAAGATCATCTTTCTTAATAACGATTATCCTTACCGGGACACTTTTAATGGTTCTATTTTTTAAAGAACAATTAGACTTCTTGTTCATACTAGTATTTTCACTTTTTTGCCTTTTAATTTCATTTGCCGTTATTCAAATAAGGGTTGAACGTTTTATCTACAGGCGCGTAAAAAAAATATATGATGATGTCTCGCTGCTGGAATCTACCACGTTTTCGTCCAAACCCATAACTACGGACATGAAAACCTTGACCCAGGAAATCGAAAAATTTGCTGAGGACAAAAAAATTGAGATAGATACCCTTAAAATCCGAGAAGAATACAGAAAAGATTTTTTAGGCAACGTGTCACATGAGCTAAAAACACCCCTGTTTACTGTACAGGGCTATATTCTTACCTTGTTGGACGGTGCCATGAACGACAAGAAAATTCGGGAAAAGTATTTAACCCGGGCCAATAAAGGAGTAGAGCGTTTGATTTATATAGTAAGGGATTTGGACCTGATCACCAAGTTGGAAGTTGGAGGGTTAAAATTGGACCGAAGCAATTTTGATATCATCGAACTTGTTCAGAATGTATTTGACCTCCTAGAAATGAAAGCAACAGAAAACGATATTACGTTGACTTTTGATATGGAGTATCCCAATCCCATATATGTAAATGCAGATAGGGAAAAAATTCAGCAAGTTATAAGTAACCTTCTGGTAAATTCAATAAAATATGGGCATCCCAAAGGCACTACCGAAGTAAGTGTAGAAGATCTCATCAAAAATAAAGTAATAGTAAGGGTGACGGATAATGGCGAGGGAATTCCCAAGCAACATATTTCCAGATTATTTGAACGTTTCTATAGAGTTGACCAGAGCGGTAGTCGAACACAAGGAGGTTCAGGGCTGGGGTTGTCCATAGTAAAGCATATCATTGAAGCGCACGATGAGAAAATCTACGTGGAAAGTGAAGAAGACGTAGGTTCTGAATTTTCATTTACCCTAGAAAAAACTGCGAACAAATTGGAGTAATCCGATTCGTATTCAAAGCAGGTAAGACCCTTAAAATCATCCATGCGCTTTAAATCATCAAGTTTAAAGTATTCTTGATTCGAGTATGGAACCAACTGCTGTTTTTCCATACGCCTTGCCAAATATTCCTGTTCATATTGTCCTGGAGTAGGAATAAAAAAAGCTTTTTTTTCTAGTTTGGCCAAATCCATTACCGTTGTATACCCAGAGCGGCAAAGCACTTTGGCACTTTTGTTCAATACATCTTCCAATTCTTTTGATTGCATAAAGTTGTAAATGGTACTAGTACCTTTAGTACGCATTATTTTCTCTACGGTCTGCCCCTCATCTATTTTTCCCTTTACAAAAATGATATTGCCCTCAAAATCTTCAAGTTCCGCCAAAAGTTTAACCTCTAAAAATGTTCTTTGTGGTTCTGGACCAGAAAGCAAGACCATTAAATCATATAATTTCCCAACGCTTGATTTTTCCAACCTGCTTAAAGGCCCTATATAATCTATACTGATTTTTGTTTTTTTTAAATGTCCCAATTTACCCGTCAAATTAGGTTTTCCCTTCACGTCCGGTATCCAACAAGCATCGAATTTTTTGATTATTTTTTGATGTGCTTTGGAGCTCATCCAAGTTGTATTGCCAGAAAGTACATTAAGTTGATGCGTTATAAAGACACTGGGAACTTTTTTATAGTATGCACCAAGCCTATTATCAGAGATTATCCCTTCCAATTGGTGTTCGTTCACAAGTTTTTTGATTGCTTTTTTTTCCTTTGATATTGCCTTTAGTATTTTTGGGGAATCCCATACCATTTTAAGTTTGAAGTTCTTTCCCTTTTCGGCATAAGTGATTTTATAAGGAGGCAATTCAAAATAAGGTAGATTCGGAAATTCTTTTTGTAATAGAGCAAGCGCAACCCCGTCCGAAGCAATATATGGCTGATGACCATGTTCCAAAAGTGCATTTATTATAGGAATACATCTAGTGGCATGCCCAAGTCCCCAATTCAATGGGGCTACCAATATCCTTTTGGGATTCTTCATAACAACAAAACAACAAAATCCATATTGCTTTTGGATTTCCTTAGTTTTGCCAAAACATTATATTTTGGTCAATAACATAAACTGAAATTGGGAAGCAAAAATAAATTAAAGCGATTTAGGGAAAACGAGAGCTTTTCAAATGTCATTCAGCCTACACGGAATGAAATTTTGGACGCCTTCCGTTTAAAGGGAAATTGGGCCTCTTTCTTTAAGAACGAAAACCCAATAGTGTTGGAACTGGGCTGTGGAAAAGGAGAGTACACGGTCGGACTTGCAAAACGGAGCCCAGATAAAAACTACATTGGAGTCGATATCAAAGGTGCACGATTTTGGAAAGGAGCCAAATCTGCTCTAGAAACGGGATTGAACAATGTGGCATTTCTTCGTGCTCAAATTGAACTGGTAGATCATCTTTTTGGCCCAGATGAAATTGCCGAAATTTGGATTACCTTTCCAGACCCTCAAATCAAATACAAAAGGACCAAACACCGTATGACCAATCCTGGGTTTTTAAAAAAATACCAAGCTATTTTGAAAGCTGGGGGTACGGTAAACTTAAAAACCGATAGTGAGTTCATGCATGGATATACGCTGGGTCTTTTGCAAGGTCAAGGACATGAGATTATATATTCCAACCATGATGTTTACAAAAATGAGGGAAGCCCCAAAGAAGTTTTGGAAATACAGACTTTTTACGAAAATCAGTATCTTGAAAAGGGAAAGCCCATAACATATATCCAATTTAGGATAAACTAGCCAATGACGCACGTACTCATCCTTTTCTTTGCAACTTTTTCCGCAGCATTTATGGCAACGGTGCCTCCTGGTCTGCTCAATATGAACGCAGCCAAGACCAGTGTTGAAAAAGGAAAGTTGAATGGAGTTATCTTTAGCTTGGGTGTATCTACTATGATCATGGTACAGGCATATATTTCCGTATTAATCTCCAAGTTTTTGTATAAAAACCCGGAAGTTATAGACATGCTTCTGAAAATTGCGCTGGCAGTATTCGCGTTTTTCGCAATCTACTTTTTCATTAAGGCAAGACGTAATAAAAAACATAGGCCAAAAGAAGTCAAGGTCAGTAAAAAGAATAGTTTTTTCAAAGGAATTTTATTGGCCGCCCTTAATCTATTGACGATTCCTTACTATAGTGGCTTAAACGCCATGTGGAACAAAGCAGGATGGATAAAGTTTGAGGCAGATGACATCATTACTTTCATTATGGCTGCAGGAATGGGAACCTTTTCGGTTTTATACCTATACGTTTTCTATTTTAATAAATTGGAAACCAAGACAAATCGATTTTCCAAGAATTCAAATTATATATTGAGTGCATTGATGCTGGTTCTTTTGGTCATTACACTAATTCGGATTTTTTATAAATAGATGGAGGATAAAAACTTTTTCGATAAAGTCTACGAGGTTGCTAAATTAATTCCTTACGGTAGAATAACCTCCTACGGAGCAATTGCAAAGTATTTGGGAGCTGCTCGTAGTGCCCGCATGGTCGGTTGGGCCATGAACAATTCATTGGCCAAGGAAGTGCCAGCACACCGAGTTGTAAATAGGGTAGGTGTACTCACTGGGAAACATCATTTTGATGGAACCAATTTAATGCAACAGCTTTTGGAAAATGAAGGCATAGAAGTTGTGGATAATCAGATAATTGATTTTCAAAAACACTTTTGGGACCCTGGAAAGGAACTCGATGCCGAATTATAAATCAATTTCAATTTATACCATTTGTGCAACAAAAAGGTAATTCCCCTTAAAATTATTTATCTATCGTACCATCTTCATTTTCAATCTACAGACTTCTTCATATAATCCCCAAACCGTATCTTTGTAATTTAGAATCGGTTTAAACGACTGCAAACAAAAATAGGATTGATGAAGTTGAACAAAGCAGACATTTTAAAGGCATTGGAAAACATATCCGCACCCGGTGAAGGGCAGAATATCGTTGAAAGTGGAGCGGTATCCAATGTACAGGTATTTGGTGATGAAGTGGAGGTGGATGTGACCATAAAAAACCCAAGCCTTCAAGCAAGAAAGAAAACGGAGTTAGAGATTTTAAAAATTATCCATCAAGAAGTCTATCAAAAAGCAAAGATTAAAATCAACTTAAAAGTTGATGCCCCTTCAAAACCAAAAGTAAACCAGATCAAGGGGAATCCAATTCCCGGTATACAAAATATTATTGCTGTCGCCTCTGGAAAAGGTGGAGTGGGCAAATCTACCGTAACGGCAAACTTAGCTGTTACATTGGCAAAAATGGGTTTTAAGGTTGGATTATTGGACACTGATATCTACGGCCCTTCCATGCCTATTATGTTCGATGTTGCTTTGGAAAAACCTTTGTCCGTGAATATAGACGGAAAGGCAAAAATGAAACCCGTAGAAAATTACGGCGTTAAGTTACTTTCCATCGGATTTTTTACGCAGCCCAACCAAGCGGTAATTTGGAGGGGACCTATGGCCTCCAAGGCACTGAACCAAATGATTTTTGACGCTCACTGGGGAGAACTCGATTTTCTTTTATTGGATTTGCCTCCCGGAACGGGGGATATCCATTTGAGCATCATGCAATCGTTGCCAGTTACAGGAGCTGTCGTAGTGAGCACGCCACAAGAAATTGCTCTGGCAGATGCGCGTAAGGGAGTCGCTATGTTTCAACAAGAGGCTATAAGCGTTCCCGTTCTGGGAATTGTTGAGAATATGGCCTATTTTACTCCAGAAGAGCTGCCTAACAACAAATACCATATCTTTGGAAAAGATGGCGCCAAAAACTTGGCGCAAGACTTGGACACTCCTTTTCTTGGGGAGATTCCGATAGTACAAAGCATTCGTGAGGCAGGTGATATAGGAAGACCGGCAGCATTACAGACTGCTACTCCAACAGAAGCGGCATTTGAAGAGCTTACACGAAACGTAGTTCAGGAATTGGTGAGAAGAAATAAAGATTTGCCACCTACGGAAGCAATCAAGATTACAACAATGGCAGGTTGTGCTGCCGTCAAAAAGAAATGAGCATGACATCAGAAGAAATTAAAGTAAATGTTGAAAAGGCCTTGGATGAGATACGACCATTTTTGCAAAGCGATGGAGGTGATATTTCATTGATATCAATAGACAATGGCAGTTCTGTGAAGGTTAAGCTCGAGGGCAATTGCATTGGATGCAGTGTTAATCAGATGACTTTGAAAAGTGGTGTGGAAATGACCATCAAAAAATATGTCCCACAAATTGAAGAGGTGGTCAATGTAAGTTAGTCTGATAAAAATCATAAATCTTTCCCGGTACAATCCTTAAGTTGTGCAGATATCCAAACATGATTCTGAATGATTAAAACCGATATACTGATAATTGGAGCAGGCCCTACGGGTCTTTTTGCCGTTTTTGAAGCGGGCTTGTTACAGCTAAAATGTCATTTGATAGATGCACTCCCCCAAGCAGGAGGGCAATGTTCGGAAATTTATCCCAAAAAGCCCATTTACGACATTCCCGGATTCCCGGAAATACTTGCAGGGGATTTGGTGGATAATCTCATGGAACAGATAAAACCGTTTCAACCAGGATTTACTTTAGGGGAAAGAGCGGAGAAAATCGAAAAACTGGAAGATGGTTCTTTTATAGTAACTACAAATAAGGGCACGCAACATCATGCCCCCATCATAGCCATTGCCGGAGGTTTGGGAAGTTTTGAGCCAAGAAAGCCATTATTGGAAAATTTATCCAAGTATGAGGACAATGGGGTTGCTTACATGATTAAAGAACCTGAAATATACAAAGACAAAAAAGTAGTCATTGCAGGTGGCGGTGACTCTGCATTGGATTGGAGTATTTTCTTGGCCGAAATAGCTTCGGAGGTGACCTTGGTCCATAGGCGCAATGAGTTTAGGGGCGCGTTGGATTCTGTGGAAAAAGTGCAACAGCTCAAGAATCAAGGAAAAATAAATCTGATCACTCCAGCTGAAATCGTAGCGTTAAAAGGAGAGCATAAGCTTGAATCAGTTATTATACGTAAGACCACTAACGCTTCTGATGATATCTTACTGGAAGTAGATAATTTTATTCCGCTGTTCGGGCTTTCACCAAAATTGGGGCCTATTGCGGATTGGGGCCTGGAAATTGAAAAGAATGCCATAAAAGTGGACAATACTTTGGACTATCAAACCAATATTCCTGGAATTTATGCCATTGGTGATGTCAACACCTATCCTGGAAAGTTAAAGCTTATTCTATGTGGTTTTCACGAGGCCACCTTGATGTGTCAAAGTGCCTACCAACGGATATTCCCAGATAAAAAGTACGTAATGAAATATACTACTGTGGGCGGTGTAACCGGTTTTGATGGGAGTAAGAAAGAGGCGCCTAAGGCAGTTGTAAAAGCAATAGATTAGTTGAATAGTGGTTTAGTGCGAAAGTGAAATAGTATTTTATGACCGTACAACTTTTTGAAGATTTGAAGATGTGGCAAAAATCCCAGGATTTGGCAGTGGATATTTATGAAATTTTTTTAGGTACAAAGGATTTTGGATTTAAAGATCAGATAACAAGGGCAACAGTTTCCATCTCCAACAATATAGCAGAAGGTTTTGAAAGAAGTTCAAATGCGGATTTTAAAAGATTTCTTTATTTCTCTCAAGCTTCAAATAGCGAGGTAAGATCGATGTTATATTTATCTGAGAGATTAAACTATATCGATAAAAAGAAATCTGGGATATTGATTGAAAAGACAAACGAAATTTCCAAAATGTTGTATGCATTTATAAAATCAATGAAGTAGAATTGGTCATATTTACCATATTTTGCTCAATAATAATCCGTTATTTCACTAATCCACCAAATTCAAATGTCTGATATCAAAATCAAAATTATAGATAGAGAAGGCAATCTACATGAAATTGATGCCCCTACCGATATGAACATGAACTTGATGGAAGTAGTTCGTTCTTATGAGCTTGCTCCAGAGGGTACTATTGGAATTTGTGGTGGAATGGCCATGTGCGCTTCTTGTCAATGTTACGTAAAATCCGATCACTCACTTCCAGAAAAATCCGACGATGAGGAAGCCATGCTTTCCGAAGCCTTTTTTGTAGAAGACAACAGTCGGTTAGGATGCCAAATTCATATTACCGAAGATTTGGAAGGCCTTGAAGTGGAATTGGCTCCTGAAGAGAGTTAGAAACATTATCCTTTTTATATTTTATTTAGAATGATTATTATTAAATTATAGTATATTTGCACTATAACGCATCGCCCTATCGTTTGGTAGGGTACAACTGCCGAGCAAGTTTTCTTACTCGGCAGTTTTTCATTTAAAAACAGGAGAATGAGGACTATTTTTTATATAGACGGCTTTAATTTTTATTATGGCTTAAAAAATAAAAAAAGGATTGATTCAACTTGGGCTAAATATTATTGGATTGATATTGTTAAATTATGTGAACAATTTTTAGGTCCTGATGATACTTTAATAAAAGTGAAATATTTTACTGCACCGCCATTAAGTCTTGGTAAGCGTATTAGGCAAAGCGCCTTATTTAAGGCAAATGATATAATTAATAAGGATAAATTTGAATTGATAAGGGGAAAATATATCATGAAACCCATGATGTGTAACAATTGTAAGCAACAATTTGAAAAGCCTGAAGAAAAGAGAACTGATGTAAATATATCTGTACAATTATTAGGGGATTGTGCTTTAAATAAAGTTGATAAAGTTGTTCTAATTTCAGCTGACAGCGATTTAGTACCGCCTCTGGAATTTATAAAAGAGAATTTTCCTGCCAAAAAAATAAAAATATATTTTCCTCCAACTAGTTATAGCAATGATTTAAGAGATATAAGTTTTAGAAGAAAAATTGTCAAGTTAGAAAATAATCGCAATAACTTTGAATTAGCAATTATGCCTACTGAAGTTGTAAAATCTGATGGTTCTGATACTGCAATAATTCCAGCTAGTTGGATTTATGATGATAATTCACGTTAAATTCTAGCTTGGTAAGTAAACAAATTATAATATCTTCCTTTGGTTTCAATCAACTCTTCATGGGTTCCCCGTTCGGCAATATTTCCATTTTCAATGACCAAAATCTGGTCAGCTTTTCGGATTGTACTCAAGCGATGGGCAATCACAAAGGTGGTTCTCCCTTTGGTGAGCTCAGCCAAACTTTTTTGAATGAGCGCTTCGGATTCAGTGTCCAAACTGGAGGTAGCTTCATCTAAAACCAGAATCCTCGGATCTGCCAAAATTGCACGGGCAATGGCAATACGTTGGCGTTGTCCCCCGGAAAGCTTCACTCCCCTTTCTCCTATCAAAGTATTCAAGCCATCTTCAAATCGGTCAGTGAACTCATCAACATAGGCCGCCTTTACTGCTGCCAGTAATTGTTCTTCAGAGGCATTGGGCCTTGGAAAGAGAATATTTTCCTTTATGGTTCCTTCAAATAAAAAGTCATCTTGCAGCACCACCCCTAAGTGTTGTCTAAAACTGTTGAGGTTAATTTTCGCCAAATCTTGGCCGTCAATCGTGATGGTGCCCTTAGTGGGATTCAGAAAACTTGCAGCCAATCCTGCTATGGTCGATTTTCCCGATCCAGAACTTCCTACCAGGGCAATTACTTGCCCAGACTTTACTTTAAAACTAATGTTATGAAGTACCTCATCATCCGTTTCATAAGCAAAAGAAACATTATTAAAAGTAATATCACCATGAATTTTATCCAATTGAACTGAGCGGTTTTCCTCGTCGGATTCAGCAGTCTCGTTCATTAACTCTTCGGTACGGTCCAACCCGGCCAAAGCTTCTGTCAGTTGGCTCCCTATATTGCTCATTTGAACGATTGGTGCGACCATTAATGCCAATAGAAAAGTGAACTCAAAATATTGACCAGTAGTAAGTTCGCCCTGCATCATTTTATAACCACCATAGCCCATCATAATTCCTGTGGTCGCCAACCCCAAAAGAAAAGTTGATGAGCTTGTCATTATTGCGGTAGCTGTGAGACTCTTTTTTACGTTTTTGAACAATCGCTCAACCCCTGTTTCAAATACTTTGCCCTCTTGTTCCTCAGCATTAAAACCTTTAATTACACGAATTCCGCTCAAGGTTTCGGTGAGTCTTCCTTTTACTTCGGCATTAATTTTTCCACGTTCCCTAAAAACAGGTCTAATTATTTTAAAGGCTTTTAACGCTATAACTGCGAACAGGATTAAAGGTATAAAGGTCAAAACCGTCATGCTCGGACTTATGCGCAATAGCAAAATCAGGGAAACAACAGCAGTGATGGTACCCCCTACCAATTGCACCAGCCCAGTTCCAATTAAATTGCGAACACCTTCAACATCACTCATGATGCGTGAAACCAACGCTCCTGATTTTGTATTGTCAAAGAAGCGAATGGGTAAGGACAACACTTGTTTTTGTACCTGTGCCCTAAGCTCCGATATCATGAACTGGGCTTGAATACTCAAGACCTTGGTCAATAGGAAAGACATGACCGCTTGTACCAAAAAAGAAAGAATGACCACGGCAACCAAGATTTTCAGTAAATCGTAATCCTTGTTCGGTACAATATCATCAAGAAAATATCTAAGGGAAATAGGTGCCACAAAGCTTGCCGCTTTGCTGATTACAATAAATAACAAACCGGTAAGAACAAGATTTCTTCTAGGCCAAATAATGGTTTTAAAAGCCTTTAAGATGCTTACTTTTTTTTCTGCCATATATAATTCAAAATAAGCTGCAAGTTACTTGAAAAATAAAGAGAAATATCATTAGTAAATTTGGAGCAGTTGTTTTTGGTGCAATTGTTAGTTTTTATGTTTCTAGACCCTTAAATTCACGCTCAAACATTTGTTTATGGATACAAAGGACAGTAATGGCAATATCTTGGAAGATGGAGACAATGTTCATGTTACGAAAGATTTGAAAATTAAGGGGATGTCCAAGACCTTAAAAAGAGGCAACGTGATAAAAAATATCCGCTTGACCACCAATCCACAGGAAGTGGAATGTAGGGTGGGCAAAGCTCAAATTGTTTTAAAGACACGATTTTTAAAAAAATCATAAACTTTTTCCAATGAAAATAACAACATTACTTGTTTTCTTCCTCGCACTCTCCTGTTCGCAAAAACCAGGGACCGAAATTGAAAAATGGCGAGCCCAAGCAGAAAATATAACAATTATCCGTGACGATTACGGGGTGCCTCATGTGTATGGCAAGACAGATGCTGATGCAGTATTTGGATTGTTATACGCACAGTGCGAGGATGATTTTAATCGTGTAGAACAAAACTATATCTGGGCCATAGGTAGATTGGCGGAAGTCGAAGGAGAAGAAGTATTGTACAGTGACCTGCGCGCCAAACTTTTTATGACAGAAGAAAAGGCAATCGCCAATTATGAAAATAGTCCGGAATGGTTAAAAAAATTGTGTGATGCCTTTGCGGACGGAATCAATTACTACTTACATACCCATCCAGAGGTTAAGCCAAGATTATTGACCAGATTTGAACCTTGGATGCCTATGTATTTTAGTGAAGGAAGCATTGGTGGAGATATTGAGCGCATATCAATTGAAAAAATTAAAGCCTTCTACGAAAGCGGTATGGAAATTCCAGAATTGGAAGAAGAAAACATGAAGAAAGAAAAAGAAATGGCGGAGCCTCAAGGCTCTAATGGAATTGCTATATCCGGAGCACTGACCAAATCTGGAAATGCAATGTTATTGATTAATCCCCATACTTCGTTTTATTTTAGGGGAGAGGTGCATGTGGTCAGTGAAGAAGGGTTGAATGCTTATGGCGCAGTAACTTGGGGCCAGTTTTTTGTTTATCAAGGATTTAATGAAAAAACAGGATGGATGCATACATCTACTTATACTGATGTGATGGATGAATTCAAGGAAACGATTGTGAAGAATGATGATAAGCTGTTTTATCAATATGGAGAAGAATTAAGACCTGTGGAAACGTCCGAGGTTGTATTGAAGTATAAGAAGGATGGCAAATTAAAAGAAAAAACTTTTCCTGTGTATCGTAGCCATCATGGGCCCATAACCCACGCAGTTGATGGGCAATGGACGGCCTCGGCAATGATGTGGGAGCCCGTAAAGGCTTTGGAGCAATCTTTTGTTAGAACAAAAAAAGAGGGATACAAAGGATTTCGGCAAATGATGGATATCCGTACAAATTCTTCCAATAATACCGTTTATGCCGATGCTGAAGGGAATATTGCTTACTTCCATGGCAATTTTATTCCCAAAAGAGATACTATATTCGACTTCACAAAACCTGTGGATGGTAGTAATCCAAAAACGGATTGGCAAGGATTGCATACTGTAGATGAAAATATTTTGATCTTAAACCCTGAAAATGGTTGGATTCAGAATTGTAATTCAACGCCTTTTACAGCTGCATTGGAATTTAGTCCAAAAAGAGGCGATTATCCCAAATACATGTCTCGCGACCAAGAAAATTTTAGGGGTGTCCATGCCATTGAATTATTGACCGATAGAGGTGGATATACCCTGGATAGTTTAATTCAACTTGCACATGACCCCTATCTACCTGCTTTTGAGGCTTTGATTCCGGGGTTGGTCAAGGCATACGAAAAATACGATGATAAAAACCCTAAGTTATTGAAACCTATTGAAGTATTAAGAAAATGGGATTTTAATACTTCCAAAGAATCTGTTGCCATGACATTAGCGCATTACTATGGAACACAATATTATAAAGTTGGTAACTATCCTGAGGGAATGACCCCAATGGAACGTGTCATGTTTTGGGGCAGTAATGACCCAGACGGCGAGCAATTAAAGATTTTTGAAATAGTAATCGACCGACTAACTACTGATTTTGGTACTTGGGAAATGCCCTGGGGCGAAGTGAACCGTTACCAACGCCTAAATGGAGATATCAAACAGCCTTTCAATGATTCCAAACCAAGTATCCCCATTGGTTTTGCAAGTGGTCGTTGGGGAGCTTTGGCAGCTTACGGTGCCCGTTATGATAATGGTACCAAAAAGATTTATGGCACTCGCGGCAATAGTTTTGTTGCAGCGGTAGAGTTTGGCGATAAAGTAATAGCAAAAACAATTTTGGCGGGTGGTCAGAGCGGTGACCCAAAATCTCCGCACTTTGACGACCAAATACAAATGTATGCGGATGTAAAATGGAAAAATGCCGCTTATTACAAGGAGGATGTGTTGGAAAGGGCGGTGAAAAACTACAAGCCTGGGGAACGGTGAATTTTATATTTTTTAGGAGTTAGGAGTTAGGAGTTAGGAGTTAGGAGTTAGGAGTTAGGAGTTAGGAGTTAGGAGTTAGGAGTTAGGAGTTAGGATACATAGGGAAACCCATAATCCAAAATTTGAACTTTAACTTGAATTTGAGCTTACACTCGAACTTGAAAGGTTACTTTTCTTCCTCTTTAATGACAATAAGACTCGCTTTAGAACCCGTGGAAAGATTCCAGCGATTGTTGTGAATAATTTGTCCTTTATCATCTGTAATGACAACTTGTGCAGTATTTGGACCGGACGAACCTTGGTTCAAGGCTTCAAAATCAAGTCGGTTGAACCCTTTTATCAAATCAAGATTAATTCCTTTAAAAGATCCTGAAAGCAAAATATTTGGTTCCACAACCTCACCATTGACATATATTTTAACACGATCTCCGTCAACGTACTCATGGTCTCGGCAAACAATGCCCACAAATTTTGCAGAGGTTTTTACATCGCCTAAGTATTGGTCACCGAAATGTTCTTTGGAACCTTTCTTTTCTTTTTCTCCAACTTTTGGATCTATGACCATGTTATGGCCTGCTTGTAACAATTCCCTATCAGGAAGCATTTTAACGCCAGGTTCGTTGTTGTTAGATGTTAAGTTTTCATCGATTACCGATGGCATACGTAGTGATGTACCTTGATTGGCGGGCTTAATATCCAAAGTGTTGCGCTCGCCAATTTTTAGAGGACGCGTCGTAGGAATATCTCCTTGGGCCATAACCGAGATATGTCCTAAAAGAATAATAAAAGAAAAAAGAAAAACAAGTTTTTTCATGGCAACCTGGTCGATAAGTACTTTTAAAGTTAACAAATACCTTGCCATTGGGATAATAAAAGGAAGTTAAATCGATGATTTGTTCAAATTTTTGGAATTTCAATCTTTAATAAAATGACAATCCTCAGGGTGGTTTAATTTTATTTTTTAAAGTAAGAACAGAAGATTAATCATCTTTATATTCAATCAATTTTTTAGGGCCTTCCAACAGTAAACGTACTATTTGTAAGGTGCCATCGGGTTTAGTGGCGATTTGCCATTTAATCAAGGAAATTTCGCCTTTTTCTATTTCCAGCCCTGTAATACTTCTGGGATGTACACAGCTACCCGTGTTAAAAAAAGGAATTTGACCTGGTTCAGGAAAACGTGGTCTATGTGTATGCCCTGCTATGGTAATTTTGAGATTGTTCCTCAGAATCCAACGTTTGATCCGTCTTTCAATTCTAATAAGCTCCTTATAATTTTTCGCGGGGCTCGTAGGGTCTGCAATACCTACAACTTGTAGTGGTTTCCAAAGAATACGAACTAAAAACCTTCCAATACGCCAACAAACATAATTCCACCAATCAGCCTGGTGCCCATGAGCACAAAAAAGTTCTTGTCCAGTTTCTTTATTTTTTAAAACGACTGCTTCATGGTAGGTAATACCTTCAAAAAGTTCCTTATCCGATCCATCAATAGGCTCAAAATAGCTAGATAGATGTTCATCCACATAAGATTTGTCCTTATAAACCATATCATGGTTTCCCCATACCATGTGCAATCGATTTTCAAGATGGAATTGCCGTAATAATTGATAGACATTCTTATGTGCCTCAAAAATGGATTCAAAACTTATGTTTTCCCAAAGTTCATCACCATCTCCAAGTTCACAGTATTGGAAACCTTCACGATAGTAATGGTTTAATGCGTGAAAGTAAATATTTCTATTATTTGCAAAATCATCTGCAAAGCTGTTGTCGCCCCTGTGGCAATCACTAAAAAGTATAAACTTGTCGTTATTGCCAAAAGGAATGGTTTTGGCATTTAGAAAAGCACGGTCTAGCCTTTTTATAGAGGACATCTGACAAATTTGTTTAAATATCCAAAAAAACCCAATAAGTAAGTAGGGAATACCTTAACAATGTGGCATTTTTTCTTTTTGTAACTTTATCGGCTAAACCTCGTCTAATATTGTATGAAACAGAATTGCAATATAGAAAGCCCAATGTTGCAACTAGTAAGTTTCAATAAATTATTGGAACACTATGACAATCAACTCAAAAGCAAGGATAAATACTTAGCGGACCGGGCAAAATATGTTTTGGACCTACAAGCTCCTTTTCCAGAACTAAGGGATGGTTTTGATGACGTAGCATTATTGCACAAGCATAAAGATATTATAGGAATTATCCTAGCTGATACATTTTCTACGGTACTTACAAAAAACGAAATAAAAACTGCTTCCACACCATTTGAGAATACAGTTTTTAATTCGTCTGAACGCTTCCAAAATATTCTCAAAGATGCCGGTGAGGACTTTGAACTGGAAATTCGAAACCTATCCATGGATATGAACTACATCATGAAATGTATCGTGGTGTTAAATTTTTATTACGGTTTTAAAATGGACTTTAAGCGTCCGTTGTTCTATGATATTCCAGATGTAAATGGTCTTATGCGGCATTATAGGTTAATGTACAATGCTGATTTCATGGAAATCCTTCCCACTGAAAAATCAAAGCACCTTGAGCAAGCAGATGTTGATGAACTTTTAGAGAATTTTGATGACTTGGAACTTTGGAAAGAAAAGATTCCACCGAACAGTTTTATTTCAAAGGGGTTTGTAATCTCAAACATGTTCGATGTCACCGCTGAGCATTCCATTTCCGAAATTAAGTCCACGCTTATAGGAAGCAATAAGAGGAGCAGCGAAAACTTCATGGACAGCTTTCAAGATACCTTTAGGTCTTTGTTCAATCTAAAAAAAATCAACGTAGGCTTTTCAGGTTATGATTCCAATACGAACCGATTCTTAAAAATTTATGGGAAAGGTATTGAGAGTTACTTGCTCAAAGGAAAGGAAATGGAATCTTGTGATACTATGCTTTGTGCGTATTCACATAATAAACTCTTCGATGAGAACAAATATTTCGCCATTTCCAATGTTGAAAAATATTATGAAAAGTCCAATGGAGGACAACCCTATAAAAACTTACACGAGCAAGGTATAAAGAGTGCTATTCTTGCACCAATCGCCGATAATGGTAACCTTTTGGGTGTTTTGGAATTGGTTTCATTTACAGTGAACGAATTGAACAGTGTCAATGCCAATAAGCTTGATGATGTAATGCCCTTTATTGTTTCGGCCGTTTTAAGGTCTATTGAAGAAGAAGAGAATTTGGTAGATGCCATAATTCAGCACGAATGTACCACCGTGCATTCTTCCGTATATTGGAAGTTTCAGGAAGAAGCAAAGCGGTTTATGGCGAATGAGCTTGAAGGGAACCAACCTATTTTTAAGGAAATAGTTTTTAAGGATGTTTATCCGCTTTATGGTCAAATAGATATTAAGGAATCCTCCAAGGAAAGGAATATTTCCATCCAAAGGGATCTAATGATTCAACTTTCAGAAATAAACGATGTTCTGATAAAAGCAGTCAAAAAATATAGATTGCCAATTTATGAAGAGTTGATTTTTAGGGTAGAAACGTATCTTGAAGAAGTAAAGGAGGCACTTTATACCCATACAGAACAAGCCATTTTCGATTTTGTTAAAGAAGAGGTCAATCCAATTTTTAAACACCTCAAGAAAGAGGACAAAGAGCTCAATAATCTTATTTTGAGCTATGAGGCTCAAATTGATGCTGGAACAGAATCTTACTATGATCATAGAAGAAATTATGATGACAGTGTTATGGAGGCCAATATGCAATTGGCGGCCCTTTTGGATAAAAGGCAATTGGATGCCCAGGAAATGTTTCCGCACTACTTTGAGAGATATAAGACCGATGGTGTGGAACACAACATGTACATAGGGAGTTCCATTGCCAATGAGAGAAGTTTTGATGAGCTCTATCTGAGTAACCTAAGGCTTTGGCAATTACAGGTTATGTGTGATATGGAGAACAGGTACTATGAACTAAAACACAATCTGCCTGTTAAACTGGATGTAGCTTCATTGATATTGGTCTATAGTACATCATTGTCCATTAGGTTCAGGATGGATGAAAAACGTTTTGACGTTGACGGTACGTACAATGCCAGATATGAGGTTATAAAAAAGCGTATTGATAAATCCTACATCAAAGGGACCAATGAAAGATTGACACAAAAAGGGAAATTGTCCATAGTGTATTCCCAGCGCAAGGATGAAAAGGAATATCTACGCTATATAAAGTTTTTGAAGGCAAAAGGATATTTTACCAACAATGTAGAAATTGTTGAGCTTGAAGGTCTCCAAGGAGTTACGGGACTTAAAGCGATAAGGGCAGAAATTTTATATAAAAAGGACAAAAAATCCGAACGTACGTTTACTTATGAAGATTTAATGGAAGAATTAAATTCCTAATGGATTACTTTTTTTAAGTTCCTGGTACCGTTTGTCCATAGTAATGGAATGAAATCCCAAATGCCAATACGGATATCACTATACCTGTGATGAAGATAGTATAGGTCCAGCGCAGGATTTTATATTTTCTGTTAAGCACGAGCCCTAAGAAATATAAGTCTTTGGTAAGGGAAGAATAAATATAATCCTTATCCTTTACCAATTCCTGAATTGCCCATTCATAATCCTGAAGGCTCATTTTATGGAAATTTCCAAAAAAAAGTAAATTCACCTCCTTGTTCTGTACGTCTTGTTTTGTAAACTCACCACTAGTTACGTTAGGCCTTGTCGCCAAAACGGCCATTATCATAGAAATAACACTGAAAACTACAAATATTGCCGTAGGATAAATGAGGTAGGTATTCGAGGGATTATCCAACTTAGGTATGAGATTGGACAAGGCCACGGAAATGATTATGGCATTTACGGATAATAGGATGTTTGCCTTGGTATCCGCAATATCACTAAGTGTAAGGTGATTTTTTAAAGTAACCCTAAATAGGGTCTGAATACCACGGTCTGGGCTTTCACTTTTGTACTTTGCCTTTAAAGCTTCCTTTTTTGCGATTTCTTTTTCGGTCTTTTTTTCTTTGACCAGTAGTTTTAAATTTTGCTCCTTTCCTTCTTCCCAGTTTTCTTTTGCATAAGTGGTATGGAATTTATGCTCATTTCGGAACATTTTTATGTTTTCGTCGCGCCATTCTTTGTTGGAATATGTGGCAATGCCCAGTTCTCTCAATTCTTCTTGCAAATAATCGGTAGTTTCCCAGTAGCTTTTTTTTGCAAAATGTGATGCATCCGCATCCCGTATGATTTCTTCCTGTAAATTAACCGGTTCATGATATCTCTTTGTAGCCATTATATGTGCATTTATATCTTTTATGGCAGCTATATCATAATTATTATCCTCTAGAAATTTTGTGGCAATCTTACAACTTTCCTCTTCATGATTATTTACACCTTTGGTATAGCCCGTATCATGAAACCATGCTGCCAATAAGATCTTTTCGTTCTCTATCGGTTTTAGATTATAGAAATTGAGTAATTCTTTAGTACTTTTAACTACACGTTGGGTATGTCTTAAATTGTGGTATAAAAACTTTGGGTTTAACTTATTTTCAAGAATCTCTGACACATAAAGTTCAGCTTTTTCAACAATCTTGGACATAGCACTATTTTAGACTCTTCCAAAATACGAAAATTTAGAACCAACCCCCATGCTATGAAAAAACATTATCTACTTATTTTTTTGTTTGCCATAATATACAGTTGTGCTACCTACGAAGCAAAATATGATGAACCCTTTACTGGTGAAAAAATATATGCGGATAAAGAGGTGGAACACACATTTTTCTTAATAGGCGATGCTGGAAAATCTCCTATGGGGGATTTGAATCCTGTATTGAAAATAGTCAAATCAAGATTGGATAACGCGGTCGAAAACAGCACCGCAATTTTTTTGGGCGACAATATTTATCCTGCTGGTCTACCGGACAAAAAAGATTCGACCATTGCATATATTGAAGCAAAGAACCATTTGGATGCTCAATTGAAGTCCGTATCCGAGTATAAAGGCAAAATTGTTTTTATACCGGGAAACCACGATTGGTATAACGAAGGATTGAAAGGGCTGAAAAGACAAGAAAATTATATTGAGGAAGTATTGGATAGTAAGGAGGTTTTCTTTCCCGAAAATGGATGTCCCATGGAAAAAATTGAAATAGGTGATAATATAATAGTCGTCACAATTGACACTGAATGGTACTTGGTCAATTGGAACAATCATCCTACTATTAATGACGAATGTGAAATAAAAGATCGCGGAAGATTTTTTGAGGAACTGGAGGGAATTATCAAAAAGAATCGTGATAAGACAGTGATTCTTGCCATGCACCACCCAATGTATACTTATGGATCACATGGCGGTCAATTTTCATTCAAGCAGGGAATGACTCCAACTTCCAAAGCAATCGTACCGATCCCAATACTGGGAACTTTTATCAATATTCTTAGAAAAGCATCTGGAGCTTCATTTGAAGACCTGTCAAATAAAGTTTATAATAGTTTAATAAAAAGAATCGTAACACTTTCCCAATTTTCTGACAAGGTAATTTTTACTTCGGGCCATGAGCATACCCTACAGTACATTGTTGAAAATGGGATACCCCAAATAGTGAGCGGATCTGGAGCTAAAAAGGGAGCAACACGACTTTTGAACGGAAGTAAGTTTTCTACAGGGCGAATGGGATATGCTATCTTGAACGTTTATAAGGACGGTTCATCCATAGTGGATTTTTATGGAGTTGGCCCTGATGGTAAGGAAGAGTTATTGTACAGTACAGAAGTCTTGCCTTCAGATGACCGAATAGATGAAAAGGAGTATACAAATAATTTTCCCGCAACCATGGAATCATCTATCTATAGTGAAGAAGAAATTGATAAGAGTGGTTTTTACAAATGGATTTGGGGAAATCGGTACAGAAAATATTATGCAACTAAAATAAAGGCCCCAACAGTTCGGTTAGATACTTTATTCGGGGGATTGGAGGTAGTAAGAAAAGGAGGGGGGAACCAATCCAGCTCTTTAAGGCTCCAGGATAAACAGGGTAGGCAATATGTAATGCGGGCAATGCGGAAAAGTGCAGAGCGTTACCTCCAGTCAATTGCTTTTCAGGAACAATATGTCATCGGGGATTTTAAAGATTCTTATACTGAAAGGCTCTTGATGGATTTTTATACGGGAGCACACCCTTATGCACCATTTACTATTGCACCGCTTTCAGATGCAATTGGACTTTTCCATACCAATCCGAAACTATACTACGTTCCCAAACAGAAAGTCCTCGGAGGGCACAACTTAGATTTTGGAGACGGCCTTTACATGATCGAAGAACATGTTTCCGAAGGTCATGTTGACTTAAAAAGCTTTGGATACACAAAGAAAATTGAGAGCACGTACGATTTGATAAACAAATTGAGAAAAGATGAAAAGTATAAAATAGATGAGGAGATGTATGTGAGGGCTCGTTTGTTCGATATGTTGATAGGAGACTGGGACCGTCACGTAGATCAATGGCGATGGGCTGAATTTGAAGACGGCTCCGGTCAAAAAATATACAAACCGATTCCTAGGGACAGAGACCAAGCTTTTTCAATCTGGGGAGATGGAACTTTAATGGCATTTGCCTCGCGCGCTGTCCCTAGCCTAAGAATTTTTGAAGGTTTCAATGAGGAAATAAGAAGTGTGAAAGGATTTAACTCCTCTCCCAAGACTTTTGCACTGGATATGGCCTTGTTATCCCAAACGAACATTGAATCATGGAAAGAACAAGCAAAGTACATTCAAAATAATATTGATGAGGCAGTTATAGAAAAAGCGTTTTCATTATTTCCTACAGAGGTCAATGATGAAACAGTTTCAGAGATTAAAAAAGTGATTTTGGCAAGAAAAGAAAATCTTGTTGAAACTGCCATGGATTATTTTAAAGTCATTAATAAATACAGTGTAATCACTGGAACAGATAAAGACGATTATTTTGAAATCAAATCATTGGACAATGGAAGCTTAGATGTTAGAGGCTATCGAATTAAAGATGGAAAAAAACGGGACTTATTTTTTCAAAAAACATATCAACCTGAATTTACCAAGGAAGTCTGGTTATATGGTTTGGATGATGATGATGTCTTTGACGTAAAAACAAAATCTTCAAAAGTTAAGCTTAGAATAGTAGGAGGCCAGAACAACGACGTCTATAAAATAGCCCAAGACAGTAAGAAAACCTACGTGTATGATTTTAAGACAAAAAAGAACACGTATGATGAGGCCTACGGAGGTAAAATCCACAGAATAAATGACTATGATACAAATACCTATGAGTTTCTTAAACTAAAGGCAAGTACCAACCAAATATTGCCTTCACTTGGTTTTAATCCAGATGATGGATTTAGATTGGGATTGACGAATACCTACACTTTCAACGGTTTCAGACAGAATCCGTTCACCCAACAGCACACTTTCAACGCTGCGTACTATTTTGCTACCAGTGGCTTTGATTTTGGTTATAATGGAGAGTTTGCCAATATTTTTAAGCATATAAATTTAGAATTGAACGCAAAGTTCACTAGTCCCAATTTTAGTGTCAATTTCTTCGGATTTGGTAATGAAACCGAAAACAATGATGATGAAGAACCTCTTGAATTTGACTTTAACCGAGTAAAGATAAGAACGATAACCTTTTCCCCTTCTTTGGTATGGAGAGGTTATTTGGGCTCTAAAGTAAGTTTGGGCCTATCTTATGAAAATTATGAGGTCGAGGAAACAGAAAACCGTTTCATCGCAGGATTTTTTACTGACGCAGGAAGGGATACACAACAAGATTTTTTGGGAGTGGATGCTGCATACAGTTACTCCAATACAGATAATGAAGCTTTTCCAACGCTTGGTATGAGTTTTTCATTGCAAGGAGGGTACAAAACTAATTTGAGCGATTCAGGCCGTGCATTCGGTTTTGTAATTCCCAGTTTGTCAATTGACTACAAATTGTCATCAAGTGGGAGATTGGTTCTTGCATCAAAAGTGAAGGCACATTTTAATATTGGAAACGATTTTGAGTTTTATCAAGGTGCCAGTATTGGTGCCAACAATGGTTTAAGGGGATTTCGTTTTCAACGCTTTACGGGAAAGACAGCGTATTTTCAAAATACAGATCTACGTTATAGTTTTAGAAAACAGCGAACGGGGCTTTTGCCAGTGACTCCTGGAATTTTTGGAGGATTTGATTATGGAAGGGTTTGGTTCCCGAACGATTCTTCTGATCAATGGCACAACTCTTATGGCGGAGGGTTTTTTGTAAACGGAGCGGATATTTTATCAGCCAACTTTGGCTTGTTCAATAGTACTGATGGCTTACGTTTTGCTTTTGGCTTAGGTTTTGGGTTTTAATCAAGATTATAGGAATATAAATTTCGTCCCCCGTTTTTGGATGCTTCATCCGCTATCAATAACGTATTGTTATCCAAAAAACAGATGGATTCTTGTTGGGTTCTATGTCTTACGTCAATAGCTTTGACCGTACCTTTTGTAAAATCATCAGAAGAGAAATTGGTAAATGACCAGATGAGCCCCGATCCCAATAGCACTATTCTTTTCCCATTAGGAGAAATATCTGCTGCCGTTACCGAACAAAAATTTTGATCTTTACAAGTAGTGAATATTCCTATAAGTTCTGCTGTATGCGAACCTTTTTCTGCGGGAACTTTATAAATAAAGGCTTTTCCGGTATAAGGTTTGGCTCTATTTTTAGTAATTAAATATAGGAAGCCGTCCTTATAAAAAAAAGCTTCGCAATCATATAATAATTCTGATTTTTTGGGGGGAAATTTTGTTTGTTCGGGATAATGGAAACTGATTTTTTCTGCATCGATTTTATCGCCTTTTTCATTTTCAGGATTTGGTAATTTATAGATAGAAAGATTTTCACGCTCGTTAAAATTGTTTCCAAAATTTCCTATATAAAGATTGCCGTCATCATCTTTTGCCAAATCTTCCCAATCATCGTTTTCAACACCTTTGACATCGAATGTCTTTATGATTTTACCATTCTGATCAACTTTAAAAATATCATCTTTATTTCCATTGTCCTCTATCGCCCATATTGTTGAGCCATCAATAGAGACAATACCTGATATTTCGCTTAGGCTTGAGGGCAGCTTTGCCAAATAGGTAAAATCTCCATGATTGGGTTCTTGTGCACAGGCTTGAAAAAAAATTAAAACTATAAAAAGCGATATATTTTTCATAAGGAATCTTTTATTGGCATGTAGATTTCAGCTATCCATTCCAGTTCATTACCTCCCATATTTGGATTATTTTGGAAAACTTCTACGGGCATTTTTGTCACTTCTATATCTTTATTATCAGCATGGTCCAAAAGCTTGTACCAAGCTCTATCTGAAGTTATATAATTTCCATTGTAAATAGCTTTCAACGCTTTTTTTGATTCAAATTTTTTGTATTTTATTTCATTATTAAGCGGTAGGGAATCCGGTTTAATTATCGGAAAGCAAAAATTATATGCAATACTATCATTTTCCATGTTCCATTCGGTGATTTCAACAAATGGACTGCCATTTACTTTCATATTGTTCTCTTTCACAAAACCACTCAAAAATGGAAAATCCTTCATCATATCAAATGCCTTTTCAGACTGTAAACCTTTGACTTCTATATAAGCACAGTACGTTGATTTCAACTCATCAATGCCTACAACATTCACCTTAAATTTTTTAAGATGTTCGTTCAAAAATTGATTAAAGTCCAACAGATTTTTTTTGGAACGTTTTTCCAAAATAGTTGAGGTGAAGGGAATCAAGATTTTGTTCATTAGGCTATTTTCCAAATCTTTGATTCTTACTTTGACCTTTGAGGTAGAATCCGTGATAGGGATAATTTTCCAGTTATATACAACAACGGTGTCCCCAAATTTCAGCTGTTGTTCAAGATTTAGAACTCCATACTCTTTCAGTGGTGCGTTGGTAGCCATACTTTTCCCCCAGTTTTTAATGGTTCTATTTATAGTGCCAGGAAAGGTTTTGGCGGTAAAAGAAACCAGATAATCATTTGGTTTAATGAAAAGATACCAGCCAAGGGCAGCTATGATTACAAATAAAACCACCAAAGAAATTTTTCGTTTCATCAGTATTCAAATTATTTTTTGGGTAAAGAAGAGTTATTGAAGCATTTTGAGATTTTCCACTACATATTTGCCCAAGCGCCTTCCTTGGTCTACACCTACGACCACTGCTGCCCTGTAGTGAATACCTCCGTACATTCTACTCATAGCAGCTTCGTCTGCAGCTTGCTCAAAGGATTTGAAAGTGCGAACCGGTAGACCGTAAGGAACTTCAGTATCATCATCAAAGGCAAAATTATCACCAAAAATATCTGTAAGAACTACTGCAGCGGCACCAGAAACAACACTATGACCACTAGTGTATTCGGGGAATGGAGGTGTTTGTAATATCGGCTCCCAATTTTCATCAATATGTTCATTAATCAATGTTTCTGGGCGAATCAAATTACTTCTATATTTTTCATCCCAACAGCTAATAAAGGCATCTGCCATTGCAATCGAAGCTTTTGTATAGGCATAAACTGTTTTGTTTACATCGGCATTGGTAGTTCTGCTCGCTATTTTGGTAATTCCTATCCAATGTGCTCCGGGAGTAATTTTTTTAGTGGCGAACATTAAATGTCCTCGAGTTACTGATACATAAGGATTGCAGTCCCAAAATTGGGCAATTTCTACTTCTTCAGAGGAATCTCCTTCGGTAGTAATATCGTTACTGATGTCGTACACCTCTTTCAATTCCTTATAAAAATCAGAGTCTTCTTCCATTGAAAATAGTGGCGGCGGCGTTGGCCTAAACTGACTTGCGGAATCTATTACAAAGGGCCTTATTTTACTCCAGTGCGGTTCTATCCCGGCCATGTATGCAGGCGGGGTAGGTTGCCATCTAGAAGGATTGTCCGTATCCACTGTAAACTTGGGCATGGTTCTGGTCTGGTTGTAATTGTCTTTGTTCATCCATTTAGCGACATGCTCGGCCACTTTAAGGCCATAGTCTTTGGATGCGTTGAACTCATTTGTATTTTTATCGTCCCAAATAGTGTACAAGCTGTCTCTGTAAGCCTCAATCCTGTCTTCGGAAAAAATAAGTCGCTTACTCAATTCAATATGGGAAATCAAAGCAGCCAATTCGTAATTTATCTTTTCGGCCACTTCTGGATTTGGGATGGGTGTAAGTCCCCTAACTTGATTTACCAATGATTTGTATTCATTATCCTGTGATGCTAAAATTTCATACGCCGCTATATTTGGATAAGCAAAGATCCTACTTGCTACGGGAGGCGAGAAAATATCATGTATCATCACTTCAGTAACCTTGTCCACAGAACCATGAAAATCATTTGGATCTATGACAATGGGTTCACTTTTTTTTGCACATGAAAAGAGAAAAATTGTGTATATATATAGTAAGCCGATTCGCATTTTCATTGTTCTATTAATTTATCTAAGCAGCCTATAAACTTGAGCCTTATCGTTATTTACAGTTACTAGCAGGTATGTAGCATTATTGAAATTAAATGCGTTTAAGTGTCTGGCAGATTTTTGGGACATCTCTAAACCGAGCGCATCTCCCAAAATTATATCATTTTCATTAGTTATCAATGCCCCGGGAAAAGAATCGAACTTTCCGTGAAATGGTGTTACGCCAAAATAGTTGCCGGCGACCAATACTTCATTTTTTGAGTCGCCGTTAAAATCAAAGGCCAAAAAAGACGTAATCGGAGAAACTTGCAGCTCAGCTTTAAAAGGGATAAAAGTATATGAAGTGCCATTATTTTGCAGATATCCGGAATGAAGTTCATGTATTTTTAAAACTTCAGCTTTGGCCAAAGTCTTTTTATTGAAAATTTCTTCAATTGATTTACCTGCAAAACTTTTATAGGTAGTGAATTTCTTTCGTAAAGAAACCAATTGTCCTGATAACTCGTCCAACCCCAATAAGGGGTAGTATTTCCCGTTCTTTTCTGTAGCAACAATAGTTTCTGTGCTTCCGTTGCCGTCAAAATCATAAGAATAAAGATTCATAGGGGCTTTTTTGGACGCACTGAATTTTGAATTTATGCCCCAATTGCCCAACAAATAATCTATATCTCCATCATTATCTATATCAAAGGGTTGAATAGCCTGCCAAAGACCATTCAGATTATTTTCCAAAAGGTCAACTTCTTCAAATGAACCATTAGAGTTTTTAAAGAATTTAGGAGCCATCCATTCTCCGATAACGATAAGATCTTCAACTCCATCATTGTTAAAGTCTGACCAAGTAGCATCAGTGATCATCCCCAGGTTTTGAAACGGGGTATTTTCCACTATTGAAAAATTACCGTTGGTATTCTTGAGTAAATATGAATTTGGAGTTTTACCGAATTTTGAAGTTACTACATTACTCCCCACAAATACATCCAAATCCCCATCCCCATCATAATCGTTAGCTTCGATTACGGAAGTATTTTCAAAGAAATCGGGAATTTTGGCTTTCAAGAACGCAGTATCTTTTTGAATAAAATAATTATCAAGTAGCGGTTTGACCTTTCCATAGAAATCCGCTCCACCAGAGCCAATAAAAACATCATTTTTTCCATCTCTGTCAAAATCCTTTATTAGCGCTACCACTTCTTCTTTTACGGAATCTTTTTGTATCACTGTAAATTTCTTTTCTGTAAATATAGTATCCTGTTGGATATAGATTTTTGAGGAAAAGAATTTTGAGCCACCAAAAAATACATCATCTTTTCCATCACCGTTCAAATCTCCAATAGCTGCGGCAGGTCCCCGATCAGATACGCGATAAGGAATAAGTTTTTCCCTATTAAAATCGATATGGTTGTCTTCTACATGTGTAAAGTTAAGACCTAAATTATCTTCAACTTTCTCGAAAATAAGCCCTTTGTTCCGTTTTGTTTTTTCATAGTCAAAAGGGTTAGTGTTATTTGGTCTTATCTCTAAAGTTTGGTTGGTAGAAATGTTTTTCAGTGTTTGATAGGATTTATCAGGCCAAACAATTTTTATTGAGTCTATTTTTTCTGAAGCGCCATAGCCAAAATGTATAATGGGTTCAGAACTTGATTGAAACCCGCGGGTAGTATAAAGTTCTTTGTACTGTAGTTTTCCTTTATGATAGGAATAGACTTTTGTTCCTATAGCAAAAGGATTTCTCCCAATGTATTTTAGTCTTATTTTCAAATAATTGGAAGTGGAGCCGATTTTATTTTGATAAATTGTAGCCGGCCTATTGATGTTATTGGTGACCAAGTCCAAATCTCCGTCGTTGTCCAAATCCCCATATGCCGTAGCACCTGATATTAAAGTATCTCTGGTAATCCAATCATTGGATTTATTATCAAATTGAAGATTTGATTTTCCTTTAAAAACCATATTGTTCGTTGCTCCGGAAGGCATTAAATTCAGCGCTTCTTGATCTACCAGTTTGGTGTTGTCCAGTTTTTTTTGAATTTGTTCATTGGAAACAAATCGGATATAGTCTAAGTCATTTGGTCGTTTTGGAATGCCATTCGAAATAAAAAGATCTTGCTCGCCATCTTGATTATAATCCCCAAAGAGAGCACTCCAACTCCAATCGGTTGCAGCAATTCCACTCAATAGTGCAGTTTCCAAATAATTACCACTTGGTTGGTTTACATAAAGCATGTTTCGGGTAAATTGGTAATGATATCCGTAACGCTGGGTTCGTAAGCGTTGCACTTGAATATTGTCGTCTCCTTCCGATGATTTCAACGGAACTTCGTCTTCAGGAAGCATATCCAAAGAAATAAAATCAGGTAACCCATCATGGTTGATATCCGCTACATCGCTTCCCATGGAAAATCTACTGGTATGGCCAAAATACTTTCGAAGACTTTCGGTAAATGTTCCATCTCCATTGTTCAGATAATAGTAATCATCTTCGTGGAAATCATTGCCTATATAGAGATCGGGATAGCCATCAACATTAAAATCCGAAACCGCTATTCCCAGGCCATAACCATTGATTCCACCATAAATTCCTGCCTCTTCGCTTACGTCTGTAAATTTATCGCCGTCATTACGTAACAATTTATCACCTGTTTCAAAATTTCTGGTATACCGTAAGTCGACCCGCCCAAAAGATTCTTGGGTATGCACTGCATGGTTCAATAAATAAAGGTCTAAATCACCATCAAGGTCATAATCCAAAAAAGCTGCAGAAGAACTATAAGTATCAAAGTCCAACCCATATTTTGCGGCACTCTCTGTAAATGTATTATCGCCGTTATTGATAAAAAGTTCATTGGCACCTTCAAATCCATTTATCCCCACAACAGCACATACATAAATATCTAAAAAGCCGTCTCCATTTATATCCCCCATAACAGATCCCGTATTCCATGAGCTGTCACCTTGAACACCTGCTTTTTCAGAAATATCCTTAAATTTTAATCCCCCTTGGTTCAAATACAACGTATTTTTTACTTGGTTTCCAGAAAAAAATATATCAGGGAGCCCATCATTGTTTATATCGCCTATGGATATACCGCCACCATTATAAAAATAGAGATAGTCAAGAATATTCAGATCATCAGATTCTGAGAGGGTATTGCTGAACAAAATACCCGTTTCCTCTGCCGATGGATTTGAAAAAAGGGTCCCTTCCTTTTTTCCACAACTTAAAACGACTAACAAGAGTAAGGTTGAAAAAGTATGCTTGATCATTTTATTTCAAATAATTGTGGAGCAGCATTATTAATACCAATTATATAGTGTTCCTGTTCATTTATTATAGCTTTTTCAATATTTCTAGCGGGTCCTGAAATATTGATTTTCAGGTTATTGTTCCATTCAAAATCATTTTTTCCAAACCGCAAAAATATACCATGCGATGCATCCATCCTACCAAGTTGTGTGCTAATTTCATAGTTGTTGCCTACGGCAAGGATATCTTTATGGCCATCATCGTCAAAATCATCCACTATCATATCATTTATGGTGGAAATCTGAGCTATTTTAGGAAGTTCAATTTTTTTAAACGTATTGTTCCCAAGGTTCTCAAAGTAACAACTGGAAAGTTCGTAAACATTTTTTTGAACTGCGTTCTTAAGTTTTTTTGTGCTAAATAAATCGTTTAGGGATGCCTTGGCAAAGCTCTCATATGAAAGAAACTTTTTATTTAAAAAAGGCATTTGTTTTACCAATTCATCTTTTGAAGCAAAAGGGGTTTCTTTTTCTTGGTAGAAATACGTTACCAAAGGTTCTATTGATCCATTGGCATCAAAATCATTACTGTACAGAGTAATTGGATGTTTTAGAGATGCCTTTAACTTACTATTGTTTCCCCAGTTTCCTGCTACCAAATCTATGTCGCCGTCGTTATCAAAATCTTCTGCAACAATACATTTCCAAAATCCATGGGTTTTGCCCAATCCATTTTTTGAAGCGAGATTTAGGTTTTTACCATCATTCATGAGAATTGAGATGGGCATCCAATTGCCTACTGCTATCAGGTCTTTGAAACCATCACCGTCCAAATCTATCCAAGTAACATCTTTTACATTACCGATAGATTCAAAACTTGGAGAAATACTTGTGGTGACATTTTCAAAAACACCTTTCCCATTATTTTTTAACAGATATTGTGCCGATGTAATTCCAAATTGCTGTGGAATTTGGTCCGAGGTTATCGTAAGGTCCATATCACCATCATTATCAAAATCCACAGCAGTTACTTTTGAAGCGTTTAATTCTATACCATCAAATACATTGGTTTGTTTTTCAAAAACACCATTTTTGTTGATGTAGAGTCTTGGCTGAATTCTATTGGATGATTTGAACTCGTTACCTGCACTGACTACAACCAAATCTTGAAATTCATCTCCATTGGCATCAAAAAAAGCATGGGATACATCTTCATTAAAAGCATCTTTAGAAAAAACAGCTTCTTGTTCGCTGGTAAAGATGCCGTCGGCTTGTTGAACGTATAATTTTGAAGCTTGTGCTTTTGCCCCTGAAATAAATATATCTTGGAGCCCATCATTATTTATATCTGCCACGGAAATCGAAGGTCCTTCATTGGTGTTGGCGAACGGGACCAAGGGATCCCTATCAAACTCAAATGTATTTTGTTCTTTATGGACAAATGGTATTATACTATCCTTTTTAATAAATAAGGAAGGTTTGGTATTGCTATTTTTTAAATAAAAATTTCCAGCTGAATTCTTTTCTTCAAGTACTATATTGCCATCTTTTAATGACCTTAAAGTTTGAAATTTTCCACCAGGCCAAATAACGGTCAGGGAATCTAAAATGGAGTCTTTCCCCAACCCCATATGTATGGTATTTGGAACAGCAGAAAGATAACCCCTGGTTGTAAAGTTCTCATGGGTGACAATGTCTGTTTTAGTGTGTGCAACAACTCTAGTTCCTATACCGAATTTATTCTTTTCATTTCCTTTGAAGGTCAGTTTGAGAGTATTTTGATTTGATGCAGTATTCAAGGTATTTTCTAAGATGAAAGCCTTCTCATTAATATTGTTCACTACCAAATCTAAATCGCCATCATTGTCTAAATCAGCATAAGCACAGCCATTGCTAAAGGAGTTCTCTTTTTTTAGCCATGAATCGGTGACGTTTGAAAAAGACAAATCCCCGTTATTTTTAAAGAAATAGTTGGCCACTTTTTTTTCTGGGAGCTCATCAATAAAAGCCATTTCTTTTGCTGACATTCCTTTTTCGATATTCTTTTGAATTTTGTCGTTTGCAATGAAACTAATAAAATCCATATCATTGGTAGCGCCTTTTATCCCATTGGAAACAAAAAGGTCTTTGTGGCTATCATTGTCAAAGTCCGCAAAAAGGGCTCCCCAAGACCATTCTGTTGCAGAAATACCACTAAGATTTGCCGTCTCACTAAAATTGCCATCACCTAAATTAAGGTGCAAAGCGTTTTGCATGTATTGTGGAGCGAATCCATTTTTTAGATATTGCTGGTATACGGGAAAGGGGTATTCCAATCCAGAAGTCTTGTATGTCTCCAAATTTTCAGGTAACATGTCTAGAGAAATGATATCTGTTAGACCATCATTATTGATGTCCGCAATATCATTGCCCATAGAAAAATGCGTTGTATGGCCTAATTTCTTATCATTTTTAGAGATAATTTCTTCAAAAGTCCCATTTTGTTGATTGATATATAAATAATCATTTTCAAAAAAATCATTTCCAATATAGATATCAGGATAACCATCATTATTGATGTCACTAATACCCAAGCCCAAGCCATATCCAATTTTGCTTTGAAAGATTCCGGCTTCATTTGAGACATTCAAGAATTTTCCATTTTCATTTTTATATAGGACATCACCAGATAGGGAATCCAATTGTTTTCTTTTTGCACCTTTTCCATAGGAACGATTTGGGTTGATAGAGTGATTCAGCAAGAACATGTCCAAATCCCCATCAATATCATAATCAAAAAAAGCGGCTTGAGTTGAAAATCCCGAAAAATCTATACCATATTCTGAAGCTTTCTCTTTAAAATGAGGTACCCCCTGTTCATCGACTCCTTGATTTACATAGAGTAGATTCTTTCCTTTTAATTGCTTGTAATTTCCAACCTTGCAAACATAAATATCCAATAATCCATCATTGTTGATATCTACATGGCTAACCCCTGTGGTCCATCCACTGCTGTTGTTAATTTTAGCTGATTCCGTAATATCTTCAAATTGTAGGGCGCCTTTGTTCAAGTACAACTTATCTGCTTGTAGGTTTGAAGTAAAATAGAGATCGACCAGACCATCATTGTTAAAATCGGCTGCAGCGACCCCTGCCCCATTATAGTAATATAAGTAGGTAAGTATATTAAGCTCTGGCGTATCTTTAAGATGGTTGGCAAAAGTGACTCCAGTATGTGATAAAGGCCTTTTTACAAAAAGACTCTCGGCATCTTTTTTGGAACAGCCCCCAACAAAGAAAATAAGACCGACGAAAATCCAGAAGACTTTTTTCATTTGGTTAAAATAGGGAGTAAGATAACTATTCCGTTAGTAACAGGAAAAGTTGAGATTGTTAATGTTTTTGGGACAAACGCCTATGGATTCTAAGATTGTCTGGTATGTTATCTTTATAATTATTGTTTTGATAAATAATCCAATATATTTATAAACTATAAACAAACTGAACCGATCAATATGTTAGGAATACTATCTTTTCTGGGATTCACCATTTTAGTGGGTGTGATAGCTTATTTAGCAACCAGGAGTACGGATGAAAAATCATCAGATGGATATTTTTTGGGTGGAAGAAGTTTAACGGCGGGAGTTATTGCAGGGTCGTTGTTATTGACTAACTTATCTACAGAACAAATTGTAGGATTAAATGGAAGCGCTTATAAAGACGGACTTTCTGTTATGGCATGGGAAACCCTGGCCGCTATTGCCATGGTTGTCGCAGCTATTTTTTTATTGCCCAGATATTTAAAAGGCGGTTTGACCACTGTTCCACAATTTTTGGCAGAAAGGTTTGATGTTGCAACCAAAACAATAACTTCCGGTCTTTTTTTAACGGGCTATGTGGTGGTATTGTTGCCTGTAATTTTGTACTCTGGTTCTGTGGCTATAAGCGGAATGTTCAATGTTCCGGAACTATTAAATGTTTCCGACTCCACTGCCTTGGTAATCTGTATATGGGGAATTGGTGTAGTAGGGTCTATTTATGCAGTTTTTGGAGGACTCAAGGCAGTAGCCGTATCAGATAGTATCAATGCTATAGGATTAATGATAGGTGGGATCATGATTCCTGTATTTGGATTGATGGCAATTGGCGATGGGAGTGTTCTAACAGGCTTGGATACATTGATTTCCTCAAATCCTGAAAGATTCGATTCTACTGGAGAACACGGACAAGAAGTTCCCTTTTCTACAATATTTACAGGGATGATGTTAGTGCAGTTGTTTTATTGGGGAACCAATCAACAAATTATTCAAAGAGCTTTGGGAGCAAAAAGTCTAGCAGAGGGGCAAAAAGGATTATTGCTGGCTTCGTTTCTAAAAATACTGGGCCCCTTGATTTTAGTATTACCTGGTATGATAGCCTATCATTATTTTGATGGCAGTTTGGAGTCCAGTGATATTGCTTATCCAGCTTTGGTTGGAGCCGTATTGCCTAAGTATTTGGTTGGTTTTTTTGCAGCAGTATTATTTGGTGCAATACTAAGTTCATTCAATAGTGTGCTTAATAGTTCTGTAACACTTTTTGGTATAGATATTTACAAGCAGCATATAAAAAAAGATGCCTCCGAAGTTACTGTCGTGAAATATGGAAAGGTTTTTGGGGTTTGTCTGGCTTTAGCCGCTATGTTTATTGCCCCTATAATCGCCAATGCAGGTAGTTTGTTCAACTATCTCCAAGAAATCAATGGTATTTATAATATACCGATATTAACTATTATTGTGGTTGGTTACATGACCAAAAGAGTGCCTGCGATTGCGGCTAAGATTGCCATATTTCTAGGTTCTGGACTCTATATTATAAGTCAGTTTATCGTTGGCCCTGCAATGGTAGAAAAGGCGATGGAAACAGCTAAAGCTTCTGGCATAACTGATGAGGCTACCTTAAGACTCGTAGAAGCCGATGCCTATCCTCATTTTTTACATGTTATGGCTATCCTCTTTTTGCTTAATGCCGGAATAATGTTGTTGATCGGTAAATTCTATCCAAGAAAAGAGGCATTTGTACAAAAATATACGAAGCAAGTGGAGATTACCCCCTTTAAATACGTAAAAGAAGCTGGAGCATTAGTATGCATTATAGTAATTGGAATCTATTTTTACTTTGCCAAATAAAAAGGATTTTCGAGAAATTATTCCTCTAAAACATACCATTCAATATCGGTTAAATTATCACGTCTGCCTTTATTCTGGGGAGCATAATTGGTAGCAAGATAGTTTACTATTGTTTCTTCTTGATTTCCCAAGTCCCAGAGATTTTGGGTTTCTTGCATCCATCTAATGGTCGCTATCCACCCTTCTTTGGACATTCTGTTTTGTGTAACCAATTTTGCTGAATGACAATTGGTGCAGTTCTGGATTACCTCGGTAAGTCCTTCATCATCTACAAATCCTGTCACAATATGAACCCCATCTTTAATTTCGTTTGCTAACTCGGGTAATTCAACTATAATGGTTTCTGTAGGTTTTTTGGAAAAAACGGATGGGTTTAAAGCGATATAGATAAAACCAAAAACAGCAAATCCAATTAGTCCAAAAGCCAACATAAGTTTATAATATAGGCTTCTAACTTGATTTTTAAATTTATTTTCAAAAGACATGGCTAAACGACCTTAATTGCTATTCTGTGACACGCATTGTTCAAATAACCTTTGGGATTCCAGCCAGGTAAAAGCATTGGCTGGCTTATGCCTTTTGAGTCGGTAGCCCTCGCCCAGACTTCATAATACCCTTTCTTTTGAAAGTTGCCGATTTTTGTAGAAAAGTGTTGCCATGCCAAACGATTTACTGGCTTTTCTAAAGTGCAAACATGCCATGTAGCTCCAAAGTCTATAGAATATTCCATTTTAGAAACCTCAAGTTCACCGGCCCATGCATGGCCTCGAATATTTAAAGTAGCTCCATTTTTAATTATGGCTCCAGATTTAGGATAGGTAATTAAGGACTTTATGGGCATGGATTCTATAATACACATGTCCTCCTCGGCTACTTTCTCGCCTGGAGCTACAGGCTCACAGGGAACTCGATAAGATGTCCCGTTCATTTTGGCACCATCATGCACTTTGTTTCTTATACTAATTCTATTTATCCACTTGCCAGATGCAGATGCGGGCCAACCTCCTGCTATCAATCTTAAGGGGTAACCGTGGGCAAGGGGAATATCTTTATCGTTCATTTTGAATGCCAATAGTGTTTCATTCTGTAATGCTTTGGCGATGGGAACTCCTCTAGAGATAGGTTCTTTTTCTGGATTTAAACTTAAGTGTTTGTCCGCAGCATGATATCCAATGTAGACAGCGTTACTTTTTAAACCTACATCATTGAGCACATCCCTTAATCGAACACCTGTCCAATTGGCACAGGAAACAGCGCCAACAGTCCATTGATTGCCTTTTGCTGGCGGATTGAACTCACTTCTGCCATTACCCCCGCATTCCAAAGTTAGTTGATAAGTATATTGTTTAAATTTAGATTTTAGGTCAGAAAGGGAATAGGTTTTACTTTTCTGAACTGATTCGCCGTCAAATATCAATGACCAATTGTCTACATCAATAACATCTGGAACCAAGCCATTGTTTCTGATGAACATAAACTTATTGGGTGTAATCTTATCGTCCAATAGATGTGCTTGTGCCTCAATATTCCAGGGCTTATTATTCAGAACGTTCATGCCCTTGTCTTTTCCAAAAAGTCTAAAAGGGTCTGGGTCCTGTAATCCCAAAGGCTTATACCCCAAAGGAATTTTATGTCCAAAAACGATTTTAGCACCTACGATGGCACTAAAAGCACTTAGGCTTCCTTTTGTAATAAAACTACGTCTTTTCATTTTTTAATTAATGAAATATAATGTGTAGCGCAATCAATGACAGTAACATTCCAACACCAGCTTTTGCAAGTATGGGAGAAGCGGGTTCGGCTTTTAATTTATTTCGCACAAAGCCAGTTTTAGATCCAGCCCAAATGATTACAAATCCGATTAGAATAACCCACATGGCTCTTACAAAGTAATTCATATCTGGAAAAAACTCCAAAAAGAAAAATTGCAATGGAATTGTCGCTGCAAATCCAAATAAAGCAACTCTGTGCTTTGGAAATGCAAGAAACGCTGCAGCACAGATTAAAACGACAATACCACAATTTATGAAATATCTTAATTGGTTGAGCGTATGGGTAAATGCAGCTCCTGGATCTTGGAATTTAAGGTAAAGTAAAACCACTCCGATAATTGACCCAGAAATAAAGGATATTAATATTGCTTTTTTCCCAGAGCGTACTATCTGCCTATCTGTTGCTTTTTTATTTACATATACTTTGTAGATGTCTATGGACCACAATGTTGCCAATGAATTGAAAGTGGAATCCACAGTACTCATTAAAGAGGCAAATAAGGCGCATAAAATCAGCCCTTTAATGCCAACGGGCAGGTACGTATTTACTAAATAAGGAAAAGCTGCATCAGGTTCTGGAAGACCATTTTCTCCCAAAATCCCTACTAAAGCTATACCGGGTAAGATAATAATAGCAGCCATGAAATATTTCATAAGCCCACCTACCATTAAACCAATCTGTACATCCTTTAAACTTTTGGCCGCTAAAGAACGTTGCACTACAGATTGGTTGGCGCACCAATAGTTGATATTTAATAAAAATGCTCCAAAAACATGTGTCCAAGGTAGCGTATCATGATCTGCAGGTAAATGCAAATGCATCAAGTCTCCAGTTTTCTCATACAGTTGTGACCAACCTCCAAGATGATGAATAGCTATAAATAGCACTACTGTACCACCGGTCAATAAAATGACAAATTGGATAACATCTGTGCGAACTACCGCAGCAAGTCCTCCAAAATAAGTGTAGGTTGCTGAGAAAAGCCCCAAGAAAACAATCAATATGGCTATCCTGATCAATCTATCTTGATGTATAAACGATAGAAAATCCCCAAATACTAAATCTACAGAGTAAGCTCCCCAGAACAATGCTGCTCCAAGTGTAATGGTAGAAAATAGTAAAATGTTAGAGGCTGAGTATAGCAAGGCAACGGTACTGCCCAATCTTGTTTTTATGAATTGGGTAATTGTGATAATCTGTTCCCGCAAATACATAGGAACAAATATGAACGCAGCCAAAAGCAATCCTTGAATTGCATTTATCTCAAAATTTGCCTGTGCCAATCCATATAGGTATGCTGAGCCCATAAATCCAAGAAATTGATATCCCTGAACATTGGTTGCAATAGTTGAAAAGGCAATTGAGGGCCAACGCAGATTTCTACCACTTAAGAAATATTCTTCAGTAGTGGCTTCTTTGGAAGTTCGTCCTGTAATAGCGGTTACAAAAACAATGATAAAATATGCACTGACAATTAATAAATCAATCATAGACTATGTAATTAAATGCGTTAATTCCATAGCACACGCCTCCTCCTATGGGCAATCATATAGGATTGACTCAGGTTACGGTGGTTGGTTACAGAATAATTCTTAATTATGTAATATACCATTTTGTTTCCAAAATCAGTATCTCAAAGTTTTTTAAACACGTACACCCGAACCCAAAGGGCTCATAGGTTCATCAGCCGATACTTTTCCCTGTACTTCCGGCATAGAGAATGTTTTTAGACGTGGCAAGACCAGTTTTGCAAAGCGTTCGCATTCTTCTTTATGGGGATAACCAGAAAATATAAATGCCCTGATTCCCATATCCATATATCTATTCAATTTTTCAACTATCTGATCTGGATTTCCAACAAGTGCTGCTCCACATCCTGAACGCCCTCTTCCGATTCCAGTCCACATATGTGGTTCCACATAACCATCATCCTCTGCTATTTCTCTCATTTCGGCTTGCCTGCTAACACCATAAGATTTTGCATCCAAGGCTCTTTCCCGTATTTCCTTTCCATGCTCCACATCAAGTTTTGAAATTATACTGTCAGCATATTCCCTAGCTTCTTCTTCTGTTTCCCTAACTACTACATGAACCCTTAGTCCAAAATCAATTTTACGGCCATAGCTTGCTGCTTTTGCACTCATGTTTTCCATAAGTTCACGAAGGTTTTCTTCAGTCTCAGGCCACATGAGATAAACATCGCAATGTTCTGCACACAAATCTACTGCTGCGGGCGAATAACCTCCAAAATAGAGTAGCGGGCCACCATTTTGATACGGTTTACCAGGTGAGGAAGAAAGTTTTAAATTGTAAAATTTACCTTGATAATCAATTTCATCCTGCGTCCAAATCTGCTTTAAGATTTCTATGACTTCCCTTGATCTTTGATATCGATCTTCCGAGGACATTTCCTCACCAGGTAGGGGCGATGAAATAATATTAATGGTAAACCTACCTTTTAATATGTGGTCTATTGTGGCGAGTGTTCTTGCCAACATCGGTGGGTGAATTTCACCGCAACGAACTGCCGCCAATAGATTTATTTGTTTTGTCATAGGCGCTACAGCAGAAACAAATGGAAGGGTGTCTTGTCCAACTTGATACGAAGATGGGCAGAGGATGTTTCTAAAACCATTGTTGTCCGCAGTGAGAACAATTTTTGAAGTGTTTTCGAAAGTACTTTTATATTCCATACTTCTTTCACCCAAATATCTATCATCCCCATTACAAATTGGAGCAAACCATGATACCTCTGCTCCTTCTAAATGCGGCGATCTAATTTCTATTTTTGAATTATCCATTTTCTTTTTTTTACTTAATCTATTTCCCTACCTAGTGCGGCTTGCCAGAGCATGTACCATTCTTCGTGCGTTAATGAAATATTCAATGCTTCACTTGCAGCTTTAATACGTTCAATCTTAGAAGTTCCCAATACCGGAACGATTCCTGCTGGATGTTTTCTTAACCAGGCATAGAGGATTTGATCATTTGCAGCACTATATTTTTCTGCAAGCAAGTTCAAGGTTTTTTGTATGGCTTGAATTTTTTTATCCTTACTATCTTTAAATAAAATTCCTCCACCAAGGGGAGACCATGCGGTAGGAATAACTTTTAGCTTTTGGCATTGATCAAGTGTACCATCTTCAAAAGCATTTCTATGCAACAGTGATATTTCAACTTGATTTGTAATTAGCGGAGTCAGGGAATTCAATAAATCAAATTGGGAAGGTGAAAAGTTGGAAACC
Organism: Flagellimonas maritima; assembly: GCF_003269425.1. NCBI lineage: Bacteria > Pseudomonadati > Bacteroidota > Flavobacteriia > Flavobacteriales > Flavobacteriaceae > Flagellimonas > Flagellimonas maritima. The sequence continues at coordinate 1,195,613 of NZ_CP030104.1, read as the reverse complement.
CCAACATCCAATACTTTCCCTTCTTTTTTCAGCTTTGAAAAAGTTTCTGCAATTTCATGAGGGTCAAATAGATAATCGGGTCTGTGCAACAAAAGAACATCGATATAGTCTGTTTTTAGGTTTGCCAATGATTTTTCAACAGAAACATTTATATGTTCAGCCGATAGATCGTATGATTTTATTTTATGGTCAGGACGATTTTCCGAAGTCAACTTTATTCCACACTTTGTGGTGATTCGCATTTTTTTCCTTAAATCTTTTCTGGACTTAAGAACTTTTCCAAAATCTTCTTCAGTTGTATAGTGTCCGTAAATATCTGCATGGTCAAAATCCACTAAATTTAAATCGATACAACCTTCAATGAATTTTTCATATTCAGCAGTAGTGAGGTTACTTCCCCAAGTTCCCAATCTCATAGTGCCGATTATGTATGGAGAAATACTGTCTTTTGTCAGTTTCATGTGCTTTGAACGATTCACGTTAATTACCAAATTTAAATAAATTGCTGATAAATGTAAACGTTTACATTATAAAAATCCATAATTTTGTTTTTTGGCACTATGTTTAATTTCATTTGTTATAGAAATGATTACAATTATCTCTGGGTCCAACAGAAAAAACAATAAAACATTGCATTTTGCTAAGCATGCGTACGAGAAACTTTGTTTAGAAACTACAGAAGAAGTAAGGTTTTTGGATTTATCAACCATAGTTGGTAATGTTGTTTATGAAAACATGTACAGAGATTCCCAACAACCCAAAATAATTCAGGATATACAAAACAATTATTTTATACCATCTTCTAAATTTTGGTTTTTTATTCCAGAATATAATGGAAGCTATCCTGGGATTGTAAAATTGCTTCTGGACATAATGTCTGTAAGAGAGATTAAACCAAGTTTTAATAACAAAAAAGCCTGTATAACAGGAATTGCTTCAGGACGAGCGGGCAATCTTAGGGGAATGGACCATCTTGCAGATGTTTTAAACCATTTGGGTATTCATGTGCATCCGAATAAAAACCCAATTTCCTCTATTTTTAAAATATTGAATTCGGAAGATAATTCGATAAATGATGATGCTGAAAAAACAATTCAAAATCAGATAATACAATTGTTGAAATTTTGATGTTATTGAATCATGGTGGAATCCCGTTTGATCAGTTTGGGAAGTAATACTTTATTCTGTGGCTTTAATTCTACTTCTTTTAGTTTTTCTATGAGCAAACCTGCAGCCAATTCGCCCATTTGAGAACATTCCTGGTCAATGGTACTTATTTTTGGTTGTGTAAGTTTAGTAAAATCCGCATTTCCAAACCCAATTAGTTTTACTTTGCCAGGAACATCAATATCCAAATCTTTGAGAAGATTTAAAACGTGCAATCCAATTTCATCACCGTAAGCGAAAATACCATCTATTTTTGGGTCGCTCTTGAACAACTCTTTTAAGATTTTCAAATCTTTTTTTGTATGTGCAGTGAGCTCAATTTCTCTAGAGAGAATACCCTTTCGCCCACTTTTTAGAATGGCATCTTTGAATCCTTTTAATCTTTCCTTAAAAATAGAAACTCTAGGGTTACCTGCTATATGTAAAAGATTTTTACAATTTTTATCCAACAAATGTTTAGTGGCCATAAAGCCGCCCATATAATCGTTCAGGGTTACTGAGCTTGTTCCATCTAGAGGAGGTACACGGTCAAAATATACAATGGGCACTTTACTTTCACCTATTTTTTCAATAAATGAAAAGTCTGATGTTTCCTTTGATATTGACATGAGAATACCTTCAACGTGTAGTTTTAAAAAAGAATTCAAGGCTACATTTTCTCTTTCTTGCAACTCGTGCGATTGCGAAATAATAATATTATACCCTGAGTCGCTGACTATTTTTTCTATTCCGTTAATTATCCCACTAAAGAAATAATTATTCACTTCAGGTACAATGACACCAATAATCTTACTTTTTCCACTGCGTAGGGCGGCAGCCATAATGTTGGGTCTGTAATCCAAATCCTTGGCGGCCTTCAAAACTTTTTCCTTGGTTTTTGGTGAAACAAGTGAGCTATCATTGAATACACGTGACACTGTAGCCAAAGATAAACCTGTAATCTTAGCGATTTCCTTTATTCCTGCCATGTAACCTTGTATTGATAACCTTTATTATAATTTCAAATGTTGGACCGTATACAGAATCAGACGTAATTTAATACATAGAGCAGTGATATAATTCCCAAAACGACCCATGTAAAAATACCAACTATCAGAATGTTGAATCCGAGTTTTTTAAGCTGTGAAATATTTATTTGTAGCCCAATCAGGAATAGTGTAAAAATCAACGCTTTTCTAGCTCCCCAAACAATATATTCACTAAAGAGTTCTGCGGCGGGAATGTAAGAGTTTATAAGCATAGCACCTACGAAACCAAAAATAAACCATGAAAATGTAAATTTTTCTTTTGAGTTTGATCCAAACGATATGATAAGTACCAATGGTATTATCCAAAGTGTTCGCACCAATTTTGTGGTAGTAGCTACATTTAGCGCAACATTTCCATAAACTTCCGCTGCTCCGACTACAGAACTGGTATCATGTATTGCAATAGCACTCCACGTTCCAAATTGAATTTGGGATAGTTCGAAAAAATATCCTATATATGGAAAGATGAACAATGCAATTGCATTGAGCAAGAAAACAATAGCCAGTGAAATAGAAGTTTGTGATGAATCGGCTTTTAAACTTGGACTTACTGCTGCTATTGCGCTACCTCCACAAATAGCTGTTCCAGAGGCGACCAATATTGTGGTTATTCTTTCAGATTTAAGGATTTTACCAATTGCAAAGGCAATAATAAAAGTACAAACTATAGTAATCAATGTAATAAAGAAACTGTTGGAACCTACTTCAATGGCTTGTCTCATATGGATTCCAAAACCAAGTCCTACTACTGAAAGCTGTAATAAAGTTTTTTGAAACCTTTTACTGTTTTGAACTACGGCAAAATCAACAATCTTAAATATTCCGCAAATCATCCCTATACCCAACGCAATAGCAGGGGAGATAAGTCCAAACAGAGTTCCTGTTAAAACTCCTACTGCTAATATATATGTGGTTGTTTTTGAAAGCATTTTGGCCGAAAGCGAAAATACGAATAAAAATGAAAACGTTTACATTTCCCTAGTGCCCTCTGTTAGTTATAGCGATATACTTTTGGTTTTTCACTATTGATTCCAACAAGGAGAAACTCCTCTCCGTTTTTATCCTTGAATGTCAATAGCTGTTTAATCTCTCCACGTACATGAAAGCCAGATTCATTATTGGGCAACCATTTATAACTGCCATCATTGTTAGCCAAGAGAACACTTCCAAAACTGGCATCCAACCGACTGTATTGAGGCTTAAAATCGTAATTGTTCCCGCCTAATACAATATCAAGTCTGCCATCTCCATCAATGTCTTTACATTTTACATCGCAAACACATGAAAATTGTGTTTCCGCAGGGAGCGGCTTTATTATAAAATTTCCTGTTCCATCGTTTATCGCCACAATACTTTTAGTGTAGTTGACCTCTTTAACAATTGAATTTTTGAGGACAGCAGAATCCAAAAGCTCGTCTATACTCTTAGTTGCGTAATCAGAGAATTTTAAATTCTGTTTTTTTAGTGATACAAGTTGGCCTGTTAGTTCTCTTTTTAGAGAAACAGGTACGTTTCGCTTGTTTATATTTCTTGTGACTATTTGTTCAATGGTTCCATTATTATCAAAATCATTAACGAACATTTTGGCAGGTGATTCTTCTGTGGCACTATAAGCTGAGTTACTACCTTGGTTGCCAAGAATTAAATCCATATCACCATCGTTGTCCAAATCTCTTGAATGAACTGTGTTCCACCATCCATATAAGCTATCCAGGCTACTTGTTTTTGGACTAAGTCTTCTTCCATTATTTTTGAATACTTTGGGAGTGCCCCAGTCGGTAGTGACAATTAAATCCTTTTTGGAGTCTCCATCGATATCAGTCCATTCTGCATCTGTAACCATGCCTACATTTTTTAAGTGAAACGCTTTGCTTTCAGTTATATCAGAAAATTTCCCTTGGCCATCATTCAATAATAAAAGGTGTTCTGGATCAATGCCATAAATACCAGGGATGCTTCTACTGCCAATAAATAGGTCTTCATCTCCATCCCCGTCAAAATCAAATGGTGCTATTACTGAGACATTTGTTTCTAAACTTTTAAGATTGTGCGTACTTTTTGAGAAAGTACCATTACCATCATTTATATAGATGCGATTGGTATAGTTTTTTGAGTCTTGAGGAATGTTTCCTCCAGATCCAACAATAAGGTCCATATCATTATCTCCATCAACATCCAAGAATACTGAAGCTGTGTCTTCAAAAAGTCTATCTGCTCTAAATACATCTTGTGCATATGCTGGTTTTAACATACCACCTCCTTTGTGTAAGTAGATTTTGGCAGCTTCTCCTTTTGCACCTCCTATAAAGATATCTTCATTTCCATCGTTATCGATGTCTGCCACAGCAATAGTTGGCCCCTCTTGAGAGAGCATCTTTGATATTAGACCTTCATAATCGAAATCTATATGCTTGTTTTCTTTATGCTTGGTTATTTCCGATTTTATTTCGGTTAATAGTGGATTTTTATTGTCTTTGAACTTTTCATAAATTTCTATAGCATCATTTTGTTTGAGGGTGATTAAAGTGTTTTTTTCAATGGCTCTAATTGTTTGGGTTTTATTATTAGGCCAAATAACCCGTAATGAATCAATCTTTTCCTTCTGTCCTATGCCAATGGTCATTGTATAGTCTACCGAAGATTGAAAGCCCCTAGAGGGAATCAATTCTTGTCTGATTATTTCTTCATTCATAAAAAGTTCTACCAAACTGCCTATTCCGAATGTATTTGGTGCCTCTCCCTTAAGGTTTATTTTAAGGTAATTGTTTGAATTGTTTTCAGCGTTATTTCTATATACAAAAAGTTCTTGGTTTACATTATTGACCACGATATCTAAATCCCCATCATTATCCAAATCCCCATACGCCGCTCCATTGGAAAAACTCGGCGTATTCAACCCCCAACTTTTAGAAGAATTTGAAAATGTAAGATTGCCATTATTCTTAAAAGCATAATTTGAAATGGGAGTAGAGGGCATGGCATTGATTACAGCTTCTTTTTGGTCTTTGGTACCCGATATTGCTGTCTGTTGTCTAGCAACATCCTCAAAAAAATCTATAAAATCTTGGTTTGTTAGGTCATGATAGATACCGTTGCATACATAAATATCCCGATATCCATCGTTGTCCATATCAAATAACAATGCGCCCCAGCTCCAATCTGTTCCCGAAACTCCACTGTAATTAGCAATCTCTGCAAAAGAATTCCCTTGATTCAGTTGTAGCGTATTCTGCATGTATTGATAATAGTAGTCGTTTTGAAGTTTTCGTTGATGGGTATCAAAGGTTTCGAAAGTAGTAGTATTTTTAAGCCTTTCATCTCCTTCGGGTAACATATCCGTGACAAAAATATCTGACTTACCATCGTTATTGATATCTGCCATATCCGCACCCATAGAAAAAAGGCTTAGATGGTTTGCCCAGTCCTTAATACTTTCTGTAAAGGTGCCATTTTGATTGTTGATATATAGGTAATCATGCTCAAAAAAATCATTGGATACATAGATGTCAGGATAGAGGTCATTGTTAATGTCACCAATAGTAACGCCGAGACCAAACCCTACCAAACTACCATAGATATTGGCTTCTTCACTGACATTTGTAAAAACACCTTCATCGTTTCTAAATAATTTATCGCCACCTCCTTTAATTTCTTCAATTACATTCCAATCTTCTGCCCTTACATTCCTTTTATTTTCGTAACCTAAACTTGCAACGGGGATAAAACTGTTGTTCAACATGTAAACATCCAAATCACCGTCTTTATCATAATCAAAAAATGCTGCATGGGTCGTAAACCCGCTATCTGCTAGGTTATATTGCTCAGCATTTTCAGTAAAGGTTAAATCCCCATTATTGATAAAAAGTTCATTTTTTTGGTCATCACCTTTTATATTGCCTGCGTTACAAACATAAATATCTAAAAGACCATCAGCGTTAATGTCAACTAAAACCACTCCAGTTGACCATGCTTTGGTCCCTGCCACATTTGCAGATGCTGTAATATCCTCAAAGGTAAAATCACCTTTATTTAGGAATAGTTTGTTTTCTTTTCGATTTGCCGTAAGATATATATCAGGCAGACCGTCATTATTTATATCGCCAATGGCAACTCCACCTCCATTATAGAAGTTGCGATATAAAAATATATTGAAATCTTCTTCGTTTTCTATTTTATTTATAAATCTTATACCTGTTTTGGTACTATCCAATGCAGTGAAAAGGAGTTCCCTAAAATCATTTTTTACTTCTTTTTCATTTTTTGAGCAAGAAGTAAATAGAAAAAATAGAACAGGAATTAAGTAGATATGAAATTTATTTAACATCTGATGGAAATATAAATTTGAATTTCGTCAAAAGTTGAATCTTAACCGCTTTGAAAACTAATTATTTCGCGACAATATTCATAATTGTTCGTGAATATTAACGCTAGTGGACTCTAAAATCCTAGAATAAAAAAGAGGGCAAATAATTGCCCTCTTTAAAATTTAATATATCGATAAACTACTAGTAACCTTCGTTTTGAACTAAATTTGGATTGGCCAATGCATTTTGAGGTATGGGAAATAATCTTCTAAATTCATCTTGATTTTCTTTTAATTCCCAAGTATCTGCAAAAGTACCATATCGTAACTGTCTTGCTCTTTGACCTGTTATATTGGATTCCGCATTCATCTCTCTTTTGTACTCGTCATATACATCATCTAAAGTAGCAGATCCTATTGTTGTAGCACCAGCCCTAGAACGAATTGCGTTTACATCCGCCGTAGCATCACCACCGCCACCATTACGTAATACAGCTTCGGCACGCATGAGAACAGCTTCTGAGAAACGAATGAAAACAAAATCATTTGTTGGTGCAGGTCTTCCATCCGCTCCACGTTGAGGATATTTTACGATACGAATACCATTCCTTTCATTATTAATTTCCAAACTGGTAAGCAATTCATCTTCGTAGATTAATAGATTATCTTGTCGGTCTGTAAGATTTTCACCTGCAGCATTTTTTTGTTGTCCACGAAGATATCCTACACTTACACCATTCACTTCAGGCCCTGGAAGACCTAATCGAGCATCTTGATCTTCATCATCTGTTCCAAAAGACCTAAAAGTTTCTGTCAAAGTAACAAAACCGTTCCAACCTCCTTGATTAGGATGTAGCATGTTCCACTGTCGTTCGCCTGTTCCAGTATTCAAATGAAGAATTACCTCGCTATTACTGGAAATATCCCAAATATCAAAATAGTTGGTGCTTTGATCTAATTCAAAGTCTAGAGCTTCAATTGCATTGATATCATCTATAACTGCTTGATAAGCACCTGAAGGAGCAGCTCCTAAAATGCGTTCGGCATTAAGATTTATTTTAGCTCTTATGAATCTGGCTGCGGCCTCTCCAATGAGGAAAGTATCTCCATCTGGACCATGACTGCTCAAATTACCACTATTGATAGCTGAGTTGATATCATTTAATATGATATCATAAGCTTCTTGTGCACTAAGTGATACTGGAAAAACATCTGGACCATCATTAACTTCCCTAAACGGTGCGATTCCATAAAAATTTACTACCATGAACATGTTAATGGCACGAATTACCTGTGCTTGTGCCAACACGGTTGGTGAAGCTCCAGAAGCAGGGTCAATTAGCTGTGTTGCATTAAATGCTTGTTGATTTCTCCTATTCCAAGAATTAAGAACATCTAAATGTCCTGGTCCCCAATTATGGTTATGCAATAAGCGCCAAACTCCATTATCACCCCAGTCTGCACCTCTTGTTAAAACTGCGATATTTTCTGCTGATACCTCCATCAGTGCATACTCGTTCTGTTGCCCGTTCAAGTTTTGAATACCGGAATATAGGTTAGTTAATGAGCCTTCGGGGTTTGATACACCTGAAAACTCACCGGAGTCGCTCTGTATGTTTGTGGAATCACCAAAATTAGGTTCCAAATCTGTACACGACTGCACAAAAACTAAAGCGGCAGCCACTCCCATGTAATGGAAGATTCTCTTGTTAAAAAATTCTTTTTTTCTCATTGTCAATTTTTTATTTAGAAACTTGCATTAAAGCCTAAAGATATTGTTGTTGGTCTAGGAAATGCGGTTAAGTCAATACCAGCAGAAGGTACATTGTTCAAGACCCTTGGAGTAGAAACTTCAGGATCTTGACCACTATAATCTGTTATTATAAACAGATTTTGAGCGTTTGCAAAAACTCTGAGACTGCTGAATATGCTATTCTCAGACAATGGAACATTATGGCCCAAACTTACATTTTGCAATCTTAGAAAAGAACCGTCTTCGACAAATCTGCTAGATACTTCTTGAATATTTAAAGGGTTTTCTATACCAATATTAGATGCAGCATCAACAGTTACGTTGCGTCCTTGTGCCAAATTTCCGATTGTAAGATATGCATTTCTATTATTGTTGTATATGGATTGTCCAAAAAGACCATTAAAAAACAAGCTCATATCCCAATTTTTGTATCTAAAGTTTTGGGTTATGCCCAAGGTTATATCAGGCAGACCACTTTCACCAATAAATACTTGCTCTCCAACGGAAGAAATTTCACCGTTTGCTAAACGGAATTGGTTAACCCCTGTCGTTTCTGGAACACCTGTGTCAGGCGAAAGTCCAACCCAATCTTGAACAAAAAAGCTGAACAATGGCTGGTTGTTTGCCAGTTGTTGGGAAAATGCACCGGTCAGACCTGGACCATTTATAGGTCCAGCATTAATTGCAGGGCCAGTATAATTTTCCAAGATGTTATCATTGTAGTTAAAATTAAAGTTGAAATCCCATGTAAAATCTTCAGTCTCAACCGGTATTGCATTAATGGTAAAATCAATACCTGAGTTTACGATGTCTCCATCTACATTTGAGAAAAAGAAAGGCTGTACAGCAGGTTGTGGACTTACTTGCTGTAATAAAAATCCTTCTGTCACATAATTATAGTAATCTAAGGAACCACTTATTCTATTGTCCATTATCGCCCAGTCTATACCGACCGTAAACTGTGTATTCTCCTCCCATTTTAAATCGGGATTATTAAAAGCAACATTAGAAGATCCAGCTTCTTGTTCTACACCAGCATTATTGATAGCTGCTCTGGTAAAACGATCTCTTGCTGAGAATTGGTTTGTACCAAGTCCTTCTTGGTTACCAACCACACCGTAAGCGGCTCTAAATTTAAACGTGTCAAAAACTTCTGGAAACCAATCTTCCTCGGAAAGTGTCCATGCAGCACCAATGGATCCAAATGTTCCATATTTGTTGTTACCTCCAAAACGAGAGGAACCATCAATTCTTACGGTACCGGAGAAGTTATATTTTCCAGCTATGGAGTAATTCGTACGAAAGAAAAAAGATTGCAGCTCATCTACATCTTGTGTAGTATCAACTGTCTGAGCAGTAGAAGATGCGATGTTATTTACCATTTGGAACAAATTGTCCGTTCTAAATCCTGCTGCTTCAACGAATTGTGTTTCTGTTATAAACTCTTGATAAGAGTGACCTAGCGTAAGATCAAGTACATTCTCACCAAAGCTTTTATTGTAACTAAAGTAAGATTCCCAAGTACTATTAATTTGATCCAATTCGTTTAATCCTGCTCTACCAACGTTTAATGTTTGGTCGGATACAAAAAGCGGTGAAAAAACTTGATATGAAGAAGAAACTGCTTTGTCCAAACCAACATTTGTATTAAAACTTAGATTATCGGTGAAATTATATCGCGCTCCAACATTTATCAAAGCTCTCATCGTACTTGAAGCAGTTCTCGTTAGTTCTAATAAGGCTTCTGGGTTTCTTCGTTCTGCAGAAGGTTGAAAAAAACCACCTACAAAACTACCTCCAGTACCTCTTAAGTCTTGATCTGGTGCGAAATTCCATGCAGCAGATAATAAATCTCCTCTGGCGTTTGGACTATCCGATATCGGAGCACGTTGATTTTCGATATTAGAGATTGTCGCTTGTGTAGTCAATCTTAATTTGTTATCAAAGAAACGCTGCGAAGCATTTATACGCAAAGTCAATCTATCAAAATAACTGTCCTCTACCTCACCTTCTTGGTCCTGGTACCCCATTGAAATCCGGTAATTTCCATTTTCATTACCACCACCGTATGAAAGATTATGGTTTTGAGTAAAGGAAGCTCTGTAAATAAGATCTTGAGTATCTGTATTACCTCCTGCATCTGGGAATGTTGATCCAGGTATAAGGATATTTGCCAAGCGGTTTTGAGCATCTAAAAATTGGTCTCTATCCAAAAGGTCCAATTGGTTTGGAATCCAGCCAACAGAGAAAGTTGAAGAAAATTCCAGAACACTTTTCCCAGATTTACCACTTTTTGTAGTAATCAAAACCACACCATTAGCCCCTCGCGATCCATAAATTGCCGTAGCTGAAGCATCTTTCAAAATATCGATACTTTCAATGTCATTAGGGTTAAGAAAACTTAAAGGATCAATTGCAGAACTTGTCCCAAGGTCTGTATTAATACTTCCAGTACCATCAGCAGCACCTCCACCAACTCTTGCATTGGTATCTGAACCACTAAGGGGTACACCATCTACCACGTATAATGGATTGTTGTTAGATCTGACTGAAGCTGTACCACGAATTCTAACATTCACAGCACCACCTGGCTCTCCATTGGACGCAGATATTTGAACACCAGCAGACTTACCTTGTATTAACTGTTGAGGATTAACTATTACACCTTTATTAAACTCTTCAGATTTAACACTTTCAATAGCACCGACAGCCGTTTTTCTAGTCTGCGTACCATAACCTACAACAACGACTTCATCCAACTCACTGGCGTCTTCCTGTAAAACAACGTCTATAGTTGCTTGTCCATTTACAGGGACTTCCTGAGAAGAAAAACCAATATAACTAAAAACGATGACTGCATCAGCAGCAACATCATTTAAGGTATAGTTACCATCAAAGTCAGTTTGAGTACCATTGGTAGTTCCCTTAACAACAACACTGGCTCCCGGTAAGGGGCCACTTGCGTCTGAAACAGTACCTGATACTGTCTGAGCTTTTATTAGACTAAAGCACAAAAATGCACCTAGCAACAAAAAGCTTTTAAGTAGCGTAATCTTCATAAATAATTAATTTTAAGTTTAGTTAATTTTAATTCAAGTGTTAAACATATATAAAAAAAATGTTAATCAAAATTTAAGCATAACGCAGAATATTACGAAAACGGTTTCGTGTTGATAACTTTGGAATTGTGAAAGGTTGATAAATCTTAAAGAGTTAATTTATTCAAATCACAATCAAATGGCAAATAATTAAAGAATTTGACAATATGTAGCTAATATACTGTTTTTATTCTTTACTTGGTCTTAACATTTTTTCAGAAAGTTTTAATAAGTTTCGATGACGTTTTTGTTAAAAAGAATCAATTGATTAAGTTGCTTGTCTTTATTAACTAATTTGAAACATTTAATAAAAAGAATAAAATCATTTCTTTGAAAAATAAAATAACCTTAAAGGATATCGCCAGAGAGCTTGAAGTCTCTATATCTACCGTATCAAAAGCCCTAAAAAATAGCGAGGAAATAAGTAGGGATACCAAAGAGAAGATTCAAGCTTTTGCTAAATTGTACAATTACAAGCCGAACAATATTGCCATAAGCCTTAAAAACAAGAGAACCAAAAATATAGGTGTTGTCATCCCTGCTATAGTTCACCATTTTTTTACGACCGTAATACGCGGAATAGAAAAATATGCAAATTCAAATGGATATAACGTCATTGTTTGTCTTTCGGAAGAATCATTTGATAAAGAGGTGATAAATATGGAAATGCTTGCCAATGGGAGTATTGACGGTTTTATAATGTCACTTTCCTCGGAAACACAACAAAAAGGGGATTACAATCATCTTAAAGAAGTAACAGAACAGGGGATTCCCGTAGTTTTGTTCGATCGAATTACAAACGAAATTGACTGTGATAAAGTTATTATTGATGATGAGTTGGGAGCTTATATGGCAACAAAAAATCTTATTGCACAGGGAAGAAGAAAAATAGCATTGATTACAACAGACGATTATTTGAGTGTTAGTAAGGCTAGAACCGAAGGATATAAAAAAGCACTTTTGGAAAGTAACTTTAAAATTGATGAATCTAGAATACTCAAACTTTCATCTATGGAAATGGATGAAAAAAGTATAGTGGATTTTTTTAGCAAACAAAAGGTTGATGCTGTACTTTGTGTGAACGAAATATTTACGGTATTTAGCATGAAACTTATTCAGAAAAAAGGACTTAATATTCCTAAGGACGTGTCTTTTATAGGTTTTACTGATGGGTTGCTTTCCAAATATGCAAACCCAAGCTTGACCGTAGTTGCACAACACGGTGAAAAAATGGGAAAAATCGCTGCGCAGATGTTGATAGATAAAGTAGAAAGTGACAGTGAAGAAGAAGCATTTCAAACTAAAATATTAGAACCAACATTAGTGGTCAGGGATTCAACAATTAATTAAGTTTGCAATATTTTCTACAGCAAAATATACCATATTTACTCACCAAGTTTTATTTTAAAAAATGAATCAAGATTATATAAAAGCTGACCCTTGGTCCATTATTGAAGAAGGTTTCGATAAAGAACAAGTCAAATCATCAGAGAGTTTATTCAGTTTGGGTAATGGGGCCATGGGGCAACGTGCCAATTTTGAAGAACAATATTCAGGAGCTACTTTTCAAGGCAGTTATATTGCTGGGGTATATTATCCAGACAAAACTCGTGTTGGGTGGTGGAAAAATGGATATCCGGAATACTTTGCAAAGGTCCTCAATGCACCTAATTGGATCGGAATCGATGTTTTTGTGAACGCCGAACCACTGGATTTGAATACATGTACAAGCGTCTCAAACTTTAGAAGAGAGCTCAATATGAAAGAGGGATGGTACAAAAGGAGTTTTAACGCTACAATGCCTAACAATGTTAAAGTTGGGGTAGAAGTAATCAGATTTTTGAGTATAGATTTGGATGAGATAGGAGCAATTCAATACAATTTACAAGTGTTGAACGCAGATGCTGAAGTCATTCTTCTTCCCTATTTGGACAGTGGTATTACCAATGAGGACAGCAATTGGGACGATAAGTTTTGGAACACAACGAAGATTGTTTCTGAAGGCGAAAGAGCCTTCATTCAATCACATACCATGAAAACCAATTTCGCGGTCTGTACCTTCATGCAAACAGAGGTTTTTGTCAATGGAAACAAGGCCCAAATAAAACCGACTTTAAAAAAGGACGAACAATCTGTTGGAAATTCGTATATCATTGAAGTTAAAAAAAATCAACAACTCAGCCTAATAAAATATGGTGGCTATACTGTAGATAGAAACCATCCTAAAGATCAATTGCAAGCAGTTGCCAATTTGGTTTTGGATGAAGCATCAGAAAATAGGTTTGAGGGACTTCTTAAAAAACAAAAAGATTCTTGGGCCAAAATCTGGGAAATGAGCGACATTGCCATTGAGGGCGATGTAAAAGCACAGCAGGGAATCCGTTTCAACATTTTTCACTTGAACCAAACCTACTTAGGAAAAGACTCCAGATTGAATATTGGTCCAAAAGGATTTACAGGAGAAAAGTATGGAGGTAGCACCTATTGGGATACAGAAGCTTATTGCCTCCCATTTTACATGGCGACCAAAAATCAAGAAGTGGCCTGGAGCTTACTGGAATACCGCTACAACCATTTGGAAAAGGCCATAGAGAACGCACATAAACTTGGATTCATTAATGGTGCGGCATTATATCCTATGGTTACCATGAACGGCGAGGAGTGCCACAATGAATGGGAAATCACTTTTGAGGAAATCCATAGAAATGGGGCAATTTCATTTGCAATATATAACTATCATAGGTTTACGGGCGACTACAGCTATATTCCAAAAATGGGATTGGAAGTTTTAATAGGAGTTGCACGATTTTGGCAGCAAAGATTTAATTTCTCAGAGGACAAACAGCAATATGTCATGTTGGGCGTTACAGGCCCAAATGAATATGAGAATAATGTCAATAATAACTGGTACACAAACTATTTGGCAAAATGGTGCATTGATTATACCTTGGAACAGTTGAAAGTTGTAAAATCCAAATATCCAAAAGATTATAATAGGATAGTGGACAAAACAAGTCTAGCTTCAGCCGAAACCGAGAATTGGGCGAAGGTTGCCAATAACATCTATTTTCCATATTCGGAAAAGCATGAAATATTCTTACAGCAAGATGGATTTTTGGACAAGATATTGATAAGAGTCAAGGATTTGGATAAATCGCAAAGGCCAATAAACCAAAAATGGAGCTGGGACAGAATATTACGTTCACCTTACATAAAACAAGCGGACGTTTTGCAGGGATTCTATTTTTTTGAAGACCATTTTGGCAGGGATGTGCTAGAAAAACATTTTGATTTCTACGAACCTTTTACGGTCCATGAATCCTCATTGTCTCCATGTGTGCATAGCATACAGGCAGCAAAGTTGGGCAGGATGGAGCAGGCTTATAAATTCTATTTGAGAACATCTAGATTGGATTTGGATGATTATAATAAAGAAGTTGAAGAAGGATTGCACATCACATCCATGGCGGGTACATGGATGAGTATAGTAGAAGGTTTTGGAGGTATGCGCGTATTAAATGATGAGCTCCATTTTACGCCACAGATACCAGAACAATGGGAATCATATACTTTTAAAATAAATTTTAGAAATCAAATTATTACAGTAAAAGTTTCAAAAAAAGAAGCAAGCTTCGAAATTACCGGGGAGAAAGCATTGATGATCAAAGTAAACGATAAACCAGTCGAATTAATTCCCAGAAAAGCAGTTCAAGCATGAAACGATATCTCTACGTCGCTTTTTCAGTGATTATTATTATAGTATCTGCATGTGAAAAGAAAATAGAGAAAAAACCAGTTGAGAAAGTAATGAAAAAAAAGTTTGTAGTTTATCAGGTTTTTACACGACTTTTTGGAAATACCAATACTACAAATAAACCTTGGGGCACCATTGAGGAAAATGGAGTTGGAAAATTTAACGATTTTACGGAAAAAGCACTTAAAGAAATTAAGAATCTGGGTGTTACCCATATTTGGTATACCGGTGTTCCACATCATGCCCTTATCAGTGATTATACAGCATATGGAATTTCCAATGATGACCCGGACGTTGTAAAGGGACGTGCGGGATCCCCTTATGCGGTCAAGGATTATTACAACGTGAACCCAGATCTGGCCGTTGACCCTTCAAAACGATTGGAAGAATTTAAATCCCTAGTGGAAAGAACACATAGCGTGGGAATGAAGGTCATCATCGACATTGTACCCAATCACGTAGCCAGAAACTATGAAGGAAAAACAAATCCAGAGGGTGTTTTTGATTTTGGGGCCAAAGATGATACTACTGTGGAATATGCTATAAACAATAATTTCTATTATATACCAGGTTCACAGTTTAAAGTGCCCGAATGGCAAGATGGGTATCTTCCCTTGGGCGGGGAACAAAATCCCAGAGCAGATAAAAAATTTAAAGAAAGTCCCGCCAAATGGACAGGCAATGGCTCGCGGTTGGCTCAGCCCCATTTTAATGATTGGTACGAGACCATCAAAGTGAATTATGGTATAAGTCCAGATGGCACCAAGGATTTTGACCAATTGCCTGAGAGTTTCAACAACAAAGACTATCAAGCACATTATAATTTTTGGAAAGATAAAGCTATTCCAGACTCTTGGGACAAGTTCAAGGACATCGCATTGTACTGGTTAAATTTTGGGGTCGATGGATTCCGTTTTGATATGGCCGAGATGGTACCCGTAGAATTTTGGAGTTATTTGAACTCCAATATTAAAATGAAGAATCCAGATGCTTTTCTATTAGCCGAAGTGTACAACCCCGATCTGTATAGGGACTATATCCAAAAAGGAAAAATGGACTATCTATATGATAAAGTGGAGCTTTATGATAGTATAAAACACATTATGAAAGGATATGGATGGACGGACCATATACCCGTAGTACAAGAAAGAATGGCAGACATTGAGCACCATATGCTCCATTTTTTGGAAAATCATGACGAACAAAGGATTGCCAGCCCAGATTTTGTAGGAAATGCGGATTTGGCAAAACCTGCTATGGTAGTTTCAGCAACTTTAAGTACATCCCCTACCATGATTTATTTTGGTCAGGAAGTGGGAGAGCCAGGGGCAGAGGATGCAGGTTTTGGAAAACCTACAAGAACTTCAATATTCGATTATATAGGCGTACCGCACCACCAACGTTGGATGAACGACAAAAAATTTGATGGAGGGCAATTGTCCAAAGAAGAAGAAAAATTGAGGGATTTCTATAAGCGCTTGCTGAATTTTACAATTACAAGTGAGGCATTGATGGGAGCGTATCAAGAAATCCATTTTTACAATAAGGATAATACTGAAAATTATGACTATCGAGTGTTATCATATGTTAGATGGTCTAAAAATGAGAAGTTGGTGATAGTTTCAAATTTTGATGCCGATAAAAATTATGAATTTGAACTGAAACTGCCAGAGGATGTCATTTCCAAATGGAATCTATTGGATGGGGAATATGATCTGGTTGAAGAACTCTACAATCAGAAAGAAGGAAAATTAACTGTTGAAAATGGAAAGGGAACGGTGGATATAAAATTACAACCTCTGGAATCTGTTATTTTCAGCATCGAGGAATAAAAAAGGCGGATTGCAAAGCAATCCGCCCCAACATTAAGGTTGGTTAGTTGCCATTATGCCTTACTGGCGGTATTTTTATATACCAATGCAATTACAACTCCTATTATACCGTAAAAAATAACCTCTACAACTCCATTTACCAGTGCTGCTGTTAAATCTGAAAGTCCCATGACCGCGTAGTTTAAAAGTCCTAGTCCAAATCCCGTAAATACACCTATCCAGGCACCATAAGTAAAGCCGTCCCCAACACTGTGATAGCCACGGGCCCATTTACCATAAATGGTACTCAATACAAAAGCTGCGATAAGATTACTTCCGGCAATCAGTCCCATATTCATTTGCTCGTTCATAACACTTTTTACAGTATGTGCTTCAAAAAATTCGGCAAGTAAAAATTCCCAAATTCCATATCCCAGTAAAAACATGGTAAAAAATGCAGCAAGTGTAGCTAATAAATTAGATTTTGAAAACATAATAATTGGTTTATTGGTTGTTGAATCGATAAATGTATTAAATAAATTTTATCAAATTGTCAAAAATTTATATTAAAAAATGATAATCAATTTGTTTTATTAAAATTTTGATATTGAATACGTATCACCTTAAATTAATTTCAGATTCATTTGCAAGTTGTATTTTTAGCATTGAAAAAATCTTCACTATGAAAAAAAGTTTACCATTTGCAATACTGACAGTTTTCTTGATAAACAGTTGTAATATGATAGATTCTAAAACTTTGGTTATTGGGCATAGGGGAGCTATGGGGCATGAAACTGAAAATACATTGGCTTCGGTACAAAAAGCAATGGATTTGGGGGTGGATATGATAGAAATAGATGTATTTAAAATATCAAGTGGTGAGATTGTGGTTTTTCATGACGAGCGTGTAGAAAGACTCTCCAACAGTGGAGGGCTAATCGAAGAGTACAATATCTTTGATGTGAATAAACTGATCCTGAATGGAAATCATAAAATACCTATGCTGCAAGATGTCTTAAAATTGATCGATAACCAAGTTGCATTGAATATTGAGCTAAAAGGTGGCAATACAGCAGAAAAGGTAAATTTTATCGTGGAAAACTATGTGGACAAAAAAGGTTGGACTTTAGATAATTTCATTATCTCCAGCTTTAAGTGGGATGAGCTTAGGAAAATGCGAAAATTCAACCAAAATATTAAAATAGCCATACTTACAGAAGAAGACCCGATTGATGCAATTCCTATTGCCAAAGAATTGAACGCCGTTGCCATCAATCCATTCTTTGAATCACTTACCGAAGAGAATATCAATAGAATACAGTCAGAAGGATTAAAAGTATACACATGGACCGTCAATGAAACTGAGGATATTCAAAAAATGAAAAATTTTGGGGTCGACGGAATCATTACTAATTACCCTGAGCGGGCACATTAATGTTTGATGTTATCATAGTAGGTGGCGGTGCCGCTGGATTCTATGCAGCGATCCAAATTGCAGAAAAATCCCCAGAACTAAAAATCGCCATTTTTGAAAGAGGTAAAAGCTTGCTCTCCAAAGTAAAGGTTTCTGGGGGAGGTCGATGTAATGTCACCCATGGAGAATTCTCTGCCCATGAATTGGTTGCTAATTATCCAAGAGGCAAAAAAGAACTTTTGGGGCCTTTTTATACACACGCTCCTATGGATGTTATGGCCTTTTTTGAAGAAAGGGGAGTTCCTCTAAAAATAGAATCTGATGGCCGTATTTTTCCAAAAAGTAATTCATCACAGTCAATAATAGATTGTTTTCTGTCAGAAACTGAGCGTCTTGGAATCAAAATTTTGAAAAACAGTGCGGTAAAGCATTTTGAAAAAATAGAAAACGGCGGAGGATGGCAAGTAACCACCATGAACAAGAACTACAGTTGTAGGATACTTATTTTAGCAACGGGGAGCAACCCTAAAATCTGGAAACAGTTGGAATCTATAGGACATACTATCATTGCACCCGTGCCTTCACTTTTTACTTTTAATATAACAGATGAAAGAATAAAAGGAATACAAGGGATTAGCGCTTATGCTACTGCTATGATTCCTCCCAAAAAAATTTTTTCATCGAAAATCAATGTAAAGATAAAAAGTGGCATAAAGCAAGAACCAATTTTAGAGTCCGATGGTCCAGTGCTTATAACACATTGGGGACTGAGCGGTCCCGCAATTTTAAAGCTTTCAGCATGGGGGGCCAATATTTTACACGATTACAACTATAATTTTAGGATTGACATCAATTGGAAACCAGAGTATACCACGGAATCTATGTATCTTTTTTTACAGGAAGTAAAAGAAGTTGAGGCCAAAAAAACCATACCTAAAACGAACGCGGTGGATTTGCCTAGAAGGCTTTGGTTAAATTTGGTAAAAGCTGCTGAAATAGATAAAGATTTAAAATGGGCCAATATTACAAATGAAAAGCTTAAAAATCTGGCCACGCAACTTACTTCTTGCTCATTTAGGGTGGAGGGCAAAAGTACATTTAAGGAAGAATTTGTTACTGCAGGGGGAATAGACCTAAAGGAAATCAACTTCAAAACTTTTGAAAGCAAAATTCACCCAAATCTCTATTTTGCCGGAGAAATAATAAATGTAGATGCCATAACGGGAGGATTCAATTTTCAGAATGCATGGACCGGTGCATATATTGCAGCGCAGGCAATCACTTCTAATCAATCAGCTTAAAAGCATTGCGATTCCAGCAGCTATAGTAGCACCTAATATTGGTCCTACAACAGGAATCCAAGAATATCCCCAACCGTTTGAACCTTTATTTTTAATGGGTACTAGGGCATGTATGATTCTAGGTCCTAAATCCCGAGCGGGATTTATTGCATATCCCGTAGTGCCGCCCAATGACAAACCAATTCCCCAAACAATCAAGGCAACCGGCAAAGCGCCCAGAGACCCAAGACCAATTATACTATTATCCTTAGAGGAAACTGCATCGGTAAAATAAAGCACTGCAAATACCAGAACAAAAGTGCCCAAAACTTCCGTAAGAAGATTCAAGGCTATATTGGGAATTGCCGGGGCATTACAAAAAACACCTCTTTTGGTATTACCATCTTCAGTAGCATCAAAATGGTCTTTGTTCATAAGCCATACGAAAAAAGCACCGAGCATCGCACCTATAAATTGAGCCAAAATATAAGGAGCGATCATAGGGATTGAAAATTCTCCAGCAACTGCCAAACCAATGGTAACTGCTGGATTAAGATGTGCTCCACTATACGGTCCTGCAACAACAACACCCGTATATACCGCAAAAGCCCATCCCGTGGTAATTACAATCCATCCAGAACCATTTCCGTAAGTTTTGTTCAGAGAGACGTTGGCATTAACACCGCATCCTAACAAAATAAGTAGAAAAGTGCCAACTATTTCTGCAATAAAAGGTGTCATGGTTGATTTGTTTAAAGGTTAAAGGTTAAAGGTTAAAGGTTAAAGGTTAAAGGTTAAAGGTTAAGGGTTAATGTTAAAGGTCAAAGGTCAACCGTCTCGGTCATCAGTCAACTACTTTCGTGTCCAGTGCTCCAGAGCTTCAATGGCTCTATACCATCCTTTTATTCCTTTTTCAATTGGTTCCCTTTCTTTTGATGGATTAAAGTGTATATCAGTCTGCCATATATCCTGTATTTCTTCTTGATTTTTCCAATAACCTACTGCAAGCCCAGCCAAGTAGGCAGCACCCATAACAGTTGTTTCCACTATTTTTGGACGAACGGTCACAGTGTTCAAAACATCGGCCTGAAATTGCATAAGCATATTATTTACCGTAGCACCTCCGTCTACCCTAAGTTCTTTTATTGAAATTCCTGAATCTGCTTCCATCGCTTTTAAGATATCCATGGTTTGATAGGCTATGGATTCCAGCGCTGCCCTGGCAATGTGTGCATCTGTACTGCCCCGAGTAAGCCCAAAAATTGTTCCTTGCGCATGTTGGTTCCAATGCGGAGCTCCCAACCCGGCAAAAGCAGGTACAAAATAAACACCTTCCGTACTGTCCACTGAACTTGCCAATCTTTCTACTTCGGAGGAGGTCTTTATAATTTTTAAACTATCTCGAAGCCATTGCACAACGGCACCGGCAATAAAGATGCTACCTTCGAGTGCATAATGTGTCTTTCCATTTATTTTCCATGCCACAGTGGTCAACAAGTTGTTTTTGGATACAATGGGTTTTTCGCCAATATTCATGAGCATAAAACAACCAGTGCCATATGTGTTCTTTACCATACCTTGCTTAGTGCACATTTGTCCAAAAAGTGCTGCCTGTTGGTCACCGGCGATTCCGGCGATTGGAATTTTGGCAGCAAAAAAATTAGGGCTGGTCTGCCCATAGACCTCACTGGACTGTTTCACCTCTGGCAACATACTTTTTGGAATGGTAAAAAGGTCCAAAAGTTGGTCGTCCCATTCCATGGAATTAATATTGAAAAGTAATGACCGTGAAGCATTCGTAACATCGGTAATATGCAAATTTCCCTCTGTCATTTTCCAAATAAGCCAAGTGTCAATTGTACCTAGAACCAAATCGCCTGCCTCAGCTTTTTTGCGCGCGCCTTCTACGTTATCAAGAATCCACTTTACCTTTGTGCCTGAGAAATAGGAATCGATAACTAAACCTGTCTTCTCACGAATCATTTCCGATTTCCCCTCCTTTTTTAATTCATCACAATAATCTGCAGTTCGTTTATCCTGCCACACAATGGCATTATATATGGGCTCTCCAGTATTTCTATCCCAAACCACAACGGTCTCGCGTTGGTTTGTAATTCCAATGGCCGCTATCTGTTCTCCTTTTAACCCTTTTTTACTCACGGCCTCAGCGGCTATACCAGCTTGTGTAGCCCAGATTTCATCGGCATCATGTTCTACCCACCCCGGCTTTGGGAAAATCTGGGTAAACTCTTTTTGGGCTACGGAGATTATTGCTCCCTTTTTATCAAAAACTACAGCTCTGGAGCTTGTGGTGCCTTGATCCAAGGCAAGGATATACTGATTCATTCTGTTGATTTATTGCGTTTGAATTTACTAAAATAAATCGTAGTAGTTTTATTCCCCGGAATTATTGACCATGAAAACATATATTGCCCTACTTAGAGGAATCAATGTTGGCGGCCAAAAAAAGATTGGGATGGCCGATCTAAGACAGACTTTGGAAAAAGCAAGTCTACAAAATGTTGAAACCTATATACAAAGTGGTAATGTGGTTTTTAAAAGTGAAGAAACCGATATGGATTTTCTCCAAAAAGTTATTCATGATGCTATCTTAAGCAGCTTTGGATTTGATGTGCCAACTTTGGTGACGACGGGCGAAAATTTAAAAAATGTTTTAAGTATAAATCCCTTTTTAGGCCGGGCGGAAGAAAATAAGCTATATTTTGCCTTCCTCAAAAAACCGCCGGTCAATCAGTTAATCGAAGAATTCAATAAAGAACAATTTATCAATGAAGAATTTTACATAAAGGATACATGCGTCTTTTTATATTGTAAAACAGGCTATGGAAAAGCAAAATTGAACAATAATTTGATAGAGCGAAAACTCAAAGTTGAAGCAACTACACGTAACTTGAACACAATACAAAAGTTGATTGCGATAGCCTGTAAAAGCAATAATTAAATATTAATAGGGCTAATTGGATAAATACGTATAATTTCAGCTATCTATTAAATGGAGAACCAGAACAGGGTAATTTTCTAAACTGTCAGCTCGAGCGCAGTCGAGAACGCATAACTTTTAAAATTGGGCTTCGACTGCGCTCAGCCTGAAATTATTGACGTAAACTTAATTTTAGTTAAGTAACTATCTACTGACTTCTAAAAATCAATTTAACTCCCAAATTTTATAGTTCAAGATTGTAGCAAAACCCACCCACAAAAGGTAGGGTACAAGAAGTATTGCCGCAGTTTTACTCACGATATTGAACCATTTTATGGTCAATATTATTAAAGTAAACAAAATTAGAATGACCACTAGCGCCATTAAAGGATTCTTAAGTCCAAAGAATACAATACTCCATAAAGCATTGAACAATAATTGAAACCCAAAATGATATAATGCTGTTTTTACCCAAATGTGATGAACCCCTTTGGACCATACAATCCCTGCAGAAATCCCCATTAAAATATACAGGACCGTCCAAACTGGGGCGAATAACCAATTAGGAGGATTAAAACTGGGCTTGTTCAATGTTAGAAACCAATCGTTTACAGAACTCTGGGTAGCAAAGCTGGAAAGAAAGCCAATTAGAATACAAATAATGACGGCTATAGCGATATAAATAATTTTTTTCTTCATGATCAGTGCAATTCCCCCTAAAATAAGAATTTATTTATACCTATTTCCTGTATCGTTACCTGCATTCTTATATTTGCCCAAACATTTTTAATGACTGAAAAAGACTTTCTGCCCAGTGCATGCGAAGAACTGCCATTATCAGGAAAAGTAACTTGGAAAGTTCCCAGTAATATTGCATTGGTAAAATATTGGGGAAAAAGGGCAGATCAGATTCCTGCCAATCCCTCTATAAGTTTTACGTTGGATGCAAGCGCCACAACAACTTCGCTTTCTTATGAAAAAAGTGAGCTTGGTAGTTCAAAATTTTCTTTTGAATTGTTTTTTGAAGGGAAATCCAAGGAAGACTTTAAACCGAAGATCCAGACTTTTTTTGAACGGGTAGAAAAGTACCTTCCCTTTTTAAAATCCTATCACTTTAAAATCGAGACATCAAACTCTTTTCCGCACAGTAGTGGCATAGCATCTTCGGCAAGTGGAATGGCAGCCTTGTCTTTATGTTTGATGGACATTGAAAAGAAAATGAACCCAACCATGGATGCCATCTTTTTTAAGAGAAAAGCTTCGTTTTTGGCACGTTTGGGTTCTGGTAGTGCAAGTAGAAGTATTGAAGGTGACTTGATCCAATGGGGAAGACATTATTCAATTAATGAAAGTTCGGATTTGTATGGAATACAATACCCCTATAAAGTTGATTCTGTTTTTAAAAATTTTCATGATACTATCTTATTGGT
This sequence comes from Flagellimonas maritima, assembly GCF_003269425.1. Lineage (NCBI taxonomy): Bacteria > Pseudomonadati > Bacteroidota > Flavobacteriia > Flavobacteriales > Flavobacteriaceae > Flagellimonas > Flagellimonas maritima. The sequence continues at coordinate 1,171,634 of NZ_CP030104.1, read as the reverse complement.
ACACAAAGGGCAAAAAAAAGTTAGTAGCTCGGTTGGTCATAATTTAATGCACGACCATCCTTATGCTGAAAGACGTTTTGCCCAGGCCCACGAAAATTTGGATAAGCTCAAAACAATTTTTGAAGAAGGAAATTTAAATAGGTTTATAGATATTGTTGAAAGCGAGGCACTCACCTTACATGCGATGATGATGACCAGCATGCCTTACTTTATTTTGATGAAACCGGATACTTTGGAAATCATCAATAAAATTTGGGAGTATAGAGCGCTGACCAAGGTACCAGTATGTTTTACGTTGGATGCCGGTGCCAATGTCCATGTATTGTATCCTGAATCCGTAAAAGAGAAAGTTATTCAATTTATTCAAGATGAATTAGTTGTGCATTGTGAGAAGGGACATTATATTTGTGACCGCATAGGAAATGGTGCAAAAAAATTATATTGATACAACCCGTTCAAATACACCAAATAGTGATTCTGAACGTAGAAAAATGCAATTAACTGAAAGTTTTAAGCTAATAAGACCAATAATGTTTATCTTTATTTCGTTTAGCGTTAAACAAATTGAGTTATATTCCTAAACCTCATATGAAAGGACCGCTATTTTACTCTAAAATTCTACTTTTTGGCGAGTATGGAATTATCAAAGATTCCAAAGGCCTTTCCATTCCATATAATTTTTTTAAAGGTGCTTTAAAAACCGATGATAACCTTTCGGACGAAGCTAAAAAATCAAATGACAGTTTAAAGGAATATGTTGGTTATTTAAGAAAATTGGAACAAAAAGAACAAAGTTTGGTTTCTTTTGATTTACAAACTCTTGAAGCGGACGTGGCAAACGGAATGTATTTTGACAGTTCCATTCCACAAGGATATGGTATTGGCAGTAGCGGAGCTTTGGTTGCTGCAATATATGACAAGTACGCTACGGACAAAATAACGGTTTTAGAGAACCTTACCCGCGAAAAACTTTTGAAGCTCAAGAAGATATTTGGTAAAATGGAGTCCTTTTTCCACGGAAAATCTTCTGGCCTCGACCCTTTGAACAGCTATTTAAGCCTGCCCATTTTAATAAATTCAAAGGACAATATAGAATCCACTATCATTCCTTCACAGAACAAGGAAGGTAAAGGCGCAGTATTTTTGTTGGATAGTGGCATTACGGGAGAGACGGCACCCATGGTCCAGATTTTTATGGAAAAAATGAAGCAGGAAGGATTCCGTAGTATGATCAAAAATCAATTCATAAAACACACGGATGCCTGCGTAGAGGATTTTTTAAATGGCAATGTAAAATCCCTGTTCGGTAACCTAAAAGAACTTTCCCACGTGGTCTTTGACAACTTTAAGCCCATGATACCATCCAAATTTCACCAACTTTGGCAGAAAGGCATAGAGACCAATGATTATTACTTAAAACTTTGTGGATCGGGGGGCGGGGGCTACATTTTGGGCTTTACCCAAGATTTGGAAAAAGCTAAAAAATCCCTTCAGGGACATAATCTGGAAGTGGTCTACAACTTCTAATCCCATCACATGCTCAATAGAAAAAATAAACTACTGCTGTTTAAGCTGTTGAGTTTATTTTCCGTAGTTAGGGGATACAATATTTTAATGATTACCCTTGCTCAATATTTGGCTTCCATTTATATACTATCGCCAGACTTACCACTGCACGATGTAATTTTGGATTTTAATCTTTTCTTGATAGTAACGGCATCAGCCCTTGTCATTGCAAGCGGATATATCATCAATAATTTTTACGATGCCGAAAAGGACCTGATCAATAAACCAACAAAAAGCATGTTGGACAGATTGGTGAGCCAACGTTTTAAACTGACAACATATTTTATTCTCAATTTTTTAGCGGTGATAGCTGCAAGTTATATATCGTTCAGGGCCGTTTTTTTCTTCTCCGCATACATTTTTGGAATATGGCTGTACTCCCATAAACTAAAACGTATCCCTTTTATAGGGAATTTGGTTTCATCTTCCTTGGCCATTGCTCCGTTTTTTGTGGTTTTTGTTTACTACGCCAACTTTCAAACAGTAATTTTTGTCCATGCGCTTTTTCTTTTCCTATTGATATTGGCTCGGGAAATGATAAAGGATTTGGAGAATATGGCCGGTGATATGGCTCAAAACTATAAAACCATTCCAATTTTATATGGAACCAACATTTCAAAGTTGATTATTGGTCTGTTGATTGTGCTAACACTTATTCCTTCGCTCCTGTTGATAAACATTTTTGATATTGGCTATATGTATATATTCTTTTTGGCATGTATCGGTCTATTATTGCTTTTCATTATTTTGTTATGGAGAGCCAACGGCAAAAAACACTATGTCTGGCTGCACAATATTTTAAAATTTATCATTGTTGCCGGCGTTTTCAGTATTTTACTGATTGATATTGATTTGGTCTTAAATCGAATTTTGTAATGGAGAACTACCTAAAAGTTGCCATGGCGCAGATAGCCCCGGTCTGGTTGGACAAACGTGCGACTTTACAAAAAATAGAAGCTTCAATATTGGAAGCGGTCATGGAAAAGGCCGAGCTTATTATTTTTGGTGAAGCTTTTTTACCGGGATACCCCTTCTGGTTGGCACATACCGAAGGTGCTGCATGGGATTTAAAAGTAAATAAGGAACTTCATGCGCATTATGTTAGAAACTCGATTCAGATTGAAGCAGGAGAGTTGGATACAATTTGCAATCTTGCCAAAGAACATACGATAGCCATTTACTTGGGAATCATGGAACGTGCAAAGGACAGGGGAGGACATAGCATCTACTGTTCCCTCATCTATATCAATGAAAATGGAGTAATAAAATCGGTACACCGTAAATTGCAGCCTACTTATGATGAACGTTTGACCTGGGCACCTGGGGATGGCAATGGCCTACAGGTACATCCATTAAAGCAATTCACCGTTGGCGGACTCAATTGTTGGGAAAATTGGATGCCACTTCCCCGAGCTGCCCTATATGGACAGGGTGAAAATCTACATATAGCCGTTTGGCCTGGTGGATTGCACAATACAAAAGACATTACCCGATTTATTGCCAGGGAATCAAGAAGCTTTGTAGTTTCGGTTTCTTCGTTGATGCGAACATCCGATTTTCCAAAAACTACCCCACATTTGGATAAGATCTTGGAAAAAGCCCCTAAAGTTTTGGCCAATGGTGGTTCTGCCATTGCGGGCCCCAACGGCGAGTGGTTGGTAGAACCCATAGTGGATAAAGAAGGATTGATTTATCAAACGCTGGATTTTAACCGTGTATACGAAGAACGCCAGAATTTTGACCCCGTAGGCCATTATGCAAGACCGGATGTTACCAAGTTGCTGGTGAACCGAGAACGGCAATCTACGGTTGAGTTTGAAGGTGAATAGCTAGTCTGGATTTTTGTAAGAATACTTATCAGTTAGTGTAAAATGTGTTTTAACGCGTTTTTACACAATGTTATAAACCGTTTTAATATTTCTTATCACTAGTAAAAACCTTATTTAAGTGTGATATTTCCTTGACTTCTTTAGGTCGAATGTCGACATGTGAAAAATAGGTTTGCGTATTTGGCGCCCAGTCAAAATAGGTTCCAGCAGTTCGAGTTTTCATTTCTTCAGATTGCTCTTTTTTTAATTGAAGCTTTTGTTCAAATATAATTTTTGGTTTATCATTAACTGGCTCGATAAAAACTTGTAGTAAATAGTCACCCGTTAAAAATGAATATTCTTCTCCGTCCTTGGGCAGCAAAAAATGATGATTACAAGCAATACCATTTTTACCTACAAAAAGGCCGCTTCCTCGAACTAGTCCATTGTCGTCATAAACCCAAACGTTGAAATTTTGCACAGATTCACCACGTTGCAATCGAATAAACATATTTTGAATATATTGTCCTTTATCTGATGTGCTATAAAGTAAAGTCCTTATAAATACTTTATTGTGCTTTTCTCCACCACCGTCTGGTCCGAAAAATATAATTGTTGGTTTTGTCATTTTTACAACACCTTTTTTCAGTCTTGTCAACCAAAAAGTGAGCCCAGAAATTGTCAATGCCGCTATTGAAATTATGATGCTTATGTAGTTCATTTTATTTTCTTATAATGACTTATGACTATAAGGATATGAATTGCTTTTAAAGATTTATACCCATCGATAAGTGAAGTTCGCGAAATTTAATATAAAAATCTAGTTGTAATCGACGGATTTAATTTATCAATTGATGAATAGGCTATGTATCGCTCAAAAGATTTTTAAGAAATCAAAATGAGCTACCTTTGCAAAAAATTTAATGACTGATGGCGAAATCAGACTATAACCGAAAAGGTAAACCTTCCAATAGAACGACTGGCGGAGATAAGAAAAAGCAATATTCCAAAAGTTACAACCTTGCAAGAAAAAAGGCTGCCCCACCAAAAAACACCAACCCCAACGAAATACGTTTAAATCGTTACATAGCCAATGCGGGCATCTGTTCGCGTAGGGAAGCGGATACCTATATTGCGGCGGGCAACGTATCCGTAAACGGAAAAGTAGTCACGGAAATGGGCTATAAAGTTCAGCTGACCGATGATGTGCGTTTTGACGGTAGAAAGCTAAACCCCGAAAAGAAAGAATATATACTCCTCAACAAACCCAAAAATTTTATCACCACGACCAATGATGAAAAGGGTAGGCGCACAGTAATGGAGCTCGTTTCCAGTGCTTCCAAATCCCGTTTGTTGCCGGTAGGCCGATTGGACAGGAACACGACAGGACTTTTGGTGTTTACCAATGATGGCGATATGACGAAAAAATTGACGCATCCCAAACACGGGGTACGGAAAATCTACCATGTTCACTTGGACAAAAATCTGGCCCTATCCGACTTACGTAAAATTCAAGAGGGGTTGGAATTGGAAGATGGCAAGGTGCAGGTAGATGACGTAAGTTATATACAGGGCGCACCAAAAAAAGAGGTTGGCATTGAAATTCATAGTGGTCGCAACCGCATTGTCCGTAGGATTTTTGAGCATTTGAATTATAATGTAATCAAACTGGACAGGGTAGTTTTTGCCGGACTTACCAAAAAGGACCTTCCGCGTGGACATTGGCGACATTTAACAGAGCAAGAGGTGATTAATTTGGGAATGATAAAATAATTATTGATATAAGAACTTTGAAAAATCCATTTACTGGCTTATTTCAATAACGACATTCCCTCTTTTATGCCCTTGATCTACGTATTCATGTGCACTCACAATATCTTCAAGTTGATAGCATGAGTCAATGAATGGTTTTAGTTTTTCTTTTTCTGCCAATTCCTTTAATCTTAAAAGGTGTTCCCTTTTTTCTTTGGTCAACATTTTAACAGAAATAAAAACACCGTCCTTTTTCAGAACTTTTTTTGCTTTTGATTTGGTTGTTTTTCCAACAGCATCAAAAACAATATCAAATTTCCCGTTGAACAACGTATAATCTTCTTTTTTATAATCGATTACTTTAACAGCGCCTAGTGATTTTATCATGTTTATGTTTGAAGTACCGCATACACCTGTAACAGATGCGCCAAAATATTTTGCAACCTGTACGGCATAGCTCCCAACGCTTCCAGATGCCCCATAGATCAATACGTTCTTGCCTTCTGAAATTTTTGCTTTTTCCAATAGAAAAAGAGCGGTCATACTTCCAATGGGCAAAGCGGCAGCTTCTTTAAAATTAAGGTTTGTTGGCTTTAAATCAATGACGCCATGTTTCCATTGCTCGGGCAAGCAAGTAAATTCTGCATAAGAACCTGAATTTTGCATTGTAGTAGTGCCAAAAACTTCATCACCTATTTTAAACTTTGTAGCATTTCTTCCTTTTCCTTCAATTATTCCTGAAAACTCATGGCCAAGAATCTTTTTCTTGGGCTTAAACAACCCGAATATCAATCTTGCGGGAAGCCAAAATAGTGGAGGAAAATCCGAACTGCGAAGCCTCACATCTCCAGAAGTAACTGTAGCTGCAAAAATTTTTATGAGAACCTCATTATCTTTTGGTGTTGGCTTATCAATCTCTTTTAATTCAAGAACATCTGGAGCACCATACTTTTTGTATATAACTGCCTTCATTTTAAATGTAATGGTCAGTTATTCCTTTCATCTTCTCCCTAATTTCCTCCAAACACAAATTTCCCAAACTGCCTTCATGGGTATGGTGAATGTCTTTTTTTGGCTGAAAAGTTCCGGCTTCGATTTCAGCACCCATTTTTTTGTAGGCATCCCTAAAGGGCATTCCATTCTTAACCAGCTCGTTCAAGGTATCCACACTGAAGAGGTAATTGTATTTTGGGTCTTCGAGAATTTTGTCATTGACCTTGATTTCTTTTAGACTAAAGTGCATCAACTCCAGACAGGCCTTAATATCTTGAATTGCGGGCACTATAACTTCTTTGACCAATTGAAGGTCTCTATGGTATCCACTTGGTAGATTATTTGTAATGAGAACAAGCTGATTGGGCACTGCTTGAATCTTGTTGCATTTGGCCCGGATCAGTTCAAAAACATCAGGGTTTTTTTTGTGTGGCATGATACTGCTTCCCGTGGTCAGTTCATCCGGGAAAGTGATGAAATCAAAATTTTGGCTCATGTATAAACAGATGTCCATAGCCAGCTTGGAAAGTGTTGAAGCGATACTGGAAATACCGAATGCCGCCGCTTTTTCTACTTTCCCACGGCCCATTTGGGCAGCGACCACATTGTATTTCATCGTTGTAAACCCCATCTCTTTGGTGGTAGATGTTCTGTCCACAGGAAAAGAACTGCCATAACCCGCAGCGCTTCCCAGTGGATTTTGGTCAGCTATCTTGTAAGCGGCATTAACAAAATACAAATCATCGATCAAGCTTTCGGCATAAGCTGAAAACCACAGCCCAAAAGAAGAGGGCATGGCAATTTGCAAGTGTGTATAACCTGGAAGTAGGGTGGACCGATGCGTTTCAGCTAAATCCAAAAGTAAATCAAAAAGGATTCTGACCTCGCTTTTTATTTCGGTCAACTCGTTTTTAAGATACAATTGCATGGCCACTAAAACCTGATCGTTTCGGGATCGTGCGGTATGGATTTTTTTACCCGTATTCCCAAGCTTTTCTATAAGCAAAAACTCAATTTTGGAATGCATGTCCTCAAAGGAGTCCTCAATGGTAAAAGTGCCGCCATCAATGGTTTTTGCGATACTATCCAATTCCCTGACCAAATCTTCCGATTCGTCTTTGGTGATCAATCCTACATCACCTAACATTTTGGCGTGTGCCTTCGAGGCGATTACATCATACTTTGCCAGTAGCAAATCCAATTCCCTATCATTACCTACGGTAAAATGGTCTATTTTTTGGTCTGTACTAAATCCTTTGTCCCAGAGTTTCATGTTTTATTAGATGTTAGATATGAGATATGAGATATGTGATTGATTTTTCATCTAACTTCTCACATCTAATCTCTCAATACTTATTTTAAAAATCCTTCCAATATTTTGATGTACAAATCTATGCCTTTCTCGATTTCATCGACATAAATAAACTCATTGGCAGAATGGGACCGTGTGCTATCGCCAGGACCCAGTTTAACGGATTGGCAACTCAAGGCCGCTTGGTCCGAAAGTGTGGGTGAACCGTAGGTTTTTCTGCCAAGTGCAAGTCCGCTTTTTACCAAATCATGGTCAGGGTCAATGGCTGAAGAATTCAGTCGTAACGAACGTGGGGTAATTTTACAAGGCGCTTCATTTTGAAGTATCTCAGCTATTTCCTTGTTGGAATAGCGGTCATTTACACGAACATCGATTACCAAATCCACTTGCGCAGGTACCACATTATGCTGGCTTCCCGCTTTAATTTGGGTCACCGTCATTTTTACTTCGCCCAAAACATCGGAAGTTTTATCGAAGGTATGTTTTTTGAACCACTCAAGCACCTCGATGGTATTGTAAATGGAATTGTTATCATTTGGATGCGCCGCATGTGATGGCGTTCCTTCCACTACAGCATCAAAAACGACCAATCCCTTTTCAGCTATGGCCAGATCCATTAGGGTAGGCTCTCCAACAACGGCCACATCTATTTCTGGAAGCATGGGCAATAAGCCCCTTAAGCTTCGTTCCCCAGCATTTTCTTCTTCCGCAGAAGCTGCCATGATAATATTGTGACTTAGGTCTTCCTGATTATAAAAATGCGTAAAAGTGGCTAAAAGCGAGACCAAACAACCACCCGCATCATTACTTCCCAAGCCAAACAATTTTCCATCTTCAATATGTGGATCAAAAGGGTCTTTGGTATAGGCACTATTGGGTTTAACGGTGTCATGATGGGAATTTAAAAGTAGGGTAGGCTTGTTTTCATCAAAATGCTTGTTGAACGCATACACGTTGTTGAACTGTCGCTCCGTTTCAATTCCGAAATTGGCCAACCATTTTTGAATGGTATCCGCTGTTTTATCCTCTTCTCTAGAAAATGAGCGAATGGCAATCAGCTCTTTCAGAAGTTGTATTGCCTTTTGGGATAGTTCCGTTTGGTGTATTTTCATAAGGTAAGCGTTGTAAAATTTGAATTTTCTTCTTGAAGCATATCACTATTTCCTATACAAACTTGTTTTACGTTCTGTTGTAATGCATGAAAGCAGTTGTGCATTTTTGGGAGCATTCCATCTGCTATGATTCCATCTGCCAAAAGGGACTTGTATTTCTTGGAATCGATGTGTTGAAGTACGGAATTTTCGTCATCAATGCTTCGCAGTACTCCTTTTTTCTCAAAACAATAATATAACGTAGTTTCAAATTCTGATGACATGGCAATTGCCAGTTCTGCTGCAATAGTGTCCGCATTGGTGTTTAACAATTGTCCTTTGCCGTTGTGGGTCAATGCACAAAAAGTAGGGGTAAGACCAGCGTTTAAGAAAACCGAAATACTACTGGAATTTACTTTTTCCACATCGCCAACAAGCCCAAAATCAATATCGCCTACAGGTCTTTTCTTAGCAGTGATGGTATTTCCATCAGCACCGCTCATCCCTATGGCGTTGCAACCCAAAGCTTGAAGTTCAGCTACAATTTTTTTGTTCAATAATCCGCCATAAACCATGATGGCAACATCCAAGCTTTCGGTATTGGTTATTCTTCTTCCATTGACCATTTTGGAAATGACTCCGAGTTTTTCTCCAATCTCCGTGGCCTTTTTGCCTCCTCCGTGAACCAAGATTTTGTTCCCCTTAATTTTTGAGAACAGCTTCAAAAATCTGGATAACTCCTGGTCATCATTAATGATGTTACCTCCTATTTTTACTATGGATAATTTGGTTTTCATAGATTATCTCCTTTATTCTTTCCCTTTGGCAGAGAAAACATTACTGTGTTCCAGTATTTTTTTTAGCACTATCTGTGCTGCAAAGGTTCTGTTGTTCGCCTGCTCCAAAACCAAAGACTGTCCTCCATCCAATACGGCATCTTCGACCACTACATTTCTACGGACGGGAAGGCAATGCATGAATTTTGCACTTCCCAATTTGGCTTGGGTCATCATCCAATGACTATCCTGTGATAACACCTTTCCATAATCTGAATAGCTGCTCCAATTTTTTACATAGACAAAATCAGCATTTTCCAAGGCTTTGTTTTGGTCATATTCAATAGCGCAGCCTTTCGTAATTGACGGATTTAGCTCGTAACCTTTTGGGTGCGTAATGGTAAATTCAACGTTTTGTTTTTTTATCATTTCAATAAATGAATTTGCCACGGCGTGCGGTAACGCTTTTGGGTGTGGGGCCCATGATAATACCACCTTGGGTTTAGGTTTGGTATTGCTTTCCGTTATGGTAATGGCATCAGCGAGAGCCTGTAACGGATGCGCAATGGAACTTTCCATATTTACTACTGGAATGGATGCGTACTTGGTAAAACCATTGAGCACTTCTTCCGCTTCATCCTTTGTTCTGTCTTTAAGTTTGGCAAACGCCCTTATGGCGATAATATCGCAATATTGGGAAACCACCTTGGCAGCTTCTTTAATGTGTTCTGAGTTTCCTTGATCCATCACAGTTCCATCCTCATATTCCAGAGCCCAGCCTTCACTTCCAAAATTCATTACCATTACTTCCATTCCCATATGCATGGCTGCTTTTTGAGTGCTTAACCGAGTTCTTAGGCTATTGTTAAAAAATAAAAGACAGATGGTTTTGTGCTTACCCATTTCTTTAAATTGATAGGGGTCTTTTTTTAATGCAATCGCTTCGTCTACCCAATTGGGAAGCGAATCAATATCATTTATGGATAAATAGTTTTTCATTTTATTTTTTTGTCATTTTCAGCTTAGTTAGAATCCGTTTAGTTAGAATCCGTACCCTGAGCGTAGTCGAAGGGTGGAGTGTTGAGCTTGGCCGAAACATTATCCCAACTCTTTTTGTAGTCCCTCAAAAAATAAATCGATATGGGTTTTGGTTATATTAAGAGCGGGTAAAAACCGTAGCAGTTTTTTGTTTTTTGCACTTCCTGTGAACATATGTTGGTTGTAAATAAGTCTTTTTCGCAAATCGGCCACTTCAAATTCAAATTCCAAACCTAGCATCAATCCTTTTCCTTTTACTTTTTTTATTTCTAAAAATTCTTTGGCTTTTTCTTTAAAATAGCTGCCCAACTCGTTAGCATTTACCAGCAAATCTTCTTCTTTCAGAACCTCTAAAACAGCCAGGGTCGCTGCACAGGCCAAATGATTGCCACCAAAAGTGGTTCCCAAGAGACCGTAAGAAGCTTTAATGGATTCATGTACAAGAATACCACCGACAGGAAAACCGTTTCCCATGCCTTTGGCGATAGAAATAATATCGGGTTGTACACTTCGACTCCGCTCAGTGTCCGTTGGACTCCGCTCAGGGTCCAAATGATGTTGAAAGGCAAAAAACTTTCCACTTCGCCCAAATCCCGATTGTACTTCGTCCGCTATGAGGACAATACCTTTCTTTTTACAGTGTTCCGCAATGAATTGATAAAATTGGGTTGTGGGCTCATCCAGACCACCAACTCCTTGAATTGCTTCTAGGATAACAGCGCAGTACTCGTCCGAATCCATTGCTTTTTCAAAGGCTTCAAAATCGTTTAGAGGAAGAAAAGTTACCTCTTGCTGTTTGTTTATGGGTGCATTTATATTGGGATTGTCCGTAGCGGCAACTGCGGCCGAGGTTCTTCCATGGAAGCTGTTGTTAAAGGCGATTACCTTGGATTTTTGGGTATGAAAGGATGCCAGTTTTAAAGCATTTTCATTGGCTTCTGCGCCCGAATTGCACATAAAAAGGTTATAAGCTTCACAATTTGAAGCTTTTCCCAGAGCGGAAGCAAGCTCTTTTTGAATTGGATTTTGGATGGAGTTGCTGTAAAATCCAATCTTGTCCAATTGCTCTTTCAACCGATTCACATAATGTGGATGGGAATGCCCAATGGAAATCACGGCATGGCCTCCGTAGAAATCGAGATATTTTTTGCCTTTGTCATCTGTTAGTTCAATACCCTTGGCAGATACTGGGGTAACATCATATAAAGGATATACATCAAATAGTTTCATCTAGAATTCAAGTTCATGTTCAAATATCAAGTTCAAGTATCAAATTCAAACTCAAATATTAAATACAAGTGCAATTTTTTAGGCTTGAGTTTATGTTTGATATTTGAGTTTGTGTTTATATTTTTCATCCTTTTCTGATTTGGCTTATTTTTTCAAAAGAGGTGACTATCCCTCGAATTAAAGAAGAACTCAATCCTTGATGCTCCATTTCGTTCAAACCTGAAATTGTGCATCCTTTTGGGGTAGTGACCCGATCTATCTCTTCTTCGGGGTGGCTTTTAGACTCGATTAAAAGACTAGCTGCACCATTGCAGGTATGCATTGCCAGTTCTTGCGCTTCCTTGGCATCGAAACCCAATTGAATTGCTCCCTGGGTAGTTGCTCGAATCAAACGCATCCAAAAGGCGATACCACTGGCACAGATTACGGTAGCAGCCTGCATCTGCTCTTCGGGAATTTCCAAAGTATGTCCCATTCTATTGAAAATAGCTTTTGAAAGGTCAATCCTTTTTTCCCCCAACTCGTTGCTACAAAGGCATGTCATTGAATTTCCTACGGAAATCGCAGTATTGGGCATACTTCGAATAATGTATTTATCCGAACCAATGATTTCCTCTATTTTGGAAATACTGAAGCCTGTAATTGTACTGATGATTACGTGTTTTTCGGTTAGCAAGTCCAATATATCCTCAAGAATACCTGAAAAATGTCCAGGTTGCACTGCAAAAATCAAGATATCGGATTTTTTTACAGCTTCTCGGTTGTCCCAGGTAACGGTGACGTTGCCATATTTTTCGAAATCCATGATTTCCGTAGTATTCCTTTTAGTCAAGTACATGGTCGTTGCACCATTGCTATGCAAAACACCCTTTGCAATGGCCAAACCCAAATTTCCCGCTCCTATAATTGCTATTTTCATTTTATCTTCTTTTTGTCACCTCTAGCGCAGTCGAGAGATATTTAATTTTTCTCTATAGTCTCACATCTTGACTGCGCTCGATGAGACAGCTCGACTCAATATTTTTATTATCTAAAAAACTCCCGCTTTTAGTTGTAGGCCCGTATTTTCAAAAAAATCGAACATCAAATTCATATTTTGGACAGCTTGTCCCGAGGCACCTTTGATTAAATTATCTATTGCCGAGGTTATCAATAAAATATCTTCGTGTTTGTGTAAGTGAACATGACATTGATTCGTGTTCACTACTTGTTTTAAGTGAATGGGCTCTTCTGAAAGTTGTGTAAAAATGGTATCTGAATAGAATTCTTTGTAAAGCTTCTTTGCTTCGTTCAACGAACCTTCAAATCTGGTATAAGCCGTAGCCAAAATACCCCTTGTGAAATTACCCCGATTGGGCAAGAAATGTAGCTTTGCGGTTTTGTTTCCAAAGGAATTCAAGCTTTCTCCAATTTCACCTAAATGTTGATGGGTGAAGGGTTTGTACCAAGAAGCATTGTTATTTCTCCAACTAAAATGGGAAGTAGATGATAGTCCAACACCTGCACCCGTGCTCCCTGTTACCGCATTTATATGGATATCGTTCTGTAGCACATCCGCTTTGGCCAAAGGCAACAGGGCCAATTGTATAGCGGTTGCAAAACAACCTGGATTTGCAATGGCAGCCGCAGTTTTTATTTTCTCTTTGTTCAATTCGGGAAGGCCATAAATAAATGTTTTTTTATGGTATTCAGCATCTTTTTGTAATCTAAAATCGTTGCTTAGATCAATGATTTTAGTATGTGTATCAAAACTATTTTCCGCTAAAAATTTGGTTGAATTTCCATGGCCCAAGCAAAGAAAAACTACATCAACACCTGAATTTACTTCACCTGAAAATTTTAAATCCGTCAATCCCAATAAATCCTGATGGGTAGCGGTAACAGGTTGTCCCGCACGTGTTGTACTGTAAACAAAATCGATATTGACCTGAGGATGATTCAATAAAAGTCTTACCAATTCACCGCCCGTATACCCAGACCCACCAATAATTCCTGCTTTAATCATTTTGTTGGTTTACATGGTTAGCTATTTTCCCTGAGTTTGAAAGGATTTTGATAAACCCTTTGGCGTCATCCGCTGTCCAGCCTTTGTTCATTTCACCATAACTGCCAAAAGAGGCATTCATTAAATCTTGTTTAGATGAAATTCCGTTGAGTTCAAATCGGTATGGGTGTAGTGTGATATGGACATCTCCCGAAACTTTTTTCTGTGTGTCCGATAGGAACGCTTCAATATTCCGCATAACCTCGTCCAAATAATTTCCTTCGTGTAAAAGCATACCATAAAAATTGCCCAATTGTTCTTTTTGGTATTGTTGCCACTTGCTCAGGGTGTGCTTTTCCAGTAAATGATGCGCTTTTATAATGATGAGCGAAGCAGCGGCCTCAAAGCCCACTCTTCCTTTTATACCAATGATAGTATCGCCTACATGAATATCTCTTCCTATAGCATACTTGGAAGCGATATCTTCCAGTTTTTCAATATTCTCAACAGGCGGAGCGGATTCACCATCAATCGCTATTAGCTCTCCTTGTTCAAAACTTAGTTTAAGTTCTTTGGGGAGTTCTTTTTCCAATTGAGTTGGGAATGCTGATTCTGGCAATGGTAGGTGTGAGGTCAGTGTTTCTTCACCTCCTACCGAAGTACCCCATAATCCTTTGTTGATCGAGTATTTTGCCTTTTCCCAGGAATAATCGATTCCGTTTTCCCGTAGATAGTCGATTTCTTCTTCCCTTGATAGTTTATTATCCCGAATCGGTGTTATTATTTGGATTTCTGGAGCCAAAATTTGAAAGATCATATCGAACCTTACTTGGTCATTTCCTGCTCCCGTACTGCCATGGGCGATAGCCGTAGCACCAATCTTTTTGGCATGATCTACAATTTCTATGGCCTGCACGATTCGTTCAGCGCTTACGGATAGGGGATAGGTATTATTTCGCAGTACATTCCCAAAGATGAGGTACTTTACTACTTTATCATAAAAATTGGATACCGCATCAATCGATGTATAGGTTGTTGCCCCTAGTTCCAAGGCTTTTTGTTGGATATTGAGAATTTCCTGTTCTGAAAATCCCCCGGTATTAACACTTACGGCATGGACTTCATATCCTTCTTTTGATAGGTACTTGGCACAGTACGAAGTGTCCAGACCGCCACTATAGGCTAAAACTAATTTTTTCATTTGGTTTATTTTGTTATTCCTGCTCAGGCGGGAATCCATTTTGCATCTTGGCTTTTATGACGCTTCATGCTTTGACTATACTCAGCATGACAGCTTGAACTGACCACTATTTATTTTTCTTTTTAAGGAAAAGGTTCTGCTTCATTTCTTTTAACCGTTGAAAAGCTTTTCCGTTCAGTTTTCTTGATTTGTATTTACTGGCCTCGGGGTCATACAACATTCCTGTACAAAGGCACATTTTACGTTCCGTTCTTGTAAGGATATCAAAATTTTTACAAGTCTGGCACCCTTTCCAGAACTCGGGGTCATCCGTCAATTCTGAAAAAGTTACGGGCTTATAGCCCAATTCATAATTCATTTTCATTACGGGTAATCCAGTGGTTATTCCAAAGATTTTGGCATCTGGAAACTTTTTCTTGGATAGCTCGAATACCGCTTTTTTAATTTTCTTTGCAAGTCCTTGCTTTCTAAAGTCAGGGTGAACGATCAACCCGGAATTTGCTACAAAATTCTTGTTGCCCCAAACTTCGATATAGCAAAATCCAGCGAATTTTTCACCATCCAAAGCGATTACCGCATTGCCGTTCTGTAACCTTTTGATAATATACTCTGGTGTACGTTGTGCAATACCGGTACCTCGAACCTTTGCAGATTCGGTAATGGTGTCACTTATGATTTGTGCGTATTTATAATGGGATTCGTTAGCGATTACAATTTTCATTGTATGGCTTTTTTTAAACTGATAACTAATTAAGATTTGTGTGGTTGTTGCGGAAATGGACTCACCTATTTCCATAAATTATGTGCACCCTTACGGGCGGCGGCGTGGAGCGAATGGACGTAGTGGAGCAGTGTAGCTCGATGTAGATAGTATGTGATTTTGTCCTTTCATTATGGGATAAATGTACAAATAAATTCTAACTGACCTAAAATGATCCTAACTTTTTAAAGAAATATAGCTTTTTGTCTTTTTTAGCTGCTATTTCATAAATCAAAAAGCCAAAGACTAATATATATTCAATGGCCAACAACCAAAGATTTTCTTCATACTCGGGATTGGAATAGGCATAATAGCTCAGTATCACCAAAAATGACCACAAAATGACATACTTATAATTTGTGAAAACACTAAGAATTAATAGGTACACAATATACCAAGGGTGTATGGTGCTGGTCAAAAAGTAATATCCGGAAAGTAGTACAAGCATTGAAACAATCAGGGTATTGAATTGCTGATTTTTTCTAAAAAATGTTAGCAAGAGTGCTCCGATTATTGTGAAAATTGCAACTAATTTTCCATACACCTTAATCAACTCCCACGGTTTGGCATCAAAATATGTAACTCCTATTTTTTTGACCAGGTTGTACATACTAGCGTTGAACTCAAAATTTGAAAACCAAAGCCCTACCGTTTGTAAATAATTATCGATGAAGGTGTTGTTATAAAAAGGGACCAATAAAATAAAGCACGTTAAACCTATCAAAATGTAAAATCCAATACTTTTCTTGAATCCAAAATATTTAAGGAACAGGGGTAGAAACAGAACGGGCACAAGCTTTACCATTATAGCTATGGCATATATTGGAGCACCCAAAAACCATTTACTTGTTTTGATCAGATAAAGCGACCAAATAAAGAAAAACAACATAACGCCTTCAAAATGAAGATTCCCGGTCAGTTCTATTATCACCAAAGGATTCAGGAAATACCAAAAGACCATGTAGTTGGGACGATTGAGTTTTTGAAGTAATTTCCTTCCAAAGTATAGAATACCTATATCAGCAAGAATAACGGATAAACGCATTGTAATAATTGCGCCAAGAATACT
Source organism: Flagellimonas maritima (assembly GCF_003269425.1). Classification (NCBI taxonomy): domain Bacteria; kingdom Pseudomonadati; phylum Bacteroidota; class Flavobacteriia; order Flavobacteriales; family Flavobacteriaceae; genus Flagellimonas; species Flagellimonas maritima. The sequence goes on along the minus strand of NZ_CP030104.1, from coordinate 1,155,054 downwards.
ACCATGCCCAACATAGGCCGCCAAAGTAAATATGAATTGATTAATCGGGGGGTAATTGCTAAAATGCCTAGCGCTCAACTCACCCATTCCTGCATATAACTCCTGAGCGTTTGCAATGGGCAAATTATTTTTTAGAATGAGTTCGTTAGGTAAGTGGATGTAAGGATTCATTCCATTTTTAAATAACTCGCCATCCCATATAAAGCGGTAAAAGTCTTGGGACAGATTGGGTTCTGTAAAAAGAAGAACACCACGAAATAAAATGCCGGTAATCAATAAAAACTTGAAATTCCATTTTTCAAATTGTATTAACTTGTAATAAAAGAAGAAAAGGAAAACGAAGATGACCCATAACACGGCGAAGTTCTCGCGTTCTAGATCATAGGCGAAGATAATATAGAAGAGAGTGCTCATACCCACACATAAAATGGGGAGTAGGTGTAGTTTCCAAAATTCTATTTTTTTTAAAGACATTGGCGATGAGCATTTCTAACGCCTTCAAAATGTATAAAATTATATTTGATTGTAAACGCTTTTGTGAAGTAATAACCCGCTACACCGTAAAAATATAAAATAGGTTCACCGGTATAGCGGGAAATGGTTCAAAATATTATTCTATGGCGACTAGAATTTCTGCTTCCCCTTTGGTGGGATTGACAGCTTTTTCGCCATATATTTCCATATCGGCAGTGTACGTTCTTTTCAGGTCGGTATTCCATATTTCCGTCCAAGTATTTATTACTGCATCTTTAGTTAGATTTCCTTTGGCAATAAACTTTTTATAATTAGCGGGGGGTATGATTTTTACGGTCATATCCTCTGGAATGTTGTTTAGACTTGCTACGTTGTAACCGATAACGAGGGTGTAGGGTTTTGTATGGTCGCCCTCATAATCGGTATAAACGGCATAAATGGTGTCATTTAGTTTGTTGGGAACACGATTTGGAATGTTTTCTTCGCTGAATTTTCTCCAAAGCATAGGAATATCGTGTTGCGCCTTTCCTTTTTCGTTGGATGTCCTAATAGCGATGCCAACAATAGTCAATTCATTAGTTTTTGTGGTTGTCATAAGAATAAAATTTAAGATTATGAACAAAAATAATTGCTTGTTGTGACAAGGGTGTGTCAGGGGTGGTTGGAATTCGTCAACTCATACCTATTAAGTATCAATTTGTCTTGGATTTTTTTAGCCATATTCTAAGAAATTTACTTACTGAACAAGGTATTTCTTTTAAAAGAATCATATCTAAACTAGTAGTCAAAACAAAAATGAAAAAAATGAAAAAAGCTCTCATCTTATTATTTTTAATTTCATTACCAGTACTCTTTCGCAAAGAAAGAATTTTAGCTTAGAAATAGGTTATCCACTAGAGTTGTCAAATGGAAATTCAACAGAGTTAAATGGAATTATAAATTCAAAGATTAAATACGGATTTTGGAATACGGAATCATTCAGGATCGGTAGCTCATATTCAATTGATTTATTGACGGTGGACTTATGATATTTTTAAAAATTTTTCATCCAAAACAATTTTAAATTTATCAGATTATGTTGGGAATTTTTTAACTGAAGAAACAAACGGCTTTAATACAAATCGATTGAAATTTGGGATTGGATATAGATTTTAAAAAGATACCAAACAAATCCTTCACTTAATTGTTATCTAAATCAGAATAATCCTCATTGTATATTTCATACGACTTATAATATTCTTCCAAAGTCATATCGTGCGATTCAAACTGCTCATACGTATTGGTGATTTTTTGAATATGGTCAATTCGGAATACCCTAAACGCCTTGCGAAGTCTACAATAAGCTATGAGCAACCAGTTTTCTTGGGTGCTATACAATGCAAAAGGCTCTATATCCCTATCCGAAGATTTCTGATGTATTGATATGTACTCAATATGTAAAACCTGAAAATGCGTAATGGCCGTCTGAATACGCATCAAATAATTACTGGTCTTTTGGTTGGTGTAGTTGTTGCTAAAATAGATACGCTCCGTAAGCAAGCTGGTTTTCTCTTTTTGGGAGCCTTTTAGCAACGCCTTTATTTTAAGAATGGCATCGGAATAGTTCTGGACAAAAGAAGCGTCTTTGTTCTTAAGGATCAACTGTTCCGCTGTAATGAGAGCATTTGCTTCATCTTCCGTAAACATTACGGGTGGCAGTTGATATCCTTCCATCATACTATAACCTTTGCCTTCTTCGGTAACAATCGGTACTCCAGATTTCTCTAGGGTACGTATGTCCCTATAGATTGTTCTAATGCTAACGTTATGCTTGTCCGCAAGTGTTTTGGCCGTTACAATTCTCGAGGATTGTAGTTGCGTTAATATGGCGGTCAATCTAGCTAGACGTGGTATCTCTTCCATGTAGGTCAATTTGATGGTATGCAATCAAACTATATATTTTTTAAATGCCTAGAAAGGTACAAAAAGAACGTATTTAATTGTATTGGGTCTAATCTCCTAAAGCTTGCCATTACCATTTTATTGAGATGAATGGACGCAAATTACACGAATTTTTCGGCGAAACCCTATTTTGGAATTTTAGTATTTAGCAGGCTTGCCCAAAGAGTATGTGCTAGAGAATAGCTATAAAATGCAACTACGCTTTTGCTGTCAAAGATTTAAAGAAAACGAAACCAAAACCGAGGAACAACATCAAATGAAAAGGAAAAAGCCCATAGTCATTTAAGGGTACCGCGCTATACATACCAAAGAGAAAATATACCATTAAAGCAAATTCCAAAATCATGTTTGGCGATAATTTCTTGGCCAAGTATTTGTTGCCTTTCCAGCTATCCGTTAAGTTGTTTATATTGAACTTTGGGGTTCTTACAAATTCACTGCGCTTACCCATATGGCCTTCCAAAACTGCAACGGTATTGTGCAATGAAAAACCTAATGCTACCGAGAAAAATGTAAAAAACAGCTTAATGTAGTCTATGAAATTATCAAATCCGCTACCCTGAATGCTTTTATAGGTGAACCAATAGCAGATAAAAAGAATAATGGTACTTACGATAAAAAAACTGGTCACTTCAAAGATCCAACCTAAATGTCCGTAGCTGTTTTTGATATACAGCATCGGAATGCTTAAAAGGGCAACAATAAAAACACAAAGAAACATGGAACTGTTCAATAGGTGCATGACGCCATGAAACTTTGTTTTGAACGATATATTCTTGGCGGTGATTACGCTCCAAACCGTTTTTCTAAAGTTTTCCGCGCCACCTTTGTTCCAACGAAATTGTTGTGAACGTGCTGCACTTATTACCACAGGAAGCTCTGCCGGGGTTTCTACATCTTCCAAATACTTGAACTTCCAATTTTTTAGTTGGGCGCGGTAACTTAAATCCAAATCTTCGGTCAAGGTATCCCCTTCCCAGTTGCCCGCATCCAAAATGCATTCCTTTCTCCAAATACCTGCGGTACCATTGAAGTTGATAAAATGTCCTTTGGAATTACGTCCTACCTGTTCAAGTGTAAAATGTGCATCAAGTGCAAAAGCCTGTATTCTTGTGAGTGTAGAATAATCTCTATTGATGTGTCCCCATCTTGTTTGGACAACACCTATTTCCTGATCCTTAAAATAAGGAACCGTCTTTTTCAACCAATCGCTTTCAGGAAGAAAATCGGCATCAAAAATGGCGACAAAATCACCTTTGGCAATTTCCAGCCCTTCTTTTAGGGCACCTGCCTTAAAGCCTTGTCGGTTCTCTCTACGTATATGTGTTATATCCAGTCCGGTCTTTTGGAGATTCTCGATTCTTTTTGCCGTTTCTATTACGGTTTCGTCTGTAGAGTCATCCAAGACCTGAATTTCGAGTTTGCTTTTTGGATATTCTATCTTGGCAATGTTCTCAAGAAGCCGCTCCATTACATATTCTTCATTGTAAATTGGAAGCTGAATGGTTACGAAAGGAATTTCTTTTGGATCTAGTAGATTGAACTTAGGCGCCACTTCGTTTAGTCTTTTGTTGCCTAAATAGTTGATCAAAAGATTCAACTGTGCCAGACTGTAGAAGAAAATTAAAATTAAGGCCGTACTGTAAATAGCGATGATAATAAAAGCGATGGTCAGTCCCATATTATTTTATACTGTATTTAAAAATCCAACCCAGAATTTTTATGCCTGCAAATATAGCACCTTTTATGGTTCCTGAAACTTTTGAGATACCTATTCTGCGTTTATAGCGTACGGGTACTTCTGTGTACCTCAGTTTTTTACGTAGTGCCTTTAACTGCATCTCTACTGTCCAGCCATACGTTTTGTCTTCCATTTTCAAGTCTTTTAGCTTATCGTACTTAATAGCCCTAAAAGGTCCTAGGTCCGTGAATTTTGCACCAAAAAACAAGCGCATCAATAATGTAGCCAACTCATTGCCAAAGATTTGGGGAAAGGTCATTGATCCCTGTTCCCGTAATTCTTTCTTGCGTGCGCCTATTACCAAATCCATATTGTTGTTTAAGATCGGAGCCACTACTTTATCCAATTCTTCGGGATAATCAGAATAGTCTCCGTCGATAAATACGATAATATCCGGTGCTTTGGATTGTTTGGCTATGTAATCCATCCCCTTTAAACAGGCAAAGCCATACCCACGGCGGTTTTCTGTTAATACGGTTGCTCCGGCTTTTTCTGCATTAATAACGGTCGCATCGGTAGATCCATTGTTCACCACAATTATTTCTGAAACCGATTTTGGAAGTTCGGACACTACTTTGCCTATGGAATCCTCTTCGTTTACTGCGGGAATGATAACTTTAATATCTGCCATTACTTTAAATCGGATAATTTGTTTTTCTTTTAAAGCCGCTAAAGCTAAACCATTCCTTTATTTTTTTTCTGATTTTATATTTTTCTGCAGATTTTAGTTCTTCATCCATATATTTGAGACAATAGCCTTTTTTGACCCCGTTTTGCAATTGGCACTTGTGATTTAAATTTCCATTGCCATCATAAAAAGGCCACCATTTGACTTTCTTTCCGTTTTCGGAATGACCTTTAATTTCCAATCTTCCATCTTTATCGTAAAATACCAGTAACCTTTGCGTAGATTCATTTTTTGTTGACCTTGTTCCATAATTTTTACGTTGGAGAAATAGTATTTCCAAAATGCTTCTTTGAAATCGTCAACTTCCCACCCGTGAGCCTTTAGGGTACCATTGTTATGATATTCTCTATGCTATTTCTTAATAGCATTGGCCAGGATGAATAGGACAAGCAGAATACTAGAACGAAGCATATTATTTTTTGTTGACCAGTGTCATTAAATCAACATCGTTGCCCATTAATACTTGGTTGCTATCAATACGACCTTGTAATGGGCCGTTCTCCAATTTAAGTACACCTCTTGGGCATACAGCGGAACAAATGCCGCAACCTACACAGCTTGACCTAACAATGTTTTCTCCTTTTTGTGCATAGGCACGTACATCGATGCCCATCTCGCAATAGGTAGAGCAGTTGCCACAGGAAATACATTGTCCCCCGTTCGTCGTAATTCGGAACTTTGAAAACAAACGTTGTTGAAAGCCCAAAATTGCTGCCATGGGACAACCAAATCTGCACCAGACCCTGTTCCCTAAAATTGGATAGAAACCAGTACCGATTACACCGGAAAAAATACTTCCTATCAAAAATGAATAGGATTTGCGCAGTGTTTCCGATTTGAATAAAAAGACATTGCCATCTCCACTAAAAAAATGCATTCCGATAAGTGCCATGATAATAACAAAATACCCAATGGCACCGTACTGTGCATCTTTTTGGAGTTGTTCGCGCTTAAATAGCATTACCAAGGTAAAAACCACGGTCAACAATATGGCCACACCAATTAGAAAAGTATTTTTTGTGAGCCAGTACTTGCTGGTATCGGTACCCAAGTAAGAGTAGATAACGGCCGTTGTCATCAAGGTTACAAAAACAACTACGCTATGCACCACCCAGCGTTCTATGTTCCATGCCTTTACGGTCTTATCGCTTAACTGTCTAAAAGAATCGCCAGCGGTTTCTGCGAGTCCGCCACAACCACAGACCCATGAGCAGTACCATCGTTTACCATATTTATAGGTAAGTATGGGTGTAATGACGAAGATGGAAAGTATTCCAAAAATCAATAAAGCGAAACCAATGTCCCCAGAACTTAAGAAGCTTTTTATTCGATACCCTTCAAAATTATAATAGTTTAAGGGCCAAACATTTTTTAAATCATAGTAGGGCAAGCTTCCTCCATTTAGAATTTTGTCACCGTTTAAGCGTGCCATCAACTCGGGGATAATAAATGCAAAAGCAGTTTGAAAGAACATCACACTCATAGTTCGTATTCGCTCATATCGATTATGGCGATATTTCCACATGAACTTGATTCCGAAGGCTAAAATGGCAACAGTGTATAATGTACCATAAACAAACCACTGGCTTGCGGGATTTCCGCTCAACATTCTACTAAGCGGGTCAAATAAAGCGATTACTCCCTTGTTTTCTCCATCTTTCACCAATCCTAAATACTCAGGATAAAAATAAAGCACAATATAAAATGTGGTCAATGCTATTCCTGCAATCCACCCCCAAAACCCTTGGCTGGAAATAGATTTGAACCATACCCCATCATTCTTGATTCCCGGAAGCTTTTTTGAATACGCTTCCCAAGAAAACCATATGGTTCCGGTAGTAATGGCCGCCAGTGAAATACTTAGCCACAGTGCCTTGTTGGGAAAACTAACATTGAAAGCTGCCAATAAAATGATCGCCAAGCCAGATAGACCGATAAGCGTAGCTATTTTTTGATTTCTACTGATCTCCTTTGGTGGTTGCCCCGTTAAGGCCATGCTTCTATCGTACGTGCTCATATTTTTTTAAGTTCAAGTTTCAAATTCAAGCTCAAATGTCAAATTCAAATCTATTATTATCGTTTAGTGATGTTGAGGTTTTAAATTGAAAATACGTTTAATACTTTTCCTTTTTGGTTTGATGGATTTTCCAAAATCAGCATTGAATTTTGATACGATTTCGTGCTCGTAGTTCTTATAGAATTCCGGGTCAAAATTGGCATCTTGTAAATGCTCAATGACATAATCAATCTTTCTTTTCTCGGTCAACCATCTATCAAAAACCTCGTGACGCATGCGTATACCGAAGGTATTTATGCCCAAGAATTGATGACTGTCCTTATCAAAAGCCATTGTTACGCATAATTTCTCGGCAGCATGTCTCCAGTGAAAGTGTTCTTCATGTTCTTTTTTGTTCCTTTCGGAAAAAACCCACCCGTAGGTTTGGTATTCGATATCCAAAAATTTGGCAGAATTGAACCAATGTCCCGGTTTGTATTCAATCCTGTTTCCACAAATGGTCTGTGCAACGGTTTCCCCCATCATTCTACCTGTGTACCAAACTGCTTCTATAGGTCTTCTATTACCAATAGCTTCATGTTGTTCTGCACAATCCCCTATAGCGTAAACATCCACTATATTGGTCTCTAAAAATCGATTCACTTTTACACCACGACCTAATTCAATTCCTGAATCTTTTAGAAAGTCAATATTAGGAGTCACTCCAGCCGTAAGGCCGACCATATCGCATGGAATTTCTTCTCCCGTTTCTGCAATAATCACCGATTTGACTTTTCCGTTCTCGTCCGCTACAATTTCTTTTAAGTTTGTAGCAAGTCGTAAATCAATATGATGCTCTTTGATATGTTCATTGATGAGTTGCGATTCCCCTTTGGGAAGAACACCGTTCCAAAAGCTGTTTTCCCGTACCAAAAAAGTCACTGGAATATCTCGGCTTCGTAGCATTTCCGCCAATTCAATTCCAATAAGGCCGCCACCAACGATTACGGCTCTTTTACAGGTTTCTTTATTTGGTGCATTCACCTCCAATAAGTCCAGGTCTTGTTTGGAGTATAATCCTTGTACACCATGTAAATCTTGGCCTGGCCAACCAAACTTATTGGGTTTGGATCCGGTGGCGATTATCAATTTATCATATTGTATGGCTCTTGAGCCATCAATCAACAACTGTTTCTCTTGGGGTTGCACATGGGTCACGTAACCTCTGACCAGCTCTATCCTATTCTTTTCCCAAAACCAATTTTCATAAGGTTGGATGTGTTCAAACTTCATATGCCCCATATATACGTACATGAGCGCGGTTCTTGAGAAGAAATAATCCGTTTCAGCAGAAATTATAATGATTCTTTTATCGGAAAGTTTTCGAATATGTCTTGCGGCCGAAACGCCTGCAATCCCATTTCCTATAATAACAATATTCTCCATTGGATTTTATTGGTTATGGATTATGTGTCGTCCTTAAATATAGGAACTTAACACAAGAATCTAATTTAGATAGATTTTAAATTCATTATCATGCCGTTTATACCTTTCTAATTCGGCACAGAAAATCTTACCGAGGTTTATGCCCAGACATTAGGAGTTTTTAAATTTTCCCTATAACCAAAATTTTTCCTGTTCAATAAGTTTTTTTGAACAACGTCCATAAATTCTTGATCTGTAAAATATTACCTTAGAACCTTGACCTTTAGAATTATGAAAAGATTAGGGCTCTTTTGCTTATGCTTGCTTCAGTTTTCCTGCAATAGTCAAAAAGAAGAGAAGATAAACGGATTGAGTTTTGTAGGCTCACGCGAAGAAGTGAAACAAGAACACGTGGAACCCGTTCTTCGTACAAATGCCAACTACGTAGCTATAATGCCTTTTGGTTTTGCCAGAGACCTAAATTCACCAAACATTATTTTTGATACCGATAGACAATGGTACGGAGAAACAAGGCGCGGGGCTAAACAATATATAGAACTCTTGCAAAAAAATGGCATTAAAATAATGCTGAAGCCCCAAATTTGGATATGGAGGGGCGAATTTACGGGAGATATGGCCATGAATTCCGATGAAGATTGGAAAACCCTTGAAGAATCCTATAGCGATTTTATTCTAACCTATGCGGTGCTCGCCGAAGAAACCAAAACCGAGATTTACTGTATTGGTACCGAATTGGAGGAATTCGTAAAGAATAGACCGAGATATTGGCCAATGCTGATTGAGCAGATAAGAAAGGTATATAAAGGGAGGCTTACCTACGCCGCAAATTGGGACGAATATGTAAGAACACCCTTTTGGAAAGAACTGGATTATATAGGAGTGGACGCTTACTTTCCATTGTCCGAAGAACGTTTTCCTACAATTGAGGAACTAAAATCTGGATGGCAGCCTTGGAAAACCAAACTAATCGCTTTATCGGAGAAAAATGATAGACCGATTCTTTTTACGGAATTTGGATACAGAAGCATGGATTATACTGCAAAAAAACCGTGGCTGGTGGATAGGAATAATATGGAAGTAAACCTTGATGCCCAAGCGGATGCCACAAAGGTCATTTTTGAAGAATTCTGGAATGAAGATTGGTTTGCCGGGGGCTTCGTCTGGAAATGGTTTATTAATCATTCCGAATCTGGCGGTGCAATGGATAATCGTTTTACTCCACAGAACAAACCTGCCGAAACTGTTATTTATAAAAATTTCACCAAATTTAAATAGCAAATAGTACTGCTTATTCATTCATATCAAATATTTGCAAATGTTGTTTTTGGTATAGGACAATATTTTTGATACATTTTAAGAGAATTTCGTAAAATTTTTAAGACCTTCGTAAGGCATCCCTCACATAACTTTATTCTATTATGAAATCAATGCTAACATTATTGTTATGGGCAGGTGTATTTTCTTTACTGGTAGCCCAAGAAAAGAATTACCCCGTAGTTGCCGAACAAGGGGATGGGATTTTCTCCATACTTAGAAAACAGGGATTGGATCCTGTTAAATATTACGAAGAATTTATAATTCTCAATGCAAAGAATATTAAAGATGGCAGTAAGCTGCAAGTGGGTAAAGAATACCTAATTCCCATGGCATTGGATTCATTTAAGAAAACAGGGGTTAGAATCGGTTCATCAGAAAAAAAGGAAAGCCCAATTTTCAACTCGGAGCTTTCCACAATGTCCCACAAGAGCAGTAAATTGGTCGATGCTGTATATTATTTGATACCCGAAGCAAAATCTACCAATAATAATGATTTTGTAAATGAAATAACCAAAAATTTAGCTGCCGAACTTTTGGTCCACGGGGCGAAGGTCTTTATCATTGGTGCCGACTCTATGGACAAAAAGGCCGATGTTCTTTCCACAGAACTTGACAAAATGGGATGGTATGTGGAAACCATCAACAAACACTACCTGCAACATTCGGGCAAGTATCAGCGACTCTTAATCATTGAGGCCAACGGTTTGATTGCTGAGGGGGATGTAAAGGTAGCGGTGTACCACCACGCAAAGAGTGACCAAGGCCAAAGGTTTGCCAACAATATTCAGAATATATTTAAAAAACACAGTGTTTCCAACAGTTCATTTGAAGACGTGGACATGATTTTTAAAGATAAGCATAGCCTTTATCTAGCCAAAAACACGCTGCCAGCAGTAAGTCTATTGATGATAGAAAATAATTCCAAATATTCAGGTAAAGGCGTTATTTCTGTACGCTCTGACAAAGAATCCTTTAGTGATTTGATTGCCAATGGCATTCTTAAGGACTATGCCGATCTTGAAATTGAGGATTGATTTAAAGCCCTTCCATTATCTTGGCTTTACTTGGAATGCTGAAATAATCGGATTCCAGTTCTGGCTTAAATTCAATATCGCTTAAGGTGATATCGGTTATATGCTCGCCTGCCGATTCATCCTCGCTTAACCAATGGGTCTTATAGCTTTCTGGGAACAAAATCCCTTGAACGGTTTGTTCCCCATGTAAAGTCATGAATTTTTCTGGAAGGTGTTTGCCTTTTTCAAAATAACCAGGATAGGAAACAATATATCGAATAACCTCCAATCGATGGGATTCTGTATTGAAATGAAGCACATAATAATCGTCGGGCGCATCACCTGTTCCAGCATCAAATGTAACTTTTACGATATCCTGTAATTCACCATCCATTGTTCTTTGGGGCAACAGTTCCAAGTTCACGCCATCACCGTCCAATACAAAGGGCTGGGCCATAAAAAAATAGGGCGTAAGCGACCAAAATCTGGTATTATACGCAAAAGAGGTACTGTCCTTTGCTATTGCCCAAGGTTTTTCTCCATTCCACCCGTATTGAAGTGTGGAATCACCTGCTTGGTAATGCCGTGCCCTGCTTCTCCAAGTATCTATTGCTTGATAAGTGTCCCTTGGAGTACTCCCATCCAAAGGTTGATAGTTGAACCTGAAAGTTATAGGGCCATTATTATACCATTTCTCAAGACCTCCATGTGCCTCCATGGCATTCCAGACAATTTTACCTGCTTCTGTAGAGGTCAGTTTACGCTTAGCATTGGATACTCGTTTCTCGACCCATCCTAAAGGCACTTTCGCCATTTCTTTTGATTCGGCGGGCTCTTTGGCGATAGGCATTATTTTTTTCTCGTTTTCTTTGCAGCCGATGAGTAGTACCAGGACAAAAAGAATAAATAAGCTATTTTTTATGTTCATGATATGAAATTAGGTTAACATAGGTTAAATTCAAAATCCGTTGTCAATTGAATAAAGCCTATAAAACAATGGCTCCTTGAGCCTGGCTTTCTTGGTAGAAAGGCACAGTCATAAGGTAGTAAAATACTAATAAACCGAAAGGGTCTAGACTGCACTCGACCTGACAATCTTAAGTAATCATTATAAAGTTTAAGCTTGAAAGCTATCAAAGTAACATTAGGATAAAATATTCTTGTGGTAGTAACGATATAGATCTTCCGGACTGGCTCCAAAGTAATTCTTTAAATGAATCATGGCAAAGTGGAATTGGACTTTGAGCCATCCCTGCTCCCTATATTTTCTAGCTGATGTAATGACGTAATCCGATAGAATCTTAAACTTTGTTTGTTGATAGAGACGTTGTATAAATTCCGTATCCTCATAAATTAGATAGTCCTCATTAAATCCTTTGGTTTTATTAAATACATGTTTTTTGATAAATAAGGATTGATCACCTCCCCTGCAGAGGGTATGGTTTATTTTGGACATCCACGCAAAAAAACGTAGTATAGGATTTTTAGTATCGAATCGCATTCTAAAACATCCAGATTCATGGCCCTGTTCGACAGCATTTAAAATTTGTCGGTCAAAATCCTTTGGAGTTAATGTATCTGCATGTAAAAAATAGAGAATCTCGCCTTTGGCCTGTTTTGCCCCAAGGTTCATTTGTCTGGCGCGCCCTTTTTTGGAATGCACCACCTTTGCTCCATGTCGATTTATGACATCCACAGTTTTGTCCACACTCCCCCCATCAACGCAGATTACTTCCATAATTTTCTTTGGACTGCTCGTCTTGGATATATGTTTTAGCAACTTCCCAAGATACGCTTCCTCATTCAATACAGGAATTATTATGCTGATTTTAACCGCATTACTTTGTTTCATTTAGGCTCCAATCATAATCCAAATATTCAACTTTTGCATTTTTGTCAATGGGATTATCCAGATAGACATTTATATATTCCAGTAGTGAGGTTTTTTTTGTAAAATCACTTTTGAACCACTTAAAAATTCTTGAAAGTTCTGCTGTTTCATTTTCAAAACGATTTCGTTTTTTATCATTTACAAAATCTACCGTTGCTTTTGAAAGTAATTTTTCAATATTTTGAGCTTTGAACGCTGTATTAAGTAGTTTTGGACACGATTCTGATGCGCAATTGATGGCAAAATGAATTCGGGGTTCGTTCATTTTACGCAGTATTTTATGTTCAATATCATTCAAGGATGTTGTTTCGCCGCCAATGGAAATCCATTCTTTTTCCCATCGGTTCGGAATGTCCTTGATGCTTTTCAAGGGGTAATTATCAACAATTAATTTTACGGTTGCAGCATTGTACAGGTTGATGTAGTAGGCAAGCTTTTCATTCTTGCCCCAAGAGGATGAAGGTGGGTTTTGTGCCAGTGTTTCCAAATAAACATTTAGGTCAGCAACGTTATTTTTAAATCCTGTATAGTTTACATTTCCTTCTTCATCAACATACTTCTTTAGTAATTGATCCCAAAAATCATGGTCCGGCAAAACAGTTTCCGTATTAAGGTTTTTACTTGATTTTGCTTCCAAGGTTCCATTGCACGACATCAAAAGAAATCCAAAGAAAAGATTTAGGACGAAATTCATGGGCAGATTTTTAGAATCGGTTATTACTTTAGTAAATAGTCATAAAAAGCAATCCAACCTTTCAAAAGGTCTTAAAAAACTAACAGCATCCCCCACCATTGTAGTGCCATGTGCTTTCACTGATATGGATTTCGTCCGATGCATTGCCAAGTGCTTTTGCTGTTTTATCGCAGACAGCCAAAGGTTGGTTCTGAAGTAGCACGTGGCCCAAACCATCATCAAAATATTCTTCATCGCCATAATAAATGGCTGTTTTGCCCGTAAATATACAAGGCCCGTCTTTTGGCATTGGGTCTTTTATCGCTGCAATTTCAATCGATTCAATATAAATCAGTTCATCCGTTGGGTAGTGGTTGGGGGACAAGACCCTGTAGGATTTTCTTGCTCTTATCTCAATGGTGCCGAAACCAGCATCTGTCAATACTTTTACATAATCCTTAATGGGAATACTGCCACTAAGACAAAGTGCTCTTAGCCTGTCATCATTTCTCAGTTCTTCGTTCATGGATTGTTCACAAGTAGGATCGCTCATGACCAGACGTCCATGGGGTTTTAACACCCGATACATTTCTGAAACCGCTTTTTTTAAATCTTCCATCTTAAAAATGTTGAACAAGCAGTTTTGTGCCGCTACATCAATACTTTCATCCGCAACGGGAAGATTAAGTGCATCACCTTTCACCAAATCCACAAATTCGCTATTGAACCATTCATTCTCTTTCTCGGCAATTTTAAAATTTTTTCTGGAAGCCTCTAGCATCTCATTGACCGAATCTACACCGATAACACCAGCTTTTTGTCTTGAAAAATAGGAGAACTGCAAAAGTTCCATACCACCTCCTACACCGACATAGAGTACCTTGGGATTATTGATAAGGTCCTGTGCAGATACCGTACTTCCGCAGCCATAGTTCATCTCTTGCATTATTTTTGGAATGGAAAGCCCTGGAAATTGCCAAATGGGGTTTGTTGTGCAACAAAGTCCTACATCTGGGGTAAGTGCCGCTTCTTTGTACAAATCTTGTGTGGCGTTTAGATAACTCATATTTCTCGTATTAATTCTTTAAACAATTGTATCATTTTTGGTTCTGTCCTGCCCGCAATTTCAATAATTTCCTTAATGTTGACAGGTTCAAGATTATCAGGGTCGCACTCATCGGTCAAAACAGATACGGCTACAATAGGTAGTCGTAAATGATTCGCGACAATTACTTCTGGGACCGTACTCATACCTACGGCATCTGCTCCTAAAATTTTCAACATTCGATATTCAGCTTTGGTTTCCAATTGTGGTCCTACTACTGAGGCATACACGCCTTTTTTAATCAATATCCCCTCTTTTTTGGCAATTGCACTTATCTTTTCACGCATATCCAAATCGTAGGGTTCGCTCATATCTACAAACCTATCGCCAAATTCGGCAACGTTTTTAAAAGCTAATGGCGAACCTCCCTGGAGGTTGATATGGTCCTCAATAAGCATTATCTCCCCCTTTTTAAAATCCAAGTTGATGGCGCCCGCAGCATTGGAAACGAATAATTTTTTAATTCCTAATTGATGCATTACACGGATAGGATAGGTTATGTCCAAAAAATCATAACCTTCATATAAGTGAAAACGCCCCTGCATGACCACTACCTTTTTATTTGCGATAGTCCCATAAATTAGTTTTCCAGAGTGGAATTCAACGGTCGCTAATGGAAAATAGGGAATATGATTATAATGCGCTTCAATGGAATCTTCAATTTCGTCTACTAATTGCCCTAATCCTGTGCCAAGTACAATGCCGATTTCAGGAGCTTCGAATCCTTTATTTTTTAAATATGTTACGGACTCTTCAAGTTGTTTTTTGGTCATTCTTTGATATGTTTTAAAAAAGGCTCAAAAGCCCTGATATTTTTTATATCCTCATAGTGGTCCACATCGTTCTTAACGGAAAGTTGAACTAGGTTTTCCCCGTTCAAATCCTTTAAGGTATCCGCTAAAACGGTTTCTGAGCCCCATTCTTTATTTTGAAAAGGCGTATTGGTAAAAGTGGTCATTCCCAAAAGGTAGTACCCACCGTCCTCTGCCGGTCCTATGACAAAGTCATGGTCTTCCAATTTCTTGAAAGCGTTTTCCAAATCCTGTTCAGAAAGGTCGTATAAGTCACTGCCAATTACAATGATTTTTTCAAAACCTAAATTAAAGCCCTCTTCAAAGGCATTTGCCATTCTGATCCCTAAATCATCTCCTTTTTGAAGCTTTTTTCGATATGATTCTTCATCCCATATGTCATTTTCCCAAATCTTTTCAGAGTAAAGCACCCATTTATCCGCATTGAGGCTTTGTGTTACCGAAACGGTATGGTCCAATAAAAATCTATAGATATCCAAAGCAGCTTCATCACCTATCTTATGGGCCAATCTGGTTTTGCATTTACCAAGTTCTGGATTACGGGTAAAAATTAAGAGTAGGTTGCTATGGTTCTCTTTCAAGCTATTTTGATTTGGTTAAATATAAGTTTTAGCATTGGTCTACAATTATTCTTAATGCTTACGGATAACAAAAACACTTTAAGAGTATGTTTTTTAATTTTACAATATTTTGATGTAAAAAAGGAGGCTATGCTTAAGTATGCTCACTTTATTATAAATCAGTTTCAAATATAGTGTTTTGCCAATTTGAAAGTTTATAATGGTTATCTTAAAGCTTCAATTTTATAAAGACAAAATGCTTAAAAGGATTTTCCCCTACGCAATTTTAATTTTAATTATTTCGTGCAAATCAAAAACGAAAGAAAAAGCGGTTGTGCATCAAGAATCAAAAATTTATACGGAACAGTATTGTCCCCAATATCACTTTTCCCCTCCCGAAAAATGGATGAACGATCCCAATGGATTGGTCTACAACAATGGACTGTACCATCTTTTTTATCAATATTATCCTGAGGACATTGTTTGGGGACCCATGCACTGGGGGCATGCTGTCAGTCATGATATGGTCTATTGGAAGCACAAGCCCATAGCCTTGTATCCTGATGAGCATGGATTGATTTTTTCTGGAAGTGCTGTAGTGGATAAAAATAATACTTCAGGATTTGGCGTGGATGGTAAGGAGCCTTTAGTAGCCGTTTTCACCTACCATCTTATGGAAGGTGAAAAAGCGGGAAGAAACGATTTTCAAACCCAGGGCATTGCCTATAGTCTTGATAACGGAGACACTTGGACAAAATATGATGGCAATCCCGTAATCGATAATAAAGGAATACGGGATTTTAGAGATCCAAAGGTGTTTTGGCATGATAAAACCCAGAGTTGGATATTAGTCTTGGTAGCGGGGGACCATGCTAAATTTTATACCTCCAAGGATTTGAAAAAGTGGAGGTATCTAAGCGAATTTGGAAAATATAGGGGGGCTCATGGTGGAGTATGGGAGTGCCCTGATTTATTTCCTCTTAAAGTTGAAGGCACTGATAAAGAGAAGTGGGTTTTAATCATAAGTATAAACCCTGGCGCACCCAATGGTGGTAGTGAAACACAATATTTTATTGGGGATTTTGATGGAATTACTTTCACTTCCACTCAAAAGAAGCAAAAATGGTTGGATTATGGAACAGATAATTATGCTGGGGTTACCTATAATAATACACCGGATGGTAAGCGAATTTTTATTGGCTGGATGAGCAACTGGGATTATGCCCGAAATACGCCTACAAAAAAGTGGCGAAGCGCCATGACAATTCCTAGAGAGCTTTTGCTTAAAAAGATTGAAGATGATTACGTATTAGCGAGTATGCCATTGGCTGAGATAAATACATTGGCAACAGCTGTTTTAGAAAAATTCAAGGTCGCTTCAGGTAACTCCGATACATTGAACGTAAAAGATTTGAATCAAAGCAAAATTACTTTTACAACTGCATCCCGTGATTTTAAATTGATTTTTTCCAATGATTTAAAAGAGACCTTGGTATTGGCAATGAATTTTAAAAACAATGGTTTTATAGTCGATAGAATGAAATCTGGAGACACAGGTTTTCAATCTGAATTTGGTAATAAAAAACATTTTGTCCCAATTAAAGAATTTACCAATGAGTTTTTTGATGTAAATATTTTACTGGATTGGTCTTCAATAGAAATATTCTTAGATAATGGGATTTATTCAATCACGGAACAAATTTTTCCCACAGAACCTTTCAATCAATTAATCATAGAAAATTCAGATTATCAAGCAGAAATTGAAAATGGTGAGATACAATTCATGAAATCAGTTTGGTAAACTTTTAGCTATACTTTTTCCTTTGGTCAAATCTTGATGTTACTGACTTTTATCAGGCTTTTTAAACCATATCATCCAGACCTTTACTACCTCTAAACTTTCGCTAAAGTATGAGTTCTAAAGCCCTGGATGGAATAGTAAAACAGATTGATGCCATAGTCCATGAAATTGAAATTCAGGAAAAGGCAAACGGAGAAATTATCAAAGATGTTTGCGATGTATATAGAGAAAGCGCGAGAAATTTATTGCACTACACCACTTTCAGAAACTTTGATGTAAGGGAAATGCAAGAAAAACTGAAGCTATTGGGCCTTACACGGTTAGCCAATGCAGAAGGAAATATTTTGGGGAGCCTCCTGAACACAAGAAAAGTTATAAATTATTTAAATTCAAATACGGAAAAAGCAAAAAACTATAATTATTTATCCATCGGCGAAGGGAATCATCTCTTAAAAAAAAATACCGATAATCTCTTTGGAAATAGTGAAAATGGCAGAAGGGTTAAAATTATGGTCACCCAACCTAAAGATGCTGCATATAATTATTCAATGGTATTGAAAATGGTCCAAAATGGCATGGATTGCGCACGTATTAATTGTGCGCATGATGGACCCGAAGTATGGAGTGCCATTATTAATAATGTAAAGCGGGCCGCCAAGGAATGTAATACCCCTGTTAAAGTTGCAATGGATTTGGCAGGGCCCAAAATCAGGACAGGTAAGCTTGTTTCTGGTCCCAGAGTGAAAAAATTCAAGCCAAAACGTACCGTTTCCGGGAAACTGAAAAGTTTTGCATTCATAGAACTTGTTCCCAACACATTTGGTCCTTTGGCGCAGAATACAATACCTGTAACAGAGCAATGGCTGAAGAAACTGATTATTGGGGATATTATTGGAATAACGGATTTAAGAGGAAAATTCCGAAAACTGGAAGTTATGGAAACTAGAGAGCGAAGTGTTATGGTTCGCTGTAAAAAAACACTTTATATTGGAACAGGCATCACTTTGCACCCAATACGCTCAGGTTTAGGCATTGGAATTATAGGTGAGCTTCCTGCTGTAGCGCAAAGCATAAGTCTGAAAAAGGGCGACGTTTTGATGGTGATGGGGCAGGATATTGAGGGAATGTTGCCCGTGTTTGACAGCGATGGCAAATTAATTGCGCCAGGTAAGATATCATGTATTCCATCAGAGGTCGTTTCAAAAGTAAAAGAAGGAGAGCCTATCCTATTTGACGATGGAAAAATCGAAGGAATTATCGAAAGGAAACATGCGAGTTTCTTTGAAGTTCTAATAACAAATGCCAAAGAAAATAGATCTATTCTAAAGGCTGAAAAAGGCATCAACTTTCCTACACTCGATATAGGGAGAAGCGGCTTGACCGAAAAGGACAGATTAGATCTAAAATTTGTGGCCAAACACGCAGATATAGTCAACTGTTCTTATATTAATTGTGAAGCAGATGTAAGAGAGTTGATTGAAGAGATGGAAAAGTTGAAGATCAAAGATAAAATCAGCGTTATTCTAAAAATAGAGACTCGGTTTGCTTTCAGAAATTTGATAAAAATACTTTTAGCCGCTATGCACAGTAAATATTTGGGCATTATGATTGCTAGAGGAGATTTGGCCTTGGAAGTAGGATGGAAAAATATGGCAAAGGTGCAAGAAGAGATTTTATCGTTCTGTGGCGCTGCTCACCTTCCAGTTGTCTGGGCCACACAAGTTTTGGAAAATTTGGCAAAAAAAGGATTTCCCTCCCGCTCAGAGATAACGGATACCACTTCATCCATACGTGCCGAATGTGTTATGTTGAACAAAGGCCCTTACATTAACGAAGCAATAAGCTTTTTAAACGAAATCCTTCAAGCAATGGAGCATCTACATGAAAAAAAAGAAGGGATGTGGCCTAAAATGGAATGGCTGTAATTTACTGTTGATTAGTAAATTAAAAACATTTGCAATAGTTAACTATTGTATTGCATTTCATGCTTCTCAAAACAGTACACTCTTTGTAATTTATAAGATTTAATTCAGACTAATAGAACGTAAAAACAAGTAATAATTCTAAGAACATTTGTAATGAAAATAGGAATAAACGGAATGGGCCGTATTGGTCGTGCGGCATTAAAAGTAATAAATGAAACTCCAGGTTTGGAAGTAGTGGCCGTGAACGACATTGTTTCCATAGAGAACACAGCATATCTTTTAAGATATGATACAGTCTATGGAGTGTATGAGAAAGAGGTTTCCCATGATTTGGATACTTTGGTGGTTGACGGTCAGAAAATTCAATATACTTCTATTAAAAACCCTGAAGAATTACCTTGGGATAAGAATGAGGTGGATTTGGTCATCGAAAGTACGGGGGTTTTCACCAAAGGTGAAGATGCTGAAAGACACTTAAAAGCGGGTGCGAAAACTGTTATTATTTCGGCTCCAACCAAAAGTATGGATACTCCAACGGTGGTTCACGGAGTTAATTCAGAAGATGGTAACACCAGTGTTTTTTCATGCGCCAGTTGTACTACAAATAACATAAGTCCTGTAGTTGAGGTATTGGGACGCAGGATAGGTATAAAAAAAGCAATCATGACAACAGTGCATGCATACACTGCATCTCAGGGTATAGTTGATGCACCTTCAAAAAAGAACTTTAGGATGGGAAGGGCAGGGGCACAAAATCTGATTCCGACAACTACGGGAGCTGCAATCGCTACCACAAAAACTTTGCCCGAGTATTCCGGTAAATTTGATGGTGTGGCAATACGTGTTCCCATACCTGTTGGTTCAATTTCAGATTTGGTTTTTGTTACCGACAAGCCTGTTACAGCAGAAGAAGTAAACCGAATTCTTATTGAGGAATCAAAAACAGAACGTTATGCAAATGTTCTGGATACTACTGATGAGCCTATTGTATCTTCCGATATCATCAAGAGTCCTTATGCTTCAACAGTTGATTTAAGTATGACCCGGGTGGTTGATGGCGATTTGCTCAAAGTGATGACCTGGTATGATAATGAGTGGGGATTTACCAATCAGATGATACGCCAGATTTTGGAAATAAAGGGATAACAGAATTAGATTTGTGAATAGTGTTGCGTAAATCGACGTTCTTTTAGTTTATATAATGGTATAGGCTGGTAATGAATGCACAAATAGAACATGCAACAACAAAATACCAAAAAAGGTAGCCTACTTTTTCATCTATAGTGTTCATAATTAAATAGAGGTTTTTGGGGTTGAGTTTTGATTTATTCTTCGAAGTTACAGAATATGTCGCCTTAGCGTTTTAAGGTTTTCATCGTTTGCAATGAAAAAGATATAATTGGTAAAATTTTCCTTGTGGATTGCATTATCGATTGAAAATAAAAACTGCCATTATTGATTTGAGGAGATGATATAGCAAAATCATATCAATTTATAGTATTTTGTTCGAGACCAATTGCATGATCTTTTCGTGACAGGTAAAATGCAATTAACTACTATCAATCTGACCATTCCTGAAAAATGAAAAGATGATGAGTGCCGGCTGTAAGTATCTGATTAGCGATACTCTTTGTTTTGATTTGATATTTTAAACCTTTTAAATCGTGTTCCTTTATCCGACTATTAACTATTACCGTAACGTGGCACTAATGGAAAACCAAAACATGGCTTATTATGATTGGATGGTGGAGAATTATAACGAGAGTCACATTTTTATTCAACAAAACAACAAAAAATCCCTACTGCGCTATTATTTCTTCAAATAATAGGAATTACCTGCTTCCAACTTTGGTAGGACAGTTATCATAAAAAATATTATGATTATTTCTGCAGTACTTATTGCAGTATGAAATTTTATGAATCCAATAGCAATTCTCGAAATCCCTGAATCTGATAAACTCTGGCTTGATTAAACCAAAGGAGTTCCTTTTAAGCGCTTTTCAATCTTCTTCTTCTTTTCGGTAAGACGCTTCATCACGTCCATTAAGTCAGGGTCCTTTGTTTCTTTATAAATTTCGTTAATGGAAAGTATAAGTTGTTTGGCCTCTCTTGAAGCTGCTACTCTATCACTTGTTGACATATGACTCAAAGTTCTGTTTTCAAACTCCTTTGCCTTTTCTAATAAATCTTCGGTCATTTTTATTTAAAATTAATCTAGATCGGCTAAATATAAGAGTTAGTTTCATATTTTATGCCTATTGGGGTATACGATTTTTATATTTATGAAATTATTAAGAATCTTACTACAATTAAGAGAACAAAAAAACCGGCAATTTTGCCGGTTTTTTTGTGGTACCTCCAGGAATCGAACCAGGGACACACGGATTTTCAGTCCGTTGCTCTACCAACTGAGCTAAGGTACCCTTAAAAAGCCTTTTGCAAAGGCGGGTGCAAATATAATTTCAAAATTAGGATATCCAAACAAAAACGTGAAAAAAGGCAGTGGTTTTTTTTCAAATTGTCATCTTTGTACTATGAACTTGGTTATAGATATTGGCAACACCTTAACAAAATATGCTGTATTTCATGGTAGGAAGATCATATTTGATGAAAGTTCCACATCAAACTTGTTTTTATCAAAGGTCAAGGAGCTTTTTGAACAATATCCAAAAATTAATCGGGCATTGATAGCTTCAGTAGCTAGTTTAGATGGTAATGAGCTTGACGTTGTTTCACTTTTTTGTAAAGTTCATTTACTTTCCAACGATTCCAAAGTTCCTTTTAAAAATAGCTATGCAACTCCTAAAACATTGGGTACGGATCGTATTGCATTGGCAACTGCCGCCTTTTATCAAAATCCAAGGGGAAATACGTTGGTAATTGATGCCGGTACTTGTATAACATATGATATGGTCAATGATGTTGGGGAATATGTGGGCGGTGCCATTTCACCTGGGGTACAAATGAGATATAGGGCCATGCATGAAATGACCAATGCACTTCCATTGCTTCAGCCAGAAGAGATTTTGGACTTTATTGGCAATTCTACTAAAACCAGTATGCACAGTGGCGTCATAAACGGCGTTTCTTTGGAAATTGACGGAGTTATAAACCAGTATAATTTACGCTTTCAAGATTTAACAGTTATTTTAACAGGCGGCGACTCCCATTTTTTTGCCAACCGATTAAAAAATACCATATTTGCGAATTCTAAATTTCTCTTGGAGGGGCTAAATTACTTGCTGGAATACAACAAACGCTAGATGGTTAAGAAATTTTTGATTGCTTTTTTTTGCGTTGTCGCACACGGCATATTCGCGCAAAACGGTACAGTATCACCTTATTCGTATTTTGGAATAGGAGACTTGAGGAACAGTGGTACTGTGGAAAACCAAATGATGGGGGGAATAAGTATGTATGGCGATAGCATTCATATTAGTTTGCGTAACCCCGCTGCGTACTCAAAATTGAGATTGACCACATACACAGTTGGGCTGTCCCATACCGAACTTAGATTAAAGGATTTTTCTCAGGAACAGAATACATCATTCACCAACTTGGATTACTTGTCCATCGGTTTTCCAATAGCTAAAAATCTTGGACTTGGATTTGGATTGATGCCTTTTTCATCTGTTGGGTATAATTTGACCGATGAAATAGAAGGTGATCCAACCATTACGAACGCGTTTGCGGGGGAAGGCGGATTGAACAGAATTTACCTTTCTTTAGGATATGAGATTATTAAAAATCTAAGTGTAGGAGCAACTGTAAATTTTAATTTTGGAACGTTGGAGTACCAAAGAATCCAGAGCGTGGAAAATGTTCAGTTTGGGACTCTGGACAGGAGAGAATCACGCATCAATGGCTATGATTTTAATTATTCCCTTAATTATACCCCTACCATAAAGGATAAATACACGTTGTACACGTCTGTCATGGTAAACACTCAAGGAAATCTTGTTTCTGAGAACTCTGAGCGCATAGGTTCTTTCTCATTGGTAAACGGACAGGAAATCGAAGTTATCGATGTTGATCTGGATGCTGTTAATCTTAGAAATACCGAACTTAAAATACCAACTAGGACAACAATAGGGCTCGGTTTTGGTGAAAACAAAAAATGGTTTTTGGGCGGTGAATACAGTTTTCAACAGTTTAGCGATTTTCGAAATGATTTCTTGGGAATAGAAAATGTTAATTATAAGGATGCCAGTAGCTTTGCTTTTGGAGGTTACTTTGTACCTGAATATACATCTCTGTCAAGTTACTTTAAAAGAATTACTTACAGAGCAGGAATACGTTATGATGTTACAGGCATAGAGGTCAATAACAAAGAGATTAATGATTTTGGCATAACTTTTGGACTTGGGTTACCGTTGGGCAATTCATTCTCCAATCTTAACCTAGGATTTGAATTGGGAAGAAGGGGCACAACAGATCAGAACCTTATCGAAGAAAGTTATCTAAAATTTAATGTTGGCTTATCTTTAAACGATAGATGGTTTGAAAAAAGAAAAATCAATTGATGTAAGCTTTTTTTTCAAAATCAATAAATAACCACCAATATATGTTTCATTAAGATGATTTTTTCATTAAAATTTGTACATTAACCACTTTAAAATTAGTAAGATGAAGAAGAAATACTACTTGACGATGTTAGCTGTCATTATGTCGATGGGATTAAGTATGGCACAGGCACAAAATCCAGAGTGCATGACAAACCTTTCCATATATGCAGAACATGCAAAAGTCAAAAATTACGATGCAGCCTATGAACCTTGGAAAATGGTCTATGAAAGTTGTCCAGATATTAACAAGGCCAACTTTTCTTATGGAGAAAAAATTCTTTCCCATAAAGTAAAGAACTCATCAGGTACGGACAAAGATGGCTATATTCAAGATTTGATGTCCCTATATGACAATAGCTTAAAATATTTTCCAAATAAGTTCAGTAAAGCAGGAGTGGCCATAGATAAGGCGCTGCTCATGTACGATAATAAAATGGCCTCTGATGAACAGCTTTACACAATGCTGGACAAGGCATTTAAGGAAGATAAAAAGAACTTTAAGAACCCAAAAGCACTCTATCTTTACTTTTCCAGCTTGGTAGATTTGCACAGTGCCAACAAAAAAGACCTTCAGGAAGTATTTGATATTTATGATGATGTTACTGAAAAAGTCGGCGAGGAAAATAAAAAATTAAAAGATGTCGTAAACAAACTTCTCCCCAAAGATTCACTGGGGACTTTAACATCAAAGGAAAAAAGACAATTAAAGGCGGCAACCATAAACTCCAAGTCCTATGGTAAAATTGCTGGTAGCATTGACTCCAAATTGGGTGCTCTTGCAGATTGTGGCAATTTAATACCCTTATACGAGAAAAGCTATGAAGCAAAGAAAGGTGATGTAAGTTGGGTAAAACGCGCAGTTGGCAGAATGTTCTCCAAAGAATGTACTGATGATCCATTATTTAGCAAAATGGTAGAACTGCAAGCCGAGCTTGACCCGTCTGCCGATGTCTATCTTTATTTAGGTACCCTTAAGCAAAAATCGGGAGATAGTAAAGGTGCTATTGCGGATTTTAATAAAGCAGTTGAACTGGAAACGGATTCGTACAAAAAATCCAACATCTTGTATAAAATTGCAACTACGGTAAGAAGAAGCAGTAAATCCCAAGCCAAGAATTATGCACTAAAAGCGATTAATGCCAATTCTTCACAAGGTAAAGCATATTTATTGATAGCCAATCTGTATGCTACCAGCGCAAACGATTGTGGGACAACTCCTTTTGAGAAAAGGGCGATTTATTGGAAAGCAGCTGATATGGCCAGAAAGGCAGGTAGGGTAGATCCATCCCTAAGTGGTCGCGCAAGTCAATCGGCATCAAGTTATGATGCAAAGGCACCTACAAAGGAAATGATATTCAGTTCGGGAATGGCTGGTAAAACAGTTTCTTTCAGCTGTTGGGTCGGGGGTAGCGTAAAGGTACCTAGTTTATAGCGTGAAACAGAAAACAATATATAATTTAAAATATTTTGCCACGGTCTTTACCGTGGCAATCCTTTTTATATCCTGTCAGGACAACTATAAAAGGGTCGGCGAAGAAGCGGTAAAACCAGTTTTTCCACAAGGTATCGCCCAAAATTTTACATTGACCTACACGGAAACTGTCGATGAAATGAATACGGAAGATGAATCTGATTCCAGGGTTATTGCCGTTTTAAGCAGTCCTGTCACTGAGGATTTTGATAATCAAGATTTCAAATATCGTACCTTCCCAGAAGGATTAAAGGTAGACTTCTATGATGAAAAAAATCAAAAAAGTGTGATTACGGCAGATTATGGAATTGTGTACTCACAGACCAACTTGATAGATTTGCAGGGTAATGTTATAATAGAGAGCCATGATGGTAAAAAACTGGAAACCCCACAGTTATTTTACGATAGGGCCAATAATTGGATTTTTACCGAAGAGACCTTTACATACACAAATCCCCAAGATGGTACAATAATGGACGGGGAGGGCATGGATTTCAACAGGGACTTTACTTTCTTTAATGCACATAAAACATATGGTCTCATGACCCTAAAAGAAGAATAAATCATGGGAAAATACTTGAAATATACTGTTTATATCAATTTGGTGATAGGAATATTATCTGCCTTCATGGCTTTTAACTTATGGGGAGTGGATAGAAATAGAGCTTACATTTTTATTTTCTTGGCAGTAATCACAATATTTATGTTTTTCTTTAGAAGACATTACTATAAAAAATTTGAACAACGCAAAAAAGATAGCCAGCAATAATCTTGGACAGTTCATTGATCATTATAATCCTTTCATTGATCTTTTCCGCCTTTTTCTCGGGAATGGAGATTGCTTTTATCTCGGCGAACAGAATCCACATCGAAATTGAAAAAAAGCAAGAAGGCTTTTTTGCCAAAGTATTGACATGGATAACGGAGAAACCTTCTAAATTTATCGCTACAATGCTTATTGGCAACAATATAGCTTTGGTGATATATGGTCTTTTCATGGGGGAGGAACTTATGATATGGTTTCAAAGTCTTGTGCCAACTTCCAATGAGTTCTTAAATTCTTTCTTGACGGATTTCAGTTTACTCTCGCAGACCATAATTTCTACCTTGGTGATTTTAGTTACAGCAGAATTTTTGCCAAAAGTGCTGTTTCAGATATATTCCAATACACTTTTAAAAGCTTTTGCTATCCCAGCGTATATCTTTTATGTTTTGTTTTCGTTCATTTCTTGGTTCGTGATAAAGGTGTCGGACTTTATCCTTCGTGTATTTTTCAAAACTGATGGTGACGAAGTCCAACTCGCCTTTAGTAAAATGGAACTTGGGGATTATATTACAGAACAAATGGAAACTGTGGAGGAAGAAGATGAAGTAGATTCTGAGATTCAGATATTTCAAAATGCATTGGAATTTTCCACTGTAAAAGCTAGGGAGGTGATGGTTCCCAGAACAGAGATTACTGCTGTAGAAATTGACGAAACACCAAAAAACCTTACCAAACTTTTTTCAGAAACAGGGTATTCAAAAATTTTGATTTATAAAGAAAGTATAGACGAAATTATAGGGTACGTTCACTCCTACGAGCTCTTTAAAAAGCCTAAAACGATCAAGAATATTTTACTTCCCGTAGAGTTTGTTCCCGAAACCATGCTAATACAAGATATTCTGAACGTACTGACCAAAAAACATAAAAGCATAGCTGTGGTTTTGGATGAATATGGAGGAACTTCAGGAATTATGACCGTAGAAGACATTATTGAAGAGTTGTTCGGTGAAATTGAAGATGAGCACGATACTACGGATTTGCATGAAGAACAACTTAGCGAAAACGTGTACAAATTCTCTGCACGTTTGGAAGTTGATTATCTTAATGAAAACTACAAGCTCGGGCTACCGGAAAGCGACGAATATGAAACCTTGGGCGGTTTGATCATGAACGAGACGGGAGAAATTCCAGAATTGGATTCCGAAATAAGAATAGATAATTTTCTCTTCCACGTTCTCGAAGTATCGAACACAAAAATTGATTTGGTAAGCGTAAGCGTCACAGGTGAGGATTAAGAATTTCCATCATTGTTTTAGCTTTCCTATTTGAAAAGAAAATGGTATTTTCGCCCACTCAATTTATAGAAAACAAGCAGTAAAATGGCAATATTAGAGAATATTAGAAAACGAACTACCGTACTGATTTTAATTATCGGTCTAGCGTTGTTTGCATTTGTAATATCTGGTGTTTTTACCAGCAATGATTTTGCGGGTACCAAAGTAGGCTCCGCAGTGGCAGAAGTAAATGGGGAAAGTATTTCCATAGATGAATTTAGAAGGGATGTGGAGAATGCATCCAGAAGATTTGGACCTAATTTATCGTCCACACAGTTGGTCAGTCGTGTATATGATCAAAAAGTTAGAGAAGAGATTCTTGGACAACAGTTTGAAGATTTGGGCATAGATGTTGAAAATGATCAGATCGTTGAATTCGTCAAAACTTCAGGTTATGCACAGATTCCTGATTTTCAAGATGAGAACGGCATATTTAATGTAGAAATTTTTAAAAGTGCCATTGCAGATTGGAAAGCAAATGACCCACTTCGTTACGATGCCTGGTTGCAGGATGAAAAGAATATTATACAGTCTGCAAAAGAACGTATGTATTTTAATTTGATAAAAGGGGGTGTGGGAGCAACACTATCAGAAGGTGAGTTTGATTATAAAATGTCCAACCAGAAAGTAGACATTCAATATGTGCGCGTGCCTTACAGTTCTATACCGGATAGCACTATCCAAGTTTCAAAAAAAGAGATAGAGTCCTACATGAACGATCATAAAGAGGACTTTAAGCAGGAAAAAGCAAGGGACGTTCGTTTTGTATATTTTGAGGAAAAAGCATCATTGGATGATGAAAAGGCAGTAGAAAATGCTATTGCCTTACTTCTTGATGACAGTGTTGAATATATTCAAGAAACAAATACTACAGATACTATTGCCGGATTTAGAAACACAGAGGATGTAGCGGCTTTTTTAGATAGAAATTCAGACACAAAGTTTGATACCATTTATAAAGCAAAAAAAGATTTACCGTCAGTTGTGGCAGATAGTCTAATGTCATTAAATGTAGGTGATATATATGGGCCTTATCGGGATGGTAATTTTTTCAGGATTTCCAAGATGATGGACAAAAAGCCTAATGGAACTGTCAAGGCAAGCCACATTTTATTCGCCTATGAGGGTGCAGCAAGAGCAAATCCAAATGTTACCAGGACAAAAGAGGAAGCTGAACAAAAAGCAAAGGAAATTTTAGCAGAGGCAAAAAAAGAGGGGGCTGTGTTCACAACATTGGCAAGGGAGAACTCAGACGGTCCATCCGCACCAAGAGGTGGGGATTTGGGTTATTTCCAAGAAGGTGTAATGGCAGATGCTTTTAATGATTTTGCTTTTGGGAATGAAGTGGGGACCATCGGTTTGGTAGAAACTGATTTTGGTTTTCACGTAATCAAAGTAGATGACAAACAAGATGTAGTGCAGATAGCTACGCTTTCAAGAGAAGTTGAACCCTCGGAAGAAACCGTGAATACATTGTTCACCGACGCTACAAAATTTGAAATGTCCGCTATCGATGCAGAACCAGAATCTTTTAGCACTATTGCAAAAGAGTCTGACCTAACAGTAAGGCCGGTCAATAAAGTAAAGGAAATGGATGAGAATCTTCCTGGCCTTTCCGCACAACGCGGCATAGTACAATGGGCTTTCAATGAAGATACTGAGGTGGGCGCCATTAAGCGTTTTAATATTAATAATGGCTATGCCGTAGTACAGTTGACAAAGAAGTATGAAGAAGGTTTGATGGCTTCAGAAGATGCATCTGCTACAGCATTGCCAAAAATCAGAAAAGAACGTAAAGCAGAAAAGATTATGCTTGCCAATCAGGGCAAAGACATGGATGCTTTTGCAAAGGACAATAATGTTACAGTTTCAAATGCTTCGGCTCTTACCATGAAATCTCCAACAATACCGGGAGCAGGACGTGAACCATTGGTCGTCGGTACAGCTTTTGCTCTCGAAGAAGGCAAAACTTCCAGCTTAATAGAAGGAGAAACAGGCGTTTTTATGTTGAAGGTTACCAAAAAAGAGGACGCTCCAAAAATTGATAACTTCAGTACATATGCAAATTCGCTAAAAACCAATGCATCGAATAGGGTAAACAATGAAGTTTATAATGCGCTAAAAGAAAAAGCGGATATTGAAGATAAAAGAGCTACGTTTTACTAGAAGCAACGAAACAACCAAAAAGTATGAAGCCTCCAAAATGGAGGCTTTTTTTTACGTTTTTAAAGTACCATATCAATAAATGGAACAACAGTTTCAAACCCTTTTGTTCTAAAATAACTTGGAACATCTGCATCGCCAGTTACCATGATAAAATCCCCTCCCCATGCACCGAGACTTTTCATGGCTCCTTCAAAATCAGGAAAAAATTTGGACTTTACAGTTTCCAACCCCAATACTTTGGACAAAATGTCTTCATGCAGTAGTATTAAGGATTCAAACTCTGGAAGAGTTGCCGTATTCACCAACTTTTTGGTAATATTAGAAACTTCAGTAATCAATTCATGACTATTAAACTGCTGTTTCCTATACGTTGCAATAGCCTCTTTGCTGCTTTGCTTTTGATTGAGATGGACAAAGTATATTGAATCTGCAAAAGGAGGATGAAATGTTACTTCTTCAACCTTAGGCACATTGTTTTGTTTTTGATACAGAATCGCTCGGTCGTGCTGTGCGCAAGCTATATCATATCCACTGCCGCCAAAGGCATTCCATAGCAATCGATATGCGTCCACTTCTGCCCATTGGGCAATATTGTTTATGAGTGTGGAAGAGGTGCCCAGTCCCCATATTTGTGGAAAAGTAAGTTTGGTTTCCACCTTTAAACCCAATGAATTCTCCAAGAATTGGGAATTTTGTGATTTGGCTTCTGTTAATAAACCTTGTAATGTTTCGGCAACGTTTATATCTGTAGTGTCGATTACCTTTAGATTTTTTATATCGAAACTTCCATTAAACCAAGCGGCGTTGGTTTCGTCAAAACTTTCCCACTCTAAAAATCCTGTATTTGTTATGGTCGCTTTTAAGGATTGCCCAAATTTTGTTGGTATTGCAAGGCTCAAGGCACCATCCAAGACAACATACTCACCTGAGAGCAATAACTTTCCATTACTGTAAAATTCTTTTTCCATTAGCTGGCCTGAATCTTCTCCAAAGCTTCCCTAACAGAAGCGTTGGTAACTGTTTTATCCTTAAAGTAATCCACAAGCTGCTGCTTTTCGTTTTCCGTTGCGCCCATTTGGTTGAGCATGTTGAGCAAGTGCATTTTCATATGTCCTTTTTGTATGCCCGTGGTAACCAAAGAACGTACTGCGGCAAAATTTTGCGCTAGGCCCGCTACCGCAATTACTTGCATCAAATCTTTAGCCGTCGGATTTTGTAAAATCTCCATAGCTAATTTTACCAAGGGGTGAAGTGAGGTTAATCCTCCTACCGTACCTAAAGCTAAAGGTACTTCAATCCAAAATCTGAAAACACCATCTTCAATGCTGGCATGGGTTAAACTAGAATAGCTTCCATCTTTTGCGGCATATGCATGAATTCCTGCTTCCACGGCCCTAAAATCGTTTCCTGTAGCGAGCACCACGGCATCGATACCGTTCATGATACCTTTGTTGTGGGTCACGGCCCTGTAAGGTTCGGCTTTTGCAATTTCCACGGCCCGAACCATTTTTTTTGCAAACTCCTTGGATGATATGGTTTCTCCAAGCAGTGTTTCGACCGGGCAGCTCACTTCCGCCTTTACCAAACAATTGGGGACATAGTTGGATAATATGCTCATGACGACCTCAATGGCCTTTTCTTCATCGGTGAAGTTAGTGTAGGAAGCGGCACTTTCTTGCAACGTTTTTGCAAACTGTTCCAAACAGGAGTTGATAAAGTTTGCACCCATAGCGTCCAAGGTCTCAAAAGTGCAGTGCAATTGATAGTAGCCTTCAATTTTACAATTAAGGTCCCTAAGTTGGATGTCGCTGATACCTCCGCCACGTTTTTCCATACTTTTAGTAATGGAAGCAGTGTCCTTATAAAATTCAGGTTTTATGGTATTGAAAAATTGACGCAGTTTAGTGCTATCGCCATTAAAAATAAAATGAACTTGCCCTACTTTTTCCGTACCTAGTATTTCGGCTTTAAAGCCGCCACGTTCCAACCAGAATTTGGCAGCTTTGCTCGCTGCCGCAACTACGGAGCTTTCCTCGATTGCCATGGGAATGGCATATAGCTTTCCGTTGATCAAAAAATTCGGTGCTACGGCAAATGGTAGGTAATAATTGGAAATCGTGTTTTCTATGAATTCATCGTGAAGCTTTTGAACGGCCGTGTCATTGTTCCAATACCGTTCCAATATTTTTTTTGATTCCTCGGGATTTTTGGTGTAATTGGTTACTAACCAGTCAATTTTTTGATTTTTGGAAAGTTTGGAAAACCCTTCGACAGGAGTGCTCATAATGTTTGGTTAAAGGCCTCAAATATAAGGATATTGAAGCTTTTGGCTTTTGTTCGATTACGATCGGTTTTTTAATTCTCATTACAATCGTAATATCAATGTGAACTCATTAAACTTTTATTGAATGTCCGTTTTTTGTCATGATATAGTTTTGTCGTCATGCTGAACTTGTTTCAGCATCACATAATAGTTTCAGATCAATATTTTGTGATGGGACCCTGAAATGAATTCAGGGTGACGATTAGTTTTATGAATGATTACGACAATCAGAAATTTATTGCTTTAAGGCAAAAATCAGTCATTTTATGTCCATTTGAAGTCATTCTTTTTGCATCCGTCTGAACGGAAGCGTAGGCAGCATGGCTACAGAATGACAAAAATCGGTGCAATAAGCCAATTTTTAGCAAATGGAAAAAGTTTAAATGAGTTCAATTGAAAAAGTTTAAATGAGTTCAGTATATATTCTGAATAAATATTAGTAAACTTGATGGTTTTTAATCAATTTTTTACTTCATGAGAAAACAGTTCCTTCTGTTCTTGTTCACTTTCGGATTTTTAACCATAACTATAGCACAAAAGAAAAAAATTGCCTTGGAAGATATCTGGGGCGGTACATTTAGGGCCGAATATATGGACGTGCTCCGTTCCATGAAAAA
Source organism: Flagellimonas maritima (assembly GCF_003269425.1). Lineage (NCBI taxonomy): Bacteria > Pseudomonadati > Bacteroidota > Flavobacteriia > Flavobacteriales > Flavobacteriaceae > Flagellimonas > Flagellimonas maritima. The sequence continues at coordinate 1,122,429 of NZ_CP030104.1, read as the reverse complement.
TGGGGAACAATACACTATCTTAAATTTTGACCGTTCGCCACGCTCCAGTAGCTTGGACAAGTATGACTATAAAACTTCGGAAAAAATAGAGACCATTGTGGCCTCTTCGGAAGAGGTTCCCTTTTTTAGTTCTTATACGTTCAGTGCCGATGAATCCAAAATAATACTTGCCACGGAAACCGAAGCAATATTCAGGCGTTCAAAATTGGGAATCTTCTACGTTTATGATGTGGCCAGTAAGGATATCGTTAAGATTTCGGATCAGAAAATCCAAGAACCCTTGCTTTCCCCAGATGGTTCAAAAGTAGCATACGTGCGGGACAATAACCTGTATGTATTTGAAATAGCGGCAAATAACACAAAGCAAATTACAACAGATGGTACTAAAGGAACTATAATAAACGGGGTTACGGATTGGGTATACGAAGAGGAATTTGCCTTTGTACGCGCCTTTGATTGGAACAGTGACGGAACCAAGATTGCATTCCTACGCTTTGACGAAACAAACGTGCCCCATTTTTCAATGGACGTATATGGTCAGGAACTGTATCCCTATCAGCATGAGTTTAAATACCCCAAAGCAGGAGAGGAAAATGCTAAAGTTTCATTACATATGTATGATGTGGCTTCAGGAAATAGATCGGACATTAATTTAGGAGATGCCTATTACGTACCTAGAATAAAATGGATGAACGATCCCAATCATTTGAGCGTTCAAACCCTTAACCGCCATCAAAACCATTTAAAACTTCATGAGGTCAATGCAAAGGACAATACAGTCACAACATTGATTGAAGAGAAGGACAATGCATATGTTGATGTCACGGATAACCTCACTTTTTTGGCAGATGATAGTTTTATCTGGACCAGTGAAAAAGATGGTTATAACCACATCTATCTTTACAATGAGGATGGAAAGTTAATGAACCAGGTAACCCAAGGAGAATGGGAAGTGACCAACTATTACGGTTACGACCAAAATGAGGATAGAATCTATTATCAATCTACGGAAAACGGCTCCATAAACAGAGATGTATACAGTATTGGAACGAATGGCAAGAAAAAGAAAAAGCTGACAACCAGAACAGGTACCAATACAGCTGATTTTAGTGCGAACTACACCTATTTCATCAACACATTTTCTGATGCTACCACACCGTATCAATACACGCTGCACAAGGCCGAAGATGGAGAAAAAATAAAAGAAATCAAGAACAATTCCATCTTGGATAATAAATTGGAGGAATATGAATTAAGCCCAAAAGAATTCTCTACCATCAATATTAATGGGAACGATTTGAATATGTACATGATCAAACCTGCAAATTTTGATAGTACAAAAAAGTATCCACTTTTTATGTTTCAGTATAGTGGACCGGGTTCGCAGCAAGTAGCAAACAGATGGTTGGGCTCTAACGATTATTGGCATCAATTATTGGCTTCGGAAGGTTATATTATAGCTTGTGTAGATGGCCGTGGCACGGGATTGAAAGGTCGTGACTTTAAAAAGGTCACCCAAAAAGAATTGGGAAAGTATGAGGTTGAAGACCAAATCGCCGCTGCAAAAAAACTGAGCGAACTACCGTATATCGATGAGAACAGAACTGGTATTTGGGGCTGGAGCTATGGAGGCTTTATGTCCACCAATTGTTTGTTAAAGGGTAATGATGTCTTTGAAATGGCGATTGCCGTGGCACCAGTAACTTCTTGGCGTTTTTACGATACCATTTATACGGAACGTTACATGCAGACCCCGCAAGAAAATGCTAGCGGATATGATAATAATTCTCCGTTCAATTATCCGGAACTCTTAAAAGGAAAATATTTATTGGTGCACGGTTCTGGCGACGACAATGTACACGTGCAGAATACCATGCGCATGATCGAAGCGTTGGTACAGGCCAACAAACAGTTTGATTGGGCCATTTATCCAGATAGAAACCACGGAATCTATGGCGGAAATACACGATTGCACCTCTATACCAAAATGACCGATTTTATCAAAGCAAACCTGTAACCTAACACAATAAATATATGTCAGACCTTGTAAAACCAGCGCATAAGAAAGAACTTTTTGGACATCCCGTTGGGTTGTACGTGCTCTTTTTTACAGAAATGTGGGAGCGTTTTTCATATTATGGAATGAGAGCCCTGCTAACGCTATACATGACGGCCCAAACATTGGAGAACGACCCCCAAAGTGGATTGGGCTGGACGAAAACAGAAGCTTTGGCACTCTATGGTTGGTATACTATGCTCGTGTATTTAATGAGTATTCCTGGCGGATTTATAGCAGATAGATTGATCGGTCAGAAAAAAGCGGTAACCATAGGCGCTATATTGTTGACAGCGGGGCATGGCGTGTTGGCAATAGATGCCATTTGGGCTTATTACACGGGTTTGGGCTTGGTAATCTTAGGTGTGGGTATGTTAAAGCCAAATATTTCTACCATGGTAGGAGGGCTCTACAAACAGAACGATATTAGAAGGGATAAGGGTTTTAGCATATTTTATGTAGGTATAAATCTTGGGTCTTTCACGGCATCTTTATCGGTAGGCCTTGTAGCTGCCATATATGGATGGCATTATGGTTTTGGACTTGCAGGTATCGGAATGTTATTGGGTCTGATAGTATATCTATACGGGCAACGTTTTTTGATACATGTCGGTAACGAACCTACGGTAGAGGAGAAATCTTCGGATGTTAGCTTGGCTACGTTGTTTTCACAATTGTTTAAGTCCCCGTTACAATTAGGTATTGTCGTTGTCCTATTGGTACTTTCGTTGTATGCCGGATTCACTTTTGAAGGACCGGATAATTGGGGGTACGGTATTCTGTTTATAGTACTTTCTTTGGTCACGGGGCTTATGATGATGATTTACAAAAACCTGAATGGCCAAGTAGAAAAGGACAGATATGTAGTACTGTTGTTATCGTTACTTATGGTTTTGGTCTTTTGGGGCTGTTTTGAGCAAATGGGTGGTTTGATGAACCTATATGCGGAAGAAAAAACCAATAGGATGTTTATGGGATGGGAAGTTCCTGCAGCTTGGTTTCAAGGCGCAAACGCTGGCTTTATAATCCTATTTGCAGTTCTTGTGGCCAATTTTTGGGCCAAAAGAAAATTGAAAGGAAAAGAAGCATCCTCACTTTTTAAAATGGCCGTTGGGGTGATTATTATGGGAGTTGGTTTTGTATATATGGTTTTTGCATCCCTTCAGTATGAGGCGAATGGAAGTTCGGCTATGTATTGGTTGGTTCTTGCTTATTTGTTCCATACGTTAGGAGAACTCTGCCTATCACCGGTATCGTTGTCTTTTTTCACAAAACTGGCACCAGTACGATATATGGCGTTGATGATGGGGGTATACTGGGCTGCGACCGGACTGGGAAATAAAGTGGCCGGAATAATTGGTGAAAGTTCTGTAAAAGCAGGTGAGCTTAAAGTGTTCGGGGGATTATTTATATTCGCGGTACTTTTTGGGCTGTTGGTCATTTTATTGTTGAAACCGTTAAAACGATTGACACACGGAGCGGAGGATAAGGAAACTGTTGTTCAAGATGACGAAACGGAAGGTTTTGAACTGGCAGATCATTGATTGACTTTAGGATTAAAAAAATAACTTCCCTTTTCACGAGTGCTGTGGAAAGGGATTTTACTTTTAATGCAAGTGGCTTTCCATCGAGCAATATAACTTTTAAAATTACTTCCGTCGGCAATCACTTTTCTAGGTTGAATGGAATCAATAATTCGCTCTAGATTTATCTTTGGGGATTGTGTGAGCAATAGAAAATCCAGGTTTTTCTTTGGTGGATACACGCTGGCACTGTCCATTATATATAACTCTTTCTTACCAAGAACAAAGTTATGTTTTAACGGTAAAAAGTTTATAGAGGGATTCCGCTCCGCTATTGTATAGTTGTCAACTATTGATGATATACCGAGGCTGTCCGTTGTATAAACCGTTAAAGAAACGCCCTTTTGATGCAATAGCGAAGTATTCTTCGATTTATGCAGCAACACAAAGCTTTCTTTTCCCTGTAATCGAAATTGATCCCAAATGGTCCATCCCTGGAATAAGATAATCCCGAGTAAAAGTGGTGCGAGATATTTGAATGTTGGTTTTGAAAGAAATAAAATAAGGGAAATTATAATGAGATACCCTAAAATCATTTGGACACTATCGAACGGAATGTTTTTAATGATAAAACCTTCTTGGTGAGCGACCCGATCAATGATGAAATTCATGCTTTTGATGACCGAATTATAAATCTGAACCATAAAATCTGGGAGACAATCCAGTAGGGATAATACAATTACTAGAATTCCAAGCCCAAGAATAAAACCCAAAAAAGGAACTATCATCAAATTGGAAACAAAGAACAAGGCAGGAAACTGATGAAAATAAAATAGACTTATTGGCAGAACGCCCAATTGTGCCGAGACACTTACCGATAATAATTGCCAAATCTTACGAACTATATAGTGTTTGGGAAACCAAAAACGTTGCAGTTTTGGATAGATCCACACAATTGCAAAAACCGCGGCATAACTCATCTGAAAGCCTACTTGGAACAAAAACAACGGTTTGATCAGTAAAATAAAGAGCATGGACAAGGCCACGATATTGAATGAATTCGTTGGTCTGTTCAAGTACATGGCATAGGCAAAAAACGAGAACATGGTCACCGCTCTTAGTATGGATGGGGAAAGCCCTGCTACAAAAGCGTAGCTCCAAAGCAAAATAACTATCAATGCCAACTTAAGCGTTCTTCCTTTTGGAACCCACTCCAAAGGTGATAGCAAGAACTGCAATAGCAACAATAGAATACCAACATGAAGTCCAGAAACAGCCAGAATATGAACAGCCCCTGCATCGATATAACTGTTATAGGTTTCTTCTGGGATATCGCTTCGTTGACCTAACAAAAGTGCTTGAATGACGCCCAATTCATCTTTTCCAAAGTCCTCTTTCTTAAGTTTAAGAATAATACGTTCCCTTAAATTGGCAGCTAACCCCCTAAGCGTACATGATGCTTTATCTTTTAAAGTAATTGCTTCTGGATCACCCTGGATTTGATGATAAATTCCTTGTTTTTCCAGATACTTTTTATAATTAAATTGATGAGGGTTAAGAGGAGGGGCGATTGTTTTTACAGATGAAAAAATAAATAATTCATCATCTAATTGAAATTTTTTTGCTGTTGAATCAGAAGGAAGGCTTAAAATTATCTTTCCAGAACTTCTTCTGTTTTCAAGAGAAATAACTTTTACCACATAACGCTGTGAATATTGATTTTGTTTAAGCTCTTCCTCAACCTTAAGTTCCCATAAGTTGTGCTTATCAAGATTCCGTTTTGAATAGTGGTTCGGCAAATCCTCGGATTTTGCCAAAGTAACGATTACAATACCAAGGGCTATCGTAGTGGAAATTGTTGTAAGCTCAAAAAATGGAAACCCTTCACGGGTCTGTCTTTTATGTGCCCAGTATAGAAAAGGTACTAATGCAATTGTAATAGCAAGCGATAGTGATAGAGGTATTTCAAAATAGAAACCAATAATAATCCCCGCAATTAGGCATAGGGTCAGCTTAATGGAAACAAAATTGAAAAACCGCATTACAAAAACCGCGTAGCCTTCACAAAAGAATAGTTCCAGTAACCTTCACGTAAAGAAGAAACGATAACCCCCCTTGATGTTGTAGAATGAATGAATTTGATGTCATCCCCATTTACATCGACAACAAGTCCAACGTGATTGATGCGTTTTCCACTTTTACTGGTCTTAAAAAATAGGAGGTCCCCTTTTTGAACTTGCGGTATTTTTATTCGCTTTCCTTTTTCCGCCATTTGATAGGAAACCCTGGGGAATATTATGTCATTTTTTTTAAGCGAAACATACAAAAGTCCGGAACAGTCCATTCCTTTTTTTGTGGTACCGCCGTATTTATATCGTGTTCCCGAAAAAGTCATTGCCGTGGCGATAATATCATCCGCCCTTCCGTCTTTCCTTTTTTCTTTTTTGGGTTTTAAGACCGGTACACTTTCTTCTTCTTTGGTCCCTTCAACAGAAATGGTTTTAGGAGCGCGGTAGGTTCTTTTTTTCTTGGTCGTGCCACAACCAAAAACAAGTAAAATAGCGATAAGATAGAGGGCTCTATGTAACATCCAAGAATAGCTTTTGATTCTTGGGCATTAAATCTAAGCATTTTCCGTGATTAATTTGGCTGCTAATTGACTGGCACCTTTTCCGCCTAATTTCTTTCTTAACAGGGCGTAGTCCTTTAACATGCGCTCCCTCTCATTTCCATCTATTATTTTTGACAGCTCTTTTTGAAGGTTTTTCGTTGTCAATTCACTTTGAATCAATTCTTTAACAACTTCCCTGTTCATGATTAGGTTCACTAATGAAATATAATCCAGGGTGATGATTCGTTTTGCGATTTGATAAGAAATCCAATTGCCTTTATAGCATACGACTTGAGGGATGCCAAAAAGTGCGGTTTCCAAAGTTGCCGTGCCACTTGTAACCAATGCAGCGTGCGAATATTTCAAGAGGGAGTAGGTTTGGTTGGAGACGTAGTTGATGCTTTTTTCTTTCAAAAAAGAAGTGTAAAAACTATCCGATAAACTTGGTGCGCCCGCAATTACAAATTGATATTCTGGAAAGCCATCGCTTACGGAAAGCATGATCTCCAACATTTTCTGTACCTCTTGCTTTCTGCTTCCGGGCAGGAGTGCAATTACAGGTTTTTTTAAGTCTAACCCGTTTTGTTCCCTAAACGTAGGCTCATCAACAATTTTGGTATTTGCTATGGCATCGATTAGGGGGTGACCTACAAAATGCACTGGATAATTATGTTTCTTTTCGTAAAAATCTTTTTCGAAAGGAAGTATCACATACATATTATCGATATCACGTTTTATCTTTTTGATTCTCCCTTCCCGAGATGCCCAGATTTGCGGGGATATATAATAATTGGTCTTGAAATTATTCTTTTTTGCCCATTCGGCAATGCGAAGATTAAAGCCTGAAAAATCTATGAAAATTATCAGGTGAGGATTAAAATTTAAAATATCTTCTTTACAAAAAGAAATATTCTTGAAAATAGTTGGAATGTTCTTGATGACTTCCAAAAACCCCATAAAGGCCATGTCCTTGTAGTGTTTGGCCAAATCGCCTCCCGCCTCCCGCATTAAATCTCCGCCCCAACAACGAATAATCGCATCGGCGTCTTGCTCTTTAAGCGCCTTAATGAGATTGGATCCATGGAGATCTCCCGAAGCTTCACCGGCTATGATGTAGTATTTCATTATCTAAGTTCGAGTGTCAAGTTCAAATTCAAGTGCCAAGTTCATATACTATTGTGAAAAGTGTTCTAATTGATTTTCAGCTTTTTTTTTATCAGATTTCGTGCATCGGTTTTAACCTGTATATAGAAGGTTTCCAAAATTTTAGCATTGAGTTTGAGCTTGAATTTTACATTCGCCCCCTTTTAAAAAATCTTATAATACAATATTACCATTGCCGTAAGTAAGGTCGCAATCAAAACACCCTTAGCTCTGTAATCTCGTTTTATTCGTAAGAACCCAAAAAATGCAACCAGATTCAGGATAGCCCCCAATGCCAACAAACTTCCTATGTGTTCTTGGGCAACAGCAGCTTCAAATGTCTCTGTAATACTTAAATCGGAAAAAATAATGACATACAGCAGCGTGCCAAAAGTATTGGCTATGATACCTACGACAAAGCCGATGAGAATTTCTTTTCTGCTATTCATTTAAGCTCCAATTGTTTACTTGCTGAATAATATGATGGGCGGTAAGGTCAAATTGTGTTGGAACTACGGAAACAAATCCATTTGCCAATGCCCATTCATCCGTATCCTCGCCCTTGTCCAATAGTTCAAATTCCCCAGTCAACCAATAATAGTCCTTACCAGTTGGACTAGTGCGCTTATCAAATTTTTCTTTCCAATTTGCCCTCGCTTGTCTACATACTTTGATGCCCTCTGGTTCAGTAGTTGTTTTCGGGATATTTACATTAAGTACCGTTCCATTTGGTATTCCATGTAGCAATGCTTGGGATACGATTTTCTTGACTGATTTTAGGGAATGGCTGAACTCTGCTTCCCAAGAATAGTCGCAAAGGGAAAAACCGATTGCAGGGATACCTTCAATTCCTGCCTCAATGGCAGCGCTCATCGTACCGGAATATATGACATTGATAGAAGAATTGGAACCGTGGTTGATACCGCTTACGCAGATATCGGGCCTTTTATGCAATATTTCTTGAAGAGCTAACTTTACACAGTCAGCCGGAGTACCGCTACAACTAAACTCCGTAGGTGCATCTTCAGTTTTATCTATAATTACTCTTTTGGAATAGAGGGTGTCATCTATAGTTATTGCATGCCCCATTCCAGATTGCGGGCTGTCCGGTGCCACCACAATTACCTCTCCAATTTCTTTCATTGCACTTATCAAAGCCCTAAGACCTGGGGCAGTGATTCCATCATCATTGGTGACAAGGATGAGCGGTTTTTTCATTTTATATAATTAAAAGTATAAAAATACGTTTTTCATAAGGATATGGAGCTCTAGCCGTTTAACAAAAAATTAGAAACCATGACCTAAACTGGCACGGTTTTTTCAGTATCTTAGGGAATTCATATGAATAAAAAAGAAGGATGACGTAATGATGATCTGACAAATTGCTGTCAATCAATTTCACCTCCAAATAAATACAGCTTTCATGAAAAAGAATTTTGTTCTGGGCTTTTTGATTATTCTTATTGCAGTTGCCTCCTGCAGTTTTACAAATAAAACTTTTGAAAACGATGACAAGGATAAGTTGTTGTTGGATCTTATTACCTACGTCTTGGAACGTGGGCATTATGAGCCAAAGGATTTGAACGACAGTTTTTCCTCAAACGTATTTGATGATTTTATAGAAGTACTCGATCCTACAAAAAGGTATTTTTTGGGAAGTGATATTAAGGAATTTGAGAAGTACAGATTTCAAATTGATGATGAAATAAAGAATACCGATATTACTTTTTTCAATATTGTATACCAACGCTTGATGAAGCGTATGGACGAAGCAAAAGTTATTTATGCGGATATTCTTTCCGAACCTTTTGACTATACTAAAAATGAAAGTATAAATATTGATTACGAGGACCAAGAATTTGCATCCAATAAAAAACAGCTTATAGAACGTTGGAGAATGCAGTTAAAATACAATACGCTGGGTATTTTCGACAATAAGGTAGAAAATAGAATTGCTGAAGCCAACCAATCTCCAAATACAGAGATGCCATCTAAAATTTTAACTTTTGATGAAATTTCTGAATCTATTGATAAAGAATTAACAGAAGAAGAAGCAAGAGAAAACACAAAGAATACTCTTGATGAATTCTTTGATTTCGTTGCCGATCTAGAACGAAAAGATTGGTTTGTACAATACATAAACACCATAGTGGACGAATTCGATCCCCATACTTACTATTTTGCCCCAGATGATAAAGAAAAATTTGATATTGGAATGTCCGGTAAGTTTGAAGGAATAGGTGCGCGGTTACAAAAAAAACCGGAAGGGGCCAGAATTATGGAGATTATCTCCGGGGGACCTATTTGGAGAGAACAAAGCCTGGAAGTCGGAGACGAAATTTTAAAAGTTGGGCAAGATGGAGAAGAGCCTATTAACATAGTAGGTATGCGTTTAGATGACGCCATTAAGTTGATTAAAGGCCCAAAAGGCACTGTTGTTGACTTAACGGTAAGAAGAGTTGACGGAACCATAGAAAAAGTTTCGATAACCAGAGATGTTGTTTTACTTGAAGAATCTTATGCAAAATCAGCTACTGTAAAAGATGAAGAGCATAAATATGGCATCATCAACCTCCCAAAATTTTATGTAGATTTTGATGATTATACAGAAAGAAATGCAGCTTCGGACGTTGCCAAGGAAGTGGAACGTTTAAAACAAGAGGGTTCTGAAGGAATTATCTTGGATTTAAGAGACAATGGGGGAGGCTCTTTAAAGACTGTTGTGGAAATGGCAGGTCTCTTTATAAAAGATGGCCCAATAGTACAGGTAAGGTCTTCGGGCCAAAGAAAAGAAGTTCATGAAGATAAGGACGAACGCATTCAATGGGACGGTCCATTGGTTATTTTGGTGAATGAATTGTCAGCTTCTGCTTCAGAAATCTTAGCTGCTGCAATGCAGGATTATAAAAGAGCAGTGGTAATCGGTAGCAAACAGACTTTTGGAAAAGGTACTGTTCAAAACGTGATTCCCCTTGATAATATTGTCAGAAGCAACGAGCATGGAGATTTAGGTGCAATAAAGCTTACAACCCAAAAGTTTTACAGAATCAACGGAGGATCTACACAATTGGAAGGAGTCAAGAGCGATATCGTAGTACCGGACAGATACAGTTATATCGATCTTGGTGAAAGAGACCAACAAAACCCCTTGGGCTGGGATAAGATTACTCCTGCAGATTATAAAATCTGGGATGGCTATATCGATTTTGAAACTACTGTGGAAAACAGTAAAAAGCGCATGGCTAATAATCAACATATTAAATTGATAGAAGAAAATGCAAAATGGTTGAAAGAGCAGCAAGATGAGGTATTGGTTTCGCTAAACTATAATGAATACAAGCAAAGAGAAGAAAAAGCAAAAAAGAAATCGGAACACTTTAAAAGTTTACGCGAGTACGATTCCAAATTGACTTTTGAATCTTTGAAATATGAAACAGAACTGTTTACAAAGGATTCTGTTCTACGGGAAAAAAGAAATAGATGGCACAAAAACCTTGCGAAGGATATTTATGTAGAGGAAGCTGTTAACGTTCTGAAGGATTTAAAGATGAACAATATAAAAGCCAACGAGAGAAAGTTGGCAAGTGTAAAGGGATAAATATTCCTATTTAGATGATTTCAATAGCCACTTCAACCGAGGTGGCTTTTTATTTTTACATTAAAAAAGTAGGTTGATAGACTGCAACAGCATTCTTAGGCATGAAAATGATGAAAAGATAAATAATCGATTAACTTGGTTAATAAATTGTTGTCACTGGCTAAATGAAAAATAGGACTTTATATGCGTTACTTCTAGCAATCTGTATTGTTGGATTTTGGTTTTTTGATAACTTTTATACCCCAGATGATTATACTAGTTCAAACAGCAAAATAGATTCAACTCCTTTTAATGTCAATTTCTTGCCCAGTTCAACTACGGGAGCGATTATTGAACATGAACATTTCATACTTTCCTATAATGAACCGTACGAGCAGGCAGAATGGGTAGCTTACGAACTTCAGCCAGGGTATTTGACCTATGATGATAGAAAAAGACCTTATTTTATCCAAGACCCAAAAGTAAAGACTAAATCCGCGGACTGGAAGAATTACAGAGGCTCGGGATATGACAGGGGTCACCTCTGTCCTGCAGGGGATAGGCGTTTCTCTGAATCTGCCTACAATGAAACATTCTATACAAGTAATATTAGTCCCCAAGATCGAGATTTTAATGCAGGTGTGTGGAATAGATTGGAAAAAAAGGTACGCTTTTGGTGCAAAAAGTATGGTAAGCTAAAAATTATTACAGGCGGAGTGTTAACAGACGGGCTTAGAGAGATAGGGAGCGAAGATGTAGATGTTCCCGATGCTTTTTACAAAGTAATTTTTAGGGAAAATGAAGGTGAGGTAAAGCTTCTTTGTTTTTTGATTCCAAATAAAGAGAGCCAAAAACCATTGGAAAGTTTTTTAATTACCATAGATCAACTTGAAGCAATGACCGCAATAGATTTTTTAGAAAAGCAATCCAAAGTTTGGCAAGAAGAGATCGAGGGCAGAGTTGATACTTCTGGCTGGATTTTTTAAATACCGTCTTTTAGACGGTTGGAATCCAGTTTTAAGAAAATAAAGAGCAACATGGTAAAAAAGATAAGCCCAGAACCACCATAACTGAAAAATGGTAAAGGAACTCCTATTGTGGGCAACAATCCAATGACCATACCTATGTTTATAAAGTAATGAATCAAAAGTATGGAAATGACACCGTAGCCATACATTCGGCTAAAATCACTTTTCTGTCTTTCTGCAATGAAAATCAAGCGTAGAAAGAAAAAAGAAAAAAGCAGAATTACGGTTACTGTTCCCAAAAACCCCCATTCTTCTCCCACGGAACTAAAGATATAGTCCGTATGTTGCTCAGGAACAAAATCCCCCTTGGTTCGAGTGCCTTCCAGAAAACCTTTTCCAAAAAATCCCCCAGATTCAATTGCTTTCTCTGACTGGTAAGTGTTGTAACCTATGGTTTTCCTAATTTCTTCCAATTTATTTTCATCTTTCTCCAAACTCAACCATAACGCAAAACGATCGCGATGACGTTGTTCAAAAATATTTTCATAAACGAAACCAACGGACAATGAAAACAGAATCGACACGACAATAATTACACCGAGAGGTATCAGGGGTATTTTGGTAGATTTCTTTTTAAAAACAAAAACGAGAACGGTTACAATTCCTAGGCCAATTGCAATCCATATGGTTCCATACATCAGTGTTGTTGCAAATAAAACTACCATAACCAATAAAATGCCAAGATAGTACAATGGAAAGCCTTCCCTAAACAACACAAAAAAAAGTGAAAAGTAAATGAGCGAACTTCCCGGGTCTGGCTGTGGCAATATTAAAATTGCAGGCAAAAGAATTATTAACAAAGCATACAGTTGGTGCTTTCTATTTTTTATATCCGTTTGTATATCGCTTAAGTATTTGGCCAGTGCAAGAGCGGTAGCTACCTTGGCCAGTTCAGAAGGTTGTAGGTTGAAAAAACCTAGGTTATACCAAGATGTGGCACCTGCAATCGTTTTTCCAAAAACAAAAAGTCCTAATAATAGGATTATTGAAATTATATAGAAGATGGAAGCAAACCGTTCAAAAAAATTGGTTTCTATAAAGAGAACAAGAAGAATTCCCGCACCTGCAACACCTATAAAGAAAAGTTGCTTTCCATAAAGTGTTGAAAAATCAAAAATAGACGTATCTGGGTCGCTAAGGGTTGTGGAGTAGATATTGATCCATCCGATAAGGACCAAAAATGCATAAAGAAAAACGGTGAGCCAATCTATTCTGCCAAAGAGTCCCCTACCAGACATATTCATTTATCTTGAAAGGTTCTCCGCTATATGGTTTGGCATATTCGTGTTCCAGCGTTTTTTCGAGCATACGTTTTTCGAGATCTTTTCGAGTTATTTTTCCTTTTACATATTTCTCAATGAGCAATGAGGCAATATGACCGGCATAGCGCGCACCATAATATCCATTTTCTATATAAACGGCAAGAGCAATTTCCGGGTTTTCCACAGGGGCAAATGCTATAAAAATGGAATGGTCCGTGAGTTGCATACGCTCCCCGTTGATTCTGACGAAATTTTCAACCGTTCCCGTCTTTCCGGCAATTTCAATATCGGGTACCTGGACCCATCTTCCAGTACCAAATTTGTAAACATTGGCCATGCCTTCTATCACAGGTTCAAAATTTTCTTTATCGATGGTTGTTTCACGGCGTTCGGTAAATCTTGCATCTATGGCACCTGTATTTCCAACATTCTTTATAATATGTGGAACATAAAAATGACCTCGGTTTGCAATTGCAGCGGTCATATTGGCAAGTTGTAACGGGGTTGCGGCGACCTCACCTTGCCCAATGGCGTTTGATATAATTGTAGATGAACCCCATCTTCCATCTCCGTACCATTTATCATAAAAAGCTGTTCCTGGGATTCTTCCTGGTCGACCAGTTGGAATATCTGTGCCCAAATAACCACCAAGTCCAAAACTCTTCATATGTTTTTCCCATACTTCCATACCTTCATCCGTAGTTGGGAATTTTTCATAGATTTTTCTAAAAGTACCAGCAAAATAAGCATTACAGGATTGATATATACCTGTATTCATATCACGGACACCACCACCACAATGGCATCCCTTCTTTTGACTGCCCACATAGAATCCATTATAACACCTAAACTTTGTAGTAGGATCAATGACGCCCTCTTGCAGTGCAACCAGTGCATTCATTGTTTTAAAAGGTGATCCTGGCGAGGGCTCGGCAAGAATGGATCGATCCCAGGTAGGTTTGGAAATAGTATCGTAATGTAACTTACTGTAGTTTCGCGATCTCTTTCTGCCTACTAGAAGGGCGGGGTCGTAGGTTGGCCCGGATATCATGGCCAAAATTTCACCTGATTTCGGTTCAATAGCAACAATTCCACCTCTTTTACCATGCATTAATCGCTCACCATATTCTTGAAGTTTTTTATCCAAGGTAATATGGATTTCCTTTCCCTGTTCTGGCAATGTATCCAGTTTTCCATTTTTATAGGGACCAATGTCTCGGTTAAAACGATCCTTTTGGATATGTTTGACTCCTTTTCTACCTCTAAGTATTTCTTCGTATTGCTTTTCGATACCTGTACGTCCCTTTAATTCACCTGCTACGTAATATGGATTGTTCTCTAGATCTCTTTCGTTTACTTCACTGATGTAGCCCAGTACATTTGCGGCGCTATTTGTGGCGTAATAACGCAATGACCTTTTTTGAATGTAAAAGCCTATAAAATGCCGCATCTTTTCTTGAAGTCTTGCATAATCCTCTTTTGATAATTGTGGCACCAAGACCGAAGGCAATCTTGGAGAATAGATTCGTGCTTTCTCCATCTTATCGATAAAAGATGTTTTGTCTATTCCTAAAAGACTACAAAATTCAAGGGTATCCAATGGTTTTACTTCGCGGGGGATTACCATGACATCATAGGCGGGCTGGTTGCCTACCATAAGTTCACCATTTCTGTCATAAACATACCCCCTCTCTGGATAATCATATATTTTTTTTATAGCAGGATCGTCCAGAATTTGGTTTGGCGAAAAACTGAAAAGTTGTAAATAGGAAAGTCTACCAATGAAGGTGAAACCTATAATGACAATAATAGAAGACAATAATAGCTTTTTCATAGAAAACTGAATTTTACCGACCCTGTTCTATATCCAACGAAAGAGTAACGAGTTTATTCGCTTTTTGGGCTAAAAAGTGAACTAAAAAGCGTACATAACAGCAAAGTTACGATACCAGTGGCAAAAACCTTTTTCAAAATTAAAAGGATGTGGGTTATACTTAACATTTCCAATGAAAAGAAAACGACTTGATGAATCAATATTAATAAACCTAAAAAGGTAATCCGCTGAACCTTTGTGGTATTTTTGAAACTGAAATTTTGGAACTCATAGTTTACACCAAAGCAGAACCTCATTATAATTGGCCTTATGTATGCAACGGTCAATGTTGCAAAGGCATGTAATGCCATAGTATCCGAAAATACATCGATCATAAATCCTAAGAGAAAAGCTGTCACCAGAAAAAGTCCCCTATTACCTTTAATGGGATACCAGTAAAGGAATATCACATAGATCAAAGGGTTTATAAACCCTAAAAAATTGAGCGTATTAAAAATCAGGACCTGGGTCAAGACCAATAAAATGAATCTTAGAATATTTAAGGCTATTGTACTATTCATTAATTGTGCTTGCTTCTAGTTCTTCAATTTCTTTTTTATTCTTGTTTTTAATCAAATAAATATTCTTGATGTTCGCCATGTCATTAAAAAGTTCAACATCGATATTGTAGAAACTTTTTGATGCGTTAAGATCATATCTTTTAATGGTACCTATTGGAATATTCTCTGGAAAAATACTGGACATGGCGCCAGTAACTATAGTATCGCCCACTACTAGAGGTACCAATCTGGGGATGTCTATCAACTGAACGGTATTGTAATCCTTTGCATCCCAAATGAGCGAGCCAAAATAGTTTGTATTCTTGATTTTTGCATTGATGTTGGATTTTGTGTTTAAAACACTTTGAACCGTTGAAAAATTTGCCGATGTATTTTCAATGATTCCCAAAACACCTTTGGTGGTCATAACCCCCATATCTTGGATCGCACCTTGTTTTCTGCCTTTATTTATAGTGAGATAATTTCTTGGGGAAGAAAAACTGTTCTTTATCAATTTGGCACTGATTACCTCGTAATCAATGGTAGCAGTATCCAATTCTTGGCCTACGATTTCTTTTTGGTTGAAAAGTAATTTTCGCAACTCCTCATTCTCTTTAACGAGCCTTTTGTTTTCGTCTTTAAGTCCAAAATAAGATGAAACATCTGCGGCAGCACTGTAAACATTGCCAGTGACCCATTTTGAGGAATTAAAAAACTTCGATTGATGGTACGAATGCGATCTAACGGTCAGTATAAGGGAAATGACCATGAGAAAGCCATATAGGAACGTGTTTCTGTAATTTAGAATAAAATTGATGATGCGCTGCATGCAATCATATCATTAAGAAAGTACAAATACTTTCAAATGGTCAAAATGGCGATTTGACCGAATTATTTTATCAATATACTTTTATATCGCTCTAAATTTTTAAGCGCTATGCCCGTACCGCGCACAACGGCTCTTAAAGGATCTTCGGCAATATAAACGGGCAAATCTGTCTTTTGGGAAAGTCTTCTGTCCAATCCCCGTAACATTGATCCTCCACCAGCTAGATAGATACCTGTATTATAAATATCGGCAGCCAATTCGGGGGGTGTTTGGGAAAGTGTTTCCATAACAGCGTCTTCAACACGTAAAATACTTTTATCGAGTGCTTTGGCAATCTCCCTGTACGATACTTGGACCTGTTTAGGTTTTCCCGTCAAAAGATCCCTTCCTTGAATGGATTTATCATCAGGGGGTGATTTTAAATCTTCGGTGGCGGAGCCAATCTCAATTTTTATGGCTTCAGCAGTACTCTCCCCAACATAGAGGTTATGCTGTGTACGCATATAATAAATGATATCGTTTGTAAACACGTCGCCCGCAATTTTTACTGATTTATCGCATACGATTCCGCCTAAGGCAATGACTGCAATTTCAGTAGTTCCACCGCCTATATCCACGATCATGTTTCCCTTGGGCTGCATAATGTCCAATCCTATACCAATGGCTGCAGCCATTGGTTCATGAATTAAATAGACTTCTTTCCCGTTTACCCGTTCAGCAGACTCACGTACCGCCCGCATTTCCACTTCTGTAATCCCAGATGGTATACAAATCACCATTCTTAGAGCAGGGGGAAACCATTTTTTCTTTAGCGCTGGAATATTCTTGATGAACATATTGATCATCTTCTCAGATGCATCAAAATCCGCAATAACCCCATCTTTTAACGGCCTTATGGTCTTAATGTTTTCATGGGTCTTTCCCTGCATCATATTGGCTTCCTTCCCAACAGCTATGATTTTTCCCGAGATACGGTCTCTGGCAACTATTGAAGGACTATCAACTACAACTTTATCTAAATGAATTATCAGGGTGTTTGCAGTACCAAGGTCAATTGCAATTTCCTCGGTCATGAAATCAAAAAATCCCATAAAAAGTGTCGGTTTTTTGGATTAAAAGTAAATTTAAAGGCTAAAGTACTAAAATTAATGCTTAAAATGTCTAGTGCCTGTCATTACCATTGACAACCCATTTTCATTGCAATAATCTATGCTCAATTGATCTTTGATCGACCCACCTGGCTGAATTACACTTTTTATTCCCGCTTTGTGGGCAATTTCAACACAGTCCGGAAAAGGAAAGAAAGCATCACTTGCCATTACGGCACCTTCCAATTCAAAATTGAAGGAACCTGCTTTATGAATTGCTTGGTTTAAAGCGTCTACACGTGAGGTTTGTCCCGTTCCACTTGCACAAAGTTGTTTGTTCTTCGCCAAAACGATGGTATTGCTTTTCGTGTGCTTGCAAAGTTTGGAAGCAAAAATCAAATCCTCGATTTCCTGCATATTGGGTTCTTTTTTTGTAACCGTTGTTAAATCATCCGATCTATCTGTCTTTAAATCTTTATCCTGAACCAAAAAGCCGTTCAGGCAGGTTCTGACCAAGATATCAGGTAAGGATACATCATTTTGGATCAGGATGATTCGGTTCTTTTTCCCTTTCAGAATTTCCAAAGCATCATTTGAATAGCTGGGCGCTATCACCACCTCACAGAATAATTTATGTATCTCCTCGGCAGTTGGGCCATCAATTTCAACATTTGAAATAAGAATGCCACCAAAAGCCGAAACAGGGTCACCTGCAAGTGCGTCAACATAAGCTTCTTTAATAGTTTTTCTAGTGGCCAGACCACAGGCATTGTTATGTTTTAGAATGGCAAAAGTTGGCGCATCGTATTTGAACTCTCCCATTAAATTTACCGCGGCATCAACGTCCAAAAGATTATTGTAAGAAAGCTCTTTGCCATGGAGCTTGGTAAACATCGCTTCAAAATCCCCGTAGAAATAGCCTTTTTGGTGAGGGTTTTCCCCATAACGAAGTATTTGTCCGTTTTGCTCACTGATTTTTAAACCTATTTCGGTTCCATCACCATTAAAATAATTGAAAATAGCCGAATCATAGTGGGAAGAAACATTGAATGCTTTTGCCGCGAAACGCTTTCTATCTTCGAGCGTGGTCGTGCCATCTTCCTTGGAAATTACATTCAAAAAGTCTCCGTAGTCCTCCATTGATGAAACACAAAGTACATCTTTAAAGTTTTTGGCCGCGGCCCGAATGAGCGAGATACCGCCAATATCTATTTTTTCGATAATATCTTGTTCAGATGCGCCACTGGAAACCGTTTTTTCAAAAGGATAAAGATCTACAATGACAATATCCAACTGGGGAATTTCAAACTCTGCCATCTGTGCCACATCACTTTCGTTGTTCTGTCTGTTCAAAATTCCACCAAAAACCTTGGGGTGCAATGTTTTTACACGGCCTCCCAAAATAGAGGGATAGCTTGTTACATCTTCGACCGGGGTAACATTGATGCCTAGGTCTCTGATAAATTTTTCCGTGCCACCTGTGGAATAAAGGGTTACGCCAAGTTTTTCAAGTTTTTTTACAATAGGTTCGAGTCCATCTTTGTGAAAAACGGAAATAAGTGCGGCAGTTGCTTTTTTGGAGGTGTCCATTATATGTCTTAAAGATCAATTAATTAAGCACACAAAAGTAATTTTTTTGTTATTAAAAAATTATAGGGGTTATCAACAAAATAGAACTAGTTTTAAAGAATCTGCGCTACTTTTTCATTTACAAATTCTAAAAAGCGCTCATCTTCTTCTGTAAATGGATCTGGTGTATTGGAATCAATATCTATTTGTCCTATATTTTTGCCGTTTACGAATAACGGAACCACAATTTCAGCTTTAACGGTAATACTACAGGCAATATAATTATCCTGAGCGGCAACATCCGGAACCACAAAATTTTCATTGCTTACAGCAACTTGTCCACAGATTCCTTTTCCAAAGGGAATTATCGTATGGTCCGTGGGTTCTCCTGCATAAGGACCGAGCTTTAATTCATTTTTATTGCCATTTTTAAAGTAGAAGCCAACCCAGTCATAATGATCAACAGTATTTTTTAACAACCCGCATAATTCTATCAGACGATTTTCTACGCTCTTTTCGTTTTGCGATAAAATTTGATTGACTTTAGGTTTTAAGGAAGATACCATGGTAAAAATTTTTACAAATGTATTTGAATTGAAGGTTTTGTTCGATAAGAACAGTTAAAATTATAGCAACTTATAACCTAAATTTTAGTTAATGAAATACCGCAAAGAATTGAGAAAGATATTATTTATTGTAATTTTACACTGGTGAAAAGGATTTTTCAAAACATATTTTCCGTTTTTCTTGCTCTTTTGGTGCTACTGTCCACGGTTTCTTGGACAATAGATAAGCATTTTTGTATGGGCAGGGTTATGGATATCTCATTTTTTGTCCATGCAGATGATTGTGGTATGGAACAAGCCATGGCTGCTACGGGTGATGATACTATGGATAATGGTTGTTGTGATGACGAATCTTTTACGCTGTCGGGCCAAGACAACTTAAAACTTTCTTGGGACGATTTAGAAATAGTAAGTCAGGTTTTCTTGGCAACTTTTGTAACGTCATATTTTGACCTTTTTGTTCCTGTTGAGAAGCTTCCTATCCCACATGAAAAATATCCACCTCCCAATTTGGTCAAGGATATCCATATTCTCGACCAAGTCTTTTTAATTTGATTTTATTGAACTTTTTATTGTAGTCCTTATGGACCAAATGACACCATTATTCGGTGTCAAGTATAAACGTTCAATACAAACAAATGAAATATATTTTAATACTTTTTTTATCGCTTCCCATATCGATTATTGCACAAGATGGCATTAAGGGTATGGTTATGGAAGCAAATGCTGAAAACAAGCACATTGGACTCGCTGGAGCCAATGTATACTGGTTAAATTCCCAGATTGGAACAATGACCAAAGATGATGGTACGTTCAGCATTCCCTATTCTAAAGAATACAATAAACTGATTATTAGTTTTGTTGGATTCCAAACTGATACTTTAACGATAGAAAAGCCAAGGATGGTACATCATTGGTTACAGCCTTCCAACCAATTGGACGAGGTCGTTGTGCAACAGGAAAGAGATGCTATTCAAAAAACCTATTTTTCTGCTCAAAATGTGGTTACCGTTAATAGTGCTGAACTGCTTAAAGCAGCTTGTTGCAATCTATCAGAAAGTTTTGAGACGAATCCTGCCATCGATGTCAATTTTAATGATGCCCTAACAGGAACAAAACAAATTCAAATGCTCGGCTTAACAAGCCCTTATTTGTTGATTACACAAGAGAACATTCCTATGGTCAGGGGTGCTTCGCAAGCGTACGGGCTTACCTTTACTCCTGGTACGTGGGTGGAGAGCATTCAGATTACCAAAGGTGCCGGTAGTGTTGTCAATGGCTATGAAAGTATATCGGGTCAAATAAATACGGAACTGCAAAAACCTTTAATGGACACCCCTATTTTTGTAAACGGATATGCGAACTTAAACGGACGGTTGGAACTGAATACCCACATCAATAGAAAACTATCCGATAAATGGAGCACTGGATTTTATATTCACGGAAATCGGCGAGATGTGGAGGTCGATAATAATGATGATGGTTTTCTGGACGCACCTCTAGCCAATCAAATTAATATTGCAAACCGTTGGCAATATCAAAATCCGGAAAAAGGATGGGTCAGCTTTTTTAATGTCAGATTTCTGAACGATGAAAAACAGGTAGGACAGACAGATTTTAATCCTGATATGGATAAGTTCACGACCAATACTTGGGGCAGTAAAATTGATACCAGAAGATTTGACAGTTCGCTTAAACTGGGTTATGTTTTTCCTGAATCGCCCTATCAAAGTTTTGGGTTTCAAGTTGCCTACAGTAAACATAAACAAGATTCTTTTTATGGTTTTAATGTATACGACATAGACCATGAAAGTGTGTATTCCAATTTTTTGTTCAATTCCATTATCGGAAACACCAAGAACAAATTTAAGACAGGGTTGACCTTGGCCTATGATGGATATGATGAATTGGTCAATAACCAAAATTTTGGAAGGGTGGATCAATCTTTGGGTGCTTTTTTTGAATACAGTTACACGAATCTTGAAAAACTGAGTTTAACGGCAGGCTTACGTGTAGATACCCATAATCGTTTAGGTACATTTATAACTCCCAGATTGCATGTTCGTTACACGCCATGGGAAAAAGGAAGTTTAAGAGGGTCCTTTGGAGTGGGCAGAAGGGCCGCTAATATTTTTGCCGAAAACCAAAAACTGTTTGCTTCTTCCAGAGCAATTCGATTGGTGCAGAACGATGGAAATATTTATGGCTTCGATGCTGAAAAAGCATTTAATTACGGTGTTAGTTTTCTGCAAGGTTTTTCATTGTTCAATAGGCCCGGAAATGTTACGGTAGATTATTATCGAACTGATTTTGAGAATCAAGTGGTCGTCGATTGGGAAAATCCAAGAGAAGTAGTATTTTCAAACTTGGAGGGAAAGAGTTTTGCCAATAGTCTTCAGTTTGAGATAAATCATGAAGTACTGCCGAATGTGGAATTAAGGGCTGCGTATAAATATTATGATGTAAAAACAGACTTTCAAACAGGGCTCTTGCAAAAACCTTTACAGGCGCGTAATCGATATTTTGCCAATATTGGATATAATACCAATGAAAAAGAGAATGGGTCTCAGTGGCGTTTTGATTACACGTTACATGCCTTGGGCCAACAACGGTTGCCGGACACCTCTTCAAATCCGGAAGAATTTCGGTTGGGAGAGTTTTCGGACGCCTATAGCTTGATGAACGCACAAATAACCAAGGTCTTTTCAAAGAAATTTGAAATATACCTAGGGGGTGAAAATTTGACTAATTTTAGACAGAACAATCCTGTTTTGGGCGCTGAAGATCCTTTTGGTGCAAATTTTGATACTACAATCGTATTTGCTCCTATTTTAGGAAGAATGGTCTATGCAGGTTTTAGATTTAAATCATAATTAAAAAGTTACAAAATGAAAAATATAGTATTTGCTGTAGTTTGTCTTTTTGGAGTTGTAACAAGCAATGCCCAGGACAAAAACAAAAAAATGACCTTTGAGGTCGATGGTAAATGTGATATGTGCAAAATGCGGATTGAAAAAGCGGCTCTAAATGTCGATGGCGTAAAATATGCGGTTTGGGACATTCCAACGCACCAACTTTCATTGATTGTCGATGAACACAAAACCAATGCCATGGAGATTAAGACTGCTTTAGTAGGAGTGGGTCATGACACCAAGGAGCTTAAGGCGTCCCAAGAAGCTTACGATAACGTTCACCCTTGCTGTAAGTATAGGGACGATAATACGGACGATAGCGAAAAACACTAAATGGAACGGACGTATTCGGTAACGGGAATGACCTGCCAAGGTTGTGTGGCTACGGTCTCTAAAAAACTCTCTGCTGTTGAAGGAGTGGAAAAGGTAGAAGTAAGTTTGGAAGAATCCCGAGCAAGCATTATTTCAAAAAAAAGTCTTCAGATAGCTATGCTGCAAGATGTTCTGGGAAGTAAGTATGGTATTTCTGAAGTATCTGAACCCGTACCAGAAATAACGATTCAGGAATCACAATCCAAATGGGTGCAATTGCAGCCGTTGTTCTTGATTTTTGCATATCTCTTTACAGCATCCTTCTTATTGAATTATAAAAGCTGGGATTTAGCTGAAGCCATGCTTGATTTTATGGGGCTTTTTTATATTGTTTTCAGTTTTTTCAAGCTTTTGGATTTAAAAGGTTTTCCGGAAAGTTTTAGAATGTACGACCCTTTGGCAAAGGTCGTTCCAGTGTATGGATGGATTTATCCATTTTTGGAACTTGGGCTGGGATTGCTTTTTCTTATGCGATATCAGGTGTCTTTTGCCTTGATTGTGACAATACTGATTTTAGGAATTACCACTATTGGTGTTACTAAAACTTTGTTGGACAAAAAAAACATTAGGTGTGCATGTTTGGGTACAGCCCTAAAGCTCCCAATGACCGAAGCCACTTTTATTGAGAACGCAATAATGCTAGTTATGGCATTATGGATGTTGGTAAATATATTTTACTAGTTTTAGGTCATTTGCTGTACCTGTCTGCAGAAAAGGCACGTTTGGCCTGATTATAGAATTAAAAAGCCGTTCCAACTAGTTGGAACGGCTTTTTAAATAATTGTTTTTTAGTGCTACGGACTACATCATCCCTGGCATTCCGCCACCGCCGCCCATTGGAGGCATGGCAGGGGAATCTTCCTTAATATCGGTCAATGAACATTCCGTAGTTAATATCATACCTGCTACAGAAGCGGCATTTTCCAAAGCCACACGTGTTACTTTGGTAGGATCAATGATTCCTGCCTTCATCATCTCAACATACTTATCAGATTTCGCATCAAATCCGAAATCACCTTTACCGTCCATAACTTTGGCCACTACGACCGAACCTTCACCACCTGCGTTTTCAACAATAGTGCGCAATGGGGATTCGATAGCACGAGCGACAATTTGAAGACCGGTTTCTTCATCTGGGTTAAGTGCGTCAATTTTAGAAAGGACTGATTTAGCTCTTACCAAAGCTACACCACCACCTGCAACAATACCTTCCTCAACCGCAGCTCGGGTTGCATGTAGAGCATCATCAACACGATCTTTCTTTTCTTTCATTTCTACCTCAGATGCAGCACCTACATAAAGCACTGCGACACCACCAGCAAGTTTTGCCAAACGCTCTTGCAGCTTTTCTTTGTCATAGTCAGAAGTGGTTGTTTCAATCTGAGCCTTTATCTGATTAACACGAGTCTTGATATCTTTTGCAACACCACCACCATTTACGATTGTAGTATTGTCCTTGTCAATGGTAACTCTCTCCGTAGTACCCAACATGTCAATGGTTGCAGTCTCCAAAGAGAATCCTCTTTCTTCTGAGATTACGGTACCTTTGGTAAGAATGGCTATGTCTTCCAACATTGCTTTTCTGCGATCACCAAAACCAGGAGCTTTTACCGCTGCGATTTTTAAGGAACCTCTCAATTTATTCACTACCAAAGTTGCCAATGCTTCACCATCAACATCTTCTGCAATAATCAAAAGAGGTTTCCCAGACTGTGCTACGGGCTCCAATACTGGAAGCAAATCCTTCATGGAAGAGATTTTCTTATCAAAAAGAAGAATATAAGGATTCTCCAGATCAGCAACCATTTTTTCGGAATCAGTTACAAAATAGGGAGAAAGATATCCTCTGTCAAATTGCATACCTTCAACAACATCAACGTAAGTATCTGTTCCTTTTGCTTCCTCAACGGTAATGACACCTTCTTTTCCAACTTTATCAAAAGCTTGCGCTATCAAATCCCCGATGGTTTCATCATTGTTGGCGGAGATTGCAGCTACCTGCTTTATTTTTTCTGAGGAATCCCCAACTTTCTTTGACTGCTTTGCAAGATTCTCAACGATAGCTTCGACGGCCTTGTCAATACCTCTTTTTAAATCCATTGGATTTGCACCGGCTGCTACGTTTTTAAGACCTTCCTTTACAATGGCTTGTGCGAGAACTGTGGCCGTAGTTGTGCCATCACCAGCCAGGTCATTTGTTTTGGAAGCTACTTCTTTCACCATTTGGGCACCCATGTTTTCAAGTGCGTTCTCCAACTCTATTTCTTTAGCAACTGTAACACCATCTTTGGTGACTTGTGGTGCACCAAATGATTTGCTGATAATAACATTCCTGCCCTTGGGTCCCAAGGTGACTTTTACTGCGTTGGCCAAGGCATCAACACCTTTTTTTAAGCCATCGCGCGCATCTATATCAAATTGAATATCTTTTGCCATAATTATGTTTTTTGTTATTCCCGCGGGGGCGGGAATCTATTTTAGTTGATTTTAAATTAAACAATTGCTAAAATGTCACTTTCGCGCATTATTAAGTAATCTGATCCATCCAACTTTAATTCTGTGCCGGCGTACTTGCCATAAAGAACCGTGTCTCCAACTTTAACAGTTATCGCCTCATCCTTTGTGCCTGGACCAACGGCAACTACTTTTCCTTTTTGGGGTTTTTCTTTTGCAGTATCTGGGATTATGATTCCAGAAGCTGTTTTTGTTTCAGCTTCAACGGGTTCTATGAGAACTCTATCCGCTAATGGTTTGATATTGACTTTAGCCATATTATTAATTTTTAGGTTTTATTTTTAGAAATTCTGAAAACATTGGGCAGAAATTATGCCATTACAGGAAAACTGACATTATTAGAAAACAAAAATGCCAGCTTGTCATTTAAGCTGGCATTTACATTTTATTTTTTCATCAAAACTAATTGATGGTGTCCGCCGGGTTACTATTGTCAGCCGCAGGAACCTGCTCTGGAATTTCTTCGGGAACCGTTTCTGGCACTGTGGTCTCAACATCATCCCCTTGCAATAATTTGGAATCTGCTTGACTATAGTTCCCTTTTAGGGAAACATTGGAAAGTAGAATCAAAACAATCAAAAGCGATGCTAGCGTCCACGTGCTTTTATCTAAAAAATCACCTGTTTTTTTTACGCCGCCCACTACTTGGTTTCCACCTCCACCAAAAGATGACGATAATCCACCTCCTTTAGGATTTTGTACCATTATGACCAAAACCAATAAAAGGCAAACTATAATAATCAGTATTAAAAAAATTGCAAACGTACTCATTGTTTCTTCTTATTCGTTTTCTTTCTGCAGCTTCTTCACCGCCCGAATTTGATCTGCAAAGAAACCATTTTTTTCTGGATATTTCAAACTCAATATTTTAAAGGCCTGAATGGCTTTTTTATATTTTTTTTGCTCCAAATATACTTTAGCCAAAGTCTCGGTCATCAACTCATTTGTATTGAATTTTGTGGATTCCTTTATATTCACTTTGGCTTTTAAATCTTGATTGGGAATGATTTTCGGTTTATTCTCAATGAACTTGTCCAACAAGTCAAATTTTCTCTTTTTTTTGGATTCTTCAAATTTAGTGGAATCAATTTCATTGGTTTGGTTATTTGATGCCAATTGAAGCCATTCTGTAAAGGAGTGTTTTTCTTTTTTGGTGAATGGAATGGGCTTGCCGAGTTCCAAATTCGTCTCAATGCTATTTTCCGTTTTTACGGAAAGTTCATTCTCTTTTTTTTCTACGTCCTCTTCCTGTATTTTTGATTTAAAAAGTGCTGGGTTCAATATTTGCTCGGCATCTTGAATATTTCTTGGTAATGCATCTTCATCGGTTTCTCCCAGAATCATTTCCATACTGGGATTGGGGGCTATTTCTTCGGAAACTGCATTCTTATCTTCCAGTTTTGTCGTTCTTCCAATTATGGTATCGGCGATATTGTTCTGAACAAATTCTTTAGAGGTAATAAAATCGAACAGGACATCCCTATCGGCCGTATGGGCTGCGGTGACCTTTAATGCATCATTATATTTATAACTGTCAAGATTCTTGAGCCCTTTTAAATGCAATGCCCTCGCTGTCTGAAAGTAGGGGTACTCAGCAATGATATCCTCCAAAGAACGTGTTTGTTTTGGGGATAGGATAGTGTTGGAGTTTTGAATAATATTTATAAAATCGGATACATTCATATTATCTACCAATTTCCAAGAGAAGCGTTGAAAATATCTTGCGTAATACGTTCAAATAACTCTTCGTGCGCCTGTGCCTGTACAGAAGCCAAAGTGGATGTTGCATCAAAATCAAAAAAGAAGGAGAAGCGGCGTTCAAAATCCGCTTCTTCTTTTGTTTTATTGAAAAACCTTACATTGACACTCATGGTAAGCCGGTTTTGTGATGTTAATTGATCTGCCGTCGCAGTCATCGGCGTAACCCTGTATTCTACTATTTCTCCTTCGTACAATAAGTCTCCATTGCTACCAGTAAGCGCAAGACTGGTCAGATTAGTGATCAATTCCTGTAAAGCATTGGTAAAATCCCTGTCCAGTCCAGGCTCTATTACGGAGTTTGGACTTTGATCGGCATAGTTTTGAAAAAAGTTGACCTGAAAGCTTTCGGCAGTACCGATATCAGCTCCTGAAAAATTATAGGCACCACAACTTAACAGGCTCAACATTAATCCAAAAAACCAGAATTTACAATTATATTTCATATGTGATTTTTCCAAATGATATAAAGGTAGAAAACTTAAAGATCGTATTGTTTTATTTTTCTGTATAAGGTCCGTTCCGAAATGCCCAGCTCGGTAGCTGCAGCTTTCCGCTTTCCACGATTTCGATCTAAAGATTTTTTTATTAGTTCAATTTCTTTCTCTTGTAATGAAAGTGTTTCCTCTTCTTCAATCTCTTCGGCAAAATGATAACGGTCCTCTTGCTGTTGTGCAACGGTCCCGTTCGTTTCTAAAACGGGTTCAGGTAATCGTAGCACTTCTGCTACGCTGTCTTCTTTTTGGTCGGTACCGTCTTCTTCGTGTTTCCCGTAAATTTTGCGTATCAAGGTTTCATTTTCTTCCTGTACCTTTTCTGAATCGTTGTTCTTTAAAAGCTCCAAAGTAAGCTTTTTGAGATCGTTGAGGTCTCCTTTCATATCGAACAAGACCTTGTAAAGAATTTCCCTTTCATTACTAAAGTCGCTTTCTTTTTTGTTTTGGCCCACTACCGCGGGAAGATTGCTGCTATTCGAATTGGGTAGATAACTATTCAATGTAGCTGCCGAAATATTTCTTTCCTTTTCCAAGACTGAAACCTGCTCTGCAATATTTCTCAATTGTCTTATGTTGCCGGGCCATCTATATTTTATGAGTAGTTGGACCGCTTGTTCTTCCAGCCTGATTGTTGGCATTTTGTATTTTCGACCAAAATCCGAAGCAAACTTTCTGAACAATAAATGAATATCTTCCTGTCGGTCACGCAATGGCGGAATTGCAATTTCCACAGTGCTCAATCTATAATAGAGATCTTCCCTAAATTTTTCTTTTTCAATCGCCTCGAACATATTGATATTGGTTGCGGCAACAATCCTGACATCTGTTTTCTGTACTTGAGAGGAGCCTACTTTTAAAAATTCCCCGTTTTCCAAAACTCTCAACAACCGGACTTGGGTGGTCAATGGCAATTCTCCAACTTCATCTAAAAATATAGTCCCCCCATCTGCTACTTCAAAGTATCCGTTGCGGGTTTGCGTTGCTCCTGTAAAAGCTCCTTTTTCATGACCAAAAAGTTCACTGTCTATAGTTCCCTCAGGGATGGCTCCACAATTGACGGCGATATATTTTGCATGCTTACGATGCGATAACGAGTGGATTATCTTTGGTATGGCTTCTTTGCCCACACCACTCTCGCCAGTTACCAAAACAGAAATATCGGTAGGGGCAACTTGTACAGCCTTTTCCAAGGCTCTGTTCAGTTTGGTATCGTTGCCTATTAGTTCAAAACGCTGTTTTATGGATTGAACGTTTTCCATACATTAATTATTTTTTGAATGTTCAATGGCTTCTCCTATGAGTGTGGCGGAGGTGCATTCATTGATTTTTACGTTTACAAACTCTCCCACTTTATAGTTTTTCTTTGGAAAGACCACTACGGTATTTTGGGAATTTCTGCCTTTCCAATGTGTATCGGATTTTTTTGAAGGGCCCTCTATCAAAACTTCTTCTATCTTACCAAGATGTTGTTGGGTCCTATAAAGGGAATGTCTCTGCTGAAAATCTATAATTTCGCTTAAACGTCTCTTTTTGATTTTTTCAGGG
Source organism: Flagellimonas maritima (assembly GCF_003269425.1). Taxonomy (NCBI): domain Bacteria; kingdom Pseudomonadati; phylum Bacteroidota; class Flavobacteriia; order Flavobacteriales; family Flavobacteriaceae; genus Flagellimonas; species Flagellimonas maritima. The sequence goes on along the minus strand of NZ_CP030104.1, from coordinate 1,093,206 downwards.
ACGTCATCATACAATTTGCGAGCTGCCATAGTTCCAGGTCTTTCTGAATATGCGAACATAAATCCAAAATCATACTTTACATATTCCATTAAGCTCAAAGTATCTTGGTGATCTTCTTCGGTCTCGGTAGGAAAGCCTGTAATCATATCTTGGCTTATGGCACAATCCGGTATAATTTTTCGAATATTATCTATCAGCTCAAAATACTCTTCTCGCGAATGAAGTCTGTTCATCGCTTTCAAAATACGATTGCTCCCACTTTGGACGGGCAAATGGATATAGTTACAGATGTTTTCATGTGCGGCCATGGCCTCTATAACATCTAAAGTCATGTCCTGTGGATTGGATGTGGAAAAACGAATACGCATTTTTGGCTGTGCTCTGGCAACAAGTTCCAACAATTTGGCAAAATTGACAGAAGTGGCCTTCTGCATATCTGAAGCCTTTTCAAAGTCTTTCTTCAATCCGCCACCGTACCATAGATAACTGTCCACATTTTGGCCCAAAAGTGTGATTTCCTTAAAACCTTTGTCCCATAGATCGTTAACCTCTTCAAGAATAGATTGGGGATTACGGCTGCGTTCCCTTCCGCGTGTAAATGGTACTACACAAAAGGTGCACATATTATCGCAACCTCGGGTTATGGATACAAAAGCGCTTACGCCATTGGAGTTCAATCGAACAGGAGCTACATCGCCATACGTCTCATCTTTGGATAAAATCACATTTACCGCATTTCTGCCCTCATCAATTTCTTTTATAAGGTTGGGCAGATCTTTATATGCGTCAGGTCCAACAACCATATCCACTATCTTCTCCTCTTCCAGAAATTTGTTTTTAAGGCGCTCCGCCATACAACCGAGTACTCCAACCTTCATTCCTGGGTTTGTCTTTTTGACGGCATTAAATTTCTCCAAACGCTTACGAACGGTTAATTCAGCCTTTTCCCTAATGGAACAAGTATTAACCAGTACCAGATCAGCTTCTTCAAGATTTTTGGTGGTATTAAAACCCTCCTTTGCCAAAATAGAGGCTACGATCTCACTATCGGAAAAATTCATTTGGCAACCATAACTCTCAATGTAAAGTTTTCTATTATTACTGTCATTACTTTCAAGGGTCAAAGTATTTCCTTGTTGATTTTCATCTATAACCTTCTCCATGTTTTCGTTGGATGTCATTTCATTATAATGGGATGCAAAGATAATGTATATTCTAAATAAGTGACAATTTGGCAGTTAAATTTAAATATTTACTAATACTTATATTTGTTAAAACCAACCAAAATGAAAAAACTGATCCAAAGATTCCTTGGCAGGAAGGACTCGCTTTTGCCGCAAGCAACATCTGTAAACAATATTTTGCCGAAACAAGTAATGCAGAAAATATATTCTGAGAAGGAATGGGGTGGGAAAAAGTATGATTTTTATTCAGGTTTTGGATCGCACTCCAAAAAAGTGGTCAAACCTTATGTGCGGGGCGTAAAAAAGTTTTTGAATTCGAATGGAAGCAAACTAACGGTTTGCGATTTGGGCTGCGGAGATTTTAATGTTGGACATCAACTTATCGACTGTGCTGAAAAGTATCTCGCGTTTGACGTTGTTGAGGAGTTAATAGAAAGAAACAAGCGAAAGTTTAAGAACAAAAAATTGATTTTTGGTTGTATCGATATTGTTGAAGACGAGCTGCCAAAGGCAGATTGCGTTTTGATAAGACAGGTTTTACAGCATATGTCCAACGACAATATTAAAAAGGTAGTGCCAAAACTCAATGCGTTCAAATATGCCATTATAACAGAACATTTACCTAAAAAGGAGTTCGTTTCCAATCTGGACAAGGTCACGGGGGCAAGCATTAGACTTTCACGCAATAGTGGTGTAGTACTACATGAAGCCCCTTTTATGCTTGAATCAAAAAATAGACAAGAGATGTTGCGTATTAAGTACAACAAAGGTGTCATTGTCACGACACTTTATCAATTTTAACATATTTTCTTTCCACTGACCCCGCAACTTTGTTTAAGTTTTTTAATCTATATAATATCGATTTACTAAAAAACCTAAACAAAAATGAAAAAGAAAATATTGGTGTTATTCGGTATTGTTGCGCTGGTCTTTGTGTCCTGTGATGATAAAGACGATGATTATGCGGACTATTTGGTTGCACGACCTTTAATCATGAGCAGGGCAGAGTTTGCTACGAGCTTGTCTATAGAAGTTCCCCGTCCCATTGATGAATCGGGAAAAGTTTATACATATAAGAATTACATTTTTATAAACGACAAATATCAAGGAGTTCATGTAATAGATAACAGCAATCCTGAACAACCTCGAAAAATTTCATTCATCAATATCCCCGGTAATGTTGACATTTCTGTAAAGGACGATTTTTTGTTTGCAGATAGCTTGATGGATTTGGTGGTGTTGGATATATCTGACATTAATACTATAAAACCTGTCGACCGACTGGAAAATGTCCTTGGCAACAATGTTTTTTTTCCTCTTGGAGTTGATATTTATGAGCATGAAGATTACGATTATGAAACGGAAATTGTAATCGGATGGCAAACAACGACCGAGCGTAGATTGATTGAAGAGGTCGAACAGCAAATAGGCGATGTTCTTTTCAATGATATGGCCTTAGCAGAATCCACAAATGGGGGAAATACAGGTCAAGGAGGTTCATTGGCACGTTTTAAAATTGTCGATGAATATTTATATGCTGTTGACAGGAACAACATCAATATATTCAATATATCCGATTTGGAAAATCCGCAAGATCTGGAAGATGTTTTTGCAGGATTCGATATTGAAACAATTTTCAATAGGGGCGACCATTTATTTTTAGGTAGCATGCAGGGCATGTATATTTACGATATTTCCGCACCCGAAACACCGACATTTGTATCTGAATTTCAACATGGTACAGCTTGTGATCCTGTTGTAGTGGATGGTAATTATGCATACGTGACGCTACGCGGGGGAAATGGTTGTGGTGCTTTGGAAAGTGGATTGTTCATTGTTGATATTTCCAATATTGAGAATCCAGAGTTGACTATTGAATACCCAATGGACGAACCATATGGATTGGGTATTAAAGATGAAAAGTTATTTATTTGCGACGGTAGTGCGGGTCTTAAGGTTTACGACAAAACGGACGTGAACAATTTAAAAAGTCTAAACCATTTTAAAGATATAGTTACGTTTGATGTAATTCCTTTGGAAAGCCATTTGATCATGGTCGGGGATGATGTTTTATATCAATACGAATATTTGGACAACAACATTAAATTGATTAGCCAAATCGGTCTCAATTAAAAAAAGGGGTGTCTAAAAAGGTATATTTTAAATAAACTGTCAATTCGAGCGGAGTCAAGATGTATTTAAAAACAAGATGTCAAAGTTCTCGACTCTGCTCGAATTGACAGTGGAACGGCCTATTTGTAAAGCCTCTTCGTATTACCGCACATTAGACGGTTTAAAAACGTTACCCTGTAGAAATCATCTTAATTTTATTTTCGGATACCTTGTTATTGATTTTAGGGATATATTCCTCCAATAGACTGTTTAGTGCACTTAATTCTGTATTCAGCTCTTTGGTTATTTCATCAAAAAATTCTAAGGATTGGTCCGTTGGCGGATAATCCCCCCGTTGGGAATCAGCCAATAGAAAAGCGAGTCTATTGTTAATGCGGATGCCATAATTTAAAGGATCTTGCCTGCTCTGATTTTTGGTCATATGGATGTTGTTTTCCAACACATCCAATTTGGTTTGAAATTCTTGGACAAGATTTTGAATTTTTTCGTTCTCTTTGGTTTTTCCTTTTAGATAGTCCAAATCTTTTTCAACAGACCTAATAGCTGAAATTGCAGAATTAGCTTTACTTACTTGATCGCGGACCTTTATTAAAAAATCGAACTGTTTTTGGTAATCTTCATTGGTATTGGTCAATCTAGGGTCTTTGACAATTGAGAAAGTTTGTTCAATGGATTCTCCATTATAGGTCATTCTTACTTTGTAATCTCCTGGTACGGCTTTGGGCCCAACATTGGGAGATGAGTAAAAAACCATACCTTCAAAACTTTTAAAGCCTGGGTAACGCATATTCCAAACCAACCGATTTCCTCCAGAAGCAACTTCAATGGGCTTTGTGGCTGAAGGGTTCAATTTGTCTTCCTTCGCTGTATTGGAAAATTTCTGGATGGAGGTTCCATCAGATTCCAAAATTTCAATATGGACAGAATCTTCTTCTTTTAAGTTTTCAATATAAAAATTGATGATGGCTCCATCTGGATGATTTTCACCGACCAATTTCATATTCGGCTTTGACCATCCGCCAGACTGGTGCATTCTATAGGCTTTATCTGGCTTAAAGAGAAAGAATGTATTGTCGGCCATTTCATTTGAAAGCTGGTGCAGGGGAGTGAGGTCATCGATCATCCAAAAACTACGCCCATGGGTCGCGGCAATCAAGTCATTATCTCGTACATGTAAATCTCGGATGGCCGTGATAGGGAGATTCAATTGAAAAGGTGACCAACTTATCCCTTCATTAAAAGAAATATACATGCCCCATTCAGTGCCCGCATAAAGCAATCCTTCCCTCACCTTATCAGAACGTATGGCTCTAGTATAATGATTGTTCTTTATGCCGTTTGTTATAATCTTCCAAGTTTTACCATAATCATTTGTTTTATACAGATAGGGTGTATAGTCCCCAAATTTGTATGAAGTCGCTGCTATATAAGCTGTTCCTTTTTTAAATGGACTTGGATCAATGCAGTTGATCATGTTCAATTTTGGACTTATGCTTGAAGGGGGCGTGACATTCTCCCAAGTTTTTCCATTGTCCTGGGTAACATGAATTAACCCGTCATCACTGCCAACCCAAATTACTCCCTTCTCTAAAGGAGATTCATTAATGGCAAATAGGTTTGAATAAAATTCTGCCCCGGTATTGTCTTGAGTAATGGGGCCGCCAGAAGATTTTATGGTTTCTGGAATACCTCGGGTAAGGTCTGGAGAAATTGTCTTCCAGGTTTGCCCTTCATTGGTGGTAACATGTAAATAGTTGGAACCGGCATAGAGTTTCTGCGGGTCATGTATACTGAATTTCACGGGAAAATTCCAGTTAAAACGATATTTCATAACCTCCGCCCCTGAACCTGCAGGATTATCTGGCCAGATATTTACCGATCTTGTTTGGTCCACAGAATGATCTTTACGCATCATATATCCTTTGTAAGTGCCCCCGTAAACGATGTCATTGTTATTTGGGTCTGGTGCAAGATGCGCACTCTCACCGCCAGAGGTTGGCTCCCAATGGGATTCATCAATCGATGCCCCTGAGGTTCGGTGATAAATGCGGACTGTACTATTATCCTGTTGAGCACCATAAATACGGTAAGGAAAAGTATTATCAGTAGTCACTCTATAAAATTGAGCAGTGGGCTGGTTGTAATACGTGGACCAATTTTCACCGCCATCATTTGAGACTTGGGCTCCTCCATCATCGGCAATTACCATTCTTTGATTGTTATTGGGGTCGATCCATAAATCATGGTGGTCGCCGTGAGGAGCATTTTTTAAAGTAAAGGTCTTACCTCCATCAGTAGATACACCATAACTGACGTTCATTACAAAAAGTTTGTCAACATTTTGTGTATCGGCGTAAATGCGGGTGTAGTACCAAGCTCTTTGCCGTAGCGCCCTGTTCTCATTTATCTTTTTCCATGTTTTCCCCGCATCATCAGATCTAAAAAGCCCACCATTTTCTGCTTCTATCAATGCCCAGACCCTATTGGAGTCCACTGGTGAAACTGTTATGCCAACTATGCCCCAAGGCCCATCCGGTAATCCATCATACTTTGAAATATCCGTCCATGAATCTCCGCCATCAGTACTTTTGTACATTTTGCTATCTGGCCCACCGCTATCCATTCGGTAGCCGTTTCGTTTCATTTGCCAAGTAGCTGCATACATGATTCGTGGATTGTTTGGATCTAAAATCAAGTCGCCTGCTCCAGCTTTGTCACTCTCATATAAAATTTTCTCCCAAGTTTCACCACCATCTTTTGAGCGATAGACGCCACGTGTTTCGTTTGGTATCCATAGATTTCCTATGGCAGCTACGTAAACCAAATCTGGATTTGTTGGATGAATCCTGATTCGCGAAATATGTTCAGACCCCTTGAGTCCAATGAATTCCCATGTCTCACCAGCATCCATACTTTTCCAGAGACCATTCCCCGAAGAAACATTGCCCCGTAGTGTCTGCTCTCCTTCTCCTACGTAAATAACATTGGGGTCAGATTCAGAAACCGCAATAGCCCCAATGGACCCACCAAAATAACCATCGGAAATACAGGCCCAACTACTACCGGCGTCGGTGGTTTTCCAAACTCCGCCGCCCGCAGTGCCCATATAGTATAGGTTTGGATTGTCATTGACCCCACTTACCGTTCCTGCCCTTCCTCCTCTAAAGGGACCAACAAGGCGCCATTGCATACCGCTGTACAATTTTTCAGAAAAATCCTCTGATGTTTCTTTTTTATTAACCTTGCGCTGAGCATTGATTTCTACGGTACTGAAAACAGTAAAAAAGGCGATGAGTAAAAGCGTAGTTTTTGTCATGGTTTTAAGTTGAAGTAGTCTTTAAAAATAATCATAATATGTTTTTGACAACATTTTGTAATTGGTTTTTATTGAACAATAGTCCATGCTTTCCAAGTTTATTTTATGGTAACAGTTGTTCTGCTAAATATAAGGTGTAGCATCAAATCGAAAAATTGGTATACTTTTGTCACTTCAAAATCCATTGCATGCCAAAGAATTTAGTTATTGTTGAGTCCCCAGCAAAAGCAAAGACCATAGAACGTTTTTTAGGAAAAGATTACCAAGTTGAATCAAGTTTTGGTCACATTGCCGATCTTCCGTCCAAAGAACTTGGTGTTGATGTAGAAAATAACTTTAAACCAAAATATACGGTCGACAAGGATAAAAGGGCCTTGGTCAAAAAGTTGAAAGATTTAGCCAAAAAAGCAGATACAATATGGTTGGCAAGTGATGAGGACCGAGAAGGTGAGGCCATATCTTGGCACCTTGCAGAAGAATTAGGGTTGGATAAGAGCAAGACAAAACGTATCGTTTTCAACTCCATTACCAAATCGGCAATTCAAAATGCGATTGATAATCCTCGGGAAATCAATTATAACTTGGTCAATGCGCAGCAAGCAAGAAGAGTTCTGGACAGATTAGTGGGCTATGAATTATCTCCCGTACTATGGAAAAAGATAAAACCGGGTCTTTCTGCGGGTAGGGTACAGTCAGTTTCAGTTCGTTTGATAGTTGAACGCGAAAGGGATATTGAAGCTTTTACGCCAGAAGCATCTTTTAAGATTCAGGCAGAGTTCAGCACTTCAAACGGAAATACTTTTTCTGCAAAATTGAACAAAACCTTTCCTAACAAAGAAGCGGCACATACTTTTTTAAAACAAAATATTGGAGCGAATTTTTCAGTCGCCAGCTTGGACAAAAAACCTGCTAAAAAATCTCCTGCTGCTCCTTTTACAACTTCTACGCTTCAACAGGAAGCTTCAAGAAAATTATATTTTTCTGTAGGACGGACAATGCAGGTAGCACAGCGATTGTACGAAGCCGGTCTTATCACATATATGAGGACCGATAGCGTAAATTTATCAAAAGAAGCACTAACTGCGGCAAAAGACGCCATTGTACACAATTATGGAGAGTCCTATAGCAAAGTGAGAAATTATACTGGAAAATCCAAGGGAGCGCAAGAGGCGCATGAAGCAATTCGACCTACAGATATGAAATTGAATGCACCGTCTCTGGAGCGCGATCAATCCAAACTGTACGAACTTATTTGGAAACGAACCCTCGCCTCTCAAATGAGTGATGCCGAATTGGAACGCACCAACGTGAAAATAAAGGCAAGTTCCCATAACGAAGAGTTTTCTGCAAATGGCGAAGTCGTGAAATTCGATGGGTTTTTGAAAGTATATCTGGAAGGTACTGATGAGGAAGATAAAACAGAAGAACAAGAGGGAATGCTTCCAGCAATGAAAATTGGAGAAACCTTGCGAAATAATTTTATTACGGCAACAGAACGTTTTTCGAGACCTCCATACCGTTACACCGAAGCATCCTTGGTTAAAAAGTTGGAAGAACTTGGAATTGGTAGACCTTCTACGTATGCTCCCACAATATCCACTATTCAAAATCGTGGTTACGTGGAAAAAGGTACGGTCGAAGGTACAGAACGCAACTATACGCAACTACTGCTCGAAGATGACAAACTGGAGGAAAAGAAACTATCTGAAATGGTGGGCTCCGACAAAGGTAAACTAGTGCCTACGGATATTGGTATGATTGTAAACGATTTTTTGGTCGATCATTTTACAACCATATTGGATTACAATTTTACGGCCAAGGTTGAAGAGGATTTTGATGAAATAGCCGCTGGAGAAGAAGATTGGCAAAAGATGATGAAAGAGTTCTATGAAGATTTTCACCCCAACGTATTGGAGGTTGAAGAGAATGCGGAACGGGCAAGTGGTGAACGGGTATTGGGCACGGACCCAAAATCAGGGAGACAAGTAGCCGCAAGATTGGGGCGCTTTGGGCCAATGGTACAAATAGGTACTGTGGATGAAGAAGAAAAACCTCTCTTTGCAAGTTTGCTGCCAGACCAGTCTATTACAACTATTACTTTTGATGAGGCGATGAAATTATTTGAATTGCCAAAAAAACTAGGGGTTTATGAGGGGGAAGAAGTAGAGACCAATGTAGGTCGTTTTGGACCGTACGTAAGATTTGGCAAAAAGTTTATCTCATTGGACAAAGGGGAAAGTGCTTTTGATGTTGATATGGATAGGGCAATCGAGTTGATCAAGGCCAAACAGAAAGCCGATGCTCCAATTGCACATTATGAAGATAAAGAAGTTACTAAGGGCGTTGGTCGTTTTGGACCGTTCATCAAGTGGGATGGAATGTTTATAAACGTGAATAAAAAATACAATTTTGACAACCTTTCCAAATCGGACATAGTGGAGCTTATCGAAGCAAAAAAGATAAAAGAGGCAGAAAAGTTGATTCAAGAATGGCCAGAAGAAAAAATTCGTATTGAAAAAGCGCGATGGGGCAGACACAATATTATTAAAGGGAAAATTAAAGTGGAACTATCCAAAGATGTAGATGCCACCAAAATCTCTTTAAAAGAAGCACAGGCCCTGATAGAAAAAAAATCACCAAAGAAAAAAACCAAGGCCAAACCAAAGGCCAAGAAGTAATATGGCATTCGATTTTTTGGTTCCTATAAAAGATAAGGTATTGGCATTTTCTGAACTACTGCCACCACAGGCATTGGGAAAGAATATTTTTAAGCATACAGAAAAAAAGGGATTGCCCGTCTTTGCAAACGCTACGGTAGCAATTTTTGGAGTGCTGGAATCAAGAAATGCGTTTGAGAAAAAGCAAGAGAAATTGGATGTTGGCGAAATTCGCATTCAGTTGTACAAGCTAATGACAGGTAACTGGAATTCCACTATTCTGGATATTGGCGATGTTGAGGAAGGGGATACGGTAGCGGACACATACTTTGTGGTCAAAGAAATCGTTGCAGGACTTCTTGAAGAAAATATTATACCTATTATAATAGGAGGTACCCAAGATATTACTTTTCCAACATATCGAGCTTTCGATAAGATCAGGAATATGATCAATCTGGTATCGATTGATAGCCGTTTTGATTTTGGTAAAGAGGAGGAATTGATTTCTTCAAGCTCTTACATGAGCAAAATCATCACGGACAAACCCAACAATCTTTTTAATTTTTCCAACATTGGCTATCAAAGTTACTTTAACGCCCAAGAAGAAGTGGATTTAATGGAGCGTCTTTTCTTTGATGCATATCGACTGGGTGATATAGCTGCCAATGTAAGCTTGGCAGAACCTGTTTTAAGAAGTGCGGATATAGTAAGTCTGGACTTAAGGGCAATACGTGCTGCAGAAATGGGATTGTACAAAAACTTTTCTCCAAACGGTTTTACGGGCAGAGAGATATGTGCCATAGCAAGGTATGCAGGTATCAGTGACAAAGTTTCACTGTTTGGTATATACGAAGGAGAGAACTCTATTCAGGCTTTTCAAATGATTGCTCAGATCATATGGTATTTTATTGAGGGGATTAGCTTTAGGATAAAAGAATTTCCTAGTTCCCAGAGTGAGGATTTTACCAAGTTTACCGTTCCAACCGATACGGAAGAACTTATATTCTACAAGAGCCATGTCACAGAACGTTGGTGGGTTGAGGTTCCAACAATTTTACCGGAACATACTAAAACAAATTCATCGGCGTTATTACCTTGCACTGAAGAGGACTATCTGGATGCTTGCAACCAGAACATTCCGGAAAGGTGGTTCAAGGCCTACAGAAAAGGACTTTAACAAAACAAATTAATTTTAGGCATTAATTGTATTTACACAATAATTTATTTAAAAAACAGTTTTGAGAATAGTGAATTTGTGTTACACAGTTTATAATCTTAAATCGAAAATTTAACCTAAAGTATGAGAAAGCTATTCTTTTCATCTATAGCACTTGTTTTTTTACTCACCAGTTGCGGTTCAAAATCAAGGTCAAAAGGTGAACTAGTCGGAGCCAAAGGAAAAAAATGGTATCCAGAGAAACCCTACGGAATGGAACTGATTCCCCGCGGCTCCTATGTAATGGGTAAGGCTGAAGAGGATCAGGCAAAAGTATTGAATGCTCCCACGAGAACAGTTACCGTACGTTCATTTTACATGGATGATACGGAAATCACGAATAGTGAGTACAGGCAGTTCGTTGAGTGGGTAAAAGATTCCATAGCCAGAACCAAGTTGGCCATTCTTGCTGATGAACTGGGTATTGGCCCAGAAGATGAAGGTATTGGGGAGTATTCTTTCAAGGACACCGATACAACCAAAATTTCAGTGTATGATAAATATATGCTCGATAATTATGCAGGTTTAGGCGAGACTGGATACGAAGGTAGGGCATTGAACAAAGATGTTGATTTGGTTTGGGATACTTCGGAATACCCAGATGAATATTATTCCGAGGTAATGGATTCATTATACATTCCTGAAGAGGAAAGTTATAATGGCCAGAGAACTATTGATGTTACCCAACTCAAGTACAAATATAATTGGATGGATATTGAATCCGCTGCAAGAGCTAAAACTGCAAGGAGAAAAGATTTTATCAAACATGAAGAGTTGGAGATATATCCAGATACAACAGTTTGGATTCGCGACTTTGAATATTCCTATAACGAACCTATGCACAATGATTATTTTTGGCATGATGCATATAGTGATTACCCAGTAGTAGGCGTAAACTGGCAGCAAGCCAAAGCGTTCTGCTCCTGGAGAACCAAGTTCAAGAACGATGATCAGAAAAGTCGTGGAAAACAATTTGTAAATCAATTTAGGCTGCCTACCGAAGCAGAATGGGAATATGCAGCAAGAGGAGGTATTGAAGGAGGTACGTACCCATGGGGTGGACCTTATGTTATAAGTGATACAGGTTGTTTTATGGCCAATTTTAAACCACAACGTGGAGATTATGCAGCAGATGCAGCACTCTACACCGTTGAGGCAAAATCATTTGAGCCAAACGATTACAATCTATATAATATGGCCGGTAATGTATCTGAGTGGACTAGTTCCAGTTTTGACCAAGGTGCTTACGAATACTTATCGACCATGAACCCAAACATAGGTTCGAGTGAAAATAAAAGAAAGGTTATCCGTGGAGGATCATGGAAAGACGTTGCTTACTTCTTACAAGTAAGTACCAGGGACTATGAATATCAAGATTCCGCAAGAAGTTACATCGGGTTCCGAACCGTTCAAGATTATATGGGTGAAGAGGATTCCACTAGGGGGCAAGGTCTTCCTAACTAAATTATTAAAAGAGAGAGAACATTACTTAGATCAGTAACCAAATACTTATTTATATAACTTAATTAAAACTAGAATTATGGCACAGTCAAAATCAACAAAAAAACTGTTTAACATGGCCTACGGGCTTGGAGCATCGGTAGTAATTATTGGTGCATTATTTAAAATCCTTCACTGGGAATTCGGACCACTGACCGGTGGACTACTGCTTGCTGTCGGACTTATTACTGAAGCATTAATATTCGCTATTAGTGCATTTGAACCGGTAGACGATGAGTACGATTGGTCTTTGGTTTATCCAGAATTGAACAATGGTCAATCCAAGGGGAATAAGAATGATGCTCAGCAAGCACAAGAAGCTGAAGGTCTTCTTTCCAGAAAACTGGATGAACTTCTTAAAGAAGCTAATATCGATTCCAAATTATTTACAAGTTTGGGCGATAGCATCAAGAATTTTGAAGGAGCTGCTAAAGGAATTGCTCCTACTACAGATGCAATTCAGCATACAAAAAAGTATTCTGAGGAACTGTCTCATGCTGCAGCTCAAATGGAATCTTTGAACAGCTTGTACAAAGTACAGTTGGAGAGTGCAAGCAGACAAGCTTCTATTAATGAAGAGGTAGTACAGAATGCTGGTGCTTTAAAAGACCAAATGGAATCTTTGGCCACCAACCTTTCTTCTTTAAACGGAGTTTACGGTGGTATGCTATCTGCCATGAGCAAAAACTAATTAGGGTGTTGATTAATATACCAAACCCCAAATCAAATTAATTATTAATTCTAATTAGAGAAAAACATGGCATCAGGAAAACAAACACCACGTCAGAAGATGATCAACCTTATGTATTTGATCTTCATCGCGATGTTGGCCTTAAATATGAGCAAGGAAGTTCTTGCGGCGTTCGGGATAATGAACGAAAAACTTGAAACTTCCAATATTAAGACTACAGAAAGTAACGATAACTTTTTGGCGAGTCTTGAAACAAAAGCCGGAGAAGACGAAGTCAAATACGGTGAGTTATATCAAAATGCACAACAGATAAAAAGTTTATCTCAAGAGTATTTTGATTATTTGGAGTCCCTTAAAAAGGGTATGACCGAAAATCTGGAAGATGCTAAGGATTATGCAAGAATGGATAATTCTGATTATTTGGACCAGAAACTTTTTCAAGGAGATAATTTGTCTTCTGAAGGAAAAGAATTTATGAAGAGAATTACCGAGTATAGAACCCAAGTTGCTGCAATTGCACCACCATCTTTAAAAGGTGCTATAAATACACGTTTTAAAACAGGAGGTGAAGATGGCAAAGTGGAAAAAAGAGATGGTACAAGACAAGATTGGATCAATTATCATTATGAGGGTTATCCCTTGGTAGCTTCTTTGGCCAAATTGACCGCTCTTCAAGCAGATGTTAAAGCTACTGAAGAAGATGCGTTAAAATCAATGTTGGAAGGTGAACTTACCGAACAAGTTTCATTGACAAACTTTGCTACATCTTTACTTGCATCCAAATCCGCTTTTTATAACGGTGATAAATACGATGGTAAAATCATTATTAGCAAAACAGATAAAACTTCAACACCGGTTAAAGCCGAGTTGACCTTGGACGGTAGAAAACTGACCGAAGGAAAAGACTATAAGTTGGAAGCTGGTGGTGTCCAAATGTTGATTGGAGCCGGTAGTCCTGGAGACCATGAGATTGTTGGTACTATGTACTTTATGCAAGACGGAGAAGAAATTCCGGTAGAAGTTAAAAATTCTTTTGCTACAATTTCTAAGCCTAATGCAGCAGTAATTGCAGCTGACAAAATGAATGTCGTCTATAGAGGGGTTGCCAACCCCATGACCATATCCATTCCTGGAATTCCAGATAATAAAGTATCTGCATCTGCGCCTGGTCTTACCAGAAGAGCTGGAAGTAAATACATTATGAATCCAGGAAAAGGTAGGGAAGTTACCATTAGTGCTTCGGGAGTTTTACCCGATGGACAGAGAATCAGTACGCCTGCAACCTTCCGTATCAAGGATATTCCAAGACCGGGCGGTACAGTACGTGGTGAAGCAGGTAGCGTTAAAATGCCAAGGAAAAACCTTGAAATTTCTACCGTGGGAGCTATGTTGGAAGACTTTGACTTTGATTTGAACCTTGCGGTTAGCGGATTCAAATTCAAAGTGCCGGGTCAACCTACCATCGTAGTAAACGGAAATAAATTGGATGGAAGAGCTAAATCTGCTTTAAAAAGAGCGAAGCGTGGTGAAGCTGTTCAGATATTTGATATCAAAGCCTACATTTCAAACAACAAGACCTATAAATTAAAGAAAGTGTCTCCAGTTGTTGTAGAGCTTACAAACTAAAAAAGTATACAGATTATCATGAATTGGAAAAATGTATTTTTAATTGGAGCTTTAAGTTTGGTACCAATCTCAATGATGGCACAAGCAAACATTCTGAATGCTAAATTGCCGGAGGACATAGGTAAAAAAACCGAAGCCCAAATAGAACAGGACAATGACGCCCCATTGAAATATGGATATACAGATGATAGAGATATTCTCTGGTCCAAAACAGTATGGGAGGTAATTGACTTGGATGAGCGTGTAAATTTTCCTTTATACTACCCCACTGATACTATAGGTATTGGAGCGGACAGAAGGTCTTTGTACCACGTTTTGATGAAGAATATCAAAAATGGTAGATTGACCGAAGTATATACGGATTCTTACTTTACTGAAAAGCGAAAGTTTGAAGATTTGAACGCTACATTGAGCAAAGTGGATACCACGGACCTGGGATACGAACAAATCAATGCTGGAGAACAAATTTCTGCTGAGTTTATTAACCAGAGAGATTTGACAGCTGCAGATATTGAAGAGTATCGCATTAAAGGAATATGGTATTTTGATAAGCGTCAGGGAGAACTTAAATACCGTTTGTTGGGTATTGCACCGGTAGCTCCAGACGTAAACTTTATCGATGACGAGTCCGTTGACCCTGGAGAGAATAAGGTTGAGCTGTTTTGGGTATGGTATCCAGCGGCAAGGCAAGTGTTGCATGAAGCAAAAGTCTATAACCAACGTAACTCTGCGCGCCCAATTACTTATGATATGCTATTGAACGCAAGACGATTTAACGGCGTAATCTATAAGGAGGATAACGTTCACGGAGACCGCGAAATCGATGATTACGTTTTTGATAATGCACTGTTTCAACTATTGGAGGCCAAAAGAATCAAAGAGGTCATTCGAGATAGGGAGCAGGATATGTGGGCTTATTAATAGACCCATCTTTGAAAACTGTGTAACAGTAAGTAAAATTAGATGGTTAAATTAATACCGATGAAAATCGGGATCTCATAAATACGCAGTACTAATTTTCCAATTCAATTCATATAGACGCCGCACATTTGTGCGGCGTTCTTATTTACTTCCAATTGGGTCTATTCTAAAGTACGGTTAAGAATTGCCAGGTTACATACCCCTCTCTTCAAGTTTGATTTCTATTTTTGCAAAATGGTTGACTACTTAGTTATTGGTCTTGGGTTGGCAGGGGTTTCATTTTGTGAAACTCTTGAAAATCACGGTAAATCCTTTAAAGTGATTTCAAATCAATCCCAACAAGCATCACTTGTAGCAGGGGGTTTGTACAACCCCGTTATTCTGAAAAGATTTACCATGGCATGGAATGGAAAGTCGCAAATGGAATCAGCCATACCTTTTTACAGCGGATTGGAACAAAAACTCAATGTGAAATTGGATTACAAAATCCCCGTATTGCGTAGGTTTACGTCTGTTAAGGAACAAAACCTTTGGTTTGAGGCTACGGACCGTCCAGATTTAAATTATTTTCTTTCTACAAAAATTCTTGAAAACAAAAATCCAAACATTGATGCTCCCTTTGGTTTTGGAGAAGTAAAATATACCGGTAGAGTCGATACTGGAAAACTACTCGATTCCTATAAGGCATATTTAGAAAAAAAAATGTGTTTGCAGAATGAATCTTTTGATTTTTCTGAATTATTGATTACAGATAAAAGTTTATCATACAAATCAACCAAAGCAAGGAAAATAGTCTTTGCAGAAGGTTATGGCTTAAAGAATAATCCCTTCTTCAATTATCTGCCGTTAAATGGGACAAAAGGAGAGCTTTTGACCATAAAATCCCCTAAGCTGAAAGAGGATAGTGTTATCAAATCATCAGTTTTCATTATCCCTTTGGGAAATGATTTATATCGTATAGGAGCGACCTACAAGTGGAAGGATAAGACCAACACGCCCACACAAGAATCTAAAAATGAGTTGTTGGAGAAATTGGGCAAATTTTTAAAATGTGATTTTGAAGTCGTACAGCACGTAGCGGGAATTCGTCCCACGGTGGCGGACAGAAGACCGTTGGTAGGTCTACATCCAGAACATAAGAATGTATTTGTACTCAACGGTTTTGGTTCCAGAGGTGTTCTTATAGCTCCAGATGCATCAACACAATTGTTAAATTTTATCGAGGAAGGCAAAGAGCTTGCCCAAGAGATAAACATTCAGAGATTCACTGAAAAATACTATTCCAATTGACCTTGAACGGCCTGCGGTTCGTACTTTATAAAAAGGTTTATCCAAATATTTCGGGATAAGCGAATAATGACGGGCATAAAAACAATCATCGTAATAACAATGGCAATAAAGGCACTTACCAAAGAGGCTCCCACCATTAAATAGGTAATAACAAAAGCTGCAACTGCAAAAGCAATTCCCACCCCATAACTAACATACATGGAACCGTAAAAAAAAGAAGGTTCAATTTTATATTTGGTTCCACAGTGCGAGCAACGCTCATGCATTTTAAAAATTTGTGTCAGCGCATAAGGATTTTTATTGATATACATGCTTTCTTCATGACACTTGGGGCAACTTCCTGTTAAAATGCTGTAGAGTTTGTTTCCTTTTTTTAACATTTGCAACAATTTTTACAAAGGTACTTATTCGTCCCACATTGTTCAGTAATACAAGTCATATAAAATGCTAAATATTCACAACCTTTCTGTCGCCTTCGGTGGCGAATATCTTTTTGAGGAAATCTCGTTTCGCTTAAACGCAGGGGATAGGGTTGGTCTCATTGGCAAGAACGGCGCAGGAAAATCCACGTTGTTAAAATTGCTCTCCAAAGAAATGGCACTTGATTCCGGGACAATAGCCATGGAAAAGGATATTAATATCGGATTTCTGAAACAGGACATAGATTTTGAACAAGGAAGAACAGTACTGGAAGAATCCTATCGTGCATTTTATGAAATAAAACGTTTAGAGGAAAAGCAGAATGAAATAAACCATGAGTTGGCCGAACGGACAGATTATGAAAGTGAGGCTTACAACCAGTTGATGATAGATCTTACGGATATTACCCATCGCTATGAAATATTGGGAGGATATAATTATCAAGGCGAAACCGAGAAAGTGCTCTTGGGACTTGGTTTTAAAAGAAGTGATTTTGATAAAGTGACCGACACTTTTTCAGGGGGTTGGCGTATGCGAATAGAACTGGCAAAACTTCTATTGCAAAATAACGATGTGTTGCTTTTGGATGAGCCCACAAACCATTTGGATATAGAATCCATTATTTGGTTGGAGCAGTTCTTAAAGAATTATTCGGGAGCCGTGGTCATAGTTTCACATGATAAAATGTTTTTGGACAATGTCACCAATCGCACCATAGAAATATCACTGGGAAGAATCTATGATTATAATAAACCCTATTCAAAATTTCTTGTATTGCGCAAAGAGATAAAGGACCAACAATTAAGTGCACAGAAAAACCAAGAAAAACAAATTCAACAAACAGAAAAACTAATTGAAAAGTTTAGGGCAAAAGCTTCAAAGGCTTCTATGGCTCAATCCTTAATAAAAAAGCTGGATAAGCTTGACCGTATTGAAGTAGATGAGGATGATAACAGTGTTATGAACCTTCGATTTCCAGTATCCCTGACGCCAGGCAAGGTTATTGCTGAACTTGATAATCTTTCAAAAAGCTACGGTAAAAACCAAGTACTTGAAGGTATTGATCTTTTAGTGGAACGGGGAAGTAAAACAGCGTTTGTAGGTCAAAATGGTCAGGGAAAGACAACTTTAGCAAAAATCATGGTCGGGGAACTGGACTATGATGGAGTTCTAAAAATGGGTCATAATGTGCAGATTGGTTATTTTGCACAGAACCAGGCGGAGTATTTGGATGGAAACAAAACTATTCTTGATACAATGATCGATTCAGCCAACGAAAAAAACAGAAGCAAGGTTAGGGACATATTGGGTTCTTTCTTATTTCGTGGTGATGACGTAGATAAATATGTAAAAGTATTGTCGGGCGGGGAACGTAACCGGTTGGCATTGGCAAAGATGTTGCTGCAACCGTTCAATGTATTGGTCATGGACGAGCCTACCAATCATTTGGACATTAAATCCAAGAACGTGCTCAAACAAGCAATGCAGCGTTTTGAAGGAACATTGATTTTAGTTTCTCATGACCGTGATTTTCTTCAGGGGCTAACGGATAGAGTCTATGAGTTTAAGGATGGTAACATTAAGGAATATTTAGGCGACATAGATTTTTATCTGGAACAACGAAAGGCCGATGATTTTAGGAAAATTGAAAAAGGAGACAAAAAAGGCGCAATCAAAGAAAAGGCTGTAAAACAGAATGATTATAAAGCACAGAAAGAGATAAAATCCCTGAGAAATAGGTTAAGCGGTGTGGAAAGAAGAATTTCACAGTTAGAGAAAGAAATTTCAGAAATTGACCATAATATGTTACTGGATTACGATACTACTATTTCTAAAACTAATTTTTTTGATGACTACCAGGGCAAAAAGAATTCTTTAGAATCTTTAATGGAGGATTGGGAAAAAATATCCAATGACCTTGAGCGGTTAAGTTAGTTTCTCATATGTTCACAACAGTTTTTATCACTTTCACAACACATTTCACACATTTCACCCCATAAATTTGTAAGATTTTACCTTCTTTGCTTTATTTGTAGGTAAATTCTGAATACTTAAACACCAAAACCATGTTTAGACTAGCTACTTTCTATTTTACATTATTGTTTACAGTAATACAAGTGTATTCAAACACGGGAATCTCAAAAAAGGAAAAAGAGGCGCTCATTGACCTTTTTGAAAGTACCAATGGCGAAAAATGGACCACTCCATGGAATATTGATGAACCTGTACACCAATGGAAGGGCATCGAAATCAAGAACAATCACGTAGTAAAGATAAATTTGTTTAGAAATAATCTTGAAGGTGTAATCCCAAAAAGTATTGCAAAGTTAAAAAACCTAACACACCTAAATCTTGCCTTTAATAATATAGCAGGCGTGTTGCCAGAAGATATCGTAAAATTGGAAAAACTTGTAGTGTTGCGATTGGAGATGAATAGAATAAAAGGTTCATTACCTGAAAATGTTGGACTCCTAAAGAATTTGGAGGTATTTTCCATGTTCAATAATTTTTTGAGCGGCTCAATACCATCAACTTTTGGAGAATTAAAAAACCTGAGAGAGCTCAACCTATCGAGTAATACATTAAAAGGCAAAATTCCAAATTCAATAGGCAACTTAACAAATTTAGAAGCTCTGGGACTTTTTGAAAATAATTTGGAAGGATCTATACCAATGGAAGTAGGCCAATTGGGCCAGTTAAAAGAATTGGTATTGGCAAACAATCAATTGGGAGGTGAAATACCTTCAGAATTCAGTCAATTGGCAAGTTTAAAAATTCTTCAAATACAAAATAATAGATTTAATTCTTACAAAGGCCTTAATGAGATGGATACAAAACAATTTTTGGTATTTGATTCCGACGAAAGGGCATTGAACCCAAAATTCAACGAGGTGCAATTACAGCGTACAAGAATGGCGGATACAAAATTTGAAGATGTTGAAGAAAATGAGTAGTTAGTTATACTTTAGTTTGTTTGGTTTGGGGATACAGGCGTGTATCCCCAATTTTTTTGCAACATAGTCAAAAAACAAACATTTTATGAAATTTTTAACCGTCGTAATACTGTAACAGAATAGATTTGCAATAGCAAATCCAACTACATAGATGCGTAAAATTTTACTTTCCATTTTGGGAATCCTTTTAATAGTGATTTCCATTTTCGCAGCAAGACAGATTATCAACAATAAAAAAAGGCCTAAATCAAGAGTTGAGCGCTCGGTCAAAACGGTATTTGTGGATACCGTACAGAACAAAACTGTTCCTATAGTAATCGAATCCAACGGAAACCTTTTGGCTAAAAGAAGGGTCGAACTCTATTCAGAAGTACAGGGAGTACTTAAATCCAGTTACAAACTTTTCAAGACAGGTCAGCGCTTTAAAAGAGGCCAAAGTCTTCTTCGTATCGATGACTCTGAGTATTATTCATCGGTAAAAGCACAAAAAAGTAATTTTTATAACCTTTTGGCGTCAACAATACCCGATTTGAATCTTGACTTTCCAGAAATCGCACCAAAATGGCAAGATTATCTCAACCAGGTAAGTGTTGACAAAGCATTGCCAAGTTTACCGGAGATGGCTTCAGACAAAGAAAATTATTTCATAAATGGAAGAGGTATAATTTCCAATTACCATACAATCAAAAATTTAGAGAACCGCTTATCAAAATACAACATTAGGGCTCCGTTTGATGGTATTCTTACTCAAGCCTTGGTAAATGAAGGAACTTTGGTCAGAAATGGTCAAAAGTTGGGAGAATTTATTGATCCAAGTATCTACGAATTGGAAGTGGCCATTTCAAAAACTTATGGATATCTTTTAAAGGAGGGTGGACAGGTAACCTTGAGTAATCTTGAAGGTACACAAAAATGGACCGGTGATGTGGTTAGAATCAATGGCAGGGTAAATCCAGAAACACAAACTGTAAGTGCTTTTATAGAAGTAAAATCCGAAGATTTAAAAGAAGGAATGTACCTCAATGCTTCCTTGATGGCAAAGGAAGAAAGCGAGGCTATCGAGATACCAAGAAAACTAATGCTGGACAACAATGAAGTATTTGTGGTAAAGGATTCCCTATTGGCCGTGCAAAAAGTAAATCCTGTTTATTTTTCAGAAAAGAAAGTAGTTCTCAAAGGTTTGGCAGATGGAACTGTACTACTTTCCGAGCCTGTTCCCGGGGCTTACCCAGGAATGCTGGTCCGTATTGCTGAAATAGAAAACGCCACGGATAGCACCAGTACTGAAACCAAAAAAGGTTCAGCCCCATGAAAAAAGTAATTGAATATTTTATTAAATACGGGGTTGCTGTAAACGTAATCATCATTGCATTTCTAATATTTGGGATAATAGGAGCATCAAGATTGCGTTCGTCCTTCTTTCCGTTGGTCGACTCAAAAATAATAACGGTCAACGTTAACTATCCCGGTGCCGCACCACAAGAAATAGAAGAAGGAATAGTAATCAAAATCGAGGACAATCTTAAAGGGATTGAAGGTATCGATCGGGTCACATCCACTTCACGCGAGAATGGTGGCAATATAACTGTTGAAATCCTAAAAGGATACGATATTGATTTTATGCTATTGGAAGTAAAGAATGCGGTAGATCAAGTACCTACATTTCCAACCGGTATGGAGCCATTGATAGTGGGCAAACAAGAAGCTATTAGAGAGACCATAAGTTTTACCGTGAGCGGGGAGAATGTTTCCTTGGCCACTTTAAAAAGTATAGCAAGGGATGTTGAGGACGATCTTCGTGGTTTTGATGGAATTTCCCAAGTTGAAATAACAGGCTTTCCGGAAGAGGAAATAGAAATTGCCGTGCGCGAGCTGGATCTATTGGCATACAATCTAAGCTTCAATGAGGTTGCCCAATCAATTTCCAGTAACAATCTTTTGCTGACCGGGGGAAATATTAAAACGGATTCCGAAGAATATCTGATCAGGGTCAATAACCGTTCATACTATGGAGATGCGTTGAACAACATCATTCTAAAAGCACAACCCAATGGTAACAAAATACGTTTAGGGGATGTTGCTACGGTTCGTGATAGATTTTCCGAAACTCCAAATGCTTCTTATTTCAATGGAAATCTTTCCGTAAACATCACAATAAGCAATACCAATAGCGAGGATTTGATTCCTACCGCTGATAAGGTCAATGAATATATTGGGCAGTTTAACGAAAAATACAATAACATTCGATTGGATGTAGTGTCGGACTCTTCCATAACCTTAAAGCAAAGAACAAAATTACTTTCTGAAAATGCAGCCGTAGGAATTATACTGGTTTTGGCTTTTCTATCCATATTCTTAAATTCCCGCTTGGCTTTTTGGGTCGCTTTTGGTTTGCCCATCTCTTTTTTGGGGATGTTCATATTTGCAGGTTCTTTCGATGTCACCATAAATGTACTTTCCCTCTTTGGGATGATAATTGTCATTGGTATTTTGGTGGATGATGGTATTGTTATAGCAGAGAATATATACCAACATTACGAAAAAGGGAAGTCCCCAGTAGACGCTGCAGTGGATGGTACCCTTGAGGTTATGCCTGCTATTCTTTCCGCTATTCTTACAACAATTTTGGCGTTTTCTACTTTTCTCTTTTTAGATAGTAGAATCGGGGAATTTTTTGCAGAAGTTTCTACAGTTGTAATTATCACATTGGTAGTTTCACTCTTTGAAGCGTTAATAATATTGCCAGCCCACGTTGCACATTCCAAGGCATTGGTAAGGATGAAAGAAGGAGAGAAGGAAGCGAAGAATGGAGTACAGCGATTTTTCGCAAAAATGAGAACGATCAACACGTACGGAGACCGTATAATGGAATATATGCGTGATAACTGGTATGCACCTACATTAAAGTTTTTTTTGAGAAATAAAATATTCGGGTTTGCAATTTTTGCGATGTTCTTGATTCTTACAATAGGATCTATTGGTGGCGGCATCATCGGCACTACTATTTTTCCAAGCATTGCAAGTGACCGTGTATCCATTGATCTTTTAATGCCAGAAGGAACAAATCCACGTATAACGGATTCTATCATTACCATGGTTGAACAGAATGTCTGGAAAGTAAATGAAAAATTTTCTAAAAGGCAGTCGGGGAACAAGCAGGTAGTTGAAAATGTAATTAAAAGAGTTGGGCCAGGCACCAACAAGGCATCCTTAAGGGTAAATTTATTACCAGGCGAAGAACGTGATTTTGAATCTTTTTTAATAACGAACACCATACGGGATACAGTAGGTGGTGTTTATGGTGTTGAACGATTGACTTTTGGCTCTGGAGGAAACTTTGGGGGCAGTCCAATATCCATATCATTATTGAGCAATAATACCGATGAGCTCAAAGGTGCGAAAGATTTGTTACGGGCAGAACTCGAAAAAAACTCCTTATTAAAAGACGTAGTGGATACTGACCCGGAAGGGATAAAGGAAATAAGGCTTCAATTGAAAGAGAATGCATACGCCTTGGGGATGGATTTACAAAGTATAATATCTCAGGTTCGTTCTGGATTTTTTGGTTTTCAGGCCCAGCGTTTTCAGCGTGGTCAAGATGAGATAAAAGTTTGGGTCCGTTACACTGCAGAAAATAGATCGTCCATAGATAACTTGGATAATATGAGGATTATAACCCCAACAGGTAACAGAATACCCCTTTCAGAAATAGCGGATTATCATATAGAGCGCGGTGATGAGTCAATTCAACATTTAAATGGTGTTAGGGAGATTCGGGTGGAATCGGATTTAAAAGACCCCAATCAAAGTACAACCGATATTTTGGCGAATATCAGAAATAATATAGTTCCAGAAATACAGTCTCGATACTCTACAGTAAAAGTTTCATATGAAGGTCAAAACAGAGAGGCTTCTAAACTCTCAAATTCTGCAGGCCTTGTTTTTCCAGTAGTCATATTTTTGATTTATGCCGTAATAGCCTTTACCTTTAGAAGCTATAGCCAACCCTTACTATTGCTTTTAATGATACCCTTTAGTCTGATCGGTGTTGGCTGGGGACATTTCATTCACGGATTTCCAATCAACGTGCTTTCAGGATTGGGTATTATAGCATTAATTGGGATTATGGTGAATGATGGCTTGGTACTGATAGGAAAATTCAACAGCTATCTTAAAGGAGGGAGTAGCTATGCAGAAGCAATTCTAATGGCAGGTAAATCAAGATTCAGAGCTATATTTCTTACTTCCCTTACAACTGTGGCGGGCTTGGCACCACTTCTATTGGAAAAAAGTAGACAGGCACAATTTTTAAAGCCGATGGCCATATCAATTTCTTATGGAATAGTAATGGCAACTTTTTTGACCTTGTTAATGCTTCCGGTCCTGCTGTCCATAAGTAATAACATCAAAGTAGGATCAAAATGGCTGTTTACAGGAAAAAAAGTGGCGCCAAAAGAAGTTGAAAGGGCTGTAAAGGAACTAGAGGTAGAAAAACACGGGATTCATTAATGATTGAATTTTACCATGAAAATCTGAAAGTAACGGTCCACAAATTAAAAATTGATACTTCAAAAGCTATAGAAGAAGTTTTATAATGAAAAGTTTATTTTATCCATTACCCTTGATATTATTGTTTGGTGCAAATTTTTTGAATGCACAAGAGGAGTTACTCACCAAAGAGGAAGCAATCGATTTGGTGCTTGAAAACAATCTGGAGATACGTGTTGCAAGGAATACCCAGAAAATCGATGAGAACAATGCCAATATCTTAAATTCGGGTTATTTACCTACCGTTAGTGCAAATGCAGGCGGCAGCATAGATAAACAAGATACGGAAGGACAGTTGGCTAGTGGAGATACGCGTACAGCCGACGGTGCAGAAACGAGGCGTTATAATGCATCGGTCGATGTTAATTATGTTTTATTTGACGGTCTCAATAGACGCTACACCTATAAAAGCCTCCAAGAGCGCTCACAGCAATCTGAATTGGAAGTAAGGCAAACTATAGAGAACACTATAGTTCAACTCTTTACAGTTTACTATGAAGTAGCAAGACTTACGGAAAATACGAAGAACCTTGAAGAGGCACTTGAGATTTCAAAAGACAGGTTAAAACGATCGAGATATCAATTTCAATATGGCCAAAATACAGGGTTGGATGTATTGAATGCCGAAGTTGACATTAATACGGATAGTATAAACCTTTTAAACTCAAGACAAGAACTAAGAAACACAATGCGGGACCTGAACTTGGTTTTGAACAGGGAGCTTTCTAAGCAATTTCTTGCTGATACGACGGTTAGTTTTGTTCCCGGTCTTCAGATGGAAGAAATGCACAATGATGCAAAATTGAACAACATCCGCTTACAAATAGTTGAAAAAGGGATGAATATTACCGAGTACAATGTTAAAGCTGCAAAAAGCGTTTTTTTGCCAACGATCGGTTTAACGGGGACTTATGGTTGGAACGAATCAAGCAATAACAGTCCACTTGCATTTCTTATACAAAATACCTCTACAGGTGTAACGGGTGCGGTCAACCTCACATGGAATCTTTTCGATGGAGGTAGGGGAGTTACTGGAATAAAGAACGTAAAAATCAATTACGAAAACCAAGAACTTTTAAAAAAGCAAATAGAGCTTCAGGTGGAACGGGATATCCGAAATGCATGGGACAGTTACACCAATGCCTTATATGTATTGGAGGTTCAGGAAAAGAATTTGCAGACCAACCAGAACAATTTTAACCGGACTAATGAACGTTATAAGTTGGGTCAAGTGACTTCCATTGAATTTAGGCAAGCACAATTGAATCTGTTGAATGCAGAATTGGCACAAAGCCAAGCTAAATACAGTGCTAAATTGGCCGAGCTATTAATGCTCCAGATAAGTGGCCAATTACTGAATGTTGATTTTTAAGCTGGATTATGCTGGAACATTTTTTTCAATGCCCTTATTGCTGGGAAGAAATTTCTTTTTTGTTGGATACGTCAATTTCTCAGACTTATGTGGAGGATTGCGAGGTGTGCTGTAACCCCATTGAAGTTTCCACAGCTTTTCAAAACCAAGACTTAATTCAATTTGAAGCCAAAGAATTGGGGCAATAAATTCTGTATCTTTAAACATAACTCGGTTACTTTCTATGAAATTCCCCAAGCTGGTTTCACCTAAAATATTTCCAATTCTATTGGTGAATTTTATAGGCATTCTGGGCTATAGTATTGTAGTTCCCATTCTTATTTTTATAGTTACGGATATGGGCGGCAACGGTTTTATTTATGGAATCTTAGGAGCCATGTATCCCTTTTTTCAATTTATCGGCGCACCTATTTTAGGAAGACTCTCAGATAGAATCGGCAGAAAAAAGGTTCTGGTAATAAGCCAACTGGGAACATTTATGGCATGGACACTTTTCTTGCTCGCTTTTATTCTTCCTGAGACCGTATTATGGACACAAAGTACAGGTCTTACGGGTAGCTACATTATGACATTACCGTTGATCATTATTTTTATTGCCAGAATTTTTGATGGTTTTACGGGTGGGAACGTTTCTGTGGCCAACGCTTATTTATCAGACATTTCTACGGATGAGGATAGAAATTCCAATTTTGGAAAAATGGGGGCTTCGACCAGTTTAGGTTTTGTTCTTGGTCCTGCCTTTGCAGGAATTTTGGCCTCAACGATTCTAGGCGAAATACTGCCTTTGATTTTGGCAGCCCTAATTTCCTTGATTGCTATTTTTGTGATAAACACACAACTAAAAGAAAGTGTTCCCTGTGTTGTAAATACAGGTAAAATAAATTTTAAATCATTTCGAAGGTTTTTTCAGGTAGAACACAAGGATTGTTATCAAGAAGGCGAGTTGCAATCCAGTGCGCCAAACGTAGGATTAAAATCGATAGTAAAAATACCTGGGATACCTATCCTTTATTTGGTATATTTCCTCACTTTTCTTGGCTTCAGTCTCTTTTATGCGGGCTTGCCCATATATGCAAATACTATTTTGGATTGGTCTTCTACAGACTTGGGAATTTTTTTGGCTTACTCCAGCTTTATTATGGTTGTTGTGCAAGGGCCCGTTTTAACTAGATTGGAGGGTAAAATCAGTAATGAAAAGCTTATACTTATAGGTTCTTTAATATTGGCATTGTCCTTTTTTTTACTATCCTACGGAAACTTGGTAGTTCTATATATGGCCAATACGTTATTATCAATAGGCAATGGTTTAATGTGGCCCAGTTTTATGGCATTATTGTCAAGGGTGGGCACTGCATCCATGCAAGGGGCCATTCAGGGTTATGGAAACAGTATGGGCAGTATTGCCAGTATGTTCGGATTGATATTGGGTGGGATTCTATTTGAGTTTTTAGCTACGACCGTCTTTATAATTGGGGGCTGTATTTTTTTATTGATTACTATTTTTACTTGGTTCAATTCCATTAAACAACGCAAAGAAGTGAAACTGGCTACATAGTCACATTTAATTTGATTTATCGAAAAATCCGATTGATTGCATCGTTTACAGAATTTTTATAAAACCTCCCAATAGGCAATTCACGATTTAAAACAGTGACGTAATTCTTATTAAATGATTCAATTTTGGAGCATGAGATGACAAAAGACTTGTGTATTCTAAGAAATTTGGAATCCGATATATTCAAGATTGTTTTTTTTAAAGTGGTTTTACAGGAAATCATGCTATTTTTTAAATATACCTTAATATAGTTCCCTTGGGCCTCTATAAAATAGATGTCATCTTCTTCAACGGGAACGTTTCTTCTATTTTCATGGAAATAAACTACCTTTTTATTGAATTCTGGCGAAGTATGGATTTGCAATTTGTTCACTGCGCGAAAGAAACGTTCAAATTTTATAGGCTTTACCAGATAGTCAACAATATTTAGGTCGTAACCTTCCAAAGCGTACTGAGGGTATGCAGAAGTGACTATGACCTTGGGCGGGTTATAGAGTCCTTTAATAAAATCGAAACCTTTCATGCCTGGCAAATGAAGGTCCAGAAACAATAATTGAATATCGATTTTATTCAAAACCAATGAGGCTTCTATCGCTGTCACACTAATACCGTGCAGTTTTAGAAAGGGAATTTGCTCAATATAGTCTGTAAGCAATTCTGCCGCCAAAGGCTCATCCTCAACAATATGACATTTAATAACATTCATTCCGTGAGTTGAATTTTCATCAAGACTTTGTAAATACCATCTTTAGAAGAAGTTTCAAGAACATGGTCAGGATATTGGAGTTCTAATTGTCGTTTTAGGTTTTTTAGGCCTATGCCCTGTGTATTGTTTAAAGCGTTTTTGTCATATGTGTTGGAAACATTAAAAATAAGCTCCTTATGGTTTACCGTTAGCGCGATGTCAATTTTACTATCCTTCAAACTTTCACTTGCACCGTGCTTAAAAGCATTTTCGATTAAGGAATGCAATAGCATTGGAGGTAGTTCTCCAGTTATATCACCTTCCATGTCAAAATTTAGCTGAAGCCTTTTGCCATATCTCAATCTTTCCAATTCAATATAATCATTGATTAAGGCAATTTCATTGGTGAGTGGAACTTTTTCAAAAGTGGCGTCATAAAGTACATATTTCATCAAATTTGAAAGCTTCATAATTGCTTCTGAGGTAGTTTTCGATTTTTTTCTGGCAAGTACAAAAAGATTGTTCAGGGTGTTTAACAAAAAATGAGGATTTATCTGTTGTCGAAGCAACCTCAGTTCAGCTGTTGTTTTTTCCTTTTCAAGTTCCCGTTCCCGTTCTTTTGACAGTTTGTTCCTATGAATTGTGATAAGGGCAGTACCTATACCCGCAACAAAAAGGATATCTATAACAGCGGAGGATAAACGATTTAAAGATATAAAATTCAGTATGCTGGGGATGATTTCTAGATACGCAAACGGAAGTGCTACGTATAAAGCTAGTAGTTGATGTAATAATAAAGTAATCAGGAAGGCCCAGAAAAGTTTTAAGCATTTTGTAGCAGTACTTGATTTCTCTGGTAATAATTTATATACTACCCAATAGGTAAAAACGACTTTTGGAAATAGAATGCTGATCTGGGCTATTGAAGCAATTTTTAAAGCGCTCAAAAAAGTCAGATTTTCATATTTTGGATAAATCCATACGAATTCATGGTATATCTTGAACAAGAGATATACAGACCAAAACAGGATGTGCCAGTTCCTATATGAAAGGGAAACACGTTTCATTGAAAGCATAAAACTAAAAAAAGATATCTTACGCACAGCGTTGGGGGATATATGACTTGTGTAGGTGGGCAAAATGCAGATTTCCTTATTTTTTGGTTTTCTGCCTCCCAAACCAAGTTGTTGGTAATTAAAATATCCTGGTCAAATGATTTTTTATTTTCTTGAACAAAAATGATGTTCCAGTGGAAAAATTCAAAATACATGTTTGTGCATTTACCATCATTTGGTCTGTGATGGTTTTTGGTCAATCCAATCTGCAACAAATCTATACTGAAAGTAAAAAAGCCTATGATTTGGGCGACTATGTAACCTTTCTGGATAAAATGCTTCAAGCCAATAAAATTCGCTCTAATCATCCAACTCTCTTATACAACCTTGCTGCTGCCTACGCTTTAAACGGAAAAAAAGAGAAGTCCGTAAATACACTTAAAAGAGTTGTTTGGATGGATGCTACGCTTCCATTTCAGAATGATGGAGATTTTCAAGGCTTGACCAATTTTCTACCTTATATGGAATTGATAAACGAAGTCAAAGATTTGAATAAAATTATCAGTAAGGGTAGAAAAGCTTTTGAAATAAATGATAAATCGATACATCCTGAAGGTGTTGCTTATAGTGAAAAGCAAGGAAAATTTTATATTGGAAGCGTGCGTCAACGTAAAATTTTAGAATTGGATAAGGACAGAGCAGTCAAAGAGTTTGCTAATGTAGAAAGTCTCAATGCAATTATGGGTCTTAAAGTGGATGATCAAAATGGATTGCTTTGGGCTTGTTCTACCCCAATCCCTGAAATGGTAGGAGACCACGAGGGCAAAGTTGCACAAGTATTGTGCTTTGACTTGAAAACAGGGAAATTATTGGAATCGTATTCAGCACCACACGAAAATGCATGGTTGGGCGATTTAACTATATCGGTAGACGGTGCCATCTACGTATCCAACAGTAACGCAGAAAACCCGGTTGTCTATACTGTAAAGAAAGGGAAAGAGGAGCTCGAAGTTCTTTTTAAAGCACCTAACTTGATTTCGCTCCAGGGAATTGATTTAAATACGGAAGGCACAAAACTGTTTATTGCTGATTACCGCGAGGGAATCTTTAGTTATGATTTTGAAAAGAAAAAGCTATCAGCAATAAAGTACAGCTTACACCACCCCCTTAAGGGCATCGACGGACTATATTACCATAATGGAAGCTTAATCGCAATCCATAATGGATTAAAGCCCTTTAGAATCATGAACTACCAACTTAGTGATGCGGAAGACGAAATCATCTCCTTTGCCTTTATAGAAAAAGCTCTGCCAGAAATGAACGAACCTACATTGGGTGTTATGGTGGGCGATGAACTATTTTATGTGGCAAACAGTCCATGGAACGCCTATAATGATGATAAGAAACTAAAATTGGAAGAGGTTGCTATCCCTTTAATTAGAAAAGTTGATGTAAGTTCAATACTAAAGAGAAAATCTGAATAGTCTAACCTTTAAAATTTATACCTCTCAACTCATATCTTATGATTGCCGGAAATATATATTTCTTTAAGGCGGCTTTGGTATTTTATAAGTAAGGTGCACATCATTTTTTCAGAACGAATCTATTTATAATCATCAAAAACGCTGTTCTGTTCTAATGACCTTACATTATATATGCCAATTGTTAGAATATAAAAGTCAACTTATAGCTTTCAAGATACCATAAGCTATAAATTTTAAAAGCTTTTGACAAAAATTGAGCAAATGGCGTTGGAGAGACCTGACTTCTAAGCCTATAGAAAAAAACTAAAAGCACATACTATCCAAAAAAAGGCTTCCATTTAGTGGAAGCCTTTTCTAGTAGCGGGAACTGGACTCGAACCAGTGACCTTCGGGTTATGAGCCCGACGAGCTACCTACTGCTCTATCCCGCGATGTATGTTTACTGTGCCATTGCGGAGCACTTATTGTTGTTTTTGACTCAAATTTAAAGTAGGTACTTTATCCTGAGCGTAGTCGAAGGATGCTGCTCTATCCCGCGATATGGACGGCAAATATACAACCGTTTTGTCCTTATTTCCAAATTAAAACCAATATTCATGGAGCTGTTCTGGTCAATACATCTTAAAAATCCATAAATTCGGGATTTTACATTATGAAAGCAATTAACGATTTCTTGTCTGCAATGATACCCTACACTGAATGGGCAATGCTTATTCTTTTGATTGGGGGCGGATTGTTCTTGATATTTAAATCCAAGTTTTTGCCTTATCGATATTTTGGGCATGCAATTGCGATTACAGCAGGAAAATATGATAAAGAAGGCGCAGAGGGGGATGTTAGCCATCTACAGGCATTATCTGCTGCGGTCGCTGCCACGGTAGGCCTAGGGAATATTTCGGGAGTGGCAATCGCAATATATATGGGAGGCCCAGGAGTGGTTTTTTGGATTTGGATGACTGCGTTAATAGGCATGTGCATCAAATTTTATTCCTGTAGCCTTTCTATAATGTTTCGCGGAAAAGATTCTGAGGGAAAATTACAGGGAGGGCCAATGTTCTATATTATGCAGGGAATGGGCAAAAAAGCCAAACCTTTGGCCACCTTTTTCTGTATAGCGGGTCTCTTTGGTTTTCTTGGAGTCTTTACGGCAAATCAATTTACCCAAACCTTTATGAATGTGGTAAACCCGAATGAAACACTTGCTTTGCTCGGGGATTTTAATTGGAAATTGATTATCGGGATTGTTCTTGCTATTATCACATCGTTCGTGATATTCGGAGGGCTAAAAAAAATAGCTAAGGTTGCATCGGCAATCGTTCCTTTTATGGTGCTTGTATACTTTGTTGCAGTCCTGATTGTAATGTTTACAAACGCTACAGAAGTTTGGCCTTCTCTAAAATTGATTATTACCGAAGCCTTTAATTTTGATACCATGGTAAAAGGTGGCTTCTGGGGACTTGTGATTCTTGGAGTTCGTCGCGCCATGTTTTCAAATGAAGCTGGTTTGGGAAGTGCACCTATGTACCATGGGCAATCCAAAACCGATGAACCTGTACAAGAAGGTTTGGTTGCAATGCTCGGGCCTTTTATAGATACCATCATCGTTTGCACACTGACTGCAATAGTAATAATACTCAGCGGAGCTTATTTAGAAGCCGAAAGTAATGGAATACTGATGACCTTGATCGCTTTCAAAAAAATGTTGTTTGGATATGGGGATATACTGTTAATGATAATTGTTTCAGCATTCGCACTATCTACCTTATTTACCTATTCGTATTATGGCGTAAAATGTCTTTCTTTTTTGACGAACGCAAAAATCGGAAAATATTATAATTGGTATTTTGTGGCCACTATTGTTTTTGCGGCAGTGGCTTCGGTTGATTTGGTTATCAATTTAATTGATTTGGCTTATGCACTTATGGTAATTCCAAACATGTTAGCAGTACTTTATCTTTCTCCAAAAGTAAATTTGGCAGCTAAAAGTTATTTCTCAAAAATGAAAAATGAAAAAGCATAAATCAGGATTTGTAAATATAATTGGCAATCCAAATGTGGGCAAGTCTACCTTGATGAATGCTTTTGTTGGTGAAAAACTGTCCATAATAACTTCAAAGGCACAAACCACTCGGCATCGAATTTTAGGAATTGTAAATGGAGATGATTTTCAGGTCATTCTTTCTGATACGCCAGGAATCATAAAACCGGCTTATGAATTACAAAGTTCTATGATGAATTTTGTGAAATTGGCATTTGAGGATGCCGATGTTATGCTATACATGGTCGAAATAGGAGAAAAGGCTCTAAAGGACGAGGCTTTTTTCAGAAAAATCCAGAACAGTAAAATCCCTGTATTGTTGCTTCTGAATAAAATCGACACTTCTGAACAACACATATTGGAGGAACAGATACAGCATTGGCAGGAATTGCTTCCCACAGCGGAAATACATCCCATCTCCGCTTTGGAAAACTTTAATGTGAAGCAAGTTTTTGAACGGATTTTAGAATTATTGCCAGAAGCTCCGCCCTACTACCCCAAAGACCAGTTAACGGATAAACCGGAACGTTTTTTTGTGAATGAGACTATCAGGGAAAAAATATTGATGCACTACAAAAAGGAAATCCCTTATGCCGTTGAGGTAGAGACCGAGGAATTTTTTGAGGACGATGATATTATCAGAATCCGTTCCATAATAATGGTGGAAAGGGATACTCAGAAAGGAATAATCATAGGGCATAAAGGCAGTGCCCTAAAACGTGTTGGTGTAGAAGCTAGGAAAGATTTGGAAAAATTCTTTAGCAAGCAGGTGCATATAGAGCTCTACGTTAAGGTAAATAAAAACTGGCGCAGTAATTCCCGTCAGCTGAAACGTTTTGGTTACAATAACTAAATTATAATTTAGTATTCAGCTAACGGTAATTTTACGTTTGGTTTAGAACTTCCGAGGAAATTTAAACCAAACAAAAATGAAAAATTACCTTAGACTATTATTCCCTGCAATTTTAATTCTTGCATTCTTTTCTTGCGAAAAAATAGATGATTTTATCGGTGATGGCGGAACGGACGACGACCCTGTTGATGATGAAATTCCCGTGACCCAAGTCGATTTTGAATTTTATGGAACCATTCAGGTTGGGGGAGAGGGGGCTTCAGAAATATCTGCTTTTGATCCCTCTACAAACAAACTTTTCATTGTTAATGTGGAAAGTACCGAAATTTCTGTTTTTGACCTTTCAGACCTGAGCAGCCCAGTAAGACTAAATTCAATTACCTGTATTAATGCGGGATCTCCAAACAGTGTTGCCATAAGCGATGGCAAATTGGCGGTCGCAATAGAAGCTGAAGATAAACAGGCCAATGGTTATATTGAATTATTTGATACTGATTCCCAGAAAGAAATCTGCAGCTTTAAAGTAGGTGCTTTACCGGATATGGTAACATTTACTCCAGACGGTGAATTTATTGTGTGTGCGAACGAAGGTGAACCCAACGATGAATATACAAATGACCCTATCGGTTCCATTGGTATCATAAATTTGGATACAAAAGAAATTTCCATTTTGGATTTTGAGAGCTTTAATGGAATGGAAACCAGTTTGGAAGAAAAGGGATTTCGTGTATTTGGACCAAATGCAACGTTGGCAATGGATGTAGAGCCAGAATATGTAACGATTTCGGAAGATTCAAAAAAAGCATGGGTCACTTTGCAGGAGAATAACGGAATTGCGGTAGTGAATCTGGAAACAAAGCAAATCGAGAATATTCTTCCTTTAGGTTTTAAAGACTATTCGGCCGTTGGAAATGAAATAGACCCAAGTAACCGAGATGACAAAAAAGAGCTGCGCAGTGTTCCCGTATTTGGAATGTACCAACCAGATGCCATAGCATATTATTCCGTTAACGGCATGGACTATGTAGTTACCGCCAACGAAGGCGATGCACGTGATTACGATGGCTTTTCAGAAGAGGAGCGCATGGCAGATTTGGTTTTTGATGAAACTGTTTTTCCTGACGCCGCTACCTTGCAATTAGATGAAAATTTAGGACGTTTGCAATCAACTACCACACTGGGGGATATTGATGGTGATGGTGATTACGATGAGCTATATAATTACGGCGCCCGTTCCTTTACAATATGGTCTGGACAAGGGCAATTGGTCTATGATAGTGGAAACGATATTGCCAAGAAAACCTTGGAACTTACCCCTGCCGTATTCAATGGAGACGATAGCCGTAGTGATGATAAAGGAGCTGAACCCGAAGCAGTGACCATTCAGCAAATAGGGGACAGGCAAATTCTATTTGTTGGCCTGGAACGAAACAATCAAATTATGGTTTACGATATTTCCAATCCAAGTTTCCCGGAATTCCTGCAAATTTTGGAAACTGCCGGTGATGTAGGCCCAGAGGGTGTTTTGGCGATTGATGCTGTGGATAGTCCAACAGGTAAAGAACTGTTGGTGGTCAGTAACGAAGTAAGTGGAACGGTTACTTTTTATCAGAACGATTAAGATAATTTTTGCTTCAGAATTTAAGTAAGTTTGTTAAGGGCATGGTTTACGGACTGTGCCTTTTACCTTTTGTCAAAATCGGAAATCAACTCTTGCAGATAATCTTTTAGTTGCTTCATTTGAGGTCGTCCTTTGGACTTACCCAGTCTTCCAAATGCGTACAATGCAAACCAAATCAATACTAAAAATGACATTACGACCATCCAAAGCGTAATATCGTGGCCCAAAGAATAATTTGAATAGGCAAAAACTCCCAAAATGACAAAAAGTGTACCGATACCAAAATGTAGGAACATAAAAAAAGTCCAAAGTGTGGGATTTGGCCCAAAAACCCCATGTATATGGCTTATCCCTTTTTCAAAGGAGGTGAGTTCCAAATGAAGTTGGGGAGACCAAAATGTGGTATCCTTTTTTCTAAATCGAATATAGATGTGTTCATCCAACCGTTTGACCAACAATTGGTCCTGTTTGGTTTGATCAAAAATCTCCATTAAAGGCTCAAGGTCAGAATTCAAGGAGATAGCAAACCTGGGTCGTAATACGATTTCATTACCTATGTTTTTCATAACGTATTGAAATTGAATAAAAAAGATATCATTTTTTTCTTCATAAATAGTGGTATTTTTGCCAAAATTTCATGCTGATGGGTGCTATTGTTGCAATTGTAGGAAGGCCAAACGTGGGTAAATCCACTTTTTTTAATCGACTCATTCAACGTCGTGAAGCTATTGTGGATGCCGTTAGCGGCGTAACGCGTGACCGTCATTATGGAAAAAGTGACTGGAACGGCAAGGAATTTTCCCTTATTGATACTGGCGGGTATGTAGTAGGTAGCGACGATATTTTCGAGAAGGAAATAGACAAACAAGTTGAGCTCGCTATAGATGAGGCAGATGCCATTATTTTTATGGTTGATGTTGAATCTGGGGTAACGGGAATGGATGAAGATGTGGCTAAATTATTGCGCAGGGTCGACAAACCTATTTTTCTCGCCATAAATAAAGTGGACAATGCCCAACGTGAAGCCGATGCCGTGGAGTTTTATGCTTTAGGTCTTGGAGACTATTTCACTTTATCGAGTATAAATGGCAGTGGAACAGGGGAATTATTGGACGCGCTTGTAAAAGAACTACCGGAAATTGGAGAAGATGAAAATGAGCTACCAAGATTCGCAGTAGTGGGTAGGCCCAATGCAGGTAAATCCTCTTTTATCAACGCACTTATTGGAGAAGACCGTTATATAGTTACTGATATTGCCGGAACGACTCGGGATAGTATTGACACCAAATACAATAGATTTGGATTTGAATTCAATTTGGTAGATACGGCAGGAATCCGTAGAAAGGCAAAGGTAAGGGAAGATTTGGAGTTCTACTCTGTAATGCGCTCTGTAAGGGCAATAGAACATTGCGATGTTTGTATTTTGCTGGTAGATGCAACCCGTGGTTTTGACGGACAGGTGCAGAATATCTTTTGGCTGGCACAAAGAAACAATAAGGGAATAGTGATTTTGGTAAACAAATGGGATTTGGTCGAAAAAGAAACCAATTCAGTTAAAGAATATACCCAAAAGATAAAAAAGGCAATAGAACCTTTTGATGATGTCCCCATTCTATTCATATCCGTGTTGACGAAACAACGTATTTTTAAGGCAATTGAGACCGCTGTTGATGTCTATAAAAATCGTTCAAAAAAAGTAGTGACCCGAAAATTGAACGATATCATGCTTCCAATCATAGAACATACTCCGCCACCAGCTTACAAAGGAAAGTTTGTTAAGATTAAGTTTTGTACACAATTGCCCACGCCATATCCACAGTTTGCTTTTTTCTGTAACCTACCGCAATATGTACGTGACCCTTACAAACGCTTTCTGGAAAACAAGTTGAGAGAGAATTTTGACTTTAGTGGTGTTCCCATTACCATCTTTATGAGGAAGAAATAAAGTGTGTGATTTTGTCATAAGGTAATTACGACGTAAAATTTATTGATTTTAGACACATACCAAAAACGGTGCATAGGCTGCTTGGATTTAGCGATTGTATCCAATGGTTTTTGATTGTCCTTACAATTAATGCACTGTATTTATCAATGCTCTTTCCGTACCGTTTAATCTCCTATATATTCATAAAATTAAACACTAGTGCATTTCGCTATTTAACTTTCATCCCCAATATTTGGAGTTAAACATCTTAAAACAGCACATTTTTGCCGTCATCCTAAACTTGCCTGCCTGCCGGCCAGGCAGGTTTCAAGTTCCCATCCTCGGAACCGGCTACAGAATTAGTAAGTGGAGGTTGAAACGAGTTCAACATAGCGCCAAATCAAAATTTCTGGTTTTCATATTGCACAACGGGTAAAATTAGAAATGGTTATGTTATTATATACTTGAACAATTTCGCCTTAAAACTATTATTTTTAAGAGTTTATGAAATGGATATAATGCATATTCCTTATATCTGTTAGTTGAAAGTAATACTGGAAAACCAATATACCGAGTGAAAAAAACAATATTTGAAATTACCAAAATGGACTGTCCATCGGAGGAAAATCTAATCCGAATAAAATTGGACGAAATTTCAAGTATTGTGAATTTGGACTTTGATATTCCAAATCGAAAATTGACTGTTTTTCACAGCGGAGAAATTGACCAAATCGAAAAGTCAGTTCTCGAACTGAACTTAGGTGGAAGGAAAATCTCAACGGAACAAACCGACCAAACGGTATTTAAAGAGAATGAAAAACAAAAAAAGCTACTTTGGTCTGTACTTGTCATAAACTTTGCTTTTTTCCTTATTGAAATGGCGACAGGAATTATCTCAAAATCGATGGGACTTGTTGCCGACAGTTTGGATATGCTTGCCGACAGTTTCGTTTATGGAATTAGTTTATTTGCGGTTGGCGGAACGTTGATTAAGAAAAAGCGGATTGCCAAACTTGCTGGATATTTTCAAATAACAGTTGCGATTATTGGGTTTGTAGAAGTTTTAAGAAGATTTTTTGGAGACGAGAAACTTCCCAATTTTTCAACAATGATCATCGTTTCAATTTTTGCACTCCTCGCAAACGGAATTTGTCTCTACATTTTACAAAAAACAAAGAGAAAAGACGAGGCACACATGAAAGCGAGCATGATTTTTACATCAAACGACGTAATTGTCAATTTAGGAGTAATAATCGCAGGGATTTTGGTAAATTGGTTGAGCTCCAACAAACCTGATTTGATTATCGGAACAATCGTTTTTATTTTGGTTGTTCAAGGAGCGTTTCGGATTTTGAAATTAAGCACGTGAGGAAAAAGTTACTACTTAGCATTGTATATAAAAATACCGTAAGTCATTGAAAACATGAGATTTTGGATATTTTTATAATTTTTAAATTCGACAATTTTTTAAAAATATATAATTAGTAACCCTAATAATCATCGGACCCACTTGTGTATGTGTCCTAAAATTATCACTTATCGTAAAAACTACTTTTCACATACTTGACCGTTGCCAGTAATCAAAGAACAACACTTTAGACTAAATGGATATTGAATCGATTAAAAAAAACTATAAGAATTTTTCGACAGAAGAATTAATAAAACTTGTATCCGAAATTAAATCAATAAAACCTGAATTTATTCCGATATTACAAAATGAACTTATCAATAGAAATGAGAATAATGTTGCGGTGGGTATTACAGAATATTTGACTTCTATAAAATATCATATTACCGATAATATTTTATTTGACAATATTTTAAGTTATCGCAAATCAGGTATGAAAGAAATCGAAATTGACAAAACCCTGAAAGAGAATCACGGAATTGATTCGGAATATATGCAATTAATACGTGTAAGCTTAAAAGAAAAGGGAAAAGAAAATATTGCTATCGGAATTGTGATGATAATATTACCTCTGATTTTTGGAATTGTATTGTTAACCATGAGGGCATTTATTGGTGTATTTCCTCTTTTATTGATTGGAATTGGCATTTGGAGATTAAATAAAGGAATCCAACAAAAAAATGAGAATAAATAAATACTTGCAACAAATTATATAGCTCATAGCTGCTTTATTTAAAATTAAGTCATATCTGCAAGTCCGCCATCCCAATAATTATGAGAACTGCCATGGTACTCTTCCAAAAAGTTATTGCTAATTTGCATGCTACAGAGCCGTATACAACATTATTGGCAGTAATAAAATTTTAGAATATGAACATTAAAAAAACTAGTGTCCTTCTTACAATTATTCTGATTTCTATCAATGCTTTCTGTCAACAAGAGGTAAGCTTATCCAGTAAACTAAAAAGCGATAAAATAAAGGCAGTAAATCGTTCCATATCATTGTTCGGAGATAAAGAGGATGCTGTAGAAATGAATGCAGAGGATGAAAGTGGAATTGGAATAATTGAAGATGTGGAATTTGAAAAAGGGCTTATCGAAATAGAACTTTTGGGTGAGAATAATCCGGGTAAAAGCTTTATTGGAATAGCTTTTAACATTCAAAACGATGAAACTTATGAAGCTATATATTTTAGACCTTTCAATTTTGTTGCAAAGGAACAAATAAGAAAAGAACATATGGTTCAATACATTTATCATCCTGAATTTACTTGGAGAAAACTTAGAAAAGAAAAAACCGGGGAATTTGAGAATGAAATCAAAATGCCACCGAATCCTGATGATTGGTTCAAGGCAATAATTCATGTAGAAGAAACAACAGTCAAAGTTTTTGTCAATGATTTATCCGAACCTGTTTTAATTGTTGATAGATTAACTAAGCCATTATCAAAAAAAATTGGGATTTGGACGGGCTTTGGTTCTTCTGGACGATTTAGAAATTTGATTTTAAAAGAATAACTGCTACCGATTCCTAGTATAAAATATAGTTGGTAAGCACTGGAACCAAAGAGGATTACTTATTTGAGAAGTCCGCCAAATTTTTAAATTTGGATTACGTGTCATCAGAAAAGCTATTGCCTATTTTCAGCACTACTTTTGATGTAGGGAGCTATTTGGCTCAAGCCAAAAAACAGACATATTCATGAAACTACTAATTGCTTTTAGCCTATTACTATGCTCTTACGCGATAACGGGACAAAAGTTTCACACGGAGTTTGAGTATTCCGATTCTATTAATAAAGGAATATTGATCCAAAATAGTTATCCTAAAGGTGGGCTAATATACACGGACCCAAATGGTAAAGAATATATCTATGTTATATTTTGGAGCTGTATAACAAATAAAACAGTTTCTGACTTGCAACTCGCAATTGATTTTCCACGTGATTCGTTCACAATTCCGTCCTCGCCAAGCACAAAATTCCATTTATTTTTACCAAAGGAAAAAATGACATTCAAAAAAGAATCCTTGTTCAACTATGGCTTGAATTTAAAATTATTTTTGGATGAAAACGTAGATAAACCGACTGAGTTACAAAAAACCATTGCCCCGAATGACTCGTATCTTTTGTATGTAGTTGCACTTTCCAATCAAGGAGTCAATGGTGTTGTGCGAGCGGGATTTGAATTACAAAAACAAGACTTAATTTATAAAATCAATGGACACAAAGTCAGTTGTGGAAATATTGTAACCAAGAATTAAAAGGAATAATACATCTCAAATTACAGTTTTGGAAGCAATTTGAAAAATAAATTATGGAATAGTGGGCTCTATAATGTATCTCAAGAAAAGCCCTAGTCCAATGCTCAATCCCAAATCCATGATGTTCATCCAACATCTTCAAGCAAAGCGATCTTACATTTTAAATTCACATCGCTATTCCCCAGAAGCCATTCGTATAGAAACCTGTTGGGTAATACGGTTGCCTTTGTCGTCTACAGCGGTGAGTCTGTAGTCTTTCGGTGTAACGTCTAAAATAAGCTCATGAAAACTTGTGGTCATGCCCACATAGGATTCGTCCAAGTACCAGTATACGATACTTTCGCTTTGTTGGTGTGCCAATTTAAAAATGACTTCCGTAGTTTTTTCGCCCAAATCTTTAGGGAGCAAAATCGCTTCATTTCGTTTTGGGAATATAAATTCCATTAGCCTGGATTCTGAAGAAGAACACCCCTGCAGAAAATTCGGTAACGGTCTATAATTTGGATTGGAAGAAGTATAATAATGTTCAATTACGGGGGGGAGTGTAAACCAACTCTTGGCCACCATGTTCTCTAGGGGGTAACATTCCGAGTTTACCCTAAATGACTCTGAGTCGTCTAAAAAAACCTGATGGTGATAAGGGCATTGTCCACTTTTTGTACCGTTAATGGGCATAAGCTCTTTTTTAATGTCATCACAAAAGACGGAAGCGCGGTACCCGCTTTCAGAACAAATTTCAAGTTCCTTTAAATCATCAAAAGGTTGCTGAAACCAACCGCTGTTCGGTAGCAAATCAAGAATATCGAACAAAATAGGGGCGGCGGCCGTGATTCCCGTTAATCCAGGTCTTCCCTCGCCATCCGCATTTCCCGCCCAAACCCCAATGGCATATTTTGGAGTTACACCTACGGCCCAAGCATCCTTAAAACCAAAACTGGTGCCCGTTTTCCAGGCGATACGTTGCGAAGAATCAAAAAATTGCCAATTTTCACTTCCTTCTGGGCGATTGACTTCTTGTAACGATTTAATAGTGTGGTACAGCGAACCTGCATTCAAAATAGGCGGAGTGAACTGTTCTTCCCCAAAATGGATTTTGTTTTTAAACAGATATGTAGGTTCTGAAAATTCTTCTGTGCGATATGTGCTTGAATTCGATACGAAGTAATTTAGAGTTGATGCCGCAGAGGCATACGTTTTCGTTACATCCCACAATGAGCTTTCTGCCCCGCCCAAAATCAAAGATAGGCCATAATATCCAGCGGGTTTGTTCAACGAGTGCATGTTCATTTTACGGAGCTTGTTATAGAACTTTTGAAGCCCATATTTGCGCAACAATCGAACGGCAGGAACGTTTAGCGAGCGCGATAAAGCTCTGCTGGCGGGTACGGCACCAGCATATTTCTTGTTGAAATTTTTTGGATTATATCCATTGATTACCGTTGGAATATCCTTGACCAAGGTGTTCGGCAATAACTCACCTTCGTGCATGAGCGATGCAAAAAGAAAAGGTTTTAATGTGCTGCCCGTACTTCTGCTTTTTGTTATAATATCAACATAATTACTGTGTTGCCTGCTTGATGGGGAATTGCCCACGTAACTCAAAACTTTTCTGGATTCCACATCTAAAACCAAAATGGCAAGGTTATGAATTTCGTTGTGCTTCAATTGTTGGTAATGACGTTCTGCAACTCTATTTGCCTGGCGTTGTAGATTCCTGTCAATGGACGATCGAATCCGTTTGCCTTTGTGTTCTTTTACGGCACGTTCGGTTAAATGCGGGGCATCATTGGGCAATGACAATGGTTTTTGTGGCAAAGGTTCTGCAATGGCCAGCTCGTAGGTAGTTTGGTCGATACGTTGTTCATCCAGCAGTTTTTTGAGCAACCTATTCCGTTTCCTTAATAGCGATTGGTCATTTCTCCCTGGAAAAATCAATGATGGAGCATTGGGCAATACGGCAAGTGTTGCCGATTGCCCCCAACTTAATTCGTGCGCAGGTATTCCAAAATAGCGCCAAGAGGCAGTTTCCAAACCTATGACATTGCCTCCATAGGGTGTATAGGTAGCATATAACTTTAGAATGTCTTCTTTGGAATAACGGAACTCCAAACGAGTGGACATGAAAATTTCGATACACTTTTCAAAATAGGTGCGTCCTTTGTTTTTTCTGCTGAGACGAATAACCTGTTGGGTGATAGTGCTCCCGCCGCGACGCGTATCTTTTGTAAGATTGTGCTGTATGGCCTTGAAAATAGAAATGGGATTGAACCCAGGATGTCTATAAAAGTATTCGTCCTCAAACAAAAGCACACTGTGCTTGAAGCGTTCCGGAATAGAATCGATTTTCGGAAAGCGCCATTGACCATCGTCCGCAATCCGTGCCCCGATCAATACATTGTCCGAACTCGTCACTACGGTCGAAGTGGGTTCTTTAAAAAGTTCCCTAGGCAAGCAGAACAACCAGAGGAGGAATACTATCAGAAAAGCTGAAACCATGATTTTATGTTTCAGTAAAAATCTTTTTAGAACCAATAAAAAAGCTGTCATCCCATCATTTCGATACCTTTATCCACTGCCCCTTATTGCGAGCATATCTGTTATCGTCATACATGGCTTCGACCTGAGATCCCGGCAAGTAATATTCTCCCAAAAAGGAAGCATTTAGTTTTACCGTAAAGGTTTTGGACTTTTTTGAACCAAGGTCAAAGTAGAAATTTGTCCGATCATCCCGAGTATCAATATATTCTGCTTTACTGGAATTTGAATCTCCTCCTGCAGCGTAGGAAGTATTTACGATTTCCCAACCACTAGGGACAATCTGTGTCAATGCAAGGTTATCAACATAGTCATTTGAACTATTGAAAACAGTTAGCCGTACTTGTAACTCTGTTCCTTGGCGAAGGTTGGTCACATCAATGGAATTGCCAACGGCATCCAAATACTTTACGGAAAGATTTAGGTTTCGTTGTTGCGCCAACTCTTGTCCAACAGGCAATTTACCGGTTTGGGTTAGCGTTGCATAGATAACATTGCCTTGTTTGTTGTTGACGGTGATTTCATTTTGTGCCGATGAAATCGAAATACCACGTTGTGCAATGGCCCTATCTGTTTTCACGGTGACTTCCTTTCCATTATCGGTAAAAGTTATATCGATAGATTTACCACCGTTTTTTGCCACCATTTTAGCCATGGCCAACAGGGCAAATGAAGTTTCCTGGGTGCTGTACCAATTTTGGGAAGACAGATTTTTGGCCAATGAAATTGCCAAGTCCCTTTGTTGGGAATCTCCAATGACTACCATAGTTTCCAAAGCCATTGCCCTATTTCTAAAGACTGAACCATAGGTTCTATAATCATAAGAATTGGGCTGAAAGTTAATGTTTGCGGTTTGGGTCAACTGTTTTGCCACTTCTTTCTTTCCTGCCAGTGCATAAGCTGCAGCCAAACGCCATTTAGCTTCGTTACTTAAATTTTTGGATTCCCGTAATCTGTTCATAGCGGCCAATTCTGGTTGCTGTGCCAGGGCGAGCGTGTATAAACGATAGGCTTGGGAAATATCAGTATTGTAATGGGTACTCTGGTTGCTCCATTGGCGAGCGGTATTTTTCTGGTAACGCAGC
This sequence comes from Flagellimonas maritima, assembly GCF_003269425.1. Classification (NCBI taxonomy): domain Bacteria; kingdom Pseudomonadati; phylum Bacteroidota; class Flavobacteriia; order Flavobacteriales; family Flavobacteriaceae; genus Flagellimonas; species Flagellimonas maritima. The sequence continues at coordinate 1,048,872 of NZ_CP030104.1, read as the reverse complement.
CAATTGCTTAAAAAAGTCAGGGGTAGTTGATATCCCTTCTGCTTGGCCTCCAGCATAAAATGCCCTGCGTAAGAAGTGCCCCAATCATCAGCACTTCCATAGCCTGGCCAATAACTGAGACCACCGCTTGGAGCTTGAAAATCATTAAGTTTTCTAATAGCTGCCTTAATATTTTTCTCGATTTCCTTTTTTCTGTCAAAAGTGATATCAAGAATATCTGTCAAAAACAATTGTGGAAAAGCAGCCGAAGTGGTTTGCTCCACGCAGCCGTGCGGATAGCGTAACAAGTAGTCCATCCGTTTTGAAAAATCCATAGGGGGCAATGTTGAAAATTCAACGAATGCCGTGTTGGTCCCTGAAGTTCCAAAAGTTTCAAAAGAAATGTTCTGCGATTGATTTTCCGTTAACGTGTATAACGTACTTTTTGTAGTTATTGGATTGGGATTTTCCACATCGATTTCAATTTCATTGCTTGCACGCTCACCATTACCCGAAGCCGTTACTTTTATCATTTGAAATGATTTTGTCGGATTCACCTTGAAATCAAAATTTACGATTTGTTCACCAACGGAATTAAAAGTGATGTTCTTTGTCGTAGAACCGATAGGTTCAAGTGCTTTTCCGGCATCAATGGAAACCGTTACACTTTTTACTTTTTTCTCCATGGCAAATACGGTAACGGGAATGGTAACCGTCTCTCCCGGAGATAATTTTCTGGGTATCGAAGTTAAGACCATTAAAGGTTTTCGTACAGGAATAGTTTTTTCGGTCTTTCCATACGCACTGTTTTTGTTTCCTGCTACCACCATGGCACGAACGGAACCTACATAATTGGGCATATCTATGGTATGTGTTGTTTTTTCACCAGCTTTTAAAGTAAATGGTCCCAGGTACGTTACTACAGGTTTAAAGCGTTGTGCCTTCCTGTTTTTGGCGCCCTCACCAGTGCCGCCGCCGCCAATGGCATAGATGTTATCTACACTTATGGAGTAGGCACCCATAACATCATCAAAAATATCAAACGTCTTTACGCCCAATGCCTGTCTGGCATAAAAAGAGGAATGTATATCTGGAGTTTTAAAGCGTGTAAGGTCCAACAACCCTTCATCCACAACTGCAAGCGAATAGGTCATCGGTTTTTTGTTGCCTTCGGAAACGGTCACTTTATATGACTTTTCGGGTTCTAAAACTTCTGGCATTTTTAATTCGGGCTTTAGAAAAGTAGATGGATTTTCAACCAGTAAGGGCACAATACCGTACAATCGAATGGGTAGGTCATTTGCCACTTGACCATGGGGTTGCAACAGTGAAATATTGATATAGGCATTAGGGGCCATATCCGCAGTAATGGGAATGGTAGCTTTGGTCTCTTTTGCTGAGGTCTCTATCCATTGTTGTGATAAAACTTCCGAACCATTTTCAATACTTAATAATGCTCTTCCTCCTACATCTGAAGGAAATGTGACCACTGCTTGATCGCCAAGTGTATATTTTTCCTTGTCAGCGGAAAAAATCAGAATCTTTGAGCTTTCCGCGTCACCGGATGCAGGTCTTCTCCACCAATCTCTATAGAAATATGCAGTTCTTCCCGTAGCATGACCTGATACTTCATCGATAACGCGAATCAAATAGCGACCTCCATCATCATCTGGAATGTTCACGTTAAAGTTGGCGTTTCCGTTCGCACCAGTATTTACCGTCATTTCTTTGAATGGACGGTGCACCGTAGCGTTTTCGTAGCGGGAGAGATTGTCGTTGCCTCGGTTCCACCACCAACGCCATTCTATTTTGAAGATTTTGATCTTTAATTTGCGATTGGCTACTTTTTTGCCGTCTGCATCTACGGAGATAACATCAAAAGTGGTATTCTCATCGGTTAAAAATGAACCGTATCGTTTTGCTTTTGGGGAACGTAATCCCACAAAGTGTGAAAAGGGAGCAAGTTTTTTGGAGAAAACATCAATGGAAAAATCACCGCCTCCTTCAAATACTTTAGTTGTAAAAGTAGCTTGTAGCATACCTGGTGCGGTAGTATTTGCAGTTATCTTTTGGTCAATGTTCAGAATTCCCTCTCCATTTAATTTTGAAGTAATAAACTGGAGTTCCGTATCATTGAACGTACGAACAGGGTCTTGAAAAATATAGCCTTTATGTTTTGGAAATGCATTGGAAGCCTGTTGCAGTTTGGCGTTGATATCAATTTTTAAATTCCGGGCCGGCGCTCCGTGCAACCACTTTACTTCAGCTTTTCCTCTATTGTTTCTATTTGCTTTTAAAACTTCATCCTCAAAGTCAAAACTCACCTTTAAACGATTGGGCTTAATCGTGGCAACTTTTAAACTTTTATTGAACTGTGCTCCGCCAACAACGACCTTGGCATTCCAGGTTCCGGTAGGTGAGGTATTCTTTGTTGGAATGGGAAAATAGTAAAAGTTCCCTTCTTTTTTTGCATACAGTCCATCAGAAACAGAAACGGTCTCCTCTTTGAGCACATTTCTTTGAACGAGCTTTCCTCTGGGATCGGTAACTTCTATGGATACAGGATGTTTTGCCGGTAATGGATTGGCTTTGTCATCCAATACAAAGGTCAAATGAATGGGGTCGCCTGGTCTATGGACGCCTCTTTCGGTATACATAAAACCTTGAAGGCCGCTTTGTAGTTCTTGACCCGAAACATCGAACTTACTTAATGATAATGCGTTACCATCGGCAAGTTTGGCATAGGCGAAATTGTTGTTCTTTTCTGCAATGGCGAAAGCAACGGTAGCATCTCCATCATAAATAGCAAACCCAGAAGCATCAGTTGTAATTTCTGTGAGCAACTGTTGTTGAAAATTGTATAGTTTAATGGTTGTCCCGGATTCAGGATTGGTGGTCAAAATATTCGTAGCCGCAAAATGATAGGAACGATTATTACCTTTTTTAACAATAAGCCCCAAATCGCTGCCCAACAAATTGGTGGTTACAATCCTATCCGAATTGTAATAGGCGTCGTGACACGGATTGTCCCGCTCTTCCCAATTATAGTTATTGGACCTCCAGTAATAAATTTCATTATCCCAATAACGTTCTTCCATGGCTTCTTCGCTAAGATTTTGCGTTTCGGCGATGAAACTATTCATATCTCCATCATTTTCTAAATTTCCAGAAACCTCACATCCATAAGTGGTATGCACCTTTTTGAAACTGAATTCTATTCGATATAAAGAACCAGGATTCACTTTGATGAGTTTTGAAAGGTCTAGGGCATGGGCTTTCCAAGAACTGGTGTCATCATTTTTGTTTTCGGTCAAGGGAACTACCTTATAGGCAACCCTACGACCAACAGTTCTAATATCTGAATTGTATTCTTGGGTAAGATTATTGTATTGAAGGTATTGTAAAATATTGTTTTCGAAAACCTGGATTACCCTAACTTCAACAGCGGAAAGATTTACGGTTTCAAAATATATGGGAGTGGAAGCGGCATTTGGTAGAATGGCACCTTTTGAAATTAAACGTACTGAAGGTTTTAGCTGTTCAAACGAAACCAATTCAGAAAATGGTTTTTTAAGTGAGTACCCATATTCGCTTTTTATGCCTTCAAAAGCATTGACACGTACTTGTCCCAAGATTCGGTTGGCGGGGTAAACTTTTAAAACATTTCCATTGATTTCATATCGCAAGCTTTGGGCGTTTTCAATAGTAACCAAGCCATTCAGGTTTTGGTTCGGCTTTAAAGGGTCGGAAAAATTGAGCGTTAAAGCAGCACTTGGAGCGGTTGAGGTTTTGGCATCAATCACTATAAATTTGTTCAAGCCTGGTATCGTATAATTTTCTGACCCGCTATTTTCCGTTCCCAATTGTTTTCCGTTCCAGTTGATTACTAGGTTGCTATCATCCGTTTTGCGTGGAATACTATCAATTCTGAAGGTGAAGTATCGAGCGTCCTCTTTTGTATTGTCCCATTTTACGGGAATCTTTTTGTCCCCTTGCACTACGGAAACAGCACTCTTGATTTTAGAGGCATCCAAAATATCCGAAGCTTCTAAAGTCCCGGTCAGGTATTGCCAATTTTTACTATAAGATTGTAGATTGCCAAGATTTATTTTAAAATTAGGGGTTATGGTCTTAAAACTGAAAGTATACTCTTTAAACTCACTATCAATAGCATCAAATAGCTTGTTCAATTTTACATCAACAGAATATTCAGTATCGGGCTGTAGATACTCCGAAGGTTGAAAAATGAGTTCCCTGCGATTTTCGATAGCCAGTTTACCCTCTATTTTAGGTGAAATTACAAAATACTCCGAAGGCAATTCTTGTGCCAGTTCAAATTGGTCGAGTTGTTTTGCGAGGACAACCCTGATTGGAGTGGATATGCTTTGGTTACCACTGGTATGGTAGCTTATGTAATCCTTAAACTTAAATAGGTTGTCCGTTTCCGAGGAAGGGTTCTTTTTTTTACAGGAAAAAACTAAAACAAAAATTGAAAGTATTAGGGATTTTGAGAAACGTGACATGAAAATGAAAATTTGTTAAACTATTGGTTAACCATGGCCAAGATAGTTGAAAAAATAGGTAGCGGGGCATTGAAAATTGATGGATGGCCTATAATAATTTACGGATAACATATAATCACGGATTAACCCTTATGAAACATTTAGGATTTATGGTTTTGGAATCAATGATAAATGAATCTAAAAGGCAAGAGAATAAAATTTTAGGTATTACCATCCTCCAGAGGCACCGCCACCTCCAAAACCACCACCGCCGAAGCCGCCACCGAATCCTCCACCAGAGCCGAAGCCGCCACCCCCAAAACCTCCTCCGGAAGAACCTCGATATCCTCCACGTCCCATATTGCTGAGAATTATAATGTCCCAAAGGTCTAATCCTGTATTCTTACCACCGGGCCCACCTCGGTTGTTACGACCTTTTCTGGAAAGGAAAATAAGTATGACAATAAAAATAAGAAACGGCAATATTGTTTTTAATGAAAAGCCATCGCTCTCGCCAAAAGTACGATCCTCTTTAAATTCTCCGTTCAATACTTGAAAAATAGCATCAGCACCTTTGTTAAGTCCATCAAAATAGTCCCCATTTTTAAATTCTGGAATAATGACGGATTCAATAATTCTTTTGGACATGAAATCTGTAAGGGAACCTTCTACGCCGTAGCCTGTATTAATGGCAATCTTTCGGTCATCTTTGGCTAAGAGTACAAGTATGCCATTATCTTCATCAGCTTGGCCAATGCCCCATTTTTGTCCCCACTGTGCTCCTAAAAAATTAATATCCTCTCCTTCTGTGGAACTAATTATTGCTACTACGATTTGAGTGGACGTGCTATCGGAATAACGAATCAGTTTTTGCTCCAAAGACATACTCTGGGAACCGGATAAAAGATTTACGTAATCATAGACACTGGTCTGTTTTTGAGGTTTGGGAGGAATTTGGAATTGCGCGAATGCTAAATTTGATATAAGCAGCGATAATAAGAAAGTGATAAATAAAATTCTTTTGGATATAGTAGAGTTTTTCTCTTTCCATATCCAGTGCTGTCGAAGCGTTAAAAGAGAAAAGGAAGATTTAACCTTTGGATATTGCATCACTGAGTTCGTTGGTGTCATTATAATCCCATGGAAAATGTGCTTTCAATTCTTTTCCGGCGCTCAAAATTCCCGCTATGATACCTTGTTTAAAATCACCTTTTATAAAATAATCCGCAATGGTATCTCTTGTGGTATCCCAAAAACCTTTGGGCACGGCGCGGTCAATACCACTATCGCCATAGATTACAAATTTTTTATCATCGACAGCAACATAGAGCAGTACGCCATTTTCTTCCTTGGTATTGTCCATCTTGAGAAAGTGAAAAATTTGTTGTGCCCTGCTAAAGTGGTCTATTTTGGTAGATGCTTCAATATGAACCCTTATTTCGCCAGAAGTATTCCTTTCAGCTTCAAGAATGGCTTGAACAATCTCTTGTTCCTCCTCCATAGTTAGAAATTGCTCTACGTGCGACATGTTCAATTGAATTCGAAATTAACGTCCGGGGCATCTTCAGCACCGGGATTTGAACTAAACAATGCGATAGGATCAAAATTTGCTATACTGGCAATAATATTAGTAGGTATTTTCTCGATTTTGATATTATACTCTCCAGCAATATCATTGAACCTGTTGCGTTCCACATTGATTCTGTTTTCCGTACCTTCCAATTGCGACTGTAGCTCCAAAAAGTTTTGGTTTGATTTTAAGTCGGGGTAACGCTCCACAGTAACCAAGAGTCTTGAAAGCGCGGAGGAAAGCCCAGTTTGTGCTTGTTGAAATTGTGCCAATTGTTCCTGGGTAATATTATTGGCATCAATAGTAGTGGAAGTTGCTTTTGCACGTGCTTCGATAACGTCCTTTAAAGTGCCCCTTTCAAAATCTGCAGCACCTTGTACAGTCTTTACGAGGTTACCGATTAAATCACTTCTTCGTTGGTAAGAACTTTCTACATTGGCCCATTGCTTTGTGGCCTGTCCTTTCATGTCCACAAGGGTATTGTTTGTTCTTACGTACCAACCGCCAAGTATCACTGCCAATACAACGAGTACAATTATCGCAAGTATACCTTTTTTCATTTTTTTGGTTTATTTAGTGTTAGTAATAGATGTTTTATTAGTTTTTGTTACGTTTTATCAATATTTAACTTCCGACTTCCGACTTCCGACTTCCGACTTCCGACTTCCGACTTCCGACTTCCGACTTCCGACTTCCGGCTTCCGACTTCCCAACTTTTCAAAGCTGCTCTTTGATTTTTAAGAGTTCGGCTCTCACTTTTTGAAGTTTCTGTACTACCTCAAAATTAGATAGTGTTTTTTGTTTTTCTTCCTTTAAATGGATTTTGGCACCTTCTAGCGTAAAACCACGTTCTTTGACCAAATGGTAAATAAGTTGCAGATTGGTAATATCTTGAGGAGTAAATTTACGGTTGCCCTTGGCATTTTTCTTAGGCTGAAGTACATCAAATTCTTTTTCCCAAAACCGAATCAAGGATGTATTTACCCCAAACGCCTTGGCTACTTCACCAATGCCATAATACCGTTTTTCGGGAAGATCTACATGCATTAATCCAGGGATTGGTTCTCTTGATTGGCGAACTTGAGCATATTTTCAAACTCTTCCGCAGTTAAACTTCCGTAATAAAAGTTGATGGGGTTTATACGTTCACCATCTTTAAAGACTTCATAGTGCACATGGGGGGCTTCTGAACGACCAGTGTTCCCAACAAAACCTATTAGGTCTCCACGTTTTACCTTTTGTCCTTTGCTCACATTGTATTTGCTTAAATGTGCATATAAGGACATGTAGCCGTACCCGTGGTCTATTCTGATGTGTTTTCCATAGCCCGAAGACCCATTGTCAGCACGCTTTACTGTTCCATCTCCTGTAGCATAGATGGGAACACCACGTGGAGCGGTAAAATCCATGCCCCAATGCATTTTTCTTGCTTTTGTGAATGGATCGGAACGCCATCCATAACCAGAGGCCATACGGGTCAAATCCTCATTTCTTACGGGTTGTATAGCAGGAATGGCTGCCAAGAGCTTTTCTTTTTCCTCTGCTAATTTGGCAATCTCGTCCAAGGATTTGGATTGGATTACCATTTGTTTCTGGATGATATCCAAACGCTCGGTTGCATTGATGATGATTTCAGAATTGTTGAAACCTTCAAGGGACTTATATCGGTTAATACCCCCAAAACCTGCTCTTCGCTGTTCTTCAGGGATTGGATTTGCCTCAAAATACAATCGGTAAATATTATTGTCACGATCCTCAATGTTGGTAAGGACTTGCTCCATCTGCTCCATCTTCTTGCCAAGAATTTCATATTGGAGTTCATAGTTGCGCACCTCGCGTTCCAAAGAAAGCTCTTTTGGAGTATTTAATAAGTTGGTATTCAATAGAACGATAAGCCCTAAAAATCCAAATAAAGCCGCTCCTACTATGAAAAGAAAGAGATTTCGATACTTTTTGGACTTTTTGGGCTCAATCTTTCTATAAGAAAGTGTATCTGGATCGTAATAGTACTTGACTTTAGACATGAATGGATTTTATCCTATTTTTGCACATTCTTTTAATCAGAACAAACAAATATAAAAATTGTTTTGCTTAAAGTGTTAAATTTAATAAAACCCTAGTAATTCCAATGACGTCCCAAGAAGTTAGAGCCCAGTTTTTAGACTTTTTTAAAGGGAAAAAGCACAAAATTGTTCCTTCGGCGCCCATGGTCATAAAAGATGACCCCACTTTGATGTTTACCAACGCGGGAATGAACCAGTTCAAGGAATTTTTTCTAGGAAATTCCGTTCCCAAATCCAAACGAGTTTCTGATACGCAAAAATGTCTACGCGTAAGTGGAAAGCATAATGATTTGGAGGAAGTTGGGAAGGATACGTATCACCATACCATGTTCGAGATGTTGGGGAATTGGAGTTTTGGTGATTACTTTAAAAAAGAGGCAATCCAGTGGGCATGGGAACTATTGACCGAGGTTTATGGAATAGATAAGAAAAGTCTTTACGTATCTGTTTTTGAAGGAAGTGATGATGGGGACAACCTTGAAATGGATATAGAAGCTTACGATTTATGGAAAGCTATTGTCCCGGAAGATAGAATCATTATGGGCAACAAGAAGGACAACTTCTGGGAGATGGGCGACCAAGGTCCCTGTGGTCCTTGTTCGGAGATCCATGTTGACATTCGTTCCAAAGAAGAAAAAGCAAAAATTTCTGGGGCATCTTTAGTGAATCAAGATCATCCACAGGTGGTGGAAATATGGAATCTTGTATTTATGCAGTATAACCGAAAGGCCAATGGAAAATTGGAAAACCTTCCAGAAAAGCATGTAGATACAGGCATGGGCTTTGAGCGTTTGTGTATGGTATTGCAGGGTGTGAAATCAAATTATGATACGGATGTTTTCACCCCACTTATTCGGGAAATTGAAGCCATTACGGGACATAAGTATGGCAAGAACAAAGAAATGGATATTGCCATTCGGGTAGTTGCCGATCATGTAAGGGCTGTGGCTTTTTCCATTGCTGATGGACAATTGCCAAGCAATACTGGAGCTGGCTATGTCATCCGAAGGATTTTAAGAAGGGCCATCCGTTATGGATTTACTTTTTTGGACACCAATAAACCTTTTATTTATAGATTGGTGAAAGTGTTGTCACATACCATGGGAAAAGCGTTTCCTGAACTGCGCGAACAATATCAATTAATAGAGAATGTAATCAAGGAAGAAGAGAATTCGTTCTTGGGTACCTTGGAACAAGGGCTGGTGCTTTTGGATTCGGTAATAAAATCTTCAAAAGATAAAACAATAGACGGTAAAAAAGCTTTTGAGCTCTATGATACGTTTGGATTCCCGATTGATTTAACTTCCCTTATTCTAGAAGAAAGAGGATACAAACTGGATGCTGAAGGTTTTGAAAAAGCTTTAAAAGCCCAAAAAGACCGATCTAGGGCTGCTTCGGAAGTTTCCAAAGATGATTGGACGGTACTGATAGAAGATGCAGTTCAGGAATTTGTTGGCTATGATAGTTTGGAAGCTGATGTAAAATTGGTGAAATATAGAAAAATACAAAGTAAAAAAGAAGGGGAACAATTTCAACTGGTGTTCAACCTTACCCCATTTTATGCTGAAGGTGGTGGGCAAGTAGGGGATAAAGGATATCTGGAAGCTCCAAATGGAGATGTTTTTTATATTGTTGACACGAAAAGAGAGAACAATGAGACAGTACATTTCTGCCAAAGTCTACCCAAAAATACCTTTCAAACCTTTAAAGCTACAGTAGACAAAAAACAAAGATCCCGTACAGAAAGCAATCATACCGCTACGCATTTGCTGCATCAAGCCCTTAGGGAAATATTGGGCACACATGTGGAACAAAAAGGATCTGCGGTACATTCAAAATATTTACGTTTTGATTTTTCCCATTTTTCCAAAGTGACCCCAGAAAAATTAAGAGCGGTAGAAAACTTTGTAAATGCCCGTATTGAAGGGCAGCTACCTTTTGAGGAGAACAGGAACATACCTCTTAAGGAAGCCATGGAACAAGGGGCTATGGCATTATTCGGTGAAAAATATGGTGATACGGTCCGCACTGTAAAATTTGGACGGTCCATTGAGCTTTGTGGAGGTACCCATGTTAAGAATACAGCGGACATATGGCACTTTAAAATAGTATCCGAAGGAGCTGTTGCGGCAGGAATTCGAAGAATTGAGGCTATTACCTCGGATGCAGTCAAAGAATTCTATCACAAGAACAATAGAATGCTTTTTGAAATTAAGGATTTGATGAACAATCCTCAGGACCCCGTTAAAGCTGTTACCAGTCTGCAAGAGGAAAATGCATTGTTGAAAAAACAGATGGAACAACTTTTAAAAGATAAGGCCAAAGGACTGAAGCGTGAATTAATTTCTGAATTGGAAGAAATTGACGGAGTTCAGTTTTTATCCAAAAAAGTCGATTTGGATGCAGCGGGGATCAAAGACATGGCATTTGAAATTGGCGGTCAGTTCTCCAACTTGTTTTTATTGCTCGCTGCGGAGAACGATGGAAAGGCTTTATTGTCCTGTTATATTTCCAAAGAAATTGTTGCGGAAAAAAGTTTAAATGCAGGTACTATTGTGCGTGAGTTGGGTAAATATATTCAAGGAGGTGGCGGAGGACAACCATTTTTTGCTACGGCCGGGGGAAAAAATCCTGAGGGAATCCAAGATGCATTAAACAAAGCGAAGGAATATATTTCCTGATGAAACTTCAAACCACAATTCCGTTAGTTGTTTCTGATAATCCAATCAGCTATCAGAGTAAGCTATTGCTTTTAGGTTCTTGTTTTGTAGGGAATATCGGTGAAAAACTAGATTATTATAAATTCCAGCTAACCCAGAACCCTTTTGGAATTTTATTTCACCCCTTGGCAATCGAAAATTTGCTGGAACGTGCTTTGCATGAAAAAATGTATCAAGAGAATGAGATTTTTGAACAGGATGGTATCTGGTTTTGTTTTGATGCCCATTCCGATTTGCGTTCATACGACAAAAACATGCTCTTAAATCAGCTTAATCAAAGGCTGAAAGAAACCAAATTATGGTTACAAAGTTCTTCCCATATTATTATTACTTTGGGAACGGCATGGGTATATAGAAACAATGAAAACGGAAAAATCGTTGCCAATTGCCATAAAGTGCCCCAAAATCAATTTTCAAAGGAGTTACAGTCGGTTGAGAGCATCAAGAAAAGTTTGCAGCGAATTATAGGTTTGATTGAATCCATCAACACTAGCACAAAGCTGATTTTTACCGTTTCCCCGGTCCGTCATCTAAAAGATGGTTTTATAGAAAACCAGAGGAGTAAAGCACATTTGATTACCGCTTTGCACCAAACTTTGAAATCTAAAAACACTGCTTATTTTCCCTCTTACGAAATTATGATGGACGAACTCCGTGACTATCGTTTTTATGGGAAGGATATGGTTCATCCCAATCAACTTGCCATTGATTTTATTTGGGAGAAATTCAAATCAATTTGGATTGCCGCTGAGGTATTTCCCACTATGGAAGAGGTCGGTACCGTTCAGAAAGGATTGTTGCACAGGCCCTTTAATCCCGATTCCCAAGCACATCAAAAATTCATAAAAGCACTCCAAACTAAAATTACGTATCTTCAAAAAAGGTATTCTTTCATGAAATTTTAAGAAATGAAGAAAGTACTATTAGGTGCAATCGTTTTTTTGGCATCCCTATTGATCTATAAATCCTGTACGGAAGAAAGGGAGGAGAAGGCTATGTTGAAAGAAAGCTCGATGCTTATTCAGCAAGAGCTGAAAAATGTTTCTAAACTAATCGTAACCGAAGGACACTTTGCAGAAGTCTATAATTACAAGGATTCCAAAGCACTTTTCGGCTCACTGATTTTGGCGGATAAAAAAGCACTGGTAGTTGTAAATGCCGATGTTACTGTCGCGTATGATTTGAGCAAAGTGGATGTTGAAATTGACGAAGGCCTAAAAATTGTCCGAATCAATAGTATTCCCGAGCCCGAAATAAAAATAAATCCCGATTTTGAATATTATGACGTTACGGCCGATTACCTGAATCCGTTCAATGCGAAAGATTACAATAAAATAAAAAACACGGTAAAATCCTCGCTATTAAAAAAAATTGAAGCATCTTCCTTAAAATCCAATGCAGAGAACAGATTGGTCAGTGAACTTTCCAAGTTGTACGTACTGACAAATTCATTGGGATGGACCTTGGAATTCAATCAAAAGCAAGTTGGGTCCGTAAATGAATTAGAGACTATGGGAAAAACTATGCTCAACTAGACTTATTCCATCATCAATTAAATGGCCTACTTTTGGATTGTTTTGTTTTACGGTTTCCAGATGCGCCAAGATTTCCTGTTGAAAATTATCATCATTGCCTTTCTTGGCCAACTCATAAAGTTCTATTGATAAGAGCCAATCATTTGGATGATCTGTTTTGATTTCTTCAAAAACTTTATGGCGGGAAATGGTCGTGTTCGTACCTTCCCTAAATTCCCTTATTTGCTTGTAGTACATTTCCAAGCGAGCTCTTTCAGTATCTTTTTTAGATTTAATTGTGGTGTCCGTAATTTCATGTGTGATGAGGTCAAAACTGCCAAGGTCCGCAGTACCATTAAAGGCTGAAACAACATTTTGGCCAACAGCCATGTGATAAAGACCCCAATCTGGCATAAACAATAACTTCCCGTCATGCGTGACCTTACAATTTTCAAAGGTTATCAGGATGATTTTTCCCTGAAGATTTCTGGTTCCTGTAACTATAGTGCCTTCTACCATCAGCCCGCCTTCAAACTCTAGCGAAATTTCTTCACCTTCATAAATTTTATACGCTTTTAAATCGCGGGGACTCATATCTTCAATAGCAAGATTGATACCTTTTAATTTTCCAATTGGCGATCCAAAACCTTCGGGATGTTGCAAAGTGCTGTGACCCACCAACTCCTTTTCCCTATAAGCCAATGCAGTAGGGCCGACCGTACGAACATAAATAGGTTTGCCATTGTGTTCAATAACAGAATTAAATTGACCGGAAACTTGAAGTCCTGTACTGAACTCGATGGTTCCAAGTGCTTTGGAATCAATCAGTTTTTGAATTCCTGATAGACCACCTGTCCGCAGGGCCATCGTATTTGCAAAATCTTCCAAAACCTGACTTAAATGTGCAAAGTCCGGGGTTGCAAAAAGTTGTGGCTGTGGCTTGGTGATGTCAAATGTTTTGTGTGCCGCTTCAATGGTGTACGGTACTTTTATTACATTGCTCTGCATACACCATTTGCTCTCCCCAATCGAGGAAAGTAATCCCGCTCCGTAGATTTTGGCATTTTCAGGTGTTCCTATAAGCCCATATTCAACGGTCCACCAATGAAGATTCCGAATGAGTGCCATCTCACTGGGCTTGCCCATATTCTCCTGTAATGTTTCAATATGTTTTTCTGCGGAGTCAATTTCTTCCTGTGGCGTTCCCGCCGCTTCTTTTATAATGGATAGTCGTCTTACGGCTTGGTAGAGCTCGTAGTCCTTTGCGCTGGATATGGCTTTACTGCCTATTTCTCCAAACCTTCTTAAATATTCCGCATATTCTGGATTTGCTATGATCGGGGCGTGCCCTGCCCCTTCGTGAATGATGTCTGGTGCAGGGGTGTATTCTATATGTTCCAGTTGTCTTATATCCGAGGCTATGACCAATACATTATATGCTTGAAACTCCATAAATGCAGAAGGGGGAATAAAACCGTCAACGGCAACTGCTGCCCAGCCTATTTCCTTTAAAATACGGTTCATTCCATACATGTTTGGAATGTGGTCTATGGAAATCCCGGTTTTTTGCAAACCATCTCCATAGGATTTATGCGCCACTTTACTCAAATAATCCACGTTTTTGCGCATTACATAGCGCCATACAGCTTGATCTATAGCGGAATAATCATCATAATTCTGAGGCTTTATGAATTGCTTCAGATGCTCTGGCAATTTATCTAAAATGGGATTGGACTCGTAACTCATATTACTGTTTTACTGACCTTAAAGATACAAAATCAGAAAGTGTTGCTCTTTATATAAAGTAGAAGGGCACAAAAAAACCGCCTTTGTGGCGGTTTTAAGTTTTTTAGTTTGCAGCAATCTCGTTGGATGGCGGATATTCCTTAAGGATATTCGCTACAAATTCCCGTATGCGCTGCTCTTTCTTCTCTATATTCTTCATATTGTTCAATGTACCGATACCACGACCTTGCCAAACAAGTCCTTTATTTTTATTGTCTATCAAATCAATATATAAAGATCCTTCAGTTCTAGTAGAGACATCAGGTCCAAAGCCACCGCCCCAGCCCCAACCTGGACCCCAACCCCAGCCTGGTCCAAAGCCCCATCCGAGACCGCCCCAGCCAAGACCGCCCCAGCCAAGACCGCCCCAACCCCAACCAAAGTTGTTGTTGTAGACATCTACCTGCTCGCGTTCCTTTGTAAAAATATTGACCAAAAGATCTGGTTGTTGTGATTTGACAAAACCTCTGGAACTCATTTCTTCATCAATGGCATTTAGAATACGTTTCTTATCGAGGTCAGAGATTTGAGCCCTATCGATACCTGTTTTATAAAAAGCATAGGTTTTGTACGTTTGAAAATTGGCTTCCTTATCGTAGTCCGCAATAACTTTTACAGAACTACAGGATACCAAAAATGTAATTGCTAGGGCAGCTAGGGAAAATAGTCTTAAATTCTTCATATCAATTTTTTTTTGAGTTCATCAAATCACTATAATTCAATCACAAAAATTATGCCGAAACCTATTGTTTTAGGTTCTTGTGTTGGTTTTTTTATCATACCCGTATGGACAATGTCTACAGCCGCTTTCGCAACAATACCCTCTTTTTAAATGATATTTTGCCGTAAATACCTTATAGCCCTCTTTTGAGAGATAACAATCACCCTCTTCCAAGGGAATGATTTCTTTCATAAAAACTAAAACTATTACTTCGATTATAAAATTAGTGTATTGAAAGAAGAACTACTAGTATTTTACCGTTTGTAGATTTGTTGAGTATTTCACCGAAATTGTTAATCTTATTATCGATTCAATCCAATTTTCCAGAAGTTTAACAGTTAACTTTGTAGGAAACTTTTGATATTTTAGTTTGATTTTAGTTTTTAAACATTTCTTTTATCGAAACTACGTTGGCCTTTCACTCTGGCCTTTCATCATCTTAAAAGAGGACTCTCTCAAAAAAGATGAAGTTCTTATCAATCATGAAAGAATACATTTAAAGCAACAACAAGAGTTGTTCATACTTCCTTTTTATATTTTATACGTAATAGAGTGGCTTTTGCGTACGCTATTGTATTTGAATAGTTACAGAGCTTATCAAAACATTAGTTTTGAACGTGAGGCATATGCCAATGAAATGGATAAGGAGTATCTTGCACGCAGAAAAGCATATAGCTTCTTAAACTATTTGGTGCGTTAAATTTAGATTTTGGACATTCCAAATCAAAAAGTAGAATTACCTATTCTTAATGAAAAAGGAATTACCCTTTATGTTAAAAGGGAAGATACCATCCACCCTATAATTTCTGGAAATAAATACAGGAAATTAAAATATAACCTACACGAGGCAAAAAAATTGGGGCAAGATACGTTACTCACTTTTGGTGGGGCATTTTCCAATCATATTGCTGCTACCGCTTATGCAGGAAAAAAAGAAGGTTTGAAAACTATAGGTATCATTCGGGGAGAAGAATTGAAAAATAATTGGCATGAAAACCCCACTCTGAAACTTGCACAAGCAAACGGAATGGACCTTCATTTTGTATCGCGAAGTGATTACCGAAAAAAGAATTCCATTGCATTTCTTCAGAACCTTAATGCCAAATTTGATTTGTGCTATCTTATCCCCGAAGGCGGAACAAATGAGTTGGCGGTCAAAGGATGTGAAGAGATTTTAACCAAAGCAGATACCCAATTCGATATTATTTGTAGCTGTGTAGGAACGGGCGGCACGCTCGCGGGACTTATCAATTCAGCACAACCGCACCAGACCGTTTTAGGGTTTCCGGCGTTAAAGGGCAATTTTTTAAAAGAAGATATTCTTAAATTTGCCCAAAATGATAATTGGAAATTAATCGCTGAATATCATTTTGGTGGATATGCCAAGGTAGATTCTTCATTGATTGAATTTATCAATTCCTTTAAAAGGGAAACATCGATTCCATTGGATCCAATCTATACGGGAAAAATGTTTTTTGGTGTTTTTGACATGATAAAAAAGGATGTTTTTAAACGAGGAACACAAATTTTGGTTATCCATACTGGAGGGCTACAGGGCATAGATGGAATGAATCCTGTTTTGAAAAAGAAAAATTTACCGTTATTGGATTTATGATCAGGAAAATAATATTTGTTTTTGCATCGGCTTTATTGCTGACAAGCTGTGGAGCAAAAAAGCGAACAGCAACCAAAAAAAAAGGAGCATCGGTAACAAAGTCCAGCGAATCTCGAGATCCTGGCACTATAAATCCAAGCAACGATACCGAAACATCGGATACTTATGTTCTACCTAAAGATTCAGGGAGGTTCGTGAAATTTCCAATAGCCAATACCCAAGAATATATTGAAACCTTTGCGGAAATTGCCCAGTTTGAGATGCGCGCCTATGGCATTCCGGCCAGTATCACGTTGGCGCAGGGCATTTTGGAAAGTGGCTCTGGAAGAGGAACGTTGACGCTAAAGACCAACAACCATTTTGGGATCAAATGCCATACAGGATGGGAAGGGGAATTTGATTTTCACGATGACGACGAGCGTGGTGAATGTTTTAGGAAATACAACCATCCCATGTACTCGTTCAGGGACCACAGTATTTTCCTCTCTTCAAGATCACGGTACAAATTCTTGTTCAATTATAGAAGGGATGATTACAAAAAATGGGCCCATGGTCTAAGACAGGCAGGGTATGCCACGGATCGTAAATACCCACAAAAATTGATTGCACTTATACAACGTTACGGACTCGATAAATACGATGAGGAGGTAGTCAGAAATGGATTGGCAACGGTACGTGAACCTAAAAATTATGAAGTCTTTACCCATGTAGTGGAAAAAGGGGATACCCTCTATGCACTTTCCAGAAGATATGCGATTTCAATAGATGAACTGAAGAGATTGAACAATCTGGATGGTACAAATTTGTCCATAGGACAAGTAATTAATATCAGAAGAGAAAGAGAGGTAAAATAAAATCGTGTTACGCAGAGCGCATTCGAGATGTCATACATTTTCAAAATGTTCTCGACTGTGTTCGAATCAAAAAAATAAACACACAATAATCCATGATTTACCAAAGAAGTAGCGCTTTGTTTACCGAAGCCAAAAAATATATTCCTGGAGGCGTTAATTCTCCGGTAAGGGCATTTAAAGCAGTGGGAGGTGACCCAATATTTGTAAAAGAAGCAAAGGGAGCGTACTTATATGATGAAGACGGCAATAAATTAATCGATTACATCGCGTCTTGGGGACCTCTTATTTTGGGTCACGCTTATGAGCCCGTAATCAATGCCGTGGTAGAAAAAGCCAAAAAGGGAACCTCATTTGGAATGCCTACGGAAATTGAAACTGAATTGGCCAAGTTGGCGGTTTCCATGGTGCCGAATGTTGATAAGATACGTTTTGTGAACAGTGGTACAGAAGCTTGTATGAGTGCAGTTCGATTGGCCCGCGGATATACGGGAAAAGATAAAATTATCAAGTTTGCAGGCTGCTATCACGGACATTCGGATTCGTTTTTGATACAGGCCGGTAGCGGTGCGGTTACGTTTGGAAGCCCAAACAGCCCGGGAGTAACCCAAGGGACCGCAAAGGACACTTTGCTTGCGGACTACAATGATTTGGAGGGCGTAAAAGCATTGGCCAAAGCCAACAAAGGGGAAATCGCCGCTATAATCATCGAGCCCGTAGCAGGAAATATGGGATGTATCGTTCCAACAGAGGAATTCATTCAAGGGTTACGAAAACTGTGTACCGAAGAGGGTATTCTATTACTTTTTGATGAGGTTATGACAGGTTTTAGACTGGCAAAAGGTGGAGCGCAAGAAGCACTTGGTATTAATGCCGATATTCTTATGTTCGGAAAGGTGATTGGGGGTGGGCTTCCCGTAGGTGCATTCGCGGCAAAAACCGAAATCATGTCCCATTTGGCACCTGAAGGACCCGTTTACCAAGCGGGCACTCTTAGTGGAAATCCATTGGCAATGAGTGCTGGGCTGGCCATGCTTACGGAACTAAATTACAATCCGGCAATTTTTACGAGTCTGGCAGAAAAAACCGAATACCTGCACAAA
This sequence comes from Flagellimonas maritima, assembly GCF_003269425.1. Taxonomy (NCBI): domain Bacteria; kingdom Pseudomonadati; phylum Bacteroidota; class Flavobacteriia; order Flavobacteriales; family Flavobacteriaceae; genus Flagellimonas; species Flagellimonas maritima. Next base: position 1,030,449 of record NZ_CP030104.1, on the reverse strand, counting down.
GGCATTGCAAAAGTATTAATGGAAAAAGGGGTTCCCCACCAAATTAATCGATTTGGCAGTATGATCTCCGTTCATTTTACTGAAGAACCCGTCGTGGATTTTGCTTCGTCTGCCAAGGGGAACAATGATATGTTTAAAAAATACTTTCATGGAATGTTGGAACAAGGAATATATCTACCACCTTCCGCTTTTGAAAGTTATTTTTTAAATGATGCCATCGGCTATGGGGACTTGGATGCGACCATTGCGGCGGTTTCAAAGATTTTTTGATACCGGATTGTCTTTCCGTGGTCTTATTCTTCGTACCGCTTTTTCAATGCGTCCGATAATCTTCCAATGGCTTCCGATATGGCTTCTGGGCTCAAACTAAAGATGGAGGCTCCCAAGGTTACAATGGATGTTGCGATGCTTATCGCCTTTTTTACATTTTGCAACGATTTGTACGATTTGTCCATTTCCACCGTAATGGAAATTAACTTGGTCAGGCTGCTTTCCACATCGTCCATAACCAGATTTGCCGACATGGTGAAAAGATCATCTGAATAATCCAAGGTTCTTTTATGATATTCCCTTAGCCTCTTGTTTTGCGCCTTCGTTAACAATGCATAATTTTTATACCGATAATCACCGATTGCCTGTGCATAGGCCAAAAACATTTTTGCCAGTTCGTTGGTCTGTTTTGAGTTCAGTCTCGCCATATCACTCTTGGATTTTTTTAAATTCAACGATCATCGTTTGGATATCACCGGCATATTGTAGGAGTACTTGTTTGATTTCTAAAATGTTTAGTTTATCTGCATTTTCAGCGAGTTTTTGATGCCCTTTTGAAATTTCGACCAGTATTTCGGAGTAAATGGTAAACTGTTGTTGGATAGCTTCGATTTCTTTTAATTTTTGAAAATAATCTTCCATGATTCTTCTTTTTTCCAACGTGGAAAGGGAGGTGTCCTTTAAAAAATCGAAATAATCCGCTTTAAGACGTTCTTTTGAAACCTCCAGTTTGCCATTGAGGTTGGAAGAAAGGTTGAAGTCCAGAAATGCCAATAAGTTCATTATCGGTTCATTGGCCTCTTTAATATATTCCCTAATTTTATTTCTGCGGTAAGTATCCGTGAAGGCACGTATCAAAATCTTCGAAACCCTTGCATGCGAGGCAGCGTTTTCTTGATCAATATTTATGGGACCAAAATCTCCGGTACTTAAGGAGTTTTCCAAATCTTCGGTTTGGTAAGTAGTGAGTTCATTATTTGAAAGCAAGTACAGTCCTTCAAAATAGGCAAAAACCGAATTGTAAATTTTTAGGGTGATGCTATCTGCCTGTTTGTCCAGCTCGCATTTACATTCATTGTTCGTAATGTCAAAATCACGGATTCTGTCATCCCTGCATCCTTCCAAACAGTATTGTTCAAAACCGTAGGCGATGTTTTCAAATGCTGTTATACCTTCCAAGGATGAGGTGGAAAATTCGCTAACATGTTTTAGGTTTACGCAACTGCTGAAACCTATTGCGATAAGAAGCATTGATAGCATCTTTGAAAAATATATTTTCATTGTTTTGGGGTTAGGTATTTTCAGCTATGCTTGGCTATGACACTGCTTGTTAAAACAATAGGTGGTTTGGCAGATTGGTATTTACAGGGTTATTCCTTCGGAAACTCTAAGGTAATAAATTTGGGATGGATTTTTAGGGAAATAAACAGCATAGAAATTTATTAAAGATTTTATCAAATCAAATCCCCATTTTGTTTTTATATGTTGAACTAATTTTAAATTTTTCTATAAGCCAGAAAGAAGGAACTAGGAGCCATTTAAATCGTATGCCGAAAACTGATTGTTTTTATTCGTAGAGATTTATTTCAAATGCTGGAAAAGATTGGAAAAGTATTAAAGATTGGATTATCAATTTTCTAAAAGTCCCGCCTGATAACACAGAAAGCATTAATAGGATTTCAATGAGACTAAACAATCACTTATCTATGCCTTTCAACTTATAATTTGTGGCCATACATAAGTGTTGTTGTCAACAATTGTCTTGCTCGTTATTGTCTAAATAAAACACGAACTCCCCCGATACCAAAGTAAGTTTATTGTCGGTCAATTCTTGTATAGCAAATTCTTTGCGCTCTCCTTCGACATGTATGGTCAAAATACTGTCTTTTAAACTCCAGGTGCCTTGGAGTTTGCTACCAATTTGAGTTGTGAGATGTAGCCTATTGTTTTGCTTAAAAATGTAGGCCATGTTAGGATGAACATCAACGGGTCTTGTTGACCTCTCCATTTTTACAACTTTCCAGTTTTTGGTTACTTTTCCCTCAATGCCACGTGAGCATGAAAACACCATCATCGTCAATAGGGTTCCCATTATTATCTTGATTCTCATATTTCTGTTTGATTTTTCTCTTGATAACTGATAAAACTCTCTGTGATTTTGATTTCATAGCCTATTAGTAAATACAAGAAAATTTGAAAATTCTTCTTAGATGCCTTCATGAAAAGACCGGTTTTACAAGGAGTTGGAAACAGTTATGTGAAACAAATATTTATAGGATTTTCAACATTAAATTAGAACGCAAGTTTTTCTCCGTAATTGTACTGGAAAACAAAATGCATTAAAGGGTTTTGGACAGTTGCACTTTTTTTGCACAGCATAGATTACCATATTCTTTTTTCTTCAAATCAATTGTACCCATAGGAGTGTATTAAGTTTTTAGACAATGGCTCAGTATTAATCTTTTCCGAAAATAGTAATGCATTTTCCAAAGTATTAAAAGATGTAAGGGGTGTGTCTAGGATAAATTTCATTTATGTTCCCAGTCAAAAAAATAGCTATAACTATTTATTCCGTTAAATCGCGAACAAATACTAATTATAGGGGATCTCATCTGTCTTATCCAGAATACCTACCTGCATTAACTATTTTACAACCCGCTTTAGCCGAAATTCAAATAGATACCAGCTCAACAGTATAAAAACTGCCCAACCCGAACTTATGGCAATGATTGCAGTTGTGGAAGCACTGTACCGATCTACAAGAATATAATACATGAAAAAAAGCATTACGGCATAAAGTCCCCAGTTGACAAACCACCAAGGACCCATTATTTTTTTATTGTCCTTTTTTCGTTTTAGGGCTTTCCGTTTTGCCGTAATCCAGATTCCCGATAGGACCAAACTAGAAATACCAAACCCAAATATGAACCAAACGATTTTTGTGGTAAGTCCGCCCCAAGTACCAAAATGAAGCGGGTCGGCAATATCGTTAAGCCACATTACATTACTTATTTCTGTGGCTTTCTGGACTTTTATGGGCTCGAAGGTAACAGGATTCAGATATACCCTATTTGCTCGTGGTCTTACTAGTGGAACATTGCTCTTACCTGTAATATAAACCGCATTATCCTGGGATTTGGATGGCAAAATATCAATGGCCCGTAGCCCGGGTATGGCTTTTTCGGCAACTGTAACAGCTTTGGTATAATCAAAATCAGCTGGGTCGAATAGGCTCAAAGAATCATTGTCCTGTGTAATGGTCGTATCAATTTTTGGATTCTTGGGATTGGAAATAGTGGATATCCCACCAATATTGGTACGCTCCAAAAAGTACCAAATCCCTGTGACGGCAAAGAGTAGGGTAAAGGGTACGGACCAAATTCCCACCAACCGATGGAGACTTCTAAAAAAAACCAATGGTCCTTTTCCCGTCTTGAGCTCAAAAAGTTTTCGCCACCATTTTTTATAAAAGACCAAAGCGGTGACCAGTGATATAAGTAACAGAAAGCCGAAAATCAAGACCGTAAAATGCCCAATCTGAAATGGAATGAACAGAAAATAATGCAAATCCCTAAAAAAGCGTTGAAAAGTAATCTGTACCTCTCCTTGAATTTCCCCTGTATACGGATTTGCAAAAACATAACTGCGTTCGCCATTTTCCCGTTTATAGATGATATCGCATAAATAGGGTTCTTCGGTGCGGAGCCAAAATTCAATTTCCCCTTCAGGATGTTCCACACTAAAATTTTTGGCGATATCATTTCTGGGAGCCCATGAACCCGTTTCGTTTTTGGCACGTATTTCAGGAATAAAAAGCCAATCCATTTCATGGCTCAATGTCGCCAGGGTACCGGAAAAACATACTATAAAAAAAAGTATGCTTAACCGAACACCTATCCAGCTGTGTATTTTAAAAAATGTTTTCTTTTTCAATTTCATTTTAGAATGTATATGACACAGTGGTCATCACATTTCTGGGTGCTCCGGGAAACGCTCGAATAAAATCATAACCGCCCACCCAGTGGGTCTTATCAAAGATATTGTTTATGTTCAACTGAATCTGAACCTTATTGAGATTGTAATAAATAGCGGCATCGAACAATCCATATTCCGGGAACTCGGTAGGATTTGCACCGCTCGCCACAATGGAACCGAAACGTTCCGAAACAAAATTATAGCCCGCACCAAAGCCAATTCCTTTATAGCGCCCATTGTTGATGATATACTTGGTCCAGAGGTTTCCCATATGTCTGGGAGCATTTGGTTTTTGACGACCAATTTCTGCGGGGTCATCGCTCTCGGTAAATTTGGCATCATTAAAGGCATAACCGGCCACAATGCTCCAATTGGGCGTAATGTTTCCCGCAACGTCCAATTCAAAACCCTTTGCTTCTTCTTCCCCGATCTGAACCAGTCTCTCTGGATTTTCTGGATCGTCCGCATTGTACAGTTCTCCTCTTTGTGTGAGTTTATAAAATGCCAGGGATGCACTCAACCTACCATTGAACCAATCGGATTTGGCTCCAAATTCGAACAGTTCGCTCTCTAAGGGATCAAAAGGACCACCAGCCTCCGGGTTGATAATATCCACCGCGGTCTGTGGTTGAAAACCTTGTACCCAAGTGCCATACAGGTTGATATTGGGATTGAGCGTATACACCAGTCCAACTCTCGGTAAAAAAGCTTTTTGCTCAAATTGTTGTTCATCTTCGCTTTCGTAATCTATAAAATCGGTAAAGTATTCCTGCCTAAGTCCTATCAAAAGTTTGAAAGCACCCAATGCTGCCTGATTCTGTAGATATACACCATGGGAACGTTGTAAAAATTGATTGAAGGTTCTTGTAGTGTACACATAGTTGGTCATGTCCCTAAGTCCGTTAGCTATGGGCGAGGTCAAGTCAAAATGACCAACGTTGGTCGCTGGATTCCCATCGGCATCCAACACATAATCATCCACATTATCAGCATTAAAAACATTGGTTGCCGTTCCGTCTTGCAATAAATAACTCCTTGCTTCCAGTTGTGAACCTCCCGGCTCCAGTTCTTGTTGAAAATAATCATAACCTACCAGTAATGTGTTCTTAATATTTCCAATATCAAATTTGATATTGAAATAGTTGTTGAAACTGTTATTGTCCCAACTGCGTTTTCTGATGAATACCCGCATAGCAACTTTTTCTTCATCAATACTGCCATCTCCCAAAGCTGCAAATCGGTTGGAGGTACGGTGCTCCAACAAATCCTCATCATAGGTGGAACGCATAAAGACGCTGTTAAAAGTGATATTGTCATTGAAATTATGCTGTAACGAAACTGTTCCGTTGAGTGTAAGTTCATTTAAGAAGTCATTGGCAGCGCTTAACGATTTGGTTATAGGGGTAGAAAATAAATCGCCATCGCCAAAAACAGCTTGACCACGATCTAATCGTCCTTTGGAATCTTGATATACTATATCGAAATTAAGCTTGGTGTTTTCTGTGGGAAGAAATGAAAATGAAGGAGCAAAAACAAGATTCCGTGCAAATTGAAGGTCTCGAAACCCATCGGTATTTTCATAACCTATATTTAAACGGTACAGTAATTTATTATCACTGCTCATAGGTCCTGTAAAATCAGCAAGCGTTCTAAATGTATTGAAACTACCAACAGAAGCGGTTATGGATTGTCTTGATTCAGGAAGTGGTTTTTTTGTAACCCGATTAATGGTTCCTCCCGGTGATGCATTGCCGAATAGGGCAGATGCCGGACCTTTTATAACCTCTACCCGTTCTATGTGGGGAATCAACTGTTGTTTCCAAAAACTGGTAAAGGCACGCATGCCGTTGACCAAGTTTCCCGAATTACGTTGTCCTTGTACACGGAATCCACGGATGGTAATATCATTATAAAAACTGAACTGATTGACACCACTAATGTTCTTGACCACGTCATTCAGCGTAAATGCCGCTTGGTCCAGGGCCAGTTCTTTAGTTACAAAGTTTATGGTAGTGGGCACTTCCTTTATGGGTGCTGCTGACTTTGTTGCTGCATAGGACACAGTATTTTTGTAGCCAGTCTCCCTTCTACCAATAATTTCCACGGGTTGCAATTGAAGCTGACCTTCGGAAAGTTTGACCTGAATGGTAACCGTTTCATTAGGATTTACTGTAATGGGATATTCCAAACTTGCGAGTCCCATAGATGAAATCATCAATATCTGAGGTCCGGTCGGAACTCCTGTCAGTATAAATTTTCCTTCTGCATCGGACGCTGTGCCATAACTTGTGCCACGTAGCAATATGTTAGCAAAGGGGGCAATTGAACCATCGTCGTTTAAGGTTGCGCCTTCAATGTTTCCTGTTTGTGCATGGCCAGTGAATGTTACAAACATAATTAATAGAACAGGAATAAAATTTTTCATATATTTTATTTAGACTTATTAAAAATAATAATTCAACCAAATTTTTTTAACCAATTCTGTATTCTTCCAGAGTTTGGTTCATATTCAAAGTAAATTGAGTTCCTACAATCAAATCCTCCAATTGTTTCAATCTATCTTCATCAATTTTTAGACATAAATCATGCATAGGCCCAGAGCACCATATTTTGTTGCACGGATTACCTTGACATTCTTCGCAAAAGCAAGCCTTGTCCGAATTGCGAACAACTTCTAAAAGATGTGAAAGATCATCTACGGACATAAAAATTCCAATAGAATCAACAACCAATTGAAGCGTGCAAATAGGATTGGGTGCATTTTGAATTGCGTAGCAAGCACCATATTCATTTCTATAGATCTGTTCCATGATTATTTGTGATTTTACTCGATTGTAAAGATTATCATACTCCTGGGTTTGCCTTGGAGATTATTCATTTTTTAAAAAGCCGAAGAGCATAATTAATACCCTCCGGCCCAACTAACTCAAACTAACTATAAATTGAGCAAACATTTTATATGGGTTTAATCCAAAGTAAATGTTGCCATTTTGCTTTTTCCCTTAAAACCAGCGCAATGTTGACAGCAAACAAAGCGCCTGTTTGTAGCAATTCAGGGATTTCGTCCGATTCTAAAAAAACATGGAACAAAAAGATGTGTAGGGTTATCGGCAATAGAAATACTGCACCGATAAATCCAGTTCCCTGTAATAACAATAAAATACCGAACAAAAGTTCGCAGATGCCCAGCACCTGCCAAAAATACCCCGTTTGCTTGGCCCCGCTGATATACAAAATCTTTTGTAAGGTGCTTTCTTTTTCGGGTGCCTTAAACTTTTCTGCCTTTTCCACAACTTCTACAGGAGCGGGGATGGGCTTTTGAAATTTTTGGATACCGCCGTAAATCATAAATCCACCCAAGAACAATCGCATTAAAATATACAGGATATTTACTGTTTTCATCTTATTGTACAGTTAAAGAAGTTTCACCCTCATTTGGATTGTAGACATATTGAAATGTATAAAATCTTAGGTCGTTCTGGGCTATGTCTGGTGTAATATCAGATGGGGCATCCCGATAATAGCTTAAAAACTCAACTTTAGCATATTTTCCGTCGTGTGTCCGGACCACAAAAATTTTACCTGGTATTGGTGAAAGAATATTGGTCATAAAGTTATAATTGTACCAGCCGTTATCGCTACCTGCGGGAATGGCATATGCACCGTCTGCGTCTTGGGCAAAAGTTAGACCATCTGCAGAAGTTACGCTTGCAAAAGTTCCAGTTTCTATAGCTATACCTCCGTTTCCGTTTCTTGTAGGCTCGTCGTTGGTGCCCGTAGCGGTGCCGCCGTTTACGGCTATACTGGTGCCACGAAAAGCAAGGTCCCATTCAGTATCGCTAGTGGTGACAGCACCGGTTTCAAAGCTGAACTTGGTAAACTCGCCAGATATTTCGCCCTGACCTTGGCCACCTGTTTGGGGAGCAGGAATATTGCTGGCCGTTTTGCTTTCAACAGCTTCAAGTTCGGGGCTATCATCGTCATCGCTACAGCTAAAAAATACAAACGAGATTAAAAGTAGGGTAAAGAGTTTTAAAGAAATTTTCATGGTGATCTAAAGTTTAAAATTGAATATTAAGTCTTGTGAATAATTGTATTCCCGGATTTATAAGTACTTCATTATCTTGTGCTGCAAGGGGGTTATTGCCCTTAAAGTCCAAAAGGTTATTAACCCCCAGTTGCAGACTGTAATGTTCAAGAAAAGTTTTTCCAAAAGCTAAGTTGACCAACGCATAGCCGTCTACAAAGCTATTGTCAAAATCATCTAAGATATCATTGCCATTCCTGTCCGTAAGACCAAACCTTGATCGATAAACAACCCGTAGGTTTGCATTGGCATCCCATTTTGGGATTTTGTAAAACGCTTTAAAGTTTACGGTATGTCGGGAACGGTTTTCCAATCCAAAATAATCCGAACGCGATAACTGGAACGTTTCCAGTGTCTCTGGGTCACGGGCAAAGACCTCACCGTTTTCTATAGCATCTTCTTTGTCCTTGTCATAGGCGAACAATAGCTGATAACCAGCTGAGAGATTTAGGTTTTCCGAGAATTTGTATTTTAGGTCGATTTCAGCACCTTGGGTATAGACACTTTCACGGTTTATGTAACCAAAAACGTTCTGACCATTGGTCTTTGAGGCCAAGATTTGGGTATCGATCAGGTTCTTAAAATCGTTTCTGAAGAAATTTATATCTGAAGAAATTTTTCCTTTCTTATATGAAAAGCCTAGATTGTATCCTACAGAGCTTTCGGCGTTCAATCTTTCGCCCAACTGTGAGGGATCTACCTGTAATGTAGCTATCTCATCATTTTCTTGAAGGCGTTTTATGCCCGCCGCTTCAACCTCTTTACCAAAAACAGAATAACCGCCACCTGCTGCGTTGGTAAAGTCCAAGTACAATTGGCGAAAGTCAGGAGCCTTGAATCCACTACCAACGGAACCTTTTACTGAAAAATTTGTGGAGAAGTCATATTTAGCGGAAATTTTAGGACTCAACTGGGAGTTGTATTCACTGTGATTATCAAAACGTGCACCCGCAATGATATTAAGATTTTCAAGAGGCTTAAAATCATATTGCGCAAAGGCATACTGAGAATTGAATGTGATGGTTTCAGCAAAGAGCGAGCGGTCCAAGTTTTCCAGATTGTAACCAATACCCAGTGTCATAGTATTGGTTTGACTAAAAGAATGATTAAAGCGAACTTCTGGCCTAAAAAGTTTTTGGTCAAAATCATTGGCGATCAGAAGTTCATCGTCAATGGGGTCTACGACTTCTTCATTTGTAGTATAATTGGTATAGTAGAACTCGTATTGTAAGTTAGTTTTTTCTGAAGGGTCATGGTTAAGGCGAAGCAGTACATTGGAATCTCTTTCTTCACTGGTACTGGGCTGGACATCAAACTCTTGGAAAAAATACCTGCCCGATGCGAAGACATCCAGATTTTCTGTAATATCTGCGAAGATTCTACCGTTGAAAGTATAATTATAAAATGGATTTACGGTTTGCCCGTCGCTTGAAGGAGCAAGATCAAAACCATCAGTGCTCAAGCGGTCCGCAAAAAAAGAGTATCCTATTTTTTCAAAACGTTGATTGAGACTAAGGTTCGTATTTTGGTTGTTGAATGTAGCAGCTCGGTGCGAGATTTGTCCACTGATATTTTCTGTTGTTGGTTTTTCCGTAATGATATTGATTACGCCACCAAGCGCTTCCGAACCAAATAAACTGGAAGATGGGCCTTTTACCACTTCAATCTGCTTTATGTTTCCTATGGCAAATCGGCTTAGGTCAAGGTTGCCGGAACTCCTTCCTACTACTGGTACCCCATCTATAAGGATTAATACATAATCAGATGCTATGCCTTGTATTTGTACTCCTTCACCGCCTCCAATTGTAGCATCAGGAGTCATTATAATTCCAGTCTGTTCATTCAATATTTCATTTAAGCGGGTGACCCCGGTTTGTTGCAGTTGTTCTTTGTTGATAAGAGTCACTGGCAGGGGCAAGGAGGATAATTGACGTACCGTACGGGTAGCGGTAACTATGACCTCATCCAATTTTTCAGTTAGAACCGAGTCCTTCCCTTCTCTTTCTTGAGCATTTATAGATGCACAGAAAAAAAGTAGAAAATAAAAGAGAATATTGTTTTTATTTAGACTCATTCTATTTATTTTAGCAGCAAATATATATTTTATTTTTAATCAATCTAAATAAGAACAACTTTAATTTTCAACTTTTTTAATCCCAAAAAATAATCCTTAAAAAAAATGAAACGTGTAACACTTTTTAGCATTTTAAGTTTTGCTTTTGCATTCGCAGCAATGGCTCAGAACAAAAAAGAACAGGACAGGAAAGCCATTAAGGATATGTGCGGCTGTTATGATATCACCTTTAAGTATACAGAAACATTTGCGCCCGAAATTGATTATGAAAAAAAGATGGATTATACTGCCAGTGCCCTAGAATTGGCATTGCCCATAGTTGACGAGGATAATAAAATATCCATTCAGCATCTTTTGGTGGTTAACGACACCATGGTCATCAAGCACTGGAGGCAAGATTGGGAATATGAAAATCAAGAGATTTTCCATTATGACAAGGAAAATAATTGGGTGTTCAACACTTTACCTGCTGATGAGGTAAAAGGGCAGTGGACTCAAAAAGTTTATCAAGTTGATGACAGTCCAAGATACTCCGGTTCGGCTACATGGATACATGCTGATGGAAAACACTATTGGGAAAACAAGTCTGATTCACCTCTACCAAGAAGGGAATACACAAAACGAAGTGATTACAATGTAATGTTACGTGGTAATCGCCAAGAAATTACCGATTATGGGTGGGTGCACGAGCAGGATAATGATAAGGTCTTGCGCAAAGATGGTGAAGAGGATGTGTTACTGGCCCAGGAAAAGGGATGGAATATCTACACTAAAGTGGCCGATGAAAAATGTCAGCTTGCTATGGACTGGTGGAAAGAGCATAACGGTTTTTGGGCAAACGTTAGAACTTCTTGGGATAAAATATACGATAGGCAAGGTGATTTGACCTTGGCAAGAAAAGTGGATGAAAAGCCTTTGTTCATGCACTTATATCCACTGGAAAAAATGAACGCCGACAGTGAAAAGATTACTGCCGTACTTTCAAAGTTTGTTATAGACCCAAAAACAGTGAAAGGTGAAGCTGGAAAGTAAGTCGAGTTTAATAATAATGGCCATGCTTTGCATGGCTTTTTTATTTTTGGGATTTTCGCTAGAAAAAATCTCTCCACGACTTCAGGAAAAATTGAACAACGCTGTACAATCTACTTTTGAAGTGGAAGCTTTTGAGCTTCAGCACGTAGCTGTAGCTGAAACTATTAATACCAAAACAACTGTTGAACTGGGTCAAGAAAACCTCTTCAGGATTATTAAAGGTGATGAATTTATCGGCTATGCCTATTTAGGGGAGGCGCCAAGTATGAAAAATGTATTTGACTACGTGGTTCTTTTTAATCCTGACCTGAGCATCAAAAAATCCAAAGTGCTTATCTATAGGGAAGATTATGGCAGACAAATCGGGAGCCAGCGTTGGTTGAAGCAGTTTATCGGCAAAAAATCCGGGGACAGTGTTACGTATGGTGAGGATGTGGATGCGATTGCAGGTGCAACGATTTCAGCAAAATCGATGACAAATGCTGTTGATGAGGTTTTATCATCAATGGAAATTTTGAACGAGGCCAAAATTTTATAAACCTGATTGCCATAGTATGAATAAAATTCCGAGCATTCAATTCTTTCCAAGGGAAATCAAAGTATTGATAGCTCTTTTTTTGATTGTTGTAAGTACGGGTTTTCTCTCTGCCCTACAATTTGTGAATCTTACAACAGATGGCAATCCCAAAGGAATTGAGGAAAACTATCTGGGGAATGAGGAAGACCTTGAAGCCGCTGAAATGAAATTTGCCAAAAGCGAAAGACAGATACTCAACATTGTCCACACGCATGTTTTGGCCATGGGAATGTTATTCTTCATTCTGGCCCTATTGATTTCCACTACACCAATAAAAAGTTTTTGGCGAAGTTTTTTACTGATAGAGCCCCTTATTTCGGTACTGCTTACCTTCGGCGGAATTTATCTTCTTTTTAAAGGAATACTATGGATGAAATATGTAATTATGGTATCGGGCCTTTTGATGACCTTTTCTTTCATAGTATCGGTTCTGGTAATTCTATTTTGGCTTTATAAAAAAACCGATAAAATTCCCTAGATCAAAACAACTAAATATTTATAAAGCATACCTGATAAAATCGCCAAACCAAAGCTTAATAAAGTTCCAATAAGCACATACTCCGTCAATTTTCTATTTTTCCCCTTATTAAGGTCCCCAAACCTAAAAACGGATTTGGCCGTTATTAAAAGACCTATGGATGCCCATTGGTTAAGTAAGATAAACCCAAAAACAAAAAGTCGTTCTAAAATACCAATATATGTTCCTGCATTTTTTAGGGAACCTCCTTCTTCATTGATTTCTTCATTGGCAATTTCGTTGATATATGGTGCGAGCAACATCCGCATGACTATTCCCGAAACATACGTTACAAAGACCAAAAAAGTGACCAAAAGAAGGTTTTCTTTATTGATAAGCGTTTCAAGTTCAATCGTATACGGGCTCACCCAGTATACCAAAATCGCAATCACCAAAAGATGTAGTAATTGGTCTAAAACGAATAGCCATCTGTAATTTTTGGCATTTGTAAATGCCAGTTTTGCTAAATCGATGAGATAATGGCTTATGATAATGATAAGAATTTGCCCTAAGTACTGAAACTGTAGCAGCAAAATAAGTGCGGTAAGATGTATTGCCATATGCCAGTAGAGATACTTGGACTTTGCTTTTTTTTCCAATTTATCGTCCACCCAATGTTTGGGCTGAAATACAAAATCGCCCAGAAAATGGGCCAATATCAATTTAAGTGCAAATAAGGTCATGTTCGTGTTAATTGGGCTTTATAAAATTGGATTAGTTTTTGAACTTCTTCAAACCCTGCCCTTAACAATGCTTCACTAATATTGCTCTGGGTCGTTTCCAGCAATGCTGCCAACTCTTTTTGATTGGCTTCGGGATTTTCCAAGGCAGTTTTTACGACTCTTGAGGTAGCCGGCAGCCAATTATCCATTGTCAAAGCGGCCAGCTCTAGCATTAGGTTGATCGTATTATCGAACGATGTCATGCTCGATTTTAGTGCCAAGGTCTGTTTTTTTAGATTTTCAAAGCATTCACCGGAATAAACGAATGCCGAACCATTGGATTCGGTAATTTTCTCTGAATCATAGTCCTTTTTACCTAGTCCAATACCCATTCTAACGTCCAATCCTTTTTTTTGCTTTAAGGTTGCTTTTATATGGATTGCAGCCTCCAAGACTATTTCTGGAGAAACTTCCAACTGAAAGCTATCCCCACGATAAACCTCCCAATTTGTAGGTTCCTTGCCATACGCATCTAAAATCTTTTTTAAATCAGGCAACCAAGTTTCCGGTTTCACCTTCCGTGAATCGATTATATCTCCAGTTATGATTGAAATTGTAGCATTCATTGCTACAAATATCGGCAAAATAACCGATAATTAAGAATATCGGCAAAATAACCGATAATTAAAAATATCGGCAAAATAACCGATAATTAAGAATATCGTTAAAATCACCGATATTGAAATGAGCGAAGTATTTCAAGCTCTTTTCTATTTTCTAATTGGAAATTTTCTCCCTAAGTTCTGGAATCAATTTTCCGTCTACCCAACTCAGTTCCCTTTCCTCGAAAGATGTTTTGGTCCAATTGGAAGTTTCATCGTAAATCTCGCCTATTTTTTTTTTGAAGACTATCTTTCCGGGAATACCATTTTCGTTATCAGGAAAAATAAATTTTTCGGTGTAATAATAAACCCCGGCTTCTGAGATTTCAGATAGTTCAGCAGCCTTGAATAATCCATCGTCGTGTGCAAAAAAATAAACTCCGCCACCTTCCACACCACAGGCTTCAGAATGATAATCGATATAAAGAATTCCGTTCAGATTTTCTAATCCCATAGGATTCATAGTCTTGATGCTTATGCCCGAATTCGCCAACTGTACTCTGTTTTCAATATAATCACCATTCTTTATATGCCTGATATCCAAAAAAGTCTTTTCACCTTCTTTGGAATATGCAAAAAAATAATTTGTTCCATTGAGGGTTTTCCTTTCCAAAGAGAATAGACCGCCAAGAATATAACCTGTCATATCATCATACTTTACTTTGTAAAAAGGAGAATCAAAACCTTTGTAGGGCCAAGAGAAGTCTGTTTTCTCAATGATTGTGACCCATTCGCCTATTTTCAAAAGTTCAAGGGTTTTGGATTTGGTGTCCGGCGCGGTACGTAATTTCACATTATTCCCGAACATATATACTTTGTCGCCAGCTTTAAAATCACACTCGTTCCAAACGCAGTGGTAATTTTCTTGGGCCGTGCCAAGAGAAAAAACAAACAAGGTGGTTAGGATGAATATTATAAATTGTGTCTTCATGATTTTATGTGTTAAGATTATAACAGTCCTATGGGATGTCATTAATATATACGCTCTATGATATTAAAATGGTTTTCTGCTGCTCTCTTTGGGGATTTCCCGATCAATTAATGTAAATACAATGTATATCCGTTAAAGTTTATTTTTTAATGTTCCGCTAACCCAAAAGACACTTGGGTGTACTGGCTTTAAAGAAACCTGATGACAAAAAGTACAATGGAAAACAGGGAAAAGAAAAATCGCCCTGGGGATTTTTTAAATTGAAAGATAGGTTGGTATACTTGTAGAATTCAAACAGGACAGAGCAATGGTATCATATCCATTTGTGTGATTATTTTACCAAATTATACAGAAACAACGAGCTTTAGAACTGGCCTTATTGTTCGGTAAAAAAAAGAAACCACGCCCATGGCAGGCGTGGCCTCTAAAATCAACAAAAAACATTATCCTCTTCTTTGTTTCCCCTGCATTGTCTTTTTGCCGTTCATTCCCTTTCTCAATGTCATTTTTTTCCAAGTTTGGTATTGATTATCTGTCAATACCTCCTTCATTTTTTGATGTTGCGCAATTTGATAATCCAAACGTTCATTTTCAATTTCAAAACGCTCATCGGGAGAAGGTTTCTCCCATTCGCCACTTTCCTTTTTTGCCATGCGCTCCTCATATTTAGCTTTACGCATTTTGGCACGTTCCAGATTTATTTCCATAACCTGTGCCTGTTGTACTTGGGTCAAGTCTAAAGCTAATGTCATCTTTTTGGTGTGCAACGTTGCAAGTTGCTCCGCTGTTAGGTCAGCTTTAAACGCTTTGCCTTTTTTGGCACCATCATTTCTTTGCGCAGAAACGCATAATGTACCCAATACTACCAATACTACTACTAATCGTCTCATAAGTCTAAATTTTAATGATTTGTTATTTGGACATAACTTGTAGTATTTGGTTTAAAGCCAAATAATCATTTATGAGTGTTTTAACATGGTAATATAGGATGTCCTAGTGCTGGGGTTCTAGAATTTCGTCTTGAAGTTTTTCAGATTCCAAATCGTCCGTAAATTCGATTTCTGCAAATTCTTTGTTTGAAACTTGATTTTGGAATTCATCTTCCTGTTCTATCCCATAATAAAGGAAAGCGGATATTGCGAAACAGGAAAAATAGATAAGACTTTTAATTCTATAGGTCATGATGTAAAGATTTGGGACCCCTAAAGTAGAGATTACATCCATAAATCACCATGATATGTTGCGAAACACCATTTTTTAGATGTATACCAGTTGTATGGTATGCATAACATCGATAAAATGCATAGTTTAATGGAAAACTACACGATAATAATGAATTTTAAGAATATTACCTGGGGTCTAAAATCATATCAATTCGGTCCAAAGCATCTTGAAGATGATATTTGCTCATTCTATCTGAAATTCGATTTAAGCCATTTCTGATGTCTTTTTTCAAGTTGTTCAGTTCGGCCCTTGCCACAGAACGAATATCCGATTGGCTTGTATTTACGATTGTTGATTTTCTGTAACCTCTAAAATCAGGAAGTTTTTTTTGATTCTCCGCGGTCATCAAATAACTCAAACGGTCTATATGTGCTTTTTGTAGGTTCCTTCTATACGTATCTATTGATTTTCCACTTTGGGTTTCGGACCAAATCCCACGTCGCATATCTGTCATCATATCCAAAAGCGTATATGCTTTGTCCCCATTAATGGTTTCGTTCTCGATTAGCCGTGCCATTTTGCCCAAGTGCATTACGGTATTTAAATAACGTTCTTGCACCGCGCGGATACGTTCCACAGAACCTGAGTATTCAATTTTATTAAAAATTTCTTGATCGATCAACCACTCTGGGGTCTTGAAAAGTTGCTCTTGTAGAAAAACCATGCAGTTCTCTTGATGTTCTTTGCCAACGTGTGTGTATACTGCACCATCTTGGTCGGCGGTTTTATGATACTCATAGACACCTCCTATATTATTGGCGACATGACCCATGTATCTTCGATATTGGTTCACTACTTGCCCGTATAGGGTTTCTAAATCTTCATAATCCTTCCCTTCTTCCGTAGTCCATTCATTTAATTTTGGAACGATGCGTTTTAAATTTGCTATTCCATAAAGGCTTGCTTTAATAGCATTGTCGCCCAGATCCTCTGTTTGGGAGCTTGGGTCGTGTATGTCCCCAATTTGCTGATGGCCAAAACGGTACATTGGGTCATTATCATGTTTTTTGATCCATTGGTTCAATATTGGCTTTTCGTCTTTTGCTGAAGTATCCAGAATAGGTTTGTATCCCCATCGGATGGCATACTTATCGTAAATACCGATGTTCGGCATCAAAGCGACCCCTTCATCACCAGGTTGGGCAACGTAGTTAAATCTGGCATAATCCATAATGGAAGGTGCGGTACCGTATTTCTGTGTAAACTCTTTAGAGCGCAAGGAATCTACAGGATAGGCAACGCTGCTCCCCATATTATGCGGTAGTCCAAGTGTGTGCCCTACCTCGTGGGCAGAAACAAAACGAATTAATCGTCCCATAATTTCATCCTTGAAAGCTACGCTACGGGCTTCTGGATTAATAGCCGCTGTTTGTACAAAGTACCAGTTTCGCAATAGCGTCATTACGTTATGGTACCAATTGATATCGGATTCCAGAATTTCACCACTACGGGGGTCACTTACATGTGGTCCGTTTGCGTTGGGAATGGGTGAGGCCAGATATCGGACAACAGAATAACGTATATCTTCTGGTGACCATTCAGGATCTTCTTCCTTAGTTGGTGGGTCTTTTGCCAAAATGGCATTTTTGAATCCAGCAGCTTCAAAAGCTACTTGCCAATCCTCAATTCCTTGTTTAATAAAAGGAACCCATTTTTTTGGTGTGGCACGGTCTACATAATATATAATTGGTTTTTTTGGTTCCACCAACTCGCCAGCTCTGTACTTTGCCAGATCTTCATCTTTGACTTCCAACCTCCAACGATCTAAGTAGCGTACTGTTTTACTTTCTTGCGCATCCAATCCGTAATCCACTTGACCTCTTGCAAACCAACCTACGCGTTTATCAAAATACCTACGCTTCATAGGTTCTTTTGGCAATAAGATCATGGAATTATTGATTTCCAAAGAAATGGAACCCATACTCTGGTTGCTGGGCGGTTCTTTGGCAACGTACGTCTTTACATGTCGCGCTTCTACATTTAAAGGATAGCTTTTGATAGATTCAATATAGCTACGATCATTATCCAAACGACTTACTTTGTATCTTTTACGGGAACTTTCGGGCATACCTATTGCGTTCACATCTTTGGAAAACAAAGGGTCGACTTCAATTACAGTAGCTGGGTTTAAGGAATCTTTCTTATTGAATGCTTTGATGTCAAAAGCGAAGAGAACAGGTTCAAAATTGGAATTGACCACGGCTTCGTGCACGGGTAAAGAATCTGCAGCATAGTTTCCATAAGATACGACGCGCAGCAGTACTTTTTTTGGTTTTTTCTCCCATCGCAACACTTGCGTATTGATTTTTCCGCCGCCAAAACCAATTCCTGTCGCCGTTTTTGATATACGGCTCACCATCAACATTTCACGACTGAACAACGAATCAGGGATTTCATAATAATGTTTATCGGCTACTTCATGGACTTTAAAAAGACCCTCATCGGTTTTTGCATCTTCTGTAATTACCTTGTGATATGGTTTAATTGCATCTTTTTTTAATTTATCCTCTGCTTTTTGTTCGGTCTTCTTTTTTTTCTTTTTGAAGAGTTGGGCTTCGGAACTTTGAAAAGTTCCTACCAATAAAATAAAGAACAAGACTTTTGGAAGTAATTTTTGAATCATTTTTATGTCGGTTTGATGTGATGAATACATCCAAAGAACCTAAAAAACCATAAAATAGACTGTTAAATAAATATTAACTCTCAATTATTATCAGGATAAAGTGAATCTCTGGGAGTATTGCATTTTATTGATGTTCCGCGTTGAAACACTATATATAGCTGGGCTGAACTGAAATAGCTTTCAAAAGAAAAAAAACAAAAACCTGTAACATTTTAAAATTTGCACAGTCTTATAAGCATATTACATCAATCAAAAAATTCAATCAAAAATGAACAAATTATTAATGATTTACGGATGCGCACTATTAGGTAGTCCCACCGTAGCAGAAGACCAACAAAGTACGGCAGCAGCTGTTGTAGAAACTAAGACTGAAACTGTCAGTACGTTTGAGAACAATTTATCGGTATTGACCATCAATGCTCAGGTAAACAATGAAACTTCCAAATTTTACAGTGTTGAAAATAGGGAATACTTTCAGTTGAATTTAGACGAAATTGAGTTTGTAGAAGAAGAATCGGAGTTTGATTTAGGTTTTAATACCTCCGATTACCTTCCAGAGGACTTTAATCCTTATGAAGCTTATTTTGATTTGAATTCCCTTATATACATTGAAGACGAAAATGAATTGAAGCTGGATTTCATCACCAGTGAATATTTACCGAAAGACTTTGATGCATATACCAAAGCTGTAGACGTGCATTCCATCAACTATGTAGAAGATGAGGAATTGGAGCTTGGCTTCAACACTTCAGATTTTCTTCCTGAGGGCTTTTCACCTTACGAACCATACGTAGATTTGAACGCTATAATTTATATAGAGGAGGAAATTGAATTGGAACTTGGTTTGGAGAGCGAGTATTCCTTGCCAGCTGGTTTTAATCCTTATTCAGATGATATTGCTGTAACATCCATCAACTTTATAGAGGATGAAGAAATAAACTTGGGTTTTGATACAAATTATTATCTACCCGAAAATTTTGACCCCTACGTAGCGGTCAACTAAGTAAGATGATATAGGATTTCATTTTACGAACTTTTGATTTAGTCAGTCAAAGGAAGCCCTCTAAACGAGGGCTTTTTTTATGCATTTTCTTCATTAAAAAATGTTTAAGAATTTGAATGGAATCGCTTAACAAAAATATAACAGTTTTTTCGACCAAGTGTAAATGGCAAAAAAGGTCGATCAAATATGTTGATTTTGCAAAAATCCATGCTTCTTACTAAAGCTTTAATAAAACTATAAAGCAGAAAATGACAATGTCTTGTTTTTATGGATTTCCTGTATTAGTTAACAAAAAACTAATTATAATAATCTTGAATTTTAGCGGTTTTATCTTTGTTGTAAATTAAAAAACGACCATTATGAAATACAATACTTTTTTACTTACCGCATTCTTTTTAGTGCTTGCTATATCTTTATCAAGTGCTAACGAAACTTATGTTTCAATGGAAGATTTTGATATTGATCAAGTCAGATTCATAGAAGATGAAGAAGATTTGGGACTTGGGTTCGATACATCAAAATATCTACCTGATGGGTTTAATGCCTATAAAGGGGAATTTTCCTTAAATGCCATCAATTTTATTGATTTATGTGACGAAGTTGAATTGGATTTTGATACCAACGGATATTTGCCCGAAGGATTTGACCCTTATATACAATAAGTTAGTTTCATACTATTTTTGAGTTAGTTAGTTTTAAGAACCCTCCTTTATTGGAGGGTTTACTTTTTTAAAATAGCAATGGTACCACAAACTGAAATACAAGAATCAGTAATCCAACTGATATAAGGTTCAATATAATGCCAACCTTGGCCATTTGAGAAACTTTTACATAGCCACTGGCAAAGACAATGGCATTTGGCGGAGTGGCCATGGGCAGCATAAAAGCGCAACTACTTGCCATGGTAACGGGAATCAGTAAATAGAGTATGGGAATGTCCAACCCTATTGCAATACCTGCAACTACAGGTGCTAAAACTGCTATAAGAGCAACATTGCTCATAAGTTCGGTCATAAAAAGCATTAAAAGAATCAATAGCGCTGCGGTAAGTATGATACTGATATCGCTCCCTGCTATCGCTACTGCTACCATATCCACTATTCCACTTGATGACATACCTTTGGCCAATGCCAGCCCGCCTCCAAAAAGTATGAGTATGCCCCACGCCAATTTCGAAGTATCTTTCCAATGAATCAGAAAATCACCCTTTTTTATATTGTAAGGTATTGCAAAGAGAGAAATTGCGGCAAGGATACTGATCATGGTATCTGTAAGTCCCAGATTCGGAAAAATACTGTTGATCAAAGTCCTAAAAATCCATAGGGAAACCGTGACCGCAAAAATTGCAAGAACCAATTTTTCCTTTCCTGATGTTGGCCCCAATTTTTGCAGCTCTATTTGAATTACCTCCTTTGATGCATTGAATTTTAAATCTTTGTTGGGGAACATCCATTTGACCAAGACCAGATAACTTATTCCTATCATTACTATTGAAAAAGGGAGCCCCAACGTCATCCATTTTAAAAAAGAGATTTCAATATTGTACTCATTTTCCAAGAGTCCGATCAATACTGAATTTGGTGGGGTACCGATAACCGTTGCAATTCCGCCAGCATTTGCTGAAAACGCTATACCCAGCATTACGCTCAATGAGAAATTCTTATCATTTTTTGTGAATCCATCTTCATCGTCTATCAACAAGCTGATTACAGATAATGCTATGGGAAGCATTACTACGGTACTAGCAGTATTGCTTATCCACATACTCAAAGATGCTGTCGCAATCATAAACCCAAGAATTACTTTATTGGGAGTGGTGCCCGTAAGTTTTATGATATTTAGTGCTATTCTTTTATGCAAATTCACTTTTTCCAACGCCAATGCCATGACAAATCCACCGAAAAAGAGAAATACTATCGGGCTTCCGTAATTGGCGCCCACATCCGCGATTGGCAGTATTTTTAGCAACGGAAATAGCAATAAGGGCAAAAGTGCAGTTACGGATATGGAAACGGCTTCGGTAATCCACCAAATCAACATCCAGACCGTAACGGAAATTACGGGGTCTCCTTTTTCTGAAACTATGTTAAAAGGTAAGTTGAGCAGTATAAGAAATACAACGGGACCAAGAATGAGTCCCGCTATTTTTGATTTTTCCATTGGTGGTCTTTAGCGTTCAAAGCTCTAAAGATAACAGGAACGACTTCAATTTGCCATTAACTTTTTTGCAAAAAGACCATCATTACGTTTTTCTACGGCAAATACGCCAAGTTTTGAAAGATTTTTGGTGCTTTTGTCCCATTTTTTACCGCTCAGTCCAGCTTTTGTTTTAAGTTCTGAAAGCAGCATTTCTTCCTCGGTTTTTAAAATATCCATTATTGTTTTCTCTTCTTCGGTAAGCTCGACCTGTTTTTTCTCAGGTCTCATTTGGGGGAAAAACAATACTTCTTGGATGGATGAATTGTTGGTCATGAGCATTACCAAACGATCAATACCAATACCTATTCCAGAAGTTGGGGGCATTCCATATTCAAGAGCTCGTAAAAAATCCTGGTCAATGAACATGGCCTCATCATCCCCTTTTTCCGATAGTCTTAGTTGCTCTTCAAAACGTTCCCGCTGATCGATCGGATCATTAAGTTCAGAATAGGCATTTGCCAATTCCTTTCCATTGACCATTAGCTCAAAGCGTTCGGTCAGTGCCGGATTATTACGGTGTTCTTTGGTAAGTGGACTCATTTCTTTTGGATAATCTATGATGAATGTAGGTTGTACGTAGTGATGCTCACACTTTTCCCCAAAAATCTCATCTATCAATTTACCAATACCCATAGTTTCATCAACTTCGATACCGAGTTTTTTGGCCACTTCACGAAGCTCTTCTTCATCCATTCCAGCGACATCATGGTCTGTGTGTATTTTAATAGCTTCCAAAATAGGAACACGTGCGTATGGGGCCTTGAACTCTATTTCATTCTCCCCCACTGTTACTTTGGTACTGCCAGTGGCATCCAAAGCAATTTTTTCCAAAAGTTGTTCCGTTGTGTCCATCATCCAATTATAGTCCTTGTAAGCTACATACAATTCCATGACGGTAAATTCTGGATTATGGGTACGATCCATACCTTCGTTTCTAAAATCCTTTGAGAATTCATAAACACCATCAAAACCACCTACAATTAACCGTTTTAAATAAAGTTCATTGGCAATTCTCAAATACAAAGGAATGTTCAGGGCATTATGGTGTGTTAAAAAAGGTCTGGCAGCAGCGCCCCCGGGAATCGGTTGTAAAATAGGAGTTTCCACCTCTAGATAACCTTTTTCATTATAAAATTCGCGAATACTGTTTGTAATCTTCGTACGCTTTACAAAAGTCTCTTTAACTGATGGATTCACCACTAAATCAACATAGCGTTGACGATAGCGCAATTCCGGATCATTGAACTCATCATAAATGTTGCCATCTCCATCTACTTTGGGCAAGGGCAGTGGACGTAATGCTTTGCTCAGTAAGCTAAATTTTTTGACCATCACGGTTTTTTCACCCACTTGTGTCATGAAAAGTTCACCCTCTATCCCAATAATGTCTCCAATATCCAGTAACTTTTTATAGACTTCATTATACTGGGTTTTATCGTCATTTGGGCAGATTTCATCACGGTTGAAGTAGACCTGTATACGACCTTCGCTATCCTGAAGTTCTGCGAAAGAAGCTTTGCCCTGAATTCTTCTTGACATCAACCTTCCAGAAATCACTACCCGTTTTCCCTCTTCAAAATCATTTTTGATGCTTTGCGAGGTAGCATCAACTGGATAAAGCGCAGCAGGGTAGGGATTTATCCCTAATTCCCTTAGTTTGGTCAATTTTTCCCTTCGAACGATTTCTTGTTCCGATAGTTGCATAGTCTATAAAAAATTAAAGCGCAAAATTACACTTTTGCGCTTTAATTCCTTAGTTGGCCTTACTTAATGTCGCATAATTGGGGGTATAGGGTTTTTCGTTGGTAATTTGCGCCATATCTTCTTCCAAAGATTCAATGGGACTTTCTACTATTCGGTTCACTTCTTTTCTATTTTTGAAAAAAACCATTGTTGGAACTTTTATAATGTTTAGACCCTCTTCCTCTCCTGTAGCGCTCTTTTTGTAATACTCTTTTCTCCTGTCCAGTGCAATGATTTCCAATTGTTCCATTGGAAATTTTGCAGCATCTAAAATTTTTATGATTCTGGGGACTTCTCTTTTACTGTCGCCGCACCAAGTGCCCAGAAAAAGTTTCACATGGTGTTTGGCGAGACGTTTTTTGAACATTTTTACTAAGGCGTAATCCACTTCATAATTCCCGTAACCTTGGTTGAACCAAGAATTGTAGGGCTCAGCTTGCAACCCCTTCCGATTAATTTTTCCTACCATAAATTTGCTGGCGTTTTCTAAAGTGATTTCTTTATTGAATTCTTGCGAAAACGTAAGTGTTGTCCAAATGCAAAAAACGATGATAATTTTTGATTTCATGATTTTCAGTTTAAGATTTGGATGCGAAAATCACATAAAACTAAAATGAACGAAGCATTGGGATAGTTGGAAATGAGGACTAGACCCCCGGTGGAAATTTTTTATTTTTTGAAAAGTTTCAAAATTTCCCCACGCGTGGAAACACCCAATTTTTTATAAAGGTTATTGATGTGCGTTTTAATCGTGCTATGACTTACAAACATGGCCAAAGCAATTTCCTTGTTACTTTTGTCCTGCAAAATCTGCGCTACAATTTTTTGCTCCTGCGGTGTCAGTTTTTCAACTAGGCTTTTATTCTTGGCCTTACTGTTCTTTCTTTTCGTAATTAAGAGATAAGCATTCAAACATGCCGAAATAAGGAAGAGAATCAATAGCGTCCATTTCCAGCTCCAAGATTTTTGACCCTTGAAGGTCGCTAATTGTTTATCCGTAGCTATCTCTGCTTCGTATTGTTGCGTAAATATTGCATTTGGATAGCTGTTCTTCAAACGTTCCAGTAAATTGGAATAGTAATCGTTTTTCAAAATATCATTTAAATAGAAAGAGTAGGTTTCGTTCTTTTTATCCGAAAGAAAGTCAAATAAATAGAGTTCCACCAAAGGTTCGTTGGTATTCTCGCCAAATTTCTGCAGTGTATGGAACCATTTCCTGGAATTGAGCTTCTTGTTGGTTTCGCTGATATAATTTGTAAAATCAAAAATCATTTCCTCTTTAAGACTTTCTACTTCTAAAAGAAAAGATGATTTTGGATTGGTTGATTGAATTGTACACAACGCCTGATTTTCAAAAGATGTAGGAAACTGCACAACGTCATTGTTGTTGGCCACAAAAAGAACACTTTCCGAACTACTGCATTGGCCCAAATAGTGATTGGAATCTGCGTTGTCCAAACAATCGTCCAAATGTATTCTATATATGCGATTTTCATTTAACAAATTGTTTCCTTTAAACTGAAAAAATCCTGTTGAATCAACTGCAGCTTTTTTTACAATCTGGTCCAAATATATCCGAGAGGATTTTCTGTAGTCTTCCACCAAGGATAAGTAAATCACCTTTCCGCCGTTTTCTTCTGATACGGTTCCAGAGAAACTGTATTGAGCTGATATTGGGAATATGGTCAGTGCCAAAACAAGAAAAGCGAAAGTTCGTATCATATTATGGGGTGTAATTTACTGGTTTTTATGTAACAAATCCTGAAATTCTTATACCTATAAGTAACATCAATCAAAATCAAATCAATGAGTTTCTGGAGAGTATTATTGGCGATTATTTTTCCACCCTTGTCAGTTATCGGAAAAGGTTGTGGTTCTTTTGTTATTGTATTACTTTTAACCTTATGTGGTTGGGTGCCCGGTATTATTGGGGCTTTGGTCATACTAAATAACACGAACTAAAATATTCCAAGTGAAAAAAATTCAATTTTTAGGTTGGGCAATCGCCATTGCCTTTATTTCCTCATGCAACTTTACTGAGGAAATTTCTTTAAAAGAAGATGGTTCAGGGAAGTTATCCATCAATTTTGATGGATCGGAGCTTATGGAAATGGCAGGCGAAGAAATGATGAAGAGCAACGAAAAGCCAGTCGATTCTTTGTTCTCGTTCAAAGACATGCTCGAAGAAAAAAAGGATAGTATCGCAAAGCTTCCACCTGAAGAGCAGGCAAAACTAAAACAGTTGGAACCTTTTAGCATGCACATGATCATGAACCCAGAGGAAAAAATAATGAAATTTGATTTGTTCAGTGAGTTCAAGGATGTAAGTGAGGTAAATGATGCATTCAATGCATTTCAAGGCGCAAGCGCTCTTGGCCCAAAAAATGGGCAGCAAAAGTCGGCGCCCATAGGTAATCAAGACGCAACGACAGAGGTCAACTATACATTCTCTAATAATATTTTTTCCCGTAAAGCGAAAATTATAGATGAAGAACTCTTTCAAAAGGGATTGGATAGCTTGCAAGGAGCCGAAATGTTTCTCTCAGGATCAACATATACCCTTAAATATCAATTTCCGAAAAAAGTAAGATCCACAAATGTTGAAGGTGCCACTTTTAGTGCAGATGGCAAAACCATGTTCTACGAGGTAGATTTTATGGACCTCATGAAAGACCCTTCCGTTTTAGATTTGAAGGTTGAACTGGAGGACTAGTTTTTGGATAAAGGTGTTTGTATCTTTGCGGGATGAACAAGAAAGTCTTTCTGGAGGATTTAGGACTTAAGGATTACAAGGAAACTTGGGATTACCAAGAAAAACTGTTTCAGAAAATCGTTGATCTTAAAATCAAAAACAGGAGATCAGGCACTAAAGATAAAACGCCAAATCACTTTATTTTTGTAGAGCACCCGCACGTTTATACACTTGGTAAAAGTGGGGATATGTCAAATTTACTGGTAGATGAAAAGGTGCTTGAGAAAAAAGGCGCCAAATTTTACAAAATTAATAGAGGCGGGGATATTACATACCACGGCCCAGGACAGATTGTAGGCTACCCTATTTTGGACCTTGATAATTTCTTTACAGATATCCACAAATATCTACGGCTACTGGAAGAGATGGTTATTTTGACTCTGGCCGAATATGGATTGGAGGCAGAACGCTCCGAAGGTGAAACAGGGGTTTGGCTGGATGTTGGAACACCATTTGCACGAAAGATATGTGCTATGGGCGTAAGAGCGAGCAGGTGGGTTACCATGCACGGTTTTGCCTTAAACATAAATTCAGATTTAGGATATTTTGATATGATGATTCCTTGCGGAATAAAGGATAAGGCGGTAACTTCTTTAAATGTAGAGCTGGGCAAGCAAAAGATTGATATGGATGAAATAAAAGTGAAACTCCACAAGTATTTTGAAAAGCTTTTCAAAGCAGAGTTGATAAAAGAGGAAGCCTCCGTCTAGACCGAGGCTTCCTCTTTAAAAAACACAACGGATATTATTTTTGGAGTTCGGTCAGCACCATACTACTTGTTAATTTACCCTTTGGATTAAAGCTTTCTTGTTTTACCATTCCAATACCTTCTGCCAACCAAATCCTAGATGGAAAAATCTTACTTCCCATCATAGGCATTTTGGTTTTGTTTTCGCTATAAATCACAACACAATCAAAATCACCTGCAGGGGTGGTTACTTTTTCTTTTTTTTCGACCTTTCTGTTGATTGTTTCCACATTCATGTTCATGGTCATACCACCCATGTCGGCAGCTATACTTACATTGGCGTCGGCCAATTCTTGACCAACGCTCAGGTTGTTGGGCAATTCTATATCCGTGCCCGTTACATCAATTTCCATCGCGGCGAACTGTTGCATCATTTGTTGGTTCATCAACGATTGAAAATCTATTTTAACAACATCCCCCTCACAGGTAAAATCATAGTCCGATGCCATTATTTCTTTGCCCTTGCGATCTTGATATTTCATTTCCATGGTCGCAGTTGTAGTATCCCCATTATTGGAAACGTTGGTTACATTATAGTCTATTTTACCTTCCAATTTTCCTTTGCCATTGTAATTTGTATACTGGAAAGATGCACCCTCTTCAAGGGGATAATATTTACTGCAAGCACTTTGGGCAGCTAGAAAATAACAGCTAAAAATTGTTAGAACACTTACTATAACTTTGGTTTTCATCTTTTGTTGGTTTTTGTTATTGCTTAATAAATTCGACTCTCCTGTTCTGTGCTTTGCCTTCAATAGTGGCATTATCCTCCACGGGTTCGGATTCTCCCTTGCCTTCGGACATTAATCTATTGGAAGAAATTCCGTAAACAGTAGCCAATACGTTTTTTACTGCCTCGGCCCGCTTTTCGGATAAATTAAGATTGTTTTCATCAGACCCGTCAGAATCTGTATGGCCAACAATTTTTAGTTTCATCCCTTTTTCTTGTTGCAGAACTTGGGAAATCTGCCTGATTATGCCCATGGATTGCGGTTGGATATTTGCTGAACCGGATTCAAATAAAATTCCATTTGTTGATATTTTCCCTTCGGAAATTAGTTTTCTCCTTAAATCGACGCCACCCTCGGCAACTTTCAAATTTGAAATAAATAAGCGCTCTTTACCATCCTTAAATCCGACAGGCTCAAATTTTAAAGAGACAATTTTCCCAGAAGGAACCAGTCTGGGCACATCGATATATTTATTTTCATTGACCCAAAGCCTGAAACGCTTATCGTTTACCGCAACGGATACGTGAACTTTTTGTAGAACGTCCTTTCTTATGTCTGCTGTAACAGTATTTCGGATAACATTCTTACCACTGATATTATTCCAAATTCCAATACCAACAGGGGTATATTGACAAAAAGGAAGATAGGCATAAACGGCATTTGCACCATACCCAAATTTGTCACTATCATCCAAAATAAAGCGCAGCTTTGCCGTAGATGAAGTCTTATTATCGAGTCCATTGGCCAAGATATCAAATTCTATAGTGTAATCAGTAGGCAGTGATGGTACATCTGGTATATAAAAGGAATTAGGTTTTATTTCAAACCATTTTTCGCTCTCGCTACTTATCTCCACTACTTCTCCGCTACCATCGGTATTCCATTTGGAAGGAAAATCGCCTACAAAGTCGTTTTGGAAATTATCAAAAAATAATTGTCTGTCACCGGGAACAAAATCGAACTTGCTGTATACCTCTATCGTTTTTGGCCCTCCTTTTGACGGTTCCGTGGATGTACCGGTTGAGCTTTGATTTCCACTGGTGCTTGAAGGTAAATTTCCTTGGTTTTCTTGAGGTGTTCTGGGAGCTTTTTTACTTCCGGAGCCATCGCCCAAAACACTATCCAGTGCTTGGTCGGTTTTCTTCTCGCTTTCTCGTTCTACACGTCTCTCAACGGTTCTCTCGGCAGCTCTTTCGGCTTTTTTTGCTAATTTTTTGAAAAATTGCGCATTGGCATTAAAACAGAATGATAAAGCAAAAACCATAAGGATTTTGCCCATAAAAGAGGTTTTCATGTAAATAAGTGTTTAGTTAGTAATACGATACTAAAAGATATCGTAATTGATTGAAAATTACAAAATTGGATGATTTTACACAGGTAAGATGTATATATTGTTTAAATGTATGTACAAGTTGCTTTAATAAAGCTGCTAATTTATTTTGTATACGATAATTGAATTTTCTTGATCTTTTGCTACTAACTCTAATTTTCTGTCATTGTCCATATCCGCTAAATCGATAATGGAATTGCCAAAAACTGGGAAATTGGCAATTGGCAATGCTTGGCTATCGAACAAGTATATTTTTTGGTTTTGGATGTCCGTAACGCTCACGTAAATTTTATCGTATATGTAGAAAATTTTTGGTTTGGTATAAACTCCCAGTTCCAGCTCGACTTTTTTACCCCTTATGCTCAAGACGTTATCATCCATAAAAACCAAAGTATTGTTCGTGGCGTACATTCCGTGGTCTTTGTTCAAGTTAAAATTGGTGCTGGTGAGTTTACCCTTTGTATCTATTTGATGAAGCACTCCTTTATTATTGGTTATGGAAAATTTGTTCTTGTACAAATATGTCTCATTGCTGGAAAAATCTATTTTTTGGTCAACTTTGATACGTTCCCTACCTGTTCTATGAAGAATCTTTAAGCTTTGGTTTTCCAATTGAAATATTAAATAATCTTTATTGGAAATTCTAAAATGCTTTGGAGGTTGCATGATAGGACTTTCGGCTTTGGTATATATAAATCCATCGACTATTTGTGCCTTGTTGTTGTACATAAAAACTTTTTCGCCCTGAGTGACAATAAAACGATAGTCTTTTTTACCCTCATAATCAAAAACAGCCAATGGGTTTAGATTACCGCCCTCAAAGGTCTTTTTAAAGGGAGACACTTCATTGCCATTTCTATCTAGTATAGAAAATTTGTTATTTGTGCAGAATGCGATTTGCAGACGTCCATTTTTGTAGATGTCCACTTGATGTATTTTGCCCTGTATTCTGCCTTCCAATTGTTTTTTCCAAAGTACTTTGCCTTCCGTGGAGATTAGGTATAAAAAATTATTCTGATCTTGAACTATAATCTCTTGTTTATTTGTTCTATGGTTTTTGACAAATTGTGGTTTGTTCGCTAAATCTGTATCCAACTCTAAAGTAAATAGGGGAGTTACTGTTTTGGTTTTTACGGGCTTTTCTATTTTAGAGACCAAAAAGTTGATGTGGGCAAAATTTTCTTCAGCTACTACTTGGGCTGCAAATGTGTGGTCGGAGAAATCTTTTTCCTTTATTGAATTATAAAATGTAGAGGGAAATTCTTTTTCCGTAAAAAAATCAATTCCTGAAGCGTTGGAGATAAAAAGTATGGTGGATTCATTTGCCAAAGATGCCATGGCACTTTTGTAGAAGTCTGTCTTACCAAATGAGGAATTGGTTTTATAATTGTTTATAATGGTTTGCAATATTTCTTTTTTTTCCGAAAAAATAAATGCATTTTCAAGAATCGTATAATATTTGGATTCAAAATCTGTTACCAGCGGATTAAAAGTTTTTGTAAGCAAATCATGAGCTGATATTGAAAGT
Source organism: Flagellimonas maritima (assembly GCF_003269425.1). Classification (NCBI taxonomy): domain Bacteria; kingdom Pseudomonadati; phylum Bacteroidota; class Flavobacteriia; order Flavobacteriales; family Flavobacteriaceae; genus Flagellimonas; species Flagellimonas maritima. The sequence goes on along the minus strand of NZ_CP030104.1, from coordinate 999,781 downwards.
ATTTCACTGCCTTGATAGATTGAAGAGGAGGTTCTGTTAACATCCAAAAACTCGGATAAGCTCTCTGTTCCAAATGAATTTAGGATAATCGCCTTTTGTGAATTTGAATAAATTATCCCCAATTCTTCAATCGTGTTGAAAAGAGAATCAATACGCCTGGTTCTATCCAAATAATTGTTTTGATTTTTTGCAAAGACCAGATAATCATCAAAAGTATAGGAGATTATTGCCTGTGCGTTCAGGGGGGCTATAAATGGCGTTTTATTGGTTAATGGATTTGTTCTCTTAAAAAGATTGATAAAATTTTTCGTAGAATCTGAAGCTATCGCGATTCCGTTAAAATTTAAATTATCTGAATTCGCAGAAAAATCAAGGGATATCCAATCGCAAAAGTCCCCAAGTTTGTTTCGTCCTTCAATTAATTGGGAAGATATCATTGAAGATGGTTCTCTAAGATTTAAAAATAGGGTTGCCGGTTTATTAATTTCAGAAGTTTCATATAATTTTTTTAATTCGGAATCTATTGGATAATCCACTTTAGCGCGAACCATATTTTCCATCAACATCATGGACGAAGTTAGAATGATGGTGCTGTCTTCTATTATACTATATATCTCAGAATCATCAAGACTATATTTTTTAATGTTCCTATCTTGATAATTTAGGGTTTCAATTGTTTTGTTGCTTACATTTTTTGTATTGAAAAAATCAACTGTATTTTTTGATACTAAAACGATTTCATAATTTTTCTTTCCAATTTCATAAAATGCCAGAACACAGGTTGCGTCAGAATTTATATTTTCTAGATCGCTGACTTTCCTGGATATATTTTCATGTAATTCCAAATTATCCATCTTATTTAAAAATGAATTGTTTTTTAGCTCACTTTTAAAATTGGGAAGATTATTTATTTTTATTATCAATGCTGCATTTGGAGGTAAATACTTTAATAAAGAATCTGTGGTCGTGACTTCATCTTTACAGGATAATAATAAGGAGATGAGTAAAAAAACAAATATCTGGGGTTTCATTGTCAAAGTTTCAAACAAATTTAGGATTTTTAAATATCCAGTATCAATTGTTTGGGAAGTTGCCTAAAACTTTTTCTATGGTATTTGGTTAGTCCATATTCTCTTATTGCCTCTCGATGTTCTTTGGTTGGGTATCCTTTATTTCTTTTCCAATTATAAATTGGAAACTCTTCGTGTATTTTACACATATACTCATCCCTGTAGGTTTTGGCCAATACGGATGCAGCGGCAATACTCATGAATTTTCCATCGCCTTTAATGATACATTCATGGGGAATGGAAGGGTAGGGTTTAAAACGATTGCCGTCAACAAGAATAAAACTTGGGGCCCGGGAAAGACCATCCAAAGCTCTGTGCATTGCAAGTATGGAAGCATTTAAAATGTTGAGTTTGTCAATTTCGTCCTCAAAAACATGACAAACGGAAAAGGATATTGCTTCTTTTTCCAGTACTGATCTTAAGGATTCTCTCTTTAACTCCGATAAAACCTTAGAGTCGTTTAAAATTGTGTTGGCAAATTTTTTTGGCAAAATAATTGCTCCGGCAGTAACAGGTCCTGCTAAACAACCTCTCCCAGCTTCGTCAGTGCCTGCTTCTTTATCATATTTGAATCTTTTTTTTAACATAAATCTTCTTGAAAATCAGCTCCGGTCACAAAAAAATGCGTGTTGTTCTGTAAAAAGGTTAAATAGATAATTTTTTTTCAAAGAAAATACCTACGAAAAAAAAATATCGTAATTATTAGGTCAATTTTAACATTTTATGGGTTGATTCCAATGTATTTTTTGGAATATTAAGTTTTTATTAAGATTTTTACCGCTGACTAATTCAAAAATTCAATTAAATGAAATCAAAGTTAACTTTGATGCTTACGCCTTTGTTGGTGTTATGCATGAGTTTCTCTTTCGGACAAGAGAAAACAATTTCCGGTAATGTAACTGACCAAAATGGCTTGCCCCTTCCAGGGGTATCGGTCGTTGTGGTAGGAACAACTTCCGGCACACAGACCGATTTTGACGGTAACTACACAATCTCCGCCAATGAAGGTCAAGTTCTACGTTTTAGCTACTTGGGGCAGAGAACCGTAAATAGGACGGTTGGTTCTTCGGATACAATAAGTATACAGATGGAGGAAGACGCACAGGCATTGGACGAGGTAGTTGTTGTGGGTTATGGGACTACCACGAAAGAGGCCTTTGTTGGTACCGCCGCAGTTGTTGAGGCCGAAAATCTAGATGCGAAATCCAACCCTAATATAGCCCAGGCATTGACAGGTGAGGTTGCAGGTTTAACGGTGGTAAATACTTCAGGTCAGCCTGGTAATGCATCTACCATACGTATTCGTGGTTATGGATCCGTAAATGGTAACAGAAATCCACTTTATGTTGTGGATGGTGTTCCATTTACAGTACCACGTGTTCCTAATAGTGATGTAGGTGATGATGATGATGAGCAAACTTTTGCTAATACCATTAGTCCATTGAACTCGATTAATCCTCAAGATATAGCTAGTGTAACGGTTCTTAAAGATGCGACAGCAACCGCAATTTATGGTTCTAGAGGGGCAAATGGGGTTATCGTGATTACTACAAAAAAAGGTAGATCAGGGGATGCTACTATAGAGGTAGATTTTAAAACAGGTTTCAATTCACAATTAATTCCTCGCTACGACGTACTTCAGTCTCCAGAGGAGTATATCGGATATACTTGGGAGGGTAAATTCAATCGAGGTGTTGCTACTGGTGAGGCAGACCCTGTAGCTTTTGCGAATGCTACCTTATTTGACGCGAATGCAGGTATTGATCCAGGTTATAATCTATGGAATGTGAACTCAACATCTGAATTAATAGATCCAGAAACTAGAACAGTTCGTCCAGGAGTGACTAGAAAATATACCCCAGAAAAGTATGCAGATTTAAGTTTTCAGGCTGCTATTAGAACGGAAGGTAACGTTCGTATGAGCGGCGGAAATGAGAAGACTAGCTACTACGTATCAGCTGGATTTTTGGATGATAACGGATACGCGCTAAACACAGGTTTTGAACGCTATAATACGCGTTTGAACTTAACTTCTCAGATTAAGGATTGGTTGAAAGTAGGGTCGAATATTACGTATTCATATTCAGAGAGCCAAAACAACGGTCAAACGGTTGGTTCAGAAAACCTTTTCGAATTTGCGGATAAAAATCCACCAATATATCCTGTGTTTTTGAGGGATAATGATGGTAATTTGGTTCCCGATCCGATATTTGGAGGATTCCAATATGATTTTGGTTCACCATCTGGTTTTAGAGATAGAAATAGTGCAAATCTATTAAATCCAGTGGCCTCGGCAGTATATGATTTTTTGGGAAGTAGGAGGCATGATATGATTGGTAATTTTTCTGCAGAAATCAATTTGGCTGAAGGTTTGGTTTTTGAAACAAGGTACGGTGTTCAGTTTGCCAACGATATCCAAAAGAGTTACGGTAATCCATTTTATGGAACTGCAGTTCAACAAGGTGGAACATTGTTTCAACGTGAACAACAGGATGTGACTACTAACTTTTTACAATTGTTGCGTTACAATAAAAACTTTGGAAACCATGGCTTTGATGCTTTGATAGCTCATGAAAGCAATGATTATACACGTAATTTCAGTAGTGGTAATAAAAGAGATGTTGCAGTTCCGGGTCTTTTGGAGTTGGACAACTTTGCAGTAACGCAAGGTCAGCCAGTCGGATTTAGTGAGGGTGCCACGTTGGAATCGTATTTTTCACAGGTCAACTATAATTACAATAGTACTTATTTTCTTTCGGGTTCAGTAAGGACCGATGGCTCTTCGCGATTTATTAATGATAAGTGGGGTGTTTTCTGGTCCATTGGGGGTTCTTGGATAGCTAGTAATGAAAGTTTCTTGGAAAATAGCAAACTGTTTTCATATTTGAAGTTAAAGGCTTCTTACGGTGTTATAGGTGATCAAGAAGGTATTGACTTCTATCAATCTGATGATACTTTTAATGTAACCAATTTGAATGACGGATTATCCATTTCAGAGAGACGGAATGGAAATCCTGATTTGACGTGGGAAGAATCAAAAATGTTTCAAACTGGGGTAGAACTTTCCTTGGGAAGATTTTTGGATGTAAATGTGGATTATTACCGTAAAAATACGGAGAATCTTTTCTTCGATAGGCGTGTTGGATCTTCGCAAGGTATTTCAACAGTAACGGTTAATGATGGAGAGCTTAGAAACACTGGATTGGAATTTAGTCTGACCGCTCATCTAATTCAAACGGAAAATGCTAAATTAGATCTTACCATTAATGGAGAGCATATAGACAATGAGATTGTTACAATGCCTTTGTGGGTAGATCCGCAAACACAGGAATTAGTACCAAGACCTATTGATGCATCTCCTCCATTGTTTGCTTACTCTAGAGGAAGCTCTATTTTTGATTTTTATTTAAGAGAGTATGCGGGTGTTGATCCAGAAACTGGTGTCATGCTTTGGAACGAGTACTTTAATGATGCTAATGGCAATGGTACATTAGATGATGGAGAGGAGAGTATTGCCGATTTATTTCCTTATACACTCAATAACCCAGATGCGACCATAGCAAGCCAAACTACGACAAGATATGCTGATGCAACCTTAAAATATGTCGACAAATCTGCAATTCCAACGCTTCGAGGGGCCTTCAGGTTGGCAGGTAGTTACAAGAATTTTAGCCTTGCTGCACAATTTACTTATCAGTTTGGTGGATGGGCTCATGATACACAATACTCTGAATTGATGAACGACCGTTTTGGTGCTGGTTCAAACAATTTCCATACAGATATTAGCAGAAGATGGCAGCAACCTGGAGATATAACGGATGTACCCCGTATTTCAGATGGTTTTGATCAAAATATAGGTTCTTCATCCACAAGATGGTTGATTAAATCAGATTTTATCGCCTTAAACAATGTTCGTTTAGGCTATCAAGTCCCGACAAGGTTGTTGAGTAATACAGGATTGCAAAATATTAATGTTTGGGTTTCTGGAGATAATCTTTACATAGGTTCTAAAAGAGATGGATTTAATCCAACTACTTCTGAAACTGGTAATACAGGACGACGTTTGTACGCTCCTTTAAGTACAGTTACTATGGGTGTTAGTGTTAAATTTTAAAAAAAAATAATTATGAAAAATAAGTTTTACATAAGTACAATTATGGCTTTGATGTTACTGACATTTAGCTGTGAAGACGACTTTTTGGACAGAGAACCTTCTGAGTTTATAACTCAAAATCAGATAACTGATGCAGCTGTTACCAACCCTGGTATAGTTGCGGGTACTATTGCTGGTATTTACTCTTTAATGATTCAGACAGAAACAGGTGGTACTACTGGTGATGATGATTTTGGGCAAAAAGGTAATGATATCTTTGGTGATATGCTATGTGGTGACATGGCATTATCTCGTAGTACTTTTGGTTGGTATAGGGCAAGTATCACTGAATTTCAAGGCCCTCAAGATTTTACTTTTGGTGACAATAGACAAGTATGGAGGTATTATTTTCGTCTTGTTCGTTCTGCCAATTCTGCTATCAGTGCTTTCGGGGGGAGCGATGCTGTTCCTGAACTAGAGGAGGCAAGATATAATTTAGGGCAAGCATTAGCTATTAGAGCGCACTCTTATTTTTACTTGACTCAATACTTTGCCAATGATTATAATCCATCAGCTGAGATATTGCCATTATATGATGATATTGAAGATGTTAATGGTCCAAAAGTAGCGACAAGTGTAATCTATGATTTGATGGAGAGCGATTTAACTTCAGCCATCTCTTTGTTGGAAGGATTTGGTCGTAGCGCAAAGAATGAAATCAATCAAGATGTTGCCAGAGGAATACTGGCCTATGTTTTAGGTTCCAGGCGTGACCGTTGGGGTGATGTTGCTTCTCAAACTGGAGCAGTAATTGACGGTGGAGCTTTTCCTTTAATGACCGCTGAAGAGATTGTTGGCGGGTTTAATGATGTCAATACACCTGGATGGATGTGGGGTATTGATTTGACATCCGAGATAGGTTTGAACTTGGTATCATGGTGGGGACAAATGGATTCTTTTACGTTTAGTTATGCATGGGCAGGAGATTATAAAGCAATTGATCAAGATTTATACGATGCAATTTCCGCTGATGATGCCCGTAAAGCTCAATTTAATGATGATCCTGAAAATCGTTTTTTATTACCGTTGGATAAGTTTTACGATCCAGGGCGAGTAATCGGTGGACAACGCTTTATTGAGACGGATTATATTTATATGCGAGTGGCAGAAATGTATTTGTTAAATGCAGAAGCACTCGCAAAATCTGGTAATGAACCAGGTGCTCGTGAAAGATTAAAAGAATTGTTGGATTTACGTATCCCTGATTCTTCTTACATTGACGGTTTAGCAGGACAGGACTTATTGGATGAAATATATTTACAAACTCGTATCGAATTATGGGGAGAAGGTAAAAGTTATTTAGCTATGAAAAGAAATCAAGCTACAATAACTAGAGGTCCTAACCATCTATCTTTTGTTGGTATTCCGATTGAACATAACGACGAGAGATTGACTTTCGAAATCCCATTTTTGGAGATTCAAAACAATCCATTTATTAATACTCAAAATGAGTAGTAATTGAATTTGAAAAAATAAATTTAAAGGCCATCTTGTAAAGATGGCTTTTTTTTGTTTCAGTACTAAAGTATTGGGAATTTCAAACTTTCACATTTCTTTAAAAACAAAAAATATACCTTTGTTCTACCAATAACAGTGGATGAGATTTTTTTGTATTGCACTTCTTCTTTTAGTGAGGCTTTCTGTTTTCGCTCAGCAAGACTCGCTGCCTCCAGTACAACAGATAGATACCGTTGGACAAAACGGTCCAAAAGTTTTAAAAAGTAAAGAAGCAATAGAAAAAGATTCAGTGTTAATCTCGGACTATAAGATTATTTCTTATAGTCGAGATACCATTGTTTTGGACACTACGCTTACAATTAAAAAAGAATATAAATATAATTACCTCAGAAAAGACGATTTTGAGTTAATGCCTTTCGCAAATATCGGTCAGCCTTATAATTCCCTCGGTAGAACATTTTCAGAGAATACTTTCTATCCTCAACTAGGTGCACTGACAAAACACTTTAATTATATGGAGGTTGAGGATATTGATTATTATCATGTTCCAACCCCAATGACAGAACTAATGTTCAAGACTACTTTGGAACAAGGTCAGCTTTTAGATGCTCTTCTAACTTTCAACATTAATAAAGGGTTTAATGCATCAATTGCTTACAAAGGATTCAGGTCATTAGGTAAATATCGATTTAATCAAGCGCAATCTGGAAATTTCAGAACAACTTTCAATTACACTACCAATAATAAAAAATACATAGTAAGGGGTCATATTACTGCTCAAGACATTGAATCTGAAGAAAATGGCGGATTAGAGGATCGTGCGCAATTTGAAGGAGGAACACCTGACTTTGAAGATAGGTTTAGAATAGACGTATTATATACGGACGCTACTAATAGAGTTCAAGGAAGACGGTATTTTTTGGATCAACAGTTTAAATTATTTAATTATAAGAAAGATTCGACCAGTAAAAAACCTACAGCGTTAGTGATTGGCCATGAATTCAATTATGAAACTAAATATTATCAATTTACGCAAACAGAGCAGAATAATGCTTTTGGAGAAGATGTCTTTTCAGAACCAATAGATGATAGAGCTCGTCTAAAAACAATGTTTAATAAGCTAAGTATAGAATTTTCAAATAGAGTTTTAGGGAAGATTTCTGGGAATGCAAGTCTCTATAATTATAATTATTTCTTTAATAGCATTTTAGTTACGGATGAAGGGATTATAGGGAATCAATTGAAAGGAGAGGAAATTGCTATCGGAGGGACCTATTCAAAGGATTTAGGACGTTTAAAATTAGATGGTAGCATTAACTATAACATTTTAGGAGAACTTACAGGGAATACTTTCAACACTTCTGTACAGTATATAATAAACAAGAACAATCTATTTTTTGGTTCGATTAATGCATCTTCACGGATGCCTAACTTCAATTACTTATTATACCAGAGTGATTACGAGAATTTTAATTGGCAGAATACGGATAATTTTGAAAAACAACAGATACAAAATATAGCGTTTGGTTTTGACTCATTTTTTTTTGGAAATATAAAAGCTGAATACAGTGCAATTGACAATTATACATACTTCGCGTCATCAGAGGCCGAACAAGAAGAAATAGATAACGGTCTTGAAACCGCTTTCGTGAAACCTATTCAAGAGACTTCCACTATTAATCACCTACGGATTAAATATTTTAAGGAGTTCAAGTGGAGAAAATGGGCTTTAGCCAATACAGTTCTCTATCAAGATGTTACCCAGGATACCCAAGTGCTTAATGTTCCTCAAGTCGTAACAAGAAATACGCTTTACTTCTCAACGGATGCTTTCAAAAAAGCGATGTTCTTGCAAACAGGGGTTACCCTTAAATATTTTACATCCTATAATATGAATGCTTATAACCCGCTATTAAGTGAGTTTTATACGCAAAATAGAGAAGAATTTGGCGGCTTTCCAATGATGGATTTTTTTATTAACGCGAAAGTTAGGCAGACAAGAATATACTTAAAGGCAGAACACTTCAATTCTTCTTTTTCAGAACCAAATTTTTATGCAGCACCTAATTATCCTTACCGCGACTTTGTCATACGTTTTGGATTGGTCTGGAATTTCTTTTCTTGAAGTTTTTTCAATTTGTAACTGGAAAACAGCACCTTACAATTTTCTTTTCTTTTTTGGATAAAATTAAGTCAAAACTATTTGCGGAGAAGAAATAACCTGTTTATATTTGCACCCGCTTAGCTGATAAGGTTGGGCGCTGTAAGAGGGTAGATAGGTCCCGTTTCGGGGCTGTTTTTTTCTTTTTCGGATTCAAGAAGTTCATTTGACATATTGTATAGACAGCGTAAAAGAGAACACAAGGAACCATTTTGATGCGGGGGACTCGGTCATTGTCCAAGGTAGTTGGATAGATATTTAACGATAGACAATGAAGAGTTTGATCCTGGCTCAGGATGAACGCTAGCGGCAGGCCTAACACATGCAAGTCGAGGGGTAACGGGGGTGCTTGCACCCGCCGACGACCGGCGCACGGGTGCGGAACGCGTATGGAACCTGCCCCTGTCAGGGGAATAGCCCAGAGAAATTTGGATTAATGCCCCATGGCATCATATGGACACATGTCCACGTGATTAAAGATTTATCGGACAGGGATGGCCATGCGTACCATTAGTTTGTTGGTGGGGTAACGGCCCACCAAGGCAGCGATGGTTAGGGGCCCTGAGAGGGGGATCCCCCACACTGGTACTGAGACACGGACCAGACTCCTACGGGAGGCAGCAGTGAGGAATATTGGACAATGGAGGGGACTCTGATCCAGCCATGCCGCGTGCAGGATGACCGCCCTATGGGTCGTAAACTGCTTTTGTACGGGAAGAAACCCATCTTCGTGAAGATGGCTGACGGTACCGTAAGAATAAGGACCGGCTAACTCCGTGCCAGCAGCCGCGGTAATACGGAGGGTCCGAGCGTTATCCGGAATCATTGGGTTTAAAGGGTCCGTAGGCGGGCCGTTAAGTCAGGGGTGAAAGTCTGCGGCTCAACCGTAGAATTGCCTTTGATACTGGCGGTCTTGAGTTATGGTGAAGTTGCCGGAACATGTGGTGTAGCGGTGAAATGCATAGATATCACATAGAACGCCGATTGCGAAGGCAGGTGACTAACCATATACTGACGCTGATGGACGAAAGCGTGGGTAGCGAACGGGATTAGATACCCCGGTAGTCCACGCCGTAAACGATGGATACTAGCTGTCGGGCCCTTGGGCTCGGCGGCCAAGCGAAAGTGATAAGTATCCCACCTGGGGAGTACGTTCGCAAGAATGAAACTCAAAGGAATTGACGGGGGCCCGCACAAGCGGTGGAGCATGTGGTTTAATTCGATGATACGCGAGGAACCTTACCAGGGCTTAAATGTAGTATGACAGGGGTGGAGACACCCTTTTCTTCGGACATATTACAAGGTGCTGCATGGTTGTCGTCAGCTCGTGCCGTGAGGTGTCAGGTTAAGTCCTATAACGAGCGCAACCCCTACCGTTAGTTGCCAGCATGTAAAGATGGGGACTCTAACGGGACTGCCGGTGCAAACCGCGAGGAAGGTGGGGACGACGTCAAATCATCACGGCCCTTACGTCCTGGGCCACACACGTGCTACAATGGCCGGTACAGAGGGAAGCCACCCCGCAAGGGGGCGCGGATCTACAAAGCCGGTCACAGTTCGGATCGGGGTCTGCAACTCGACCCCGTGAAGCTGGAATCGCTAGTAATCGGATATCAGCCATGATCCGGTGAATACGTTCCCGGGCCTTGTACACACCGCCCGTCAAGCCATGGAAGCCGGGAGTGCCTGAAGTCCGTCACCGCAAGGAGCGGCCTAGGGCAAAATCGGTAACTAGGGCTAAGTCGTAACAAGGTAGCCGTACCGGAAGGTGCGGCTGGAACACCTCCTTTCTAGAGAAGAGACGACCGGACAATGTCCCGTCCCCCCATCGGAACGGTCCTTGTTCATCTTTTATGCTGTCTTATAATATGTTCACCAAAGAGTCTCATAGCTCAGCTGGTTAGAGCGCTACACTGATAATGTAGAGGTCGGCAGTTCGAGTCTGCCTGAGACTACAGGTCGAAAGGCTGGCGAGAAGCCTGTGCCGAGCGCAGTCGGGGTAAGTCTGTTTGAGACTACGGGAGGTACGAAGTTTGAAATACGGAAGTACGAAGTTCTTTAAAAAAAAATATTGGAAATTCTGGGAGTTAGCGTTCACGTTAAGAATAGGAGTAGGGTTATGGTTGGTACTGACGGCTATCGACTGACGACCGACAACTGAAACGGGGGATTAGCTCAGCTGGCTAGAGCGCCTGCCTTGCACGCAGGAGGTCATCGGTTCGACTCCGATATTCTCCACAACGGCGTAAAAGCTGTCCACGGCATATTTTTTTTTTGCCGGTGGCGGCCCGCCACAAGTTCATTGACATATTGGGACGGAGCGTGATGGTTTATTCCATCATCGCGAAGTCAAAGAAGAAACACGAAGTAGAATAGAACATAACAAAGGATTACGAGGGCATCTGTACCCAGGTACAGGTGCGACAAGCAAAAGAAGGGCGTATGGGGGATGCCTTGGCTCTCAGAGGCGAAGAAGGACGTGATAAGCTGCGAAAAGCCGCGGGGAACTGCACACGAGTGTCGATCCGCGGATATCCGAATGGGGCAACCCGGCATATTGAAGATATGCCACCCCGCAAGGGGGGCGAACCCGCTGAACTGAAACATCTAAGTAGGCGGAGGAAGAGAAAACAAAAGTGATTCCGATAGTAGCGGCGAGCGAAATCGGATTAGTCCAAACCGTTGCTGTTTCGGCAGCAGCGGGGTTGTAGGACCGCGATGTTCGAAGTGCGATGAATCAGAACAAGTTGGAAATCTTGACCGTAGAGGGTGATAGTCCCGTAAGAGCAAAGAGCGCCTAGATAGCGGTATCCTGAGTAGTGCGGGGCACGTGAAACCCTGTATGAACCCGGCGGGACCATCCGCCAAGACTAAATACTCCTGAGAGACCGATAGCGAACCAGTACCGTGAGGGAAAGGTGAAAAGAACCGTGAATAACGGAGTGAAAGAGATCCTGAAACCATACGCCTACAAGCGGTCGGAGTCCCGATTTATCGGGATGACGGCGTGCCTTTTGCATAATGAGCCTACGAGTTACTTTTACTGGCAAGGTTAAGCACTTCAGGTGCGCAGCCGTAGCGAAAGCGAGTCTGAACAGGGCGCCCATAGTCAGTAGTAGTAGACGCGAAACCGTGCGATCTACCCATGGGCAGGTTGAAGCTGTGGTAACACACAGTGGAGGACCGAACCCGTTGACGTTGAAAAGTCTTGGGATGACCTGTGGGTAGGGGTGAAAGGCCAATCAAGCTCGGAAATAGCTCGTACTCCCCGAAATGCATTTAGGTGCAGCGTTCTGATAGTTATATAGAGGTAGAGCTACTGATTGGATGCGGGGGCTTCACCGCCTACCAATTCCTGACAAACTCCGAATGCTATATAATGTTTCAGGGCAGTGAGGGCATGGGTGCTAAGGTCCATGTCCGAGAGGGAAAGAACCCG